>CAWAOG010000024.1:0-21321 GCA_963783625.1 uncultured delta proteobacterium | reverse complement strand
GGAAGCGCAGACCATCGCAAGACTAAGAAGTGATGCTCGTCTCTTGGATATTGAAGCATTTATTTATATGAGCGGTTTCCCGAAGAAAGATCCTCAAAAGATCTTTCCGCCGTATGCTGGACGTCAGTACTAAATTAGGGGTCACACTCCCTTTCAAGTTTGTGGAGGACGGGGACATCATAAGAGAGGGGGGTACCGATTTACGTGTGTACAAACGCCGGGCCACAGCAAGGGACACATGTGTTTGTACGAACCAGACAAAAAAATACTCGTGGCAGGTGACCATATACTGAAGGATATTACCCCCGGCATTCAGGCAAGGTTTGATAACGAAAATCCGTTGGAGGAATTCTTAGCCAGCCTTGATAAGGTGCACGCCTTAGACATCGACACGGTATTGCCGGGTCACAGGAACCTTTTTAAGAACCCCAAAAAAGAGAATCGAGGATATAAAAGAACACCATCGGCAACGGAATAACGAAGTGCTCTCCATTCTGCAGGAAGGGAGCCCGTAACATCTATGAACTGGCCTCCCGGATGACGTGGAATGTGGATGCCGATTCATGGGATCCTTCCCTGTTACACAGTCGTTCTTTGCGACAGGAGAAGACTTCGCCCACCTCAGGTATCTTGAAGAAAAAGGTGAGGTGGAAAGAACAATGGAAGGACAGCTGGCCATCTATTCGTTGCGGGAAACCTGTTGATCCCCGAACGTCAATCGAGGAAGGCCTATTCACAGCGGAGAGAAACGTCATTGCCATTTGAAAGCTGCCATGAACAACGAGGAGGAAGGAAACAATGAAGATAGCCACAGGTGTTGAAATGCTCGAAATACCGGCAATGATTCGGGGAGCGCAGACATTCATCTATCCTACGTTGATCTGGGACAGTAAGACAACGATTCTTGTTGATGCGGGATTTCCAGATCAACTTTCCGAGTTTAAGCAGGCTATCATGGAGGGTGGGGCGTCATTTGAGAGAATCGACAAGATCATTATTACCCATCATGATCGTGATCACATAGGGAGCCTTCGCAGTATCCTGAACGAGTTGCCCCGAAAAGCCTTCTGTTTAGCCATGAAGGAGAGAGACAATACATCGAAGGGCGTATCCCACCTTTCAAAGCCACCCTGGCCGATGCTCCCGACAGCCCCTATCCTCCAGAGATAAAAGCTTTGTTTCAACAACAAAAACTCGATTATCTCGATTTCACAGTCGACGTAGACAGGCTTGTGGAAGACGGTGAGGAATTACCGTTCTGCGGAGGAATCACGGTTATTCAGACCCCAGCCACACACCCGGCCATCTCTGGCTGGATATTAAGACAAAGCAAAACACTTATCGCCGGTGATGCTCTTTCAGTTGAGGGCGGCAAGCTCGGGCTGGACTTGGAAAACTTGCGAGTCTTGATTGGCCCTCAGCGGTCAGGTCTTTGGGCACGTTGGTCCGATACGACTTTGAGACAGTGATCTGCTACCACGGAGGAGTTTGGAGAGGCAACTTTAGCGGATCCATCGCGGAACTGGCGGGTTTGCAATGACGGGCGTGGCTGGTTTGTAAACCCAGTATTATTTCACGGAAAGTACCCCCTCCTATGGGAGGCTTTCAAGCGCAAAATGAAGTTCAGATCTTATAGCTTACGAACATCCGCAGCAGACATAGAAATCTTAGGGCCTTTGACAACCATGAAACTGACTCTGTTACCCTCAGCCAGCGATTTAAACCCTTCTCCTTGGATGGCGGAATGATGTACGAATACGTCGTCGTTGCCTTCCTGCTCGATAAAACCAAATCCTTTTGAATCATTAAACCATTTAACTTTTCCTTCTGCCATCCTTAATCTCCTTATATTGTGTGTGTATCTGTGAGTTGATTTGCAGTGACAAGTATGGACCCTTCTCCCTGGAAATGCAAGATTATTCCTTATTTGCTCTCAAGTACCAATTACCATCTGAAATGATCAGGTTTTCATAACCTTGCCAGATTATCGCTTGCAGGAAGTACTTCGTGACTGTTGATGTCACCTACCAATCTTGTGTTGGGTACACCATGATAACTCAAGGATAACCAAAAGAAATGTAGTATAAAGCTAGCATGTAACGCTGCTTTTGCCGTCGGTACCATGTCATTAGTTTCACTTAGAATTGCCATAATAAGCTTCACGATACCAGATATTACCATAACCCCATACAAGTTTATAGATCTATTAATTCAGTTTTGATTGATTCATTATTATTGAAGTATATCCATGTAGCGAAAGAAGATGATGTCTTCAAAGTTTTTCCCTGCAGGTAAATACCTGATTGTATAAATTTCTTTTCACCTGACAGTTCGTTTATCTTGATAGGAATGGGTGCTCTGTAGTAAATCCCCCTCCTTGATCTTGTCCTTCAGGGTAATAAAATCCATACGGTAAGGTATAAATCGTCAAGCCAACATTAAAGGAAAAACTTTGCGATAGTACTACGTGAGTATTCATAGCATTTATATCATCAAGTTTACGTTCTGGCTGGATAAGCGAAATACGATTGGCCGGATAACATCCATAGAAACTTAAAACACTTATAATAATTATGATCTTACATAATCGTTTCATGAATTGAATCCCATCCTTGCCATTATTTATTTACTGACCTAATTCACTTCTGTCGGAATAAATATACAGCTATCTTCATTTTGTTACATTCTTATACTCTTAAATCGCTGTATGTCAGAGTTGTTGGTCTCAGGTTTTCATCAAGAAAAAATTAACGAATCTGTATTGGTAATCATAACAGCTTATTAAAAGGAAGAGCAAGAAAAATCGACTGGACCGGGAGAGGATGCTTCATCTTGATCTAGAGATAGACATCTATAACATCGTTGTCCTATTACTACGTGAAAGCGTGCATATGCTCGGGAACATCCGCGGTATTGCTTTCAGGAAGACATCGATACTTTGTAGCACCTTGTATATTGATATTAATGGCACGGTGGTTTTTAATAACCTCAGAATATTAAGATACAATGGGGAGGGTGAATCTGTTGTGCACCTGATGTCTAAAGAACATGGTTTGTAGATTAGATCCCCTCCCCAACGCTTTGCTTTGTAACTCGTATGGTATCGTAAACCTCCTCATTGAAGGAAGAGTTTGTATGTGCAAGGTTGATTCGAGCAGAGCCTGTATCGGAAAAAACTGCCTTTAGGAGGAACCATATGTCAGAATGTATACTCGGTGTAGATATTGCGAAACAGAAGTTCGATGCCGCGCTTCTGGTCAACGACAAATTGAAACATAAAGTTTTTAAGAACAATCGGGAAGGTTTTACAGAACTGTCCTCATGGATTGAAAAACAGCGAGTTGGGCGCATCCATGCGTGCATGGAAGCATCGAGTACGTATGGGGATGAACTGGCGACCTACCTCTACGAATCAAGAACACGCGGTAAGCATCGTCAATCCGGCCAGGATCAAAGGATTTGCCCAGAGCGAACTTATGCGGACCAAGAACGATAAAGTTGATGCCGGCCTCATAGCCCGGTTCTGTTTTGCCATGCATCCCGAACCGTGGATACCAGTGTCACCTGAGATGAAAGAATTGCAGTCACTTGTACGAAGAATAGATGCGCTCATCAGTATAAAAACCCAGGAGATGAACCGTATCGATGTCTCCCATGAAAGCATCAGATCCTCGCTCAGTAATCATATCGCTTACCTGGATAAGGAAATAGCGAGCCTCAAGAGACAGATTGCCGCACAGATAACGGACGACCCTGACCTAACCACGAAGAGCTCTCTCCTAAAGTCGATTCCGGGGATTGGCGCGGCAACGATTGCCGCCATCCTGGCGGAACTCCATATATTTGAGAGGTGCGATCAGGTTGGGAAGGTTGTGGCGTTCTTAGGACTTGCCCCGAGGGAGTTCATCTCGGGCAGTTCCATTAAGGGCAAGCCCAGGCTCTCAAAGATAGGTCATGCTCGATTACGGAAAGCCCTCTACATGCCTGCACTGGTATCAATTCAATGCAATCCGATCATTCAAAACTTCTACCATCGTTTGAGAGAAAAGGGAAAGAATGGCAAAGTCATTGTGTGTGCTATCATGCGGAAGCTGGTGCACATCATCTTTGGCATCTTGAAATCGGGGAAACCATTTGACCCGAATTATACGACACATTGTGCTTGACAGGGAGAACGGTATCTACGAATGTTGCATAGGGCATCCACCCCAAATATGATAATTATGGGTTGAAACAGCGTACAATGAGTAAATCAAATGACGGGTTTCAGTTCAAGAGAGCGTGGCGTGAAGACCCCTGAATCCCATACCTCTTTTCTATCTTGTGAGGAGCACGGGACATTTGGAACCCTTAAGCACATTACGAGCTACGCCACCGATAAGGTATTTTGCGATGCCCGTTCTCCCCAGAGATGCGATCACGATCAGGTCGATCTTTTTCTCCTTTCCCTCCAGCAGTATCTCGGCGTAAGGAACGCCTCGACGGACATTGGTGGTTACCTCCATCTCTTTCGTCTGCGGAAATTTGTCAAGTTGATTCTTCAGTCTTTCTTGAGCTTCAGCCAATTGACTGTCCTTAAGTTGCTGCCACAATTTTCCATCGGTAACAACATCGAGGACGTCTATTCGGTGCGGAATCTCCTCATGAGTAACATGAAGAAGAAAAGCCTTCGCATTATACTGCTTCGCTATATCCAGTCCCTGCCCTAATGCTATGTCCGAATACTCGGAAAAATCCGTTGGTACAAGAATCCTGGTTGGCATAAGCATCTTTCGCCCTCCTTTGCATATAATCTCTGTCCACCCCAACCGTAGACGCCCTCAGTGAATTTTGTGGAGTGTTCGACGTGTCTATATGACGTAGGTGTCCTGGACCAAAGTTTTGGAAAGCACGGTCCACGTCATTGTACCCCCCCATAATCATATCTCCTTTTGATCTGTTCATTAGCTCCCACCAATGATTGGTAAGACTCAAATCAGAAAGCCTCCGTAGGAATCCGAAGAACCCCCTTGGAGGCTTCATAGAGGCATTTTCAGATGTAAGTTCTTCATGGCTCGCTTCCGTTTATATCCCTTCAAAATATAGGCAAAACCCGCCGCTTCAGTGCGAGGGCAGTAACTTTGACGGAGACACGGGAACCGTCACGAAACGGCAGGTTTTGCTGGGCGCTAATCTGATATGGTAAAACATCATACAATCCTAACTTCTTTCTTTTATAGCATTTTTGTTAACTTATACAGAGACTATACAAGAAGGTATGTTTTTCGCCAATATACTAAAAATATTAATTTAATATTAACTTATAATTAATACTACTGTAGGGATTGGAGGTAAGTCTGAAGGTTGGTCTTCGCCTTATTGAGACCTATCTTTTTTCGTATCAGAAATCTTTGTATATCGACGGCCTGTTTGGTCATATTCAGGACACGTGCTATCTCCTTTGTTGTTTTTCCCTCCCGGATGAGGATGACAACCTCCAGCTGACGGGGGGTAAAGTTGAAGCCTTGTAAGGTGCGCAGAAAGGGTGAGATGAGTTCATTGAGGTTCGATGCAATAAAACCAACAGTCACTTTCTGGACGGGATCGAGCACAGTCGTCTTCAGTTTTTGCACATGGGGCATCACAAGCTGCTGCACGTTTGCCAGCAACCTCTCTTCTAATTCCTTCCTGTCCTCTTCCCGGTGTTTCAGCAAGACCCTTAAAGCGGTGTTTGCTTCCTCAAGACTCTGACGTTCGGTCTCAAGGGCCTTTTCTGCTTCTTTTCTGGTAAGAACCTCGGCCTCAAGCAGTTCCCGGGCCTGGATACGAGCAATAATGTTCCCCGATTCCGCCGCAAGGAATTCAAGACCGATGCGAACCCGCTCCGGAATCTCCGTAAGAACCCTGGAAGCCGTGGCCAGGAAACCAACAACCTGATCCCCCTGGAGCATCGGCATTACTGAAACAAATTGAAACCCTTCCTCAAGGGCGGTGGGAGTCTTATTTCTGTCCGGACGAAAATGGAAACTCTTCTTCTCCATCATTTGTGACCAGGTGAATGATCCAACCGGGACATGCTCCACTCTTTTCTGAAACTCATTCGTGAAATTAATGGAGGAGACGAGATCAAATCCGCCCGTTTCGTTGTTTTTCAGGGAAATTCCGCCACACTCCATTCCCGAGACGGTGATGGCCGTCTGAAGAATGAAGGCCATGCCTTCCTCCAGGCTCTCCATCTTGGCAAAGCTTCAATGCAAGGTCTCGCTGTAACATCAACTGTTCTTGCGCAAGCTTTTTCTCTGTAATATCCTGATTCGTGCCTTCAAAATAGAGTGTTCTTCCGTTTTCATCCTTTATTGCACGGGCATTAATGGATACATATCCTGTGAAGCCATCCTTTCTTCGCACTTGTATTTCAAAATCCTGGACAAATCCGTCCTTCTCGATTAGCGTTTATAAAATCTTTTCGACGCTCCGGATCCACATATATTTGGGTTGCAATATTCGTGATGGATTGTAAGAGCTCCTCCGGGTCCTCATATCCATACATGTGCGCGAGGGCCGGATTTGCCGTCAGAAAACAGCCCTCAGGGGTTGTTTGATATATCCCTTCCATTGCGTTCTCGAAGATATCTCTGTATTTCTTCTCGCTTTCTTTTACTTCAATGGTTCGCTCTTCCACGAGCTTCTCTAAGTGTTCCTGATAGTCCTTGAGCTGCTTTTCTATCTTTTTTCGATCGGTGAGGTCACGAACTGCCGATACCCTGAGGCTCTTTCCGTCGTGCTCAAATTCGCGGGCGTTCACTTCGATGGGAAACACACTGCCATCTTTTCTCAAGCCAAAGGTTTCGTAGGGACCTTCGGTCCGAGTCTGCATTCGCTCATCCGTGAATGCCCGCCGGTCAGGTACAATGAAATCTGTTGCCAGCTTCCCCCGGAGGTCTTCGCCCTCATAACCAAAGAGATGACCCAAGGCTTTGTTTGCATCAACGATAACGCCGTCCTCTATAAACACGATAGCCTCAAGGGACGCCTCTGAAAGGGCTCTGAATCGTGGTTCGCTTTTCTTCAGGGATTCTTCCATCAGTTTATGCTCGGTAATATCACGGGTGATGATGATGGAAAATCTGGCGTTACCGTCTGCATCTCGAATGAAGGACACGTTCATATCAACCCAGATGACACGACCATCCTTGCGCACGTAACGTTTCTCATAGGTCAAACCTGGCAGCCCGGCCTCGATCAACCGACGGTACCGCTCCTCGTTTTCGACGACATCCTCGGGAGGCGTGACGGTCGACCGGTGAACACCGATGAGTTCCCCCGCTTCGTAGCCCATCATCCTGTCAAAAGCAGCGTTGGTGCAAGCGAATGTACCGTCACGGACCCCCAGCGCCATCCCTATGGAAGCGCACTCGAAAGTGTTCCGGAACAACTCCTCGCCGAGCATCAATTCTTCGGCTTCTCTATGCAGGTCGCTGTTCGTTTGTATGGTAGTTGATCTCTGGCCACGGTTACTAACAGGAGGGATTTTCTGCTTTTCGTCCATATCGTGTCCCTCATTTCGAACTTATTTCGAGGAGAGCAATGTCTACCTGTTTTTGATACCCCTACTTGCAAGTATAGTGGAATTACATAGAACCACAACAAGAACTTCATAAAATCTCAATTTATTTCCAATTGTAATGTTGTATATCGGGTGCGGGTTCTAAAAACTCGACTACAGGAAGTACATGGTGACCGTTGATGTGCACCTCCTACAAATGTTGACAATCGGATACACTAAGAGACGAATGATTACCCTTAGAAAGGTTGTATAGTGGCTAAGTCTGCGAAACATGACATAATGTGTTCCTATCAGGGAACATCTCAAGAGGAACGACAAAAGAGCGCTCCATCACTATAGACAGAACGCTCTTTGCTGATAATTCATCAAGAAACGTACGGCTTATCGTTACACTGCTGTGCTGGCCTCACTTTGCTTTTGGAGCGCCGGGTTTTCCAGGGGCCGCGGCCAGTTCTTCAAAAGCGGTGCCCCATTTGTCGATCATGGCCTTAAGGTCATCGGTTTTCGCTTTGGCACCCACCGGATCCACTATTAATTTTGGCCAGTGGGTCGGCAATTTTTTGGTGTCGCTGAGCACAAACTCGTCGTCCATGAAACTGTCTGTTATTTACCGGGTTTGTCCATAAATACCTTCAGAAAATCTATAGGTATAGG
Source organism: uncultured delta proteobacterium (assembly GCA_963783625.1). Classification (GTDB taxonomy): domain Bacteria; phylum Desulfobacterota; class Syntrophorhabdia; order Syntrophorhabdales; family Syntrophorhabdaceae; genus PNOF01. The sequence continues at coordinate 13,121 of CAWAOG010000024.1, read as the reverse complement.
GAAGATAATCGTTGAGTTCTTCTCCGTGGAAATCTCGATAAGGGTCTGCAGATAACGGAGCTGCAACGCCATGGGGTTTCTGGAAAGAATATCGGAAGCGTCTGCGAGTTTTGTGGAAGCCTGGAATTCACCTTCCGCCCCGATGATCTTCGCCCTTCTCTCACGCTCCGCCTCTGCCTGACGGGCAATGGCCCTCTGCATTTCCTGCGGGAGGTCAACATTCTTCACTTCCACATTAGATACCTTGATGCCCCAGGATTCCGTATGGGTATCGAGTATCTCCTGGAGTTTCTCATTGAGTTGGTCCCTGCGGGACAGAAGGTCGTCCAGTTCAGCCTGGCCGAGGACGCTCCTGAGCGTGGTCTGCGCGAGCTGACTTGTTGCGTAGAGATAATTCTCCACGTCGAGGATAGCCTTCTGGGGATCCATGACTCTGAAATAGACAACGGCGTTCACTTTGATAGTGACATTGTCCTTTGTGATTACATCCTGTGGGGGTATGTCGAGGACGACGGTCCTCAAACTCACTTTGGTCATCCTGTCGATGATGGGGATGAGAATAATGAGTCCTGGCCCTTTTGGAGCACCGAGGACCCTGCCAAGCCTGAATATTACGCCTCTTTCATACTCATTCAGAATCTTTATGGCGCTTGCGAGAAAGAAAATGATTAGTACGATAATAAAGAGCGTCGGTATTCCTAATCCTAACATTTAGTTATCCTCCTTTTTTTACTTCTATAACAAGCTGCACAACTCCCATGACAAGGAAGGAGTGGGCGATGCTGTCACCTGTAATCTAAGATTCCGATAGATGCTGAACACGGGGAGGCTCTTGATCTGGGGTTGTTTTTGAAAGCTCTCCACGATCTTGTGCCTCCACAATTATTTTATACGTCATGCCCAAACAACACAGTTGAAGCTGCCGAACTCATTGGTCCACAGTTCTGTAGCATTTGGGTCATCAAGCCACACACCGTCCACAATAAAGCGGTATTCATATACACCTGGTTCCAGGTAGAAGGACCTTTTCCATGTACCCTTTACCCTTCCCGCTTTACTCTGGCTGAGCGGATCTGAATGCGTATTCCAATTATTAAAACTCCCGGCAATGTGAACGCTCTTTGCTTCCGGCGCTTCGAATGTGAAGGTAATACGTTTTCTTTTCGTTGTTCCCTATCTCCCCAGGGGGGGTTACCTTCAGTACAATATACCAGACATGTCTTCTTGTCTGTCACAGAACCAACAATTATTTTGTAGTGTTTTCCACATTAAGAAGTCTGTCGTCTTTTTTGCTACAGGGATTAGGAGTCTATTCATCCTGCGAGAAAATCACCATCGTATATGGAGCGCTTCTAAGGCGAAAAGGCAAGCGTTGTGATTGACTTCCTAAAGAATTATTGAATGCCATTTGTAATGTTGCATATTCGGCAAACCCCAGAAAAACTCACTTTCAGGAAGACATCAGTGAAATTTCCCCGAACAATTTTTCAAAAGTGGTTGATTGCAAAAATTGCGAACGTATAGTATCTACAAAGCGTTAGTCGAAGTTGATTTTAATATCAAGGATTACGGGCAGAAACAGAGTACGCAAAAATTCAACAGCCCTACTGATAGCGAGGAAAGACAATGAAGAAATACATTAACGGTGATAGGAAATCATAATGGTTTGATATTCTGTCGCATTCGAGCAATTCCTTGTTCTGCGATACTTTATTCTATTCATCTTTTTTTGTTGTCTTCTAATTCGGCACGAGCTTGTCTAAGTCATGCCCCAAGATTACTGGCAGAACTGTTTTTGTCTGCATTCTTTTGCAGTTCCATAATTTTTTGCTCCAACTTAACATTTTGCTTTTGAAGCAAAAGAACCTGCTTCTCCAGTTTCATGTTATTTGTTTCCAATTGAAGATTTTTTTTCTTCAGTTGCGAAATACTCTCAAGGAGAGATTCACCCGTTTTGCTTGCGGGCACTTCTTCGTTCATTGGTTTTTCTTTCACGGATCGCTCTTCTTGCCAATTGGTTACCGTGTCTCGTTGCTGAGGGGTTTCGGGCGAAGCACGATAGTACTCTGGGTCATGGCGCCTAAGCTTCTGAATAAGCTTCAAAACGTCCTCACCTTGTGCGTATTCATGACGTGCAAGGTAACAACCTACAATGGTTCCTGTACGGCCCTTTCCGCCCCAGCAATGAACATAGACACTTTTACCCTGGGAGACTGCGTTGTCGATTTCATCGAGAATGTCCCGTATATACTCAAGGGTTGGAACAGTACCATCTTTGATGGGTCTTCTGACACAGGTTACATTGATCCCCACCCGTTTGGCATAGCGTACGATGGCATTCTCGATGGACGGAAAGGGGTCACCCTGTTTCCGTTCATTCTCTTCCATGAGATTGATTACGTATCTGATTCCGGCCCCGAGGAGCTTCTTCAGCTTCGCCTCCATCTGGAAGGTATTGAGATCCCCTGGATAATATCCAGCAAGGAGTTTTCCGGGCACAACCCAGTAGGATTGTGAAAACGGAACAGGTGATGATACATTGTCATTCTTCATCATTATGGCCTCTCAATGGTGACTTCCTTCGCCAATCACATGCATAATCACTGGCGACATATATTCCTCTTTATCATTATCGCACAACGAACTTGTGCGCTCAAGAGGGGATCCCCATTTCTGTTTGTTTATTATCGCTTGAAAGCTGCTATGATACACGAAAGGCTGTCAGTGTTTGTTGCAGGAAACAAAGCGTTTACACAGTGTTGTCGATATGACCTACGAAGTGAGCATACAACCCTCAGACACAAATCTTTTATTACGGTATGGAACAGAGTATCTCCGAGTCTAAAGGCGTCCCCAAGCCCCGTTATAATGCAAACGAATTGGTGTAGCCAAAGGACTTCAAATGTTGTAAGCTTATATCGGAGATAGATTGTTGTATCCGCGGCATGATGATCTATAACAACATGTTAAAAAGATATATCACTATGGCATATTTATTCGAACACAATCATCTGGACCTAAGTAAAGAGTGAAGCATGGGTTCAGAAAAAGTAAAAGATATAAGACCTGCTTTAGATATTAGGAAGTCTAAAGCGGATAAGGTAGAACAAATCATCAACATACTCGCCGCAACAGTTGACCTGGATGCTGTCGATATAGAAGGACTGGACTTAATTATTCAACATAGTAACAAAGTGGGAGAGCAGTTTACCTCTTTTCTCAGAGCTATGGAGAAATCGATTATTGATGCAGGTTTAGATAAGTATGTAAATGAAAGTATCGATGAGACAGAAAGGCCAACAATTATCAGGATTAATCGCACGGAACTATTTGACCCCGCCCAATTTGCTCACCACAAAGGTTTAGAGATTGAGGAACAGGATGAGCGGTCGACCAAGTTAGAAGAAATAGATTTTTCAGCGATAGTTCTTGAATCGATGTTGCAGGGTAACGCAGTAATCAGCGGAAATGAACATTTGAAGCGGTTAAAAGAAACAGGTTACATCCGTCTCGATGCCAAGATTTTTCAGACGTTTTGGGAAAACCAGCATCTTATTCCTGAACATTGGAAGGGGACGAAGGATTACGCTAACCATATTTTTTTTGATGGTACTGTTCTTAGAAACCAAAACGGAAAGTACGTTATCTGCATGTATTGGGCTGAGAGCAAAAAGTGGAAATGGACTTATTGCCGCCTCGATTTAGGAGCCTGGAATGCAAAAGATCTGTCGGCAATTCTCAAGGTGTAGTAACCTTATGGCTGATTGTAAACGACGTGGTAGAGATAATGAAGATCCAAAAACAATAACCTATTCTTGCCAGCCCACAACCTACCATGGCAAATGTCTCAAGTCGTAATTTATCAAATACTCGCACTATAGATATTCGTCAAGGATAATACAACCTGGAGTTTCCTGAGTTTTTTTACCCGCATTCATCCCAGAAGCTGAATGTCAGTTGGAATTCAGGTCTTTTCGCTTTTGGTATCGTTTTGTTTATTCCTGTCTTATCAGGGAAGAGAAGATTATAAAGACCGTCAGCCATAGCATAGTTGAAGAAAGTAGGAACCCCGAAGAACCGTTTTGAGACAAGATAGATCCTTTCCACAAGGACCTTCAACTTCAGGTTGTCTCCCAGATAGACGGCGGCGAAGTAGGCAACAGCAAGAATGAGGACTATTGTATTGCGTATGGCAATATAGCTGCGCACCCGTATATCCTCCAGATTGTAGCACTGTTTGATGTACCGGAAGGATTCGTCGCACTTCCATCGTGTCAGGTAGATTTCTATGATACGCCAGATGGTCTCTTTGATTCTTGTCTTTATCGGACAGCTCGTGAGAAGCATCATCGGTTCTTTCCCGAACCCCTTTGCAACAACAAGGAACAGGGGATAGGCATGTTTGGGCAGCCTTACCGGAAGCACATTGTACGTGATGGTAATCTTCCGCTCCTTCCCGTCCTCATATCTGACAATGACCGCCTCATGGGGACAAGGAAGCGCCGAGGCCATTTCATGACAGTTCTTATTCACTCCTTTATGAACCAGGTCCCTTGTCTTAGTAAGGCGGATGACAAACCTTTTTTCCTTCTTCTTTTCAAGGAACTTATTATAAAGCTTACCCCGGTCTCCTCCCCGATCAACAGCATAGATACCCTTCATGCCGATGTGATTGCTCACGGCATCGATTACTTTGAATATCTGGTCATTCTCGCTTTTAAAGTCGATGGGCTTCCTGAAAGTAGGCTTCCAGATAGAGGGGAATAACCATTTTATGCTCTATATCTGCGGCAACAGCTTTGCAGAGCCAGTAGCCATCTCCTACTTCATGTTCGCTTCCGTCATGGACCTTGCAAAGATATTCCATTCTGGAAGCATATTTCTTCCTGATATCTCCGGGATCGATGGCAATAACCATATCGTCGAGAACCTTTCTGCTTCCCAACCTTACTATCTCGTTGTTGATGGTATCGGTAAAATCACAATCATCGAGATTCCTTGAGAGCCGGTCCTCTGTCTTGAGAAGAGGGATGGATTCATTTAATGCCCTGGTGATACAGGAGAGCTTGATATCTTTGCCGGCTTGTATCCCGTAAAGCATCTCCCGGACCAGTCTTTGTTTGGCTTTTGAAAGGTTCTTTGAGATGATTCCTGAGTATTTTGACATCTGTCCTTTGATCGCAGCCACAGTTCTGGAGTCACGGGTCATGGCATCTCCATCTCAAGTATTTACAACCTGTTATAGCAGAAGAGAAGGAAAAAGTCAGGAATCTTCATTTTAAAATGAATCGGTCGAGATGACAAAAACCACAGAGACACTGATTACGGGCGTTCACGGATTATGAGTGGAAAAAACTCAGGAAACTCCAGGTAAACTTTTCTTGACAAGTGAACGAGTCAAGCGTTGGGCATACTATAAAGGACTGGGTATTACCGATAGAAATGCAGCATCTTGCATAACATAATCTAAGTTTGCACTTAAGGATTTTCAACGGCAGGAAAGCAAGAGAAATAAAGTATGCTCCTGTTAGGCGGCAGAAAGGTCACCCAGTCCGTGCAAGAAAGACCTGCCCCCGGGAGACAGGTCTTTAACTTCCTTTTGCAAATTCTTTACTTTCTTGTTCGTTTGACTTGTTGTTGTGTTATTTTGTAACTCTGGCTCTCGACGCTGATTGTTGCCGTCCGAGCGGATCCAGTATTTGAACCTACACTGTAATAAACCGTGCCACTGCCCGTTCCACTTGAGCCAGACGTAATCTGGACCCAGTCTGACATTTCTGAAGCGGACCAAACGCAGCCATTCTGGGTGGACACGGCAAAGCTGCCGGTGCCGCCTGATACCTTGAAGGTTTTGCCTGTAGGGGATATCGCGTAGGTACAGGTCGCAGGCTCTGGAGGCGGAGGAGCAGGGCTGTCGCCGTAACCGTCATATGCAAGAACGGAATACGCGAAGTTGCTGGTACCCCCCACCTCGCTGTAGGCGATCATAAAGTAACCCGCTTCACCCCAGCCCGAACCCCAACTGTTCTTCACGATGAAGGCCCCCAGTGTGTCATCATAACCGACAGCCAGTACTGCATGGGCACCGGCATAAGACCCGCTGGTGTAACTGTAAACACCGCTCCGGTACGAGAAGAAATCGTTATACACGTAAAAGGTTACAAGCACTGGGCCATAAGTATAGAGGGCGTTTTTTATGTCCTCTACCCTGATACTCGGGGTACCTGAAGTACTCGCTGTGTGCCAGCCTTTGACCTTGTATGTGTCAGCCTGCCAGTTCGCGCATGCGTTGGAGCAGGAATTGTTAGTGGCCGTGTAGGTGAAGCAGCCCTCCAGGGGGAGCCCCACATCGCGGATATAAGTGGAGGCGCTACCTGGATATCCTCCCGAGCAGCTCCCAGCCCCGCTACATGAGACCAGTATCTGCTCTGCAAGATCCACCTGTTGTCCTCCAGTTCCGATCATCGCCTGTGACTCAAGAGCTGCAGTAACGGCAAAGGCCCAACAGCTCCCGCAGGATTTCTGGTCCTTTATCGTGGAAACATAGCTCAACCCGTTCACGTTTCGCCAGTCGAGGATTGGCACTCCTGTCACCGTTGCAAGAGGGGTTGGCTGCGATGTGTCTCCCGCAAGAGCTTCGAGGTTGAGATCATCCTTGTGGCCCAGGCGCATTTTTCTCTCTTTTACGTTCAGTACGGAGATCGATGTCTCATCGGCATGCCACCTTGCACCTTTGGCCTTAATAGCGCTCCTGATCTCATCAAGTTCACGGGGATCCGCAAAAGCTCTTGTGACGTCCATAGAAAATAGGACGCATACGGCAAGCACCAGGGTAGCATAAATCGTGATCATTCCTCTTTTTCTCATTATACCTTCCTCCTTTCTTACGCTACAGGACATGGACTTTCATGACGAACGTGTCCACTGTCTTTTCTACTCCCTCCCATGGTCGGAAGTAGATGAATTTTAGTTCACATTTTCCTTTTATTTTTGCCCGGATGAGCCATATCTTCTTTACTGGCCCGCCAATAAGGTCAGGCTTCTCCGAGGGCTCCGGTGTCCGGATACTCGCAACTTCAAAATGCTCGCTGTCGAGGTCCTTAATTTCCCATGTGTATCCAGCGGCTCCGGCGTGTTCAAGTTCGACTCGGATTGTACTGCCGACCTTCACCTTGATTTCCCTACCGTTGAAGGATTTATTTACCGTTATGGTCTCGTTTCCGTGGGCAAGAGAAAGGCCAAGGATGAGGGGCAGGGTCAGAAAGAAAAACATTATTTTTACTGTAATCAAAATGTCCTCGCCTCTCAATATCTCAATATTCGAATTACGGAAGTAATTTTAAGACAAAGAGCTAAATAAAGCGGTGATGGATGTCACAGGGGGGTATTTTTGGAAGGAACGTGGAGCGGAAAGGGGGATATCTCACCCGAACCGGACTAGATAAAGTGTTTGTTGTTATGGAATGACTTAATCTGTATCGATTCCACAAAAGCAGCAGTGTCATGCACTTTGCATCTCCGCATACATCCTATAATCCTCCTGTCAATAACTAATATCAAAAAAACAAAGTCTTAATTATATCAACCCTTTATTCATCTGTTCCTTGCGAGCACGCACCTCTCTTATTGGTCTTGCCTTTGGTAGCCCGTATCCTAATACCCGGCGTCTTTCTCTCGCAGTCCGCGAACCCGCACCTCATCGTTATCATTATCCGGCATGCGCTTTGGCCACCGATCATCCTTTATCCAGGCTGCATGGTTCTGGTGAGAGGCCCTGTATTGTAATTCTCGTGGTCATATGCCACTACGGTTGAAGCGGGCTCTCTCGCCGGTCTTATTCTCTTTTTTTTATTTTATGCAATCTGGATTAAACGCCTCCTTCTTTTTCATAAGCGTCCACGCAATCACAAGGAGCTTTGCGGCGAGCTTTATTCTCACCTTGCCTCTTATTCCTGCCTCCCGCTCTCTGCCTTTTATTTTATTGGTAAAGTAAGTAATGAAGGGGACATTTTTTGTAGAAGCATAAAGGGCTGCCAGATAGAGTCCGTGACGGAGATCTGCCTTCCCCTTTTTGGAGATGACGGGGATAGTGTCACTTTTTTTTCCGCTCCGGTCAGCACTAAGATCGAGCCCTGCCATTTTGAGTACCTGTCGTTCGTTTCCGAATCTATGGGGATTGCCTATGGCCCCGAGTACCTTTGCAGAGATATCGGGACCGAATCCGGGGATAGTCAAGAGGTGGGCATACTCAGGGAATCTCTTACATACCGCTGTTATTTTTCCATCGGTGTTCTGAGTCATGACATCGAGTTGCCGCAATGCGTCGATGAGGAGCCCCGCCTCGAAGGACACGGCCGGGGTTGCCTCACAGCCTATTGATGTTTTTGCCTTTGTATAGATATCCCATAACCGTTTCCGCTGTACTTCCCCTCCTTTTGAGGGTAAGACCATACGGACAAACTCCTCGAAGGTAAGAGCCGAGAGTTCCTGGGATCGAGACACCACTTCACGATTGCCGGGCCTTCAATATTCCGGAAGTAGTCATCTGCCTCGGGGAAGTACTGGGCGATAAGGTGGTTCCTGATCCTTACCTTATATACCTGTGCAAGCTTCTTGAGGCGTCTCTTCAGGGAAATGAGGCTTCGCAATTCTCTCAAATCGGCAGAGGGGAACTCATAAAAAGACATTTCCCCTGAGAAATGAGATCGGCCACGTTGGCGGCATCCTTGGTGTCGTGTTTGTCCCATCGTCCGTCGAGAAGTTCACGGTTCTTCCTTACCGAGGCACCTGCTTCCAGGACGAGCGTATGGCCCTGCCGCACAAGATATTCTGCCAGGGGCTTGTGGTAATCGCCGGTCGGTTCGAGGCCGAATATGGCCTTGGGAAGCGTATGCCGGGTCTTTACGGCATCCACATACGCAGAGAGTTTCTCAAAGCCTTCCCGGGTATTTTCGAAGATCAGCTTTCTCAGTAGCGTCTTCCCTGTTGACGTCCCCACGAAAGCGTGGTGTTTTTCCTTGGCGATATCGATCCCGATGATGAGATGCTCCGTTGAGCCCCGGACCCTGTTCTTCAGTTGACGGAATTCCTCTAATCTGCTATCTTCGCTTATATTCATAGAGACCTCCTTGTTGGGTTTTTGATGTGGTGACATCATGTAACAACTTAACAGGAGGCCTCGTTTTTTTGTAGACTGATAAAAAAACTTTTATTCTGTTAGCCTTTGAGGCATGAGTTGAATGCATGGGAATATATAACGGTTTGAAACAGGGGATATTTCTCAGATTGCAATGTTCATTGCTTTCAGGAAGGAACTCAATAAACTGCTAAACCGAGTCAAGCATTGGATATAACATGCAGAACCGCGGATTGCAGATTGAAATGTGGCACAAGAGGGAAGCAATATCCGGTTTTGTGCCTCAGCCTACATCAACGCACCTTCCTTACAGTCAATATTTCACTGACAGGCGAAGTTGGCTGCATCGTTTGCTTCTGCCCCGGAGAGAGGGGTTTTGACTGGTTTCGCAATCAGCGGATAGGGGCATTGCGGACGCGTGCGGAGGGTTTTGCCGGTATTGTCCACCTGGGACCCGATAATTGCCCCTGGTGCCTTCCCGTTCTCCACCCAATCCATAAGGGGTTTTACCCACATGTTGTAATTGCTACGATCAAAGCAACCGGTCCCACCGCCACAATGGTCAACCCCGGGGACCAGGTAGTATCTGAAGAAGTCTGATATATCTCCCATCCTGGTCTTCACACTCTTATAATACTCAAGCGACTGCAAGGTCGGGATAACCGGATCGGATCCCCCGTGCCACATGATGATCTTGGCCCCGTGGTGCTTCGCTCCCCACAAGTTGGGATCCGTGGCATCGAGGATGTCAATGATACCTGATGCCGCGACCCTTGCGGGGTCTATATCGAAATTAAAAGACATCCAGTTCCATGCGGGGCCCGGCGGCGGGTTGAAAGCCAAATACTTGAAATAATCCCAGGCCCGGCCGCTGAAAGCAGGATACATGGGACTGATGGGAACCGAGCCACCTCCGAGAAGGGCTATGGTCAGCTTTGTGCCTCGGGAATCTACAGGCGGGTTATTGATCCGCATCAGTGTTTTTACCTGTTCACTGGTGAAGCAGTTCGACGCATCTACATCGCCGGCGCACAGGGGAAGAGCAGCCTTGAGACCGGCTTCGCTATAGATAAATGTGCATTTTTCCGGATCAGCGATAATGCCGTCTACGAGGCCATCCAGACCATCGCACTGGGCATAGAGTGCCTTGCGGTACACATCGGCCTTGGCGACTCCGTAGTTTCTGTAGGCTGTCGGGTCTGACGCGAGCGAGTTTGGAATAAGAGCAGCCGGGTCGTGCACTGCGTGCCCTATGGTCATATTGGCGGTAGATGTGTAGAGGGTCGGGGGGATCACACCTATCTGATTCTGATTATTCCAGACAGGCCGGAGGCTGAAGTAGCTTGTCAAGGGGGCACCGATAACGTACCCGTCGTATACGTCCGGATATCGTTGAGCCATGATCAGCCCTTCCCGCCCTCCATTGGAACAACCCCAGTAGTACGATCGAACAGGATCCATACCATAGTGGGCCTTAATGATTTTCTTTGCCAGCATCGCCCCTTCATAGTGGGCGCGGTATCCAAGATCCTTTACTTTTTGCGCTGCGTGCATGTTGGTCATGCTGGGGTAGGCAAAATCGGCTTCACCTTGACCGGGCAACAGGTTATGACCGCCATTGGTATTAGCAACCGCAAAGGTCAGCTTTGTGGCCGCGTCGACGTCCGCCATCCTTAACGTGCCGTCCATGCTGCCTCCACCGGTATAGTAGAATCTCTTGTTCCAGTTGGCAGTGACGGGGAGTTTTATTATGAAATCGAGCTCCGGCCACATAGTTGCCCGGACATCACAATGTGCCGGCATTCCGGAAGCAGTGTCGGCGGCAAAAGACTTAGCCGACGTAATGTATATGGGCTTGTTGAACGTCATATCCTTAAGGGTCAGTTTTGTAAGATCGGAGCATGACAAGGGTGCGGCGGCAAAAGCATCGCCACCGTAACTCATGAAAAGAAAGCACGTCACCAGCAGAAATCTGACTGCAAAGCTCATTGTAATTTTCATAAACGCTCCTTTTTCTTGGATTAGCATGGTTCTCGAATCCGATCTTTCCCAACATTAACTTATTCTCCCGCAAACCCTTGGCAAATTTCAAGAAAAAAGTGTCCGATCAGATACTTGAATACCACTTGTACTGAGCGGCAAGTATGGGGAGACCAATGGTGAAGCTTACGGGGCGTAACATACAAAATAGTGCATCTTGGCGGTCACAGAAGCTTTCCCTGAAGAGATAAAACAGTCCCCAAAGACCACCATGTTTCTACCCGTAATCAATAGCAGCCCATCGACTATTTTCCATGAAGTATGTCCATCCAGCGTATCGCTTCCTGTTCGCTACCTTGCCCAGATAGATTTGTGTAGTTTTTAGGTCCTGATGCCGTAGGATCACCTTTGACACGATTTCTAATGGAACTCCATTACGGCTCGCATAGGTCGCTGAGTATCTCCTGAGATCGTGAGGAGAAATGACAAGATTGAGCTTTTGCCCTGACTTTCTTATGAATGTCCGGGCAGTCGAGTAACAAATAGGGAAAACCCTGTCCTCGGGAGAGAGATTCTTATCCTTCATATAATCCCGCAATCTTTTGGCCACCTGTTCCGGCATGAAGGCTGTTTCTGCTTCTTTTCCGGATTTGGGTTGTGTGATGATAATCCTTCTTTCCGAAACATCGGAAACCCTGACATTCAATAGCTCCCCGATCCGAAGGCCACAGCGAGCCTGGAGTTCCAGCATCAACCTGTTTCTTCTATCCCGTGTATTGTAAATCATCTCGTCGACAACCTCTTTATCCAGAATCACTTTCGGTAACTGTTTTGGCATCCTGAATGTCTTCGATAACAAAGGGGCACTGCATGGATTCTTCATATCCGGACAGCACTTTTCGATAACAAAGTTGAAGAAGGCCTTTAACTGGGCATAGCGTAACCGACGGGTAGGCTTGGCTAAGTCCCGTGTCATCCGTTCCAGGAAGTCGTAGATTTATCGGGTCTCAGGGCTTCGATAGATTGATTAGCGAAGAGAACATCAAAGCTCTGCAATGAGAATCGATAGCTCTCCGCGGTTCTCCTTCTGTGGTTGGATTGTTGGTAAAACCGGAAGAGCGATACTGCCTCTTCACGTTCATAACTGCCTCCCTTTATAAGGTCTTTGGGGGATAACAGGAATATAAAGCAGAAATAGAGCTTAAAGAGGATTATTACGGCAATGAAAGGGCTTGAACTATAAAGCTGCACCTACAAAGTATTCAAATCAACCGTTGTTGGAAACTGAGAATTTGCGAGAGAAAGTGTTACCCATGTGTCCGTTCGGCCAGCATAGACACGGTGGCATTCTGTTTTTCTATTGCACCTCAACCAACTTATCGCCCCGCAGTTTGAATGCGTGCCTAACCTCGCGTGTTGGTTCTGCGCTAATTGACTCATCTGGTTTCCGTGTGAGCATGGTTACCACAACACTACTTGACTCTATCGCCAGACAGGTCACAATGATACGGTCTCCGAGTACATAATAGAAGCAAACAGGCTTTGCTGTACCTTTTTCATTGATTACCAATGCAAGATAGGTGAACGTGCCGCTACCGCCACGATCAACCACGAGCGTTACAGCGGCATCCTCCACTCCATCGCCATTCATGTCTCCAAAAGCTTGTTTCTTGCCAAACCAAATCCTGGTCGTGGTGGCAGAGCCTGGAGCAACTGACTCTTCAAAAAAACCATCCTTCAACTGAGCCTTCCCGGAGCAGACACCCTCGACAGGATATTCAGCATTGGGAAAAGCCTGCGCGATAATAATGCACCTTTTTGCTGAGGCCTGTGCGGGCAAGGTCAGAGCCGTGCCAGTGCGAGCCAACTCTGGCGGCCAGCGCGCCGTCTGTGGTGCGCAGTTCCAGATAGTTGCCATCCCACCGATAGGTCGCAGCCGTTTCTAACGCCTTCACATACTGCGTTTCCTGTTCCATCACCCCGGCTAGATCAGCACACATTTTGC
>CAWAOG010000023.1:50000-135339 GCA_963783625.1 uncultured delta proteobacterium | reverse complement strand
GACGCATCGTCAATGTCCGAACCACCTCAGCGTCACCTTGAGGACATCGCCCTCAAGCTCTTCCTTCGTCATCTGCATGGATGTGCGCCCCCAGACATGTCCCCGCGAACCCTGCGCCGCAGGGCCAACATCCGCTTGTAGCACCGCGAGTGTGACAGTTTTCGGACGCCCCGCAAGGGTCTTGCGGATCGCCTCAGCGCAGGACGTCGAGGTAGCGGAACGGCCGCCGCGAGGCGGTCCATGCCGCCTCCGGCTGACGCTCCGCCTGCGCGCCCGTGATCTCGACCTCGTCGATCCCGCAGGCCCGCGCAAGCGGCCACTGGTCACTGATGAGGTGCCCCAGCGGCACGGATGCGCCCCCTGTATCCCAGCCGCCTCAGCTCCGCGCGCCAGCGTGAAGCCCCGCCCGTCCGAGAAGCTCCGGAACGGGATGCGGATCACCTCGACCTTCGCGAAATGTGGCACAGCCGCTTCCGGATCGCGCGTCGGCGGGCACCTCGAGGCGCAGGATCCGCCCTCCCCCGCCTCGGCGACGGGAACGAAACCTCATCCGCCGCGCCGGCCAGCCGGAACCCGGCCTCCGTCACCAGAACCGTCGCCTCACCGCTCATCGGCCAGCTCCAGTTCGCCCGTGCGCACGAACCGCCCGTTCACGAGGTGAATGCCGCATTCGTCCTTGTCCCGCCCGCGCCAGCGCCCGGCCCGCGCGTCTTCGCCCGGCGCCACCTTCGTCGTGCAGGGCGCGCAGCCGATCGACAGGAAACCGTCCCGCACCAGCGGATGCCGGGGCAGCCCGTGCCGGTCGATATAGGCGTTGACGTCCGCCGTGGTCCAGGACGCCAGCGGGTTCACCTTCACCCGCCCCGCCGCATCGACCTCGAACACGTCGAGCGCCGCGCGCTCCTTCGTCTGGTGCCGCTTCCGGCCCGTGATCCACGCGGTGTAGCCGCGCAGCGCCGTTCTCAAGCGGCTCGGCCTTGCGCAGCGCGCAGCAGAGGTCCGGGTCGCGCCGGTGAAGGTCGCCGTCCGCATCGCGCGCGAAGACCGCCGCGCGATCGGGCCGGATCACCTGCACGCCGGTCAGCCCCAGCGTCTCCGCCACCTCGCGCTGATAGGCCAGCGTCGCGGGAAACAGCATCTCGGTGTCGAGGAACAGGACCGGCGCCGCCCGGTCCACCTGTGCGAGCAGATGGAGCAGCACCGACCGACTCCGCCCCGAAGGACGACACGGTGGCGGCGCTCCCCGGATGATCTGACAGCACACGCGCCAGCACCTCGACCGGGTCGCGCCCCGGCGTACGCGCGGTTCAGCTCCCCGACCGTCCGGTCCAGCGGCCGGAATTGAGTTTCAAGCCGCATCTTCAGTCTCCTTGGGGTAAAGCACGGCCTTGAACGGCTCCATGCCCACGCGGCGGAAGGCTTCGAGGAACGTCTCCTCCTCGCTCTCCCGCAGGTCGAGATAGGCGTAGACGATCCGCTCCACCGCGCCCACGATCTCGTCGGACGCAGAAGCCGGGGCCCGTGCGCTCGCCGATGGCCGCGCGTCTCGGTCGCGGTCGCCGCCGAGCGTGATCTGGTAGTTCTCCACGCCCGCGCGCTCGAGCCCGAGGATGCCGATGTGGCCGACATGGTGGTGCCCGCAGGCGTTGATGCAGCCCGAGATCTTGATCCTCAGCGGCGCCGACCTCGCGCTGCGCGCTTCAGCTCGGCGAAGCGCTGGGCGATCTGCTGCGCGATCGGGATCGAGCGCGCGTTGGCCAGCGCGCAGTAGTCCATGCCCGGGCAGGCGATGATGTCCGAGATCAGCCCGAGGTTCGCGCGTCGCGAGCCCCGCCTGCACGCAGCGCCGCGTAGACCGCGGGCAGGTCCGCCCGCTGCACATGCGGCAGGATCACGTTCTGCTGCGTGGCTGACGCGCATCTCGCCATAGGCGATAGGCGTCGGCGATGTCGGCCATCGCGCGCATCTGCTCGGCCGTCGCGTCGCCGGGCGTGCCGCCGATGCGGCTTGAGCGAGATCGTGACCATGGCGTGATCCGCTTGCTGGTGCGCCGCAACGTTCGTGTCGACGCCACGCGCGAAACCCGGCGGTCTGCACCGCGTCCGCGATCGGGCTTGGCCGGCATCGAACGCCGGCGGCGCGAACTGCGCCGTCGATCCGGCCGAGCACGTGCCTGGTCGACGCCGGAGAACTCACGGCGCGGTTTGCGACGAACCGCTCCTCGACCAGCGCCGTGAGCGTCTCGAGACCCATCTCGTGGACCGCGATCTTGATCCGCGCCTTGTACTTGTTGTCGCGGCGGCCAAGCTGGTTGTAGACGCCGCAGGATCGCCTCGACGTAGGGCAGCAGGTCCGCCTGCGGCAGCGAACTCGCGGATCACGCGGCCCGAGCATCGGCGTCCGGCCAAGCCCGCCGCCCACCGTCACCTCGAACCCGACCTCGCCCGCATCGTTGCGGACGCATGCGCAGCCCGATGTCATGCGCCCGCGTCACCGCGCGGTCGTTGGGCGACGCCGGTGATCGCGATCTTGAACTTGCGCGGCAGGAACCGAACTCCGGGTGGATCGGTCGACCACTGCCGCAGCAGCTCCGCGATAGGGGCGCGGGTCCTCGATCTCGTCCGCCGCGGCGCCCGGCGAAATGGTCCGCGGTCACGTTGCGGATGCAGTTGCCGCTGACGTCTGGATCGCGTGCATCCCCACGTCGGCCAGCGCCGCCAGCATGTCCGGCACGTCCTCGCAGCCTCGGCCAGTTGAACTGGATGTTCTGCCGCGTGGTGAAGTGGCCGTAGCCCTTGTCCCAGCGGTCGCGCGATGTACGCGAGCTGCCGCATCTGGCGCGGAGTTGATCGTGCCGTAGGGGATCGCGACGCGCAGCATGTAGGCGTGCAGCTGGAGGTAGAGCCCGTTCATCAGCCGCAGCGGCCGGAACTCGTCCTCGGTCAGCTCGCCCGTGATCCGCCGCTCCACCTGCCCCCGGAACATCGAGACGCGGTCGCGGACGAAGGCTTCGTCGAATTCGGAATAGACGTACATCTTACGCGCCTGTCGCCTGCTTGCCGTGGAAGTAGTTGGAGGGCCGCGCGTGCGGAACGCCTCGCGGAAATGGACGGGGCGCGCGCCTTCCGGGTCGGGATGCACCTCCACGAGGTAGACGCCCGACGACCTTCAGCGTCTGCTTTTCCGCCGCCTTCAGAAGCGCCTCGGCCCGGGCATCGTCCCAGATCACCTCGGCCTCGCGGATGTCGCGGACCCACACGCCTTCGGCGTCGAGCCACACGGCATCGCCTTCGAGCAGGTCGTTCGCCGCGACCACCTTGGGATGGCGCACCTTGCTCACGACACCGCCTCCTGCCGCACCTCGGCCACCGCCGCGCCGCGCGGGGCGAGGCCGATGAAGATGATCGCCGGCCCGTCGAAACCCGCCGCCGTCAGCGTGGGCTCCAGAACGGCGAGGTGCGTCGGCGAGGATGCGCTCCTCCGGCCGGCCCGCGTTCTCCACGACCGACGACCGGGCGTCGCCGGGTCCGCGCCATGCATCAGGAGCCGCCCCTGGATGAACCGCGCCGCGCGCTTGCCCATGTAGATCGCCGCGACCGACCCGGGCCGCGCCAGGAGGCCCAGTCCTGGTCCGCCACGCCGTCCACGCCATGACCCGTGAGGAACCGCACTTCCGTGTTCCGCCCGCGCTTCGTCAGGCTCTGGCCCAGCCGCGCCGCCGCCATCGAGGCCGAGGTCAGCCCCGGCACGATGGTCCATTCGATCCCTTCCGCGTCGCAGGCGTCGATCTCCTCGTCGAGCCGCCCGAACACGCCCGGATCGCCCGCCTTGAGCCGCACCACGACCTCGCCCTTCAGCGCCCGGTCCACGATCATCGCGTTGATCTCGGCCTGCGGCGTCGACTCGCCGAAGCCGGTCTTGCCCGCCTCCACGATCTCCGCCTCGCGCCGGGCGAGTTCGAGGATCGCCTTCGGCACCAGCCGGTCGTGGATCACCACGTCCGCCTGGTCGAGCGCGCGCCGCGCCCGCATCGTCAGGATCATCCGGATCGCCGGGGCCCGCGCCCACGAACAGGACGCGCCCCTTCTTCGGCGCCTCGCCCAGATGCTGGGCCAAGAGCCGGTCGAGCGCCCCCGCCTCCGGCGCCGCACCCGGCACGAAGGCGTCGGCGAAGACCGCGCTCCAGAACGCCCGGCGCGCTCGCCCCTTGGGCAGCGCCTCGGCCTGCGGGCGGAACGCCTCCGCCGCCTTCACGAGCGCACCAAGCGCCGCGGGAAGCTTCTCCTCGAGATGCGCCTTCACCTTCCGCGCCAGCACCGGGGCCGCGCCCTCGGTGCCGATGGCGACGACGACCGGGTCGCGGTCGACCATCGCGGGCGTCAGGAACGCGCTGCCTTCGAGGTTGTCGACGATGTTGTGGAGCACGCCCGCGTTCTCCGCGAGCTTTGCCACCCGCGCATCCTCGACCGCCTCGTCGTTCGCCCCGTAGACGAGCCGCGCCCGCGCCACGTCCACCGCGCCCACGGGCCGCCGGATGACGGTCAGCCGCCCGCTCCGCCGCCCAGTCGCAGGATGACCGGGTCGATCTCGGTGGCATAGACCTCGATCCGCGCCTCGGTCTTCAGGAGAAGCCGGAGCTTCGCCACCGCGGCCTCGCCCGCCGCCGGACACGACGATCCGCTGGTCGGCGACGCGAAGGAAGACGGGAAAGAATCGCATGGGAACACCCGAGGTTTCGATGCCCCAAATAGAACACTCGTTCCAAAGAGTTGCGATATCCGCCGGGAAAATAGGACAGGGTCCCATCAAGGGCCGCCTGCACTACAAGCCGTTCGCTTCACGTGCCCAACTTGGACGAACGTTCCGCGCCTCGCGCCCGCAAGCGGAGCATCGTTCGCCCGAACGGTTCCGGAAGGGCACGGACGATCCGGGATACCCGTCCCCGCGCCGACTCCGAAACCGGGAAATCGTTCCGAACGGCCCTCAGGCGCGCTCCACCGCCCGGAACACGCCGCGCAGTTCCGGCAAGCCCCCGGAGCCGCCCGATCAGCGGGTATCCGGGGTGCGTTCCGGCCCCGATGTCGCTCAGCAACTCGTGCCCGTGGTCGGGCCGGTAGGGGATCGCGTGGTCCGCCCGCCCCTCCTCCCGCCGCCGCTTCTCCTCGCCCGCCAGCACCGCGCAAAGCGCCACCATGTCGGTGTCGCCGTCGAGATGCGCGGCCTCCTCGAAGCTCCCGTCCGGGTCCTTCCGGACGTTGCGCAGATGCGCGAAGTGGATGCGGTCCGCGAACCGCGCGGCGATGGCGGGCACGTCGTTCGCCGGGTTCGCGCCAAGGCTCCCCGAACACAGCGTCAGCCCGTTCGCCCGCGCCGGCACGCGCGTCCATCACCCAGCCGATATCCTCCCCGTCCGACGACGATCCGCGGCAGCCCGAGGATGTCGCGCGGCGGATCGTCGGGATGGACGCAGAGCCGCATCCCCAGCTCCTCCGCCGCGGGCACCACCTCCTCGAGGAAGCGGCGGTAGTTCGCGCGGATCGCGTCCCGCCCGATGCCCTCGTAGCCCTTCAGCGCCTTCCTCAGCCCCGCAATGTCGTAGCGGTCGAACGCCCCCGGCAGCCCCGACATGATGGAATGCAGAAGCGCCTCCCGCTCCGCCTCCGTCGCCTTCTGGAACCACGCCGCCGCCTTCGCGCGGACCTCCGGCAGGTAGTCGTCCTCCGCCGCCTCGCCGCCCGAGCATGTGGATCTCGAACGCCGCCATCCGGTGCGCCTCGAACCGCAGGCAGGTGCCCCCGCGCGCCACGGGTGCGGCAAGGTCCGTCCGCGTCCAGTCCAGCAGCGGCATGAAGTTGTAGCAGATGGTGAACACGCCCTCCGCCGCGAGGTTCGCCATCGACTGCCGGTAGTTGGCGAAGAGCGCCGAGAGGTCCCCCTCCCCGCTTGATCCGCTCGTGGATCGGCAGGCTCTCGACCACGACCCAGTCGAACCCCGCGCCCGCGATCTCCGCCTTCCGCGCCGCGATCACCTCGCGCGGCCAGACCTCGCCGTAAGGCACCTCGTGCAGCGCGGTCACGATCCCCGTGGCCCCGGTCTGCGCGATCTCGGGCAGCGTGATCTTGTCGAAGGGTCCGTACCACCGCCAGCTTTCGATCATGTCCCGCTCCCAAGCTCCGCCACCGCACCCCGCGCCCCCAGCGCGGCAATCCGACCATAGGCCGCCGCCACCGGCCCCGCCAGCCGCGCCGCGAGCGCCTCCGGAAACACCTCCCGCACGCCAAGCAGCCCCGCCACCGGGTCCGCCCCCTCGGCGAGCGCCCGCAGCCGCGCCGCCATCGGATCGCGCACGTCGATCGGCTGCCCGCGCTCGTCCACGCCCCCCACGTAGCGCATCCACCCCGCCACCACGAGCGCGAGCCCCGGCACGCCCGCCCCGCCTCCAGCCCCTCGGCCATCGTCCCGAGGATCCGCTGCGGCAGCTTCTGGCTCCCGTCCATGGCGATCTGCCAGGTCCGGTGCCGGATCGCCGGATTGCGATAGCGCGCCATCAGCGCCTCGGCATAGGCGCCGAGGTCCACGCCCGGCGGCGCCTCAACCGCCGGAATGATCTCCCGCGCCCAGAGCCGCCGCACGAAGGCCGCGAACACCGGGTCCGCGACCGTCTCCGCAATCGTCTCGTGCCCGGCGAGATAGCCCAGATACGCCAGCGCCGAATGCGTCCCGTTCAGCATCCGCAGCTTCATGTGCTCGAAGGGCGTCACGTCCCCCACAAGCTCGACCCCCACGGCCCCGAGATCGGGCCGCGCGCCGTCCACGAAATCGTCCTCGACGACCCACTGCCGGAACGGCTCGTGCAGCACCGGCGCCGCATCGCGCCGCCCCGTCAGCCGCTCCACCCGCGCGATGTCGGCTTCCGTCACCGCCGGCGTGATCCGGTCCACCATCGTGGAGGGGAACCGCCCCTCCGCCGCGATCCAGTCGGCGAGCCCCGGGTCCACCGCCCGCGCGAGGTCGAGCACCACCCCGCGCACCAGCCGCCCGTTCGCCGGAAGGTTGTCGCAGGACATCACCGTGAAGGGCCGCACCCCCGCCGCCCGCCGCCGCTGCAACGCCCGCACGAGGAACCCCGGCGCCGACCGGGGCAGCGCCGCGCCAAGATCATGAACGATATCAGGATGATCCATCGCAAGCCGCCCCGTCGCGGGCGAATGGCAATACCCCTTCTCCGTCACGGTGAGCGACACGATCCGCACCCCCGGATCGGCCATCCGCGCCAGCACCGCCTCGGGGTCCTCGGGCGCCACCAGCACGTCCTCGATCACCTCGACGACCCGCGCGGTCTCCCTCTCGCCCAAGCTCCACCGCAGTATAGGCGAACCCCTGCGGCGCCAGCGCATCCCGGTCCGCCGCACTCCGCAGCGAGACCCCCACGATCCCCCAGTCCCCACCGGAGGCCGCCATCGCCTCGGCCACCCAGGGCGCGACGAAGGACCGGAAGAACGCCCCCGGCCCGAGGTGGACGATCCCCACCCCCGGCCTCGGCCCCGCCGCTCCGCATCAGACGCGCGCTCATAGCCGGTACGCCTCCTTGGCCAGCCGGTAGGCAAGGTCATGCGCCACCTCGAACGCCTCGTCCTCGGCCAGCCGCCCCGTGGCGACGAGCGTCGCGAGATAGGCGCAGTCCACCCGCCGCGCCACGTCGTGCCGCGCGGGGATCGAACAGAACGCCCGCGTGTCGTCGTTGAAGCCGACCGTGTTGTAGAACCCCGCCGTCTCCGTCGTCATCTCCCGGAACCGCCGCATCCCTTCGGCCGAGTCGTGGAACCACCACGCCGGCCCCAGCCGCAGCGCGGGATAGACCCCGGCCAGAGGCGCCAACTCGCGCGCGTAAGCCGACTCGTCCAGCGTGAAGACGATCACCGTCAGATCCGGCCCGCTCCCCCACCGCGTTCAGAAGCGGCCGCAGCGCCCGCACGTAATCGGTCCGCGTCGGGATGTCGTAGCCCTTGTCCCGCCCGAAGCGGGCCTCCACGCCTCCCGAATGGTTCCGGAAACTCCCCGGATGGATCTGCAGCACCAGCCCGTCGTCGAGGCTCATCCGCGCCATCTCGGTCAGCATGTGCCCCCGGAACGCATCCGCCTCCTCGGCCGAGCAAGCCCCCCGCAGCGCCCTGCTGAAAAGCGCCCGCGCCTCCGCCTCGCGCCAGGTCCTCCGTCCGCGCCGTCGCGTGGCCGTGGTCGGTCGAGGTCGCGCCGAAGCCCTTGAAGAACGCCCGCCGCACCCGGTGCGCCGCCAGATACCCGCCCCACGAGGTCGCATCCTCCCCGGTCAGCTCCCCCAGCCGCTCCACGTTCGCGGCGAAGCCCGCGAACTCCGGGTCCACCACCGGATCGGGCCGATAGGCCGTGATCACCCGCCCGCCCCACCCGCTCTCCCGGATCATCCGGTGCCAGCGCAGATCGTCGAGCGGGCTCTCGGTCGTCGCGATCACCTCGATCCCGAACCGCTCGAACAGCGCCCGGGGCCGGAACTCCGGCCGCGCGAGGCAATGCGGCGATCCGGTCGTAGATGCTGTCCGCCGACGCCGCCGACAGCCGCTCGTCGATCCCGAACACCTCCTGCGAACGCATGGTCGAGCCAGAGCCGCGAGGGCGTGCCCCGGAACAGGTGATACCGCTCCGCGAACCGCCGCCAGATCGCGCGCGGGTCCTGCTCCACCGGCCCGCCATCGGCGCGCGGCACCCCAAGATCCTCGAGCGGGACGCCTTGCGAGTGCAGCATCCGGAAGACGTAGTGGTCGGGCGTCACGAAGAGCCGCGCGGGGTCCGGAAAGGCCGCATCCTCGGCGAACCAGCGCGGGTCGGTGTGGCCGTGCGGGCTGACGATCGGAAGCCCCTGCACCGTGCCGTAGAGCAGGCGGGCGACCTCGCGCGCGCGCCCCTCGACCGGGAAGAGCCGGTCCTCGTCCAGAAGCGTCATGCCGCCCCTCCCCTCGCGCAGGGGGCTGGCCCCGCGCCCGTCAGGTGGTATGCCAGCGGGCAGAGCCGGTCAATTCGGGAGACAGCCATGACCCAGAACCGCGTCGTCGCCATCGGCGAATGCATGGTGGAGATGGGCCCGGCCGCCGAACCCGGCCTCTTCCGCATGGGCTTCGCGGGCGACACCTTCAACACCGCCTGGTACCTGCGCCGCCGCCTGCCCGCCGCCTGGCAGGTCGATTACCTCAGCGCGATCGGCACCGACGGCATCTCCGCCACCATGGCGAAGTTCATGGAGGACGCCGGCATCGGCACGGACCACCTCGCCCGCCTTCCCGACGCGACCGTCGGCCTCTACCTGATCGAGCTGAAGAACGGCGAGCGCAGCTTCGCCTACTGGCGCGGGCAAAGCGCCGCCCGCCGCCTCGCCGAGGACGACGCCCGCCTCCGCGCCGCGCTCTCCGGCGCATCGCTCGCCTACCTCTCCGGCATCACGCTGGCGATCCTCGCCGCCCCCCGACCGCGCCCGCCTCCTCGCGCGCCCTCGCCGACTACCGCGCGCAAGGCGGCCGCGTCGCCTTCGACCCGAACCTCCGCCTCCGCCTCTGGCCCTCCCCCGCCGCGATGACCGCGGCAGTGACGGAAGCCGCCCGCCTCGCCGACATCGCGCTCCCCTCCTTCGAGGACGACGCGAGCCGCCTTCGGCGACGCCGACCTCGACGCCACCGCCGCGCCGCTACGCCGCGCTCGGCGTCACGGAGGTGATCGTGAAGAACGGCGCGGGCCGCATGACCGCGCTCGTGGACGGCGCATGGTCCACTTACGACCCCGTCCCCGCCCCGGAGGTCGTCGACACCACCGCTGCAGGCGACAGCTTCAACGCAGCCTACCTCGCCGCCCGCCTCACCGGCGGCACCGTGGCCGAGGCGCTCTCCGCCGGATCGACCCTCGCGGCCCGCGTCGTGGGCGGGCGCGGTGCGCTCGTGGAGGCGGCGGTCTAGACCCTGCATTGCCGGACCGGCCCGGCGCTGCTAGCGTGACACCTCGGCCTCGCCCACAGGCAGAAAGGGACGGACCATGCCTTACCCCGACTTCATCGAGGCCTTCCCGAGCATCGACCTGCCCTTCCCCGACGACGTCGTCCGCACCTCGGTCGTCCGCTCCGACGACGGCCTCGTGCTCTTCTTCACCTTCCTCAAGGACATGACGATACCCCTGCACGCGCACGGCGCCCAGTGGGGCGCCGTCCTCGAAGGCGAAATCGAGCTCACCATCGGCGGCGAGACGCGGACCTACCGCCCGGGCGACAGCTACACGATCCCCGCAGGCGTGGAACACGGCGCGGTGATCAAGGCCGGAACCCGCGCGATCGACGTCTTCGAGGAAGCGGACCGCTACACGATCAGGTCCTGACTGTCCCGCCCCGGCGGCAGCCCCGGCGCGCGTCGTCCGTGCGGAGCCGTCCTTCTAGGCGAGAGCCATTTCCATGAACACGACGCGGCCAAGCAAATGCGCGGGAAAGCCTTCGGGGGCCGCCACGTCCCTGAACCCCAGCGCACGGTAGATTTTGTGCGCGCCCGTCATGGTGTGGTAGCTGTCGAGGACGACGCGCCTGCGTCCCTGCGCGCGCGCCACCTCCAGCAATTCCTGCACGAGCCTCAGTCCGACCCCCTCGCCCCGCTGATCGGGCCGGACGTACATGCGCTTGAGCTCCACCGTGTCGACATCGACTTCGCGGAACGCGACGCATCCCACGGGTCCGTCGGTCGTTCGTCGCCAGCAGGAAACTCCCGGTAGGCGGCCCGTACACGCCGGGAAGCGCGTCCAGCTCGGCGTCCAGTCCGGCGAAGGTGGGCGCCGTTTCGGAGTCCGGGTCCAGCGTGATGGCCCATCGGACGAAACTCGAGCACGAGGCCCTTGGCGGCGGCGCATTCGTCGGGCGTCGAGATCTGGCCGATCCGTACCATCGAGGCACCTCGCGTTGCCGGTGCATGACCCTACACCGCCGCCCCGCGAAGGTATACGTCCGTCGGTCCGCGCCCGCAGCGCGGCCGACCCACGCCTCAGATCGACACCGCGCCCAGAAGCGTCTCCCGGTCGAGCCCCGCCTTGTCGGTCCGGTAGCTCACCGCGCCCCGGTTCATCACCACGAACCGGTCGGCCAGCCGCACCGCGAAGTCGAAGTACTGCTCGACGAGCACGATGCACATCTCGCCCTCGGCGCGCAGGATCTCGATCACGTCGCCGATCTGCTTGATGATGTTGGGCTGGATGCCTTCCGTCGGCTCGTCCAGCAGCAGCACCTTCGGCTTCGTGATCAGCGCCCGCGCGATGGCAAGCTGCTGCTGCTGCCCGCCCGACAGGTCCCCGCCCCGCCGGTTCTCCATCTGCTTGAGCACCGGGAACAGTTCGAAGATCCGCCCCGGCACCGCCCGCTCGGCCGAAGGCAGGCAGGCGAACCCCGTCTCGAGGTTCTCCCGCACCGTCAGCAGCGGAAAGATCTCCCGCCCCTGCGGCACATAGGCGATCCCCGCCTTCGCCGCCCCGAAGGCCGTCGAATGGCCAAGGTCCGCGCCGTCGAGCGCGATCCGCCCGCCCGAGAACGGATACCGCCCCGCGATGGCCTTGAGCAGGCTCGTCTTGCCCACCCCGTTCGTCCCCATGAGCGCCGTGACCTCGCCCCGCCGCGCCTCGAGGCTCACGCCGTGGAGGATCTGGCTCTGGCCGTAGCGCAGCGTGATGTCCTGAACCTCAAGCATTCGCCTCACCGCCCCAGATACACGTCGATGACCTGCTGGTTCTTCGTCACGTGGTCGAGCGAGCCTTCGGCCAGCACCGACCCCTCGTGCAGCACCGTCACCTTGCAGTCGAGGCGGCGGACGAACTCCATGTCGTGCTCCACGACCACCACGGCCCGCGTCTTCGCGGCCTCCTTGAGGATGTCGGTCGTGTGCTCCCGCTCCACCGGCGTCATCCCCGCCGCGGGCTCGTCCACCAGCAGAAGCCGCGGCTCCTGCGCCAGCAGCATCCCGATCTCGAGCCACTGCTTCTCGCCATGGCTGATCTCGCCCGCCAGCCGGTGCAGCTTGTGCGTGAGCCCGATCTGCCAGGCGAGATCGTCCACCCGGTCGAGCTGCTCGGCCGTGGCCCGGAAGCCCAGCGCCGCGAAGGGGCCGCGCTTCGACTTCAGCGCCATCAGGAGGTTGTCGTGGACCGTCTGCGCCTCGAATACCGTGGGCTTCTGGAACTTCCGCCCCACGCCCGCCTGCGCGATCTGGCTTTCCGACAGCGACAGGAGCGACACCGCCCCATCCGCCCACGTCACGCGTCCCGCGTCGGGCCGGGTCTTGCCGGTGACGATGTCCATGAACGTCGTCTTGCCGGCCCCGTTCGGCCCGATGATCGCGCGCAGTTCCGGCTCCGCGATCACGATGGACAGGTCGTTGATCGCCCTGAACCCGTCGAAGGAGACCGAGACGCCCGAAACTTCCAGAAGCGTCTTCATTCCGTCCCCTCCTCCTTGCGGAGCGCGCCCATGCCGGGGCCGAAGTCGCCCTCCCGGTCCGCGGGCCGCTTGGACGCGAACCAGTCGAAGAGCCCGCCGATGCCCTTCGGCGCGAAAAGCGTGACGGCCACGAAGGACAGCCCGAGAAGGACAAGCCACCAGTCCGTCCAGAGGATCGTGTAGAACCCGAGGTTGATCGGCGGCGCGCTGCCGCCCGGTGAACCACGACGACAGGAGCGAGACGAACGCCGCCCCGATCACCGCGCCGTAAAGCCGCCCCCGGCCCCCGATGGCGACCCAGACGGCAAGGTAGATCGACGCGATGGGCGCGAGTTCCGCCGGATTGATGATCCCCGCCTGCGGGTAGTAGAGCGCGCCCGCGATCCCGGCGACGATGGCCGTCAGCGTGAAGACGAACAGCTTGAAGCCTTCGACCGGGTAGCCCAGGAACCGCACCCGCGCCTCGTTGTCCCGGATGCCGCGGATCACGCTCCCCATCTTGCCCGACACGACCCAGGCGAACAGGACGTAGCCCAAGGCCAGCGCCAGCGCGGAGGCCCAGAAGAACACGATGGAAATCCAGTCCTGGCTCGCGTCCTCGTGGCCCGGGATGTTCTGGAGCCCGGAAAGCCCGTTGTTCCCCCGGAGGCCGCTGTCGTTCTGGAACAGGTAGAGCGACAGCGCGAGCGTCATCGCCTGCGTCAGGATCGAGAGGTACACGCCCGTGACCCGGCTCCGGAAGGCGAGCCAGCCGAAGACGAGCGCGAGGAGGCCGGGGACCAGCACCACCATCAGAAGCTGAAGCCACAGGCTGTCCGCGAAGGCCCAGAGCCACGGGAACTCGGACGACCCCACCACCCCGAAGATCTGCGTGCCGATGCCGTCCACGATCTCCTGCGGCGTGGGCGGGATCGGCGCGGCCAGAAGGCTTTCGGTCACGATGATCTCGGTCCGGGCGTACATCAGCCACATGCCGATCGCGTAGCCGCCGATGGCGAAGAACGCCATGTGGCCCAGCGAGAGGATGCCGCAGTAGCCCCAGACCACGTCCATCGCGATGGCGACAAGGCAGAGGCACAGCGTCTTGCCCAGCGTCTTGACGAAGGAGGTGGAGACGAGGCCCACCCCCGTCGCCTCCGACAGCACCGTCACGCCCACGGTGAACAGCGCGAGCGCGAGGAGGAACCACATCACCGACGGGTTGCGCAGGATGAACGGCGTCCGCCCGCGCGGCGCGATGCGGCCCGTCGAAGGGCGCGGTCCGCGCCCCATGCCGCCCCGGGCGGAGGAGAAGCGATGTCCACCATGCCTCAGGCCTCCGCCGCGCGGCCCTTGAGGGCGACGATGCCCTTGGGCCGGAACTGGATGAAGAGGATGATGAAGAGGATCATGTAGGTCTGCGCCGCGAGCGTGTTCGACGGGTTGAACCACTCGATCCCCTTCTGGAGCACGCCGATCAGCGACCCCAGAAGGGTGATTCTCACACCCACCTCTTTTAAAATCCTCATATTGCTGTCACTGAGATGATTTGGGTTTGTCTCAACGGATATCTCAGTCACACTGAACGTTTTTCTGATTAATTCGATAGTGGCAGAGAGCTCATCGATCAAAACGGTCGGCGTGCCCCCGCCAACATAGAGGGCCTGAAAATCATAGCCCTGATCTTTGTACATGACAATTTCTTTCCTGAGCGCCTTGAAATAAGCCCTCGTGAGATCCTCACGGAAGACAACACGGTGAAATGAACAGTACGGACAAAGCTCTTCACAGAAAGGCACATGAAGATAGAGAAGCAGGGGAATGGCATCAGCCTTCCTTGCCGGAAGAGCATATGAAACGCCGGGAGAAAATTTAAGATACTCTTCATTTTTCTTTCGAGCCACAGAGCTGATAATGTTTTCTATGAGCATAAGTATTGTCGTCCTTTGTGTAACGAAAGAATGTTACGGTGTAAGCCTCAAAAAATCAAGCGATTTGTATGGGGCCTCGCTATTTTTGCGGCAAACTTTGTCAACTGGCGGGCCGTTATTCTGCCCATCAGAGTGCAACAACGTGCAGTGCGCCTGCGACTCCCGGCCCTTGCTTTGCCACGCAACGTCTTGCGGGGTGAAACGTTACGCGTTATGCATCAAAAATCCCTTCGGCCAAAAGAATCTTAATTTCTTCTTTTGCTAAAAATTCGTCTTCCTCAAATGGAAATATCTCAAGAACGCCCATCCATCCTGTATTTTTTCTAATGAATATTATTTACGCTGCTGCCAATTATCGCATACGAGATATTCGAAGTGCCGTCATTGAAACGGAAGGTGTATGTGGCAGGTATCAGCTCCATATCCTGAGTGAATACTCGCCATGCCCCCGCGTAATAGTATGTACAACTGCCACTATCTGAGTGAACACGACCTGTTGTGAACACCACAGTCGGATTGATGGAGACATTCTGCGATTTCTCCTGACGACCATAAGCATAAACCATGCTAAAGGTGTAAGTACCGGGTAAGAGTTCCTTGAAGGCCTGGCCTCCTGAGGTACTGCCCATATCTCTCCATGCTCCTGCGTAGTACTGAACCGTCCCTGTGTCCATCAGCGTTCCAGTCGAGTTTTGCAACTGGACAGACAGTCTGGTAGTTTGGAAAACCACTGTCGGGTTGGTTGAGATATTTTGTGCTTTTTCCTGACGCCCGTAAGCATAAGTCATGCTGAACGTGTAAGTACCCGGCAGGAGTTCCTTGAAGGCCTGGCCTCCTGAGGTACTGCCCATATCTCTCCATGCTCCTGCATAATATTGTGTTGTGCCGGTGTCAGTCAGGGTATTGGTTGAATCTTTCAGTTGTACCGCAACCCTTGTGGTCTGGAACACCACGATCTGATTGGTAGAAACATTCTGCGATTTCTCCTGACGACCATAGGCATAGGTCATGGCAAAGGTATATGTGCCGGGGAGAAGCTCTTTAAATGTCTGACCAACGGATGTGCTTCCCATATCCCGCCATGCACCGGCGTAATATTGCACTGTACCGGTATCCATGAGTGTACCTGTGCTGTCCTGAAGTTGCACAGCAACCCTGGTTGTCTGGAAGGTTACCGTAGAATTAACTATAATGTTTTGTGATTTTTCCTGACGTCCATAGGCATAGGCCATTGCAAAAGTGTAAGTGCCAGGAAGAAGCTCCTTGAATGTCTGACCTCCTGAGGTACTCCCCATATCTCTCCATGCTCCTGCGTAGTACTGGACTGCCCCGGTGTCCATGAGGGCGCCGGTTGAGTCTTGTAACTGGACCGCCACTCTGGTTGTCTGGAATATCACGGTCGGATTAATAGTAATATTCTGAGATTTCTCCTGCCTTCCATACATGTAGGTCATGCTGAAGGTATAGATGCCAGGTAAGAGCTCTTTAAACACTTGGCCTCCTGAGGTGCTCCCCATTTCACGCCATGCTCCAGCATAATATTGTGTCGTGCCGGTGTCAATCAGGGCATCGGTTGAATCTTTCAGTTGTACCGCAACCCTTGTGGTCTGAAACACCACAGTCGGATTGGTAGAAACGTTCTGAGACTTCTCCTGACGTCCATAAGCGTAAGTCATGGCAAAAGTATAAGTGCCAGCGGCCAATTGTTTGCTCGCCTGGCCTGTGGCATCTGTCGTTCCGAAGGTCTGCCAGCCGTTGGAATAGTACTGGACAATACCGCCACTCAGAGGATTGCCGTTCGAGTCTTTCAACTGAACAGTTATCATGGGGTTGCCGGTAGTAATAGTATACGTCTGGGTTTTTACTGATTCACTATTCCCGGCAAGGTCTTTTGCAAAGAACATGAGGGTAGTTGTTGCAGAAATACTTATCGCTGACGAATAGACAGATGACGAGGTTGTCGGGGTTGTGCCATTCGTGGTGTAGTAAATTCTGTCGCATCCTGAACCACCTATGCCATCATTACAGGTCAGAGTCACTGATTGAGGTGTATTGTGGGTTCCTGCAGTAGGCAAGGCGGTGGTGACAGGAGGCGTGGTATCGGAGGACTGGACCTGCATCCTATTGCCTGCACTGTCGTAGGTATACTGTATGATAGTTCCATCGCCATTCTGTACTTGTTTCAGGCGGTTCAGTTCATCGTAGGTGTAGGTGGCCGCCTGGGCATACGAGGAAGTGATGAAAACTAACAGCAATAGAATAATTGTCAGACCTGTTATGAATCGACTCCTTGTATTTGATGACATTTTTCCCCTCCGAAAAGCTGTCTTTAAATAATCTACTTACTTATGGCCAAATGCTTTTTGCGCCTTGCTTTGTCGCCTGCGGGATTCGCGACATCCTCAACATACACTGTGGTATGCCTCCGGTGTGCTCACCCTTGTCTTCGCGCAATCCATCAAAATCCATCTCGGCCTGAAATATTTTCATTGGTATCCTAAACTCTTTCATCTTAGAATGGGTAAATGTCAATATATCACCAACGTCCCCTTTATCCCGAGACCGAAAGTTTTTACCGTGAATGGAGTGTTGGTTAAGTGTGTGCATTAATGCTCCCCTTTGACGCGCAAATGCGCAAAGAAGAATGTTAAATTAAGAATGTAAAATTGTTGGTTCTTTCTCATCTGATATCAATTATCATCCCGTCTAATTTCTATTGACATCGTATTTTGTCCCTGCTAATAGTTTTCATCGTTACCTGCCTGGGTGTCCCTTGCCAAGAGGACCCTCCTCGGTCATTCCTTTTGTTTATCTCATCTCCCTAATCTTGTCTGATTTCCATCCCTCTTGGTTACCATGTTCAAGATATTTTCTTATTTCATGTTTTTCTTCTTCATTTAGACGGACCTCAATTGATGCAAATGCAGCAAAAGTCTCTTTTGGAAATCCCACGAAATCACACACAGAGGGATCGTCAAGCACTTTTTTGCCAAGAATGTTCGCAAGCATTTCATTTGAAGTCTTTACTTCGCCTTGTCCAAAAGGTCTCAATGAATAATCGTTCTTGATTTAAAGACCCTCGGACCGCTGATGTCATTTTTGGATGGTGAGCATGAGAGATAACTAGCAATCCGTATATATCTGTGCTTTTCCCTACCCACGATGCACCTATAAGCGAAAAGACGCCATATGTTTTTCCATTCTGCGGTTTAAACTTAGCGTTCTTGAAGTAGTAAAACGGGTTTGCGAGAAAAACCGAGTCTTTTGTCGAACCAGCACCATGACCAGCACCCGATGTAAATCCCGCAGTCGTGACGTATAACGGAATTATTATGCATTTTTCTATTAAATTGCCATTCGACTCATCCTTCAATGGAAGAACCGTATCCTGAATTGGCAAATTGTTTGTTGTGTATACTGGATAACAACCTAAGACAGAGAACAGAACGAGCATGAATAGTGCGATGCTGTGAGATAATTTCAATTATACACCTCCATTCTTGCTTAATGAAAATAACTCTGCGATTCGCTTTAACTACACCCACATGATGGGCAGGCAGCATTCCATTTCTTTACCCACACACACGTCCATATATCCGCTTCCTGCCATGCTTGCTTTGCATCAAGATTAACATCCGTTCTATCTGGCCAGTGACCTCCAAGCGGTGCACGAGGATGTCTAGTCATTGTCCATCCTTGTTTTTTATGGCTGAAATAATCCTGCCCGTCATGCATGTGCCTTTCAAATGCATTTTTATCACATGTTTTCATATCTTGTTCAAGATCCTGTTCGACATCAAGCAACCATCTAAAATGGTGCCAAGTTCCATGAACAATATTTCCGGGACGAGTCTGTCCGTAATCTTCTTTGACGAAATCAAAACACCTGCCACATCTAAAATCACTGTGCCCTATCCTTCCTGGTGTTCGTTCTGGCCCATATTTAGTACCATCATCGAACAATCCAAATAGATCAGTAGAGTTCACCGGATCATTTCCCACATACCCGTACAGATTTATCCCTCCTTCCAACCCTATCGGATCGGCGGTGATATAGCGTCCCGTCTTGGGATCATAGTATCTATTCCAGTTATAGTGCAACCCTGTCTCAGCATCATAATACTGCCCCGGAAAACGGATGTTGTTCTCGACCGTGGATGTGGTGATAGTTACAGCACCGAAGGGCGCATAGAGGGCTTTCCATGCGACGGCCCCACTGGCGTTCGTCATGACCTCGTGGTGTTCCCAGATGGTCATTGTGATAGTAATAGACGGCATCTGTCGGTCTAATCATGGCCAATGGCTGGTCACCGAGATGGACGTACTCAACCAGAGTCTGGCCTGACGCGTTGCTTTCGGCTATCAAGTGACCTTGCAGATCATAATGAAATATTTTTGTTCCAGACCCTGTTATTTTTTTTGTTCTTTGGTTCATGGCATTATAGGTATATGCAGCTATCTGAGCACTGCCGTCAGAAACGGTGATGAGACGGTTCAAGGTATCGTACACATAGGCCCGGTTGTTCTCCGATATTATATTCCCGTTGAGGTCTGAGTCATAGATAGCCGGTGATGAGCCACTGATGGACATCAATACGTTTGATCCCTGTTCGTAGGTGTATGTTCCTGGAACATCAAGTGGTGCTCTTGACGAGTTCACGGCATCCACAATAGTGGTGATGTTGCCGTTTGCGTCGTAGTTATAAGTGAGATAGAGGAGGGAGCCTGTGATAATGGAGGAGATACGGTATTGGTTGTCGTAGTCTTGAGTAAGAGAAAGACCGTTGCCATAGATGAGCCCCGTTATGCCTCCAAAAGGGGCGTAACTGATTGATGAGGCGAGCGTTCTCGTATTGCCGGAGAAAGTTGTCGAAACGCCGGAGATCCTCTGTGCTGTGTCCATCCCATAATTTATAATCCTTCCAGAAGGATACGCAATAGAAGTCAAAATGTTATTTTTGTTATAGCCGTATTGTGTCGTGTAGGAGACACCGCTTATGATCTTCACCTCTCTTGTCAGATTGCCCTGTGCATCGTAACGGAAAGTGTATGTTCCTGATGGATCGGTCCTTCCGGTGAGGCGACCTATTCCATAGGTGACGGCGGTAGAATCATAGGTATAGGTGATGTTCTGGGTGGAGTCTAAAGGGAACTGGATGGAGATAAGACGGTTCAGGGCATCATAGTAATAGTTGATGACAGTGTTATTTGCATCGACCTGCTGGATCACATTACCGGCTTCGTCATAACCATACGTGGTTGTACCTGTATCGGGAGAGATGGTTTTGTTCTTTCTGCCGAAGTCATCGAAGACATACTGTGTTGTGTTGCCGTTGGGATCGGTGACGGTTGTCTGGTTGTCCTGGGCGTTGTAGCCGTAGTCGGTGATGGTGCTCAAGGGCTGGGTCATGGTCTGGAGGCGGTCGAAGGCATCGTAGACCATATTCGTTACGTTGGCCTTGGGATCACGGACGCTGGTGCGGTTGCCTTTGCCGTCATAGGTATATTCCGTATAGGTCGTATCGGGGTTGATGATCCTTTTGAGGCGGTTGTATTCGTCATAGGTGTAATCGAGTTGTTTCTTCAAGGTATTTGAAGGATCGAGGATATCCTCACCGGTCTTGTTGCCTTCCACATCATAACCGTAGACGATCTTGTTGCCGAGGGTGTCGGTGATCTGCGTTAGCTTGTCGGCGAGGTTGTAAGTGTAATCGATGCGGTTGCCTTCGGGAGGGATGATATAAGAGAGGTTCCCGTGGCTGTCGTAGAAGTACTGGGTAAGGGCCGATGTGGATTGGTCCATTGCGGTTACGAGACGGTTTCTTGCATCGTAGGTTAAGGTGGTAACAACCCCGTTGGGATCGGTGATGGTACCCACGTTGCCGTTGGCGTCGTAGTTCGATAACTGGGTTGTCTGATTTAAGGCATTGGTGATCGTATAGATCTGTCCCCGGTTGTTGCCCTGATCGGAGGTATTGGGATAATAGGCATAGGTAGTAATGTCATTAACATCAGTCCTGGGGCCGTTGATCTGGGTAAGCTGGCCCTGTGCGTTGTACTGATAGGTTGTTGTATAGGTCCTCTGAACCGGGTGAGCCGTTGATGAGGACATAGCCGGTCTCTGTTACGGAAGAGACCTTGCCGTTACCGTTGCCCTGTGTGTAGTATTGGGTGGTGATGGTCTTGTTGCTGACCGGGATTTGCAACACTGGCTTTTGTCTCGGTGGATTGGATCAGAAGAAAAGGATCATCGGTGCGGTGGGTATAGGTGTAGTGTGTGGTGCGTTCCATACCGGATATACCAACTGCTTCTGTGATAGAGGTAACTTCTCCTGCCTGGTCATAGAAGTTTGCAGGTTTATCGTAGGTGTAATGAGTGGTGTATCTTTGTCCTTGCGAGATGGAGGAGACGTCGGTAAGATTGAGCCAATTATCGTATGCATAGGTCTTATGCTCGTTCCCGCCGCATGAAGAACCGCACCCTTCTGTTTCTGTGACCGTGTTGTATGCCGTCGTTGATGGCTGTTGTATAATTGGTTGCTCCTGTGGAACGGGTAAGGGTGGTACCGGATGCAGTATAGGTAAAATCGGCACTCTCCTGGGGAACACCGTTTATGAGATAGCGGTAGTAGGTCGGAGACCCTGCCGTCGGCATAATATCCCCAATGGCCGATGATATTGTTTCCGTGTGTCGCGCTTGTCAGTGAGGCGATGGCTTGCATCATAAGTATAGCCTGTGGAATTATGTATCGGGATAGGTGACCCTGGTGAGGTCACCGTTGGTATAGGCATAAGTGATCGACCTGTCCTTTGGGATCGGTGATGGAAGAGATGTGGGTGCCGTTGTATTGAAAGGTGAGGGACTTACCAAAGTTGTTCGTGACCAGGACGAGTTGACCCGCTGAGTAGGTGAGGGTCAGCGTATTGCCGTTGGTGTCGGAGATAGATGAGAGCTTGCCGTCTGTGCCGAAGGTGTAGGTGAGATTGGAGTCCTTTTTGCGAAGGATGTACTGGCCGGTGGAGATGATCTTCTTGAAACGGTCTTTGACACCCGATTCTCCGTGAAGGCGTATCTCGTCGGCATAGGTCTGGAAGATCTGGGCGAAGTAGAGGGCACGACCATCGGCATCAATGACTTTGACCCGTAAGCCGGGAGATGTCTGGACCACCTGGACTGACATGCCATAGCTGTGGGTCCAGCCGTAGCCCAGAGGACCATCAGCAGCCAGAACACTGTTGTAGTAACGTCTGAACTCAAGGGGTATGCCGGGCGTGGACACAGTAAGATCGAGGACCGGTTCATACTTGTTGCCCGTTGCAACGTTGACAGGGTTCTTGGCCTGCGCATTGACATTGAGGCTGTCCCTTGTTTTCTTCCGGGGACATATTAGTCTTGGGGGAACGGATAGTGCTGATGTGGTGTCACTGTTGGTTAAGTCGTAACCGTAGGCGTTAACTATAGCGAATTGTCTTCCCTGCTTTTGAACATAGTTCCGGGTGGAATACTTACAGTTAAATGTCTTTAATACGCTGCGACCTCAATAATCCTCCATACGGCCCGTATCAGTTCCAATCCACACCATAACAGCCAGTAAATCCGCATCCGTTACCCCAAGATGACAACGAATGCCCCAGGAGCTTTATAATACATAAGTTTCATCAAATTCGCTATCGTTCGCACAGGCGGAGGTTATTGTTGCGTATTCACTCTTCAGCAGTTTGAGATCTGCATCCAACTGACTTCCGGGATGTGGAACTATAGTAGGGCAAGCATAGTCGAGCTATAACGTTCTGTGGAAAAAAGCAAAGCAACAGCAAAAGTACTCCACAAATGCTCCAGATAGACGATATTCTCATAGACCGCACGGGTCACCCCCACTTAATAATATGGTATTTTTAAACTTGATGATTCTATATAGCTTGCTACAGGAATATCACCCTCCCCTTAATCCCCCCCCTCGAGGGAGGGGCGGCAGTGAATGGTTTTTGGTCCTTCGCATTGAGAGAGGGGCGAACAGGTGTCTTTGGCACATCCGATAATGGACATGCAGATGCCGTGGATCTTCGTATCATGCCTGATTTCTGCCAATTGAAAGTCAACTTCTTCAAGTCCCCCCAAGAGGTTCTTTCACGTGGTAAACTTACACATATTAATAAACAAAGCTTACTTAACAGCTTGAAATTTATCTACATTACCACTCCTTAAAATATGGCGTCAAGGAAAATATTTCTTCAATGTGAGGTTCTGATATCACCCTCCCTTTAACCCCCTCCCCTCTCACCCTAATACACTTGAGGGGCGCGTGAGGGAGAGGCAAGGAATTGCATGAACCGATGAATCTACCAGAAAAATGTTGACTCGTGAGGTAAAGGTATATAAAACATGGGACTATTTTATTGAGGGTTTTATGAAAATATCTCTATCGCTTATCTTTTTTCTTATTTGTGTCTTGTGATCCGCTCGTCCATCTTTCTCGCAGGCACAGGTTAAAGGCCAAACTATACCAAATCCATCCGTGAAAAAAGAACAGCAAGCCGGTAGCAAATCTTCAAAAAGAGAAACCCAGCGGATCGCCACAGGGGTAAAAACCAAGCAAAAGGTCGATTTCGCCGGGACCGTTACCAATGTCGACCCTGAAACAGCTACGTTATCCCTTCGAAGCCAGGGGAAAACAATTTCCTTCGATATGTCCAGGGTAATCCTCATGGGCTATGGGAGCACCAGAGAAATCAAAAAGGGGGATGAGGTTTCCGTAGGATACACTCAATTCGGTTTGCAGATCCGTAAAGGGGTCTTCGCAATAACCCAGCGCGAAAGCGTTCCTCATCGGAAAGCTGCTCCTCAACAACCTGCTACCCGGGCTGAAACGGCAAAGTCTCAACGGGACACCCCGATACGGATGAAAGACAACAAAAATCCAACAAGCTTTAAAGACGTTGATAATAACAAGGACGGCAAAATCACCCCTATAGAACTTTGCCTTTTGGTGCCTGATTTATCGCTTCAGAAATTCAAAGAATATGATAAGAATGGTGACGGCTGCCTGAACGAACAAGAATTCAGCGCAGTGAAAAGAACCAGGTAACGAAATCGTCATAGGGTCGTTGAGTAGTTGGGTCATTGGGTCATAGGGTAGAATAATGGCAAAGGAACATATATCCTGACTCAGTCTGATAGGACAAATGCTAATCTAATATCTAAATTGCAAACAAGTGGTGAATAACTCAACTAACACAAGTAACCCAATAAACTCATCTACCCGACGACTCTATGACCCTATGACTCGATGACCCAATGACTCTATAGACTCCATATTATTGTCCGAAATGTTTTTGATATGTTTTTTCGAGGACTTTTTCTACATCTGCTCTGAACTTTTCGTAGTTTCTTTATGAAGTTTTTTCCCGAAGATGTTATGTGCGACCCGCCCCCTGCGATACCACCTATTTGCCGATCAATGAGCGTGAAACCAAGCTTCTTCTCCACGTTCTGAAGCGTCATCCATGCTTTCCTGTATGATATATTCAGATCAATAGCCGCCTGATGGAGTGAGCCCGCTTTTTCTATCTGCTTTAGTATCCTGTAAGGACCTTCACCAAAAGCTTTTCCATCATTGTCCAGCCAGACTTTATAAGCGATTTTCATGCGTTCCACCCCTTCGGATACTGTTCAATTATAGAGAATTGCCCCTTGGTCCGCAAGCATAATGTTCCTGGGTCTTCATTAAAATAAAATATTGACAAGCGTTATTCCCGATGGTATATAATGGTGGTGACAATATAATAATGTGATTCATGCTCTCCTTTCTCTCTATATCCGACCGTCTGAACAGGAACAGACGGTCGGATAATAATTCTTTATCAGGAGGTTTCAGGCAAATGCATTTCATAATCAGAACACTTATTCTTGCGGTTCTTGTTCTTGCTCAACCATTATTCTTGCTTTCTCAAGCGGGCGCGGAAGAGCTTCTCGTCTTCGCCGGCGCTGCAAGCAAACCGGCGACAGAGGAAGCGGCAAAAATATATGAGAAAAAAACAGGCACGAGGGTGAATATCACCTTTGGCGGTTCCGGCTTTGTCCTCTCACAGATGGAGCTCGCAAAACAAGGCGATATCTATTTCCCGGGCTCGTCAGATTTTATGGAAGTCGCTAAACAGAAAAATCTCGTCTTTCCCGAAACCGAAAAAAATGTGGTCTATGTCGTGCCCGCTCTCAACGTCCAGAAGGGTAATCCGAAGGGAATCAAAACGCTTGCAGACCTGACAAAACCCGGATTACGGGTAGCTATCGCCAATCCCGAAGGGGTGTGTCTTGGACTCTATGCCGTGGAGATTATCGAAAAAAACCTCCCAAATGACGCAAAAGCAAACCTGAAAAAAAATATAGTTAACTACACGGAAAGCTGTGAAAAAACAGCAACGGCAATTTCCTTAAAAGCTGTCGATGTTGTTATTGGTTGGGGAGTTTTTCAGCACTGGGACCCGGAAAGGATAGAAACGATTCCTCTTAATAAAAAAGAAATAGTCCGCGTCGGTTATATCCCCATAGCCATATCAAAATTCACCGCAAAGAAGGCTTCGGCACAGGCCTTTATCGACTTCATTCTGTCTGATGAGGGCAAGGCAATATTTCGTAAATACCACTACTTCATGAGTCCTGAAGAAGCCTTTGCCTGGATCGGGGAGAAAAAACCGGTGGGTGGGGAATACAAATCACCGGCGGAGTGGACCAGGAAATGAGTTTCAAGAAACTATCCATCTCTTTTGGCGTTGCCGTTTTTTTGCTCTACACAGGCTTGATCCTTTCTCTCTTCTACTTTTATAAGGGACCGCTTTTTTTTGAGATACTCTTTTCGGAGCGGACACTCTTTTCCATCCGGTTAAGCCTTTTTACGGCAACCGTAACCACGCTCTTTTCCATCTTCTTTGCCATACCAGCCGCCTACGCGCTTTCACGGTTCCGTTTCTTCGGCAGAGAAATCATCGATACAGTCCTTGAGCTGCCCATGATTGTCTCTCCCGTGGCTCTTGGAGCCATGATCCTGATCTTTTTTAATACACCTGCGGGACTTTTAATACAGGAAAAGGGTATCCAGTTCGTCTTTACCATCTATGGCATTTTTCTTGCGCAATTTATTACCACTGTTGGCATAGCCATCAGGCTTATCAAATCTGCCATGGATGAAATTCCCCACCGCTACGAGCAGGTAGCCAGAACACTGGGCGCATCGCCCGCAAAGGCGTTTTTCACCGTCACGCTTCCCTTGAGCAAAAAGGGTATTATCGCCGCTGCCATATTGACATGGGCAAAAGCGCTGGGAGAATTCGGCGCTACTATTACCATAGCGGGCTCCATGTCAATGAAGACGGAGACAATCCCCATCGCCATCTTTATGCGTCTTGCCAGCGCCGATATTGAAGGTACTGTTGTTCTTGTCCTTATCCTGATCAGCATTGGTCTCAGCGTTTTATACGGCGTGCGTCTTTTTGCCCACGGTAAAGCTCCTTATGCGTAAGCAAATATGGTACAATAAATCGCTATGCCTCGTATCGAACTGAAAAATGTCAGCAAATACGTCCTTAAAAACGTTAATCTAACCATTGAAAACAAAGAGCTTCTTGCCCTCGTAGGCCCTAACGGTTCCGGAAAATCAACACTGCTCAATGTCATTGCCGGTCTCACTGATTATGAGGGCGAGGTATTTTTCGATGGGAAAAAGATGGATGCGATTCCGTCACATAAGCGGGGCGTTGGATATCTTTTTCAGGACCTGGCGCTGTTTCCTCATCTCGATGTGGCCTCTAACATTTCTTACGGTCTCAAGGTACAGGGTTATCCCGAAGAGACCATCAATGAGCGCGTGACAGAACTTATGAACGCCCTCCACATTACTAAATTAAAGGAAAGATATC
Source organism: uncultured delta proteobacterium (assembly GCA_963783625.1). Classification (GTDB taxonomy): domain Bacteria; phylum Desulfobacterota; class Syntrophorhabdia; order Syntrophorhabdales; family Syntrophorhabdaceae; genus PNOF01. The sequence continues at coordinate 109,031 of CAWAOG010000023.1, read as the reverse complement.
CCCAAAGTCTGAGCGGCGGAGAGAAACAACGGGTTGCAATTGCCCGTGCCATCGCCCCTTTTCAGAAAATACTCCTCCTCGATGAGCCTACATCGAGCCTCGATGCCCAGACATCGAAATATTTCAGGGCCGAGATATGTGCTCTTTTAAAAGGGCTTGAAATAACTTCAGTCTTTGTCATTCACGATCTCCTCGGTGCAGAAGAAATAGCCGATAGAATTGCCATCATTCACAAGGGCCAGATCGAGCAGATCGCGCAGCCTGCCGATATTTTCTTTCATCCTAAAACCGACGTTGTTTCCGAATTTATCGGTACGCCTAACATTCTCGATTGCGATGAGTGCCGTATTCTTTCTTCGGGACTTATAGAAGTTTTTTCCGGTGATCTACGTATTGTTTTGCCCTATGAAGGCACAGCGATCAAAAAAATAGCTATCCCACCGCACGATATCTATATTTCCGATACAAAACCACCGGGACCGGCCCTGAATAGGTATACGGGAACAATTACCGAAATCATCCCCCTTCATTCCCTGGTGCGATTGCGGGTGGCCATCGGTAAAACCACACTCATTGCTGAGATGTCTCTTGAGTCCTTCGATGAGATGAATCTTTCAACGGGCGGTACCGTTTACATTATTGTGAAATTGAGAAGACTGCGTTATTTCGAATCCCTTTGATGATAAATACTCTTTCTCACCGACCGGTGGGCTTGTCGTCATCGGTCTGTCAGCATCCCGGCTCGCCCGGATGCCCGCAACAGTCCTTCAGCGTAAATATCTTTTTCATATTGTTTCTGAATACAAGCCATATCTTCTTCGACAGAGGCATATCGACATGGAGATTCGTCAAAAAAGCACGCGCGCTGGGATGCTTGTGGTCATGATCGTGGCCGTGATCATCATGGTCCATAACTACTTCTTCTCACCGATCAGTTCGATTACTTTGTCTATCCTGAAATAGACGAGAAACCGGCTTGTATTTTTCTCATCTTCAGGTGCAGCATATGTCTTTCTCCAGCGAATTTTGTTAATTGCTTCCGAATCGGTTTCTTCTTTTATCTTTGTGAGATACAATCTTTTGCCTATATACCCCTCCCCTGATTCCATGAACAGATAGGCCGCATGGGGGTTTGACTGGAGATTTTTATGCGTCAGACGGTCTGTCATAATATACGCAACCGTTTCTTCGTCAATAAAGTGCGGCCGTGAATAAACCGCCACGTCCACTTTTCCGTCTGAATCGGCCGTGGCAAGGACACCCCGTCCGTTTTTGCTTTCAAAATATTCGCTCAAATTCATTTTTTACCTCCGAGTATGTTTCATTTTTCGTATTTACAGTATAGCAAATATATTCACTCTGGTATATATATTAAGTATCAGGAGACACGTATGCAAGAGATGCTGCAGAAAAGAATAATAATCCTCAAACGAAGCCCCGGCAGGGAAAGGTCCTGTTATCTATTGGATGAGTCGTGACCAGCGCGTTGATGATAACTGGGCGCTCCTTTGCGCGCAGGAACTGGCCATTAGAGAAAAAGTGCCTCTGACAGTACTATTTTGTCTTGCACCCCGATTTCTCAACGCGACGACAGGGCAGTATGTCTTTATGCTTGCCGGGCTGAGGGAACTCTCACAAAGACTCTCAAAGCTGAATATCCCCTTCTTCCTTGTAACCGGCGAACCGGATAAAACCCTTGTACAGTTCATCAAGACCTACACAGCCTCAATACTGATAACCGATTTTGACCCTCTTCGCATCAAGAGGCAGTGGAAAGAAGAAGTGGCCCGGAAAATAACAATTCCTTTCTACGAGGTAGATGCCCACAACATTGTACCCTGCACCATCGCTTCTCCGAAACAGGAATACGGGGCGTATACGATCCGAAAAAAGATCGGGAGATTATTACCTGTTTTTTTAGACACTTTGCCGAAGCTTCAAAAACACCCCTTTCAGTGGAAAAAAGATCTGCCCCGTATCGAATGGGAAAAACTTCCGGCATCATTGAAAACCAACAGCACAATGGGCAATCTTGACTGGATAACACCCGGCGAAGCTGAAGCACAGAAGAGACTGACTCATTTTATCGATGAGAAACTATCTTTCTACGACACTAGCAGGAACAACCCCATAGAAGAGGCACAATCGGACCTTTCACCTTATCTGCATTTCGGTCAACTCTCGGCCCAACGGGTGGCCCTGAAGATTGAAAAAAGCAATATCCCCAACCATATTAAAGCTCCATTTCTCGAAGAACTCATCATCCGCAGAGAGCTTTCCGACAATTTCTGCTTTTATAACCCCCACTACGATAGTTTTAACGGATTTCCGCAGTGGGCACAAAAAACACTCAACGAACACCGAAAAGACCGGCGACCATACCTCTATAGCCTTGAACAGTTTGAAGGAGCACAGACCCATGACGAACTGTGGAACGCAGCTCAGATGGAGATGGTGAAAAGGGGCAAAATGCACGGTTACATGCGGATGTATTGGGCAAAGAAGATCCTCGAATGGACGCAATCGCCGGAAGAAGCCGTGGAGACAGCCATCTACCTGAACGACAAATATGAACTCGACGGCAGAGACCCCAACGGTTACGCGGGCATTGCCTGGAGTATCGGCGGGGTCCATGACAGGGCCTGGAATGAGAGAAATGTTTTTGGTAAAATCCGTTATATGAGTTATAATGGCTGCAAATCGAAGTTCAGTGTAAAGGGATACATTGAGAAGGTAAAATCCTTATGAGACACAATAGACTGCTCGGAGAAACGATGACAACAAAAGAACAAATTCCAGTGAAAACGCGGACGGGTGTCGCGGCAATCCCTGAGAGGATGAAAGCCCTCAATGCAGAGGAATACTTTGCGGTCCTCGCCACCGACGATGGCCATCGACCGTATACCTCCCTCGTTGCCTACGCACTTACACCTGATACGAAAAAGATCATTTTCGCGACACCGAAAAAAACCCGCAAATACGCCAATATCATCAGTTCGGGCAATGTTGCCCTTCTTATAGACAATCGTTCAAAGAGAAAGAAAAGCCTGATGGAAACAGAGGCAATAACCATTATCGGCATGGCGAAACCCGTCAGAAAAGGGAAGGCATGGGATCAACTTGCAGCCATTTTTCTTCTAAAACATCCTGATCTGGAGGGATTCATCAACTCCCCGACTACAGCGCTCATGATAGTTACTGTTACTCAATGCGTCCATGTAAGCCGCTTTCAAACCGTATCGGTATTGGATTATATATAATTGAGGTGAAATAATGTGGAACTGGAAAACCGTTTATGAAGACGATACGTACGCTTTTTACTGCGATCTCAGTAATATCATCGACACCGTTGGTGATGAAGAAGGCTGCTACGCGGGAGCAGAGTGTTACATGCCCCTGCCGGAACGTTGCGGTATCTGGACATCACTCTTTCTGAAAAAAAAGGCAGTAAAAAAACGTTATGTAACGGCACGGAAAAAAGGCGGTCTTACCACTTCCGGTTATGAAGATTACCACTATTCTCTCTGCCTCGTTGAATTTGACAGAAAAAACATGAAATACCGCGTCATACCCGCCGCGGATTACGATGAAAAGGACCAGCAAATCGGAGACTCGGTGCTTCTTGACAATATCGATCCTCCCCTCATCGATGGTGTAACCGTTGACTGGTCAGGCGTCCGGTCAAGAAAAACACACGCCATGATAAAGGCACTTTATAAAATGTTTTCTGCATAGGCACCGAGAATGTCCGAAAAAGCACTTGTGATTGTATTTCTTATTCTCTTTGTCGGGCGTATCGTTTTGCGTTATTTTCTGCAGCGGCTCAACATGAATCATTTGAAGACCCACGGCAAAGTGATACCACCGGTTTTCACGGGCGAAATCGATGAAGCTACGCTGAGCAAAATGGTTGACTATACCTATGACAACTCCCGACTCGCTGCAAAAGAAAATCTGCTTGAAGACATTGTCGAATTGGCCATGTTGTTTCTCCTTGTGCCGCTCATGGTTGTCTGGTTAATGGGATTACATATTCATATCGTCTTTCAGGCGCTGATTTTTTTCGGCGTTCTGGCAGCCATCGGCGGCATTGCCGGTCTGCCCTTCTCCCTTTATGATACCTTCGTGCTGGAAAAGAAGTATGGGTTTTCCACAATCACCTGGAAAATCTGGATGAGCGACTTCATCAAGTCCCTTATCGTTTCTGCAGTTCTTATGGGCATTATGATCAGTGCTTTTATGGCTTTTGTTTCCTATTTGCCAAAAAGCTGGTGGTTCTGGGCGTGGGTCTTTTTTACGCTCTTCGAAATAGTTCTTCTCTGGCTCTATCCGGTCTTAATTGCCCCGCTGTTCAACAAATACGAACCGATAAAGGATGAATTACTTAAAGACAAGATAACCGCTTTACTGGATAGAGTCGGCTTGAAGGCCAAGGGCATTTATCAGGTAGATGCTGGTAAACGCTCGCGGCATACCAATGCCTATTTTACAGGCATCGGCAAAACCAAGCGCATTGTATTGTACGACACATTACTCGCTTCACATTCGCCGGAAGAAATCATTGCCGTGCTGGCACACGAGATCGGCCACTGGAAAAAGAAGCATATCATTAAACAATTGATTTTTATGATTGGCGCTTCCCTGGTTCTGCTCTATCTTGTTTATTGGGTTGTGGGTTTTCCGATTTTATACAGCGCTTTTCGCATTCAGCATCCCTCTGTGTACGCCGGTCTGTTTTTGGTTTCTCTTTATTTGGGGGCCATCAGGTTCTTTCTCAGCCCTGTCGGCGCGTCTGTCATGCGCCGGTACGAACGTGAGGCCGACCGCATGGCTTTTGAATTGACTGGCGTTTCCCAACCCATGATCAAAGCCCTCAAGCGCCTCGCGAAAGATAATCTCAGCAATCTCCATCCTCATCCTCTCTATGCCTGGTTTTATTATTCCCATCCACCGCTCATTGAACGTATTGAATTTCTGCTGGCAATGGACGATAAAAAAGATCATATTTAACAACAGCGCTTAAACACATAAGAATGATAGGGATTACTGAAGGACTATGCTCTTCCTATATCTTTCCCCGTTATTTTCCAGAAAAGCTCTTCCATTTCCGGAGTCAGAGATGGCACACCTGCTTTCTCCATCATTTCGATCCGCGCGTCATAGACGTTTTCAAGCTGCGGCAGAAGAATCTTTACCTCCGGAGAGTTTTCAAGCCTCTCGTTTATCCTGTCCCGCTGTTCCAGGGCCTTTTCGAAGTCCTCTTTTGCGACAGGAACATTATAGAGCGTATTTAACACTTCCATGAGCCTGAGTTTCCCCAGATAATCTTCCTCCAGTACCATGTAATGGGGCAGAGAGACAATGAGCACGATTACTTCGATGCCGGACTCTGCCGCTTCTTTCGCGATCAGATTCACGATACTTGATGGGCCATGATATGTAATGGGCAGGATACCGGCTTTCTTCAGGTCCCTGGCCGCTTCTCCTCCCATTCCATATCCGCTGACGAGCAAAGGTCGGGTGTGAGGAATCATATCATGCATGCTTCCCAGAAGGATATACTTCTTTACTTTGAAAGTTTTAAGCAGTCTCAATACAGAACTGATATAGGCCTCTGCATGAGCGTGCGGCTCCAGGAGACGGAGCAAGAGAAGATCGTTCTGTCCTTCCCGTTTCGCATAGCGCATTGTTGTATTAGGAATGGACATGCCGCGAATACCCTCTTCAAGATCAACAACAGGCCTGTATCTCGTGAAATCATAGAACTGGCCCGGTTTCGACAGTTTTGCAAATTCTGCGGCCCCGAATCGTGTTGCCAATTCCTTCAGTACCAGCGTTCCCACATTATTCACATCGATCCAGGGTCTAAGGGCGGCCAGGACATACGGTTCATTGCATTCCGGAAGGGGAGCTGTTAATTCAAAGGCACCGATTCTCACAAATTTCTCCTCCCTGAAGATTAGAATTTCCCTCTAACTACTATAAATATTAATATAAGATGAGTTGTTTATCATGTAAAGGAGTCGGGATAACTTCTTTCATGCGCGCAGGCTTTATGCCGGTTAAAGTGATTTTATGGATGATGAAATAACTGAAAGAAGACCATTCGCTATGCTCATTGGGACGATGGAAGATGCTTCCTGGCAGTAAAAGGTTTTTCGACAGAGGTGGGAAAAGGTTTGTCAGGACATACTCAGTTTTCTCTGAATATCCTCTTTCAAGACTTTCTTATCTGCCTTACCTACCTTGGTGAGGGGTATAGCATCGATGACCTCGACGCGCTCCGGCAACTGAAGAACTGAAGCTCCGATACTCTTGAGGTACGCTACCAACTCCTCAAGTGAGAGGGTCGCTCCCTTCTTGAGCTGGAGGTAAGCGCAAATCCTTTCACCAAAGACCTTGTCGGGCATGCCAATCACCGACACTTCAGCTACATTCGGGTGGGAACTGATCAGTCTCTCGATGCCAACGGCGCTTATCGTCTCGCCGCCGCGGAGGATCGTCTCCTTTATCCTGCCGGTAATCGTCATTGTTCCCGATTCGTCGATCTTTGCCAGGTCTCCGGTCTTGAAAAACCCATCACTGGTGAATGTTTTTTTGTTGTCCTCTTCAGACTTGAAGTAACCGGAAAAAATATTCGGGCCTTTTGCTACGAGTTCCCCTTCATCGCCTGGCGGGACCTCCCGGCCGTTGGTGTCGAGCACCTTGTATTGTGAATAGGGACAGTCTTTTTGTCCTACCGTCGTACAGATTGTGTCGAGATCGGCGTTGAGGCGGGTCATGGAGCCGAGCCCTTCAGCCGCGCCAAGGGTGTTAACGAATTTGCAGCCTATTTTTTCATAGACGCTCATTACCAGTTCGGGTGTGCTTGGTGCCCCGCCCGCATAGATCTTCCTCAGCGAACGCAGGTCATAGTCAGCGAGATTGTCGAGACTGACAATCCTCTGAACGAGAGCGGGCACGGTGGGGAAGGCTGTAACTTTTTCTCGCTGTATGACTTTACAGATTTCTTCTGCTTCGGTAGAATCGGTGACCACATACTTTGCAAAGTTGAGGAAGGCGCTGCCAACACCATTGTGCATGCCCTGTGCGTGGCTTACCGGCGCAACCGTGAGGAGTACGTCTTCACTGGTCACTTCCCATGCTCTCGAATGGTACTCCACGCTGGCTATATAGTCATTATGTGTCCTGGGAACGGCCTTTGGAAGACCTGTGGTGCCGCCCGTGAGGAGTATCATCGATACTTCCATAGGGTCTGGACGCCGCGCGGCAATGGCTTCAAGATCAACGGTGGCAAGCTCACACGAAGTTGTAAGCGATTCGAGCGGTGTAAACTCCTTGTCATTCTGTCCCCGCACTGATATGAGATGTTTCAGCGCTCTGTTCTTCTTCATCACCTCTCTCAGTATAGGAAGGTACTCTGTATTCCTGTAGCGGTCCGGTCCTATCCACGCGACAGGATGGGTCAGTTCGGCAATGTGGAGGATCTCCGCGAGGCCGTGCCGCGCGATCAGAAGGACGGGTATGGCGCCGATTTTCTGGAGCGCGTAGAAGACTGCAACATATTCATGCCAGTTGGGTATCTGAAGCAGTATGAAGTCGCGTTCCCTGATCCCCAGGGCCATAAATCCTGCAGCAAGACGGTCCACTTTTTTGCGAAGTTCCCGGAATGTGAACCGGTTTGTATCATCGACAAGGCCTTCCTTGTCCGGGTAGAGGTCTGTCGCCTTATCGAACATATCGCCCCAGGTAATGCCCAGCCACCACCGGTATTTGTTGTATCTCGCCGCGTCCTCCGGCCTGTAGGGCTCAAATCCATTTATGGGCATACTATACACCTCCCGAACGATCGGAATATCGGTCAAAATACGAACAGATCAAGTCCACCCATCATGTTCATAACAGCGCCCGTCATATATGCGGCGCTGTCAGATGCGACATAGGCTATGGCGTCTGCTATTTCCTGTGGGTCCGCCGCTCTCTTGAAGGCGGTCCTCTTCTCGATGGACTGACGGACCGGTTCGGGGAGCCGATCGTGCCAATCCGTTGCTGATACGCCGACAAGAACGCTATTCGCTGTGATGTTGAACCTGGCCCCTTCCAGAGCAGCCGATTTCGCCAGCGCTATGAGACCTGCCTTGGCGGCCCCGTAGCTCGTCTGTCCGGCGCCGCCCATAACGCCGGCAACGGACGTTATATTGATGATCCGGCCGTACTTGTTCGCGCACATATCCGCCCACACCTCTTTGATACAGTAAAAGGCTGAGTTGAGGCAGAGCTTTACCTCATAGTCCCATTCCTCGATGGTGGTCTTGGCGATGCTGATGCTGTGGCCCATTTGCGCCGCATTATTCACGAGAATATTCACGGAACCAAGTTCCGCCTTTATGGCTGCAAAAGCCTTCGCCACGTCCGTCGGGTTGCTTGCGTCCATCTGAACAGCCATAGATCGACGCCCCATGGATTTGATCTCCTCCGTAACAGCCAGGGCTCCTTCCATGTGGTGAAAACCGGACACCACCACGTCCGCTCCATTTCTCGCAAGCGCGAGAGCAGCGTACTTCCCAATGCCCTTTGGCATTGAAGCACCTGTAACCACTGCCAGTTTTCCTTCTAATGACACAGTAACCTCCCTTTTTTCTCCCTTCTCAATCCTTTGGCATGCCGGGCAATATTGTTACTGCTTCACGACAAGCCGAGGTCAACGCTCGTTAATACTGATATGCAGTCGGTATTTTCCTGGACTTTTCCTGACCCTTCCAGTATTCGATACGCTCGCGCATGAAGCTTAGCCAGCTGTCTACTTCTTCGGCCTTATATCCCTTGGAGACCATGTCTTTCTTGTAGTCAGCGATTACCGGATCGACAGCTTTTACCCATCTCTGTGCTTCGCTATCTGTGAGGGGTACAATCTGGCCGCCTTCTTTCAGGAAAAACTCTCTGCCTTCGATTTCTATGTCGTTCCAGGATACAGCCCATTCCTCCTGAAATTCTCTGCTGTAATCGGTTATTACCTTTTGGACGTCGGCGGGAAGACTAGCCCATTTATCCTTGTTCACAATGACATAAAAGATATTGACGCTCGAGATTTTCCATGATGCCGTATTATACTTCAAGAGTTCGCCTATCTTGAAGCCCTTCATTTGCTCAAAATTGCCGAGGTTCCCCTCAAGTACGCCCCTTCTGAGAGATTCATAAACGTCTACCATTTCCAATGGAATCGGTGACGCCCCAAGGGCCTTGGTTATATCCGAGATCCTGCCTGTAGCCCTGATCTTGAGCCCTTTCAGGTCTTCGAGGGTCTTGACCGGCTTATTCAGGGTCTGCACAACGCAGGGAGGGCTGGTGCTGAACATGAGTGCCTGGTATGTATCCCATTCCTTGGGTTTAAATTTGTTATAAAAGTCATTTGCCGCATGTGTCGCCACCCAACCGCTTGGAAATCCGAGTGGCAGTTCCATGATCTCCATTACAGGAAAGCGGCCCCTTGTGTAGGAAACATGGGATAGGCCTATGTCGGCAATAGCTGTTGCTATGCCTGCAGCCATCTTCGGTGCCGTGAGAAGCGTGCCGCCGCCGTACTGGGTAATCTCTACCTTGCCTGCGAGCCTTTTATTCAGCTCCTTGCAATATTTTTCCATAATGATCGAATTTTTGTGCGTGGGCGGAAAATAATTCGCGAACTTCAGTTTAATCACATCTGCCTGACAATAGATCGAAAATAGAATTGTTACAACAAACCCTAACAGAAATGTACCCTTTTTCATTGCCCGTACCCCCTTGTTTTTACTCTCTTGCATCGCGCCACGCCGTCTGTTTCTTCTCAAACAGGACTGCTCTCTCGTGACACCGATCAGCCTCAAGGATCTCAATGGGTATATGTTCATTAAATGACCACAATGTGCATTATATGATCATTTTATCATGTTTAGTATTTTTGTCAAGAAAAAAGCAGAATCAGAAAAAATTATATTTCTGAAGATTGGGTACATTCGAAAAGCTAAGACCTGAAAACGGGGCAGTGCCATATTAATACCTTATAGAGTCTGCGCGTCTTTCTTCACATACCCCATTTCTTTGGAGATCATCCGGGCAGTTTCAACTACTTCCTTCATTAATCTTTTCAGACCCTTGGAATCCACCGAGGGAGTGATGAAACCAACGCCAATGCCTGCTATGACCTTTCCTGTAAAATCACGTATCGGAACGGACACACCGCTAATACCTTCCATCACTTCTTCAATGTCGACAGCATACCCCTGTTCCCGCACTTTACGAAGCCGCGCCTTATACTCATCTATTCTGGTGATAGACCTTTTTGTTAACGCAACAAGAGGATTCTTTTGCAAGAGTCTTTCCACTTCGCTGTCCGGAAGGTACGCCATGAGCACCAACCCAAGCATACCCCAATGAGGAGCGCGCCGTGTGCCTATCCTCGAAGTGAAACTGACAGGGTTCCGGGGGTCTTCCCTTTTGTCAATGTAAAGTAACTCATCGTTCTCCAAAATACCCAGATATATGGTCTGACCCACTTTCATTTGAAGGCTGCTCAGATGGGGAGAAGAAATATTCCTCAGTGAGAAAGAGTCAAAAACGATACTACCCAGATCAAATAATCTGATGCCAAGAGAATACTGTTTTTTCTCGGGGTCTTTCTTGAGATAGTCGTATTTGACAAGCGTCGAACAGAGCCTTGAAACAGTTGCTCTCGCCAGGCCCAGGATCTCGGAAAGCTGCCCTATTGTAAGCTCCCGTCTGTCAGTCCTGAAGGCATCCATAATCTGCAATGCCCGTTCCAATGACTTATTAAAAAAGATCTCCTGCTTTTCCTCTGTCATCCGTTCCATTTTAGAAATAGCGCAGGTACAATTTGCATCAGAAAGGCCTCTTTGTCAACAGAAACTAATATTGTATTTACTTGAAAGAATAGCTATTATTGAAGAACCATGGTTTTATTATTGGATTCTACTGGTTGAAGGATTGCCTTTCCATCCTGACGAAATCGCTGAATACACGACTGATATGTTGACAGTGTAGCTGTTGAGCTGTGCCATGAAGGAAGCAAAGGCAACGCTCATTACAATCCAGGCATAACGCGCACAGAATTCAGCAGAGGAGACAAGCTTTATTTGTAATGGCAGATATAGGACACGTCCTGCTTCGCTTCAACCTCGAAGGTTTGGTTAGCGGCAACAATGAATTCCTTCCCCACCGGTATCTCTTTCCATTCTTCACCGGGCAGTTTCACAGTAAGAATGCCCGACGTTACCACCATGCGCTCCTCTGTGGATGTTGAGAAGGCATATCGTCCCGGAGTAATAACCCCGATTGTTGCTTTACCTGTGGCGGTTTGCAACGACAGACTCTGGACCTTCCCGTCGAAATACATATTATGTTCCATTAAGAAAACCTCCTCGCATTTCAGGAACTGTCCGCTACATAGAAAAAGCGGCACTGGATAATCATTACCATAGCATATTCCACACCCGAAATAACAGTCAATCAACGATGGATGATAAACTGCCCTGTAGTAAACTGCAAACAGAAGGAAAAATGTAACAGTTCTATGGCCCGGCAGCAGGAGAGGAATTCCATAATAATACCCTAAGAACATGAAAAGGATGGAAGGTTGTTTGACAGTCGGTTACATGATATAATATCTCGGCATTAAGGAAGTAGGGGTAGTGATATTTTTTTGATCTCAAAGCGTAAGCGTTGCTCAACCTCTAGGGAGTGCGACAACCTTAAGCAAGACATAATGAGCGGAGGATGCTAAGAATGAAAACAAGAATAGAAAAGCTATCGGACAAAATTCGCAAAAAGAGTTTCCCGCTCTGTACAGAAAAAGCTCGCCTGATCACAGAATCTTACTGGAAAACGGAGGGCGAACCGCCAATTTTAAGACATGCAAAGGCATACGCGCATATGCTGGAAAATATTCCCGTATTGATTGATGATGATGAGCTTATCGTCGGCGAAGGAGCAAGCAAACCCTGGGGCGCTGAACTCGACCCTTTCCTGGGGCTTTGGAATGAAGAGGATATAAAGGGTGCCGTAGAAGATGAGATTATCTCAGTTGAAGAAAAAGAATGGCCGGTGATAAGAGAAGTAGGCAAATATTGGGAAACAAGGTGTGCGGAGTACACTCAATCAAAGCTGTTTGACGACAGGCTCTTCGGGTTCCTCCAACTTGGAATTACTCTTCCTCCGATGAAAAAAAAGGAAGAGTTTAGAGGAGCATATGCAGGCAGTGGTCTTTGCCTGTCCTTCAACTTCACCGATTGTTATTCGGACTTTGAAAGATGGATGAAGGGACTTAACTCTGTCATCAAGGAGGCCGAGGAAGAACTGAAGACCATGAAGTTGCTCGACCAGGCCGCTGTCGAAAAGAAACAATTCCTTGACGCAATGATTATCGTTCTTAAAGCTGTTATTAGTCTTGCCGACAGGTATGCTGACGCTGCCGAATCTCTGGCGGCAAAGGAAAAAGATCCCCGGAGAAAGAAAGAACTGGAGAGAATCGGGGAGGCCTGTCGCTGGGTGCCGGCCAACAGACCGAGAAACTTCTATGAAGCAATGCAGTCACTCTGGATCAATCAGATACTGTTTACGCCCGCATCAACCACAAATCTCGGAAGATTCGACCAATACATGTATCCGTTCTACAGAAAGGATATAGATGAAGGCAGGATCAGCGACGCAGAAGTTCTGGAGTTGCTCTGCGAGTTGCGCATTAAATGTATGAAGCCTGAGAATATCAAACTTTCGGGTGCAAAGCGTTCGCAGCACGTCGGGTTCGCGAAATGGCGCAACATGACAATCGGAGGGGTAAAACCGGACGGAACAGACGCCGCGAATGAGCTGACTTACCTTGTACTCGAAGCAGCGAACAAATCGAAAATACCTCATCACACAATATCACTAAGGATCCATGAAAAGACACCTGAAAAGTTGATGATTAAGGCGCTTGAAGTTGTGAAGACAGGAATAGGAATGCCCGCCTTTGCATTGGACAAATCGTTTATTGAATACATGACCACCGAGGGCATACCAGTAGAAGATGCGCGCAACTACCATCTCGCGGGGTGCCTTGACCCGGCTATTCCGGGTAAAGCAAGCTTCCTCGGCGGCGGTTTCTTTGTCGTGCCCAGGGTCCTGGAGTTCTTCATGAGTGGCGGTACAGATCCCAAGACGGGTCTGGATGCCGGACCCCGTAAACTGAATGTCGAAGAGTTTAAGACCTTCGAAGACTTCTATGCCGCTTTCAAAGATTTTCTCGTCTATTTCATGGGCCTGTGGCACGAACATAGTGCCCTGATCGCCTATTCGAGAAGGCTCACGCATTACTATGACGCCGTAGAAATCCTCGAAACTGCTTTAATGCATGACGGGATCAAGATAGGAAAACCGGTATCTGTAAGAGAAGCGATACCTCCCTATGATTTCCGGGCCATTATGGTACCTGTGGGTACGGTTAACGTCATAGATTCGCTGGCTGTCGTCAGAAAGCTCGTCTTTGATGAGAAGAAAATAACCCTGAAACAACTAAAAGAAGCACTGGCCAAAAACTGGGAGGGAAATGAAGAGATAAGAAAGATGTGCCTGCAAGCTCCTAAATACGGAAATGACGATGAATACGTTGACTTCATTGCCAGTGACCTCTACAAGTTCATTATAGACGAAGAGGGAAAATACAAGACGGCTCAACGTCCTGTGGGAGGGAAGATCAAGGGGGTTGGAGGCGCCTCCATCTCATCGATGTGGGCCGGCGGGGCAATAACCGGCGCAACGCCCGATGGCAGGTTGGCCGGCACAACCTTAGCTGATGGAACAGTATCGCCTTCGCAGGGAAAAGATACCAACGGGCCCACAGCGCTTTTCAAGAGCGCGTCAAGAATTGACCAGGCAATGTGTTCGTCCGCGCTGCTCAACGTGAAACTGCACAGCTCAACCCTGGGAAGCACAGAGGACTTAAAGAAACTGGGTATGCTCATCGGTACTTATTCCGATATGGGAGGTAAATGGATCCAGTTCAACGTCGTTGGGAAGGATAAGCTGCTCGACGCCCAGAAGACCCCTGAGAACCATAAAGACCTGATCGTGAGAGTAGCTGGCTACAGTGCTTATTTCGTGGACCTGGGCAAAGGGGTTCAGGATGATATTATCAGACGAACAGAGGTTAGTCTTTCGGGGCCAAGCGCGTAAACAGATTACGATAGCGTGACATTAAGGCGATCGAGAAACGCGAACTCCGTTAGCACTTTGGAGGACAGATCTAAAATTGAAGGACATAGATTTTTGTAATTTTGAATTTTACATTTTAAATTTTTAATGAGCATAGCGTTACAGGGATTTATGGTGTCTGACCATTCACTGTTGACCGGAGAGTGATCCCATTGGTTTGTTCAGAGAGAAACCGCCCTTTGTCTGCAGCTTTTTCAATCTTCGTCGGGAATTACGTAACGTGGGTGCTTGGTAAAGATTTTGTAGTAAGGCATGTCCCAACGTACACTCTCAATCGGCACCAGCGGTCGGAAAGTTCCTTCGGCTTCGGCCTGCACGAGACTGGGTACGTATATCGATTTTCCTCGCTTATGGCCTTTTTTTACGAAGGAATCATAGTCTACGGATATGGCGCCTTCCGGACAAATCATCTCGCAAAAGTGACAGGTATGGCAGTCTCTGCCAAAGATTATCGGACTGGCCTTCAGATCGATACCATGCACCGGGCAATGGTCCACACAGAGAGTGCAGGCCGGGTAGGTACACTTGTTGCGATCATATTTGGGCCTGGGTCTTTTGAGCCTGGAACGGCGAGGCATTGGCGGCATCTCGGGGAGCGGCCGAACAACACCGGGGCCTTCCGTTTCTATGCGCAACCGCAGTTCTGCCATCTCTTTACCAAATGCCTGGGCTTCCGCAAGGTCAATTTCATCAGGGTGACCCTCCGTGAAATATGGTTTTGGCATCATCGGCAGGTTCACAGTCCCATACCAATCACGGGCACCGATAATCTCCAACCCTTTTCTTTTCAGGAGTTTCGCAAGTATGGGGAAAAACCTTCCGCCTGTGGCCCCGTGAGTGCAGAATGTAAAGACGTATTTTCCACGCAAATCAGGCAGGCTTTCAATAAACCACTGAAGGTGGTTTGGAGGTCCACCCCAGACTGCACTCCCGATGCCGATGAGATCGTAGTTCTGAAGGCGGGTGCTCTCAACGTCTTTCAGCTTCACAAGATCGCATGACTCCAGAAAAGGGGCCATGCCTTTTTGTATTGCCTGAGCTACTTTCTTCGTACTTCCTGTGAGGGAAAAATATACAATGATGCCTTTCATGGTGTCTCTTCTCCCTTATCAAAATCATTTTCAACATTCGTGCTATATCATCCAACAATACAAGAGAAAATGCAACCGATCCCCCGCAACATCTCTTTGCCGCATCAATACGGAATCGTTCGGTGGCGGGAAGGGAATCCGTAATAATCACCAATAAAACCTAAAATCATAAGAAGTATTTGTAATAATGGGCAAAAGGAGGAGAATACAACAATCATAACTTTGTCGGTCATCATAGCGCAAGAAAAACGTGAAAGTAGGATCGCGAATCGCAAAACGGTAACAAAACGTTAGCAAAACAAGATCGGGTGCAGAAGTGCGCGGGCTCAAGGTAAAAGGTTCAAGGCACAAGGTGTGGAACATGACACTTTAGAAGAATCGGCGGTTTATGATGTCTGACTATTCACTTGTCCTCGCTCGACGAGGGTTGTTCAACTATTCATTGCCTTTCGACCATTTGAGATTTACGATTTGCGATTCACGATTTCCGGTATCTCCTGACCCTTCCCCTCCAATTTTGAAGCATAAACCATATTGTGGTAAATTGTTTGTATAGAGATTATTATGGTTTTGTATCAACAATGTGAGTCAACTTTGGGAAATTGGTGAAACTGCGATTTGCATGGAGAACAGAACACTGTTATTATATGGTGTTGCGAAAGAATAGTTAGCACGAACACTATCGGGTAGTACCGCAGCGAAAGACCTAAAGGAGTTTAGTCAATGATGACCTACACACAGTTGGTGGAACCTTTTCCAAAAATATCGCGCATTTCTCTCGGCTCATGGAACACATTTTCACGTCTTAAATTCGAGGACGGCATGGCGCTCGTGCGACAGGCGCTCGATCTCGGCATCAACTTCTTTGATGTTGGCTACTATTGGGATAAACCACATACCGAGATCATTTTCGGGCGCATTCTCCAGGTCCTCGCGCCACCCCGCGACACTTACGTGCTGGCCGAAAAGATCTGGCTGTGGGATTATCCGGCTCAGTCGTTCAAAAGCCAGTTGCAGCAGGCGCTGATCAGGCTTGCTGTCGATTATGTCGACCTCGTGATGGTGTCACGGCCCACACCGGAGACAGACTTTAACAGCTTCTGCGAAGAAATAGCCACATTAGTCGATCTTGGCCTGACGCGCGGCTGGGGCGCGACAAATTGGGAGCCTGAGCAGATAAGGCGCGCCCACGTCTATCTCGGCGAACGGGGCAAGGCGCAGCCTTTATTGGTTCAACTGCAATATAATTTGGCACGACGCACCATTGTCGAAGGCGCAGAGTTTTCCCGGCTGTTCGCGGAAACCGGCATACGTCTGTGTGCCGCACACACGATGGAGGGCGGCATTCTTGCCGGCCATCTCAACCGCGACCGTGTCGACCCGAGCGCGGCAGCGCAGGGAAAGGTTCCGGTCGATCGAAATATAGCTCGCGATGCAGGCGGTATCCGTGATCGTATCCGCGCCAATTACCCGATTCTGAAAGAAACCGCCAGTCGTTTCAAGGCAACACCGGCGCAAATCGCTATTGCCGCCGTACTTGCCAATAAGGCGACAGCAACGGCATTGATCGGCGTAACCCACGCATCGGATCTGGAAGAAGATATTGGAGCGATAAAATTGCTGGATCGTGGTGAGGAGCTGCTTGCAGCAATCGCGCCGCTGGCAATCGATAGCGTTGCGCATCCGCGATTGTTTGATCCCATAAAGAACGAATAGAAACGCAGAAGTACGCAGGCGCATCGTTATTGGAACTTGATGGGTCTGAACATTCACTATTCACCTACTCCTCGCAGAGCAGGGGCCTGTCCTCGCTTGGCGGGGGCTATTACCCATTCACGGCATTTCTTGAACCATCGATTATTCTGCTTTCACTCGTGCTTTCTCAGAAAACGGATAAACCTGTCCTGGATCCATAATGATTGCCCGGTCGGAATGAAAACCCGATTCCTTCATGGTCTTCTTCAGATCAAGTACAGGATAACCCGCAGGCTCGTCACCCAGTTGAAAGGTACCCCACTGGGTAGGTATAAGATATTTTGCACCGAGATCTTCGTATGCCTGAAGTACTTCCCGTATATCCATGTGGGCATAGTGCATAAACCACCGGGGACGATAGGCCCCAATAGGCAAGAGGGCATAGTCGATGCCGGGGTAAACCCTCCCTATTTCCTTATAGCCGACGAAATACCCGCTGTCGCCGCCATAATAAATTGTAACGGTTGGCGTGATGAGAAGAAAACTTGCCCAAAGGGTTGTATTGGCGCCCTGGAAAATCCGTCGCGACCAGTGCTGGGCCGGGAGACAGACAATTTTTGTCCCATTGCCCAGTTCAAGGCTGTCCCACCAGTCGACTTCCTTCACATATTTTTTGTTCAAATCCTCCACAAACCCTTTCAAACCTAAAGGAACAAATACCCGGGCATCTTCCGGCAACCCACGGAGGCTTGCTGCATCGAGATGGTCGTAATGGTTATGGGAAATAATGATATTCAGTTTCCCATTGAGCCCTTTTATCTCCTCCAGAGAAAGAGCAGGTGCTGTTTTGCGTTTCGGCAGGAGCGCCCGATCTGAAAACATCGGGTCAGTCAACCAGTATTCACCGTTGACACGGATCAGAAATGTGGAATGGCCGATCCAGGTAATAAAATCCCCATCAGGCATTTGCTCAATTCTTTGTCGCAGATTTGGGAGCACTGTGGGTCTGAAACTGTTTTCTTCATCCGTATATTCATCCTTAGAAGAAAATTTCCACTTGAGGAGCCTTCCAAATCCGCTCCGGTCCATAGGCATCCATGGATTGAAGAATATACCGTCTTTGAAGTGAGGAGCATAGAGCATGGCAGGGTCAGTATGACTCGCGTGATTTTGCCATTTCATTTCGTCGAAGTCCGGAGCGCTCATGATACAACCCGACAAAAAGAAAAGGAACATTATGACGCTGCAAAACTTTACCATAATAAACGATTCAATCCTTTCTGACCATAATATGACAAACAGTAACAAACATTGAGCATCTGCGGGTAGAAATTATGTTTATAGATGATCATCTGACAGCGTGCAGATAATTATAAACTTTTTCACCCTTTATGACACAGATTTCCTACCCTCTCGTTCCTCTCAGTCCTTTTATAATCCGGTCAATCGCCTCAGGAGCAAGCTTAATACTCTCCAGATCAGTTTTCAAATCCCCGATGGTCCCGTTGCCTCCGAGAAATCCGTTCACTTTTGCAGCTGCAGTGGAATTTATGAAATCAGTTGATGAAGAATAGAGGGCATTGAACTCTTTCATGACTGCCGGCGTGCTTCTCAGGTAGTACTTCTGGTGGTAGTCTTCCGCAGGATAAAATAGACCGGCAGGGACAAATATCGTTTGGATCTTTCTTTTCCGTGATGCCTCTTGACGGTCTTTCGTCATCACTGCACGTTTACGCTGTTCCTCGTCGTGATAAAAAATAATAGACATGTACTGCCGGGACGACGATTGCACTGTCGGTTCGTGGCTTTGCCAGAATATATCCAGAAGTTCTGCGTATGAAATTCTCCGAGGATCATAGGTCACTTCTATGGTCTCCGAGTGATCCCCAAGTCTTTCATAGGTGGGATCTTTTTTTGTGCCTCCCGCATATCCCACCCGCGTACGCGTCACGCCTTTCAATTGCCCGAACCGGGCATCGGGACCCCAGAATCACCCCAGAGCAAATGTCGCTGTTTCTGTTTTAACAGCTTCTGATGCATTAATCATGTTTTTCTTCTCCAATCTCCTCTGGTCTCCGGCGGGCCTCTCCGGTTTGCCACATGAAGAGAGGGCCAAAACAAGAGTTGCCAGCGCTACACCAAGGATTGATAATCTTAAACGCTTTCTTTCAGAAATAACCATAACAATGAAAATATAAGTACTTCCACCTGACAAATCAAGGTAACGGATTGGGCACATGAGCTTGCTTCATATTGTTCCTTCATATTGTTCTTTTCTATTAGATGCAACATTGTGTCTTTTCTTTCACAATAGCTTCAGAACTTCTTGAATATCGGAATTACCACTTTGTCGGTCATCAAGGCGCAAGAGAAACGCGAAATTAGGATCGCGAATCGCAAAACGGTAACAAAACGTTAGCAAAACAAGATCGGGCGCAGAAGTAGAATTGAAGACCCACCTCCGTTAGCACTGCGGAGGACAGGTGTAAAATTCAATGCTCCGTAGTATTGGTAGTTTTGTATATTACGTTTTTAATTCTTAATAAGCGAAGCATCACATTTCGCGTTGGGATACCAATGACCTATCGGCATATTCAACAG
Source organism: uncultured delta proteobacterium (assembly GCA_963783625.1). GTDB lineage: Bacteria > Desulfobacterota > Syntrophorhabdia > Syntrophorhabdales > Syntrophorhabdaceae > PNOF01. Next base: position 89,400 of record CAWAOG010000023.1, on the reverse strand, counting down.
TGCATTCCAAATCAACGCCAGGGAGATATGCAATGGGGAAAACTTATATTTCAAGACCTGACCCCATTGGTTCCATCCCCATTGACTACACATAAACGTTTCTATTTTCTGTCTTTTGAAACAACATTATAAACGTCTTTTCTATGCAGGATGGCGAGAATAAGTATTTCATGACCCTTTATCTTGAAGACTACCCGGTAGTCCCCCACCCTTAGTTTCCAATAACCCTTCAAGGTTTTCCGCAACGGTGCGCCATATTGATCCGGCGCTGTCATGAGCTTTATTTCAATTGCTTTTCTTATTCTTGTTTTTATTATGACATCAAGTTTCGGTAAATCTTTTTCTTTTACAGACGGGTGATATGAGACGGTATATCCCACATCAACCCCAGATGTCTTTGTGGGACAGTTTCCTTGTATTGCTCAGTGATTTTTCTCTTTCTTCTGCAATCCGCACAAGCTCAATATCTTCCCTTAACTCAAGCGCTTCTTTCACGAGGTCCCTAACGACCATCGACATTGATGTACCTTCCTTTTTTGCAAGTCCGCTCACTAGTGTAAGGAGCGGCTTTTCCATGACAACATTCACCCGTGCGTTCTTCGTAGGCATTAACGATCTCCTTTTGTAATAAGTGTATCACTTATGTTACACCATGTCAATTGTGATTTGTCTGGCTTATAGGGAAACAACCACCGGTGGTGGAAAGAAGTATTTGCAAACTATCGATAAAATTAGTTAAAACGGATTTTCCCTCTTTTACCATGAGCTATCAGTTATGCACTGCATCTATCTCTTAACCCATGGCATCCGGCTCAGCATTTCCAACCATTGGCGGCATTATGTCCCTATTCAAAGGCCAAACCCTCATTCTCTGATGGCCTGGTTATATCACGAACAAGAAATAATCCACTCTATCCAAGATGGGCTATTACATCATCCACCGCTGTGACCAGCGCGTATCTGGAAAGCATCTCCAGAAAAACCTCCCGGATCTTCATCATCTCGGCAGTTCGGTTGGCACTGAGCGTCGGGACACAGGCATCCTGCGGCACGATTACCGAGTACGACAGGTCAACGGCCTGCACAGTTGCGTTGAATACTGCAACATGTAGGGTTATTCCGAACAAGACTATCGTATCAACTTCGCAGGCTTTCAGTGAATCTTCCAGGCGTGAATGGGTAAAGGCCCCCAGAAAACGGTTAAACAGGACAGGTTCACCGTGAAACGGGGCCAGTTCGGGAATAACATCAACTCTTTTCAGGTCATCATGGCCTGACCTTCTCATCTCGGCCTGTGTGCGCATGAATTCGAACATTGTTCCGTATGCCGCATATATATCAGGAGAATTTATGGGATTGTCAACGTTCACATGAATCACCGGAAGGTTTTTCGCGCGAAAGGCTCTGAGCAATGCCTGTTGACGGGTATATGGTCCGATTCCCGCACATCTCTGGCGCGCTCTTCGGAAAGCAGCGAGCCCACAATTCCTTCCTGCATATGCACGATAACTAACCCGGGTTTTCCCCTGAATTTCCATTCTTCCATTGTAAATAATCTCCCTTACGATACATTTGGAATTTCTCGTTGAATTACATAATGCTTGTCCTCGAAATTTTGCTTTATGCCGCAACAAAAGTCAACCACTTTGCAGGATAATTAGGTCTTAATTACCGCAAAACTTGGCCTGGTACAAACGAGGTGTATACTATGTGCGCAGTTATTGAGAGCTGGTACATGCAGATAAGACATATTGTAAACCATCAACATCTTTTTTTGCTCTCAAATTATTCCTGCCTAAACAAAAGAGACTCTTGATAAACGGTCCAACAGGAACAAATGTTATGGACTTGCAGATAGCTCCTTTGCGCCCCTGATCTGACAACCTGAAATCCGTCCATGAAATTTATCATATCACTATATCGCTTACAACCCACGTATGGTTAATATTCAGCTTTGTTTCTTTTTTTGTGATGGAGCCTGGAGCGGTAAGACATTGTCATGTTTAGTGATCGATTCAAAGTATTTCATGTTAGCCGTTCATGTCGATACTTCTGTTCTTCCTAAAAATAAGTAATAATTGTAAAGCGTTTGTAGCGGTTGCTTCCTCAAATGAATAGTGTTGTGTTCTCGAGGAAGACATAGAAGTTGGCTAAAATAGAGGAGTTTTACATGTCTTTGGACGCGTATTTCCTATTTACACGATAAGACAAAAGTTATATAATAAATTTCTTAGGGGAGGCAAAGATCCATGTTTAAACAAATAAAGGTGCGTCATATATCCGAGGAAGTATTTGATCAGATTAAATCGGCAATCCTCGAGGGAAGGCTAAGGCCGGGAGATAAACTGCCCACCGAAAAGGAACTCATTAGTCAACTCGGGTTAGCCGCCTCCCCATTCGTGAAGCCCTCAAGCTTTTAGCAAATATGGGTTTAATCGAGACAAGACAGGGTGGAGGAAGCTATGTTCGATCACTTCTCGCCGATAGGATGAAGGACCCTCTTGGACTCATTATGAAAGACCACAAGGGTAAGATTTTCGAACTGCTTGAAGTGCGCAAAGAGATCGAATCTTGGTCTGCCTTCTACGCTGCGGAACGGGCGACTGTCGAGGAGATTGCATCACTGCGCAGTTTGGTCGAGGAAACAAAAACATACTGTGATCAGGGGAAAAAACCTCCAGGCCGGCTCGATGCTGATTTTCATCTTGCCATTGCTCAATATTCACATAACACTATACAAGCCCACCTTACATATACCATATATGACGTATTTTCAGAATATGTTTACTACCTCATCGAAAACATTTGTTTCAACGAGGATTATCAAGAGGCTATTTACCAACAACATTTCGAAATATACGACGCCATCAAACGTAAAGATCCTGATGCGGCAAGAGACATTGTCCTGAAACACCTTGAATTTGTGGGAGAACAAGTCAAGAAACAGGTAGGACATATCGGCTAAAACGCGGCATAGCATCCACCTTCCCTTACTCAACGCTTCTGTTTTTTCATTTTAGGACAGGATCATTTTGTTTAACAGAACAGGTTTACTCCTTGTATGGTTTTATAATCCCCTTCTCCATGAGCAGCCCCACTTCATCCCGGGCCCTTCTTATTTTCATCTCAGCCATTTTGAAGAGTTCTTTTTCGTCAATTTTTAAACGGGCCACACCCTGTTCCATGGCTTTTTTTGCGACGGCCACAGCCTCTCTCGGGAACACCTCCCACTCGTCCATGGTGGGAAGAAGATAATCTTCACGGAGACCTTTGTCCTCGGCACATCGGGCCAATTCATAGGCGGCAGCGATACACATCTCATCGGTAATGGTTTTTGCCATAACATCGAGGGTGCCTCTGAATATTGCCGGAAAACCGACGGAATTATTGACCTGATTGGGGAAATCGCTCCTTCCTGTGGCGACTATTCTGGCGCCGGCTTCCTTCGTGTCCCAGGGCCACATCTCAGGTATGGGATTGGCACAGACAAAAACGATTGCATTATCCGCCATGGCGCTTACCCATGCTTTTTCAATGACATCAGGGCCGGGCTTAGAAGGGCGATGACCACGTCCTGGCCTTTCATGGCTTCAGCAGTGCCGCCGTCCCGATTTTCGCCGTTTGTCATCTGACAGAATTCCAGCTTTTCCTTGTTGGCCGGCTTTATATCATCTCTCTTTCTGTTCAGGATACCTTTACTGTCAACAACAATGATCTTTTTTGGATCAGCCCCTGCCTTTATAAGCATTCTGACGATGCAAACATTTGCGGCACCTATGCCGATCATCGTGATATTCGAGTCACCAATCTTTTTCTTTACGATCTTCAGGGCATTGATGAGCCCCGCAAGTGTCACCGCCGCAGTCCCCTGCTGATCGTCATGCCACACAGGGATCGGCGCTTCGGCCCTTAACTTTTCCAGTATATAAAAACACTTTGGGTTTTCTATGTCCTCGAGGTTAATGCCCCCGAAAACAGGTGATATGATTTTTACTGTCCGTATTATCTCATCGGCGTCTTTTGTGTCGAGACAGATCGGAAACGCGTCAACACCCCCCAGGTACTTGAAAAGCAGGGCCTTCCCTTCCATAACCGGCAGTCCGGCCATGGGCCCTATGTCGCCGAGCCCAAGGACCCGGGTTCCATCGGAAACGATGCCAACCATGTTGGCTTTGTTCGTATAATCAAAGACCTTTTTAGGATTACGATAGATCTCCATGCAGGGCTCCGCCACGCCGGGTGTGTACCATATGGCAAAATCCTTGATGTCCCTGATGACACATTTTGGTACTATTTCTATCTTTCCCTTATAGTATGGATGCATTTTCAGTGCGCCTGGGCGGGTTTTTTAGCCTTCGCGATAAGCTCTTCTTTGGTTACTTTTGTTTGAGACATGCGGGGCCCCCTGGTAAATAAGACTCTATTCAGACTCTTGATGTCTGAATACCCCGGTCATATGTCGGGTCCGCCGCCAAACGATCCGGATACAAATTCTGCCGTATTTAACGAGAAACAAGATTAATCAGGTTCTTTCTCTCTCCTTTCAAAAAACGCTTCAGGTTCTCTTCAAAAATGGGTAGGGCCTGCTCAGCGTAGATATCGCTTGCTCCGCCAACATGCGGCGTTATGATCAGGTTCTTCACTTTCCAGAAGGATGTTCAGGGGGTAATGGTTCATGGGTAAAAGCATCGAGGGCCGCACCGGCAATTCTCCCGGATTGGAGCACTTCAATCAAGGCATCTTCGTCAACAAGTTCTCCTCTTCCGATACTAATGAAAAATGAGGAAGCTTTCATGACAGAAAGCACTTCTTTGTTGACAATGTGGTGTGTCTGTGGTGTGTAGGGAGCAACAACGATGAAATAATCAGTATCCCTAACTGCTTTTAGAATCTCTTCCGGTGTAAAGAAATCATCTATGGATTCACGTTCCTTTCTGATAATATCAATACCATGAACAGTCATACCGAATACCTTGCATTTCCGGGCGATTTCCTCACCAATTACCCCCAGGCCAAGAATACACACTTTTTCTGATAGAGAAGCTTCCCGGGCCAGCGTTCCCACGTGACAGTGTCTTGATTACGTATCATTTTTTGAAAGTTACGGCTCAATGAGAGCATAAGGAGAAAAGCCATCTCCGACATCTGAGGACCGTGGATGCCGCGAGTAGAGGTGATAAGGATTTCTCCGGAAAGTGAAGGGTTCTTAGTTATATAATCAACTCCCGTCGCCAGACTCTGAATCCACTTTAGCTTCAATGCCCTCTGAAGCATATTGTCCGATATGCGGAAAGCAAGGAGAATATCCATCTCTTCAACAACTTCGCTGAGCTTTTCCTCTGTTGAGGCCGCGTGTATAACCACCTCAGCAAACTTTGTCTGAAGCGCATGTTTGTATATCTCGGCGTTATCCGTAAAAATAACCAGGTTTGTCATAATATATTTTCTCCTCTGTGCTGATCAAACATAATGAAGACGCCGGCACATGGTAAATATCGATACGTCTTCCCGTCGGCAGGCTATTGCTTAACAAGCCTCAACTCCTGGTCTGCCTTTGCTTTTCCTGTCCGTCCCGTTCCACCCTTCTTGCAAAGGGGACACCAAGGGTTACGGAGGGAGCAAGTCCAGTCTGTCTTATAACTGCTTGCGTTTTTTTTCGAAAGCGGCTATCTCGTCCATCGTTGCCAGAACAGATTTCGCATTATCATAGACTGGGGTGTCCACCATCTGACCATTATAATTAATCGCCGCAAGTCCTTTTGCAATCCCTTCTTCCTCGAAGACTTTAACGATTTCCTTAGCCCATTGTACTTCCTCGGGAGCAGGGGTATATATGCGGTGGGACGGCTCGATCTCGATTCGGATGAATCAACATCCTTCCTTCATACCCCAACTGACGGCCATTAAGCGTATTTGTCTCGAAAGCTTCCAGGTCCGTATATGCTACAAAAGGGTGGTCGATTGCGATCAGCCCGGCAGCCCTTGCAGCACATGCCGTATGGGAACGTGCGTTAAGGAGTTCTTCTCCTCCGAGCAATGTCAGTTTAACCCTCATGTCCTTTGTGTAGTCGACAGCACCAAAAATAAGAGAGTTGACCCGTTTGCTCTCGACAGCAAAGGGGGATAAGCGTGGATGACGCCTATTGCTGGCACGAATGAGGACCTGCACGGCGATACTCCCAATTGGAAGACCGCGTCTGCGTTCAAGTTCTTCGAGTTTCCAGTCCAAACGACGCACATGACCAGGTCCAGCGCATTTAGGGAGAACAATACCGGAAAGACCTTCGTACACAACTGCTTCCAGATCATCGTTAGGCCATGGAGTATCCCAATTGTTGATCCGGACATAGACTGCGGACCCGCCGGACCCAGCATATTTTAGATTTTCCCGTACTAATTCACGCGCTCTTTGGTTTCTCAAGCGGCGGCACTGAATCTTCCATATCAAGGGTAATTATGTCTGCCGGTGTGGTAGGTGCTTCCAAAATCATCTTCTCGTTGTTGGCCGGTATGTAAAAACAAGACCTCATCACTGCCATTTCAGTACCTCCTATAAAGATTCAATTAGTCTTTTTATGGTTGGGGCAAGTTCGTCAGGACGGTCCACGACATGCACACCTGCTTCCCTGAGCGATTCTACCTTGCTCTTCGCTGAGCCTTTGCCTCTTTCAATGATGCTGCTGGCGTGAGAGAAACGCATACCTTCCGGTGCCCAGGCACCGGCAACAAAAATGACAAGAGTTTTGGTGAATTCTTTTCTTCGCACACAATCCGCTGCTTCTTCTTCATGGGGACCGCCGATTTCTCCGAAAACTGCGACCCCTTTTGTATCCGGGTCTTTTTCAAAGAGGGGCAGGATATCCGCAAACGAGGTTCCCGTTACGGGTTCGGTTCCGACATGAACCACGGTGCTAAAGTTGACTGCCCACCTGCTTTATAGCCCAGGGGACAGTTGCCGACTGGCCACCGCTTCTCGACATGACACCCACGTTACCGGGAACGAAAACCTTTCTTGCAAACTCAGGTGTGCCGCCGAGCCAGCCGGCTGCCGCAATGCCGGGACTAATAATCCCGATAGAACCCGGGCCCAGCAGTCGTACCCCCTTTTGCTTTGCATATGCCACCATTTCGAGAATATCATAGAGGGGAACACGTTCAACGGGGCTCACAACGAATTTTATCCCGGAATCAACGGCTTCGAAAAAAGCCTCCTTAAGCGCTGGCCCCGGAACGAAAATCACGCTGGCGTCGATAGGACCTTTTTCATTAACTGCCTGGGCAACCGTGTCAAAAACAGGCATATCAGAGACGCTTTCACCGCCTCTTCCAGGCATAAGTACCACCCACTACCTTTGTACCGTAACCTTTCATAAATGCTGCTCGTGCGGAACCTTCTCTTCCGGTAATCCCCTGGATCAGCACCGTTGTCTCTTTTTTCAGGAAAATTGCCATTCCATGCCTCCCTTTCCCCGAGGTGTCTTGTCAGGCTACCCCGCGTGTTTTCCTATATTCGTCGAGACCGAATATCGGTGCTTCAATGGTAATCGCATTTTTACCTCGAAACCAGCATTCATACTCACAGGCAAGACATTCCGTACCTCGTTTTTTACCGAATTCAATATCCCCACCAAGAGCAGGTTTGCCGTCTTTAAGCACCAGGATTCCTCGGGCGTATTTTTTACAGGCATCAATGCATGCGTGGGTGGTACAAGTAAAACATTTTTCCTCATCGATGATGACCTTGATAGTTTTTTCTTCAAAGCACATGTTCTATCCCTCCATTAACCCATGTTCTTTGCTGTATTCTGAGATTAAAGCTTTCACTCGCTTCGCAAGGAATTCTGTTTCATAGACCTTGTCTCCGCCATATATTTCGATCCGCCCAGGCAAATTCCTCGGTGCCTTCTTTCAATATTTTCAATGGATTCTTCTTCCTTGTTGCCGCAAAGTAGCAACACGCAGGGGAACCCAGGCCTTTTGGGCAGTTCTTCGCGGAGAGCTTTTACTACTCCATGGGCATGATGCCACTGTTCCTGGTTTGCGTACATGAAACCACCTAAGAAATAAGCTACGATATTGGGCTGTGAAAAAATAACTTTTGCCGCTCGGTATACTTTCGCGGCCGTAGGGTTACCACTTGTATCGGCGTAGTTTGCAATCATTAATCCCTCACGGTTAAGCGCGTCTACGCCGAGAATAAGCTCCACCGCCCCCCGAGACCATGGTAACCAACATAATTAAGAGGTACAGTCTCGGGAAATCCTTTTATATCGGGTGTCATCTGGGCTATGTATGCAGGTTCCGCGTTAGGTCCCCTTCTTCTATCGACCATGCAATTTTATCCAGGTCAGTTGGAGGAGTGGGTGCTTCGCGGGCCACTTCAATGCCCGATTCGGGGTGGCGATAGACCGAGGAATCATCTATGGCAATGCGACAATCGCCTGCCATAATTTTGCCTTCCCGGGTTAGGACGAGAGGATTAATCTCAGCCGTCCGGCAATTGTAATTCCTCAAAGTCTGATAAAGCCCCATGATGGCTTTGCCAATCTCCGGGAGATACTTGGTTGGCACCTGCATTCTGATGGCAAGGTTTAACGCATCATACAAATGGAAGCCACGAAGAACATAAGAACATTCATATGGGCGATTTTCCCCTCATGTACTGATTCTATGTCCATCCCTCCCTCAGTGCTGAACATGACAACCGGACAGCGGGCTTTCATGGAAGGATCAATAATTACTCCCGCATAAAATTCTCTCTCGATTTCAAGTTTCTCTTCTACCAGGACCTTTTCCACTTTTAGTTTTTTGATTTCAGATCCCAGGGAGTATTCCTGCAACCGTTTCGGCTTCGGCCGGATTTTCAGCGAATTTAATGCCACCCGCTTTTCCACGGCCTCCTGCCCAAATCTGTGCTTTCACGACAACTGGTTTTCCGATCTCTTCAGCTATTTTTGCTGCCCCTTGAGGAGTCGTGGTGACCTCGCCTGTCGGGACTAGTATCCTTGCTTCCTTGAGTATTTGTTTGCCCTGATATTCATGTAGTCGAGCCATCAATCACCCCATCAGTGTTTCCCATTTATTTCAGTTGGAAAGATTCTCTATCAGATGTCCGCGTGCCGTAAAGGTTGCAAATGCCGAAATTGATAAGTTGAAAATTGTATGTATATAAATTGGTCATATCACTATATAACAGGTGTAATACTATCTGTCAAGGATTTTATACATCACTGCCTATCTGATTAATATTAGCTTTAAATATGCATGTAACATATTGTAAACAAACACTATATATTTTGAGTATTTTTGTCCTATATTAGAGATGCGGCTTATAATTATTTCTCATATAAACATATAACCACACGACGAAATCCCTAAGAATCAATTTGATCTGCATTTGTCATGAGATAGACCACGATATCCAGTTAAGAGAAGAAGGGCAACTTCGGCAGCAAAAGAAAATGTAATCAGGTCCTTGACAATAGAAACGGAGACGGTAAAACAGGCGGCGCAAATAATCATGAAAGCTATGTAAAAAAAAGATAAGAGCGGCGCAATAGATTTATCATATAACTGTCAGATATCGATTTCTTTATCGGTAAAATCTATTCTGAGATCAGGATTGTGGTGCCATGGGTTGGACCTGATAATCCTTTAACATTGCAATATGTTAGAGACCATTATTCCTAATGGTGATCCTTGGAAAGCTGAAGTGTATCAAATTTCTTCAAAATGGGTAGTGTAATACTTCCATAAGGGAACACCAGTATTCTTGCATCAGGCCGTTTGGCCAAACGTTTGTCCAAGCCTTCCTGCAGCGTATTGAAGACTTTGAAATGCATTGACTTCAACACCGTTTCTTCAATAAGGCAGTTGGTCATAGCGACATCGGCTAAACGCATCCCTCTTCTGTCACTTTATAACCCACCAATTCGCCGGAATTGACAAAATTTATTTCTCTTGCATGGGTAATAATTTCATCAAGATCTGCAAAACTTGTCAGCATTTTCCTAATCCCTTCATGCCCAATTCCATCCTGACAGCGAGCCGGCATAAAAGAGAATTCCTCCTTTATTGATAACTGGTTCCGGGCCAAAAAATACCCCTGTCATGGCCTTAGTGGCCTGATGAATATCGCAATCAGAGGGATGACGAGGATTGCTTATTACAATGTCGGCTTTTTTTTCTATTTCCACTTCAAACATCTGGCGCGCCAAAGCCACTCCCAGGTTGAACGCTTGAACATGGTGTCCGGCAAAGGCCTTAACCAATTTATGCTCACTGGTTTGAACTACATTGAAAATATAATCCAGCCCGATCCCTTCGGCTACTTCTTCTGTCAGAAATTCACGGAAAATATTGCCTTCAATTGCTCCCAGATGGTTATTGGGGTGTTCCCACATTTGAATATTATGTGTGGCCGCAATGGTGTCTTCACCGGCAACTCTACGGACATGATCTTTACGCCGCCACTATAACCGGCAAGGCCGTGAACAACTTGATTCCTCCCGTGCCAATCCGAAAATCAGCCATGGCAACGACCTTATTACAAGTAATTGGTATTCCTTGTTTGGATCTTCCAAGAAAGATTAAATTATCAGAATCATTTGCTTTATGGTTTAACACCTTTACGGTATTGTTTACCCATTGACCGTATTTCTTGATCATTTCCACTTTGCTTATTTCATGATGGGTACCGTTTGCGACCACAACTGCGATATTTTCCTTCGCAATTCCCGCTTCGAGACATTCTCTCACAAGAACAGGTATTACAAGATCGTCCAGATAATCCCGACTTACATCGCTTGCTATGATTGCTATCTTGAAATCAGGTTTGAGCATGGTTTTCAGATCGGGAGCCCCTATGGGATTTCGTAGTGCGCGGTAGATCTCATCTGTTGCATTTGCTGTTGGTTTGAGACGCTTAGGTTCGACAATCTCGGTTCCTATCGGATCCGGAATAGTCACGGATATTTCATCTTGTCCATAGGGTAGCTTAATTATCAATTCAGTCTCCTTCCAGTTTAGGAATCAGTAGGGTAATTTTTTGGCTCTTTAAAGGCTCTGTAATTCGTTGCCGGCATAATGGCAACTTCATTGGCTGCTGTTTCCTGGAGCACCATTCCCCTTTCTCTAAGCACGTTACGTGATGAAGGTGTGATTTTGATAGGATTACATAATCCATCTTGTGGTATAAGTACATAGTGATAATATTATTGTCAACAAAAAAATATGAATGGTATGTTGAATAAGCTAAAGCATGTTTGTGATATTCACGAACGATAAGCAAGCACATGTACTTCATCGCTCAAGAGCACTTTCTGGTTTGCGACAAAAGCAAGAGCGGTAAAAGAATCAGAGGCGGCTTCAGCCGGCTTTGGCATCCAAATTCGCTGGTTTTTTCAAAGCCGCAATTTCAGCCGGTAGCGGCTCGAGTTTCAGTGCTTATCCCATCAGTGATATTAGACATGTTGATTTTTCTATCATGAATCATTGTTGATATTTATTGAAATGTATGCGATTATCTCTCTTTTATAAATGATGTCTTGCTATTACTATCTCTACATAGGAGGTACCAAATTGTTATGACAAATCTGTTAGAAAATATTGACGAAATTCTTCTCATGGGCCCTGGTCCTTCCTGTGTCTCACCAGAAGTGTAGTTGGCCCTGAGTCGAAAAACCTTGGGACATCTGGATCCTGACTTTTTGAAAATAGCAGAAGAACTCAAGGGTATGATTCGTCAGATCATGAACACAAAAAATGACCTTACCATCCCTATGTCAGGGACGGGTTCTGCAGGGATGGAGGCAGCCTTTGTGAATCTGGTAGAAAAGGGTGACAGAGTCCTCATCCTTCTGAATGGTGTTTTTGGCATGAGAATGCAGGATGTGGCCAGCAGACTTGGCGCGAATGTTGACGTTCTGGAATTTCCCTGGGGCACTCCCGTTGACCTTGAAGCAGTCGAAAGAAAGATTCGGCACGAATCCTATAAAATAGTAGCCGTGGTCCACGCTGAGACTTCAACGGGCGTGAGAAATCCTGTTGCCGAAATTGGCGATCTCCTCAGGGGCAGTGACACCATTTATTTGGTGGATGCCGTTACCAGCCTTGGTGGAATTGAGGTCAGCATGGATGAATGGAACATTGACGCTCTTTACAGTGGTACACAGAAATGTCTCTCCTGCCCTCCAGGTTTAGCACCTCTTTCGTTCTCCGATAAAGCGATGGCGAAGTTAAGCGCACGAAAACAAAAGTGCCGAACTGGTATCTTGATCTTACCCTTATTGCGAACTATTGGGGACAGAACCGGGTTTACCACCACACGGCGCCCGTGAATATGCTCTATGGGTTGTATCAGGCCCTCCTTCTAATCCTTGAGGAAGGATCGGAAACAGTATTCCTGCGTCACAGGGAAAGTCATCTGGCCCTTGTGAATGGATTGGAAGAATTAGGCCTCACAATGCTGGTTGATGAGTCTCATCGTCTGCCTATGTTAAACGCTGTAAGGGTTCCTGATGCAGTAGACGAATTATCCGTCCGCCAGCGTTTGAGAAATGATTTCAAGATCGAGATTGGAGGAGGCCTGGGACCTTTGGCAGGCAAGATTTGGCGCATTGGACTCATGGGACACACTGCAAGGGTGGAAAATGTTAATAGACTTCTCGTGGCGCTACGCGAACTACTTTTTTGATGGGTTAATAGCCACAAAATTGTAGAGTGGATTAATAACATTTGCCTGTTGTTGGCTGATATTATTGCCGCCCAATTTTGTACCGGAACGTTTAAACCCAAAACTCAATGCTGCCAAAAATCATGCAATCTATGATGAGCCCGCAGCGTGGATGAAACACTACTGCATCATTGGACGATCGTTATGTATAATAATGAAAATGCCCTATCTGGTTATATTATATGAGAAATAATTCTAAGGTATATTTCCAATATAAGGAAGAAGCCGTTAAACATAATATAGTATGTATTTACGATAAGTTACATATATCTTAAAAGCCGAACTAAATCAGAAAGACAACGGTGTATAAAATCCTTGACAGATAGTGTTGCACTTGTTATATAGTGATATGACCAATTCACATAACAATACTCAACTTTTAAATTTCCGTATTTGTGACCTTTCCTGCATAATGACAGTTGACAGGGGTCTTTCCAAAGGAAAAGTCTGAAATTATAGCCATCAATGATGGAACAAGAGAGGAGGAGGAGAATGGGATATGATCCAAGAGAGACACTGACTTTGAGTGCTTCTGATCAAGAGCTTGAGAGACGCTGGAAGGCAGTGAGGACACGCATGAAGGATATAAAAGTCGATGCGCTGGTGATGCAGGCCCAGAATCAGTGGCTCGGTGGCTGCGTCCAGTGGTTCACAGACGTTCCGGCGCGCAATTCGTATCCGATTACGGTGCTTTTTCCATTAAACGAGGGTATGACTACCATCTCGAGCGGCGGAACTCCACCGGGAGACCTCGGACCTCCCGCCTGGACATTGAGGGGTGTTGAGAACAGACTTACAGCCCCCTACTTTCCAAGCGTCCAGTATACGGGGACCTATGACGCAAAGTATATAGTAGATACGATTGAAAAAGGAAAGTACAAAAAGGTAGGTTTTGTAAATACTGCTCAGATGACGGGGGCCTTTCATCTACATCTGCTCAAGAGTCTCCCGGGAGTCGAATTTGTGGATGCCTCGGACCTTGTCGATGAGGTCAAGGCGGTGAAGAGTGAAGAAGAAATAGGTTTTCTGATGAAAACCGTTGCCCTTCAGGATGTAGCTCTCGAATATGCGCGGACAGTCATAAAACCAGGAAGAAGAGATTTGAGATAGTAGCTGACATTATCCGGAAAGTGACGTACCTGGGGAGTGAGGAACAGCTCGTACTGGGTGGTTCCGCGCCTTACGGGACACCAGCGCCTATTCAGAAGCGCCACTTTCAGAACCGGATGGTACAGGAAGGCGATCAGTTTACTCTCATGATCGAAGTGAACGGCCCTGGCGGGATATACGCAGAGGCAGGACGATGTTTCTTCGTGGGAGAGGTACCGGCAGAGTTGTATGATGCTCACGAGATTGCCAAGGAAGCTCAACGCCACACAGTGAAATTCCTCAGGCCGGGAGCAGACCCCAAAGAGATTTGGGATGCAAATAACGAGTTCCTCGTGAGCAAAGGCATGCCTCCAGAGACGAGGCTCTATGCTCACGCACAAGGCTACGACCTCATCGAACGCCCCTGTATCAGGAATGACGAAACTATGAAAGTCAAAGCAAATATGAATATCACCGTCCACCCGACGGTAGGGTCGGACCGTTACTGGCTTTCTCTGTGGGACAACTGGCTTGTCACGGAAACAGGCGTGAGCGAGCGTCTCCATAAGACCCCGCAGGAGATATTTTCAGTATAAGGTGACAAGGCGAATGAAATAGAAGAATATCATAAATAAGGGAGGAAAGAGAGTATGAGAACAAAACAAGTATTCCGTGGTATTATCCTGTTTGTATTGGCGTTTGTCCTGTCCGTACCATCAATGTCCTTTGCTGCCGGCTACCCAGATAAAAATATCCAACTTGTCATTCCCTACGTTGCCGGGGCAACAGGGGATATCACGGCTCGACTGCTGGCGAACGAACTTGAAAAGATCTTGGGTGTGAAGATAATCCCCATGAATAAACCGGGGGCGTCGACCGTACTGGGTGTCGAGACAGTTGCGAAAGGAAAAAAGGACGGTTATACACTCCTTTATGCGGGCAATACCGCGACCGTCTATGTTCCTGCAACCGACCCGGGCATCATACATTTCGATCCGGTTAAGGACCTGGAACCGCTCGGATACCACTATGTCTTTCCGCAGGGTATAGCAGTCAAAGCGGATGCCCCATGGAATACCTTTGCCGAGTTCATCGATTATGCGAAGAAGAATCCGGGGAAGGTACGCGTAAGCACGATCGGAGTAGGCTCTTCTCCCCATTTCGCTCTTGAGATGATCCAGAGTATAACCGGCACCCAGATGACCCATGTTCCCTTCGAGGGAGGGGAGTCGACAGTGACTGCCGTTATGGGAGGTCACGTGGAGGCCGCGTGTGACGGCCTTGCCAAATTCAAGCCTCATGTGGAGGCAAAAAAGATGAAGATCCTGCTGCTCAGCAACAAAATGCCCGATCTCCCTGGAATTCCTACAATAACTGAATTGGGATACAAACAGAAACTGTATCCTTCGTGCTTTGCCGTTCATGCCCCTGGCGGCATTCCCGAGGACGTGAAAAAAGTCCTGGTTCCTGCGGTCGAGAAAGCGATCAAAGCGACATTCCCCAAGATTATAGCGATGGGAAGTCTCCCTGAATACCATACTCCAGCAGAAATGAGGGAAATGAGGGAGGATGAGTTTAAAGTGGTTTCCGAACTGGCAGTTAAGCTCGGGCTGCGCAAAACAACAAAGTAGATGAAGTAGGCAAAGTGTGCTCATGAGCAGGGCTGATCGATATAGTGCTTCTGTCTGGTTTCTATTATCTGTGTTTGTCTCGTATCAATCATACAAACTGGGTATGGGGTCGCTACATGAACCCGGTCCCGGCTTCGTGTTTTTCTGGACGGCCGTCATCGTCGCGCTGCTGTCTTTGGCCGTTGTGGTTCAGTCATTCATTGGAAAGCCTGGAGAAAAAGAGAAAGAGGAGACCGTCCCGATGAAGGAGGGAACGAGGAAGGTGGTCCTTGTTCTAATCGCGCTCTTTCTCTATGCGCTACTCTTTGAGTGGGTCGGGTTTGTCATCGTGACGTTGCTTCTTATGGTGTTCTTGCTACGGGTAATAGAGAAAAAACCGTGGTGGCTGACCCTTCTGACGGGTGTAACGATTACGGTTGCAGCATATCTGGTTTTTGAGATGGCTCTGCAATCCAACCTCCCTAAAGGCTTGCTGGAGCACTTGGGATTTTAAGGCTTGATGCCGGATTAGGGGTTACCAAATGGAAAGTATCTTTCACAATGTGTTGTATGGCTTTGGGGTTGCTCTGCAACCCTTCAACCTCATGTATTGCTTCTTCGGAGTGCTCATCGGAACCCTCGTAGGGGTTCTGCCGGGCCTTGGGCCTGCCGCGGCGATTGCCCTGCTTCTTCCTGCCACCTTCAAGGTTGAGCCAGTTTCGGCGGTTATTATGTTGTCGGGGATTTTCTACGGAGCGCAATATGGAGGATCAACCACGTCCATACTGGTCAACATCCCCGGTGAGGCATCTTCAGTGGTCACCTGCCTGGACGGGCATCAGATGGCCCTGAAGGGCAGGGCTGGCGCTGCCCTGGGTATTTCCGCTTTCGGGTCATTTATCGCCGGTACGTTCTCGGTTGTTGCGCTTACTTTAGTGGGTCCCTACCTGTCCAATTTAGCCCTTGTCTTCGGTCCTCCGGAGTATTTTTCGATGATGGTTGTGGGACTCATGGTGCTCACCTACCTGACGACCGGTTCCATGCTCAAGGCGCTCATGATGGCAGGCGTCGGGTTACTCCTCAGTGGGGTAGGTATGGATACCATCAGCGGAGTATACCGTTTTAGCTTTGGTATCCCAAGTCTGCTCGATGGAATAGGAGTGGTCCCGGTCGCTATGGGTCTCTTCGGTATTTCGGAGGTTCTTCTCAATCTGGAAACGGTGATCAGGAGGGACATCCTCACCGGAAAGGTAAAGAACCTGTTTCCGTCCCTGGTAGACTGGGGTCGATCGATCTGGCCCATCATCAGGGGTTCATTTCTCGGTTTCTTTCTTGGAATTATCCCTGGTGGCGGGGCAGTCATCGCTTCCTTTGCCTCGTATGCTATCGAGAAAAAAATTTCGAAACATCCTGACGAGTTTGGCAAGGGAGCGATTGAGGGTATTGCCGGGCCCGAGGCGGCGAATAATGCCGGTGCAGGCGGTGCCTTTATACCCCTTTTGACTCTCGGCATACCGGCCAATGCCGTTATGGCAATTCTCATGGGGGCGTTGATGATCCATGGTATACAGCCTGGACCGCTGCTCATAGTAAATGCACCGGATGTTTTTTGGGGGACCATTACCAGCATGTACATCGGCAACGGCATGCTTCTTGTTTTAAACCTTCCCCTTATCCCCCTATGGGTAAAGGTCCTGAAGGTTCCCTATTACCTTCTGTATCCCCTGATTCTGCTCTTTTGCCTGATTGGTGCCTATAGCCTGGAAAACACTAATGCTGACGTTGTTATAATGCTCATTTTCGGAGTCCTGGGGTTTCTCATGAAGAAGTTCCACTATGAGGGTGCACCCCTGGTCCTTGCCCTTGTCCTGGGGCGTCAGCTCGAAACCGCTCTCCGCCGGTCTTTGATAATGTCTCACGGTGATTTCTCTACCTTTGTGACTCGCCCCCTCTCACTATCTTTTCTGATTTTGGCTGCAGTCCTTTTGGTACTTCCGTTAATCACAGGAAGAAAGACAGTTTCCAAGTTGGAGGAGGAATAAATGGAGCAGACAGTGTTGGGATGGTTATACGATAAGAGAGGAAACGGTTGACCCGGAAGCGGTAGAAGCTTGCTCTGATCCATTTCTGGCCGTCTTGCTTCAATACCTCATCCGGAGTAATGATCGACAACTTCTGTGTTCCGTGGAAAATGCGAAGTTAGAAAAATTGTGCGCCAAGTTCGACTTTACAAAAGTATACGGGATCATTAGATTTCTTACCCCCTGTGATGCGCGGATAGATGTGTGAAGGACGGTATTGAACCACTTGCACCGGCACAGCATTTACATGTTGCACGGTCAAAAGATTTGACCCCAACTCATTCTTACAAAATCGTGGCCATTCTTACAAAACTGTTACAGCGATAATCCGTCAGTGCGCTGTCGTGCCCCTTCGTCCGAAGGGAGCCGCTTCATAAACAGGACCGCTCCCGCAACCTCCCTGCAATACTTATCGGGATATACACCGGGAAGCGGCACGTTTTGAGCAATAACCGTGTGGAGGGATGTAAAATTAACATTTCTCACACTGACGCACTGCTTTATAGAGGAGCAGCCGCAGTTCGGCAGCCTCTCCGATGGCTACGCAGTGAGGAATCAGATTGAAAAAATTATTTGCCTCCTGGTCGGAAGAAAAGGCCCGACACGCGACCAGCATATTCTCTACATTCTTGGGCAGTAAAGAGCGATAGGGGATGAAGGTAAGCGGATGTTTAAGAGCATCTCGCCCCTGTCAGGTCGGGAAAGATGGCGATAGTATCCGCGAAAGGCTCGTCGGAAAGCAAATCTGCCGATGTGACCATATAGTCGCCGTGGACTCTTCTTGCGCCCCTGGTGCCCAGTTGAGGAGCGGACAACACGATAAAACTGTTTTCAAATCCTGGAAGATTTTTTTTGAAGAACTCATGAGTCAGAAGCATCTTCTCCCTGCCGAGGAACTCAACTCTGGTTAGCTCTTCCACGTCTATCTGGCTGAAGGTGGCATATCGGGGGTGAACCCAGACAATCCGTTCCTGATTTTTCAGGTTACTTCTCATAAAATTGCCGTGACCCCCTTTTTGTTTTATTTCTCCCATCAACTCACTATATTTCTCCGGGTTTGTTTTGCGAAAATCATCGACTTTCATGAAGTCGACATTGTCTATCCAGAAGCAAAGTGACAGGTTGGCAATACGGATTTGCGGATCAATATCCGTATCAAATTCGGCCCCCGGAAAAGGCAACAGATCGCCATCTCCAGTCGAGTCAATAACGACTTTAGCCATGATCGCCTGACGGCCGGATTTGCTTTCAAAAATGACACCCACTGTTTTATTACCGTCCATGAGAGGCATGGTTCCCCATGAATGGAGATAGGTTTTCACTCCGGCCTCATTGGCCATCTGGTTGAGGACTATCTTTGATATCTCAGCGTCAATGAGGGAGGCGTAGACTATATGCCCTTCGCGGACTGTAAAGAATGATCGGTCATTCCAATAACCAGTCAATCTCTTGTCGGTGGAGCCCCACGTCCCCTCCGGAGGATGTGTCTCCGCTTCATTCAGCCCCAATCTTTCAATCCATTCCTGATTGATCCCCCCGATCTGCATAGTTCCTGAAAAATCGGACAGACAAGGGAGAATTGTCACCAAGCCACCCGTGCCCATTCCACCGAGATGGCCGTATCGCTCAACCAGTACGGTATCCGCGCCGTTACGTGCAGCAGATACGGCCGCGCCGATACCGCCCGGTCCTCCGCCAACAACAAGCACTTCGCATTCACGAACAACGTCAATAGTTTTGTTTGGTTCCGGTATTGTTCTTACTACCTGTGCCATTCTTGATTCCTCTCTTAGATTGTTTTATTGTCCAGTCGCTTTCTCCAACCAATTTCTTGCTTTGAATACTTTTCCCCACGTCACGGCAAAACTACTTCGCCGGAGAGATGTCTTTTAACAATACCAACGCAGCGTTTGATCTTTTCGTTGGAGTAAAGACAATGTTTTTTTGCATGGCGTAAACCGTAACATTACACCAAAGTTGTACCGTCGGCACATCATCATGGATGATCTTGAAAGCCTGTTTGACTATCTCCCCTCTTTTTTTCTCATCGACCGTTTGCCGCGCCTTTTCGACTAACGCGTCAAGCGCAGGGTTTTTGTACAGACTCACCGTTGAACTCGATAGAAAGGCAATTTCCAGACCCGAAAAGGGATCGGGGCATTCAGCAGTGGGAAGAGTAGAGATGCCTGCATATACTGTATCCGCGGATTTGTGCCATTCCCTGACCATTTCCAGCATTCTGGCTATTTCAATGCCTTCGACTTTCTTGCGAATACCGATGTTAGCAAGCGAGTGTGCAACTAGCTCCGTCGTCTCTTTTCTGTCCCGAACGCCCTTCCGATGGAGTAATAAAGAGGCATATCAAAACCGTTCGGATACCCTGCTTCAGCCAAAAGTCTCCTGGCCATGGCAGGGTCATAGGGATAAGGTTTGAGATCCTTGTCATAGCCCAACTCCCAGCTGGCAAGCTTCCAGTTCTCGTGGGAATACCTTGAAAAAGGTTGTCGACCATTGAATTACTATCTATAGCCATCGCAATCGCCAGTCAGACCTTTTATCAAACCAGGGACTTTGGGGTTATAGGTGTGAAACTGGACAGAAGTGCTCGGGGGCCCGGGACGCCGAGCGGTCCTGTATCCGGCGCTTTCAAGCTGTCTTACAAAGGGAAACGGGCATTCTACATCATGTCGGCTTCGCCGGTTTTCAACATGGAAAGCCTCGTACTATCTTCCTTGACAAAAACAAATCGTGCCGCCTTTAGCACCGGCTTGTTGCCCCAATAGTCTTCGTTTGCCTTGACGTCTATGTACTGTCCAAGCTCCCACTTTACAAATTGGTAAGGCCCTGTTCCGACAACTTCCCTCGCAAATTTTTCCTCACCAACCCGATCGAAATAAACTTTTTACCCAATCGGCACAAAACGGGTACTGATAATCAATGCATCGGGAACTTTTAATTTGAGTTTTACATGATAATCGTCCACGACGACAAGGCTTTCAACGTTTCTCATGTCTCTCTGGTAGGCAATGTGATATTTTAAGGACCGCTCGTGGCTAAATTGAACATCTTTTGCCGTAAATGGATCGCCACTGTGGAACTTGACGCCTTTCCTGAGAAAAAATCGTATTCTTTGCCGTCCAGCGAAATCTTCCACGAGGTAGCAAGACCGGGGATATATTTTCCGTCAGGAGAAAGGTTGACAAGGTGTTCCATGATGTTCTCTGCTACAGGCCTTGATTGCATAGCTGATTTGGTGGCCGTCAGATCAAGGGTATCGGGTTCGTTAATCATTGCTATGACTATTTTTTTAGTGATCGTGTTTGGCGACGCTGCGTCGGCAGTACCTGCAATAAATGCTCCGAAAACCCAGATAAACATAAGATACACAGTGTTCGTCCATAGTAACGTTCTATTGTTCTCATTTTTTTCCCCCCTTTATAATAATGATTCGAAACAAATAGTTTTTTCGATTCAGTCTCCACCAAGGATCATGTCAATTTTGCCATGAGTAATTAGTCATTGTCGATTCCAAATCGCTTCAGGTGCTACAGGCAAAGTGTCGCGTATGCTAGACACTTGAAACCGAAAGAATTATTCGAAAAAAACTCCAAAACCGGGAGGTACCGGCTGGGTGGGGAAGGTTTCTTCAAGTCGGCTTATTCGCTGAATAATCCTTGCTACGCCGGATTTCCTTCCTCATTTGGAACACATGGCCAAGAGCTTAGTCTTTTAGTGAGCTGGGCTTTTTTTTTAAAATGGCAGAGTCTAGTCATTATAGATCGTCTCGACTTCTAGTTAATGTTCCTCACCTCGTCAGACTCAATACATCTCTCCCTTCTTCCTCATCAGAATACTTTTTCTCGCTTATATCTCTCCCGAAGAACAAGAACATATCCTCAAATGCTTACCCTCGTCGGTTCACTCCGTCAACTGTAGAGCTTGAAGCAATCAGGGAGGATACTCAGACTGGTAAAACAGAGAGGATACACCATTGATAATGAGGAATTTCGGAAAAGGAATTTGGGTCTCACAGCCCCTGTGTTCAATTACCATCGAAACCTTGTCGCTGCTGTGACCATAGTTGTTAAGGCATCGAATTTCAACAAAAATAAGTACCCGGAGCTGATAACATATTTGACGAGATAAAACTTCATTCATTCCCCGCCAGCTTGACCATATAGCAATGGAATAGGAAGATAGCAGCATGGTAAACATTAAGGTCCAGGCCAAGGCGGATATGGGCTCAAATCTTTACTGCTTGATATTCTGGCACACACGGTGAACCGTCTCGATGAATAACAAGATTCTACGAGTCTTCGGGGGGCGCGGCGGTAAGGCTTGCTCACTCGCATCCGCCACTGCGTTATCGACCATCGGCGGCATGGTATCCCTTGTGAAAGAGAAGCGAACAGACAGGAGAGAAGAGCAGGTAGCAGAAAACCAAAGAAATCTTCCACTCACAAAAACTATATGTCCTCCATAAACTGAATTGACTGAGCTTCGTATTTCAGCTTATGGGATAACAGCAACTCAATCGAAGCGTTGAAGTTCTGAAAGCCAGGAATGTCCCTCAACGATGAACCGTTCAGACCCTCCCGCAAGTGATGATTAAGATTGAGCCCTTCGAACAGGCAATAGCAGCAGCAATGACAATACGGAAGCTGATGCGGCGAGGATAAATGCCCAATAGTAAGTACCGGTTGCATCTATAGTCCAGCCGCTCAAAACCGGAGCAATTACTGAACCCACACCATGAAACAAAGTCCAGAGTCCAATAATGCTGCCGGACAAATTCCCTGGGAACAAATCACGTGCAGAGGCGGCATAGACCGCCCAGAGGGTTCCGTAACCGATGCCGAATATTGCCGAAAATATGCATAAGGCGGATAATTCACGGGCATAAGCCATGCCAAACGTCGCGGAAGCTGTAAGCAGTCCGCAAAGCATCATAATTTTGATCCTTCCTACTCTATCGGAGATATGGGCCAGGATCAGTTTGCCCATTGCGCCTGCGACAGCCATCACCAACAGAAGACCGGTGGCAGAGGCATAGGGTATCATCAATCTCTGCGTCGCGTAGGTGATCAGGAACGTAAAGGGGATAATTATTGAGAAGCTGATGAACAGGTAAGAAAAGCCGATCAAATAGAATCTTGCATCCCGGAAAATTACCTTGTAAGATCCATCAACGGAAACCTCTGTCTTTTGCACACTTCCCGGGTCCGGAGCACCGGCCTGGGTCTCCGGGTGACTCTTTATGAGAAAGAAATTCATGCCTGCCGCAACTAATGCGGTTATACCAAGACTCAACCAAACGGTTCTCCAACTATGATCCCTGATAATGATCGGCACCAGAATGCTCCATACGGCAATGCCTGCCGTAGTTCCAAGATCCACAACCGAAATAGCAATACCTCTTCTCTTCGGGCTGACCCATCGCATTACAACGGCAACAACCGGCGCCCAACATGCGGAATGGCCGATCCCTGTTATAGCGAAGAAGATGGAGGCCTGAACGACCGAGGAAGATATCGACATGAGGCAGGCGCCGGCACCGAGAATAGCCACAAATACTGTAAGAATAATCTTTGCGTCAAATCTGTCTGTGAGAATACCAATCAGCGGCGAAAGGAGAGTAGCAGCAATAAAATAGGAGGAGAAAATGACTCCAGCCTCTGTTTTCGATATTTTGAGCGCAGACAGCATGTAGGGCAGCACCAGCCCATAGGAATACCTGATAGCAAATGCAGCGAAAAGTGTAAAAAAACCGGCAGTAATTATAGCTACGACGCGCTTTGTCATTCTGTCTAATGTAATAGTACTCCAGAGCCCTTGTCGTCAAGAGAAATCTTTAGAGGCCGGAACGGCAACATGAAGTGGAATCGACGTCCCTATATCCTCCCTCAAACTATCAATAGAAATAGGTTGTGCCGTTGAAAAGGAACTGATAATCTTTTTTGCCGTTCAGAATGGCCGTATTTCAATTATTTCATTATTAGCGATGACATAGAAAATGAGATAGTCGTCAACGATGAGTATGCGGTAACCTTTTCTTGCGAGACGCCTGATTCGCGGTACAACACCGATGAGCGGAAAGTCTTCGAGTTTCAAAATATTCTTTTCAATCCTGACGATCACCTTGAGCGCTGCCGAGGGATCTTCACCGGCAATATAATCGGCTATTTCGGTGAGGTCCTGCACTGCGGCCTCGGTAAGATTAATCTGATATTTTACTTTTGGCATGTATCCGGCCCTTTATATCAGATATTGCTTTCCGAAATGGACGAGTCCTCCCTGCTTCGCTCTGCTCTTCTGCTTCGTCAAGCTTCTCGTAGAGGTCCAGAAGGGCTTGCTGTTCCTCAAAAAGCTTCTGACTCATGACGACAAGGTGTCCTGTACCGTTCTTCGTAATAAAAACGGGGCGGTTTTCCCTAACGCAAATATCTTCAATCTCCGGGGTTTTGTTTCTCAAATCTGAAACTGGTCTGATAACGGGCATATCTACCTCCTTTTCAAAGATATCATAATTATATCATAATAGTGATAATACAACCAGTTTTATTTTTTAAAACTGGAGCAACTCACGTTTGACGGAATAACCGAAAAAAATAGAATCCAGTATTAAGTTTTATGTTTTAAGTGTTAGGCAGGGGGATAGACACATCGCGAGCAAAGCAATGTTTAAGACAAAGAAGCATTGACTGCGGTTCACTCCGGTTATGAAGCCTTTTTGAGTCTTTCGGCCAGCCAGACTTTTATAATCGATTGTCTTGTTATCCCCAAACGTCTGGCTTCCTCGTCGAGGGAAGTTACCATCCAGTTGGGAAGATCCACATTGACACGTTTTTGTGAACGGCCGGGCCGCACAGCTTTTGAAAGGTCAAGATGTTCTGAAATGTTTTCTCCCCTATCAAATTTCTTATCCAGTTCTTTAGCTTTCATGTAATGTTTATCTCCTCGTCGCGTGATCTTCGAACTGATATAATCCGTACCTTCTCGTCCTCTGTATGTGATAATAGCCGACCAGTGTTTCCTTCCAATTCTTCCAATGACAAGATATCGCGGTTCATCCTCCGTTCTGGCAGGGATTTCTATCCTATCCATGTCCTCCCGGATCAATTGAGCTTCTACAAAATCAATCCCATGTTTTTCTTTGTTTCTTTCGCTCTTCCGACTGTCGAATTCAAATTCCATTAAGGTATAGAAAGTATATCATTATTACTCATTTTGTCAAACAACTTTTTCTATCACAGGCATAAACAGCAATTATTTTTACGACACTAAGAAAATTATGTCGCGGATGAAAAAGTATTTGCAAACTATTAATAAAAATAGTTAAATAGAATATTCACAACGTTGTCGGTCATCAAGGCGCGAGAGAATCGCGGAACTCGAATCGTGAAGCGCGGAACGGTAACAAAACGTTAGAAGATTAAGATCGGGCGCAAAGTAGAATTGAAAACCCACCTCCGTTAGCACTGCGGAGGACAGGTGTAGAATTCAATGCTCAGTGGCATTGGTAGTTTTGCATATTACGTTTTTAATTCTTAATAAGCGAAGTATCACGTTTCGCGTTGGGGTACCAATGACCTATCAGCATATTCAGCAATACATTTCCACTCATCCAGGAGGATGTCCCTCAACAGCCTACGGCCTGCTACGGCCTGGATAAAGACAAATGTAAATATGTAAAGAGCGTCCCCAAAATCCCACCCAAGGCGCTGAGCCGACCAGCAGTGAGAGAAAGATTCCGTAATAATAGCCGAAAAAACACGAGAGGGGTGGAATTAGGAAATAATACATTTACAAATTAGAAATTAACATCTATAATGTAAATATGATAAAAAGACAGATGCATGGGATCATTACTGCAAGGCTCAAGACTTTTCCGGCCGTTGCAATACTTGGTCCCCGTCAGGCAGGAAAAACAACCCTGGCGAAAACCTTTTCAAAAACCTATTTCGATCTTGAGCAGGAAGAGGACCGGCTCAAACTCGATATCCGATGGAAGAACCTTGTAGCGGCAAAAAGTTTAATCGTCCTCGATGAAGCTCAGAATTATCCCGAAATATTCCCAAGAATCAGAAGTGCCATCGATGCCGACCGGCAAAGGATGGGTCGATTTCTCTTACTCGGCTCAGTTTCTCCTGGTCTCATGAAGGAGGTCTCTGAATCGCTTGCGGGTCGTATATCTCTTTGTGAGTTGGCCCCTCTGTCTCTTTTGGAAATAGATAATCTAAAAGATGATGAACTCTGGTTGAAAGGCGGATATCCTGACGGCGGCATTCTTAAGGCTGATAATTATCCCATCTGGCAGGGCAACTATCTTGACCTTCTTGCAATGCGCGATCTGCCTGTGTGGGGTTTACCGGCACAACCCCCTGCTACACAACGTTTTTTCAGAATGCTTGCGATCAGTCATGGCAATATATGGAACGCAAGCCAGACAGGGAAAAGTCTCAGGGGTCTCCTACCATACAGCGAATTCATATCTCAATTACCTTGAGCAGGCCTATCTTACGAGAAGAATATCCCCATACTATTCAAATCTCAAAAAAAGACTCTCCAAGAGTCCCAAAGTCTACTGGCGTGACAGTGGTCTTCTCCATAGCCTCCTTCGTGTCCATACGTTTGAAGAACTCCTTTCACAGCCCTGGGTGGGGGTCAGTTGGGAAGGATGGGTTATGAACAGATCCTGATCTTTCTCAATAACTCAGGCGCCGCGTTTGACGGTCCCTATTACCTGAGAACAAATGACGGCTACGAAGTGGACCTGATTATTGTGCTTTCGGGTATCACATACGCCATAGAAATCAAGCTCACCTCACAGCCCGGCAAATCAGATATGCAGCGACTCCAAAAGGCGGCAGATTTAATCGGCAAAACAGTAAGGGTCCTCATCTCAAGAACGTCAGTACATATTGAAAATGAGGCTCTCATCTCCACCGATCCAAGAATGTTCCTGAAGTACTTACGAAAGAAATTTTAAATAAATTGGCAAAAAAGTATTTGCAAACTATTAATAAAAATAGTTAAATACGATATTCACAACTTTGTCGGTCATCAAGGCGCATAATGCGCAGGAGCGCGTAGGCGCAAGGTAAAAGGTTCAAGGCACAAGGTGTGGAACAGCACAAACAAAGACACACCGTAGAAGAATCGGGGGTTCATGGTGTCTGACGACTTATTGTTCGGCCATTCACGATTTTCTATTTACGGCATCTCCTGGCCCATCGCATCCGGCAAAGCATTTTCAGTCATCATATCGGTAATTTTATCTCCATCCCTATCAGTCACCCTCTTGTAGTTTGGACAAAAGTGGAAAGAAGAACAAAATCATGATAGAAACTGATACTTCAGCATCTGTTTCCCACGAGTTTCGGCAAGAATATGGAGGAAGGTGCAGTTACTCTTTTAGATGTATTGGGGTGGAAGGGCATATGGCAAAGACTCGATGACCCTGTTGGAATTCTGAGAAATCTGGTCGACGATACTGGCAAAAGAGCAGAAAGGCTGGTAAACAGAATTTCTAAAGCAGGCAAGTCTGTTCCAAAAAGTTTTTCAAATTTGAAGGTGAAGGTTAAAGGTATATCCGATACAATCGCCTTGTTCACTTACGGGGAGTGTAATGCCGCTTTGGAGTTCCATGCATGGATGGCAATGGACATTCTGTTTCGGTCTATTCAAAATGAAATTCCAGTTCGAGGAGCAACGTGCTATGGGAGCTTTACTACGCGAGGCAACATAATGGCAGGACCTGCAATCGATGAGGTTGCTTCTTGGTATGAAGCCTGCGAATGGATAGGTGTAATTCAAACACCTTCCGCTTTAGTCAGATGCAAACTCGATAGTTTTTTCGACGAAGATTGTCTTGTGAGGTACAATGTTGCTACCAAGATGGGACCATTTAAGACTTTATGTTGAATTGGGTTAATCTTTGGAACAATGAAGGCAAAAATGAGGATGATCTTCTCAAAATATTCTCGAAAATGGGTCCAATTGTACCAGAGATAACTCCAAAATTTTTAAACACTTTGGCATTTTATAAAAAACTTTCAACATAATTAGGTTATATTTGGGCTATCGGATAAAATGAAATGGGGAAAGGGCGGGAACGACGGGAATCAATCAGCTAACGAACATTTTTTTGTTGGAGGAAGAACTTCTCATCTCCACCTTACAACAGCCCTGTTAAGGAGATTATTTCTTGAGCGATTTTAAGCAACCTAGTTCTTTGGCAATAGACCGTCTGACCACACTGGTAATGACTGATGAGTCTTTGGAACCGCCTGTCAAGGAGGCGTTTGTGGCGGACATTCTGTCTGCCACCTCGTCTGATCTTGCTGCATTAAGAGGGGTTCTATCAGATGTCAATGGAGCAACGAATGGTAAAGCTAACCAAGATTAAACCCAACATTATAAGGGGATTACCTCGCCGTTGGGGTGAATTGGATGTAGGTCCTCGGGGATTAATTATATGTGGCGAGA
Organism: uncultured delta proteobacterium; assembly: GCA_963783625.1. Lineage (GTDB taxonomy): Bacteria > Desulfobacterota > Syntrophorhabdia > Syntrophorhabdales > Syntrophorhabdaceae > PNOF01. Next base: position 61,399 of record CAWAOG010000023.1, on the reverse strand, counting down.
ATGGGACCGGAAAGACATCGGTTCTTGATGCTCTGGAATACGCAATCAAAGGCGCTTCAACGCTTTTCGGCACCAATCGCATCGGCGTAAGTTGGGAGTCAGCCGCGCCCCATATCAAAACCGGGGCTCCCAATGTACTTATCGATCTAACGGATGGAATTAATACATATTCTGTCTCGCCAGTGTCCGAGGGCGCTAGGTTTCCCCAAAATGTTGCTCGTTGGCTGGAAATAGCACGCAAGTCTAACTTCATCTTTAGGCGATATATGCTTCTTGATTTTGTTGACACAGTCCCGGCCTCCAGATACACGGCGTTGGAGCCTTTTTTGGCAATGGACTCATACGCAGATATAGAGGACGCCCTGAGTCAATGGTTAGGAGAACTAGATACGCAGATAGATTCAATCGATTCTGAACTGGGTTCGATAAAGCAGAGGATCAACTCTGTATTTGGCTTGGAAAAAAGCAAGGCGGCTCCAAGCATAAACGGGGCAATTAGCTATCTAAACTCAAAGCTGGCTGAGGTGGGGCTGTCGGCTTGCAAAAACATGGATGGTCTTAAAGAATGCGAAGATCAGATCAATCTTGCTCTTGGCGGACATACCGTGACAAAGCGGGTGGAAGAACTTGTCGATCTTAAGGGTCAGACAAACCGCCTTGGCTTACCCAATAGTCTTTCTCTGATGCTAAAGACGCTTATCGACGCTCAGACAAATTTTGATACCTTGGTGGGTCAAGCAAGGAGACTCGTCTTCGCTGACTTTCTCGTCGAGGCCCATAACCTCATCAGCAAACACACATTGTCGGTTTGTCCGGTTTGCGAGAAGCCTTTGGACCGGCTACAAATCCTTACACGTCTCAAGCAACGGATCGAAGCCGACAAAAGGATTATGACGGCCAACAATATCGTTAAGACCAAGAGAACGACTCTTAATAATCCAACAACAATAATGCTCAACGGCTACCGCACATTTGCAAATGTCTGGAAAAGAATCCTCCCATCAACTCCCCTTCCCGCAGGCTACACGGGGGCCTTGTCCTTTCTTGAGGCTCTCAAGCAAGTCCTATCGCAGGACAGAGCCACCGGTGAAGAACTACGCAAGTGCTACGGGCTTATCGAAAAATCACCAACAGATCATAAACCTGTGTTGCAGACTTTGGATAGCGCCATTGCTAGGGAGGGAGGCGGAGGGAAAAGAGCTGTCTTAATTACCACTTTACAAATCGTTGATAGCATAAGGAAAGACGTAGTAAACCATCAATCCCTCGCGACGGGCAGGATTAAGACTATGAAACGGCGAGATGTGTTAGCCCGCCTATATCAACACACGGTTGATGCTCGGAAATACGCTGTTCAGGAGACTTTCGACGCCGTAGCCGATCTTGCAAATGCCATGTACGAGAAACTACATCCTGACGAAGGAATAGCGGAGTCCACTCTGTCGGTCAGGGAGGCCGCTCGCGCTTCGGTTATACTCATGACCGACTTCTATGGGCAGTTAGAAAACCCTCTGTTGCATCATAGCGAGAGTCATTTAGATACCCTTGGACTTTGTTATTTCCTAGCGCTTAGAAGGCGGGCCGCAGATCAGGAGCCGGCCTTCAAGCTTCTTGTCTTGGATGATGTCATATATTCAGTAGACGCCGTTCACCGATCCAGATTGAGCGGCATACTAAATGACTACTTCTCGGATCACCAGATAGTATTGACTACGCACGATCCCGTCTTCTTTCAACGGCTGCGGGAAAAACTTGGAGGAAAAGACGTAGAATACAGCAGGTTTGTAGGATGGGATATTGAGAGAGGGCCTTTGAGTGCTGATTCCGAGGTTGACATTGACAGGGTGTGTTCCAAAGAATCGAGAGACTGTAAAAGTCCCGATGAGTTAGCAGGAGCTTGCGGTCGTTTTTTTGAAATGTTCTTGAGACGTATAGCCGAGAGCCTTAAAGTGTCGGTAATCGCCAAGTTTGAAGGGAGATACGAGATAAACGATCTATGGCCACCAGTTCAAGCAAAACTAACCAAGAATAAGAGTTTTCTTTCCGCGAATAGCAAGGCTATTGCCAGAATAGATGACAACCGATGGGTGCGTAACGAATGCGGGGCGCATTACAACGAAGCGCCAGTACCGCCTACGCCGTCCGAGATAAGAGATCTCGCAGAGGGTTTAGCCGAATTGTACGCTGCAACGCATTGTGAAGTATGCGGTGACTACATCGGCCGGCAAACAAATGGGGCTTGGCGATGCACGTGTATTAATAGTGGCCTTATCTACCCCTCATAACTGTCACCAATAAGTTAATTTCCTTTCTCGGTACACGTCTGAATAACTAGTCAACAATCCCACGTCCACTCTTGGGGTAGCCTTTTCACAACTCTGTTTGAGACATATGTGTCTTCGGTAACTTTCAGATAATTGGAGAAAATGTATTTCTGGCCGAAGCAGTTTTCGATGGATAACGAGACAGCGCGGAGGAGAAAGCCGGAAGCCAAGGTTACTTCACAAAAATAGGTTTGCCGGGCACCCACCCGGTATTAGCAGATTAAAGAGCAACCAATTATCACGTGGGTGGTAAACGTTGAGGACTTTCGACGACGAAGATAACAAAGTTTGCCGCGAAAAGGGCGAGGCCCCTTAAGGTTTAGGCCACAGCGAGTTTGCAATCTAAACTCACTGCGGCCTAAAAAATCTTGCGGCCGGACAGGAAAAATTTCTTATTCCTTCCGGCCGCAAAAAGTGATAAACTCAAATATATACATTCCGTTCGAATCGCGTGCTTCAGGAAAGGAAACCCTGTCTACCGTTCGAACAAAGCAGCTCAGCCGAAAATCATCCTCTCTTTTCCGCTCTCTATCGGGGCGGAGAGGCCCTCCTGGCGCCCTGCATGACACCAGGCTTCCGGGCGAGGCATGATCCGATTGGGTTGGATGCGGACGGTAAAGGACTGACCCTGAAGCCATACATTACAGTTAAGGGAGGTCACATGAAATTATCAGTTCGCATTCTCATCGGAGTAGTCACAAGCGTGTTCCTTTTCGCGGCCATCGCAGCTCCGGCTTCGGCCGCCTCAATCAAGATCGGCTTTGTCTTCAGCATGACCGGCGGTGCGGCGGTCTACGGCACCAGCCAGAAAGAAGGCGCCAGCCTGGCTATCGATCAAATCAACGCCGCCGCGGGCAGCAGCGGATTGCAGATCGCTCCCATCTGGGAGGATGACGCCAGCGTGCCTCAGCAGGGCACCAATGTTTTCAACAAGCTCATAAACGGTGACAAGGTTTCCCTTATCATCGGGCCGACCTTGAGCAACACGGCCAAGATCACCGACCCCATCGCTCAGAAGGCCGGGGTGCCGGTACTCGCCATCAGTAACACCATTGCCGGTATCACCGAGATCGGCGACTACATCTTCCGCAACTCTTTGACCGAAAACGTGGTTATTCCCCATACCGTCAAGGTCGCGAAAGAGAAGCTGGGGCTGAAGAAGGTCGCCATGCTGTACGGAAATGATGACGCGATGACGAAGGCTACCTATGACGTGTTCAAGAAGGAACTGGCAGGCCGCGGGCATCCAGATACTGAGCGAACAGGTCTTCGCCAAGGGAGACCGCGACTTTTCACCGCAGTTGACCCAGATCAAGTCTCAAAACCCTGACGCCATCATCGCCGCTGCCCTTGCAGAAGAGGCATCCGGGATCGCGAGCCAGGCACGCCAGCTGGGAATACCCAAGACAGTGCGCATCATAGGGGGCAACGGTCTCAACTCTCCCGGTCTGATCAAGAACGCCGGCGACGCTGCCGAAGGGATAATCGTGGGTGCCGCCTGGAACATCACGTCCACGGCGCCGCTCAATGTTAAGTTTGTCAACGACTATACGAAAAAGTACAACCACGCCCCGGACCAGTTTGCGGCCCAGGCGTATGCGGGCGTGCAGATCGTCTATCAGGCGGCGAAAGCGTCCGGCGGCGGTGCGGATCGAAAGGCGCTTCGCGACGCCCTCGTCAAGATCAAGAACATCGACACCGTGCTGGGCCGTTTCTCTTTTACCGAAGGCCGTGATGCCAACCACACCATCATAGTGCAGGAAATCAAAGGCGGAAAGTTCGTGGTGCTGGGTAACTAGAAATAGCGGGGACATTCCTCCGAAGTCATCTGGACGAGAGGAGTGTCCCCGATCAGAACTTGCGTTAGAGGGAACAGTGAGCATACTTCTCCAACAGTTGATCAACGGTCTCTTTATAGGCAGCGTGTACGGGCTGTTCGCGGTGGGCTATACGCTCGTCTTCGGCGTCCTTGATATGTTGAACCTCGCACACGCTGCCATCTTCACCCTCGGGGGACTCATCGCCCTGTGGCTCGTCGAACATGCCGGATTGTCCATCTGGCTTGCCTTCCCTGCGGCTACAATCATAGCGGGCCTGCTGGGGCTTTTGCTCAACCAGGTCGCCTTCGCTCCTTTGCGTAAACGCAGCGACAGCCAGTTCTCCGGAATGATATCGTCCATCGCCATGGCGATTATCTTCGAAGCGGGGGCTTTAGGGTTGTTCGGCGCCCGGTCCGTGCGGTTTCCTGTGGGCACCTTCGCGGCCCATACATGGCATATTGGCGGAATAACCATCACTCTGCTGCAAATCGGAATTGTCTGCGTCGCTGCCCTGTTGATGGTTATCCTCACGCTCTTCATCGGGCGCACCCGCACCGGCAAAGCCATACGCGCAATAGGGGAGAACGAGCGGACAGCCACCCTCCTCGGCATCAACGTCAACGGCATCATTGCCCTTACATTTTTTGTCTCTTCTGCCCTTGGCGGGGCCGCGGGCATCCTCTTCGGCCTCTACTTCAACAACCTCACCATCGATATGGGCCGTTCCATCGAGCTTAAAGGTCTGGCGGTGATCATCCTGGGCGGCATGGGAAGCATTCCCGGGGCGATTCTGGGAGGCCTTGCTTTTGGTTTGAGCGAAGTGCTCACCGTGGCGCTCACCGGCACGTCCAACCTGCGGGACGCCGTTGCCTTCGCGGTCCTTTTCGTGATTCTTCTGCTCCGGCCGTCCGGTCTGCTGGGACGCGGGAAAACAAGGGAGGCTTAGAGGCGCGGTGGAGTATCTTCTTCAGTTCTACGCCATATACGGCAGTGTAATAAACTTCATCGGCATTAACGCCCTGCTCGCTTTAAGCCTGAACGTGACCCTTTCGGCGGGTATGCTCTCCCTGGGCAACGCGGCTTTCGCGGCCATAGGGGGCTATACCGCCGGCATCCTGAGCCTGCACTTCAAACTCCCCTTTGTGGTCTCTCTTGCGGGTGGCACCTGCGCGGCGGGGCTCGTAGGGCTCATCGTAGGGCTGCCCGTGCTGCGGCTCCGGGGGGTTTTTCTGGCCATGGCGACCCTCGCCTTCGGTGAAGTGGTGCGCCTCGCGGCAGTCAACCTCAACGTTACCGGCGGCGCTGAAGGCCTGACGGGCATCCCCAATGTCACCACGACGTGGATGATCTACCTGGTCCTCGCCGCGGCGGCCTATTTCCTCGCCATGCTGCGGCGTTCCCGCCTGGGATGGGGGCTGATAAGCATGCGCGAAGACGAGACTGCCGCCGGCTCTCTGGGAATCCGCATCACCTATTACAGGGTCCTTGCCTTTGTCATCGGCGCCATGCTGGCCGGGCTGGCGGGGGGTATGTACGCTCATCTGAATTACCTGATTACGCCCCGTGATTACGGCTTCTTTATCGCGGTGGATCTGCTGACCTACAACATTGTCGGCGGCATAGGCGTCTGGTACGGGCCCATCCTGGGAGCGGCGATGCTTACCGCGCTGCCCGAGGTCCTGCGCGGCATCGGCGTGACTGCCGGACCTATCCGCCTGGGGATTAACGGACTCATTCTGCTCCTCGTGATTCTCTTCCTTCCCAACGGCCTGGCTTCACTCTTTTCAAGGAGGCGAAGGTCGGAGGCAAAAGAAGAGGTAAAGGCAGAGGCACAATGAACAGACTGACCATCGAAAACGTATCGCGAAACTTTGGCGGCGTGCAGGCTTTGGATGACGTTTCCTTCGTCGTTGAACCCGGGACCATCCATGGGCTCATCGGCCCGAACGGGGCGGGCAAGACGACACTCATCAATGTTCTGAGCGGCCTGCTTCCGCCGAATGCCGGCCGGATGAGCTACAAGGATCACGACCTCCATCGCCTGGCCGTGCATCAAATGGCGGCCATCGGGATAGCGAGGACCTTTCAGAATATTCGCTTGTTTCCGCATATGACCTGTCTGGAGAACGTTGAGGCCGGCCAACACCTCACATCGCGGCGATCGCTCCTGCCCCGATTGCTCCAGTTGCCGTCGGCCCGCCGCGAGGATCGCCAGCTTCACGAACGTGCCATGCAGACGCTTGGCCGCGTGGGCCTTGCCGACAAGGCCTCCTATCAGTCACGGAACCTGTCGTACGGAGAGCGCCGCCGCCTCGAGATCGCCAGGGCCCTTTCCCTCAACCCGAGCCTGCTGCTTCTCGATGAGCCCGTGGCCGGCATGCGCCAGGGGGAGGCATCCGTGGTGGCTGATCTCCTGCGGACCCTCTGCCGGGAAGGTATGACCATCCTTTTGATCGAGCACAACATGTCTTTTGTGATGAGCCTCTGTTCCCGCATCACCGTCCTCGATTTCGGTAAAGTGCTCACCACAGGCAGCCCTGCGGAAGTGCGGGCATGCCATGAAGTGATCGAAGCCTACCTGGGCGCGGGGGTAGCACATGCTTGAGGTAAGCGGACTCACCGTATCATACGGCCACATCGAGGCGGTCCGTGACGTCTCCTTTCACGTCGCCGAAGGGACCATAGTCTCCCTCGTCGGGCCCAACGGGGCCGGCAAGACTACGACGCTGAATGCCATTAGCGGCGTCGTTCCTGCAGCCCAGGGAACCATGCGATTCCGGGGAAAGGATATTACCCGCGCGAGCACCCATCGAAGGGTCTCGGAAGGGATCGTCCAGATCCCCGAGGGTCGGCTGGTGCTGGCCAACATGACCGTTCGGGAAAACCTGGAACTGGGGGCCTACCGCCGGTCAGCCGGCGAAACCCGGGCGACTATTGCCGCCATGGAGGAACGCTTCCCGATCCTCGGCGAGCGCCGCAAGTCCCCCGCAGGCACTCTCTCGGGCGGGGAGCAGCAGATGCTGGCCATTGCCCGCGGTCTCATGGCGAAGCCGAAGCTCCTGCTGCTCGATGAACCTTCCCTCGGACTGGCGCCCCTTCTCGTTCAGACCATCTTCGAGATCATCGGCGAGCTGCACTCCGAGGGTCTCACAATCCTCCTCGTGGAACAAAACGCCCATCAGGCCCTTACGGTTTCTTCTCACGGCTATGTCATGGAAAGCGGAAAGATCGTTCTCGAAGGCTCGGCACAGCAGTTGATGGCCGATCAGGCCGTCATAGACTCCTACCTGGGCCAGGTCCAGGTGTCGGAGTGCACCGAGTAAAGCCGTGAATCGCAAATCGTGAATCGCAAATCGCAAGAGGTACAAACCGCGAATCGCGAAACTGTAAAGGCTGCAGATGAGGACCGCACGAAGTTCGCACGCGCACCTTAAGGCAGGCGAGAGGTTAAAGGTGTGAGGTTGAAGGCTAAAACTCAACGTGCTCAGCCAAGGCAGGGGGAAACAGGTTCAATGACGTCTGACCAGTCCACGCTTACTCGCGTCCGTGCCAGCATTGTATCCTGTTTCGATCAGAGTGTATCTTGTCAAGGGCTTCGTGGTCAACTACGTCCCCGATGGGTGTCCGCGGCAGCAAGGACCATCATTCCCGCCTTTGCTTCTTCATTCAGATAATCCCATAATCCCAGCTTGATCAGCGTGTCAACCCTGGGGATGCCATCTTCGTTCCACCCCCGCTCCTGATAATAGACTTGTATCAAGTTCCGTAGCTTTTCTTTTCTGTCCTTAAGCAGAATGTTACGTCTCTCCGAAAGGCCCATGGAGGAGACTTCCGACTGGGGCTTCCCCAAAATTGCGCCGACCTCGCGGTCGTTATAATCCATTTCAGCCTCGTATAATTCATCATCCGTCGGTCCGATGGCCCTGTCAGGTATCCAATCGTATTCTCCTGTCCTTTCCCTGTAAGCCATAACGTTCATAATTCGCTGGAGATTGATATCCCTGTCCGTTTGCTCAAAGATCCTTTCCCAGGTCATTTCTGTTCCCAGCATGCCGTTATAGAATTCCGCGTAAAGCTCCTGAGATGCGGGATTGATGTATTTATCTCCATCCTTCGTCTTCTCCGATTCCGGATTGAAAACATCCACCCAGGGGAGCTTGCACAAGCCCATATTGTCATTGCCAAGGCGGACGCGGGGATAGGAAATCAAGGCTTTGGCCCTGGACTCAAAAGTTGGAAAGGCACCGAGAAGATCCACCTTGATCAGCCAGGCGGCGGCGTGATGAGCGCCGATATCGCTGGCCGCCGCATAAGAGCCCTGCATGGACAAAGACCGGTGCGTGCGGTATAGGGAGAAGGGGAGGCCTTTCGTCTGCATGGCAAATTGCTCAAGTTCCCTGGTGGGATCGGGCTTTCCGGTTCTTCGTACATATGCCTCGGCTATCCACCTGATCAGGTCCAGCATTCCCTTTCCGGCGGTTTCGGCCAACTCGTTTTCCTTGTGAGCCACCTGATGGATAAAACTCAAGGCGGCTTTGTCATCTCCCCAGTTCAGGACGAAGCCCTTTGTGTCCTCTGCCGCGAGATATCCTCTTTGAAAGCATTCCATGATGAGGGCCATTATCACCGCTATGGTAATCGTATCCATCCCGTAGTTGTCGCAGTGCCAGTTGGCTTCCATGATAAATTCAGGATTCCACACCCCGAGGTTGGAACCGAAGCCCGCCGCTGTTTCATACTCCGGGCCGTCCACCCACACCCTCTCTTTTCGACCTCCGGTGGTCAGGGTCACGCATCCCCCCTTGGTGCATCTCAGATTGCATCCCGGGAAGCACCCGTCCATTCCCCGATGCTCAAACAACTGCTCTGCATACGCCAAACCATCGATCTTCGCGGCCTGTGGGTCTGAGCCGTATTGGTAATTCTTTACCGGCAGAGACTGATAAGCTTCCTGATTCATAAACGAAATCAGTCCCGCAGAGCCCTTCCGGGACATCTGCAGGGCATTCGGATCGACCTTTTTTACCACGTCATGGAGTTTCGCACCGGCCTTTTTTACCCTCTCCCAATCATGGGCCCCGTAAGGGTTTTCACCGTGGGGATATTGGGCCAGAACGGCGACGGCCCGAACCCCCTTGTCCCGCATGACCGACCCCAGGCCGGTTCTACCTGCCTGTTTGGTTCGAAAAAGACCTCTGGTACCGTTCATCGGTTTCGTCGGATCGTAATAATGGCTGTTGATGCACCCACAGGTAGTGTTGGCAGCCCCGATGCCGGTCGTCACAAAGACGATATCCTTCTTCTCATGGCCCTGCGCCGTGAATCCATCAACCAGGTATTTTTCGAGGTCAAACACTTCATCAATGACAGGTGCAGGTGTGATAGAGATTTCTTGTTTAAAACCGTCGATAACAATAACCACATCTTTTTCAGCCTTGCCCACTATTTCCAGAGCATCAAATCCCGCATACTTCAGGTAGGCCCCAAAATGCCCGCCAAAATTGGAAACACCGGGGACATGTGTAACAGGCGACAGGGAAATGGCCATGCATTTACTCGTGCCCGGAAACTGGGGGATCCCTCCGAGGGGTCCCGGAGAAAAGATCAATGGGTTTTCAGGGTCGTAAGCTGAGTTTTTCGAAGTGACTCGTTGGTGAAGGAAATACAAACCCAGGCCGCGGCCACCGATAAAAAAGTCCCTTATCTTCGGGTCCAGCTTCTGAACGGTTAGCTCTCCGCTCCCGACATCAACGGTAAGAGTCTGATTGGCGTATCCGTGTTGAAGTTGAGGTTTTGTATAGGACACCATTTTGTGTGCACGCTCCTTTACTGAGTCATTACGATAATAAAGTTGAGTATATGACGAGGCAGTAATCAAGGTCAAGGAGAAAACTCTACATTGCTGTTAAAGTTCTCCATCGCATTTGGTTTGAATTGCACGCAAGACTGAACGGGAAGTCCATAAAACTGTAGTAAGCTGCTTCAAATTTTCCAGCGTGAAGCGATTTGACACGCGTCACTCGATCGCAGGCATTCAATCCTAACGATGAGATAGAGGCATAACTCAAAAATTGAATGCTTTTTCTAATTGTTTGCCGAGCGAAGCGATTTTCGATGCTGGCGCGATAAAGCAAGGATTGAGGCGCATATGCTACTTGTCGATCTTTCTCGCAAGTGTTTCGATGGATAGCCGACAACAAGGGGATGCCGAGCGGAAGTGTATCGTGCATACGGCGAGCATCGCGGCCCAGCAGGTGGCAAGTATTAGACGCGAAAAGCGCACGGCCTTTAAGGAAAATAATGGGCCAAGGATTTTCTCCTTGGCCCATTTAATTTTTAAAATTAAACCCGGCAACTACCTACTTTCCCACAGAGTCACCCCTGCAGTATCATCGGCGTGGTAGAGCTTAACTGCCGTGTTCGGGATGGGAACGGGTGTGGCCTCTACGCTATGGTCACCGGGAAACTTATTCAGTTTCACTGGTTACTTGGGTTCATTGTGTTACTTCGGGTTAAAACTCTGAACCTATCAACTTAAGCAACTCAAATAACTCAAGCAACTTCTACAATTTTTAGTGACAACTACATAGGTTTTTAAGTTCTAAATTTTTGATTTATGGATCAAGCCGCTCGATCTATTAGTACCGGTATGCTCAACACATTGCTGTGCTTACACCATCGGCCTATCAACCGGGTGGTCTACCCGGGATCTTAGTCCGGTATTGCTACCAGACGGGACAACTAATCTTGAGGCGGGCTTCCCACTTAGATGCTTTCAGTGGTTATCCCTCCCGGACGTAGCTACCCAGCCATACCACTGGCGTGATAACTGGTTCACTAGAGGTCCGTCCATCCTGGTCCTCTCGTACTAAGGACAGATCCCCTCAATTGTCCTGCGCCCACAGAAGATAGGGACCGAACTGTCTCACGACGTTCTAAACCCAGCTCACGTACCGCTTTAATTGGCGAACAGCCAAACCCTTGGGACCTACTTCAGCCCCAGGATGCGATGAGCCGACATCGAGGTGCCAAACCTCCCCGTCGATGTGAACTCTTGGGGGAGATAAGCCTGTTATCCCCGGAGTACCTTTTATCCGTTGAGCGATGGCCCTTCCACTCGGAGCCACCGGATCACTAAGACCAACTTTCGTTCCTGCTCGACTTGTAGGTCTCACAGTCAAGCGGGCTTATGCCTTTGCACTCATCGGCTGGTTTCCAATCAGCCTGAGCCCACCTTAGTGCGCCTCCGTTACAT
>CAWAOG010000023.1:0-45000 GCA_963783625.1 uncultured delta proteobacterium | reverse complement strand
GCCTGATAATAACGCCCCGCCTTCTGGCTTCCTGAGTGACCTTTTGTCCTATTTTATCCTTTGGCGCGTAGGGTTTTTTTGTTTTTCGGTTTTTTACGAGTTCTATGCCTACCATGAACCCTTCCTGGCGGACTTCGCCTACATGGGACAGGTCAGAGAACTGTCTAAGCTCGTTTTTCAACAACGCAATTTTACTCTGCATTTTTTTCAGGGTCTGCTCTTTCTCGAAAAGATGGATATTTTCAATGGCAACGCTGCAAGCCAGGGGATTACCCGTATAGGTATGACCATGGAAAAATGTTTTGAATGCGTCAAAAGGGCCAAGGAAAGCGCTGAAGACCTCATCCGTTGTGAGCGTGGCCGCAAGCGGAAGATATCCGCCGGTGATGCCCTTGGCAACGCAGAGGAAATCGGGCTCTACGCTTTCTTTATTGCAGGCGAACATGTTTCCTGTCCGTCCAAAACCCGTAGCAACTTCATCGGCAATCAGGAGAACATTGTTTTCCCTGGTGATTTTTCGAAGAGCGGCTAAAAACCCTTCAGGCTGGACAATCATGCCCCCTGCTCCCTGAACACGGGGTTCGATGATAACAGCGCAGACCTCGTCCCTGTGCTTCATGACAACCTTTTCGAATTCCTTGATACAGGCCATGCCGCATGACTGGCTTTTCAGTTTCAGCGGACACCGGTAGCAATAGGGGGACGGGGTCTTGAAGGTCTTGAAAAGGAGCGGTCTGTAAACCTTATGGAAAAGGTCGATACCGCCAACACTGACTGCGCCGATTGTGTCGCCATGATATCCATTGGCAAAGGAAATAAACTTTTTTCTTTTCTTCTCGCCCTTCTGCTGCCAGTACTGGTAAGCCATCTTCAGGGCAATCTCGACGGACGTTGACCCATTATCGGAATAAAAGACCTTTGAGAGGCCTTTTGGAGCTATTTCAACGAGCATGCGGGCAAGGATAATGGACGGGGTATTGGCAAGGCCAAGAAGTGTTGAATGACAGAGCATGTTTGCCTGTTTTTCGATGGCATCGATAAGTTCCCTCTTGCCATGTCCGTGGACAAGGACCCAGAGCGAGGAGACCCCGTCGATGTAGCGGTTTCCTTCAACATCAATGAGATAAGACCCTTCGCCCTCTTCAATAATCAGAGGTGTTGTATCGGCATACTCTTCCATCTGCGTAAAGGGATGCCAGATGTACTTCTTATCCCATTGAGTCAAGTGTTTCCTGATCGTACATTCAAATTCCTCCGTCTCTCGTAAGAGACGTTCATTCGCTGAACTCGTTGGACGAGGGACGAATAACGTCGTCTAGCGAAGCGGACATCCATCGCTCTTCAGTTAATTTACTGTCACTATTCCCTGTCCTTAAGTCGCTCTAATATCGAGTTTCTTCTACGTCACACATCCTACATCTTACGCGCTTCATATCAGTCCCATCTTCTTCCCCGTTTCGATGATCGCTTCGAGTGGCGCGGTCCATATCATCTTTCGAAAAGCCGCGGACAACGGTGAGCCGGAGCCGGGATGTTCCTTTCGGCACTGTCGGGGGACGTATGGCCTGGAGGAAAATGCCCTTTTTCATAAGGCGCTCCTGCATGGTGAGTGTCATCGCGTCGGGTCCGACAACAATGGGAATTATAGGCCCCCTGCTGTTCTTCAGATTGAAGCCGGCTTCACTGAGGTGTTGCCTCATATAATCGATATTCTGCCACAAGGTCTTCTTATAGGATATGTCCTTTCTGATAAGTGCCAGTGCAGCCTGGAGGCCGCGAGGGCCGCAGGTGGCAAGGCCGTCGTATACATGAAGGTCCGTGCCCGGTTGATGAGGAATTCAATGAAGACCGGGTCGGAAAGCACAAAAGCGCCGTAGGAACCAAGGGACTTTCCGAAGGTGGCCATATGGACATCCATCCTGCCCGTGAGGCTGAACATTTCTTCAACACCCGTGCCCTTTTTCCCAAAAATGCCGGTGCCGTGGGCATCATCAAGAAAGAGGCGGAGTCCGTACTCCTCCTTCAATCGATATATCTCTTCGAGAAGTGCCATATCACCGTCCATACTGAAAACTGATTCGGTAATAACAATGTTTTGTTCTTTCCCGCGGTATTTCTGTATCTTTCTTTCGAGGTCTTCCATATTGTTGTGTTTATAGACAACCTTCTTTGCCCTGGAGAGGCGCATGGCGTCGATAAGGCTCGAATGGTTCAATTCATCGCTGAATATGACATCCTTCCCGCCTGTGAGCGTCGAGATGACACCAATATTGGCCATATAACCGTTAGAGAAAATGAGGGCCCTCTGATAGCCCTTGTAACGGGCAATCTCTTTCCCCAGCATTTCATAGAGGTCAATACTTCCCGAGACGCTCCTTGAAGAACAGATACCGGCGCCGTATTCATCAATGGCCTCTTTGGCGGCCGAAAGAACATCGGGATGGGTATGGAGTGAGAGGTAGCTATTGGAGCAAAGGTTGAGGTATTCCCTGCCTTTGTAACGGATCTTTGTCGCTGAGAGGGGGTGGAGGTATTTTATAGTCCTGTAGTTGCCCTGGCTCTTTATTTCTTCAAGTATCGCTGAGAACATCGCCTTCATCATAACACCGGATGGATATTCAGATTACCGCAAGGCCGTATCGTAGTCAACATGCAAATAACTATGGTTAACATATCCAATAAAAAATCAGGGTGGAAACATCGTTCCACCCTGATTATGTTTGCTATTACTGTCAGCCTTTGATAATTCTGGGAAGAATCATCTGGTGCTGCGGTGTTATTGATGCCGGGTTCTGGTAGTGGCAGTTTGCAAAGGCAACAAAGTAATTTCTCAGGTCTTTCATAGGAACGACTTCGTCAACAAGGCCTTTCTTCGCACAATATGACGGTCTTGAATTGTCAATGTATGCTTTCACTAACTTGTTCATCTGTTCAATGACCTTTGTGAGAGGTTTCCCTGCGTCCTTCTCTTTCACGAGCCTTCTCGCGAAGCTCGCCGCTGCGGCTGTTTCACCGTGCATGACGTAGATTTCAGTAGTTGCGGTACCAAGGGTAAAGGCGTTGTTGTTGTTTGCCTGAGGCCCTGCCATAATGTAATGGGCTGCCGCAGTACCTTTTCTTAAAATAATGGTCATCATAGGCAGGTCGCTCTGCTCGATGGAGTAAATGAGTGCCTGGCCAAGACCAAGAAGTTCTGCTTTCTCCGCAATGTCGCCAACATCAATGCCTGATGTATCCTGGATCCAGATCATAGGGACCCTGTCTCTGCCGCAGAGCGTCACAAACTCATTCACTTTAATAAGGCCCTGACGGTAGAATTTGCCGCCAATGCCGGGATACGGTGCGTATTCCGGATAGCCTTTCGGCATCATACCCTGTCTGTTTGCCACGATACCCATAAGGAACCCGTCAACCTTGACGAGACCTGTATATAATTCCGGGCCGTAACCGGGACGGAACTCCATATGTTCGCTATTATCAACGAGGCGTGCCATGAACTGTTCTACATCATAGGTCATCTTCTGGTTGAAGGACACGATGCTGTAGAGGTCTTCGGCAGGGAACTTCGGTGCTGCCGGTTCTGCTACCCGGAAGAATGCCGGATCGTATGCAGGAAGTTTAGTTACCCAGGTCTTCAGTGAATCAAGGAGGCTTTCTTCTGTGGGGTGAACTTCACGGAAAAACCCTGTTGCGTCATAATGGATCTCTACCCTGCCCGGAGGAACAGCCTTGAATTTCCGTGTTGCTTCGATAAGCTGCTCTGCTGTTTCTTCGTCAAAAAAACCTTTCGGTGACATGCCGCTTACGATGCCTGCGCCGCCAACTGCGATGTTGCAATCTTTATGAGCAAGAAGGAGTGTAGGGCTGATTCCCTGATATCCGCCCCCTGCGGGGTTTGTTCCATAAATCGCGGCAAGAACGGGAATGCCGAGTTTATTCAATTCCGCATGCCGGAAGAATGTTGTGCCGCTCCCTCTCCTGTCGGCATACATTTTTTCCTGCTCGGGCAGTTTTACACCACTGCAGTTGACGAGCCAAACGAGTGGACAATGAAGTCTCTTTGCGATGTCTGTGACCCGGAGGATGTTATGCGGCTGACCTGCTATCCATGCGCCTGCCATGACCTTGTTGTCAAAACCGATAATCACGCACCATCTGCCGTTAATCTTGCCAAGTCCGTCTACTACGCCGGTTGTCCCTGATTCTTCATCCAGGGGATCATACAGTGTGTGAAGGGGGCACCATGTTCCCGGCTCCACTATATATGCGAGCCTCTGGTGGACTGTCCATTCACCTCTCTTATTTAAGGTTTCAGCGGGCATACCTGCGTTTTTGGCAATTTCAACAAGTTCCGCAATGCCCTGTTCGACTTTTTTGATCTCTTCGGCGTTGGCTTTATTCTCTTTCGCGGGTTTTACCCATTCTTGCATCTTCGCAAAATACGGTTTCATATACTACCTCCGATGGCTTTTTAGAGTATTTGTAACTATTTTCACAATTATATTTTTTTTTACAGCTTTTTGTCAACATAAAACAAATAAATAGTATTGAATTTAATACAGAAACCGACATTAGCGGGAAAGTTTTCCTTATTTCGATCCTTCCCGAATAAAATATGCCCGCACAATCAACAGGAAGAACAGTGAAAAATCAGCCTTTTACTCTTATTTATTAAGCAAATCAGGTATTCTTAGTAGTATCTTTTATCTCGATCAATTATGTGATATTTTTCATTTAATGGGGCTCAGCGCCCCCTCCACCAGCAAGCTGTCGGAGCCTCCCCCTCTCGCGGCAGAAGCGCTGTATAAGGGGCTGCAAGCCTGAACGCCCGCAGGTATCCATCATCACCAGACTGGCGTGCCTCCGGCCTTTCTCTACGGTAGAAGTCGCTGCATTTCGCTGAAGAACAAGGATAGCACGAGTCTAAACTCAGAGGGAATCAATCCGTGGTTAAAAGAGGAACGTATTATTTTTCCAACTTTTTGTAAATCGCCTTTCCGATTATGTAAGCAATTATAATTCCCCAGATTATAAGTAAATAGACCATTATCTTTCACCCATCGATTTATTAAATCATATTTGCGTTGATTGGTCTGTATCCAAAATCACAACCGTGATGTAACCTCGAAACGGTGAATGGGAGAGCCGGTGAAGCGGAGATGAGCAGCCTCCGATCCGGCGATTATGCACGATTATCCGGCTTTTGTTTAAACAGACGCTGCCTGAAATACATCGTGCAATTGCTGTTTTCGCCGTTTCTCACCATTCTCGAGCTTCACCTCTGCCCACTGTGCGCTGAATGTGTCTCTAATGTTTAAAAAGTCTTTGGCCGGCGAAGACCATCGTTACATTCGACTCATTACATGCCGTTATGACCTCAAAATCCCGCTCTGATCCGCCGGGCTGGATCACGCCTGTTATCCCTTCCTTTATTGCCGCGTCAACACCGTCTCTGAAGGGGAAAAATCCGTCGGAGACAACGATAGAACCCTTGAGGCCGCCTTTTTGTTCCTTTGTATATGCTTCGATTTCAGCCAGGTCTTCCATCTTTCGTAAGCCTTTTTCCGCTTCGAGTTTGAAGACGGCATAGGGGACACCGAATTTCTTGAATACTTCTTTATCCAGAAACTTTGTGTAGGCCTTGAATACGGCGATTTCAACAACACCGACCCTGTCCTGCTCACCGGTACCGATTGCCACTGTCGCGCCGTCCTTTACGAAAATCGCTGAATTGGAACTGACACCTGCTTCCACATTCCATCCGAAGAGCATGTCTTCATATTCCTTTTCCGTGGGGGTCCTCTTGATCTTATATGCTTCGCCTTTATAGACGGTTTCCGCCGGTTTCAGGTCCTCTTTCATCTGAATCTTACGGGGCTGTGACTCCTGCAGAACAAGACCGCCATCCATGAGGGACTTGAATTCAATGATCCGTTTTGGCTTGTATGCCTGAAGTCTCTCCATCTCCCGTATCTGGACAAGGCGCAGGTTCTTCCATTTTTTCAGCACATCAACAGCGCCGCCTTCGAAATCAGGGGCACAGACCACCTCGAAGTAATACGGCACCATTGCCTTCGCGGTTTCCACATCAACAGGCTTGGTGAACACCACAGCCCCGCCGAATGCGGCGATCCTGTCACACCAGAAGGCTTTCTCGAATGCCTCCATTGACGTTGACCCATATGCCGCGCCACAGGGATTATTATGCTTCAGGATGGCACAGGCAGGCATCTTATCAAGGTATCTCAGGATGTTAAGGGCATTATCGATATCGGTAATGTTTGTTTTCCCCGGGTGTTTTCCCACCTGGAGCATGTCTTTCTCGGTGATTTTGCTCGCAAGGCCGCCATCAAAATCGAAAAACCGCACATCTCCGAGGACGATGTTGCCGTTTATCAGCTCATAAATGGCCGCGGGCTGGTCAGGGTTTTCACCGTAGCGCAAGCCCCGTTCGACATCGCACTTCTCGTCGGCGTCGAAGATGTTCCAGACCTTCTTTTTGTAAAGAAGCACCTGGCCACCCATGTCGACTTTGATGGTATCGGGAAAATTGTCTTTGACGATCTTTTTGTACATTTCCTTAAGTTCAGCCATCTCTCCCTCCTTTTTTTGTGAGAAGCGGACTGCGTCTAAGCATCCATCTGCGGCGTTGCGCTGCGGTCCGTGACGCTTCGACGTAGCGCTGCTACACTTGCGCATCCCGATACCTTGCTTACCACCACATCTGAACGCTTATACTTGCCGCTCATAATCAATTTTACACTATATCTTTAACCTTTTCCTTTGACCTATTATCCTTGATACCATTTTGTACCTTACAACCTACCTTACACCCGTAACACTGATTCTTGCCGCTTACAATTCTTTTATGAGCCTTTACCTTTACCTTTAACCTTGAACCTTGAACCTCTAACCTATTAACCGCGCGATAGCTGCTGTCATTGTCTCCACATCAAGTCCCTGGGTTTGCATTACCTCGTCGGTGTCGCCGGAGGCGCCGTAGCTTGTTGCTCCGAAGGATTCGAATGTGCCTTTGAATCCTTTCTTCAGAAGATAGGCTGTAATGACCGGGGCGATGCCTGTTAGACGGTTATGGTCTTCGTAGGTGACTATGCTGGGCAGGTTGACAAGACCGGCCATTGACCTTTTCGTCTATTTCGTTGACGCAGGGCATATTGATGACGGCGAAATTCAAGCCTTTTACGGCAAGGACTTCCCTGATCTTCAGCGCACGGTAGACCATGCCTCCGTAGGTAATGATTGCGCCGTCCTTGCCTTCTGCCATCACGTCCATTGCGCCGTATTGGAAGGTGTATCCTTCACCGAAAACAGGTTTCCTATCTGTTTTATACATGATGGGCCATCTGTTTCTGCCCATGGCAATGAGGAAATTGCCTTTTGTCGCGGCAGCGTATCGCACTGCCCTGTCTGTCTGGTTCGCGTCGCAGGGCACGATTGTCTTGAAATTGTAGAGGTTCCGCGCAAGTCCGATGTAATCAACGCACTGGTGGGTCTTCCCGTCAGGTCCCACATCGAGTCCCACGTGTGTGAGGGCTATCTTGAGGTTTGTTTTATTTATATCGTTGAGTCTCTGCTGATTATAGGTCTCATCGATACCAAAGACCCCGAAATCGGCAAAAAAGGTGAGCACGCCTGCTGTTGACAGTGCCCCGGCGGCTGTTGCCGTGTTGTGCTCCTGAATACCTCCCTGAAAAAAATAGTCAGGATATGCCTTGGCAAAATCACTCGTCTTCACGGAACTTGCCAGATCACAGTCAAAGGCACAGACCAACTGCCCTTTGGGAATATTTTTGTCGCCCAGGTCTTTCAGGGCTTTGCCGAAGGCGCTCCGGTTATCCATCTTGTCTTCTTCGTTGTACGTAAAAGCTGTGCCCGCATCGATTGTCATGTCCGATCCATCGTAGGAGGGGTTAAAGGTCCAGACGCCTTTACGTTTTTCCTTATAAAAATCGAGTTTATCATCCAGTCCGAGGATACCCATTGCCTCTTTATACTCCGCCGCATTGAGAGGGCTCCCATGATACTTTTCCTTATTTTCCATGAAAGAGATGCCATTGCCCATAATGGTATTCGCGATGATACAGACAGGATTCGCGGCATTTCTTGCCGTTTTCAATGCCGCGTAAATCTCATTATAATCGTGGCCGTTGATTTCGATAACTTCCCAATCATCGGAGAGAAAATTTTCTATAATGTTCTGGGGCATGACCTTTTCAATGCCGCCGCTTATCTGAAGTTTGTTGTAATCGACAATAGCGGTTATATTGGCGAGACCGAATTTTTTCGCCAAACGTCTCGCTTCGCCGATCTGTCCTTTCTGCTGCTCTCCATCACCCATGAGGACATAGACATGAGCATCGTCTTTCTTTATCTTCGACGCAATGGCAAAACCGCATCCCGCGGACAAACCCTGGCCCAGGTTCCCTGTTGACCAGTCGATGAAAGGGATACCCTTTACAACGTGTCCTTCAAAGGGACTTTTCGCTTTTCGGAAAAAGGCGATCACTTCGTCGACAGGAAGATGGCCCAGTCGGGCGAGCGCTGAATAGACGCCGGGCGATGTGTGACCGTGGCTTACAACAATCCTGTCACGGGCTGTCCCGGTAAGATTGGCATGAGAAAAAAGCGTGAGGTATATATCGAGAGACGATATGGAACCTCCGGGATGCCCTGTCCCGGCAAGGTGGGTCATGGTAATGATATCGCCCTTCGCGAGGCGAGATAACTCCTTTAGATTTTCAACATCCTTTTCTGTAAGTCCTTCGCTGTTAAACATCCTTTTTTCCTCCTAAGTAGTAATCGCAGCTGCTCCTGCAACAGGCATCTTTCGCATTCAGGCTTTTTCGCCTTGCACATATATCTCCCATGAATAACCATGAGAAGGGAAAAATCAGTCCACATTGATTGCGGCACAAGACCTCGTAAATCGATTTCTATCTTTTCCGCGTCCGTATTTCTCGTAAGTCCGATCCTCCGCGAAACCCTTATCATATGGGTATCGACAACGATGGCCGGTTTGCCGTAAGCAAGACCAACGATCATATTGGCCGATTTTCTGCCGATGCCTTTCACGGTGGCAAAGGTATCGATATCATCAGGTATCTTGCCATGAAATCGCTCGATCACTTCACGGGCGATGTTTTTGATGCTCTTTGTTTTATTTCTGTAAAACCCGGTGGGCCGGATATCCTCTTCAAGCTCCTCCGCAGGGACATCAAGATAATCTTTAAAGCTCCTATATTTCTTGAAAAGGTCTTTCGTCACCTTGTTGACACGCTCGTCAGTACACTGCGCGGAGAGAACAGTCGCGACGGTCAGTTCCACCGCATTTGAATAGTGCAGTTCGCATCTCGGCTCACCGTGCATGGTTTTAAGCTTATCTATCATCGAAGCGATATTTTTTTTCATCTTTAAAATTGCCGGATACATTTTTATACCACTTCTCCCCTTTCGCATTCAATGAGAAAAACCAAAACGCGAGGTCTCGGAAGATTAATGAATATGAAACACGGAAGTTCCATCTGGTCTTATCGGGTAATAGTAATGAATAATTCTTCAAGACTGTATGATAATTGTAGAAAATTGTTAACGATTGTGCAAAAATATGAAAAGAGTTATGATAAAACACAGAGGGTGAAAGGGTGAGTGAAATAAACATCAGTTTGCTTTTGCTGCTTGCTTCTGTAATCATTTTGCTTTTTGTCTATCGGCAAAAGAAAAAAAGAGATACAGTCCGGGCGGAGGAACAACCCCGGAGCAATACGACCCGGCGTCAAAAAGACGTACCAAAAGCTCCTTTGACCAATGCAACTGTCAGTCAATCGCCTGTAGCCCAGAAACCGCTCGACACATTTACGGAACCTCCTCCTTCAATCCCGGAAATAACCTATGCTATAATACCTCAGGGGATTTTGCCCAAGCCTTTTAATGAAATTGATAGCAAGTTTATAAAAATAGTACGCGAGAAAATATCCCAGGTCAAGCCTATCCCGTCGAACTCTGTGAAACTTCTCGATCTCTTAAAGAACCCATTCTCAAATTGGAACGATATAGCCGCCGTTGTTTCAACAAATCCAATGTTTTCAGCGAAAATCCTGCAAGCCGTCAATTCGGCCTATTTCAATCTTCCTGACAAAGTCACTTCTGTGGGAAGGGCAATAACCCTGCTTGGATATAATAATGTGCGGTCTCTGGTCCTGGAAGATGTTCTTGAGACGCTGGCCGCGAAAAACCAGAATAGTAATTCAGATACCTATATGAAGGCCTGTGTCCATTCATCTGTGGTTTCCGCCTGTTCGGGATATTTGAGCAAAAATATTTTTCACACTTCCGAGTATGACATCGCGACTATAGGACTCCTTCATGATATCGGCAAATACTTCACTGCTACCCTTGAGCCCTTATCGGGCACCTTGCCCCAGCACCCTCTGTACTGGCTGAAAACAGTACGTCCCCGGCCACCGCTGGTAATTCGGGAACAAATCGAATACGGTATGGACCATACGATGCTCGGAAGTCTGCTTGCCGACAGATGGGAGTTATCGGATGTTATAAAGTACAGCATCGAATATCATCATTACCCTTCCTTTATGCCTCCCGAATCCATACCAAAGCCTTATTTAACGCAGAGCTTTGTGATCTGTCTTTCCGATCTCATCTGTAAAGCCCTTGGATATTGCACGACTGACGATGAGATATTAGCGATACAGCCTGAATATTATGAAATGTTCGGTCTCAACCCAAATCCGCTTGAACTTATCACGACTGCCCTTACAAAAGAGATAACAAACGCCTATTTTACCGTTAAAGCATACGTCGATAAGGGAGACGGCGGTATAGGACCTAACCGCTGATCATGTTTATTCGGGTTAATACGATTTTCTAGGGCCAAAAATCACCCGTAATACCTGCACTTCGAAGATTCATAATCAAACCAATTATAAATGATTTTTTCGCTGTTTCAATAAGTCTGCAATCTCGGCGGCTGTGCGCGTATTGAGTATGTCTTTCTTCTCCTGCCACCCCTTCCGCGCAATGCCTATTCCGTAGAATATTTCCGCGAGACCGGCAGCGGCGTGGGCATCGGGATTGATGGAGATCATGACGCCTTTTTCTTTGGCGTACTTCATATACCGCCAGTCGATGTCGAGCCGGTAAGGGCTCGCGTTGAGTTCAATGATGGTGCCGGTCCGTGCGGCGGCATCGATGATCGTTCTCATATCGATGTCATATCCGTCCCGTGAAAGCAGGAGCCTCCCTGTGGGGTGTCCGAGGATCGTCATGTATGGGCTTTCCATGGCTTTGATTATCCGCGCTTCCTGCTCGTCCTTTTTGAGATGAAAGCTGGAGTGGATCGAGCCTATGACAAAATCAAAACGTTCCAGAATGTCTTCGTCATAGTCGAGACTTCCGTCAGGCAGGATATCGCTTTCAATACCCTTGAATATGTGAAAATCCGTTTCCCGCGCGTTGAGGTTGTCGATGATCTCCCACTGGCGGTAGAGGTCCTCAACCTTGAGCCCCCCCGCATAGTAGGCGCTTTTACTGTGATCTGAAATACCGATATACGGTAATCCCAAGACGTTTTGCCGCCTGCGACTATTTTCTCGATTGAATCAATGCCGTCACTGAATTCAGTATGGATATGGAATGTGCCTTGTATGTCGCCCATCTCGACGAGTCGAGGGAGTTCTCCCTGCTCCGCTGCTTCTATTTCACCGGTGTCCTCGCGGAGTTCCGGCACAACATAGGCAAGACCGAGCATACGATATATTTCTTCTTCACTTTTCAGTGTAATCAGTTTCTCGCCATCAAAAAGTCCGTATTCGTTAAGCTTGAACCCCTTTTTTTTTGCTATTCCCCGGAGCCTTACATTGTGTTCCTTGCTGCCGGTAAAATACATGAGGGCGTAAGGAAATTCTTCTTTGCTCACGATCCTCAGGTCCGCTTCGATGCCTGATTTGAGACGACATGACGTCTTTGTTTCGCCGGAAACAAGAACTTCCTCGACCTCAGGTAATGAGGTAAAAAATGATGTGATGCTCTGGGAATCACCTCCACCGACAAGGATATCGATGTCTCTTACAATCTCCTTCCGGCGTCGGATGCTGCCGCAGACCTCTACAGCGCTTCCTTTCGCAACGGCCTGTAATTTTTCTTTTATGCCATAGGCCAGAGGATAGACCTCTCCAACAAGGTATTCGCCCTTGTGTCGTTTTACGAATTCTATACCCCGCAGAATTTTTTCCTGTGTCTTTTCGCCGAAACCGGGGAGGCTTACGAGACGGTTTTCCTTACAGGCGTATTCAAGCTCTCCCACATTGGTGATGCCGAGATCGTCAAAGAGGACCTTGATCTTTTTCGGACCCAGGTTCGGTATCTGCAAAAGCTCAAGAAGCGATTCAGGAACAGCCTGTTTCAATTCCTCAAAATAGGTCATCCTGCCTGTTTCAACATATTCTTCAATCTTACCGGCTATGGCCTCTCCGATGCCCTTTATCTCCTTCAGTTTTTTCTCTTTTATCACTTCATCGAGATCGTCGATAGCGGAAAGTGTTTTAGCGGCATTATAGTATGCCCGCGATTTAAAGGGGTTCTCTCCCTTTATTTCAAGGAGCGTTCCAATCTCTTCAAGGATTTGCGGAACTGATTTTTCGGCCATTTTTAATTATCCTACAGGAGAAATTGCAAAGTCAATCATAACAGCTCGCAGTTTCACAGGCAACAGGTCAACAACAGCCGCCTCTTATGGAAACATTAAATAGTGCTTGCAATGAATTACCCGCTTCAGGTATTCTTCCACATAGAAGGATTCACAATGGCCAAAGGAAAAATGAAATACCTCATGGAACCACTCTTTGAAGAATTGAAAAAAGATTATTGTTATGTTTGTTGTCAGAGAATCTCAGATGATGAAAGAGTTTACATCGGCCAGAACAAGTGGCGGCACAAAAAATGTAAACCGGGCAGCGCTCAATGGCTGAAGAGCCCTATGAGTAGAAACGATACAACTCTTCCTGTATTAAAGACCGCTTGAGGTTTTAAGTGTTAGGTTTGAATAAATAATGGAAAGACAGTGTAAAGTTTGAAGTAAATACCCTCAAAAACAATTCTTTTGTTTTCACTTAACACGTAAAACTTAACACTTATCAGATAATAAAAAAAGGCGCCCCGAATGGAGCGCCTTTTTTTATTTCATGTTTTTATTAATCAAGTTTTTCGTCGCCGATTCTCATGCTGTAGAATGAACGGTATACGAAGACCAGAGCGATGAAGAAGAAGACAACCCCGAGGGTTATCTTTAAACCATGGTTTGTCATGGTTACCGCGATCTCTGTGGCAAGCAGACCGAAAAGGGTCGTAAACTTGATGACAGGGTTCATGGAGACCGAAGAGGTGTCCTTGAAGGGATCGCCGACGGTATCACCAACAACGGTTGCTTCGTGGAGCGGCGTGCCCTTTTCTTTAAGGTCCACTTCAACGATCTTCTTTGCATTGTCCCATGCACCGCCGGCATTGGCCATAAAGATTGCCTGGAAGAGGCCGAAGAAAGCGATGGCCACGAGGTAGCCGATGAAGAAGTAGGGATCGAAGAAAGAAAGTGCCAGGGCCATGAAGAAGACAACGATGAAGATGTTCAACATACCCTTCTGCGCGTACTGGGTACAGATCTTTACGACTTCCTTGCTGTCCTCGATGGATGCCTCTGCTTTGTCAAGCTTGATGTGATTCTTGATGAAGACAACAGCCCGATAGGCGCCTGTGGTAACGGCCTGAGTCGCTGCGCCGGTAAACCAGTAGATAACGGCGCCGCCCATCAATAGTCCAAGGATAATTTTTGGATTGACGAGACTCAGCTGCGCGATAACATTGCCATATAGATTTTCAAGCAATATGATGATACCGAAAACCATCGTAGTGGCGCCAACTACAGCTGTACCGATGAGCACCGGTTTCGCTGTCGCCTTAAAGGTGTTGCCCGCGCCGTCAGCCTCTTCGAGATAATCTTTCCCGTTCTCAAAATCAGGTTCAAAACCGAAATCTTTTTTGATCTCTGCTTTTATGTTGGGGATACTTTCAATCCGGGAAAGCTCATAGACAGACTGGGCGTTATCGGAAACGGGTCCAAAAGAGTCAACGCAGATCGTTACAGGACCCATGCCGAGGAAACCAAAAGCCACAAGACCAAAAGCAAAGACGGGCGCCGCGAAGGAAAACTGCGGCGGCATGACGGCCAGGATAGCGGCATGCTGAGATACCAGATAGGCAATGAACATGAGGACAAGGATTGTGAGACCTTCCCAGAATGCCGAGAAATTACCGGCAACAAATCCGGAGAGGATGTCGAGAGATGCTCCACCGTGACGGGCCGCGCTGACAACTTCCTGTACATGGCGTGACTTTGTGCTCGTAAAGACTTTCGTAAATTCAGGAATCAGGGCGCCGGCAATGGTACCGCAACTGATGATAATGGAGAGGGCCCACCAGAGACCGGGGTACTTGGCATCGAGATCACCGAGAAGCACCTAGCTTGCCCAGAAAGTAACAAGAATTGAAATGATTGATGTGATCCACACAAGGTTCGTCAAGGGCTGTTCGAAGTCGAATTTCTTCTTGTTGCCATAGAGGGAGCTTGTAATGCCCTTGTTGACGAAATATGACACAAGAGATGTGAGGATCATGAGAATACGCATTGCGAAAATCCAGATAATGAGGGTTGCCGACATTTCCGGATTCGTAGCCAGTGCGAGCGCGAGAAAAGCGATGAGGGCAACACCCGTTACACCGTAGGTCTCGAAACCGTCCGCAGTAGGACCAACGCTGTCACCTGCGTTGTCGCCGGTACAGTCAGCGATAACACCGGGGTTCTTCGGATCATCTTCGGGAAGATGGAATACGATCTTCATAAGGTCGGAACCGATATCGGCAATTTTTGTGAAGATACCACCTGCTATTCTGAGAGCGCTTGCGCCCAGAGACTCACCGATGGCAAAACCGATGAAACAGGCGCCGGCCAGTATCCTTAGGCATAACAAGGATACAGATCATGAAAAACAGCTCAACGCTGACGAGGAGAAGTCCGACGCTCATGCCGGAATTCGTGGGAATATTGACAACATCGACAGGCTTTCCGGTGAGAGATGCGAATGCTGTCCGGGCATTTGCCTTTGTGTTGATCCTCATACCGAACCAGGCAACCCCGTATGAACCGAGAATACCGAGGATTGAAGCAGAAAAGAATGATGGCCATCTCACCGAAGGGCGTGTGGGACAGACCCATAAAATAGTAAACCATACATATTGCGATGAGGACCCAGAGCATCATGAGGAACTTGCCCTGCTGCGCAAGGTAGGATTTACAGGTTTCCCAGATGATGTTGGAAACATCAAGCATGGACTTGTGAGCGGGCATATTTCCCGTCTGTTTATACTGCACCATGGCGAAAATCAAGCCCGACAATACAGACAAAAAGACCAAAATACATAATGGAAAGACCGCTCATACCGCCAAAGGCAGTGAACTGCACCTTATCGAGGGGCGGCAGTTTAATATCCGCTTCACCGGCAAAGACCGGTAAAGCAAGAAACATAAAGGTACCGATTAGAACCACTAGGCTGATACTTTTTTTGAAAGTCATCTATGCCCTCCTTAAAATAGTGTGTAATATAACATCATGTTTTTAAATCGTAGAACCGGATTTCTATAATTAAACATTTTCTTTTTCCCGTTGTCAACGAAACTTATGAAATAATTCACAAAAGCTTTTAATTACGTATTAAAATCGGTTTTTTCTTGTGAAATCCTTTCTTTTTACTCCTTTAATGGTATGTCATTTCCCGTCATAGCCCTATCCCATCAATAGCGGCACCGCAAAAAACACAGGAACTATTTTTGATATTATATTCCATAATCGTGTATCCGTAACGCTTGATAACAGGCTTTTTGCAGCCATAGCAATAGGTGTGTTCACCGTCAGAACCGGGTATATTGCCCTCGTAGACATATCTGAGGCCTTCTTCGAGCCCTATTTCGCGTGCCCGTGTAAGCGTTTTCGGGCTCGTCCGCGGCACATCAAGCAGCTTATAGGTCGGATAAAAGGCACTCACATGCCAGGGGACCTGCGGTCCGAGTTCATTCACAATAAACCTTGCTATTGCCCGTAATCCTTCCTCGCTATCGTTATGGCCGGGTATAATGAGCGTTGTCAGTTCTATCCATATATTCAGTTTTCTGTATGCCCTGATCGTATCGAGGACTTTCGGCAGTTCTGCCTTGCAGATCTTTTTGTAAAAAGATTCATCAAAACCCTTGAGGTCGATATTGGCCGCGTCAAGGTAGGGTTGGATTGCCATCAGAGGTTCGTCTTCTATATATCCATTGGTGACAAAATTGTTGTATATCCCTTTTTCCCTGGCACGTTTCGCGATATCAAAGGCATATTCGTAGAAAATAGTCGGTTCTGTGTAGGTATAGGATATACTTTTGCATTCTTCCTGTTCGGCGTAGTCGACAACCTCCTGCGCGGTCATTCTGTCGCCGTTTATAGAACACTGTTTCTCGGCAACTGCGATATATCGTGGTTCTGACAATGGAGACAATGAAAATTACAACCCGCCGTCGCGATAGAAAAGGCTTTTGAACCGGGGAAAAAGTGGAAGAGGGGCTTCTTTTCGATGGGGTCTACATGGGTGGCACAGGGGAGTTCATAAACGAGGGTGTAAAGAATACCCTCCCGGTTCTCTCTTACCCCGCAAATCCCTCTTTTACCAGGGGCAATAATACAGTGTTGTCTGCAGAGAAAGCAGTGGACCTTATTGTCGGGACGCTTCTCATAAAAGGAGGCTTCTTTCATAACCCACCCCCGGAGTTAAAAAGAGTTTAAATCGTTTGAATCGTTCAAGCCGTTTAAATCGTGAAGAGCTTGAATCGCCTCAATCGATTAAACCTTCACCAAGCTAATAAGAATCTAAGCCATTCAAACCGTTTTGAACAGGTTCGTTCTCGCAGTTTTTCAAACCGTTTAAACTGGTTAAGCGGCTTGAACGGTTTAAACGGTTCTTATTTCTTTCCGAATACGATCTTTACCACATCGTTCATATTTTTTACCGGCAGAAATGTTATCTTTTTCTTCACGTAGGCAGGGATCTCCACAAGCTCATGGACATTTTCCTCGGGAATTATGACTTTTTCCATCTGGTTCCTGAGCGCCGCAAGGGTTTTTTCCTTCAATCCGCCAATAGCAAGGACCCTGCCCGTGAGGGTTATCTCACCGGTCATGGCTATTTTGCGATTTACGGACTTCTTTGTAATGGCGCTTATCATAGCGACTGCCATGGTAATGCCTGCTGAAGGCCCATCTTTCGGAATAGCGCCCTGGGGAACATGGACATGCATCTCAAGGTCATTGAAGATGTCTCCATCGATGCCGAGCTTTTTTGCCATGGATTTGATATAAGTAAGGGCCGCCTGGACCGATTCTTTCATGACATCGCCCATATTGCCAGTGAGTAAAAGCTCTTTCTTGCCTTTTCTGCAGGACGCCTCGACATAAAGCGTATCCCCGCCGAACTCCGTCCAGGCAAGGCCGGTCGTAACACCCACAAGGTCCTGTTCGATCTGGCTCTCGGGAAGGTATTTTGAAGGTCCGAGATAGCTGTGGAGATTTTTTGTGGTTATCATGACCTTTTTTCGATTGCCTTCGGCTACTTTCCTGGCAACTTTCCGCGACACAGCGGCGATCTCTCTTTCAAGATTCCGAAGACCCGCTTCACGTGTATATTCCTGAATTATCTTTTCCATGGCATGGTCGGCAATCTGAAGTCGTTTTTCGTTCAGACCATTTTCTTTCAACTGTTTCTGTACAAGATACTTTTTCGCGATCTGGAGCTTCTCTTTCTCTGTGTAGCCGGGTATGCTGATAATTTCCATCCTGTCACGCAAGGCGGACGGAACAGTGTCGATCCGGTTCGCCGTTGTAATGAACATGACCTTTGACAGATCAAAAGGAACATTGAGATAGTGGTCGCTGAAGGCATTATTCTGCTCAGGATCAAGGACTTCAAGGAGCGCGCTTGCCGGGTCGCCCCGGAAATCGTTTCCGATCTTATCGATCTCGTCCATCATGAATACAGGATTATTTGTCCCTGCCTGCTTTAAACTCTGAATGATCCTTCCCGGCATGGAGCCCACATAGGTGCGCCTGTGGCCCCGTATCTCCGCTTCATCTTTCATGCCGCCCAGAGATATGCGGATAAACTTTTTTCCGATGGAACGGGCGATGGATTTACCAAGAGAAGTCTTGCCGACCCCCGGTGGGCCTACAAAACAGAGGATAGGTCCCTTCATTTCTCCCTTGAGCTTTAAAACGCTTAAAAATTCGAGTATTCTTTCTTTTACCTTGTCGAGGTCGTAATGGTCCTCATTAAGGATCTCATGTGCTTTTTTGATATCGATATTGTCCTTCGTCGAAACACTCCAGGGAAGCTCCACAAGCCACTCAATGTAGGTCCTCACCATCGTCGACTCAATGGCGTCCGGATGCATCATGTCGAGTCGTTCAAGCTGTTTGTTTGCTTCTTTCTCGACATCTTTGGGCATCTTTGCTTTTTTGATGCGTTTTTTTAAATCATCAACCTCTTCGCTGCGCTCATCGCCTTCGCCAAGCTCGGTGCGTATTGCCTTCATCTGCTCTCTGAGGAAATACTCCCTCTGCGACTTTGACATCTCCTCCTTTGCCTGGGAGAGGATTTTGGCCTGCACATTCAGAAGCTCTATCTCTTTCCCAAGGATTTCCGAAAGTTTCTTTAACCTCTTCACGGGATCAACGATTTCGAGGACCTCCTGGGCATTGTCCACGGTAAGACCAAGGTTCGCGGCGGCGATATCGGCAAGGCGGCCCGGTTCATCAATTGTGTCGAGGACCATCAATATATCGGGAGGGACCATGCGGCCCATGGAGACAACCTTCTCCATCTCTTCCTTGACATAACGCATCAGTCCTTCGATCTCAGTAGTAATCTCGGTAATAACAGGCTCGTCAATGGTCGAGATGCGGGCGAGGAAGGTCGGTATTTCCTGGACATATTCTTCGATGCGGGCCTTTTTAATACCCTGGATAAGTACTTTCACTCTGCCGTCCGGGAGCCTGAGCATCCTCATGATCTGCGAGACAACGCCGATTGAGTATATCCTGGACGGGAGCGGGTCTTCATCGGTCAAGTCTTTCTGGGCAACAACAAGAATCAGTCTGTCTTTCGAGAGGGCTTTTTCCACAGCATTAATGGACATGTCCCTTCCCACAAAAAGCGGTAGTATTACTGAAGGGTACATCACCATGTCCCTTACAGGCAGTACCGGTATCACATCCGGTACATCAAATTTTTCAAATTCCGTCATATATTGCTGATCCTCCATGATGTATCACATTACATTTTGAAAAAGGCGTTAAAAGCGCGGTATGCTTCGAAGATATCGAGTTTGCTCGCGATCTCATAGGGTGAGTGCATGCTCAGTAGCGGGACGCCGCAATCGAGTATGTCCATGCCGTATACGGCAAGGTGTTTCGCCACTGTTCCACCTCCTCCCTCATCGATTTTACCGAGTTCTCCTGTCTGCCAGATAATATTTTCTTTTGTAAAAAGTCTCGTAATCTCTCCGACAAATTCTGCGTCAGCGTCACTGGCCCCTATCTTACCCATATGTCCTGTGAATTTCGTGATACAGATACCACGGCCAAGATAGGCCGCGTTTTGCCTTTCATGGGCATCCTGAAACGTGGGATTAAGGGCGCCATTGACATCGGCCGAAAGGGCCTTCGAGTTGAATAACATCTTTCTCAGTTTGGCCTCGTTAGCCTCCATGCCCTGCCATTCCAGGATTTCATCGAGAAAAAGATGCATAAAAGCGGATTTGATGCCTGTAGCGCCTTCGGAGCCGATTTCTTCTTTGTCGGTAAAGATGGCGAGGCAGGACCGCCGCGGATTTTCCAGGTCACTGAGAGCTTGCAGAAGGGTAAAGGCCGATGCCCGGTCATCCTGCCCATAGGCCCCGATCATGCTCCTGTCGATACCAATGTCTCTCGCCTTGAAGGCAGGGACGACCTCCAGTTCGGCGCTGATAAAATCATTTTCCACGATGCCGTATTTGTCGGCAAGCAGTTTCAACACATACTGCTTGACAGGCTCCTTATCGGCGCCCACAAGAGGAAGGCTCCCGAAGAGGACCGTCAGCTTTTCGCCCTCGATGGCATCGGAAAGCTTCTTTTCATCCTGAGTCTTGCGCGATAAATGGGGCAGAAGGTCATCGATCATAAAGACAGGGTCATCTTCCTCTTCCCCGATGACGATCTCAACAGTGCTTCCATCGCCTCTGATGACGACGCCATGAAGGGCAAGGGGTATAGCAAGCCACTGATATTTTTTGATACCGCCATAATAATGGGTACGCAAGAGCGCCAGATCAACATCCTCGTAAAGGGGATTCTGCTTGAGATCAAGTCTCGGCGCGTCTATATGGACAACGATAATATTGAGCCCGGCGGCAGGACCTTCTTTGCCCGCCACATAGGCAATTACTTCTTTGCCGCGATTGACGGCATAGACTTTCTTCCTGGAATAGTCCCGCTGAAAACCATATATCTTGAGATAACGCTCGATATACGCGGCAGCTTCTCGTTCTGTCTTGGCACGATCAAGAAACTCCTTGTATTCTTCTGAAAACAGGAGAATTTCCTTGATTTCCTCTTTTGATTTATTTTTCCAGCCCGATTGTCTTTGCATGAGATGTAATACATTACCAGAAATGGCTCGATCAGTCAACCTGAAGCTGTTCTTTCAGCTTGGAGGATGGCCTCGCCAGGTTTTCGCGCCTCACTTTGTCAACTGCGGGGTCGGTCGGTCCTCGATGTACACTATGGTACACCTCCGGGCGACAACCCCTTGTTTTCCCTATGCATCGAGAAACCGTTTCGGCAAGAAAGATGGGACTGAAACAATTACGGAGGTTCCGGTTGGCTTATGACAGGTAACACATTATGAACTGTATATGGAGGTAAGCTGCCAGGTGGTTGCCTTGCTGAACCGTCACTCCCAGCCGAATAATCCCCTTTTGGTTTCGTTCTTTTCTTTAGGCTTTCGAGAATCTGTCCTGGTATTTCACTTTGGGGGGAACGGTCATTGGGCTTGACGCCTGCAAATTTCTTCGTTCAGCTATGTCCGCTTTCCAGATCGGTATAGCCGGGTAGCTTTACGCAGCTTCTTGTTCTTCCCACTCTCTGGTGTATCAATACCAATGAGCCTTACAGACTCTTCCTGCCTTTGATAGATAATCTTTTAGGATACTTATCCAATAGGCACTATTGGCCTACATACTTACCACCAACATTTAAGGGGATAAGTTTGCCGTTATTAACCTCCCCAACTATATAAACCCGTATCCCACTTATGGGGTTCGGTTGACCAATACTCAGGTTTTTCGTTCTTGTTAATGTCGCTCACGACGAGCAACTTAGGACGCGTGCATTTTTCTTGACCGGTGGATAATAGGTACGTATACTGGATAATGAAGTCTCTGAATAGTATGCGGAATCTTGCGTAAGAACGACAGAGGACGCGATCGCCAAAACTACTAAGACTTAAGGAGTCAGCCATGAAAAAGGATCTTCTTGGGTTCGTTCTGTCCGTTGGTTTGTTGGTTTTGACCATACTATTGTTCCCTGTTCTCGACGGGGCCGTGCGGGCGGCTGAGAGTCAGCCGCGCTACGGCGGCACCCTGAGGATCACCGATATCTATGACGGCTTCTCCTTCGGCTATCCCCCTAAGCTCACCACGGTGTACGGATACAGGCAGGTAGCCCCTGCAATTGAGACGCTCTTCCGGACGGACAAGACGGGGAGGCCCGTACCCTACCTCGCGACGGGGGTAAAGGACAATGTGAAGGCAAAGACGATCACCCTCACCCTCAGGAAAGGAGTGAAGTTTCACGACGGCACTGATTTAATGCCGAGGCCGCCAAGTGGAACCTCGACCAGTGCGTTCAGGCGGGGACCTATGGGACTGAAAAGATAAAGGCTGTTGATCTCGTCGATGATTTCACGGTGAGGATCAACCTCTCCGAATGGGACAGTACGGTCGTGAGCAATCTCTCCATGAACCTGGGTATGATGATATCGCCGACTGCGTACAAAAAGAATGGTGAGGAATGGTGTGCAAAGAATCCCGTAGGAACAGGCCCTTTTCAGTTTGTCAGCTGGGAAAAGGATGTGCGGACCACGTATAAGAAATTCCCGGGCTACTGGCAGAAGGGCAAACCCTACCTCGACCGCGTGGAATGGACGCCGATCAGTGACACCCTTACGAGGCAATTGAGTTTTCGTCGCGGCGAGCAGGACCTGATGCTCTCGGTACCCCAGAAGGACGTTGCTGCCATCGAAAAGGACGGCTACACGGTTGTTCGTCAGAGAGTGGGGTCAGGCGCCGTCTCGCTCATCCCTGACTCGGCAAACCCGAAATCACCGTGGGCCGATCCCCGGGTACGTCAGGCCGCTCAGTACGCCATCGACGGGGAAGCGCTCGTAAAGTCAGTCTACTACGGCGAAGGTGAAGTAACGAATCAGTGGATTTACAAAGCAAGCTGGGCCTACAACCCCTCTGTCGTCGGCTATCCGTACAACCCTGCCAAGGCCCGCCAGCTCCTCGCATCGGCGGGCTACCCGAACGGCTTCAAGACAAAGCTCCTCTATCGAACGAACCCGCAGGACGATCAACTCTTCACCGCCGTCCAGGGATTCCTCCAGGCCGTGGGTATTGAGGCAGAGCTGGACCCTTCCCAGACGGCGCGGTATAACCAGATATCGTCGCAAGGCGCGAAATGGGAAGGTCTCGTCGTCGATGCCCTCAAACCAAACCCCGACGTCACGGCTGCGCTCGCCCAGCAATATATGGGCGGGGACAAGACCTTCGTCTCCATGGCAGTGCCCGGCGATTACCTGAACGCAATTCAAAAGGCGATCACGGCCCCGGACTTCAAGGCGAAGCAGAAATGGACGAAGGAAGCTCTCAAACTGATGGCAGACAAGCATTGTCTCCAGATCATGCTCCTTTGCCGCATAGAGTCGGCGGCGAGCCAGAAGTCTCTTCACAATCACGGATTTAACGGCACACCGAACACAGCCTGGTGGACCCCCGAGGAAGCCTGGCTCGAAAAATAACGAAGACCTGCTTCCGAGGCTGGTCCGGAGCCATGAAATAAAGTCTCCGGAAGGGGCCAGAGAATGTGGAAAGGAGAGAAAGATGCTGAAAATCGATGTGTTCAATCACGTACTGCCAGAGCGGTTCCTGAAGGCCATGCCCGGTACTTCCCGCTATGTTCCGTCGAAGCCGGGTTCGGAAGGCGATCGTCTGGCCCTCCACGATCTGGACACGAGGTTCCGGATCATGGACAGGTTCGACGGGTACGTGCAGATCATCTGTATGGCCGAGCCCCCGGTCGAAGATGTGGGGGACGGAAGCGCGGCCAACGAGCTTGCCAAAATAGCGAATGATTCGATGGCTGAGCTGGTCGCGAAGTACCCGGACAGATTTATCGCGGCAGCCGCCTGCCTGCCGATGAACGATATGGATGCTGCCCTTACAGAGCTGGACAGGGCTGTACGGGACCTCAAGTTTAAAGGAGTTCAGATATCGAGTACCATTCTGGACAAGCCCCTTGATTCCCCTGAATTCGACCCTTTCTTCGCCAAAATGAATGAATACAACCTGCCGATACTTATTCACCCCCGACACAGGAGGTCAGGAACCCGGGCTTACGCCCCATACGAGGAACCCGGCCAGGCAATGCGATCCGCGGAGATACTCGGAGGATGGCCTTTCAACTGGGCTTATGAGACGACGCTCGCCATGGGCAGCCTGGTCATGGGCGGAGTGCTCAACAAGTATCGCAATCTGAAAATACTGACCCATCACCTGGGCGGCTTGACACCGTATCAGGCAGTCAGAATCAAACGGGTTGAGCTCGCTTTGAATGCCGAAGAGAGAACGCGGGCCGGCAGGGAAAAGAGCATCTACGAATGGTACCAGATGCTTTACGGCGATACCGCTCTGTGGGGAAATACACCGGCGCTTGAATGCGGTCTGAAGTTTTTCGGCCCAGACCATGTCCTGTTTGGTACCGATATGCCCTTCGGGCTGCGCGGCGGGGAAGGGTTTATACGGAATGCGATACAGTCAATTGAAGAGACAGACATAACGGCGGAAACGCGCGCGAAGATTTACGAGCTGAACGCGAGAAAGCTGTTCTGCATCCCTTTATAGGCGGCGATCGGCGGCAACGGGTCTCCACAGCACAAAAACGAGAATCACGAAAAGCGCTGATAATTTTTTCATGGCACAAGAGAAGAAGAGAAGTTGCGGCGGTGTTATATTAGATTGCAAGGAAAAGGGGACAGAACTCATGAAAGTGATAGCGATAAACGGAAGTCCGAGAAAGAAATGGAACACAGCAATTCTTCTCCAAAAAGCCCTGGAAGGGGCTGCATCGCGGGGAGCGGACACGGAGCTTGTTCACCTCTACGATCTCAGCTACAGGGGATGTATAAGCTGCTTCGCGTGCAAGACAAAGGACGGTCCGAGCTACGGAAAGTGTGTGGTAAAAGATGGTCTTACCCCGCTTCTGGAAAAAATCGGGCACATAGACGCCATGATTCTTGGCTCCCCGATCTATTACGGGACCGTGACAGGAGAGATGAGGTCCTTTATGGAGCGCCTGCTTTTCCCTTACAGCACCTATACCGATCCACCGGGCTCCCTCTTCCCGAAAAAGATTTCAACAGGCTTTATCTACACGCTGGGAGCTACCGAAAAATTGGCGAAGGAACGCGGCTTCCACCACCACACAGATCGGAATGAAATGGTCCTCAGAACCATATTCGGTGAATCGGAATCCCTCATGAGTTATGACACATACCAGTTTGAAGATTACTCAAAGGTGTATGCCCCACGCTTCGACCCCGAGAAGAAGGCAAAGAGGCGCGCGGAGATATTTCCTCTCGATTGCGAAAAGGCCTTTGAAATGGGCAAACGGTTTGTCAGGTAGAGTCCTAAATTGGCCCCTCTTCATGCCGGTTGGCTAAGGCCCTCACTGGGCACATTGCCAGTGAACCTTTTACCGATGGAACACTTCTATCTATGACGCTCCCTACTTGTCCAGCACCTGCCTGACCTTGAACAACAGGTCATCCGGCAACAGTGGTTTTGCAATAAACTCAAACGAACCATCCTCAATGCCTTTTTCGAGGATAATATCATCAGTGTGGCCGCTCGTGAAGAGGGTTTTAATATTGGGATTGGTCTTTATAATCTCCTCATACACTTCTCTTCCATTTTTCTTGGGCAGGACAACATCTATAATCACCAAGTCAATCTTGTCGTTGTTCTCCATGAATACCCGGACTGCACCCTCTCCGTCCGCCGCTTCTAAGGTGGTGTATCCGCGCTCTTGGAGGACTTCCGTAACAAGCCCTCTGACATCCGGATTATCTTCGACGATGAGAATAGTGTCATTGCCTCCTCTGATCTCGCCGTTTTGAAGGGACATGCCGTCTTGTGTGTCCTGGACTACAGGAAAGTGTATACGAAATGTGGTACCATGACCCGGTTCACTATCGACGGCGATATGTCCTTTCTGCTCCATTACAATGCCATAGACGCTGGCAAGCCCGAGGCCTGTTCCTTTGCCCACCTCCTTGGTCGTAAAGAAAGGTTCAAAGATACGTGCTTTCGTCGCCTCGTCCATACCAATGCCGGTATCAGCCGCAGTGATCAGGACATATGTTCCCGATCCTCCGTATCCATGAGTCTTCCTGAATTTGTCACTCAATGAAACGACTTGTGTCCTTATGCTGAAAGTTCCGCCTTCCGGCATGGCATCGCGGGCATTCGTGGCAAGATTTATAAGTACCTGGTGAATCTGTGTACGATCTGCCATGATTGTGGGGTTTTTCGTGGACAACGCTACTTTTACGATAATATCCTCGTTGAGGAGCCTTGTGAGGAGGTTGACTGTCTCCCGGATGGTATCGTTTATTTTAAAAGGTTTACAGCTGACCCGTTGTTTTCTGCCGAAAGTGAGGAGGCTCTTTGTGACTTCTGCTGCCCGTTCTGACAAGGTGAGTATCTGCTTTACGTAGGTTCTTTTTGGATCACTCTCTTCCATTTTCGCCTGCAGTAATGACGCATATCCCATGAGCGCAGTGAGTATGTTGTTAAAATCGTGGGCCACACCACCGGCAAGGGTTCCTATAGCTTCCATTTTCTGCGACTGAATGAGTCGTGATTCGAGAAGCGCCTTTTCCTTCTCCGCATGTTTACGTTCGGTAATATCCCGGACGGTGGACAAAATGGTGGGTTTGCCTTCAAGGTCAAAGAGATGGTTGTTTATTTCTACTAATATTTTTTGTCCATCTTTGCTCACATGGACACCCTCCCACGTGGCGTGTTTGTGTGCCTGCAGGAGCTTCATCATTGCGGGTACAAGCGCATACCCTTCAGGAGCATCGATGTCAATGGGGCTCATCTGAAGCAGTTCATCACGGGTATAGCCCAAATACTTGCAGGCAACATCATTCACTTCAATAAATCTCCCTGGTAATTTGTCGGAGGTAAATTCATGGACAAACACTGCGTCGCTGATATTGTTGAACAGCAAGCGATAGCGGTCCTCACTTCTTGCAAGGAATTCCTCCATCTGTTTGCGTTCGGTGATGTTGCGCAATAACCCCCTAACTCCAATTGGTCGTCCATTATCGTCAATAATCAGACGTGCTGAAAGAGACGCTTGCAGTTCCTCTCCATCCTTTGTCTTCAATAATACTTCGTAATCATGGACATAACCCTTTTCTGAAAGTTTTAATAACAATTGCTCTCTATCATTTGGATTAACATAAACCCTGGTAACAGGCTGGCCAATGAGATCTTCTTCATTCCAACCGCCTAAACGGTGTAAAGAAGGGGATAATATTGTGATAATCCCCGCGGAATCAGTCTCATAGTACAAATCTTCTATTGTCTCAAATATCTCCTTAAATTTAGCTTCGCTTGTTCGCAGCGCCTCTTCTGCCTGTTTCCGATTGGTTTCCGATTGTTCCAACTCTTTGATTCTCTGTTTTAAGGCAGATATCTCTTCGACTAATTTCGGATCTATTCCAGATGGATCTTGCATCTGACCTTCCTTTGATCATAAATGGTGCGGATACACGTCGCACTACCAGCAATGCTACTGCTGTGCGAAAATGTTAAACCGGCATCTGCATGCATGTCGTTGCCTCCGTCAATTACGCAAATCACACAATAATGGTCTGCAGAGGAACATGCGTTTCATTGTCATTATCGCACAATCTCTCTGTAAAGTTTAGCGAAATTCTCTATTTTAGCCCATTGGGGACGTATGCAGCTTCAGTAACTTACTTACTTTGGGGTAGCGCAGGCGCGTAGGGAGAACTCTTGTGATAATCGATCATCCGGTCGCGTCCGGCTGCACTTCCGCCAACTCGAGGATGTATTCCAACGGAGTACCTGCCCATGTTGCCACGTCCTCAAAGAAACCAGGACAGATAAGGGTGGGGCGAGCCTCAGTTCCGCACCATGTTGCAGGGGGACATCCTGTGTCCTGGGTTTCCTCAGTTTCCAGCTACGACTTATCGCCATCTCTTTCAATCGTGATCCGATTTGGGTTAACGGAGAACAATTGATATAGCAGGAACCATCTCGGACTTGAGACTGGGGTTGAAATTGAGGTATAATGAGCAAGCCCGGACAGATAAATATGGATCAAAAAGATTACTATGAGATTCTTGAGGTAGACAGGGAGGCTTCACCCAAAAAGATCAAGGAAGCTTACCGTAGCCTGGCTTTTCAGTATCACCCGGACAGAAACGGGAGCAGTGCAGATGCTTTAGAACACATGAAAATGATAAATGAAGCTTATGCTGTGCTCTCCGATCCGGCAAAACGCAGACACTACGACAGTCTCCGACAAACCTACGGTAATTCCGCATATAACAGATTCCGGGATGGGTATTCCGAAGAAGATATATTCAGAGGATCAGACATCAATCAGTTATTTGAAGAAATATCCCGGTCTTTTGGATTCAGAGGCTTTGAGGACGTCTTCAGGGAAGCTTATGGCTCCGGTTATCGCACCTTCGAATTCAGAAGGGGGAACATCTTTGGACGAGGCGTTGTATGGTCCAGCGGTATGAAACAGGGAGTTCCGCTCCAGGGCACGCAAAAGGGAATATTCCCATGGATGCTGGGAAAACTGGCAGGGTATGCCCTCAAAAAGATCACAGGGATTCAAACACAACAAGGAAAAGACAGATACGACCGGTTGACGCTCACTTCCTTGCAAGCGGGTAAAGGGGGCAAAGTACCTTACACGGATAAAGGAAGTTCCAGAAGTCTTCTCATTACAATACCTCCCGGGGTATCACATGGGCAGATGATCCGTTTGCAGGGATTGGGATACGGAAACGGAAGTTCATCCACGCCGGGCGATCTCTATCTGAAAGTAGAGCTTGCCAGACCTTTACTGCAGAAAATCCGGGATTACCTCAAGGCATAAGAGCTTTTACCCTCTTGATTTTTATTTCCGGAACAAACCTCTTTTGGCTTCGACCATCAGGAACGTAGCTGACAATCGTAACTGAGTTTTTCTTCTCTCCATGATTCTCAATGTTGGGGTGTTTCACCGGTTTTGCTCTCCTGGGAGCTTATCGGGGAGCCGGCGGCCCCGGAGGTGCGGCCTGTTCTCCGGACTCGGATGGTACCTCCACCATATGCTCGGGTACCCATTTGTCATTCACATACTGACCCGGTACTGTCACCAATGTCCCTGAAGTATTATCCGGTGGTGGTGGCGCATAGGTTTGCGTCGGGCGAGCCACGACACCGGGGATCTGATTCCCCCTTGCATACATGCATTGTTGATAGGCGATATCGTATTGCCTTTGGAGCTGCCACTGGGAATCATAGGCCGGGGGGCCTGCCATCGCGGTTCCGCCGAAAAGACCGGTTGCAGCACCGAATGCCGCACCAGCCCCTGCGTCACCGGAGATAGAGCCGATCAGCGCACCGAGCCCAGCCCCTACCAGGGTTCCAATCACAGCCCCGGTGGTGAGGTTCTGATTGGCGGTTTGGCTTGGCGATGTTCCTCCAATCTGCTGCTGAGCCCATTGTCTGCAAAGACCATCATCAGCCACGAATACCTCAAAAGGCTTACCCGGACCTGGCATCACCATGACGGAAGGACCTGTCGGCATCGTTGCACACCCTCCCAGAAGAACCGCGACGAAAAATAACAGGAGACTTCGTTGCCATTTCATCTTACCGCAACATCCTTTCCCGGCGGGGGAGGAGTCGGGATTACCCTTGCCCACCCACCCGGACAGTTAGCGACGTACGGGTAATAGCCCTGTGGGTCTCGACAATAGTACCAGTAGTAGGTTTGCTGCGGCTCGATATTCACCGGAGGTGCGGCGTGAGTATACGGCTCAGGATAGGAATAGGAGTAGCCGTACGGGTAAGGACGTGGGTAGTAATAGGGATACCGGTATGGATAGAAATGGGGAAACCCGAAGAATCCGCCAATGAACACACGCGGTCCTCCGACATGGTATCCGCCGCGAAATCCACCACCGTGAAACCCGCCATGATGCTGGGCATAAAGAATAGCCGGAAAAAGATCAAGGCATAGAAAGACAACAATAAAAATAATGATAACTACCAACTTCTTCATCTCGTTATCCTCCTCCTACTTCTAAGCATAAACATAAAAGAGTTTTGTGTCAACGTGCTCTTCCCTAAGGAGTATTATGTGAGTTTTTTATCTATCGGCAATAAGGCCTCTGCAGTTTTTTCAATTTTTTTTCAGTCTGTCGTAAGGTTGCTGTTTCAAAGATGGTTAGAAGACGATGGGGCCTTTAGCGATCTGCCGTAAGTGGTTGTCCAATGAAGGTTGAAATAGAATATATTTGGGAGAATAGACCCCGCCGCATCGAGTCTTGGGGGGGAGTTAGACTTGACCGGTACGGTCTTGAAGCGGCGGGTTTTGCTGGCTATTTCTAATAAATAAGATAAGACCATAAGAGGTTTTTGGCAAGCCAGACTGTCATTGCAATCGTTTCAGTTAAGATCGGGCGTTTGAAATGAAAAAGGACATCGCGGCTGGCTTCACCTTATTGACATCAGAAGTGGTCATATTAAAGTATCGGTAGGGTCCTATCTTGTGTTCCTGAGGATTTCTGATAGAAAGCCTGTCTCTTGTCTGTGTGGTAATTCCCTTGACATACCTGGGTGCATTTGATTATGATGTATAATCATATCGAAGACATATCGTCTGATATGGATATGTTTTTTATGCAGCGTCTTCTTGAAAGTGTACTACTCCATGGCTAAGCTCCCCGGATTGCGAGTTAAGGATTGGAAAGTTTAAACAGATAAGCAAGACATGCGATGGTTGGAGGTCTATATAATAGGCCGAGGATACAGCGCTCAGTCATATTAGAAAGAAGGAGGAATATATTATGGCAATCATTAATTTTGGCGGTGTCAAGGAAACCGTGATCACCCGTAAGGAATTCTCGCTGGCAAAGGCCCGTCAAGTATTGAAGAAAGAAGTTATCGCTGTCATCGGTTACGGTGTCCAGGGACCTGCGCAGGCATTGAACATGAAAGAAAATGGCTTCAACGTGATTATCGGCCAGTCCAAGGAATTCAAAAGAGACTGGGACCGTGCAATCGCCGACGGCTGGGTACCGGGCAAGACCCTCTTCTCCATCGAGGAGGCCGTGAAACGGGGCACTATCATCGAGTTCCTCGTCTCCGATGCCGCTCAGAGAGCGGTCTGGCCCACCATAAAAGCAAATCTCAAAGCAGGGGATGCTCTTTATTTCTCCCACGGGTTTTCCATCACCTACGCGAAGAAGACCGGCGTAATACCACCGAAGGATGTCGATGTCATTATGGTCGCTCCCAAGGGTTCGGGACTCAATGTTCGCCGTAATTTCCTCTCCGGCGCCGGCATCAACTCCAGCTATGCAGTCTGGCAGGACGCTACGGGCCGTGCTGAACAACGGTGCATCGCCGTTGGAATCGCGGTAGGTTCCGGCTATCTCTTCCCCACCACCTTCCCCCATGAGACGAACAGTGATCTCGTCGGCGAGAGGGGCGTGCTTATGGGTTGTCTCGCGGGAGTAATGGAGGCCCAGTATGATGAACTCCGCAGCCACGGCCATTCCCCCAGCGAAGCCTTCAATGAGACCGTCGAAGAGCTGACCCAGAGCCTCATCCGGCTCGTCGATGAAAACGGCATGGACTGGATGTACTCCAACTGCTCAGTTACAGCACAGCGCGGCGCCCTCGACTGGAAACCGAAATTCAAGAAGGCCGTTGCGCCCGTCTTCAAGGAACTCTATAAACGTGTAGCCTCCGGCAAAGAAGCGGAGCACGTCATCGCGACCTGCAGTGGAAAGGACTACCAGAAAGGGCTCTCCAAAGAACTCGCCGCGATGCGGGACTCCGAAATGTGGAAGGCCGGCACGGCTGTCAGAAATCTGCGGCCAAAAGAGAAAGCCAAGACCATCACCAAGAATACGAAGGGTGTGGGTGGAAGAAAGTCATAAGTAAAGATCAGCGATAAACAAATTCAAAACGGCCGACAGTACTTTTCTGTTGGCCGTTTTTTTATGACTATCTGCCTGCATCGTCCATTGATCCCCCGCGGATCGATGATTGCAGATCTATCTCCCTGTAACAAACGCTGATGGTCATTTCTTCGTAATAACAGCTTTCAAATGTTAATAATGTTCCTGGGCAGCGAAGAACTAAGATATTGCAACGTCTTTTAAGGTGTTAGCAACACACCGCCTCTTTTTCTCACATAAAACTGAAAATAGCAAAGGTTGATGAGACAGATAAGTGCCAAACAGAGAAACATTATTCGATAGCCTGCAATGGGGATGATAAGGCCCATGGTCATCGGTCCAAGTGCCATTCCAAAATCCATGAGAGCCCGGAAGGTGCTAAGAGCAGTTCCATGCGAGGAACCCGCATAATCAAGGGCATATGCCATGGACACAGGAAAGATGAAAGCAACTCCAGTCCCCCATAACAATCCTACGAAAATAAACATGGGAAGAGTCGTTGAAAAGGAGAGTATCACCATTGCGAGCATTGATGTGAGAATAAACGTAAGAATGATCTTTTCCTTGCTCCAGGTGTCAAGGATCTTTCCCCCCAGAGCCCTGCCCGTGATGACCATAACGGCACTGGCGGAAAAAAAATAGCCCGGATTCTTTATCCCGCACTGAATAGCGTAGAGCGAAAAGAAAGCCGTAATAGAGCCCAGGACAAAATTGTGGAAAAAAGCGCTCATAGCGGGAACAATGATCTTCAGTTCAAGAAAAAATGTATCCTGCACGTGCGCACTACTATCAGGCTTCTCCATCTCCAGCCCCTTCAGCGTGCCTGAAAAAAGTAAGGAGCATAAAGACACACCCATACAGATAAGAAAGAGAAAGGCGAAGCTAAACTGGTTAACAAGAAACATCCCGGAAGTCGGGGCCATGACCGTAGCAAGACCGGTTGCAAGCATGAAGTAGCTGAGAGCTCGCCCCCGATATGCCAGTGGGGTAACTTTGACGACTAATGCAAAGACCGCCGTGTCAAAGCATGCATACGCAATACCTTGAAATAACCTCACAACAAAAAATGGCCAAAAAGGGCGGAAGATGATGCATGCAGGGAAGGTAATGGCAAACAACAAAGCCGCAAATTTCATGATGCTCTTTTCTGAATATCTGAACAGGGCGCCCCCCACAAGGAGCCTGGAAACCAATGATGAAACGCTGAAAATCCCCACGAGCACCCCTATCTCCCTCTCGTTGGAGCCTAATCTTGCAAGATATATCGGAAGAGTGGGAATAAGGGCAAAACAAGCAAACAAAAAAACAAAATATGCGAGAAACCCAAGGACAAAATCACGGGTGAACAAGTTTCTTGCTGTCTGTTTAGAAATATTTCCTTTATTTTGCATTGCACTGCAATCCTTCCGCATAAGCCAAGACAATTTTCAGACTATGCGATCGCGGCATTAAACAAAAACTATATGTTGCTGAAATATTGTATCCGAGGAAGTGCGCCTGTTACTTTCAGAATTACACTTAATTTCATAATTACTAATCCTGTCTATTATTATAAGGTGGCGCCCATTTTACTCCTCCTTGAGGATCTCATCAACCTTTTCCCGTTTCTTTTTCATGTAAGGCAGCACATTTGAAAGAAGCAGGAGAAAAGCAATGGTAAGCGTCACAGCCGAGATCGGACGACTGATGAAGATAGTAAAACTGCCATGCGACATGAGGAGGGCCTGACGAAGGTTCTGTTCAAGGATGGGCCCCATGACAAAGGCAAGTACAAGGGGTGCGCTTTCATACCGGAACTTTCGCATGAGGTACCCCACACCGCCG
Source organism: uncultured delta proteobacterium (assembly GCA_963783625.1). Taxonomy (GTDB): domain Bacteria; phylum Desulfobacterota; class Syntrophorhabdia; order Syntrophorhabdales; family Syntrophorhabdaceae; genus PNOF01. Next base: position 11,460 of record CAWAOG010000023.1, on the reverse strand, counting down.
AAAAATATCATTACCATAACATCAAAGGTGGAGTTGTTCAGGCTGTAGGCGCCGATAAGGCAAAAGAGCAGAATCAACGGCAGCAGAATACGGTACGGTATCTTCAACAACTGGACCCACAGTCCGATAAGGGGAAGGTTCAAAAGCACAAGGAGCACATTTCCAATGTACATACTTGCCACAAGTCCCCAGAAGACGTCAGGACTGCTTGCGTCATAAGGAGAGGACCGGGCTGGACGCCATGAATGATCATGGCCGAGAAGAGCATGGCCATGACAACATTCGGCGGAATACCGAGGGTGAGAAGCGGTATGAGTGACCCGCCGGCTGCGGCATTGTTTGCCGTCTCAGGACCGGCAACACCCTCGATTGCCCCTTTTCCGAAACGTGTCGGATCATCAGCAAGTTTCTTTTCGATTCCATAGGAAAGAAACGAAGCGAGGATAGCTCCTCCGCCGGGAAGGATCCCGAGCAGAAAACCAAGTACCGAACCCCTCGCAAGAGACCACTTTGTCTGCGCGTAGTCTTTCATGGATGGCCAGATGTTCGTAATCTTTGTCTGCAAAACCTCCCTCTTTATCACTGTCTCAAGGTTGGTAAAGACCTCTGCGACACCAAAGAGCCCCATCACGACAGGTATAATGCCGACACCATCGGTCAATTCATTTACATTGAAAGTAAAACGGGGGGACCCGACAACCATATCAAGGCCCACACTGCCGAGAAGGATACCCACAAGGGCCATCATGAGAGACTTCACCATAGAGCCCTGCGTCAGATAGGTAAGGACGATCAATCCTGCGCACATGAGGGCAAAATACTCCGGGGGACCGAATCTGAGGGCCGCTTTTGCCAGCGGGACGGCAACGACCATAAGTCCGATGATAGAAAAAGTGCCCCCGATAAAGGAACCGATTGCAGAGATGCCGAGAGCGGGTCCTGCTCTTCCCTGCCTTGCCATCTGATACCCGTCGATGCAGGTAATCACCGAGGCGGCTTCTCCGGGGATGTTGACCAGGATTGAGGTGGTTGACCCGCCGTACATGGCACCGTAGTAGATACCGGCAAGCATAATAAGGCTTGAACTCAGCGGGACAGCAAAAGTTGCCGGCAGCAGAAGAGCCATGGCTCCCACAGGGCCGATGCCCGGGAGCACACCTACCAGCGTGCCGATAACAACACCCGTAAAACAGAAAAGCAGGTTCATGGGCAATAAAGCAACCTGAAAGCCGAGAACGAGGTTATGCAGAATGTCCATAGGTCAATACCTCAAAAGCCCAGAGGGCCGGCAGGAAATTGGAGATTTAACCACTTGGAAAAAACATAATAACTGAGGGCCGTCGTTATGAGGGAATAGAGGGCCACCTTCCAGATTTTCTTTTGTCCTGCTATCCCGAAAAGAAAGGCCATAAGGAAAAAGGTGGTCATATTATAACCACCGAGAGGGATCAGTTGAGTATAGGCGAAGAGGGCCACAAAAACCAGAATTACTCGGGGCCAGAGCATTCCGCGGAACAAGGGCGGGGCATCTGTTGACTTATCCCGCCCCGGGGCCTGCAGAAAGCAGACAAGGGAAAGCATAGCAAGAAGGACAGCGGCACCGAAGGGCATGAACCCGCTGCCGGGGGTGCTGAGTTTGCCGAGGCCGAGACGGAATGAGGCCACGGAGACAATAACGGAGATACATAACCAGAAGACGCTGGTTGCTTTGTCCGTATTCATTTGTTTCTCAATCCTCTTTAGGTAATTTCAACTCCTGGATCATGCGGCCGAGGCGCGCATAGGCATCATCAAGGTATTTCTTGGTATCGGCAGCGTTTCTGTAAGAAGCATCAAACTCAACTTTTGTTATCATGGCAGCAAATTCAGGGTCATCCATAACTTTACGAAAAGCGTTCTGGAGTTTCTCAATGATATATTGGGGAGTGCCTTTCGGGGCTGAAAACATGAAGACGCTTTCATTGAAATTATCGTAACCGAGTTCCCGGAGGGTCGGCACGCTGGGCCAGGCCTTAACTCTTTTTTCGCTTAAGTTTGCCAAGACACGTACGGTGCCGTCTTTGATATAAGGAACGCTCTCACCGGCACCGGCATTGACCTGCACATGATCACCCAGTAAAGCGGTAAAAGCCGGCATAGAGCCTGGAAAGGGAATATGCGTCCAGGTAATCCCGTCTTGCTTTGCCACAAATTCCATGGCAAGATGCATGGGAGATCCCACACCCATGGAGCTGTAGGTCACTTTGCCGGGATTCTTCTTTGCATAGTCGACAAGCTCTTTGAAGGTTTTCCAGGGAGAGGTTGATTTGACAACAATAGGTGTTAGGGCAGGTGTGGCGAAATGCATAATGGGTGTCATATCATCGGGCTTATACGGGACAGTCCTGAACTGTGGAATCCGAGTGAAAGCGGAGTTGCCGCCACCCAGAATCGTATATCCATCAGCCGGTTTCCCTGCAACGATCGCGAATGCAACAGAACCGGCTCCAGCCCCGTTATTGATAACAATAAAAGGCTGGCCGAGAATTTTCTCGGCTTTAGTGGCCATAAAGCGCACTGAAATATCACCAACTCCTCCGGGCGAATAGGGGATATAGAGATTGATCGGTTTTGTCGGATATGCCGGCTGGCTCCATGAAGGAACTGCCAGTGTAACCGCAAGGATGCACCCGAGGACGACTGTAAGGAAACCTTTCACGAATCTTTCTGATCTCATACTGCACCTCCATGATTTTAATGTTTTTCTCTATTTCTGCACCACAATCGTACCTGTATCCGTTGCAAGGTATCGATTCACCATCTCCTCATTAAGCTCGATACCGAGCCCGGGACCTTTAGGCGGGTACAGGTACCCCTTCTCTATCCTGCCGTTTATCTCTTTCGTTACGTCTTCGGTGATGTCTTTCGTTTCCGTAACCCCGTAGAGGTAGAAAATCAGCCCCAGTTCGTCCAGAATTCTCTCTCTCTTTACCCGCGATACGGCAAAATGCGCTCCAGCCGCATGCTCGATACCATTTCCCAGAACACAGATCGCATAATCGAGATTTGCCGTATCTATGAGATTGGCAAACTGCACACTCCTCCGGATACCTCCTATTCTCCCCATGAGGCCGTGAAAGATGTCGGCTGCGTCGTGCTTAATCACGTTATAGGCTTCCGCAACGGAGTCGGCACTGGCGTCGGCGGCGAGGGGGACCGTGGTCCGGCACTTGATCGCCTTGAAACCGTCGATGTCTGCCACGCTCACCGGTTGCTCCGCATAATGGAGATCGTACTTGTTCAATTCCTCAATAAGGCGCAGTGCGTCAGAAGCATTCCAATGACTCGCCGTTCCTACGGTGCTCGATATGTCAACTGCGATCGGAACGTCAGGCCCTACAGCCTCTCGGACCGCCCTGAATCTCTTGACGGCCAATTTGGGTTCGCCTCCTACATGCATTTTGATGCTGTGAAAGCCGGCTTCAATGTACTTAACGGCTAACTCGGCCTGGACTTCGGGATCATCCATCATGAGGATCCATTCCAAGGGGATCTTTTCCCTGGAAAGACCGCCGAGCAACTGGTAAACAGGCACATTCAGTATTTTGCCCTTGAGATCATACAGGGCATAGTCGAAATGGGCCTTTACCCGCCAGCTTCCAGGGAGAACCACGTCGATCCTGTTCAGAATCGCCTCCGTGTTGAGAGGGTCCTGTCCCAGGAGTAAGGCCGCCGCGACGCTCTTCATCTGGGCCATCGCGCTTTCCCGGTTGAGACCGACCTTGCCGAAACCGATGCTGCTGCCCAGGCCGTCTACGCCTTCATTGGTCACTATCCTGAGGATAATGTAGCTGCCGGACGTGACTCCTCCGTAAGAGACCCGAAAAGGCATCTTATAGGGAATATCTACCGGAATTATCTCTACTTTCTCAATCTTCAAAGTTTCCTCCTCTCGATCTGTGTCTTCTCTGTTAACTTTCCTTATACCCCCTCCAGGGTATCGATAGCCAAGCCGATAATGTCCTCCGAGCAGGGGCAAGCTTCCGAGCAGGCTCCACATCGCAGGCACCTTTCCAATGAAGCCTCTATCTCACGCTCGATGAGAGGTCTCTTGACGGGATCCAAAGAGATTTGGCCCAGCCAGAGAAGACCGAGGGGTCCGACGAACCCTTCCTCCACAGCCGGACGCAAAGGACAGACGGCTTGACACATGAGACATTCGAAACATTTCGTCATTCGTACAAATTTGTCGATACCATCAGGGCTAAGACCCCTCAGTGACGTGCTTTCCTTGATGCGGGACAATTGCGGGATGTGCTTCAATACCCTGTCGAACACCGATCTCCTGTCGATTACGAGGTCTTTGACAACGGGGAGTTCGGGCAGGGGGCGTATTTGCATCTCTTCCTCAACCGCCTTTTCACAGGCTAGGCAAGAAGACCCGTTCACTTCCACTGCGCACTCACCGCACTTGACCACACCACAGGCAAAGCGAAACGCCAGGCCCGCATCCTGTTCATGGTTGATCTTCACAAGAATACCCAGGACCGTCTCGGTGGGATCGACGTCCAGAGCATAGGTACTGTAGCTTCCCTGCATCGCGGCGCCCATATCAGATCGCCACACATCACATTTTACTTTCATCTCATCCCGCCTGTACGGTTTTCACCGTCTCTATACTGACACCGCCGTCCTTGTCCTTTTTGACAACAACATTTTTGAGCCATTCCTTGTCGCTCCTTTCCGGAAAATCGGTCCTGTAGTGCGATCCTCTGCTCTCCTTCCTGCAAAGCGCCGCGCGTGCTACGAGGAGTCCTGTCCTTATCATGAAAGGTACCTCGATCGCTTCCATTCTGTCCCGATTGTATATCCGGCCACTGGAGCCGATGGCCATTCCCGCAACCTGCTCTTTCTCGACTCGCTGCAGGGCGGCGATCGCCGCTTCGATCCCCGCGCCACTCCGGACAGGGCCCAATCCTTCCCACATGATATCCTGTACCGCAGCCTTCAGCTCGAAGGGCCTCACGCCGTTTCCGCTTCCAAACAGACCGTTCAGTCTTCCAATCTCTTCGTCAATCACTCCTGTATCAGGAGAGACAAACTCTTCTCCTTTGGCATAGAGAGCAGCAGACTTTCCGGCAGCAGGGCCCATTACGTACACTTCTGTGAGGGCGACGCCGCTGAGGCGGTTTGCTCCGTGCATGCCGCCTGACACTTCCCCAACGGCAAAGAGCCCTGTGACCTTGGTTCTACATTCCTCATCTATTCTGATCCCGCCCATGAAGAAGTGCTGGCTGGGTATTGCCTCAAAAGGCTCCTCCCATTCGGCGACTCGTTTCCCATAGACCTCCCTGAACATGGCGTACACGTGGGGAATGGATGTCTTAAACTTGGTGAGTTTTGCCGGATCATGTTTTGTAGGATCGACGATGATAGCGTTATTCTTTGTCCCTCTGCCTTCCATGATTTCTATGAAATTTGCCCGGGAGACGTTGTCCCTGGTACTCAATTCCATGTTCTCCGGGTCATACTTCGACATGTACCTTTCTCCCAATCCGTTGAGGAGTCTCACATCAGGGCCGAACCAGGAACAGACGCCGATCATCTTCCCTCTTCTAACAGCAGGATAAGGGAAAGCGATGGGAAAGAACTGCACCATCTCCATATCGACCAGTTCTGCGCCAGCCTCGAAAGCGAGAGCGAACCCGTCGCCCGTGAGAACAGCGGAATTGGTAGTCAGCTTGTATAGAGCACCAAGACCCCCTGTGGCGAGGATGACTGCCTTCGCCTTGAGGACCAAGTACTCACCGCTGACGAGGCTCATCGCCACCGCCCCGAGGATTCTATTCTCCTTCACGAGGAGCTTGCTCACAACTGTCTCCGGGAAAAGGGCTATCTCGTTTCTCATCAATGATTTCGAGAGGGCATGGCAAACGCCGAGGGCCTCCCTTCTGTCCAGGTATCCTCTGGGATAGGTATGGCCCTCGCCGTGATTGATGGTCCGCAGGGTATCGCTGTCCTTTCTGTCGAGGAGAAAATCGTGGGTTTCGAGGTTGAAGACACCTCCGACAGACCCTTCGGTCACTTCTTTAACAAGCTTTTCATTGTTCAGGTATCCTCCGGATCTCAATATGTCGGACCGGAAGGTACTCCGGGGTGTCTCCTGGACTGAATACCCCGCAGGTACCACCAGCGGCCATAATCGTGGCGCCACCCACGAGGGCCGATTCCTTGGTGACAAGCCCCACGGTCAGACCTGTTTTTTTGACTTCCAAAGCGGCCAAAGCCGCCGAGCCGCCGCCGCCGACGATCAGAACATCCAGCTCACGTTCTCCATATTTCCTTTCAGTTCCCGCCATAACAAACACTCCAGATAAGTGTTTTAACCCCTGTAACCCAAGGCCTCAGACAATTGCATACCCATCTTCTTCAATTTGGGCGCATATTCCGTCTTCAAAGTGTCGATAGAGACCTCTTCGGGCTCCGCGATAAGATTGATCGCCCCTATTACACCCTTGGATGAGAAGACTGGTACGGCGATAGCGATTATCCCCGCCCTCGATTCCTGGTTGTTTTCGGCGAACCCATTATTTCTCACATCCGCCAGGGTGCTAATGAACACTTTTTCATTAACCGTAAAAACGCCGTCTTTCTTAGCCTTTTTCAACATTTGGGAAACTGTTGATGAATCCAGATACGCCAGAACAGCCCTCCCCACAGCGCTATCCCACGGCCGAATTCGACTTCCCACGCCAATATTGTAGGCCCTGATGCTCCTCACGCTTACCCTTTCCACGTAAACCATCTCCATTCCGTCGAGGATTGTCAGGTTAATGGTCTTGTTACATTCATGTGAAAGTATCTCCATGTAGGGCCGCGCAATCTCCCTTAGTTCCATGCCTTCAAGGAGGGCGAATCCCAACGACAGCACTCGGACACCGAGGTAGTAGTGCTTCGAGTGCTCCTCGTATCGCAGATAGCCCATTCGCGAGAGCGTTTTTAAGACACGGTACATGGTAGACTTCGGCATGTTTAACTGTTTTACCAGTTCAGAAAGCGTGTAGCGATGACGCTTCTCCTGCCCAAAACACTCCAGAACGCTCAGTCCCCTTACCAGGGAACTGGCCGAGTCTTTTTCGACAGGCTTCTCTATCGATATAATACGTGCTTTACCGCTATCAGTGGTCATGATTCAAAGAACCTTTATCTCTGGTGTTATCCCGGACAGCTTCCGAGGCTTTCCTTCAGTAACGACGAACATATCCGCGCAGGCCTCGAAGACTGGTGGAGGAGGTTCCAGCACGGGGTGAATGGCTACTACCATTCCCGGCTTCAGAACCGTCTCGTCATCAAGGGTGATGAAGGGTCTTTCTATAATATCAAGCCCCACCCCATGTCCTGAACCCCGATCTGCCCCGGTGTACGGAGTCCCCTTAAGGACCTCGTTGATCGCCCTCATTACGTCTCCTCCCGTATTCCCCGGTTTCAACAATTCCGCCCCCCTTTCTTGGGCCTTGATGTCCAGTTCCCACGCTCTCTGCCATTCTTTATCGGGCTCACCAAACGAGATGAGCCTTCCGAACTGCATCCAGTACCCGCCGAGGGCCTGTGGCTCCGGGTAGTGGTTATAGATGTCGCCTTGGCCCATGGTGTTGTTGGAGCGCGACAAAGGATAGCCACCGATATCCTCGCTTCCCGCCTGATAGAGGAGCCTGTAGACCTCGCATGTAACGTTGTTCCACGTCATGCCCGGTTGAGCGAACTCGAGACATGAGGCAAAGGCTTTATCCACCATGGCCGCCCCGTCCTCTATCAGTTTGAGTTCCTCGGGGCTCTTCACCGCCTTCAGTTCGTGGATGATATCCGAAGGGGTGAATATCGCATCGGACAACTCCCTGACGAGCCTCTCGTAGACCGCTACAGGCAAGAAATCTCCCTCTATGCCTATGCGCCCTTTTTCAACGTTCAGTTCTCTCAGGACGTCCGCGATAAAACCAGCGTAAGGCTCGCTCTCGACCACCCAGCCTCCCCGGAACGGAAGGGCCCGTCTGTCTTTGATCCATCCGCCCTTGTTGTATATGCCTATGGGTTCGCCTTTCACTGGGAAAACGACGTATCCATACCTGAGCATGCCGTTCACGTCGGAGACGTACCGGAGTGAGCCTCTTCTCTCGAGATGCCCGTCGCTTACAATGAGGAGGGCATCCAGCCCTTGGTTCTCAAGCTCGTGTCTGATGTTAGACCATCTCCGGTCTCTTTCTTCTAGTGATACACCTGCCATGCCTAGTGCCTCCTCCCTGTGTATGGTCCGTAATACCGGTTAATCAGTCAATTATCTATGCTTTCTTCCCTACGAGTACGACGTTCTTTCCCCTGGTCAGGAATTCTTCGATGGCCTTATCGTTGAGCTCGATACCGAGGCCCGGGCCATGGGGGGCTTCGGCGTAGCCCCTTTCGACCTTGATCAAACCGCTCAGGACATTCTCTACAGATTTGTATTCGGGGTAGGAAGCTGGATAGATGGAAAATACGCCTGAGACACCTGACGAAACAGGACGAAACATCGTGCAGGTCGATGCGGCGAAGTGGTTCCGGGCCGTAGCTGCGATACCGACACTTACCTGACCCGACAGCAGGGTCCATTTACCCGCGGCGTTGATCATGCCCACTGCCTGTTTTGCCTTGTAGATGCCGCCCAGTCGATCGATCTTGAAGTTAAAGAAGTCGGCGGCGTCCATCCTGATCACCCGCATCATATCTTCGATGGTCAAGGCACACTCGCAGGCCCCCACAGGGACCGGCACGTTCCTCTTGACCTCCGCAAGTCCCTCGAGATCGTCGTAGTCTACCGGCTGTTCTATGAACACGGGTGCGAACTGCTCTACTTTCTGGCCGAAGTGGATTGCCTCCTTTACCCGCAACGATCCGTTGCAGTCCAGAAGAAGATAGTGCTCAGGACCTATCGCTTCCCGAATGGCCTCGACCCGCATGACATCCTTCAGGTATTCGAGCCCCAGCTTTACTTTCAACATACGGGGTTCAGGACCCAAGCCCGTGAGTGAATCCTTGGCAATCCTTGCCATTTCCTCGGGCGTGTCTATGCCCAGGACGGCGGCATTTGTCCGGTATTTGTCCGCATAGCTGCCACCTATGAGCTGGCAGACGGGCACGTTGAGAGCCTTGCCCATGATGTCATAAAGGGCAAAGTCGACGGCCGATTTCGCAACCGGGTTCCTGAGCACCGCCTCGTCCATTTTTTTATGGATGAGATCCACATTGAAGGGGTTTTCTCCCTCCAGCACCTCACGAAACAAATAGGTTCCTATGACAGCCATGACTGACTCCTGGCTCTCCCCGCAGTAATAAACTCCCCAGGTACCGGCCTCACCCAGGCCCGAGACACCTTCGTCCGTGTATATTTTGATGACTACGTTTTCTTCGCAAACACCTTCATCCCTCGCAAGTCCGCGAAAGGCTGTTTTCACCTTTCTTTTGAAAGCAATGCTGACTGGAAACATCTCGATACCTGTAATTTTCATTTAAACACCACCCGATTAGATTTCTAATGCTGCTCTTGCTACCGCTCTGCCCAAGGGCCTACCCCAAACTACACGGGGTTGCCAGATAAAATCCTCCATTGAAACTCCTGCGAATCCTTCTTCCGATTTCATATGTCTTTCTCTGCGATGAGATCCAACAATGTTACCATAGAGGCTCTTTCCCTGATTCCCCTGCACGTTATCACTCTCTGTAATTGTTTTTGAGAATATGATCTTGAAAGAGATGCCATCATAAGCTGGCTTTCTGTCGCTCTTGTACCATATATGGAACAACGTTCTGAATCATGCATGACAACTTTTACTATCTCGAAAATTATTTGTCAAGCAAATAATGGAACTTATCCCTAGGTTGCAGGGAAGCGAGGGCTCGCTTTAGGAACTAAACGGATGGCTTATGAATAGCATTATTCGCACAAGAAGGTTCTTCAATAATAAGCTATATGCTCACCACAATTAGCCAATATGATCATTGGACACAAAATAACAAAAATAACCAATTGTTTTTAGTAGGTTTGTACTTCATTGGATTTTCTCGGACTACTAAATGGTGGAGGCGGCGTGACATACCGTTAAAACGCAATTTTTCAGATCTCTTTTCAAAGAATACTGTTAGGTGCCCCTTTTTCTTTCGAACTGTGCTTCAGGCCAACACCAAAAATACTTATTTGGAGAGAACAGAGAATTCGAAAAAACTCCTGGGCTAAAGACAGCGATCCATGAGTGAGCGAAGCGAGTTTCTTACTTGACTTGTACGGCTTATAGCCGTATAATATCATAAGGAGGTGCATAATGAGTTCAACAACCACATCAACCGCGCGTCTTGAAGCGCGCATCAGCAGGGAGCTACACGCCACTCTCAAGCGCGCCGCTGAGCTACAAAACCGTACCGATGACCGATTTTGTCATCACTGCTGTTCAGGAGGCTGCCCAAAACGCCATCGAACAAACGGAAGTTCTCAGGCTGTCACTGGCCGATCAGGAACACTTCGCCCAGGCATTACTATCACCACCCAAAGCCACGCCTGCCTTAAAACGGGCCTTTGCTCGTCATCGCAAGCTGGTAAGCGCTGAATGAGCGACAAGCTGTTGCGGGTTGTTCCAATCGATCAGGCCCATGATCGCAAGACATTCAATAGTGGCTCCGAACCGCTGGATTCTTACTTCAGAGAACGAGTGACACAGGATGTCCGGCGTAAAGTGACAGCATGTTTTGTAGCACTCTGGAACGATGGCCGCATTGCGGGCTACTACACGCTAGCCTCAGCCAGCGTGTTTCTCGGAGATTTGCCGGCAAAACTCATCAAAAAACTGCCGCGCTATCCCTCTGTTCCCGCAGTGAGAATGGGGCGTCTTGCCGTCGATCAGGCGTTCAAGGGACAGGGGCTGGGCGGTGCGTTGTTGGCTGATGCGCTTACTCGTGTGATTCGCTCCGAGATTGCAGCCTATGCACTTGTGGTGGATGCCAAGGACAATACGGCTGCTGACTTCTATCGACACCATGGATTTCTTGAAACAGCCAGCAAGCCCTTGACTTTATTTTTGCCTTTAGCTTCAGTAAAGGCGCTTCCAATCTGAATATTTATCGTAATTATCTGAAGTCAATTTAGGGTATAGTCTACATTGACAGGACGTTTATAAACAAATGGCGTAACTATAAGAAAACATAGCCTTACGATAATTACGCAAAGCGTGGACTCCCCTAAAAAACCCCCAATAGTGCTTTTATCTGGCTTCGACGTGTTTTGCTTGCTCGAGTTTATCTTCCACAAAATCGTTTATGTCCTTCTCTGACGACACAGTAACACGAGTCGACAGTTTTACGGGTTTGGAAAAAGTGCCCCTCTTGACGCCAGCTCACCAGGTCGATTTTGCAACAGGAATTCGTCCGAGAACTTGCGGCAGACAAAGACAGCGCGCCGTT
>CAWAOG010000022.1:0-145936 GCA_963783625.1 uncultured delta proteobacterium | reverse complement strand
TTCGTGCTTAATTAATATTCATGCAGTTTAATAAAATTCTAAGGAGAGGAGTTACATTATGAAAAAAGCTTTATTGATCGTGTTGGCAGTTCTTATCAGCGTCGCTTTCGTGACAACCGTGTTTGCCCAGGAAAAGAAAGTCGAGCCTAAGAAAGATGCACCGGCAGCAGCCCCTGCACCGGCTACCGAGCAAAAGCAGAAGCAAAAAAAGAAGCCCCAAAAGCCGAGGAGTTTAAGGGTAACTTTGTGAGTGCAGATGCAAAAGCAAAAACGCTCGTCGCAAAAGATGACAAGGGTGAAGTGACATTTAATGTAAACAAAATAGCCAAATTTGCAGCAGGCGACAAGATAGTCGTTAAATATACAGAAAAAGATGGCAAGAAAGTGGCCAGCTCTGTAAAGAAAGCACCGGCAGAGAAGAAAGTCGAGCCTAAGAAAGATGCACCGGCAGCAGCCCCTGCAACGGTACCCGCGCCACAAAGAAGTAAGGGATAAACGGGATAAACAAATGGGGAGGTGGCAACATCTCCCCATTTTTATTTTGTTATTTTCTTGCTAAATCAATGTGCTGTCTTTGTAAATTGCCTCATAGCTGATTCTCTCTTTGTTAGACTGCTGGATGATAACGAGTTGCCCGCAAGGGATTCCGAGCATTTCAGCGTTTGAGAAAAACAATCGCAGAACAGCCATTTACGCTGCCTGTTGCCAATAGATCCTGCTGAGGAAGTTCTCAAGAGTCTCAGGCGAGCCCTCCAAGGATCGACCAGCCCTTTGCTGTCGGTGTCATTGACACGCAGGCAGTTCAGGTTCCTCGCATCTCATCCGTTTTAACATTCAAGGATAATTTTGGTGCAGTCAAAGTCCGTTTTGGTTTTGGACATATACATTATACGGTAGATCCTGGACTTTACGCATTGGGGACCCCCGGGCCCGATGATCCGGTTTTTGTCAGTGCAAATTACAAGAGGACCGCCCCTTTGGCAAGGGGCATGTATCTTATAGAGGTCTATTTGGTTGCCGGGAACATCACCAATCTTTCTGCCGGTCTCTATAAATATGTGCCTCAGAGCCATGAGCTGATAAAGATCGCAGAGGGAAATATAAAGGATGATCGCTTTAAGACGGCCGGCCAGGCCCAGATCAGGAATGCTCCTGCCACAGTGCTCATCGCCGGTAAATCGGCTGAAGCATCAGGCAATCCGCAATGGATGTACCTGGAGGCGGGACATGTCTCCCAGAATGTCTATTTGCAGGCAGAGTCCTTGAAGCTTGGAGTAGTTACCATGGCCGGGTTCAAGGTGGAAGATGTAAAAAAGGCCCTTAAATTGCCGACTAATGAACAGCCTATATACCTAATGTGTACGGGCAAGAAATAGTCTTTTTAATCAGACTTTCATTAGTATTTTCTTTGATCTGTAAACCGTTGACAGGGATGCTGTTACCAGGCGATAGAAGGCGCCGAATAGTCACTTTCCTCTTCTACCCTTTCAAGAGTAGGGAATAACATACACAGTTCAGTTTAGTGTGTAGATAAAACCATTCATTAATATTGCAATACCTTTTTTTCAAATAACTAATACCTCATAAATGCAGTTAGTTATCTGCGGCAAGCTTACATGGCATGGTATTTGCCTTAGCAATGTCAGAGATTGACCGCCGAGGGTCATGCTCAATGCTGATAACGAATGGTGTGATAAATGTCGTTAAAATATTGCGTAAGACATAATTATTGAATGAATAGGGGAAATTTGTGATAGCTGTCATCGATAATAGCAATATAGAGATGTTAAAAGATACTTATGAAAAAGGCAAACTGGTTGAAAAATCAGGACGCAAAACCGCTAACCTAAGTTTTCTCGGTAAGGGAGGATATGGTAGTAGAGTTGCCATGGAGAAAAGCTTATCAGTGATGCTTATCCTCCCGGCAAGAAACATCGAGTCAGGAGGTTTTAATGGAACATCAAAGATCTACTTCAAAAAGAAACAGAGTTTTTTACCCTCTCATAATTATTGGATTGTTGTGCCTCGTATTTGGGCTATCCATGATTATATTCCAGGAGAGAGCCAGTGCGGCCCAGATTACCCTTGCCTGGGATGAGTCCGATGGGGCAGCCGGTTATAAAATATACTCCGGAACAGAGAGCAACAATTATACCTGGGTGGTTGATGTCGGCAATACGATAAGCTACACGACGGCAAACCTTACTGATGGATACACGTATTACTTCGCTGCCACTGCTTATGATGCATCCGGCCTTGAAAGTGATTATTCCGACGAAGTAAGTTACAGCGCTAATACTGTTCCATGTTCCTATTCTATTTCACCAGCCAGCGCTGCCTTCAATGCCTCCGGTGGATCGGGAAGCATTTTTGTTACAACACAGAGCGGATGTAACTGGTCGGCATCAAGCGGTGTATCATGGGTTGCCATCACATCGGGCAGCAGCGGCACCGGCAGTGGAACAATAGCGTACACGGTGGCGTCCAATAGCAGTGCAGCAAGATCTGTTGTTTCAACAATTGCCGGGCAACTATTTACATTCAATCAGAGTGGGACTCAGTCTTACACCATCAACGCCTCAGCAGGTACAGGCGGTACCATCACTCCTTCAGGCATCTCCGTCAACTTATGGGGCCAGCCAGACATATACGATAGTCCCACCACAGGATACACACTCAGCCAGTGTCACGGTCGATGGAGCATCAGTAGGCGCAGTTACTTCCTATACCTTCTCAAATGTGACGGCCACCCATACCATCGCGGCAACCTTCACACCAGTTACTTCCTCTTATGCTTTGACAGTTACCACATCAGGTACCGGCTCAGGCTCAGTTACGACGAGTCCCACTGGAACGAGCTTCACGGCAGGAACGGTGGTAACTCTCACTGCTGCGGCAAATGCAAGTTCAACCTTTACCGGATGGTCCGGAGCATGTTCAGGAACAGCTATCACCTGTCAGGTGACGATGAATGCTAGTAAGAACGTCGGCGCAATCTTCTCTCTTAAGTCCACTATTACTATTTCCGCCTCTGCAACCGCAGGCGGCACCATCACCCCTTCAGGCAGCACATCTGTCAATTATGGTGCAAACCAGACATATACGATTACCCCGCAATCAGGATATAGAGATCTGGTTTGTTTTAGTTGACAATAAATATTATAATGCACTCACATCATACACCTTCACCAACGTAACAGCGAAGCATACGATAAAGGCTTACTTCACCCGTCAGTGATGTAGAATTAACGGCATAACAAAGCCGCGAGATCCCCTGAATCATTCATAATATTGGCTGTGCCCTGATGGGGTGCAGCCAATGTTTCTTGATAAATGATTAGTTTGAGTCTTATCCCTTGACATTTTAACAGTTTCATATTACAATAATTGTATAATGCAACTGTTAAGAGAAACCGCAGGCACCGAGAGTATAAAAGAGTTTAGAAAAAGTCTTCGCAAGCTTCAGCGTAAACTTGCTGAACAGCTTGACGGAGATTCTGTTTGCTGCGGTGTCACCATCGCACAGTGTCACACGCTTCTTGCAATTGAAGAAAAGGGACACACTACCATTACAGAGCTTGCGGCGGAAATGGAGCTTGACAAAAGCACGCTGAGCAGGACTATAGAGAGTCTCGTAGTTATGGGGCTTGTAAAGAGAGAAACCAACAGCGATAATAGGCGAAGCCAGCATATCCAACTGACAGAAGATGGTGAAAAAACCGTAGTCGGCATTCATAACCAGTGGAAGAGCTTTTTTAAGTCCCTCTTTGCCGGTATTCCGAAGTCAAAGCATGCCCTTGTCATCGAAGGACTGTCGCTTCTCGCCAATAGCTTTCCCTCCGCAGCGGTTTGTTGCGCGTCAGACATGAATCTTCAATCGAAGAAAAAAAGGAAATAGGGTAGATGAACACAGAGAAAACTAAATCAAAAGATAAAAAACCTGAGTGGATCACCGGCTGGCTGCCGACGATGGCAGGTGTTTTTCCTGTTATTTCAACGCGCCTCACATCGAAAGATATTGTCGGTGGATGGCGCGTGCGCTGGGGTATCAAGCGAATGGGTTACAGGATCAACCCCGGCCTCTATGCAGTGGGTAAACCGGATGCCTCTTCGCCTATTCTGGTAACGGCCAACTATAAGCTCACCTTTGACAGCCTGAGAAAATACCTCGAAAACATCAGTTCCTGGATACTTGTCCTTGATACAAAAGGGGTCAATGTCTGGTGTGCCGCGGGAAAAGGGACCTTCGGAACGGAAGAACTGATCAGACGAATAAAATCAATCAATCTTTCTTCCCTTATGAAGAACCGGACCCTCATTCTCCCGCAGCTTGGCGCGCCCGGTGTGGCGGCCCATATCGTAACCGCTCAGACAGGCTTCAAGGTGGTCTATGGTCCTATACGGGCCGCCGACCTCCCGAAATTTCTCGCAAACGGTCTCAAGACTGATCCGGCAATGCGCAATATTACCTTCAAATTCAAAGAACGTCTTGCCGTTGTTCCTGTTGAGCTGGTGCAATCCTGGAAAATGGCCCTTGCGGCCCTTGTCTACTTAATTATACTCCGTCTTGTTTCCGGCAATCTCCTGTCATGGTCAACTGTCGGGAGTTTCCTGCCTTACCTGGCCGCTATTATTATGGGGTGTGCTGTCGTTCCCGCGCTGCTTCCCTTTGTTCCGGGAAAATCATTTGCCCTCAAAGGTTGGCTTGCAGGTATTTTTGGAACCTTTGTTTTCGCCTGGTTCTATGGACACGGTGCGATCGATACTCTCGCCTATCTCCTTATAATGCCCGCTATATCCGCGTATCTGGCCCTCAATTTTACCGGCTGCAGTACCTACACATCACTTTCCGGTGTGAAGAAAGAGTTGAGGATCGCCTTGCCGCTTCTCATCTTCTCTGCAATATCCGGTATTGCCCTGCAAATGTATAGTGTCTGGAGGACAACATAATGAATAACGCTATGAAGTATCTGAAAAATGTTGTTACCTTACATCTCGATGATGCCAAATGTACCGGCTGTGGGCGTTGTACTGAGGTCTGTCCTCACGGTGTATTTACCCTCAGCAATGGGAAAGTTACCATAGCTGATCGCGACGCTTGCATGGAATGCGGCGCTTGCAGCCGCAACTGTGCTTTTGAAGCTCTCTCTGTAATTGCCGGAGTAGGCTGTGCCGCCGGTATTATTCGTGGAGCCCTGGGGGGCAGCGGAGATTGCTGTTGTTCCAATACAGCGGATTGTTGCTGATTGTTTCCTGGCATAAATAAATTGGCCTCAGAAGCGCGTTCAAAAAAGCTCCTGAGGCCAAATCAAATACTTAATGCCTATCTTTATGCTTTATTTATCTCCACTTATCAATAGAAACTGTTGTGCCGTAGCCCATTCTCCAGCCCTGCATCATGGGAGGACCATCTCCTCCAACTACAACAACTTCCAGTCTGTTTCGCAGATATACCGGCACTACTTTATCATCAGGATCGGTAAGATATGATGCTGGATATGAACCACCCCTTTTGATACCTGCTGTTATAAGTGTTGGAAAATATTGGCTTTCACGGAATTCTTTGAGGGTTTGTGTTGCATTTTTGTAGATGGTATCCTTAACATCATCCTTGCTCATATTCTTCTTTTTCAACATTTCTGCCCTTGCGGGAGAAATCATTGCCACGGCATAGCTTGGTAGTTCAATTGCGGCCAAATCCTTTGCGAGAACTTCAAGACCGTCGCCGGGGTAGAAATAGTTTCCCACATGAGACCAACCGCCTGTAAAAATGCTGATGGCGCTTTCTCCGGGTTTCAGACCTTTTTCAACGCTTAGAGGCGGCCAGGGGCTCTTTTCTTCATTCTCGGGAGCTACGAAGGAATAAGCCGGATTTCCCTGCACTGCCATCGTGTTCACACCCACTTCCTGTCCGCCAAGATTTTTCAGAAACAGCGTTGCGGCGCGCGCAAGGACAGAATTCGCCTGGTTGCCGGGGCTCATGGCGGCCATTTCCGTGTTCATCTTCAGTTCCTTCCGGATGGGGCCGTTCACTACCTGCATAAAAGCAAATGAGTTCGTCGAGCGGGCCAGATCTCCTACCTTGGCCTTAGCACAGGCTTCGGCAAGGGCAAGCAGCGCCGGCATATATTCCGGTTTTGCGCCGGCCATAACACCGTTAATAGCCACCTTTTCAACAGTCACAACCAGCTTTTCAGGCTCCATAGATGCTGCTACGATTTCATCAGGAGCATGTTTGGTACCCTTTAACATCTGTGCGACCTTTTCTTTGGTAGGCGGGATAATAGGCAGACCGTCTGTCCATCCTTCTTTGTAGAAATGGTCCTGGATTTCAGCCAGTGTGCCGGTAAGCGCGACAGCCTTTGGTTTTGGCGGCTGATATTTACCGGTCTTCTTTTCATCGGCGGTCAGAGGAGCTGTAAGGGCTTTGATGATATTGTCAAGGGCAGCGGTAAATTCCTTTTCGTTCAGCTTTTCGGGCGGATTGGGGACCATTGAATAACGCACCGGGCAGCCCGATACCAGCCTTGTTTTGTCTGCGACCCCTTTCAGATTGTCATAAATGACCACCATTCCGGGTTTACCTGCCTTTTCAAGCTGCGTGGTAAATGTAAAGGCGCTCTGGGTTATCGTACCCGTAGGATTACCGCCGTATATGTAAGAAGCGGCCTTTGATTCGATCTCGCCCCGTTGTTTGGGATCATCAGCACTCATGTAGCTATCGCCTCTGTTCATATGAACCACATTAATGGTCGGGAACTTTATTTTAAGTTCCTTGCCGACCTTCTCAAGAAACGCATCAAGCCCCGAACCACCGTGAGGCATGGAGCTTACGATATAAACGGTTTTACCGTTCAGGTCAGATACCCTTGGTGCCAGCGGTATTTGATCTATTTCAGGCATATGCGCCACTGGGTTCAACGCGGTGAATTTACCTTCCGGCGCCGCTTTTTCAACTTTTTCCTTAGCAGCGGCAAAACTGCCAGAGACGGAACATATCGTGCAAAAGCATAATGTAAGAACAAGAACAAACATCGCCTTCTTAAAAATCTTTTTTTCCATATTTTCCCTCCCTTTCTTAGTCTGATAAAATCTTGCAAATAATTTGCCGTTTACCTGCAAAAAAGCGTTCCTGGAAAAATGATAAAATGCTACTTCTAGATTTGTATAAATGTATAAAAAAGAACATAGCATGTCAAGAATATTCAACCACAAGATTCAACGGTTCCTTGTCACTATTTGTTGAAGATCATTATGTATGCTCGGTGAACAACGCGAGCGACCGTAACACATAATTCTATGGCCATTTTCTTGCGTGATGCAGCAGCCTCAGTATCTGCACAGCGGCGCCGCGGACCCAATATACAACAATGAAGGGTGTTCCCGAGATAACCAATTCCCGTGTGCTGGACAACCTGCCGGGCCGCCCGATGTTGGGATGGTCTATGAGATATTCTACTGCCTCCTGGATCCTTTCGGCCATCCGTTGTGCCGCTTTTCTATTATCCAAAGCCATGCATTCCCCGGCCTTCTGAAGGTCATCAATTGCTTTCAAGGTCCACTCAAGATTCATACTCTGTTATCTTCCCCATGTCTTCAGGCGGGCCACTGCCTTTTCGTGAGATACAGTTCGTCCTATTTCAGCATCGGCTATACCTTCTTTGATTGCCTGGACTTGCCATTCCTGCACTGCAACAAACTCCTCAATGGCGAGGGTAGCAAGATAGGACCGGGACCGGTCGGTTGCCTTGGCCAGATGCTCCAATCGCACTGAAAGCTCTTCCGGCACTCTTACAGAAATCAAGGATGCTTTTTTCATAATAATACCTCGTGCACAATGTAATCGTATCATGATGACAGTTATAGTCGAGATCATGAAATAAGTCAAGAAGACAACCTGCAAATTTTTCTTGAAATCAGATCATAATTGTGGAAAAAGTGATCTATTAAGAATAATCTTCGGTATAAGGAGGAAGAATTATTTATCAATATATTCCATAATTATTGTCAATACACTTCTTGAAGATGATAGGGTATGATATTGCAAAATCGGAAATTGCGATGTTGGTATATTAAACTGTTAGCCCCCAAGAGACATGATTAGAACACGGAAATGACTGCGTAGAGGATAGGTACCCATGTTCGAACAAGCCTTCAAAAACATCGACGACGTCCTCAGCAATTCATGGAGATGCTCTTCGGCAAACTGCCGGAGTTCTTCAAAGACGAAGAGAAACTCCGCGCCCTCTGGAGCGTTCCGGAAACGCGCGCCAAGCTATTGCACCCCCCTTTTTTTATTGTCAAGATTTCTTTTGATGCAAAACAAATTCTTCGATTGCCCTGTTTACTTCCATGGGTTTTTCCATCATTACCATATGGCCCGCACCATCTATGAGGGTTAATTGTGAACCATATATTGCCTCATGAAGGTATAAAGAATATTTTGGCAATGTCAGCGCATCGTCATTTCCGCATATTATAAGCGCGGGTACGCGAATTGAGTTTATCGTATCCATAACGTCAAACCGGTTGCAGGCACAGAAATCCTTATAAACGACTTCTCCCTTGCATTTCATAGTTTCATAGATGGCCTGGTCTTTCAAAACCGATGTTGTCTTTTTTGAGAACGCTAACTCACTTATATTTCTTACGGTATTTTCCTTGTCCTTGATAATACCTTCAAGAATCTGAGGTAAAACCCGGAGCCTGGCGCCCGTCCCGATAAGAATAATCCCTTTAAGAATATCAGGATAAGCAAGTGATAAAGATATTGCGATAGCGCCACCCAGTGAATGACCGGCGATATAACATTTTTCAATATTAAGTTCCCTGATCATTTCATAGATCGCGTCCCTGTAATCTTCCACAGAATCACAGCCATTGCCGGGAGATTCTCCATGTCCCGGTAAGTCGACGAGCACGACTTCCATTGATGATTTCAGGTAATCCCTTTGGCTGTACCACATATGCGTATTCCAGCCGGAACCGTGTATAAAGAGGATCTTTTCTCCCTGTCCATATTTTTCAATGTGCATATTCACAGGACCTCCGGTATTGTGCTATCCATTCTCGCGCTTCACAATGTCGATCAACTCCGGCAGACTGCCGATTACAAAATCGGCATCCTCCTGAAAACCAGTTCTTCCGTATCCATGAGTGACAGCGACGGTCCTTACTAAGGATGCTTTTCCTGTCTGTAGTCAATCGTGCTGTCTCCGACAATGATGGCATCTTCCGGGGCCGCATTGAGGGCCGAAAGCACATGTATGACCGGCCCGGGTGATGGCTTGCGCTCAGCGATTGTATCGACCGCAACTACCATATCAAAATATTTATCAAGTCCGAACTTTCTTAAGAATCTCGTGTGAAAGCTCTTCGGTCTTGTTGGTAACGATGGCCATTTTCAGGCCTTTAAGCGTTTCAAGCATCTCTCTTGTGCCGGGGTAGAGCGCTGTTTTTTCCGCGGGATGAGACTGCGTAGTAATCCAAGAAACTCGTCACAAGCGCCTCCGCATCTGCAACCAGATTACGTTCGGTGAGCACGTCCTGGATCAGCTTTAAGGCCCTTCTCCCACCATTGTGGTGACTTCCGCCGGGGTAAGATCGCTCACGCCGCGAGGCCCAAAGCGTGGTTGAGGGCATTTGTAATATCTCTCGATGGAATTGATCAAGGTACCGTCAAGATCGAAAATAATAAGTTTAATAGCCATTCACTGAATTTAATACGAATCTGTTCCATATTCAATCAATAAGTATATTAACAAGCGAAAAGGGGAGAATCCAGTCTTCGATATTTACAGTCTGCGGTACTGATTCGGGACCATAATCACAACAGACCCTTAATGACCGCGAAGATTAGTCTGTCTCCTCACGCATTCGGAACATTGATTGGACAGAGATGAAGACTATGTGCTATACATTTTGGTCTCTGCTGTCATATGTTCATGGAGTTCATCTCAACGCCATGAAGCAGGGAGGAGGCCACCCGCTATGAAGAAGATCATTGCCTGCCTGTCCATTATTGCCATCGGACTCATTCTTGTTCCCGGACCTTCACCCGTCGATGCGGCCGCAAAGGCTGGCAAGATCAATATCACGTATGTAAAGCTCCCCCTGAATGTCCCGGCAATCCTCGCGAAACGGCTCGGGTTCTTCGAAAAGGAATTTGGTCCCGACGGTATTACGATCCAGAGACCGGAGATGAACACGGGCTCGCAACAGATGCAGGCATTGGCCGCGGGATCAATACAGTTTGCCAGCGTGCTGGGCAGTGATTCAGCTGTCCTTGCTAAAGCAAATGGAGTGGACCTGAAGGTTATCGCGACATTTTCCAGAGCCCCCGGAGCCTTCACGATTATGGTAAAAAATCCTGCCATCAGAAAGATAGCTGACCTGAAAGGCAAAACCATAGTTGGGCCCAAGGGCACAGTACTGCACCATCTTCTGGTTGCCGCACTCAAAAGAGAAGGTCTCACGGCAGCTGACGTAAAATTTGTCAACATGACAGTCCCGCAGGCACAGGCCGCATTGATTTCGGATAGCGCTGACGCGGCCCTTATTGCCGGGTCTTTCCTTGTCCCGGCAGAGGCAGCAGGAGCACGAGTGATAGCAAACGGTAACGGTTTGGTCAGCGGATTAACAGTGGTCGCCGTGAGCGGAGCTTTCCTCAGAGATCATCCTGATCTGGTAAAGCGCTATCTTAAAGTCCACGATCAGGCGCTTGAATACATGAGAAAGAATTCGGCTGAATCGATCAAGATCGTAGCTGAGGAGATGCAGATTACCGAAACAGACGTAAAGAAAATGCTTCCATGGTATGATTTCAGCTCCAAAATTACCGCCAGGGATCTCGCCGACCTTGCAGCGACTCAAACGTTTCTCAAGGAAAACGACATGCTTACAGATACCATCGACATCAAGGACATGATCGGAGTTGTTCGCTGATCTTAGAAAGCATGAGAATCCTGTTTCGCTGTGCGAAAAAGACATATTTGAATTAGAAGAGGAAGATATTAGGTAATGGACCGAACCAAACCATATCTGATCATATCACTGATTTTGATCTGCTGGACAGTTGGTTCGTTCTTCGGTCTTTTTAACGTCTACCTCATTCCACCCCCCTGGAAGGTTGCCGGGACTGCCTGGAAGCTGATTCTGAACGGTGTGCTCATCCGCCATATGGCAACAAGTTTTTCCCGTGTAATTATCGGTTTTGCCGTTACCATCTGTCTTGCCTTTCCCATGGGCCTTCTGGTGGGCCTTCATAAAGGGAGTCGTGCCATCTGGGAACCGCCGCTCAACTTCCTGCGCCATATACCGCCGCTGGCAACCATACCGATGTTGATCCTCTGGTTTGGTATCGGGGAGTCTGCAAAGCTGGCGATTATTATTTTGTCGGGCTTTTTCCCTGTCTTTCTCAATACAGCCTCTGGTGTTGCAAACTGCGATCCGAAGCTGGTTGAAGTAGGCAAGGTCCTTGGTTATCGGCCTGTTGACCGTCTCATGCATATCATACTTCCCGCAGCCCTTCCTTCTATTCTGGTCGGGCTCCAGCTCGGCATAGGATATTCCTGGCGGGCACTGGTAGGAGCGGAACTGCTGGCAGCAGCATCAGGACTTGGATATATGATTATAGAAGCCCAGCAGCTATCAAGGCCCGATACCGTTATCGTGGGGATTATTACCATTGGTCTTTTGGGATTGTTGATCGATATAATTTTTGATTACTTCTGCAACCGTTTGATGCCCTGGCGTAAAGAGGAGAAAATTTATGTCCAGGGTTGAGGTCACGGATCTTTTCAAATCATATCTGCTGGGCGGTAGAGAATTAGAAGTCCTGCGTGATATCAGTTTTACGCTTGAGGACCATTCATTTGTCACAGTTGTGGGGAAAAGCGGTTGCGGTAAAACCACCCTGCTTAGAGTTATGTGCAACCTCGAAACGGCGTCCCGGGGTAGCGTTCGCTTTGTCCAGAATTCGGACAACGAGAGCCCCCCGAAAATAAGTATTGTCTTCCAGGAACCCAGGCTGATGCCGTGGCTCACGGTGGGACAGAATATAGCATTTTCAATGGCCAGGGATGCGGATAAGGATCGTATTCAGAAAACCCTTGATTTCTATCTCAACCTTCTTGGCCTTACGGATTTCAGGGATGCCTATCCTTCGCAAATCTCCGGCGGTATGGCCCAGCGGGTGGCGCTGGGACGGACACTTTGTTTTGACTCTGATGTTATTCTCATGGATGAACCCTTCGGGGACCTTGATGCCTTTACCCGAAGAAATCTTCAGAGAGAACTAATCAATATATTTCTATCCCAGCAAAAGACGATCCTTTTCGTAACTCACGATGTGGACGAGGCAATATTCCTGGGACAGCGGGTGCTTGTTATGGACGAGGGGCGGTTGATCAGAGAAATTAAGGTAAACCTGGCATATCCACGTGATCCACTCTCAAAGGAGTGTTATGCGCTGCGAGAAGAACTGCTTAGCTTTTTTTCTAAATAACTTTCCAAGACCAATGCGGTGATGGAGCATAAAAAAACCCCGCCGGATGGCGGGGTTGGGATTTATTCGGAACAGTTTTAGAATTTGCTGCGTGGCGTATAGTGAGTATGGAGCAGGTGGTGCGATTTCTCACCTAACGGTGCTCCCAAAAATTCTTCGTAGAGTTTTTTCACCGATGGGCTCTCGTGGGATTTTCTCAGGGTGAGGGCGCAGTCTTCCGCATAGAGGGCCTGGGCCCTCCGTGTTCTCACATCGTTATTGACAGGGATAGGCTGACCGCCGCCGCCGACACATCCGCCGGGGCAGGCCATGACTTCGATGAAGTGATACTGGACTTTACCTTCTTTTACCCGCTCAAGAAGTTTCCGGGCATTGCCGAGACCGTGCGATACGGCAACGCGAACATCACCGATGCCTTCGACGGGGATGACTGCTTCTTTGATGCCTTCAAGACCCCTCACCGCGGTGAACTCAACATTTTCAAGGGTTTTCCCTGTTACCAATTCATAGGCTGTACGGAGTGCCGCTTCCATGACGCCGCCAGTGGCGCCGAAGATCGTTGCCGCTCCGGTATATTCGCCCATGGGGTCATCATAACTGCCATCGGCAAGATTTTCGAAATCGATCCCTGCCTGTTTGATCATCTTTGCAAGCTCCCGCGTGGTGAGCACATAGTCTACATCCTGATATCCGCTTGAATTCATTTCCGGGCGCTGGCACTCGAATTTCTTTGCCGTGCATGGCATGACGGAGACAACGACCATGTCCTTGGGATCGATGCCCATTTTCTTAGCGTAATATGTTTTGGTGAGGGCACCAAGCATCTGGTGCGGTGATTTGCAGGTAGAAAGGTTGGGGAGCATCTCCGGATAGAAGTGCTCGATAAACTTGATCCAGCCAGGGCTGCAACTTGTAATAAGCGGCAACGTACCGCCTTCACCCACCCGCTTCAGAAGTTCGCTGCCCTCTTCGAGGATTGTAAGGTCTGCCGCGAAGTTCGTATCGAAAATACGGTCAAAACCGAGTTTCCTCGCTGCCGCAAGCATCTTGCCTGTGACGAGTGTTCCCGGAGGGTAACCGAATTCTTCACCGAGAGCTGCCCTTACCGCCGGTGCATCCTGGATAACGGTAAACTTTGTCGGGTCGTTGATGGCATCAAAGACTTCCTTGATATATTCCTTTTCGGTGATCGCGCCCACAGGACAGACAAGAGAACATTGTCCGCAGTTGGTGCATGCCACATCGTTTATATCTCTGTCAAAGGCCGGTTCCACTCTTGTATTGAAACCTCTGCCCTGCAGATAGAGGGCTGTCACGCTCTGTATTTCCTGACAGACGGTAACACACCTGCGGCAAAGGATACATTTGTTCTGATCACGCCTGATCGATGGCGATGATTCATCGATACGGCCGCTGCTATGCTCACCGTTAAAACGCACTTCCCTGATTCCAAGCTCTGAAGCAAGGCTTTGCAGTTCACAATTAAGGTTCCGGGCACAGGTCAGGCACTCAAAGGGATGATTGGAGAGAAGCATCTCAACGGAGAACTTTCTCGCTTTCCTCACTTTTTCTGTATTCGTGTACACGACGAGTCCCTGGGCTGCAGCGAATACACAAGCTGCCTGGAGGGTACGGTTCCCTTCAATTTCAACGAGACAGACCCGGCATGCTCCAATGGCCTGTACTTCCGGCAGATAGCAGAGCGTCGGTATATGCACCTTTGCCTGTCGTGCTGCCTCCAGAATGGTAGCGCCTTCCTCAACCTCAACCTTAAAACCATCTATCGTTAAACTTATCATATCTGTTCACGCTCCTTTTCGCGTAGTAGCTCGTTACTCTTCGCTTTCGCGCAAATAACAGTGCAGACAACGCTTTGCTTCTTCCACCGCGGCATTTGCCTGATATCCAAGGACGACCTCGGTGAAGTTTTTATTCCGCTTTCCAAGAGGAAGATGGGGCATAGCAACACGTGCCCGTTCTTTCTGGTATTCAGCTTCATTATAGGTGACAACCATATTGATGAGTTCATCGCGGTACGCGTTCATCGGTTTTCCATCGCCACCGAGAAACTCGTCGATGGCCATAGCGGCCTTCTTTCCGTCGCCAATGGCTTCAACGGCTGTGGCAGGACCGCGGACATTATCACCAGCTCCGAAAATCCCTTCCCTGGTTGTGGCAAGGGTTTTCTTGTTTACTTCAAGGGTGCCGTTTTTGTATGCCTTCACACCGTCACCGGAGAGATGCGATGTGTCGGGTGTTTGGCCGATAGCTGCAATGACCATATCGGCATTGATGACGAATTCAGAATTACTGACCGGCTCCGGTGTGCGGCGTCCTCCCTTGTCAAATGTTCCCAGTTTCATACGGGTACACTCAACACCAACCACTTTTTTGCCTTTTGTTACGATTTTATCGGGAGTGACAAGGGTGTGGATTTTAATCCCTTCTTTCTCAGCGTCGTCGATTTCTTCCTTGTACGCGGGCATGTCGTCTTTCTCTCTTCTGTAGAGGATGGAGACCTCATCGGCCCCGAGCCTGAGCGCCGATCGTGCCGCGTCAATGGCGACGTTGCCCCCACCGATAACTGCCACTTTCCCTTTCACTTTCTCGGTTTCTTTCAGATTGACACTTCGGAGAAAGGTTACGCCATCGACAACACCTGTGGCGTCTTCACCGTCAATTCTGAGTTTTTGACCTATGTGGGCGCCCGTTGCCATGAGGACCGCGCTATATCCATCGGCAAAAAGCTTCTCTGTTGTAATATCTTTTCCGAGTCGTGTGTTGTATTTGATTTCCACGCCAAGATCAGTAATGCCCTTTATTTCCCTGTTCAGGATTTCTTTCGGTAAACGGTAATCGGGGATTCCCACGGCAAGCATACCACCCGCTACGGGTAATGCTTCAAAGATGGTTACCTTATATCCTTTTAAGGCAAGGAAATAGGCCCCTGCAAGGCCTGCCGGGCCCGCGCCGATGACAGCAACTTTCTTGTCTTTCGGTGCTTCAGGTCGTGGACGGTACGAAAGAGGGGAATTCATGTCCGTGTCTGCCGCAAACCGTTTTAACGCGCAGATCGATACGGCCTCGTCAACCTGCGCTCGACGGCATTTGTTCTCGCAGGGGTGCACACAGACACGGCCCAGCACGGCGGGAAGCGGATTTGCTTCTTTGATGAGGGCTATGGCTTCTTTGAACTTCCCTTCACTGATGAGGGTCACATAGCCCCAGGCATTCTGGTCTGCCGGGCACGCGTTCTGACACGGCGCGTCAAAAAGGGCGCTGCACACACCGGCCTGACAGTACTTGTCTTCAATATGCTCCATGTATTCGTGTTTGAAGTATCTCAATGTTGAAAGAACCGGATTGGGCGCTGTCTGGCCGAGGCCGCAGAGGGCCGCGTCTTTGATGCGGTTTGCAAGCTCGATGAGATTGTCGATATCCTCCGGTCTTCCCTTGCCCCCGGTGATTCGTTTCAGTATTTCCAGCATCCTCTTTGTGCCGATACGGCAGGGAGGACATTTTCCGCAGGACTCGTGCTGAATAAAGTCGAGGAAGAAACGGGCAAAGTCTACCATACAGGTATCTTCGTCGGCGACAATGAGACCGCCGGACCCGACGATGGCCCCCAGTTCTATGATCGATTCATAATCAACAGGCACGTTAATGTGTTCTATGGGGATACAGCCCCCCGACGGCCCGCCGAGCTGGGCTGCCTTGTATTTTTTTCCGTCCTTAATACCGCCGCCGATGTTAAAAACAATGTCTCCCAGACGGCGTTCCCATGGGGACTTCCACAAGACCGGTATTATTGACTGCGCCGGCAAGGGCGAACACTTTCGTTCCTCTGCTCTTTTCTGTTCCATACTGGGCGTACCAGTCAGCGCCGTTTACGATGATGGCGGGTATATTAGCATAGGTTTCAACGTTGTTAAGGAGTGTCGGCGCGTTGAAGAGGCCTTTGACAACGGGAAATGGAGGCCGCGGCCGCGGTTCCCCTCTTTTACCCTCGATGGAGATCATAAGCGCGGTCTCTTCACCGCAGACGAAGGCACCGGCGCCGATCCTGATCTCAAGGTCGAAATTGAACCCTTTTTCAAGGATGTTTTTGCCTAACAATTTATATTCCCGTGCCTGGCCGATGGCCCAGGTGAGGCGTTCGATAGCAAGAGGATATTCGGCACGGACATAAATATAGCCCTGCTGCGCCCCGATGGCGTAAGCGGCAATGGCCATAGCTTCGATGATGCTGTGAGGGTCGCCTTCGAGGACGCTTCTGTCCATGAATGCCCCGGGGTCGCCTTCGTCGGCATTACAGAGGACATACTTCACATCACCCGGCGACTGAAAGGCGAATTTCCATTTGATACCGGTAGGAAATCCTCCGCCTCCCCGCCCGCGCAGTCCTGATTTGAGGACTTCATCAATGACCTGTTCCCGTGTCATCTCCGTAAGGGCTTTCGCGAGACCGGCATAACCGTCACGACCGATATATTCTTCGATATTGAGAGGATTGATGATACCGCAATTTCTCAGAACGATCTTGACCTGATGTTTAAAGAAATCCATCTCTTTCAGAGAGGGAACAGTCTTTGTAGTGGCAGGTTCTTTATAGAGCAGACGCTCTACGATTCTTCCTTTCAAAAGATGTTCGGAAACAATCTCTTCAGCATCTTCCGGTTTCAATTTCTGATAGAGGACGCCTTCAGGATAAATGAGTGCCAGAGGACCGAGATCGCAGGAACCGATACAACCGGTCTCGATGATTTTCACCTCATCCTGCAATCCTTTTTCAGCCACCTTATGAACGATTGCGTCCCTTATTTCACGGCAACCAGATGAGACACATGCAGCTCCAGCACAGACCAATATATGTGCGCGTGATACTTCCATGAGTATTCTTCCTCCTTACTCGTACTTTTCAATGATTTCCATGGCGTTCGTTGTTTTTACGCGTCCATACACGTCTTCGTCGATGAGCATGGCAGGGGCAAGACCGCATGCCCCGATACAACGGACAACATCAAGAGAGTATCTTCTGTCTTCTGTAGTGCCACCGACCTTAATGCCAAGTTCTTTCTCTGTTTTTTCGAGAATTTTCTGGGACCCCCGGACATAACAGGCTGTTCCCAGACATACTTTTACGCTATGTCTTCCCTGGGGAACGGTGGAGAAGAAATTGTAAAAAGTAATAACACCGTATACTTCGTTGATAGAGGTATTGAGCCCTTCGGCAACCATTTCCTGGACTTTTTTCGGTAAATAACCGAAGAGGTTCTGTGCCTTATGGAGTACCATGATCAGGTCTTCCGGTTTCCCTTTATGATCAGCAATAATCTCGACGAGCCTGGGGTAGAGTTCCTCTTCCTGTACCTCGGCACAATGACATTGATTTTCCGTAGCCATTTTATTCCTCCCTTAATTCATCTGCTATTAAGTGTGGGTTTTATTTTCCCGGCAACACCTTGCCGTCTACTGTGCTCCTTTTATAATAATGGGTATGGAGAAGTTTATGGGATTTCTCTGAGTTTGGTTTTTCCAGAAATTTCTCGTATACTGCCTTGACAGAAGGATTTTCATGAGACCGCCGGTGAGGCAGCGACTTGTCTTCCGCGTAGAGTGATTCTCCTCTGCGCGCCCTCTTTGCCATATTGCTTCCCCATGACTGGCCGCCGCCGCCGACACATCCGCCGGGACAGGCCATGACCTCGATGAACTGGTATTCACATTTTCCTTCTTTCTCAAGCTGGTCCGATACTTTATTGAGAAGTTCACGTGCCTTCCCGCAACTGTGTGCCACCGCCACTTTGACTTTTGTGCCTTCAATGTCAATCTCAGCTTCTTTAATGCCTTTCAAGCCTCTCACCGGGGTAATATCAAGATTTTCCAGTTCCTTACCGGTGACAAGACAATAGGCTGAACGGAGCGCCGCTTCCATGACGCCGCCTGTGGCGCCGAAAATTGTTCCTGCTCCGGTATATTCACCCATAATATCATCTGCTGGTTCGTCAGGCATTTCGTTCAGATCAAGTCCTGCTTCTCTCATCATGCGGCCGATTTCCCGGGTGGTGAGCACATAATCAACATCCCGATATCCGCTTGCATTCATCTCCGGCCGCTGGCACTCGAATTTCTTCGCGGTACAGGGCATGATGGAGACGGAAACAATCTTTTCCGGCGGGATGCCTTTCTGCTCCGCATAATATGTCTTTGCCAGTGCGCCGAACATCTGCTGCGGCGATTTTGCCGTTGACATATGGGGGATCATATCATGAAAGAAAGTCTCCATAAACTTTATCCACCCGGGGCTGCAGGAGGTGATAAGGGGCAGGTTCTTGCCTGATTTAAGTCTTGAGAGGAGTTCGGTGCCTTCTTCCATGATGGTGAGGTCGGCCGCAAAATTCGTATCAAGGACAGCGTCAAAATTAAGCCGCCGCAGGGCCGCGTGCATTTTACCGCTTACAAGTGTTCCCGGTGGCATACCAAATTCCTCACCAAGCATTACACGGACCGCGGGCGCTTCCTGTACGACGACGAATTTGTCGGGGTCATGGAGCGCTTCCCAGACTTTTTCTATCTGGCTGTTTTCATAAAGGGCCCCTACAGGGCAATGAACAACGCACTGACCGCAGTTTATGCAGACACTGTTTCCGAGTCCGGCATCGAAAGCCGTTGTAATAACGGTTTCACATCCTCTGTTATTCACTGCCAGGGCATTTACTGTCTGGATATTGCTGCATACCTGGGTGCACCTTCCGCAGAGAATGCATTTATTGGGATCTCTCACAATGGAGACGCTCGTTGTATCTATGGGCAGTTTTTCTTCAAATTTTGGGTATTCAAGGGTGTTGATCCCCAGTGTTGCGGCAAGTTTCTGCAATTCGCAGTAGTTGTTTTTCATGCAGGTAAGGCAGTCTGTATCGTGGTTGGAAAGGATAAGCTCTACGAGCTCTTTTCTCACAGCCATGACCCTCGGAGTATGGGTATGGACCTTGAAACCTTCTCCAATGGGTGTCATGCATGACCGTTTCAGTCCCGAAATACCTTCGATCTCAACGACACAGACACCGCACTGCCCTCCGGGAGTAAGATCGGGATGATGGCACAGCGTAGGGATAGTGAATCCCGCTTTTCTCGCTGCAAAGAGGATGCTTGTTCCTTCCGGGACCTCAACATCGATATTATTTACCCTTGCTTTTATCATCGTTGTTACATATCCTCCTCATAAAGTTGGCAGGCCGGTTTTCTATTGAAGGCGCGCTACAATCTCGTCTTTAAAATATTTCAAGGAGCTGGAAATGGGAGGACCGGTGATTGACCCAGCGGGCAGAACGACGTATCCCGCATGACCTCCGATATTTTAAGCATCTTGTCAATATCTTTTTTTGTTCCTTTCGCCGCGGCGACACGGTCGACGATTTTCACGAGCTGTGCGGTACCAAGCCTGCACGGTACACAATGTCCGCATGATTCATGCTTGAAAAAATGAAGAACACTTTGCAGCATGTCCACGATGTCGGTATCCTCATCCATGACAAGAATTGCCCCGGAACCAAGGACTGCGGCGTATTCCTTTAAATTGACAAAATCCATTTGGACATCGAGCATATCAGGGCCGAGAAAAGCGCCTGCGGCTCCGCCAACGAGAGCGCCTTTGAATTTTTTTCCTTCTTTGATACCTCCCGCGTATTCATAGATGATGTCGTGGAGGGTTGTTCCCATCTCTGCTTCTATGAGTCCCGGCGTTGCCACATTGCCGATGATCGTAAAGACTTTTGTACCGGAACACTTTTCAGTACCGTATCCTTTGAACCATGAGCGCCCCGTGCCGCATAATTTCCGGCACATTAGCGAGTGTTTCCACATTATTGACGACGGTCGGTTTGCGCCAGAGTCCTTCTACGGCTGGAAATGGGGGTTTGTTTCGTGGATGGCCCCTTTTCCCTTCCAGGGATTCTATGAGGGCTGTTTCTTCACCGCATACGTAAGCGCCGGCGCCCTTCATAACGGAAAGTTCAAAGGAGAAACCGCTCTCGAGAATGTTGTCACCGAGAAGCCCGTACTGACGGGCCTGAGAAATGGCCTTCTCAAGACGTTCAATGGAGAGAGAATATTCACCCCGTATATATATGAATCCTTTTGTTGCTCCGATAGCGTAACCCGCTATCAACATTCCTTCGATCAGCTTGTGGGGATCACCTTCAAGAATGAGTCTGTCCTTGAAAGTACCCGGTTCTCCCTCGTCGGCGTTGCAAATGATATATTTTTGAGTCGCCCGGGGCCTTACGGGCAAAATCCCATTTCATGGCCGTCGGGAATGCCGCGCCGCCGCGCCCCACAAGACCTGATTGCTTTATTTCTTCAATAACACCTTCCGGTTTCATGGAAAAGGCTTTCGCGAGCCCCGTCATATCCGTCTGCGGCGATATATTCATCAATATTTTCAGGATTGATAATGCCGCTGTTTCTCAGAACAATACGGGGCTGTTCTTTGAGCATCCCTGTTTTCTGTTTCGTGATGACCTGCTGTTTCGGAACTTCGGAAAGGACGAGCCTTTTTACCTGACGGCCCTTTAAAAGGTGCTCCTCAACAAGTTCAGGCACGTCATCTACTGTCACCTTTCCGTAATAGATACCTTCGGGATAGACAACAATGACCACCCCCTGTCCGGTGGCCCCGATGCTTCCCGTTTCGAGGATGGCAATTTCGTCGGAAAGCCCTTTTTTGGCTATCTCGTCCACAAGGGCCTTTTCGACCCCTCGGGCGCCAGCCATGATTGTTTCTGCGTCGATACCTATCAGTACATGGTTTCTTACGAGGCTCATATTTCTTTTCTCCTCTTGTCCAGGATGGTGTTAACCTTTCCCTGTGTAAGATTGCCGTACATTTCCTCATTGAGCATCATAGCCGGTGCGACACCGCAGGTCCCAAGGCAACTCGTCAACTCCAGGGTGAAAATACCGTCTTTCGTTGTTTCGCCCACATTTACTTTGAGTATTTCCTTTAAATAATCAAGAAGAGATTGAGATCCCATCAAATGGCAGGGAGGAGAATCACAGAGACGTATAATATTGCGTCCCCTCGGTTTCAGACTGAACATGGTATAGAAACTTGCTACGCTGTGTGTATAGCTGTAAGGGACATTCAGATAATCCGAGCATACCTTTATATCATCTTTATCGAGATAACGCTGGGGATTATTATCCTGGAGATCATGAAGAATATAGAGAATATTATCCAGGGTCGGTTTGAATTTATTGAGGATTGTCTCTCTGTCCACTGAGTACGACCTCCTTTATCCTACTTCGATGGCGTATTCAGACACCGGTTTGCCGTTAACAACGTGATCGACAACGACTCGCTTTGTTTTTTCAACATCAAGGTTCCCGTAAACGACAACAGATTTTCCTTCCTCAAAGACTTCAACCATGGGTTCCTGGGAAGAAAGTCCTCGCTCACCTGTCTGAGTAACAACCACATCGCTTAAATTTCTCCGGCTGATCTCTTCGACAAATGTTTTCAGAACATCCCTGGCCCCCGCGGCGATACCGCTTGTGCCCATGCCGACGATGATCCGTATCCTCGCCTGTTTTTGCCTTAATTCAACCTCTTTCTGCGCTTTTTCTCTGATTTTTTTCAGTTCATCAAGATTCATTGATTCCCCTCCTTGTTGGCTGCATTAATCTATCTGATTTACAGGTACTCGTCAAGATATTTAATGAAAAAATTCACTACCTCCGGATCATTCAGAGGTACGTCACCGAGAATGGCTCTCATGGCTGATGTATCGAATAAAAACTCTTTTTCATTCACGATATATTTGAATAAAAAGTCAATGTCGGGGTTCCCTGCCACAAGGACGAGGATGGTGTCTTTCAATTTTCCCATAGGCGGCAGATCAGGGTGATTGAGACGAAAAGAAGCCCGTATCTCTACCCCATGACCAACCTCACTCGTTAAAGAAAAGGTTCCCCCTGTTGTTTCGGCAGTCCCTTTCAGGAGCGGAATACCAAGGCCCACCTTCTTTCCTGTTTTTGTTGAGAAAAACGGGTCCTGGACCCTTTCTATCATGGAACTATCCATCCCCACGCCATCGTCCTTGAAGTAAAGTGTAAGGAGCGCTTTTTTGGGATCTGCAGTAATGGATATCTCGATATGTTTTGCCTTTGCTGTTATTGCATTCATCGCAATATCCATTATGTGAGAAGAAATTTCATCCATCATATGTTGTAATCGGGGATTGTTGGTCCCCATCCTCCATGCCCGCTGGTAGTTTAAACAGCTCAAGTTGTTTGGGCGGTTAACATTACACCCTCTATAAATGTTGGCCGCCATATCTTTCTGTGCCCATCGTCTTTAGCGCCTTTGCTATTTCGAGGCAATTAGGTGCGTCCATGTCCAATATGATTTTTCTCCTGCCCACGTCAGCGATGTAGTGGGCATCGGAAAAACTGACGAAAGGAACATTTTTCCGCATAATGAGCGGCAAAAGTTCACTCGCCTTTTCAAAGTGACGTACCTCAAGTGCGTCGAAGGGAATATTGTCAGGTACGAACCCGAGTTGGCTTATGATACTGAATGTTGCGCTGTCTATGTGGGAGGGGATCGCGATTCCCTCCATGGATTTAATCAAGTTTACAGCGCTATCAATAGATATCTGTACTGAATTCAACAGGAGCCTTTCTTCAGAACGGACAATTTCGTTCTCTGTGTCGACGACGATCTGGTCGCCATAGAAATTAATGTCATTGCGAACATCGGGCAAAAGGTCATATATTTTCTTCTGGAAATCAAAGGCAACATCATACTCGTCAAAAATAGCGAGAAGGTGTATTTCTTCAAGGGTCTGGAGTTCCATTCCGGACAGAACAGTGATGCCGAGCTTTTTCCCCAATTCGCCGGCATAGAAGCTGTTTTCCGTCATGTTGTGGTCGGTTATAGCAATAATGTGGAGGCCCACTTCATGCGCTTTTTCAACGATATTTTTCGGCGACATGTCGAGGCTGCCGCAGGGCGACAATGTTGAATGGATATGGAGATCACAGGAAAATCTCCTCACAAGCGCTTAACCCTTTCTCAAGGCGTTATAGACAAAGGCAGAAATCTCAAAGGCCGATTGAGGACATCGCAGGATAGCGATATGCTCCTCCTGGGCTTTTTCTATGACGCTTTTGTCAAGCTGGAGATTGCGGGGTATTATGATAGCAACCGCGTCCTTCAGCTTTGCCACACCGAGGACATTTATGTGTCTCTGAATGGTTATCCAGACAGCGTCATCACCGATGTTTGCTATGGCATCGGAGAGAAGGTCCGATGTATAGCCGGATCTTACCTCACGGTCCATATTCGTGTTGCCTGTGAGAACTTCAAAGCCAAGCTCGCTGACTAATTGGGCTACTGTCATATATCCTCCCAACACTTTATTGTAATAGACTCTATACCCGACAAAGAAATCTGTGAATATTACTTTTTATTATGTTCTTTTTTGGAACTGTCCGCCATCGCGGGTGGTACAATCCGTGCCAGGTCGAGTATTTCTTCGGCAAGAGTTTTTACTCTCTCTCTCAGTTTTATAACGCAATCGGTTTCAAAGGCAATGCCGCGAATAATATCTTCCGCGAGTGCCCTGCAACTCGGAGAACCGCAGGCCCCGCAGTCGAGCCCGGGAAGTTCACTGGTGAGCTGATCGAGGCGTTCCATCTTGACGAGTGCTTTTGATACATCTTCATCAAGCGTCATAATCGACCTGGGTTTTATCGGTTCTATTGATTCGAAATTCCCCTCTTTGTATATGGAAAGCAGTTCTTTCTCGCTTAAAGAGGATGGTTGTGAACCATATCGTTTAATTAAATCCCTGAGACGGACTCTTCCGACAAAAAGATTCTGGATGTTAAGGGGCCCCCCTACGCATCCGGCGGTACAGGCCTGTACCTCGATAAAATCCACATCTTTCAGTTCCCCACGTTCTACTTCCTCAAGGAGGCTAATCACGTTATGGATCTCGCTTACTGCCAGGGTTGTGCCAAAATCGATATTTTTTGATTCTCCTGTCAGATATCCCCATGCCATCCCGCTTTTTGTTGCCTTATGCACAGGTTTTATATTGTTATCCGGTGATTTATTGCAAATATTCTTGATAATATCCTTATAGATGAGGTTGGCGCCGATAACTCCATTTACGGCAGAATGCTTTGTGGTCATGGGGTTTCTCATCTCCGTAACCTTCGCGGCGCAGGGAGAAATAAAGAAAGCGCCGATCTCATCATAGGCGATGCCTGTTTTTTTGACCGCCTCTTCTTTCGAGATCCGTGCCGCCACTTCCATGGGAGTGAGTACATGGGCTGTCTGTTCCAGAAGACCGGGAAATTTGATCTGCATGAGGCGAAGCACAGCAGGACATGCCGAAGAGAGAAGGGGTTTCTTGATGTTTTCCTTAAGGAGCTGTTGATGAACAATAAAGGCTACAATTTCAGCGGCAAGGGCAACTTCGAAAACCTCATCGAAACCGATGCGGAGAAAAGCGTTGAGAATATCTTCAATCTTCTCCTGGTTCTGGAATTGTCCGAAAAAAGATGGAGCAGGAAGGGCAATGTTGTACTTGTATTCGGAAAGCTTTTTAATGGTGTCGGTAAGGGCGATCTTCGCGTGATTGGGACAGCACCTGATGCATTCGCCGCAATCAATACATCGTTCCTCGATGATGGTCGCTTTTCCATCATGGACGCGAATGGCTTCTGTGGGGCACCGTTTAATACAATTAGTGCACCCTTTGCATTTCTCAACGTCGAGCGTCACAGAATGGAAATATTGCGGCATATACACCCCTTAGTCGATATGCGCTTTTTCAGGAAAATAGACTTTCGCGTTGAGAATAGTTCCTTCGTTAACTTTCGATTCGATGGAAAGTTCGTCGGAGCATTGCTTGATATTATAAAGCCCCATTCCCGCTCCGAAGCCCATTTCTCTTACTTGATCGGAAGCAGTTGAATATCCTTCCTGCATGGCCAGCTCAATATCGGGGATTCCGGCGCCTTTGTCATCTGTTTTGATAAATATTCCTTTTGTATCGATATGGACCGTCAGAATTCCATGATGCGCGTGGATGGCGACATTCATGGCGGCCTCATAGATAATAATGGCAATTCTTCTGATAATCTTCTGATCCAGCCCTAACTGCTGTAATGTCTTTTTTACCCGCGAAGCATATTCTCCTGCCATGAAGAAATCCTCTTCTCCGATAGGAAATTCCAGTGTAATCTGCGGTGTGTATTGTAAACTATCCACCATGACAAATCTCCGTCAACCGGGATCTTTTTTATCGCCCCGAATGCCATTTAAAAAAAGTCGTCCGCAACATTCAAATATCAGATGAGGTGTGGAAAGAAGAGGGACACCATTCATTTTGGCGTTCTTGATGACTGCTTTATCAGGTTTTTTACCACCCACGAAGATGACACCGCTCGCGTCCATTACCTGAGCGGTGTGGACGACATGGGCGTTCATAAGCGATGTAATGAGGAGAGAATGGGGAGTTACATAGAGGAGCATTTCGCTGATAAGATCACATGCAAAGGAGGCCCGTACTTCCCGGTCGAGACAATCTTCCCCACAGATCAACTCCGCGTCGAGGATTTTCTGCACTTCTTTTAATTTCATACCTTCAGTCCCTTTTTTGTTATCTATATTTCCTGTTTATCACGTTATTTGCGTAAGCGTCGCATCTTGAAAGTAAGGCACCAATAGCGCCCCCGGATTCGCCTGTTTGTTGTTTTTGTAATTCATGAATTCCTTTGGCATGTGTATATATCAAAGGGGCCCAGCACCTGCCACCCGAATGGGTGGTTGCCCCCTCCAGCAGCAAAACCCGCCACTAGCGGGACTTCCCTTCTCGCTCGCAGAAGCTCGCTTGATTTCCACGGACATGAGTTGTGGTAATCTATTAAAAAGGTTTGCACTTTACTTTAAAAAGTATAGAGTATTTTATCCACGATGTCAAAGATTGTGAAACGCCGGACCGAAGGAAAATAATCGTTCCGGGTTATCAAGGAGAAAGCCTGATTGATGAGGATTATAGCCCCAGGACATCTTTCATCGAATAAATGCCATAGGGTTGTCGGATAAGCCATTTAGCTGCCAGCAGGGCCCCTTTGGCGAAATTATCCCTGGAAAATGCCCGGTGGGTAAACTCAAGGCGCTCACCCATGCCCGCGAAATAGACTGTATGCTCACCGACAACGTCGCCGCCGCGCAGCGTCATAATACCTATTTCTTCGGCCTTGCGTTCGCCTGTAATACCTTCTCTGCCAAAGACTTTGATCCATTTCTGATCTGGCTTTGTTGCCTCTATGGAATCTTTTATGCGGAGCGCGGAACCGCTTGGCGCGTCTTTTTTCCAGCGATGATGCATCTCAACGATCTCGATGTCGTAGCCTTCTTTTAATACTCCGGCCACTTTATTTACCACATCAAAGAGGACATTCATACCGATGCTCATATTCGGTGAAATAACAGCTCTCATGTCCTTCGTACCGTGTATCTCCGCGAGGGCATTATCGTTGAATCCCGTTGTGCCGATGACGTGGGCCTTTCCGTGTTGTTTTGCGATCATAAAATGAGTCATGGATGCTTTAGACTCAGTGAAATCTATGACAACATCACCTTTTTCTATTACCTTTTCAAGGCTATCTTCAATGAGCAGGGGCTTGTCGGTTTTCCCGGCCATTGAAGCGCATGGCTTTCCGATATCGGGATGTGTTTTTGTTTCCATGAGACCGACAATTTCAAAATCTGTGTCTTCCAGCGCGCATTTGATGATGGCCGCTCCCACCTTTCCAGCCGCGCCGGTTATGATCAATTTAATCATAATTATGCCCCCAATGAACTGCGATAATTGATATTGCTCTATTTCTTTTTCAAAAGCCCATATTCACCCAGCAGACCCTTTATGAATCTGCTGTTCGCGTCTGATAAGGGACAGAGAGGGAGACGGAATTCCTTCTTGATCATACCCATATAGGCCATGGCCTCTTTTATCGGAATGGGATTTGTTTCGACAAATATGCCCTGAAAAAGCGGCATGAGGCGGGTGTGTATATTCATGGCTTTCCTGATATTTTTCTCAATGAGAAATGCCTTGTACAGGGATTGCAATTCTTTCGGCATAATATTGGAAAGGACAGATATAACTCCCACGGCGCCGACGCTCATCATGGGAAGAAAAAGATTATCGTCTCCCGAAAGTATCGTAAATGTACCTTTCGTCAGCCTGTATATATCGGAGACCTGGGTGAGCGACCCCGCGGCTTCTTTAATGCCGACGATATTCTTGATTCTGGAAAGTCTGAAAATTGTTTCAGGGGTCATATTGATGCCTGTTCGACCCGGTATATTATAGAGAATTAAGGGGATGTTGACCGCTTCGGCGATGGCCTTGAAATGCTGATAGAGTCCTTCCTGGGTCGGCTTATTATAGTAGGGTGTTGTGAGAAGACAAAAATCCGCGCCGAGTTTTTTCGCTCCTTCGGTAAGTTCAATGGCTTCCTGAGTGCTATTGGAGCCGGTGCCCGCGATAACGGGAACTTTATTGTTCACGTATTTTACAGTGAGCTCGATGACCTTCTCGTGTTCCTCATAGGAAAGTGTGGGAGCTTCTCCTGTTGTGCCGCAGGGCACAACCCCGTTTATTCCACCTTTAAGTTGAAATTCTATGAGGTTCCTGAAAGCCTTCTCATCCAATTTACCGTCCTTAAAAGGTGTTACAAGAGCGGTATAAATGCCTTTCAAATCCATAGGTCTCTCCTTCTTGCTTATAACAGTGCTTCTTCGTGTAAATTTCCAACATAGATGATCTTCGCGTTGCCTTCAAGGTACACATCACCATCTATATGGATTTTTAAGATTTCTCCGCCGCGTGTATGAATATTGACGGGGTTTTTAACAAGCGATTTTTCCGCGAGGATCACCGCTGACGCTACAGAGCCGGTGCCGCAGGCGTATGTTTCTCCTTCAACACCTCTCTCGTAAGTACGCACTTTCACATTTTTTTTGTCCACTACTTCCACAAAATTCACATTGGTCCCTTTTTCGCCGAAAATCTTGTGATAACGTATCATTCGTCCGAGGTCTTCAACGGGAACATGATCAATATCAGAGACGAGAAGCACAGCGTGGGGGACACCGGTATTCACACTGCTGACAAAAACCTCCTTGTCTTCAAGACAGACAGGATAGTCAAGCTTCAGGTCTACTGGTTTTGTGAGTTGCAGTTTCACCTTTGGCCCGTGAACTTCAGCCTTAATAATACCTGCCACTGTTTCGAAGGCCATTTTCTGTTTCGCGATACCGTTCAAGTAGGCAAAGCGCGCGGCGCATCGCCCGCCGTTTCCGCACATCTCGGCTTCAGAGCCGTCGGCATTGAAAAATCTCCAACGAAAATCATGCTCCGCTGAATTCTCAATGAGTATTACACCATCGGCGCCAACAGAATGGTGCATCCTGCATATCTTTTTTACAAATTCGTTGAGGTCATGAAACCTCTCGTTTACCTTGCCGCTCCGGTTATCAATGACAATGAAATCATTGCCGCTGGCGCTCATCTTGGAAAACTCTAACTCTATCAAAACTTTATACCTCCAGAAAGGGTGGCGTGGATTCTCCTTTTACGAGATCCCCGAATGTTTCTCTTTTTTTCACAATAAAAAATTCTCCGTCTTTCACGAGCACTTCCGGTACTCTCCTCCGGGCGTTGTAGTTAGATGACATGGAATAACCATATGCCCCGGCGCCGAAAATTGCAATGAGATCATCCTGAAAAAGCCGCACGGTTTCCCTGTCTTTTGCGAGAAAATCACCTGATTCGCAAATAGGGCCCACAAAGTCTGCTTTAATGAGAACGTCTTTTCTCACTTCCACCGGTTTAATTTCATGATACGCGTTATAAAGAGATGGCCGTACAAGATCATTCATGGCCCCATCGACAACATAGAAGGTCTTTTCAGGTACTTTTTTCACGTAGAGGACCTTTGTTATAAATATTCCACTGTTGCCGACAAGCACCCGTCCGGGTTCCAGAATGAGCGTAAGGCCCATACCCTTCAGCTCTTTTTCAATGACCTTCGCGTACTTTTCGGGCGACGGCGGAAGTTCATCTTTGTAGGTGATGCCAAGACCGCCGCCGATATCCATCATGGTAAGCGATATACCATCACCACGGAGTTCCAGAATCATCGATTTTAGTGATCTTACGGCATCCATGAAGGGGGTCAGTTCCAGTATCTGAGAACCGATATGTGACGACATACCTGCGGGGACAAGGTATTCTTCCTTTGCGATCTCGTGATATAGCCTGCGCGCGTCAGCCCAGAGTACACCAAATTTGTTCTTCTTAAGACCTGTTGTAATATAAGGGTGTGTTTTCGGGTCGATCTCTGGGTTGACCCTTATGGAAACGGGCACTTTTTGTTTCATGTTTTTCGAGAGCTTCTTGAGCATCGCAAGCTCTCCTTCCGATTCTATATTGATCATGAGGATATCGGCCTTGATGGCGGCCCTCAGTTCTTCTTCTGTTTTGCCGACCCCGGAAAAGACTATCTTGTTGTGGGGAATACCGGCCCTGAGCGCTTTATAGAGTTCTCCTCCCGATACAATGTCAGCGCCGCCGCCGAGTTTGTTAATGGTCCTTAAAAGAGAACCGTTCGCGTTTGCCTTGCAGGAGTAACAGACAAGGTGAGGGATTTTTCGGAAGGCCTTGTCAAAGACCTGAAAATGTCTCTCAAATGTCCTGTAGCTGTAAACATAGAGAGGTGTCCCAATAGCCCTGACGATCTCCTTTATGGGAACATCCTCACAGTATAATTCACCCTTTCGATACGTAAAATAGTTCATAGTCTCACTCTTCTTTTAATATGACGATGGATTCCCGTGACAGCTCGCTTTCATTGCCTGCCACATCGAGAGCGGTTACGCAATAGGAAACAAAGCGCTCATTGGGTATCTTTTGATCAAGAAAGGAATTTTCTTTAATAAGTTCTTTATTGATTTTCTCTTTTGAACCGCCGATCACTCTGTAAATGTTGTAACCCGCGAAATCTTTTTCAGTGTTCTCTTTCCAGGCAACAGAAACAAGGGTGCCCTTTTTCACGGCTTTTACCATTTCGGGCTGCCGGGGAGGGCTCTTGTCAATCGGTGTGGCTTTGACTTTTGTACCTTCACCTTCCCTGAAAACCCCACCCATCTCTCTCACTTTCCGCACTTCATATATATATTGCGTATTATTCGTCAATCCTGAATCCATGAAAGAACCCGCTGCCAGCCGTGCCTGATTGAGCGCGAAGAGCGGATATGTGGCGCCGTCATATCGGTAGACATTGTACAAATAGCCTTCTTCCTTTTGCCATTTCAGTTCCACCATGCCGTCGTCCGCTGAAACAATAATATCTTTCGGGGCCTCAGGCGGATTTTCCCATTTGAGGGTGAATGTATTCGAGGTGTCTCCCCGGGTACCCTTTTTCGTATAAGGATATACCCTGTAACCATATTCAAAACCGTTCATTACATCGTCGTCATATATGTACAGACGCCCGCGTTCGAAGGTGTATCCTTTTGTCTCCTCGAGAGAGATATTTTTGAAAGGTTCAAAAGCTCCCGAACAGGTCCCGCAGCTTTTAAAGAACCTGAATCCACCAAGGTCTTTTATTTCAGAACCGTCTTTATTTTTCTGTGGAACTGTAAAAGAGAGGAAGAGTACCCCGTCTTTTACTTCTCCGGAAAGATCATTGATCCCGCCCGCCAGAGGAAGCGCTAAAGGTCTGGGAGGTGCCTTTTTCCCGCAAGCGGAAAAAAGGAGGACAAAGACAATACTAAAGATTAAGATATTTTTTTTCTTCATTAATCTGCCGTGCTACCTCTTTAAAGGAAGCGGCCCCTTTGGTTTTTCTTGTATTCAAAGTGTTATTCAAATCTATGTAGGCGAACACATCTGCATCAAATACAGGAGAATATTTTTTCAAGTCTTTCATTGATAGCTCGTTGAGTAACTTTCCTTTTATCTCGCATTCCCGAACAATCTTCCCGACGATACCGTGGGCTTCCCTGAAGGGTATTCCTTTTGTCGTGAGATATTCCGCCATTTCTACAGCAGGCATGAAACTTGTTTCGACTG
The DNA here is from genome assembly GCA_963783625.1 of uncultured delta proteobacterium. Classification (GTDB taxonomy): domain Bacteria; phylum Desulfobacterota; class Syntrophorhabdia; order Syntrophorhabdales; family Syntrophorhabdaceae; genus PNOF01. The sequence goes on along the minus strand of CAWAOG010000022.1, from coordinate 114,274 downwards.
CCTTTTTCATGCGCTCCTTTTTCAGCGCCATACCTTTAACACAGAGTTCCATAATCGAAAGCGCGTCTTTGACCGTGCTTACGGCATGGAAGAGAGGCTCCTTGTCCTCCTGAAGGTCCCTGTTGTATGTAAGCGGCAAACCTTTGAGGAGCGAGAAGATGCTGAAAAGATCTCCCATGACACGGGATGTCTTGCCCCGAATCAGCTCAAGAGCGTCAGGGTTCTTTTTGTGCGGCATGAGACTTGAGCCGGTGCAGAGTTCATCGGGCAGTGTTATGAAAGAAAACTCCTCTGTGGCATAAAGGATCAGGTCCTCAGAAAATCTGCTCAAATGAAGCATGATCATTGCCGCAACGTAGATGGCGTCGAGCACAAAATCTCTGTCGGCAACAGTATCCATGCTGTTCCCGGAAACCTTCGCGAACCCAAGTTTCCTGGCCACAAATTCCCGATCAAGCGGTATGGTGGAGCCTGCCAGGGCCCCGCTTCCGAGCGGGAGCACATCAACGCGGACGAGCGCTTCATGGAGCCGTTCCCTGTCTCTCTTGAACATGGAATAATAAGCCATCAGATAATGAGCAAAAGGAACAGCCTGTGCCCTCTGCATGTGTGTGTACCCCGGCATGATAGCCTTGTCTTCTTTTGATGCTTTCTGCACGAGGCTTTTCAGGAGACCCAGAAGGCTTGAATCGATCTGCGCCAGTTCTTTTTTTAAAAAAAGCCTCATATCAAGAGAAACCTGATCGTTCCGGCTTCTTCCTGTATGGAGTTTCTTTCCCGCGTTGCCGATTTTCTCGATGAGCCGCGTTTCTATATGCATATGGATATCTTCCAGGGCGTGGTCGAAGACAAACTTTCCCGCCTTGATTTCTTTCTGTATTTCATCGAGGCCCTTCACAATGCTGTTTTTTTCCCGGGCAGTCAGAATCCCGATTTTTTCGAGCATCTGCGCGTGGGCCTTACTGCCTGCGATATCCTGTTCATAGAGCGTACGGTCAAAATCGATTGACGCGCTGAACCTCTCTAAAAGAGGATCGGTCTTTCCTTTAAATCTTCCACCCCAGGGTTTCATATTCTCTCACCAAACAGAGCGGTACCTACTCTTACCATAGTCGCGCCCTCCTCAATTGCAACCTCGAAATCCGAAGACATGCCCATAGAAAGTTCTTTCATATCCTGCGAGAATTCCCTGTTCATTTTTTCAAGTGTTTTTCGAAGGGTACTGAAAATCGTTCTTACCTTTTCCGGATCATCAACATAGGGCGCCATTGTCATAAGTCCCACAGGTTTTATATACTTTAAAGAATCAACTTTCTCAAGTAAACCTTTAAGCCGCTCCTCGTCCATACCGTGCTTTGTGGCTTCCCTTGAAAGGTTCAATTCAAAAAGAGCCTTCATTGGTCTGCCATATTTATCAAGGTTCTCGAGCAATTCCCACCTGTCTACAGAATGAATGAAATCAAAGCGTCCCTGTATGTATTTTACCTTATTCGTCTGCACATATCCAATCATATGCCAGTTTATTCCTTCATTACCGATATGATCAATCTTGGCCCGTGCTTCCTGTACATAATTTTCGCCGAAGTGTTTAAGACCATATCGGATAGCTGTCTTAATTTTCTCAGCTTCGACTGTTTTTGTTACCGCTACTAACGTTACCTCGCCGGGATCTCGTCCTGCTCTGTCACAGGCCTTTTCTATCTTTTCCCGTACACTCTTAATCGAATCGGCGATACCTGTCACGAGAGAACGCCCAGTGACAGGAGAACTTCGGCGACTTCGCAGATGGGGAGCCCAACGATGTTTGTATAGGAACCCTTTATCTCCTTCACCATATAGCCGGCCCTTCCCTGGACCGCGTAGGAACCTGCCTTGTCGAGAGGCTCTGATGTGCCGATATACCTCAGGATCTCGTGGTCCAGCATATTTTTCATAAAAACCCTGGTCTCCACAGCGTCGCGGTAGGCAACTTGTCGCGACACGTTGAGAACGCAAAAGCCTGTAATGACTTTATGCCACTTCCCGCCTAATGTTTTGAGCATCGTAAAGGCATCTTTCTCATTCTTCGGTTTCCCTAATGTCTTATTTTTATAGACAACAATCGTATCGGCGCCGATTACCCATTTATCCGGGAAATGGTTGCCCACCTTATACGCCTTATCATAGGAAATTCTCAGAACGTATTCCCTCGGGGGTTCGTCCGGCCTTTTGCTCTCGTCAATATCCGGCGGAATGATCGAGAAAGGTATACCGAGTGTTCTCAGGATATCGACCCTTCTCACAGACTCACTTGCCAGTATTATTGCGTCACCATCTCTAACCTGAAGCACAAACACCTACCTTGTATTTAATGCAGAATGAAGAATGTAAAATGATAAGAAAACAATTGACATACTTCCATTCTACATTCTCAGTTCTACATTGTTCTTTCTGGACCGCCCTCTATGGAGGCATCCGACCTCTCTATTGTAACACAGAAAAATATAGGAAATCCTCTATAATTTCAAGTTAAATATGCTAATACAGTTACAGCCTTGCCTTCATTTATGTAATATTATCGCGCTCTGCGCCCCACCGACCATTACATATAACCTATTGGCTTATTTTAGCGCTCTTTCCCATGAAAACGGCGGACTTTCTGGAGGAATTCCTGGAGTTTTTTTTCGTGGCCCCTGCCTGTGGGGTGATAGTATCGTTTCGAGAGGAGTTCATCGGGCAGATAGGTCTGTTCAACGAGGGCATCTTCATAGTCGTGGGGATAGAGGTAGCCTTCTCCATAGCCCAATTCACCCATGAGCTTTGTGGGAGCATTACGTATATGCAGAGGGACCGGATATTCGGGGAGTTTTTTCACGTCCCGACTTACGGCGCCGTATGCCTTGTAAATGGCATTGCTTTTTTCACAGAGCGAGAGATAAACCACTGCCTGGGCGATGGCAAGATAGCCTTCGGGGGGACCGAGGAATTTGAAGGCCTCTGTAGCGGAGATAGTGAGCGTCAACGCAAAGGGATTGGTGTTCCCGACATCCTCTGACGCGAAGCGCACAATTCTCCTCAATAAATAGAGTGGGTCTTCGCCGCCCTCGATCATCCGGGCAAGCCAGTAGAGAGCAGCATCAACATCAGAGCCGCGCATACTTTTATGGAGCGCGCTGATGAGGTCATAGTGCATCTCTCCCGTTTTATCATAGACGGCAACCTTTTTCTGGTATGCTTCACGGACAATTTCGTGGCTGATAACGGGTTCCTTCGTGCCTGCCCCCCTGACCATTTTGTAGCAGACCTCAAGGAGATTAAGCCCGCGCCGCGCATCGCCATCGGCCAGATAAGCGATCTCTTCAATAGTATCATCGTCAATCGTGAGCGATGCTGTTTTAAGCTCTCTGTCTTCGCGTAAGGCCCTTTTCACAATTGTCATGAGCCCTTCTTTGGTAAGTGGGCTGAGCGTGATGACCCGCATCCGTGAGAGAAGCGGCGAGATGATCTCGAAGGAAGGATTTTCCGTTGTAGCACCGATAAGGATGATGCTGCCGCTCTCGACGTGAGGCAGAAAGGAATCCTGCTGCAGTTTGTTAAAGCGGTGAAATTCGTCGATGAAGAGGATAATCCGCTGGAGCTTTGTCTTTTGAACTACCTCTTTCACTTCCTTGAGGCCGATACTGACGGCGCTCAACGAAACAAAGGGCAGTTTCATATGCCGTCCCATAAGCCATCCGAGGGTTGTCTTGCCAACGCCGCTTGGCCCCCAGAGGATCATAGACGGGATGTCCTTCTTTTCGATGAGAAGCTTAAGTATTTTCCCTTCGCCAAGGATGTGTTCCTGGCCGACGAAATCATCGAGCGTTTTTGGCCTCATCCTGTCGGCAAGGGGTTTGCCGGAATCGCTCTCAAATAGCGTATCGTCCTTGAATAATTCCATACCGTAGAAAGATCATACAGCGTATGGAACCCTTTTTCAAGGATGGGATGAACTCGTTTGCAGGGCTTCGGTTTGGTCCGCTTAGAACATGCCGTTAGGATTTTTCGACGTCTCCGGGATTTCCTGAATAACGTCCCAGTGCTCGTCTATCTTGCCGTTTTCGAGTCTGAATATCTCGATAATAGCGCGTTGCACCTGCGGTGTACGAAATGAATGGACATGAAGCACGACGTAATTATCCTCGGCAATAATCTTCTTGATCTCGCTTTTTGCCTCCGGAAAGTTCGTCTTAAGGAACTGAATAAAGGTCCTGAGGCCTTCGGGACCGTCACCTACGAGAGGATTATGTTGTTTATACCGGTCCCCCATAAATTTCCTGGCAGACTCAAAATCTTTTTTGTTGATAATGAGGTCGTAAAACTCCGCAACATTTATTTTATTTGTTTCAAGATCAAAGGCCATATGAATTCCTCCTCCTTCACTCATCTTGATTATCTGTTCGTCACGTATGTACCCACCGCTGCCGGTCAGGAAAAAGCTGTTACTCTGAGGTTTTCGGAATCCAGTTTCCCTGCTACACACACGATGGCTATGCTCATGGCCGACTGGTGCAAAGAAGTTACAAAGAGAACCGAGGGCAGAGTAAAGATTGATTTCTTCCCAGGGGGCATCCTCGCTCCTTCGGCCCAGGTTTACGACAGTGTGAAGAAGGGGATAGCGGACATGGGGGACACCTTTGCTTCATATACCTCGGGACGATTCCCCTTTATGGAGACTATAGATCTTCCCTACGGATACAAGAGTTCCAAAGTGGGCACTGCCCTTGCTAACGAGTTTTCAAAAAGTTCAAGCCAAAGGAATTTGACGACGCCAAGATTATGTTCTTTTATACTGCAGGTCCTCAGTACTCTGCACCAAGAAGCCGGTAAACACCCTTGAGGAAGTGAAGGGCATGAAGATCCGGTCGACGGGAACAAGTGCAAAGATTGTGGAGCATCTGGGCGCAGCCCCTGTCGGAATGCCGATGGCAGACGCTTATGACGCCCTGTCACGCGGTGTCGTTACCGGAGCTGTAGGACCAACTGAGGTGCTTAAGGGATGGAAACTTGCCGAAGTACTCAGTTCATGCACGAATTATGGTTCTTCACACGTTAATGCGGCATTTGTCTTCATGAATAAGAGCAAGTGCGATGCCATCCCTGCCAGGACCAGCAGACGATAGAAAAGCTCAACGCTGAATGGGTTGAAAAGGTAGCAAAGATGTGTGACGATGCCGACAAGGATGGTGCTGCGGCACTCGTACAGAAAGGCGGAAAGGTTATCCAGTTATCGGCCCAGGAACAGGAGAAGTGGAGAAGCCTTCTCAAACCTATTCTCGATGAACAGAAGAAAGGGTTGAATGCGAAGGGGTTGCCCGGTGATGAAGCAGTTAAGTTCTGCGAGGACTATGTGCGGAGTCACTAATCCCTTCTCGGAATTAGGTTTTTGCTTGTAGGCTCCTGTCGGCGGTGAGAATCAGGAAAATTGTTGGTTTCAACAACCTGATCTCTCGCCGCCGACAGGACTGCAATGAAGTGCAAATGGGATTTATGTTGCCAAAAACAGGAGGCCTTATGGAAACAATTTTGGGGTGCGTTGAGAAACTCAGTAAGTGGATGCAGGTGATCTCCGGCGTTGCCCTGACCTGTCTCATGTTCCTCACCACTACGGATGTTATCGGGAGGATTTTTGGCCATCCAATTATCGGTACCTATGAGCTTGTCGGTCTGGGTGGTGCAATCGTAATTGGATTTGCAATGCCCATTACCTCTTGGACCCGCGGTCACATTTCTGTCGAAGCACTTTGCGAGAGATGGCCGAAACCAGTGCAAATCGTTGCCCATATCATCACGAGACTGGTCGGCATTGTTCTGTTTGTGTTTATAGGTTGGAACCTCTATAAGCTCGGATCTGATCTCCGCATTGCAAACGAGGTGACGCTCACGCGGCACATCGCGTTCTACCCGATCGCATACGGGCTCGCATTCTGCTGCCTTGGCCAGATCCTGGTGCTTGTCGTTGAGACCCTGAAGAGTGTAGGAGGGCACAATGAATGAAGTCACGGTTGGACTTATAGGTATTGTCGCTGCTCTTGTCCTCTTCGCAACGGGAATCGAAATGTTTTTTGCGATGTTCGTGGTTGGTTTTCTTGGTTTTGCCTATCTCGTCACCTGGGACGCGGCGCTAAATCTTCTGGCAAAGGATTTTTTTGACACCTGCAGCTCATACAGTCTGACTGTCATACCGCTTTTCGTGTTGATGGGTCAGATTGCGTTCAATTCGGGTGTAGCGAAAAAGCTCTTTGATGCTGCGTACAAGTATGTAGGTCACATACCGGGCGGGCTTGCAGTCTCTACCGTAATGGGAGCGACGGCCTTCAAAGCGATATGCGGCTCTTCACCTGCCACAGCAGCGACTTTTGCCAGTGTGGCCGTACCCGAAATGGATCATTACGGCTATGACAAGCGGCTTTCGACGGGAATCGTAGCCTCGGTGGGTACCCTGGGTGTACTCCTGCCCCCCAGCGTGACACTTATCATTTTTGGCATTATTTCTGATCAGTCCATCGGAAGACTATTTCTCGCGGGGGTTTTCCCCGGCCTGATCATCGCTTTCTTCTTTGTGGTTGTCATCTTTGGGTGGTGTAAGATCAATCCAGGTGTCGGCCCCAAGGGACCGGCCTTCTCCTGGAAAGAACGTTTTAGAGTGATCCCGGAAGTGGGATGGGTCATCATCGTCTTTCTTGTCATGGTGGTAGGCATCATGAAGGGCTTCTTTACCCCTACGGAAGCGGGGAGCGTCGGCACCTCCATCATCCTTGTAATGACTCTTATCAGACGTGAACTCAATCTATCACTATACATCAAATCTGTTGTCGAGTCCGTCAGGACCGCTTGCATGGTTCTTCTTCTCATTACCAGTTCTACAGTGCTCAGTCATTTTATCGCCGTCACGAAGATACCGATGGTGACCGCCGACTGGATCGTTACACTTCCGGTTAGTCCCGTCATTATTGTAATTATTATCGTCTTTATTTATCTTATTGGTGGTTCCTTTATTGATGACCTCGCATTCATGATTCTGGCGACCCCCATTTTCTTTCCTGCCGTCATTAAGCTCGGCTTTGATCCCATCTGGTTCACTATTGTCGTCATGATTACGCAAATGATCGGCATGGTCATGCCACCGGTGGCCATCTGCGTCTTTGTAGTCAAACAGATTACAAAGGTCCCCATGGGAATCATATATAAAGGTGTCTATCCATTCCTGATCAGTCTGTTTTTGGGCATGGTTCTGGTCTTTGTTTTTCCAAAAATAGCCACATGGCTCCCCCGAGCGCTCATGGGCTGATAGGCTCACAGATTAACTTGGTTTGCCATCGGGAGACCATCAAGAACGATGGGTTCATCTGCATTTATCGGTGGTAAGAGAGCACCTGGTAGCACTTTTTTTAACAAAACTCGCAGACATGCAAGGAGGCAGAGATGGCAGAATCGAAATATGGCAAGTACATTGTAACAGACTTGAAGTCTCCGAATCCCCCGGAGTACGAGGCTGAATACTCGAAATGGGCGAAACGGATACTATGGATGGACGATAACGTTGTTGACGGGGCCTTCCAGATGAACTGCGCCTGGTATTTGAGGCCCCCGACACCAGTGCCGGACTGGATGAAGAGTGGCCATAGTCATGGTGCTGCCGAGATCATCGGGTTCTTCGGCAGTAGCCCCGATGACCCATATGACCTGGGTGCAGAGGTGGAGTTCTGGCTGGAAGACGAGCAGCATATCATGACGAGAAGCTGCATGATCTTTGTCCCCGGTGGCATGAGGCACTGTCCGCTCATCATACGGCGAGTAGACAGACCAATCTTTCACTTTTCCACTGTCACCTCCGGCCAGTATAAGGTAATCCAAGACGGGCAGTAGGCAGGGAGTAACATTGCTAACTTGTCAATTTACCGAGGTAGGACAGGGGATGCATTTATATTTACGCATTATTGTTTTGGCTGTTTCTTTTTTTACGTTGAGCAAAGGACATACAAATCTCGTTATCTAAGTTGTTTTTTATTTTTGCAATAAATTGCAGCTATTGTAATAGAATCCGGCTTGCTTTTGCGGAAAATAACAATAGGTACAGTTTGTGTCAATCGTCCATACTTTATGACTGTGATTATGACTTTTTCCCTGGATTATAATATTTTGAAGCTTTTTGTCAAGTTCTTTCGGATCATAGGGTTTTGTCAAAATACCCGCAAAGCCGTAGTCTTCAAAATTCATAATGACCGGGTCATGCAGGTATCCGCTCGATATTATGGCCTTTACATCAGGATCGATGGCAATCAGTTCCTCCATCACTTCTGTGCCGCCCATGCCACTTTCCATTGACAGATCGAGAATGACCGCGTTAAAAGGTTTCCCCGACTCCATTGCCTGTCTGTATAACCAGACCGCCTCTTCGCCCGTTTGTGTTGTAGTGACTTCATAATCCATGTGCAGGAGCAATTTGTCTGCGATCTTCAGGACCATCTCCTCATCGTCCACGACAAGGACCTTCCCCCTGCCGGTTTTGGTTAACTTCCTCTCTACGGATGTGTCTGTAACCTGCTGTTTGTATACAGGTAGGAAAATCTGAAATGTTGTGCCTTTGCCTGGAACCGAATCAACAAGGATATAGCCGTTATGTTTCTTAATAATGGAATAGCAAATGGCGAGACCAAGACCGACACCTTTTTGTGATCCCATATCCTTTGTTGTAAAGTAGGGATCGAAGATCTTGGGTAGATTTTCTTCGGATATACCTACACCCTCATCCTGAATCAATATGCGTACATATTCTTCCATGCCGGGTTGTAACTTGTGCTGGGGTGTAATATTCACGTTTTCGCAGATTATATGGAGAGCCCCTTCGGCCGGCATCGCCTCCTTGGCATTCATAATTATATTCTGGATAACCTGTTTTATCTGGTCTTCATCAACTTCTACCAATAAAAGATCGTTGGGGATTATATAATTGAGTTTGATCAAGGAGCCCTGCAAAAGCTTTTCTGTTGTTTCCTTTATTAATGGGCCGATATCTGTAATCTTTTTAACTGTGTCTATATTATGGGAGAATGTCAGGAGCTGATGTGTCAGGTCTTTCCCCATAAACACCATCCGCTCGGCCTCAGATAAATAATCAACGGTTTTACCGCCCTTGGGCGCGTGTATTTTAGCAAGAGCAATATTACCGATGATTGCCATTAAGAGATTATTAAAGTCATGAGCAATGCCGCCGGCCAGGGTTCCAACAGATTGGAGATTCTTCGATTTCATGACCTCTTCCTCCATGTTCTTTTGCTCCGTAAGGTCTCTCACGACCGATATCCTTACACGTTTTCCTTTTAAATGGAGCTCCCGGGGATAGACCTGAATGGGGAAAATTGTGCCATCTTTTTTCAGTCCCGTTGTTTCATATTTCTCTTCATTGCCTGAGTCGTTCCTTTCTTTCCAGAGGGACCTTGCGTCAGGCGCAATAAAATCAATGACGTCCCGACCGATGATTTCGCCATCATTAAATCCGAACATTTCATACATTTTGTGGTTAACATCAGTTATGATGCCATTTTCAATGAAAATAATGGTTTCCAGAGAAGCTTCTGACAAATCTTTAAACCGCACCTCACTTTCTTTCAGTCCATCTTCAGCGCTTTTGGACTCGGTTATATCGCTAATAAAGCCTACAATCCCGCCTGTTGAGCCATCAGACTGATGGAAAGTGTTCTTTCTTATGGTTATGTATCGTACTGAACTGTCTTGAAATGTGAGCGTATTTTCATGGATTTGTTCACCGGCTGACCGAAAAAGTTCCAGATCGGCCTTATGCCACGTTACCGCTTCCTCGAGGTTGATGGGAAGTTCAAAAACGGTTTTGCCTACATAACTTTCATGGGACCATTGGCCAAAAAGATCCTCGAATGCTTTATTGTAACCGAGATAAAACCCGTGGATGTCCTGACAATATACCGGATTGGGTATGTTGTCGAGAAGAGCACTGAACAAAGGCGCCCGTTCAAAAAGTGGTTGTTCTTTTTCATCCATAAAGACCTCTGCCTCCCAGGCACAAGCATATATTCACATCGCCCGGGTATTCTTCATATCTGTTGACCGGATGGTCGAGTACGTAAAAAGCTTTATCTCTTATCATTCCAAACACTCCTCTGCCAATCAGACATGGGTATATTCCTTATATGCAATGTATGTACCACAATGCAAAACAGTGTAACTATATGATATTATTAATATTATAATGTTGGTGGCAATGTTAACTAACAGAAAACTACACTTAATGTAGTACTTGCTACATTCTATGTAATACCTTCAATTTTATGCCCTTTTGATTGTTGTTGTTTTTAATCATTGGAGCTTGACGAGACATGCCTTCTCTGATTACATTATCTCTACTCGCAATATTAAGAAGGAGGTTTCCCATGGAAGGCGATAGAATTTCTTACCACGAATCAGTGAGAAAAATATATGAACGGATAAAAAAAGACGGCATGACCAATATCTGGGATAGATATGAAGCCCAGGGTCTCGGCTCAAGCCCCGATCAGCGGTGTCCCTTTCTGTCAGGGCGGTGTCCGCTGTGATCTCTGTTCCAATGGCCCCTGCCGGGCAGATGTGGCAAAGGACAAGCGAGGCGTCTGCGGGATCACCGGCGATGGTATGGCCATGCGCATGATGCTCCTCAGAAACGTTATGGGCGCGGCAACATACCACTACCACACGGAACAGACCATTAAAACGCTCAGGGCCGTTGCGGACGGCCAATCACCCTTTACCATTCGGGAACCGGAAAAACTTGCTGAATTTGCGAACCGGTTCAATATACCGTCTGATTTTCCGCCTGATGAGATCGCCATTATGCTCTGCAACTATTTTGAGGCGGACTTCAACCGCAAATATGATGAACCGAGCTATATCGTGGAAACCCTTGCCCCTATGGAAAGAAAAGCGGCATGGAGGAAGCTTGGTATCTTCCCCGGCGGCATCCACGGCGAAATGATGTTTTCCACGAGTTCCTGTCTTACCAATGTCGATGGTTATTACGTGAGTCTTGCACTGAAAGCCATGCGTCTTGGTATCGCAATGGCATATCAGAGTCAGATCGTCAACGAATACTGCCAGGATATTCTCTTCGGCATTCCAAGGCCCCATACCATGCGGGTAGACCTCGGCGTTCTCGATCCCGATTATGTCAATGTACTCCCCAATGGCCATGAGCCCTTCCTCGGATTTGCCATGGTGGAACTGGCGCGAAAACCTGCATGGCAGGAGAAGGCAAAAATTGTTGGCGCCAAGGGCCTCCGTATCATTGCAAACATCGAGACAGGTCAGGAGATGATCCAGCGATGGGCAATGGATGATGTCTTTTACGGATTTACCGGCAATTGGATCATGCAGGAAGCGGTGCTCGCGAGCGGATGCGTCGATCTCTTTGCCTGCGACATGAACTGCTCCATGCCGGTGGACCCCAAATACGCTGAGAAATATAAATTCAAACTTATTCCCGTGAGCCCCCTTGTTGTCTTTGAAGGTATTACGGACAGGATCGACTATGTCCCGCAGGAAGCAGAGAAACAGGCCGCGCAGCTTCTTGAGATGGCCATTGCCAATTTTAAAGAGAGACGCGCTACAGTGGAACCGATGACTGGTCTGCCTGTCACGGAAGCCATTGTCGGTTTCTCGCCGGAAAGCATCCTCGATGCATTAGGTGGTACTCTTGCTCCGCTCTTTGATGCGCTTAACAGTGGTCTTATCAGAGGTATCGCGGGACTTGTCTCCTGCACGACATTGCGCGATTCCGGGCAGGATGTGCACAGTGTCCGCATCGCGAAAGAGCTGATCAAACGAGATGTGCTTGTGCTCTCTATGGGGTGTGGAAACGGCGCCATGCAGGTGGCAGGTCTCACAAATCTTGAGGCAAAGGAATTTGCCGGAGAAGGCTTGAAGAAGGTCTGCGGAGCTCTCGGGGTCCCGCCCGTTCTCAGCTTCGGGACATGCACTGATACGGGCCGTCTTGCCGACCTCCTTTTATCGATCTCCAATGCGACGCGCGTACCAATTCCCGATCTCCCTGTCGCTGCCGTTGCTCCCGAGTACATGGAACAGAAAGCAACTGTCGACGCGGTTTTTGCATTGGCTCTTGGCCTCTATACCTATGTTAATCCTGTCCCGACTGTCACCGGTGGGCCGAACCTTGTAAAACTCCTCACCGAAGATTTGAAGGATTTGACGGGCGGCATACTCAGTGTTGAAACAGACTACATAAAAGCTGTCGATGGCATCCTGGCACATATCGAGGAGAAAAGGAAAAAGATAGGGATATAGATAGGTAATGGGCCAGGATCCACCATACAGGCACAATGGGTGATGAGCGATGTCGACTATGCCCGGCCCACACATCCACCATAATTACAAAAACACCATGAACGTGCTCTTCAGGCTGATCCTTATTATAAATTTCCTATAAGGTCGATCCGGGTTGACCTTGCAAAAGGAATAAACACACTGTATTCTGGAGGTGCAGGACTCTCAATTATTTATTTTTTTGATAATGTAACCCGATAGTTAAGAAGGTTATGCGACTGAGAAAAGAAGGATACTTAAATCAAATCGTTTCAATCTGCTTATTGTAACGAAATTCATACTCATATTGTTTGTTGCTCTGACCGTATCAGCAGCACAGACTTTACCGCTCCCAACCAATCAATATAACCTTTAACGGGAATGAGAGTGGGAAAATTTCCTTCGGGATGGAAATCCATGAATGGAAACGGCGCTGCCAGGATTTATTCTGTCAAAGCTGAGGGAGAACACACATTTCTCCATGCTGACGCGCCTGCTATGGCAGTTCAGGTAGGCACAGAACATAGCTGGGCCTTGAAGGACCTTCCTGTGCTTCAATGGCAGTGGCGTGCCATTCTTTTTCCCGACAACACGAATGAACGTGATAAAAACCGGAACGATAGCGTGCTTGCCATCTATGTTAGCTTTCGGTCATTTACCATTCATCAACACCATAAAGTACATCTGGAGTGATACCCTTCCCGTGGCGCAACCTTCACATCACCCACTGCGAGTAACACAAAGATCATCGTAATCAGAAGCGGGCGGGCGCAGATAAACACATGGGTTACAGAGAAACGCGACGTTTTTGCAGACTATAGACAGCTTTTTGGAGAAAAGGAAAAGGACCCCGTTGCCGCAGGGATTGTTATTCTGACAGATTCAGACAACACAGCTACTCACGCTATCGGGGACTATGGCTATATTCAGATCCTTGGTTCCAACGGGGGCGTACCAAAACCCTGAGAATTGTTTCTTTTATCATAACGTTTCCTCCTTTGTTGAGATTTGGGGTTATTTCCTTAATAAAAACTTTTCCCCTTCACAAAGACCGAAGCTGCTTCCCTGCACACCGGACATGACGGATAGCTCCGGCGTGCTGTGCGCATAAAAGCAAACCACAAAAAGAGCGAGAAGAATGGTTCTTTATTCCCTTGCAATCTCTCGCATTTTTTGGTAAGATTTTGGAAACATGCTTTTTGGTACAGGGAAAGTTGGGTAAAAATCCGTAGTTTGAGAAACGGACACGGTCCCTGCGAAATTCCTGATTTTGGGTAACGTATAGATATCATTACGCAGGAATAAGAATTGACCACTGAAAAAATCACCCTCTCCCAACTCGAATCATTTCCTCTTTAAGTCTGCCGATATTCTGCGGGGCAAGATGGATGCCTCGGAGTTCAAGGAATTCATCTTCGGCATGCTGTTCCTCAAGCGCCTCTCGGATGAGTTCGACCGCAAGCGGGAGCAACTGCGCAAGAAAGACTTTGCCCATCTGAAGGACCAGCCGGATCTCGTCAAGGAACTGCTGGAAGACAAGACCTCTTATGGCGAGACCTTCTTTGTTCCGGTACGCGCCCGCTGGCATGAGGCATGGACAGACGAGAACGGCGACCTGGTTCCGGCGCTCAAGGACCTCAAGTACGACATCGGCAATATGCTCAACAAGGCCATTGCCGCCGTTGAAGAGGAAAACGACGCCCTGGCCGGGGTGCTCAAAAACAACATCGATTTCAATGCCGTCAAAGGCAAAACCAAGATTCCTGACCAGAAATGGAAGGACCTGCTGGACCATTTCAATCAGCCCCAGTTCGTGCTGGTCAATGACAACTTCGAGTTTCCGGATCTGCTCGGCGCAGCCTATGAATACCTGATCAAGTTTTTTGCCGACAGCGCGGGCAAGAAGGGCGGCGAGTTCTACACGCCTGCCGAAGTGGTTCGCCTGCTGGTGCAGATCACCAAGCCGGAGGCGGGCAACGAAATTTACGACCCCACCGTCGGCTCCGGCGGTTTTCTTATTCAGTCCCACCAGTATGTGGAGGAACAGGGGCAGGACCCGAACGATCTCGCCCTCTATGGCCAGGATTCCAACGGCACTGTCTGGTCGATCTGCAACATGAACATGATCCTCCACAACATCACCCGCTTCACCATCGAAAACGGCGACACCCTGGAGGACCCGCTGATTCTGGAAAACGGCCAGGTGCGCAAGTTTGACCGCGTGCTGGCTAATCCGCCTTTTTCGCAGAACTACAGCCGGGCCAACCTGAAATTTCCCACCCGTTTCCGCGAATGGTGCCCTGAAACCGGCAAGAAAGCCGATCTCATGTTTGTTCAGCACATGCTGGCCAGCCTCAAACCACGGGGCCACATGGCGACCATCATGCCCCATGGCGTGCTCTTTCGCGGCGGCAAGGAAAAGCTGATCCGCGAGATCTTTATCAATGACGACGTGATCGAGGCCATCATCAGCCTGCCGCCCGGCCTGTTCTATGGCACGGGCATTCCTGCCTGCGTGATCGTGGCTAACAAGAGCAAACCCGAAACCTGAAGGACAAAATTCTCTTTATCAATGCCGACCGGGAATACGCCGAAGGCAAGGCCCAGAATAAACTGCGGCCCGAGGATATCGAAAAGATCGACTTCGTCTTCACCCACAAGCTGGAAATTCCAAAATACAGCCGTCTGGTGGATAAGGCCGAGATCGTCGATATCCACGACTACAACCTCAATATCCGCCGCTATGTGGATAATACCCCCGAGCCGGAACCGGAGGATGTGCAGGCCCACCTGATCGGCGGCATCCCCGAGGCCGAGGTCAATGCCCGTGCTGCCGATTTTGCCCGCTTCGGGATAAAGCCCGACACGCTATTCAAGCCCGAGCGGCCTGGCTATCTTGCTTTCCGTGCAGCGATCGAAACAAAACCCGCTATCAAGGCCATTCTCGAAGCCAACCCCGCGCTCCAGCAGACACTCACCGCGCACCACGAAGCCTTAGAAGCCTGGTGGGCCGTGGCCCGTGATGATTTTGCCCAGCTGCGTGATGGTAAAAAGATGCCGGAAGTCCGCCACGAGCTGCTGACCACGCTCAAGGACAAGCTTATTCCTTTGAATGTGCTCGATGAGTTCAAGAGCGCCGGGGTCTTTGTGAACTGGTGGCAGCAGATCCGCTATGATCTGAAGACCATCATCTCTACTGGCTGGCACCATGCGCTGATTCCCGACGAATATCTCATTGCCGAATACTTTCAGACCGAGGCCGACGAAATCGAAACGCTGGAAGCGCAGATCAGCGAGGCCCAGAGTGAACTGGCCGAGGCGGTGGAAACGGCTCAGGAAGTGGCCGCCTATGAGCCGGAAGAGGACGAGACCGTCACTGCTACTGTCATCAAGAAGGTCCTCAAAGATTTGATTGACGATCTCAAAGGCAGCACAGGCGACAAGGTAAATTCCGCCACAGGCGGAAGAGAGGGTGCCCTGGGGCACAGCCCCGAAGGAGCTTGCAACACTGCAGGCTCAGGAAGAAGCCATCACCGCCATTGAAAAACGCATCAAAGAGAGCAGGGCTAGCACTGAAAATCAAAACCGATGAACTGGAACTCAAGCTCCAGCTCAAACGCCTTGGCGGAGACGAATTCAAGGCCGAGAGCTCAGGAACTGATCCGGCAGGTGGACGCCCAACTGGCGAACCTCGATAACGCCAATAAAGACGACAAGAAGAAAATCAGCTGCCCTGAACAAGGACAAGGCCGCCCTTGAAGCCCGTCTGGCCAAAACCGACGCCATTCTCGCCGCCATAGGCGGCCAACTGACCGAAGAAGAGGCCCGCCGGCTGATCCTGAAAAAGCTCTAC
This sequence comes from uncultured delta proteobacterium, assembly GCA_963783625.1. Lineage (GTDB taxonomy): Bacteria > Desulfobacterota > Syntrophorhabdia > Syntrophorhabdales > Syntrophorhabdaceae > PNOF01. The sequence goes on along the minus strand of CAWAOG010000022.1, from coordinate 98,073 downwards.
GATCTGGTGAGCAGTGAGCTGAACCGCTACCTCAACGCCGAAAAGCGCGGGCTTATTGCCGTGGTGGAAAACCTCTGGGACAAGTACGCCGTGTCCAGCCGGGAACTGGAGAGCGAACGGGGCGAAACCCTAAATACGCTGGATGGATTTCTGAAGGGGTTGGGGTATTTGAGGGAAGGCTGAAGTGAAGGGGGAAAGGTGAGATGAAGAGCAAAGATAAACGAGCTACGATAGAGGTCCAAGGCGCTGTAATTACGGTTCTGTCCTTTAAAGACGAGGATTTCATTTCGCTCACCGACATAGCCAAGAGGTTCGGAGACGACTCCCTGATCTACAGTTGGATGCGGAATCGCAATACCCTGGAGTTTCTTGGAATATGGGAGCAGATCCATAATCCCGGTTTTAAAGGTGGCGAATTCGAGACCTTTAGATCACAGGCAGGTCTTAACAGCTTTCACCTAACGCCACGTAAATGGATTGATGCAACGGGTGCTATTGGCATTCAATCGCGCGCAGGCCGCCACGGGGGTGGAACCTATGCCCATAAAGACCTTGCCTTCGAATACGGTAGCCGGCAATGACCTGTGAGGTAAAGATTTCCGATTTTTAGAATTCCTGATTTTTCAGGTCCAGTGGGCGGGGGAATGACAGGAGTCGAGCCATCGCATCACGCATATCGAATTCCCATGCCAAGACTTTTCGGAGAGACGCCGTCGATCGGAACCGTTTGAACCGAACAAGAAGATCCATTTTTTCAGACTCGGGGATACCATAGGCCGATAGCCATAACCGTACCGTATCTTCTGGAAAATATGGGAGAAGCCCTTCGCACAGGGACATTAGGTCATGACGTGCCATCCGCTTGCCCCGGATATCCCTCGGAAAACGGTGAAACCGCGGCAAATCAATGAACAAAAAGTCCGGCCGTTCCGGGTAGTTTTTGACGAGAATATTTTTAGTCCTCAGTATACCATGATGCATACCGGTGGTATGCATCATGGCCATATCTACAAACAGGGGTGATAAGTCCAAGTGTCTGTTAACATCGGGCCGGGTTCCGAGCAAATTCCTCAAGGGCTGGCTCTGAGCCACCAATTCAGTTACCAGTATCTCGCCCCATCCGTATGGACCAAAGTTACCATGGCACCAGAATATTGGAACACTGCACGGAAGCCCGAGTGTCTCCAACTGACTCAGCCCATCAAACTCGCGTTGTACGCGAAAATAGGTGGTCAGGCCGTGAAGCCGGACCAACAGACCCCGTCTATACATTTTGACAACTGCCTGCCTTCCGTCTACGAGAGACTTTGCGCCAGATGAGAGTGACTGGTTCATGTTTTATCAACTCTCCCTTTGTGAGGTCCAATTCAACCGGGATTCCTTCGGGCAAACGGCCGCCAAGTGGGTATACTTTGAGCGAATATGATGGAGTTAAGGAATTATGTTTCATACTTTGTCCTTGACTATCAGGGCGTAACGATGACCGGATCCTATCAGGAAGAGGGCAGGAGACTCCACTAGTCTTGCGCCGCATTTGCGTGCGATTCGCCGCAATTCCCCCACCTTCATCGTCGCCTTCGGTGACTTATGATTAAACGGTCGGCTCAGTCGTCTCAGCGTGTTCTTCACAGAATAGTAGTCAAAGAACGACATGATGACAAACCGTTTAGAGACCCGCAGAAGTTCACGCACAAGCTGTTCCCGTTCCGCTTCCGTGGGCAGATGGTGGTTCAGTCGCACACAGACCGTTCCATCTACGCCTGCGTCGCGGAGGGGAATGTGAAACCCGGATGCAGTCATCCACACCTGGCACGTCGGAACCATCCCGTGTACTCGTCCATAACGCAATTGTCCCAGCGCCACATCTGCCTCAATCAGCAGATCGGTATACGGTGCCATGGGAGAACTCAGGCGGCCTCCGCCGCACGGCAGGTCCAATAGTGTTTTGCACCGTCCCTGTTTCCTGAGCATTCTGTTCAAAAGACCGAACTCCCGCCAGGTGCTGATCCGTTTGGTCCAGCGGTCCCGATACTTGATGTTGTAAATCGCCGCCTTGTGATCCTTCTGGTAATTCCGCTGATAGTCTTCGCTCGTCTGATTAGCTTGCGTTTTGTTCGTGACGTCAATCATGTCGAACCAGCCAAAGTTGGTATTGTGATGTTGACCGGCCCCCACTGGGTCAAACCCTTGCGAAGTGCGACAATACTCACAGACGGTAATACCGGCAAGTAGGCCTCCATTGCATATTGGAAATCAAGATTATCGTTGAGCCTTTCGAAAGTAACGTCGTCAGGGAAGCCCTCGAAAACTTTATCTTGTCCAAACGACTTTTCCCCATGACCGGCATCGCAATTCCAAGCGTGGTGTCCGTCATTGTTTTCATTCTTGTATTCATAATTCTCCGCCTGCTTTTGTGAATACCTGTATGGGTTATCGTGCCCAGTCGACACTCCAGTTAACCTCGTGTACTGTCCCTAACACTTCTTTACACTTTGCAACCTTAGCCGGAATCGTATCGGCATCCTTCGTCCATGTATAAACCGTTGGATTTTCGTTGTGCTTCTTTACGTAGTCCATAATGTCTGTCTCAAGAGCCCATTTTGTTACCCAGAAAATTATCCCATATTTTACGGGTAACTTCCTTACTTGACGATTACGACAAAATGACAAATGTGTTATAATGAAAAAAAGAGCGGAGATTACGTCGAGTATTGAAGATCCGGGATCGATCTGTTCCGGATGGGTTTCTGAGTCTCGGTCGTATCAGAAACAGAGGTTTTCTTATAGCTTTGTCAGCCAAGTGTAATAACACAGCAATGATCTTTTTTCTATGTCGCCCAATATAATTTGAATCAGCAAGTAAATGATAAAACATTTTACGGTTACGTTAAATAGATCCTTGGTGGCCTCTCCGAGAGAAGAATTATTTACCGTATTTACAGCCGAGAGATCCCGCAAAGCTGATCAATAATGATATATTTATACAGACAATGTACCAGGCTTTCTATTCACCTAAGGAGTGTATCTTGTGGCTATTTCCTGTTGGGAATACAAGGGTTACAGTGGTCCCCGAAGAAGGTTCGCTCGTGACCTTTATGCTGCCGTTGTGGAGTTCCATAATTGATTTCACGATGGAGAACCCAAGGCCTGTTCCTTGCGAGTAGACTGAACGGGCCTTTCGGGAACGATAGAAGCGGTCAAATATCTTTGGGAGATCTTCGGGTCCAATACCAATACCGGTATCGGCCACAGTTATTTCGATTGCGGATTGATGTAAGCCTTCTTTTTTAGTTTCATCTGGTCCTGATGTCCGATTCCAAAATCCGATATTATTCGTGACTGCACGGAAATGTTGCCACCTGTCGGTGTGTATTGAAAAGCATTTGAGAGTATGTTGGCCAGGGCACGTCGAAAGAGTGTTTTATCGGCATTCAGGGTGCCGTTAACCGATAGAGTAACTGAAATGCCTTTCTCTTCCCTTACCGCGTCGTAGTACTCAAGCACCTCGGTAATCTCCTGGAGTATATTGAGTGGTGACATCTTGATTTTCTGTTTCTTGCTGTCACTTCTTGCCAGAAAAAGGATATTTTCGATCATCCTGGAGAGCCTTTCGTATTCTTCCAGACTGGACATGAGCACCTGACGGTATTCTTCCACTGTCCTGGCCTTTGAGATGGCTACCTCTGCTTCGCCCCGCAGATTATTGATAGGTGTCCTCAGTTCATGGGCCAGGTCAGCAGAAAATTGCGAAATAGAAGTAAATGATGCTTCGAGTCGCTCAAGCATCCTGTCGAAGGCATTGGCCAAAGCGCTGATTTCTTCCGGCCACTCCCTGTGCCCAACCCGTACCTGAAGCTTATCAGGGGTAATGTCCCGGACATCGTGCATTAATTCTCTTAGGGGGTTCAGACCTTCCTTTGTGATGAGAAAACCCAACAGGAGGGAAAATATGACGCCGCCGATTACGACGAGAGACACCTTCTGTCTGTAGTCGCTAACGATCGCTGTTTCATGGGACATTTCGAGGGCAATTTGAATGATATTCCCCTTTTCCCCTTTGCTGATATTCCTTAGCCGGCGCCAAAGCAAAAAGAAAGGGCTTTCCATCCTGGGCAATAAAGGCTGCGTAATCTATATCTGCAAAAGGTTCTATGCCCGATTTCCGCGCGAAAGATTGTCCTGTATCATGTGGCATGCCCGGTGTTTCAATAATGGTTTTTCCATCCTCGTCAGTAATCCTCACATAATATTTGGCAAACGTCGAAGCAGAGGCGCGGGTGTCACGCTCTATCTCCGCCTTCCAGGTTTTTACATCATCGGGGTATTCGCGCAGGAGAATACGGAGGCTCTGCATCTGGGTCGCAAGGAACCTTTCATCCTCCTTTTTCAGATCGCTTCGTAATACCCAATCCAGGAGTAATCCGGAGACTACGAGGATAATACATACCATTATGGTGTTGAGAAAGATGAGTCGTTTGCCGATAGACCATGACCGGGGAAGGGGCACCCTCATTTATTTAAATATCCTCTTCTGAACGGTCTTCAAGGACATACCCTACCCCTCGGACACTGTGGAGCAGCTTCACCGGAAAGGGATCATCAAGCTTTTTCCGCAGCCGCAAGACAGCCACATCCACCACGTTTGTATCACAATCGAAGTTCATGTCCCATACCTGTTCAGAGATGTAAGTTCTTGTTAAAATCTCACCGGTATGGCTTGCAAGAAGCCAGAGAAGAAGAAACTCTTTAGGGCTGAGATCGAGACGTTTTGTACCGCGTTTTGCTTTCCGTTTCAGAAAATCTATTTCAAGGTCCTTAACCTGAAGGACCTCAGGGTACCTCGCGGGGCCTCGGCGGAGGACGGTTTTGATCCTCGCCAAGAGTTCCGAGAATGCAAAGGGTTTTACCAGATAGTCGTCGGCACCAAGTTCGAGTCCTTTCACTCTGTCATCGATAGAATCCCTGGCTGTTAAGAAAATAACCGGGGTTTGTTTGCCGGTCCGTCTCAGTTCAGTGATAATTGACCAGCCATCACGATCCGGCAACATGACATCGAGAATGATAAATGCATACTCAGCGGTTGTAGCGAGATGAAGTCCATCCTCACCGTTCTCTGCCACATCTACAATAAATCCGTTCTCGGTGAGCCCCTTCTTCAGGTACTGGCCTGTTTTTTTTTCGTCTTCTATAATGAGTGCCCGCATAGATTACCCCTTATTCTATTATCTCAATTATGGGTTACACAATAATGATACACTCATTTCCATTACACTAATATGACAGATAGATTACAGATTTGCAAGAAATCAACAAAGAGGATTGGGCAAACACGTTTGTACTTATTGCTATACTCCTGCTCCTTTCCATAGTTTATCAAGTATTGTCTCCAGGAGTTTAAAGATACCACTGATGCCGTTATGATACACCCAGTCAATACCATTCAGTATCATCGGAGACAGCCGTTCTTGTTACTTATCGAAGAAACCCCTCCTTACCATCCATTTTGTCAATTCCAGCACAGGTGATACGGTCAGAGAGAGGCCGATCACTATCACCCAGTCCATTACAGGAAGGCTGAATGTGCCGAAAGGTCCCTGGAGCACAGGCATATATATAATTAAAACGAGGAGAGCCAATTCCCACAATACAGCGATGTTTAACCAGCGGTTGGAAAACGGCTTATTGAGGATTGAGTTTCGATCAGACCTAAAGTTGTAAGCCTTAAAGAACTGAATCAGAACCAATGAAACAAAAGTCATCGTCATAGCTTCTTTGACACTGAGGCCGGAATGAAGCGCCCAGGCAAAGAGACCGATATTTATGGCTGCAGACCAGACACCGCCAACTACCATGAGAATAACCACCGGACGGGTGAAGATACCAGTACGTGGGTTTCGGGGGCGTCTCCGCATGAGATCGGCCTCATAGGGGTCCACAGCAAGGGCGAGCGCCGGGAGACCATCGGTAGCGAGGTTGACGTAGAGAATCTGGACCGCATTAAGCGGCAACGGCAGGCCTAAAAACATGGCCAGTATCATGAGGAGTATTTCTCCGATATTGGAAGAGAGGAGATACATGAGGTATTTCTTAATATTGCCAAATATTCCCCTTCCCTCTTCGACGGCGGCCACAATGGAGGCAAAATTATCATCAGTCAACGTCATGGCGGCAGCCTCTTTGCTGACATCTGTTCCGGTTATACCCATGGCTATCCCGATATCTGCCTTCTTAAGGGCAGGCGCATCGTTCACTCCGTCACCGGTCATGGAGGCAAAATATCCTTTCTTTTGCAGTGCCGTAACAACGCGGAGCTTATCTGCCGGCGATACGCGGGCGTAGACTTCAATGTTGTCTATCTCTTTTTCGAGTTCCACATCATCCATCTTCTCCAATTCTGTCCCGGTAATAATACGACCAGTCTTCAGCAAGCCTATTTCCCCGGCTACAGCCCGAGCTGTGAGCGGATGATCCCCCGTTATCATCACTACCTTTATCCCCGCACCGGCACACCTCCGTACCGCCTCTTTTGCCTCCGGCCTCGGCGGATCGATCATACCCACCAGGCCCAGAAAAACCATTTCGTCTTCGGCATTCTGAATCGTTGCATCCGGTTTGCAGGCAAGGGCCAGGACCCTCATGGCATCTTCCGCCAGTCTCTGTCCGCTCTTTAAAATCGCCTCCTTTTCGCTATGGGTCAGCGGTATTTCGCCCGATTGGGAGAGTGTTCTGGTGCATGACTTCAGAATTACTTCCGGTGCTCCTTTGCTATAGGCTGTAATGCCGGATGGTGCTCTGTTCAGAGTAGTCATTCTCTTGGTTTCAGAACTGAAGGGAATTTCATCGATCCGGGGATATAATTCATTAAGGTTCTCCTTATACAGACCGGCTTTCGCGGCGGCCACCACCAAGGCGCCTTCGGTGGGATCCCCTTTTATCTTCCATTGGTTACTCTCCGCATCTTTGTAAAGACTCGCATCGGAAGCCAGAAGTCCTGTCTGAAGCAGCACCTTCAATGGATTGGAAGGGACAATCAGAGCTCCCTTCTGTCTGAATTCTCCCATGGGGTCATAGCCTGTCCCGGAGATATCTATCGTTTCTCCATCGAAAATGATTTTCTGAACGGTCATCTCATCTTTAGTAAGTGTCCCTGTCTTGTCGGTACAGATAACGGAGATGCACCCAAGGGTTTCAACCGCAGAGAGGCGACGAATAAGGGCATTCCGTTTCACCATGCGTTGCACGCCGATGGCGAGAGAGATGGTGACCACCGCAGGCAATGCCTCTGGTACGACTGCAACTGCGAGGGCGATGCCAAAAATGAGAATTTCTATAAACGGCATACCCCGGAACAGGCCCAGTACGACGATGAGCGCCACTACCGCAATAGATATACGAGCAAGGATATGGCCGACTTTATCGAGATTTTCCTGGAGCGGTGTCTTTCCGGTTTCGACAGTACTCAGCATTTTGGCAATCTTGCCGAATTCGGTCTCCATGCCTGTGGCAACTACTATGCCACGACCCCTCCCGTAGGTGGCAACAGTGCCGGCGTGAGCCATGTTTTTTCTGTCACCTACCGGTAGGTCGTTGCCGGGGATAGCCTGGGTTGACTTACTCGCAGGGATCGACTCTCCGGTGAGGGCCGCCTCTTCGATTTGTAGATTGATTGCCTCAATAAGCCGCACGTCAGCGGGAATCTTGTCGCCTGCCCTGATGAGGATGATGTCTCCCGGAACAACATCCCGCGCCGGTATTTCCAATTCTACCCCGTCTCTTATCACAGCAGCCGTCGGCGCCGCCATTTTTTTTAGGGCTTCCATGGCTCGTTCTGCCCGATATTCCTGTATAAATCCGAGGAGTATGGCAAAAAGAATAATAACTGAGATGGCGATCGCTTCGATGCCATGACCAAGAAAAGCCGAGAGAATTACGGCGACAATCAAAATCAGGATGAGGACGTTTTTAAACTGACTCAAAAGGATGGCCCAGGGGGAGATGACGCGACCGGCCTGAAGGGCTTCGGACCATATTCGCTCAAGCGGCGCGCTGCTTCGTCCTTCTCCAGACCGTTTCCGTCGTTTCCTTTCAATTCTGCGACGACTTCCGATATTTCGAAACTAGTACCAATTTTTCATAATGTTTCCATCTCCTTTCTAATAGTCAGCGAGTATTTTTTACTGCAACAGGCCCTCCGGCAAATTATGGACACCCGGCAGACTGATATAATAATAGCCAGACCTATTTCCCTTGCACCATATTCTCTAATCTCGTAATCCGCTCTTCTATCGGTGGATGGGTGCTGAAAAGAGCCAGTACACCTTTTCCGCTGAAGGGGTTCATTATGAAGAGTGGTGCCGTGGATGGGTTTGCATCACCCATCGGGCTTGAAGTGCAATGCCCGTATGTAGTTTCTTCAGAGCATTCGACAAGTGCAAGGGATTCCCTGAGAGCCTCGCCCCTCCTTCGTCCGCGATGTATTCCCTTGATCTTGAAATGGCGAGTTGTACAAGCATGGCGGCGACGGCAGCGAGCATGGAAAAGATAATTACGCTAATAATATTTCCACCCTCTTTGTTGTCATCACTGCTCGAATCCGCCGAAAAATGATGCAAAACGTGCCCAACTGCCGATCATAGTGATGGCGCCGGCAAGAGTAGCGGCAACTGTCTGTATGAGTATATCCCTATGCTTTATATGACATATTTCGTGGGCTATAACGCCTTCCAGTTCATCCCTGGTTCAATATCCTCAAGATGCCCCTAGTGACGGCGACAACACCGTGGGTCGGATCTCTGCCTGTTGCGAATGCATTCGGACTTTCGTTTTCTATAATACAAATTCTCGGTATTGGGATGGATGCTTTTTGAGCGAGGCCATAAACAATATTGTATAATTGCGGGGCTTCGTTTTGTGATATTTCTTTAGCACCATACAGGGCAAGGATAATCTTGTCGCAGAACCAGTAGCTCACAAAGTTCATGATGAGGGCAACCAGGAACGCTATATAGGCGCCCGATTTACCTCCGATCAGTGTTCCTAAGGCCACAAATATGATCGTCAGAACGACCATGAGAAAAAACGTTTTTGTTTGATTCACTATAAACCCCCTTACTTATAGTTTCCCTCCCTCGCCACCATATTCTGGAGCACAAACTCAATAGTTCCAGAAGGATTTAAATGACAATTGATGGCAAGAATCATCAAAGAGAAGAAGCTTTTCATCGTATTGTTCCTTTGCTGCCTAAACATTCCCATACGGAACTTGTCACTCATATTCGAAAGTCAATGGTCAGTCATCGTCCTGCTCCTTTTCGTTCCCCTTGTCCTTGTTTCCAGATTCCCCTTTCTTGCTGCCACTTTCTTTTTGGTCAGATCCGGGGATGATTTCCTTGGCCTTCTTCTGAAGATCATCAGTAAAGGTCTTGGCTTTGTCAATTGCATCGGTGGCCTGCTGTAATTTGTCACATCCCGTAAAAGTGGTTGCTAAAAAGATGCACATCAGAAAAACAAGTAGTATATGCTTCATTTGTCGTATCCTCCTCGCTGCTATGATTCTGTGCTATTTTGGTCTTTCTATAGTACACGGAAAGCCGCTTAATCTTATCGGTTGCTCAATGATACTCATGTTGTTAAAGCTGTTAAGGTTCAACAATGCATATAGTATAATTATTGTCTGTGTTCTATGGAACATCAATACTGCACACCTTTTCCAGTTTCCTTAAAACAAACACAGTATATACGGATTGCTGATTACATTGTAGTTACACCAACATGACAAGATCGTAATTTCTGGTTCCCTTTTTTAACATTATCATTGTCAATTGTTCTCATGCTGCCGCCTGAAGGGTTTTTCTATTTCCGCGTTTTTTTCATGTTTGCCATAGCCTGTGTATTTTTCTGGATCTCCATGATTCTCTGCACCTTTTTGTATTGCATATGCACTGAAATGTTATGGATGGGTGGGTTTTGTTATTTACGTATAAAAGCATGTTTCTTTTGTCAGCTCACAGGGATTTGAGCAAGGCTCTATATGAATAATGGTATCGAGGTTTTTAATCTCCTCGGCCAGGATTGTTTCAAGCTTGTCTGCCATTTTATGCGCTTCATCGATCTTCTCATCTCTGCATATGAGCAAATGAAAATCGACATATTTCCTGCTGCCGGCAACACGGCTTCTCATTTTATGGTATCCGGCGTAAGGATAGGGCATTGCACTGACAATCTCGTGGAGCTTTTGTTCCAAATTACTGGGGATGCTTGCATCCATGAGACCTCCGAAGCCGTCCCGGAAAATCTTCAATGCAGAGTAGATGAGGATACCGGCTACAACCACGGAAAAGAATAGATCAAAAAATGTGATGCCCGTATAAAAGGTGAGAATAATTGCCACAATGGCGGCCGTGTTTGAATAGAGGTCGCTGGAATAATGAAGCGCGTCCGCCTTGAGGGCGCTGGAGTCTGTTTTTTCGCCGACCTTTCGCAGTACTATTGAAATCATCATACTAAAGATTACCGAGAGAATCATGACCCCAAGGTCAAGACCGGAATAATGGATAGTTTCCTTATGGACAAATTTGTCAATTGCTTTGTAGAATATCGCTCCACCTGTAAAGATGATAACCAGTGATTGGACCAGGGCCGCCAGATTTTCAGCCTTTCCGTGACCATATTGATGCCGGTAATCTGCCGGTTTTGCAGCTTCCCGTGATGGCAAGAAAATTCATACCCGACATAAAAATATCCAATATACTGTCCAGACTGGAAGACAAAACTGCCATAGATCCGGAAAACAATCCTACGGAAAATTTACTCAAGGCGAGGACAAATGCTGATGCTATAGCAAACAGAGAGGCTTTATATTTTATGTCCATACATTATTCCTTTTTCTGAAAGACGCCTTGTTATATTTTTTGTAATATAACACATAATGTGGGGTCTTTCCGTATAATATTCTATGTGCGGAAACGTTTCAAAACATCCGCGGCAGAGATAGATTGTGCTCCCTGATTCAGCAAGGTTTCAATGAGAGCCTTGAAGGTATCGCTTGCAGGAAGTATCTCTTGCCAGGGTTTCTGAAATAGGGCTTCGTCCTCAATCCAGTTTGTGAATAAATCAAGACCGACAACTCCTGCACCGAACAAATCACTGCGGGGCGAAACCTCTTTTCGAAGCAAAGCATACGTTCGGGTTCCCGGTCGGCGATTGCTCATTTTCATATCAGTCCTCATCCGGCCCGCTTGCCGGCTTTTCCTTTTTACCGTCGAAGTAGCGGGCACAACCAAAATCAACCAGATAGACTTTATCATCAAACCAGAATAAGTTTGATAAACGCAAGTCCCGGTGTATGACAGCCAGCCTCGTCTCTTCCGGTTCATGAAGATATGCCAAAATTTCCAGCAATTGGAATAATATCCGTTTTGCCTCTTCTTCGGTAAACCGTTTTCCATTCACTATGTAATAGCTTAAAGGATACCCGTTCATGAATTCCTGTACCAGATAATCCACGCCGTCATGGGAAAAAGCGTCAATAAAACGAGGGATTCCCGGATGGTTTAAATGAGATAAAATATGGCTTTCAAGGTCTGGATCGTTTTCCGCTCTATCCGGAGCAAGGGCCTTCAATGCGTAGTTTCTATTGTGTCTGCTCACCCTGGCTACTGCACCAAAACTCCCGACGCCGAGGGGTTCCTCTATTCTATAACCATTGATGACAGGATTGGATATTCAGGACGAGAATAGACTGCCCAGAAATCCTTTCCGTCTGTGATGTTTTCCTGCGTGGCCTCCGAAGAGATGACCGGAACTGCTGCCATGATAATACCCGTGTTTTGGTTCATAAACCATGTTTTGTTGAGGCGGAATAGACACTGAAGGACTATTGAACTTTTGGCCACAATATGGACATGCCAACCAGCTTGCCTCTGTTTCCTTGCCGCACCCCGGACAAAAGCCCTTTTGTGCGGCTGGGGCTCCACAACTTGGGCAGAACTTGAAATCTCCCTGTAAATTTGCTTTGCAGTTTTGACAAATCATTGTCTGTATTCTCCTTTCCCCTTTGTTTTAATACTATCTCTTTACCAGTCTGTTGCTCTATTGCCAACCTTTACGAAAAAGTCAGAACATTGCCGGGCAAAAGACAATGCGAAGAATATGCTGAAATAAGTGTTCAATGTCCGACACAATCAAAATTTCTTACGTATTATATAGAATTACCAATTACGGCTTCATGACAGCCAGATTACAATCCTGTAATCATTGGTTTCTTCTATGCTCAAAACAAACAAGATTTATAGCAGAATTGTTGTCGATAGCATTAACGCTATGATGGTCTTCTGTAGATGCTAGCGCGAACATCACATTCTATAATTCCCATAGTCATTTGCAGGCAGGACAAAGCCCTGCTCACACAAAGGGCAGGGCTTTGTCCTTATTTACTTTACATTATCCCCTGAAATCCTTCGGGACCGGAGCAAAGCCTCCGCCATCGGGCCAGAGCCTGTTTTTCGGGCCGCAGCTAATAATGCCCTTTTTACACAACTCCTGCCGCCATTCGTATTTCAGAACGATCTTCTCCGCAACGATGTTCTCAGGCTCGAAACGAACTTCGCGGGCGGGGGAATAAGTCGTTTCACCGAACCCTGTGCCTGCCTGTTCACTTTTCTCTTTTTCAGCCCTGTCATAAGCACGTTTTTCCATGGGAGCGCGGGGTGCTGCCCCGGCAGGCCCTTCCTGTGCCCGGGATGAAAGTTCAGATTTGAGGGTTATTGGAGGAAACTTTTCCCTGTATATAGCAACGGCAATAGTCCCCATAGCCGAACCATCGGAGAAGACCTTTTCAGCGTAAGAATCTGACTGTTCAGTGAAATAAAACCTGTTTGTCCTGTCCATGCCTGTGCGCCAGCCCTCAAAAGTATTTGTCGCATGGGGACTGACGATATACATCCGTTCGTTGTTCTTCAAGTCGGATTTGCTGCCGCTGATAATGTTTCTCCCATCGACAGCGATGACCACACCGATCTGCCTGTCTGATCTGTTTGTTACCTCAATGGAATATTTTTCACCCTTCACCGCTTCCATGTAGAAATACCTGCCTTCATGGCGTACCTGCGGGTAGGTCCTGTATTTTGCGAACTCACCGCCGGCATCGGAAACTATCCGCACATCCACCATACCTCTATCTCCCGTGTAAGCACATGCCAATTGCGGGACAGCCAACACCAAAAACAACATCGTCAAGAACATTTTGCGTATCATATCGGACCTCCTTGTTTATTCATAACTGTGTAGTTAGACAACGGAGGCAATGAAAAAGTTCCCAACATTTAAAAACGGATCAGGCCAACAAACAAAGAAGAGTCTTTGCCCTGTTGTTTACTCCGGTGGTTTAGCGAGGGAACAGGTAAAGCTTTATTGTATGCATGACAGGCGTATAGTAATTGCTCTGCATTCCTATCCTGGAAGCCACGATTTATGTGGCTTCATCTATTGATTCCCTGCAACTGTTGAGGGTAACTATGCTCCCTCGCTCCTTCGAGAGAGAGGGAAGGGTGAGGGGGATAAGGTTTTCATTCCTCAGATACCCCGTAGCTTGCTGCGGGGAGGTTCATTACAATTGGTATAATGTCTTATGTCCACTCTTTCCATACATCGGGTGCATAACCCACGGTTGCTTTGCGGCCGTCTCTGACTATGGGGGTGTTGAACAAAAGAGGGTGGTTGAGGAGTTCTTCCTCCACATTATGGGTGATGTATTTTAAGTTGCGTTTGGTGTATTCTTTGCTGTTTTTGTCGATGAGATTTTCGATGCCTACTACGGTACTAACACTGTTTAATTCGCCCCTGCTGAGACCCTTTTCTGCAAGGTTGATTAACTGAAAGGGGATACCCCTGTCTTTGAAATATCTCTGTGCCTTCCGTGTTTCCTGGCACTTGAGAGTGCCGAAGATCTGAATGCCCATTATTTCACCGTTTCCCGTTTCGCGATTCGAGTTCCGCGTTGTCTTCAAATTCTCCTATTTTTACTGCGTCATTGCAATTACTTTTTCCGCGGATGTCTTTGCTTCCATCTCCCATCTTCCCGCTTGCTGTCCCAGTGTCGTCGTGAAATTAGAATATCTAAATGTAAAATTGTAGTATCATTTACCATTTACGATTTACCATTTACGGTTCTGCATGCCTCTGCGCCATGCCCTATGCACCAGTTTGCTCTCATGCTTTGCTGTCCAGCACCTGGCGCACTGCCCGGGCCAGGTCGTGCTTAGCGATAGGTTTCATCAGGAATTCTTTTATGCCTGCTTGTTTCGCGGTATCCGGTGAAATGCTCTCACTGTGCCCTGTACAGAGAATAATCGGTATGTCGGGCCGTATTTTCATAAGCTCCTGAGCGAGGTCCATGCCTGTCATAGTTGGGCATTGTATAGTCCGTAACAACGAGGTCAAACCGGTCCGGTTCTTTTCTAAAAAACTCGAGAGCTTCAACACTGCTTGTCATCGTGGAAACTTCATAACCGAGCCTGCTTAATCTTTGCGTATTCAATTCAACAAGGATAGCTTCATCATCGACAACGAGGATCCGCTCCTTCCCTGATGTCGTAGTAAGGTCCTGTTTTGTTTCAACCTTTGCCTGTTCCTCAAGTTTAGGAAAATAGATGTGAAATACCGACCCTTTTCCCGGTTCACTCTCGACAGTTATGTATCCTTTATGATTTCGAACTATGCCGTGAAGAACAGAAAGTCCCAACCCGGTGCCTTCTCCCTGGTTCTTTGTGGTGAAGAAGGGATCGAATATTCTCTCAAGAATCTCCGGGGGCATTCCATGGCCGGTATCCCGTACTTTCAAAACCACATAGGCGCCCGGTTTCATATCGTGGCACGGCGGCGGGTCTCCCTCCACACAATTGACACGCGTGAGTTCTATTTCCAATACACCGCCCTTCTCTCGCATGGCGTGGGCGGCATTGGTACAGAGATTCATCAGCACCTGGTGTATCTGCACCGGATCGGCATATATCACATCATCATTTGCCAAGCCGGTGGTTGTGATATTGATCGTCGAAGGGAGTGTAGGCCTCAGCAATTTGAGCCCCTCTTCCACGATGTGGCTTAAGGCCACCGGTTTCTGGTCCTGCTCGGTCTGACGACTGAAAGAAAGGATCTGTTTCACGAGATCACGCCCCCGATGGGCCCCCTTGAGGACCAGATCCAACCTCTTCTTTTCGGGACTATCTGGAGTGACGTCCTCCTGCACCATCTCGGTAAAACCGATAATGGCGGCGAGAATGTTGTTGAAATCATGGGCGATGCCTCCGGCCAGTGTCCCGATGGCTTCAAGTTTCTGGGCCTGGCGGAGATGTCCCTCGGTTTTTTTGCGTTCATCTACCTCTCTCTGAAGGGCCTCATAGGCTTCGCTCAGTTGAGCGGTACGCTCCTGTACACGGGATTCAAGTTCGTCGGCCCGGAGCTCTGTTATCTCAAGCATACGAACACGCTCCATAGCAGTTGAAACATGATCGGCTACAATTTTCATAAGGCTCAATTCATCTTCACTGAAGGAAGTCCGTGATCGGGTCCCGAAGGAGAGTGTTCCAATGACACGTCCCTCAACAAAGAGGGGGTGGCAGGCGTATGCCTTAATGCCGAAAGACTTCACGAGGTCTGTACGAATGTCTGTGGAATTGGGGATATTCTCGGCTACAATCCGGCAGGCATCACGTGCCGCGCATCCGGACACGTCGATTCCAAAGTCCAGAAAATGGACCTCACGGGCAGTCTCTTCCGGTATTCCGGCATAGGCGTTGAGTCTCAGACAGTTCCTGTTGTCATCGACGAGGTAATTGAAAAAGGCATGGCAGTCAAGGTGTTCCATGACATTCTGACAGAGGGTCTTGACGATCTCTTGAGGGGCCTTGCTCATAAGGAGCCGGCTCGCCGTAGCTCGATATGATCCTGAACCTGTCCATGCTTCGTGTGAGGGCTTCATCAATCTTCTTACGTTCGGTGATGTCGCGGAACACGAGCACGGCGCCCATCGTCCTCCATCTCCGCTTTTTATAGGCGCGCCGCTATCGTCTATGGGTATCTCTGTTCCGTCCTTCCTTATCAGGAGGGTGTGGTTGGCAAGGCCGACAATCATCCCTTCCCGGAGCACTCTGGCAACGGGACTATCGACTTCACGGCGGGTCTGCTCATTGATAATTTTGAAGACCTCCGCTACCGGCATCAGCGAAGCCTCACTGAGCGACCATCCTGTCAGCTCTTCCGCCACAGTGTTCATGAATACGATCTTCCCCTCCGTATCAGTAGCAATAACAGCATCGCCGATACTCGCAAGGGTGGTGGCCCAGCGTTGTTCGCTCCGGTGGAGTTCTTCTTCCATCCGTTTTCGTTCTGTTACATTTTTGAAATATCCGATGAGGCCATCTGTTTCGCCTGATCCAGTTCCATTTCGGGACATAGGAACCGTCGAAAAATTGTTCTTCCCCTTTCTGAGAGAACAAGGATGTTTCCAGATGCACGGGGGTGCCGGTCTTAAGGACCTCTTTCTTGATCCTGGTGAGCTTGTCCGCATCCTCCTGCGATAAGAAATCATAGTCGGTCTTTCCGATCATGTCCTGTTCTGTGAGACCCATCTGAGGATTTATCACAGTCGTGTAGCGCAGTTCACGGTCCTGTACAAGAATATGATCAGGTGTATTTGACGCGATGGCCTTGAACCTTTCCTCGCTTTCACGCAGCGATTCCTCGGCACGTCTATGTTCGGTGATGTCGATACCTGTGCCGATGATAAACTGCAGTTCACCTGCAGGATCTGTCAGAGCGGTATTTGACCAGGCAATGAGCCGCTGTGTCCCATCTTTGGCCTGCCAATGGTTCTCGTGACTGTTCGGGAAGTGACCGGCGTTGAGTGCATCCCAGGTTTCTTTGACCCCTGCCAAATCTTTTGGCGGGACCAGGAATTCCCAGAAAACCCGACCCAGTACTTCCGATGCGGTGTAGCCCGTGATCACCTCACAGGCCCGGTTGAAACGGGTGATGCGGCCCTGCCGGTCGAGGACGACAACAATAGCCCCGGCCGTATCGAGGATAGCAGAGACAAACTCATGTTCCTTGTGCAATGCTTCCTCGGCTTGCCGCCGTCTGTCATCTGTTTTATTTACTGATCTGGCTGTTATCCATACAAGCCACAGAAGGCAAAAGGTATATGTGAGGGCAACCAGGGTCACCCCGACTTCCGACACAAAGATTCCGGAACGCTCTCCATAGAGTCGCAGCCAGCCGATAATAAGCGGAATCAGCAGGAGGCCCGGCAGGAGCCGGCGGGCCATGAGACCGCCTGCATGATCACTCGTGAAGACCTTCATAAGCCACGTATCGGGGCGGACACAGAAGATGGCAACACCGAGGGCGCAGAAACAGATACCCGTATTCAGTGCTACAGGCACGTCAAATGAATCGTGCAGACCCTGCACTCCCAGAAGGTATGTGACGGGTACCAGATAACTCGCCATGATGGCAGGCGCCATAACAGCGTGGGCTATATTCGCGGCCCGGCGGCTACCGGCTGCAAGCAATATGAGAACACTCCCTGTGACAAGAAAGAGGACCGCTGTGAGCAAAGACATTCTGGTAAGGGGAGCCCAGAAAATGTTGAAGAACGGAGCGCTTCCCAGGGATGGTTCCCGCCCTGTGATTATTGCGATTAAGTAGAGAGCACTTGTCAGCAAACCTACCAGGGCAACCAATATACCCGGTGTCAGAATAGCAATATGCCTGCGAAGGCCTGTCAGATTTGTTTGCAGGAAACCAAGCCCTATGCCAAGGAGGATAAGGCAGATCGCTGTGGTCACCTTCATCGGGATCCATTGAGGTTCGATGCTCCTGAGCAGGGGAATATCGAGCGCCCAGCCAAGAAGGGCCAGAAAACAGATAACAAAAACGATCGAGATACAAAACCATGCGAGGGACCTGGCGGACCGAGGCACAAGCAGGGAATACCAATGTCGCATCAATAGCCTCCTTAGCCTGATTGCACATCGCTAATCAAATAGCATATATCTTATCATAAATAAGAACGATGTGACGAAGTGTCAATCCATTACTATATAAAATATTATACTTCAAAAGGAAATAACAGAAGCGTGATTCCGGAAAGAAAATGAACTATTTCGCGGCAAGCTTCGAGGAATTATCAGATAAATAATAAGGGTGTGATACCTCGTTCGTAGACGGTATTTCATGGGCTCAGAGCAGGGTATTTTCTTCTTGAAATCAGCGCATACTTGCGGGATAATGAATAAATTGGTGGGGAAATTAAACAACTTACAAATGGGAAAGCATACGCCTGCCTTGTGAAACATTAGAACCTTTATCAGCAGAAGGGGACAAGCAATGAAGACAATAAAAATAGTGTTCGCTCTGTCGCTGGCTCTTTTTCTCGTAAGTTGCGCAAATCTGAAAGGAGTGAGAGATTTTGCGAGCGAATCCGCACAGTTATCGGCATATACGGAATTGACTACCCGGTTCCGGGACACCTATCAGCGGGAGCAACCTTATCTTTCCGGTGAGGCAGACCGTCTCGCGCAGGAAAATGACAAAAAACGCAAGGCCGCTTACGAGGATTTACTGAAAATACACCGAAGAGTTACCCTTTATATGCAAACCCTCGCAAAACTCGCCGGGGAAAACGCCTTCGATCTTTCGAAGCAGATCGATGCTTTAGGGGCCGGAATCAAGGCGTACCCTGACCTGGGTATCGATGAAAAACATGTAAACGCCGTCACCAATATTTCAAAGGTAATCACAAAATGGATTACCGCCGCATACCAGGAACAGGCGGTCAGAAGTATGGTCAGGGAAGGTGACCCGCACCTACAGACAGTATTAGATGGAATGATGGGGCTTGTTCGTTATTACAGGAAAACCAATGAAAATGAGAAAAATACCGTACTGGGTCTCTTTGAAGTGGAGATTCCCTTCGCCGACAATCCGAAAGACAGGCTCCTCGCCACATTAGCGCGGGCACATATGCAGTCCAAGACATCCGAATATGTGAATGCTCAACGAAAATACGATGAAGCTGAAAAAGGCATCAGAAGCATTGCAACGGGCCACAGAAAACTTCTTGAAAATATCGATAAACTGTCTGTCGATGAGGTTGAGTCCATGATCAGCACCTTTGCAAAAGATATAAAAAGCATCAGAGAAAGCCTTCAGAAACTTGGCAATTGATGTACTTATGCCAAGTTGCATTCGAAGGCGCACCGAGGAGGGAGGCCACGAGGAGCTGACCCTCCCCGTGGGAGGACAGGCACACAGGCACGAGCGAAGCGAGTGAAGGGGGCAACCACCCGGTGGCAGGCGTAGCCCCAGTCATAGAAGGCAGTTGAGGGGGAAGTCTCTGACAGCTTTGCTGGCAGAGGGGGCGCTGAGCCCCAGTAATAAAGGGAGAAAGACAAATGGCCCTGGCAAATAAGGAACAGGTAGAAGCCCTCGCCGATAATTTAACAAAGTGCGCGGATTCTATTCATACTCGCCTCACAAAAGCAATCAAGAACAAGGAAATTGATCACTCTGCGGCCCAGTCGCTCTTTCAGGATGAATCAACCCTGCGTCAGCAAGCAAATAGCCTCTACATCAATGCGGCTAAACGCGTTGTCGAGGACCTGGCAGAGTCGCAGAAAAACGTAATGACATTGATCGATACAGTAAAAGAAACGATCAGGACAATAGAGAATATAGCACGCTTTATCGATTTGATTGCCGATCTTCTGGTACTTGTCTCGGCAGCTTATGCCGCGAAACCAGCTGTGATCCTTGCCGCCTTGAAAGAGGTGAAAAAGGACGTGGACGCATTATAAAGATTGGGCCTGTCGGGTCGTTGGGTCATAGAGACCTGGGGTTGTTTAATTGTGAGCGATCATTTTATGAATTGGCGAGAGAGAAACATATGAAAGAGCATAAAAGCACCCGCAGACAACGTAAACGGTCGATCAACTTGATAATTGCGGTGGTTCTTGCGTCACTTATACTCTCTTCATGCGCGGGGTTTATGATAAGCAGCGAAGCGCGATACACCTATGAACAGGGACTCGCGCTTTTCAATCAGGGCAGATTCTCTGAGGCAATACCCTGTTTTGAAAAAGCTGTTTCATTGGAACCCGATTTCTATCAGGCCCATCTCTATCTGGGCCGGTCACATCTTAACCTCCATGCCTATGGAAAGGCCCTTACGCCTCTCCGTACCGCCTATCGTCTCTCGCCCAACGACTTTAAAGGAGAGGTTGCCGACCTTCTCATCGACGCTCTTCTGGGCGCGGCTTTTTCCGAACTCAAAGAAGGAAATATTCAGACCTCTCTGATCTACATCAGGGAAGTCCTTTCAACAGATCCAAAATCAAAAAAAATCAAAGATGATCTTTCCCGTCTCTTCGTTGCCGTTGCGACGGAACTGTTTAAGAGCGGCAAAGTCCGGGAAGCAGTCAAGGAGTATATGGAAGCGATCAAAGCCAATCCCGATAATACTGGGGCTTACATCGGGCTCGCGAAAGCGCTCTTTAAAAGCGGTGATTTTTTAAAAGCTCTTGATGCCGCGGAGAAAGCAATATCTCTCGATCCCGACAGTAAAGAGGCGCTTGGCGTCATCAAAGATCTTTTAGAAAGTAAGGTTTGACAATATCAATTAACTAAATTGAAGCCACATGAATCCCTTCAGACCTTTATCATGGCTATCCTGGAAGGCATAACTGAATTTCTGCCCATCTCCTCTACGGGACATCTCATGTTTACAGCCCGGATCCTCGGCCTGACACAGACTAATTTCGTGAAAACATTTGAGATCACAATACAGTTTGGAGCTGTCCTTTCTGTTCGTTGTTCTTTATTGGAAACAATTACTTGTCGACGTCCGCGTCCTGAAAAGGATGATCGCAGCTTTTATCCCCACTGCCGTTCTGGGGCTTGTTTTTTACAAAATCATCAAGAATTATCTTCTCACGAGTTACAATGTTGTTCTGTGGTCGCTTCTCCTGGGAGGTCTGGCCCTGATCCTGTTTGAGCTATTTCATAAAGAAAAAGGCTTCATGGCGGTTTGCGCCATGCTTTAAATTACGATACGCTCCGGTTTCCTTCTCCTCGGTATCCGGGTACCCTCTGGGTGTATATTATTGGCTTAGAATTGGTAAAAGTTAACAGATATAAATAAAGGCCTTGTACATGAAAAGGTACAAGGCCCTTATTTATATGGAATAAGAGTGGTGCTTATTTAGGCACTTTACTGAGCGGAATACCGAGGGCATCAGCCACGCCTTTTCCGTAAGCCGGATCAGCTTTCAAACAGTTACCGATATGGCGAATCTTGACCTCCTTCGGCGCATCAGCGATGGCCCGGGCCGTGTTCCCGAAGAGGACCTTCTGCTGCGCGGGACTCATCAAGTCGAAGAGCTTGCCGGGCTGAGTATAGTAGTCGCTATCGTCCTCACGGAAATTCCAGTGGTCCGCCGCCCCTTCAAGCTGCAGCGGCGGTTCGGCAAAATCCGGCTGCTCCTGCCATTCGCCATAACTGTTGGGCTCATAACCGAGGGTGCTGCCGTAATTGCCGTCAACCCGCATGGCACCGTCGCGGTGGTAGCTGTGGTAGGGCAACGGGGGGCATTGACCGGAATCTGGTGATGGTTCACGCCGAGTCGGTACCGCTGGGCATCGCCATAGGAGAAGAGCCGTCCCTGGAGCATCTTATCCGGTGAAAAGCCGATGCCGGGCACTATATTAGCCGGATTGAAGGCCGCCTGCTCGACTTCGGCAAAATAGTTCTCGGGGTTCTTGTTCAGTTCGAGAACACCCACCTCTATGAGAGGATAATCCTTATGGAACCAGACCTTGGTGAGATCAAAGGGATGATATGGGCAAGTGGCGGCGTCCTTCTCCGGCATTATCTGGACGTAGAAAGTCCAGCGGGGAAAATCGCCCTTTTCGATGCCTCATATAGATCGCGCTGGTGGCTTTCCCGGTCTTTGGCAACGATAGCCTCCGCCTCCTGCATCGGTGAGATTTTTGATGCCCTGTTGGGTCTTCAGATGAAACTTGACCCAGTATCGCTCATTCTTGGCGTTGATAAAACTGAATGTGTGGCTGCCGAAGCCGTGCATGTGGCGGTAGGAACAGGGAATACCCCGGTCGCTCATGACGATGGTGACCTGATGAAGGCTTCGGGCAAGGAGGTCCAGAAGTCCCAGTTGTTTTTGGCGCTTCGCATGTTGGTGCGGGGGTCCCGTTTCACGGCATGGTTGAGGTCAGGAAATTTGAGGGGATCACGCAGGAAAAAGACCGGCGTATTGTTGCCGACAAGGTCCCAGTTGCCCTCCTCGGTGTAGAACTTCATCGCAAAGCCCCGGATATCCCGTTCTGCATCGGCGGCGCCGCGTTCACCGGCCACCGTGGAAAAACGCAGAAAACAGTCGGTCTTTTTGCCGATTTCGGAAAATATCTTCGCCCTGGTGTACCGGGTAATGTCGTGGGTGACCGTAAATGTCCCGTAGGCGCCGGAACCCTTCGCATGCATACGCCGTTCGGGGATCACCTCCCGGTCGAAGTGCGCCAGCTTCTCCAGAAACCAGACATCCTGAGAGCGCCGGTCCGCGCGGTCCCGCGGTCATGGTTTCTGGTTGTCGACGACGGGAGCGCCGTTTCTGGTGGTCAATTTCTTCTTTTCATCTTTCATGTCATTATCCTCCTTTATGGTTTTCTTACACACAACATTCGGCCCTGTATCTTCGATAACGCATTTCTGTATCTGACACAGGACATCTCTTGCATGTGCGTGCTCTGTTATGGATTGTAAATGCGGTTCATCCTCCCCTCAGATCATGAATCACTTCTACGGCATTCCTTGCAATACCCGTAGCATTCAAGGCGTGTATCTGTAATTGAAAAACCGGTTTTTCGTTCCGTCTCTTCCCGGTTAACAATCTTCTGAACATGATGGTCCAATATTTTTCCGCATCCTTCGCATATCAGGTTTACGTGTTCTTCAAGGTTTCCTTCATAACGGTTCTCACTTTTATCAAATTGCAGCGTCTTGATAATGCCAAGTCGGGAAAATTCTTCCAGTGTCGCATATGTTGTAGACAGGCTCAGGCCCTTTTTTTTCTTTCTTGCCTCTTCATGAATGAGGCGGGCACCGGGATGAAAATCTTTTCTTTCAAGAAATACTTCAATAATGGCAAGTCGTTGAGGGGTTATTTTCAGCCCCTTCTCCTTTAGTCGTTGTACAAACCCTTCCTTCTCAACATCGGCTAATCCGGAATCATTCCTAATCATAAAAAAGTATAGTCTCCATCCGAGGGTTTGTCAAGCATTCTGGTATAATCAATCTCTTTTTTGTCAGTCGAAGCGACAAAATACACTGATATCGAGCTGAACCCGGTTCCCGCTAATCTGTAAAAAGGTCCTCGAAATCCTCTGGAATCAGCAAAGTTACGAATGCCTCCGATTGGTACAGAGACTATCGGCATAATGCCGGATGGTGAGCATCGGGTGACGGATAACCATACGTGGTCCAGCGTAACGCATGACACGACGAACCTGTTCCCGCATGTCAGGCTTGTAACAATGTACAGAACATGCGGAACAGGCAGGCTTCTGTGCACGAAAAGTACATTTGTCAATACGTTCCATTGCATAGGCAAACAACTCCAGGCAGTTGGAACAGAGCTTGCGGCTCCCGTGATGACCTCGACAGTAAATTTCAACCATGAGACGAATGGTTCTGCGCTCCCGGTCCAAACGCTTCTGTATTTGTCGTTCATTGGCCGGTTTATCAATCATGGGGCTTATAGACTACCATACCCGTTCTTACAAGCGCCAGAGAACGTCCGGCCAACGGTGCACAATTTTGTCCTTACGTTATGCCAGCGTAAGGGCGAGGGTAGAGGAAAAATTGAGGGGTATAAGGGCATCATTCCTCGGATACCCCGCAGCTTGCTGCGGGGAGGTTCACGGCTCCCCGGCAATCATCTTGCTCATTTCGACTCCGATGTGGTAGATGAACTGGTTATACAGGAGATTGAAAAGGTCTAAAGACTTAAAGAAAACGTTTCTGCAGTTCTTTTACTAAGGCGATGTCTTCGAGATGGCCCGTCTGTCTCGCGGTGATTTTACCGAGAATCGGCCGGTTCAGCAGATAAATATCTCCGATAATATCGAGTATTTTATGGCGCACGAATTCATCAGGAAATCTCAGTTTCGTGTTGACAACACCGTTATCATTGAGGAGAATAACGTTGTTCACCCTGCCGCCTGAACCGAGACCCATTTTGCCGAGCTGCTCAAAATCTTTGAAAAAACCGAATGTGCGGGCCGGGGCAATATCGGTAACAAAATTTTCTTTATTCGCTGAAAACGAATATGTTTGTCGGCCTATAGGCTGTACCTGCTCCAGTACAAAATCGACTGCAAAGGTTTCTGAGGGTTCAATGGAAAGAAATTTACCGTTTGTCAAGTTCGGTAGCTCTACCTTCTCAGTGACCCTGAGCGGTTCTATCCCTTCTTTTTGTTCTACGATCCCTGCTTCATCGATCTTATTGCATATCTCAATGGCGGAGCCGTCAAAGATAGGTATTTCTTCGCTTACCTTAATGAGCAGGTTGGTAATTCCGTACATGTTACATGCCGAGAGGAGGTGCTCGATGGTCCGCACCATGCAGTTCTTTCCTTTTACCGACGTAAAGCCTCCTGCAGAAAAGGCATAATCGATGTATGCCGGTATCCGTTCACCATCAGGTATATGTTCAAAGACAATACCTGTATTTTCCGGCACAGGTAGAAGGATCATTCCGGTTTTTACACCTGAAAAGAGACCAACACCATATACGACAATACTTTTACCTATCGTTTTCTGTTTGAATTGCTGGAGCCCTTTCGCGCTTTTGAGCTTGAAATTCTCTATTGTTTCTTTGTGTTTATATTCTGTTCCAAGGCCTCTCGATATAACCTCAAGGACTTTTTCAATGGATAGGGGTTTTTCGAGGAAGTCGTATGCACCCACTTTCACAGCTTCTACCGCAGTGGATATGGTGCCGTGTCCTGATATGACAATGACTATTGCGTCTTTATTCTTTTTCTTTATCTTTTTCAGGACCTGGATGCCGTCGAGTTCGGGCATCCACACATCGAGCAAAACGATGTCCGGTTTTTCTCTCTCGAAGATGGCCAACCCCTCATTCCCGTCCATTGCTTTGGATACCACAAAACCTTCATCCTCGAGTATAGATGAAAGAGTGTTCAGAATGTCCTTTTCGTCGTCAATAATGAGGATCTTGCTCATGGTGTACTATTCTATACGAAATACCCTGAGATTACAATAACCTCGACGAAATCACGGCAGCGATTTACATCTGTTGCAAAAAACTGTTTTATGGTATATTAGAGAATATTAAGAGAAGGAAAGCGAGGTTTATTGGACGAAAAAACTGAAGAAGGGTTCTTACGATTATCCTTCGATGAAATAGATGTGGCAAGACATCTCTTCGGACCACGTGAAGAGAATATTAAATACCTCAAAAAATATTTCAACATTAAGGCCAGCATACGAGGGACGCACCTCACCCTTTTGGGCGCGAAAAAAGATATAGAAGACGCGGGAAAAGTCATCAGCGAACTGCAGGGTATGGTCAAAAAAGGGTTCACAATACACCATGCAGACATAGACCACGCGGTGCATTTTCTTGCTCATGCTCAGAATCCGTCGGAAGAGCCGCAGAAAGACGGGATATATATAGCCGCATCAAAAAAAATTATCACCTCGAGGACGCGCAACCAGAGACTTTATATCGATGCCATACGAAAACATGATATGGTCATCAGTATTGGTCCCGCAGGAACGGGCAAAACGTATCTCGCAATGGCAATGGCACTCTCTGCTTATTACCGGAAAGAGGTTTCAAGGATAGTCCTTACACGACCTGCAATTGAGGCAGGAGAAAAGCTCGGATATCTTCCGGGGACCATGTACGAGAAGGTAAATCCTTACTTAAGACCCCTCTACGACGCACTCTACGACATGGTTGATATGGACAGGGCAGCGAGGCTTCTCGAAAGGGGTATCATTGAAATCGCGCCACTCGCCTTCATGCGGGGGAGGACCTTAAACGATGCCTTTATCATCCTCGATGAGGCGCAGAATACCGCGTCGGAACAGATGAAAATGTTTTTGACCAGGCTTGGGTTTTCTTCAAAGACAGTTATTACCGGCGATATTACCCAGATTGACCTTGCTGATAAAAGGACAAGCGGCCTTGTGGAAGTCCAGCATATCCTAAAGGGGATCAAGGGCATTAAATTTGTCTATTTCACCGGGAAAGATGTTGTCCGTCACCACCTTGTTCAAAAAATCATAAAAGCCTACGAAGAACGAAACGCAAGTCCAGGGAGTGGGAAAGATGCCAAACGCTAAGGACAAACCCCCATCGCGTATCGATTATCGAAAGCTTGTTATCCTGCTTCTCCTCGCCCTTGCCCTTTCAACTATTATCAGCATTGGGAATTCTAACTTCAATGAGGAATATCAGCCTGGTGACATTGCCCGTGAAAATGTAAAGTCACCGGCGGACATCTCTGTCCCTGAAAGCGACATTACAATCAAAAAAGGTGAGATCATTGTCCGTGAAGGTGAAAGGATAAACGAGGAACACCGCAAAAAGCTTTCTGCCGTCCATGCCTTTGCGAAACAGGAGAAATTTACCGTAAAAAAATTTCTTTCTTTCTTTGTTCTTCTCTTTTTGTTGTTTGCCATAATAATAGAATACGCTGAAAAGAATATTAAAAAATTCATCCTTTCCGTGAAAGACCTGCTCTTCGGCGCTACCTTTACAATTTTTAGTGTTCTTCTCGTTAAAACATGTTCTCTCGTTTTTGAATATTACGCGCCAAGCCATATTGAACAATTATTTTATGTCATACCAATATTTCTTTTCGGTATTGTCTTCAGGATCGTACTCTTCTCTGAAGCGGCAATTATCTTTTCAGCTATTTTTTCAATCGTTCTCGGATTTACCTTTGAGAATAGTCTTGCCATTTTTCTTTATGCCTTTGTCGGCAACATCCTTGCATCATACTTCTCGGGGAAATGCGAAAATCGCAACGTCATACTCAAAGCAGGAGTTTACACCTCTATTGTAATGGGCTTCTTATCAATCATTTTTGATATATTCCTCCAGCACCCGTTAGACAATATCCTCATCCGATCCTTGTTTTTGCTCATAAGCGGTGTGGCAAGCAGCTTCATCGCCCTCGGCATTCTCCCGGTCATCGAGAGCGTTTTTGATTATACGACAGACATTAAACTTCTGGAGCTCGCAAACCTTGAAAATCCGCTTCTTGAGGATATGATGCTCAACGCGCCCGGCACTTATCATCACAGTATTGTTGTAGGAAACCTCGCTAAGGCAGCTGCCGAGAGTATCGGCGCGCATCCCCTTTTAACAAGAGTTGCCGCCTATTATCACGATATTGGAAAATTGAAAATGCCGCACTATTACATTGAGAACAGAATAGGCCCGGAAGATGCCCATGAGGATCTTACTCCCAATATGAGCGCTCTCATTATTCTCTCGCACACAAAAGAGGGTGTGGAGCTGGCCCAGGAACATAAGATTGGAACAAAAATTACAGAGATCATTAAACAACATCATGGCACGAGCCTTGTAAGCTATTTTTACAGCAAGGCAAAGGAACAGGAGGACCCCGATCTCCACGTTATCGAAGAGAAGGATTATCGCTACGCCGGACCGAAACCGCAGACGAAAGAGACGGGTATTATTATGCTTGCCGATGCTGTTGAGGCCGCATCAAGGACCCTTGAGGACCCTACGCCGAAGAGGATCGAAAGTCATGTGCAAAATGTTATAGAAAGTATTTTCCTTGACGGGCAACTCGATGAATGTGAGCTTACGCTAAAAGACCTCCATGCGATTCAAAAGAGTTTCATAACAATTTTTATCGGGTATTTTCCATCAAAGAATAGAATATCCTGAAAGGACGACAAATGGCAGTATTGATAAAAAACCCCCAAAAGCTACTGAAGATAGACGTAAAGATCATCAAAAAGGTCACCGAAGCCTTGCTAAACTTTTTGGGGTTTCAAAATAAGGATTTAAGCATCCTCTTTGTCGATAACAAAAAGATAACTGCAATGAATAAGAAATTTTTTGGAAGGAACAATCCCACCAACGTCATATCTTTTTCCTATATGGATGGTTTCCCCGGTGAAGTACTGGGTGATATCATTATTTCCGTGGAGAGGGCCGAAGAAGAGGCGCAGGCTTCAGGGACATTATTTTACGAAAGACTCTTCGCATTAATTGTTCATGGGCTCACGCACGTTATGGGTTATGACCATGAAATAGATGAAAGAGAAAGCAGAAAAATGAAGTACCGGGAAAAAAGGCTTATGGGTTTTGTGACGGCGCATAAAGAGTATAAGTCGTTAATACCTGAGAAATCATAACACGGGAAGACGGTGCATCGATTAAGACCATGACCGATAGAAACAATCTCCTCAACTGCAATATATCCCTATTGGCCGCCTTTTCTTTCCGGCATACTCCTCATAGTCATTCAGCCGCCTCTTTCCCTTTTTCCTATCGCATTTATTGCCCTCATACCCCTTCTTGGCTCCATCAGTAAAGAGAATCTTCGTTTCTCCTTCTTTTCCGGCTACGTGACGGGAGTTGTTTCATATCTCGGGCTTATCTACTGGGTCATCATTGCCATGAACCACTATGGCGGCATTGATATTTTTCTGAGTGCTCTGATACTGCTCCTCTTTGTCCTCTATCTTTCCTGCTATACCGGTCTTTTTACCCTCTCCTGCGCCTGGTTGGAGAAAAGGTTTTCAATCCCCCTTTATGTTTCCTCTCCTCTTGTATGGGCGCTGATGGAGTATGCCCGTGGATCTACTCATGTACGGCTTTCCCTGGTCTTTTCTTGCCCATTCACAGTACAATTTTCTTCCCTTTATCCAGATAGTGTCCATTACGGGTACCTATTTCATCTCCTTCCTTATTGTTGCCGTCAATGCCATCTTTTTTAGTCTCTGGCGAAGAAAAAGATCTCTTATACCTATGTTTCCGTTATAGCTGTTTTATTCGCAGCGACGCTTGTTTATGGATTTGTTGCTCTGGCCGGTAAAAGCGAAACACCACAGAAGAAGGCCGCCATCATCCAGGGCAATATAAAGCAGGATGTAAAATGGGATGAAGCTTTCAAAATCATGACGATCAAAAAATATGTACAAATGACGCAGCAGTCAGGTAAGACCGCGGACCTTATCGTCTGGCCCGAAACAGCCATGCCCTTCATATTTGACGAGGAAATATACGCGAACAAATACATAAAAGCCTTGCCGTATGACATGAATGCGATTATCCTCTTCGGTACGATATCGAAAAATAAATCCGGCAGATATCGCAATTCCTGCATACGTGATCGGGAAAACCGGTGATACGATCGGTGTCTACAGTAAAGTCCATCTGGTGCCCTTCGGGGAGTACACGCCGCTTGTATCATATCTTCCTTTCCTTGAAAAATTGACCGCGGCAGGAGGCGACTTTGTTCCTGGAGATGGGCACGGGCCGATTAAAACCGATATCGGTAATATCGGCATCCTTATCTGTTATGAGGGCGCGTTCCCCTATATCACAATCGAAACTGTGCGGAAAGGCGCCCAGGTGCTTGTCAACCTTACCAACGACGCATGGTATGACAGGACATCGGCCCCTTTTCAACATTTTGCCTTTTATATCTTCAGGGCCATCGAAACAGACCGGTATCTGTTGAGGGCAGCCAATACGGGTATCAGCGCTATCATCGATCCAAAGGGACGTGTGGACGCGAAAACACCGATCTTCACCGAAGAAATCCTGAAAGGTTCATTCGCAATGAAAGATACAAAGACCTTCTATGTGCGGTACGGAGACTACTTCATCCTTCTTGCTCTTCTTGCGCTTGCAGTTGCAGTAGCAGTTAGATGGCACAGACAATTCGTGAATTAGAATCGAGCAATCGTTGTCAGCGCCGCACTGCGGCGCTGACAACTCTTAGTTTTCATTAAACATTATTCTACCAAAACACCTTTACTCACAGCGAAAAGATCACTGACCAGTGTTTCATAATCCAGCTTCCTGCCTCTTGATTTCTCTCGTTCCGCAATCTTTGCTCTGTGAAATGCCAGTATGTTATTGGTAAATGGAAGATTGCCGTGATTGAGGTACCGTATCGCTCCCTCGCCATCCTTGATAGACATCACCTTGCAGGGACTGGCAACATTTGTCGCAAATGGATTGTCAAGTACGCCCGACTTAATGGCCACGATTGTCCCGACCACTACATCATCATCACCCAATTCCAGCACTTTATCCACTATGCATCGTACTTCCTGTTCCACCATCTCGGTTTCTATCTGAAGCGCTTTCTTATCTACCTCAATCTTCTGGGTCTGAAGAAAGTTCTCCATGGCCTTTGCGGTTCTGAAGGAATAAGCGGTGTCTTCTTTTGTCGGGATCCCCTTTGCTTCCGCCACTGTTCTAATATCATTTGCCTGAGTACCACAGAGCTTGGCCATAAGAGTATTCATAAAAACGACAGCGAAGGCGGAGCCTACTTCCAGCGGATATTGTACCAAAGAAAAACTTACCGACAGAAAAATATCTATACCACTGTATCCATATTTTTTAAGATACTCCTTTGCGAGCTTCTGAAGAACATGAGCCGTAGAAACGTCCTGTGAAAGATTTCCGTGGGCCGCAAAATGGAGCCTGATGTTTTTGACGCCTTGCTCTGCCATCATCAATACCTGAACTATGATCGCGGCCATCTGGATACTGGGAGAAATTGCAGCGCCGTAAAGCCCTTGGCACGAGGCACAAAGGGAAACACCATGCTCTTCGTAGTACCCCAGAAGTCTCTGCGTATACCGGTGTGTCACAATGGAAGTCTCCAGGGAAACTTTCGCGTTGTGATGCCAGAAGTCCATCAGGGCGTCCACTGCCCCGGCAGTATGACCGCCGGCAAATCCAATCTCATCTATTAAACGGGGGTCAGCGGCTCCGTACCTCATCGATACAGGAGAGTTTATCGCGGCTACGACTTTTCTAAAGCCTGCTACACCATGATTTACCAGGGGCAATCCGTTGAGTGTTGATCTGCCTCTCTTTACGCTCTCCGCGAGCCCCTTTTCTGCCGCCGCATAATCGTTTTGTCTCGAATAGCTATCAACGGAAGTCCCGAGGATATCGGCCAGCCCGTCCTTCTCTACATACGTGAGGAGTTCTATCTGTTCCTCGACGGTTGCCTTTCCCATGCCTGTAATGGCGTACGTTTCACCGTGTTCTCTTGCATAGCGCATTTTGTTGACCCAATTTTTGTGAGGAGGGAGGTTCTTGTGAAACGCAATCGCTTCGTCGAGATCAACGTCTTTGCCTGTTGGCCACTGCGCAAGCACTTCCCGTCTTTCTTGAAAGAATTCATCTTCGGTAAGTTTCTTATTCCTGATATCCATTACTTTCTCCTCCGGGCCGCGATGTCTGTTTCCAAATCTTCAATTGCCCGTGTCGGCGATGTATTAGGCGGATAGACCCTGTTAATGCCCATTTCCTTAAACTTCTTCTCAACGCCCTCCCATGGTGTTTCCCCGACAAAGAGGTAGCCCCCTAAATAGAGGAGTATGTCAGTCCGACCGGCCTCTATGCATTTTTCCCTCAATCCGGGAATGAGCCCTTCAGCGTGTCCGCTCAAAGAAGAAATAAAAATGGCATCGGCATTCGTTTCTATTGCACCGCCCACGAACTCTTTTTGAGAAACCTGTGAGCCCAAAGGTACTACCTTGAATCCTGCCTGTCCTAACGCGTATTCAAGGATTCGCACACCGACGATATGCACGTCATCGCCTATTACCCCCGTGACCACTGTCCCTTTTGATTGAATAGTATTACTCATAAGATCCTCATTTTCGAAATTATTCACTAAGGCTGTAAAATTACTTTTGCGGCCTTAGCGTTGCAGCTTCACCGCAGACATATAAGCGAAACTGAATTCATTTGTCTTTGTCCAATATCTTGTATTCTTTCTTCAATGCAACCGGTGAAAGCCCAAAGTCCAGCATTTGATGGAGAGGAAGGTGCACGTCTATTGCTACCTCGAATGCACATGGTCTCACAAAAACAACAGAAAGAACATTCGGCCGCATACGCTACAGTCGGCATCTGTTTCTCTTCATCCCAGCCGAAAACATCCATAGGGCAGTGCTGATAGCACGTACCGCATTTATTGCAATGTTCATAATCGATCTTAGGACCGTAATTAATATCTGTTTTGTACATTGTCTTTCCTCCTTTATTCAAGCCTTCTCTTACTCTTCTTTATTCAGTCTTTCGCGATCATACTTTATTTCACCGCCGATCTTTCGTGCCGTGACAATCATATCTTCCCAGGCAGGATCCATATTCGGATAGTCCTCACGATAATGGGCAGGCGCCATGCGGCTTTCCGTTCGCCTCAAAGCAAATTGGGCATGGAGTTCCGATATCTGTATGATGTCCTTAACTTCGAGGGCACGCATGAGTTCATGGGGATTGCCTGCGTACAGCATGGGCACCGCTCCTTGATTCGCGAATCTCAGTAATTCTATGGCGCGGTCCATTTTTGCTTTAACCCTGCGCACGCCCACGTAGTTGTAGTTTATGTTTCTTACGTAATCTTCAAGCTCCAATGGATTTACCCTGTATTCCGATTTCTGGGCAAGAGGGGACATAACCGATTTTCTCGTCGCTTCTACCTGCTGCAACTGTTCGGACCCGAATGCCTCCAGCTTCTCTCCTTTTATCAAGTTCCGTTACATGATCCGCGATGAGGCATGCCCAGGTAAATCCGTGTGAACCAGCGGAGCCGCCACCTGAAACAGTACCACCTGCAAAGAGATTCTTCACTCCTGTCTCTGCGTTTTCGTTTTCGCGCAGAACACCGCCGCTCGCCTGCATGCCTATGCCGACCAGAACGGGAACGCATTCGGCAGGCCGTTCGTTCGTCAGACCACCGGCAAGTTTGTGAAATTTGAGCGCTTTCGGAGGTTCGGTTGCAGCCGTAAAGTAAACGGCAGCAATTTCATCGTCAGTGGCAACATTCTTGGCTGACAGAATGACATCTTTTTCGTACTCCGATTCTCCTATTTTTGGTGAATAGAGGAAATTTACTCCGGGGATCATACCACCAGCCTTTGCAACGTTGCTGTCGGGGTACTTATCCTCAAGGTACTCACCCTTTGAATTGTACATTTTAAAATACCAGTTGCAGGCGCCGCCGCCGCTGCTGTGGTTTATTCCTTTGGATACGTTGTAGACGATATTGATTTCCATATTCCAGAGTTTGGCACCGGCGTCTAACGCGCATATATGCCCTCCTCCGTGGTTCATAGGGGCTGTCAGGGTGTAGAAGAGATTATTCGGATATGAAGCCCATGGATAGGGGTACAGCCTGGCTGCCATACCGGTTGCCAGAAGGAGCGTTTTTGCCTTGAAGACGAGAAACTTGCCGGTCCTTACGTTGATGGCCGTTGCCCCGATGGCCTTGCCGTCTTTTGTTATTATGCTCGTCACCATTGTTCTGTCCAGGACCCTGACTCCCGCCTTGCGGACCGCGGTTCCCAGTCTCATCTTAAGATCGGTGCCCCTGCATAACGTCCCGAACAGAGGTTCGTATGGTTTTCCATTCTCGTCATATTCGATGCGGCCCCAGACCGTTCCTTTTCTGTAGCCCTGAAGCACCTTGAAAGAACCATCGTCTTCACGAAGCTTGACGCCGAGCTCTTCCAGGAGCGGCACTGACACATAGGTGTTCTTCGCTTGTTTCTCAGCCAGTTTGGCCTGTTTGAGACCTTTATACCTCTCGGTCCCCATTGCACCTTTTTTTACATCATCTGTACTGCCTTCCTTCTTTTCCACATCCTCTTTATGCAGGGGAATCTGGTTAAAATTATCCAGCCCTACTCCATCACCGCTGTATTCCATCGTGGCCTTGTCGATCACGGTGATATCCATATCTTTGCTGTTCTTCCTGGCCCGGATAGCAGCCATGGTTCCTACTAAACCGCCGCCGATAATAAGGAAGTCTGTTTCAAAAACGCCATCTGAAAGTTGTTCTAAGGTTGCAGCCATTCTATTCCTCCTTAATCTTTTCCTTTTGTAAGCTCAATCCAGCGTTACGCTGACGCACCGAAGGTTGTACATGTTCTGCAACCGTTCATAGGTGAGTGTAGGTGCATCATAGAAGTCCAGTTTGAAACAAAAGTCTGAACAATACACATGTTCAACGCCTCTCAGGGTCTTAATTTCAGGTTCACCTTTAATAGGCCGCCCACAATACTCACAATTTTCTTTTTTAGCCATTGCCTGCCTCCTGCTATTTATTGGACTGACATTAAATCATGCGTTTTACCCGGGATTTCTCCGCGGCTGGTTTCCCGCTCACAAAGAACCCCTCCATATCTGTCCCTGTTGCCTCTTCTTTTTGACTTACCAAACTTGGATCTGCCTCACATAAGCATTATCTTACATTGCTCTCTTTGGGAAGCATTTCTTGGTACAAAATAAAGCAAGAACGATACCAATCAAGTCGGACGGACGGGGATTATTCATAAAAGTTGCCTGCGTATTACTTCATAACAGCCTAATATAATAGGACAAAATATCTCACTTTCCAACTCATAATATCCACATGACTCTGTTCGTTGGCCATAATCACGCTGTACGAGGAATCAAAATATCGTGAAATATCACCATTAATCACAACATTTTGTGTTTTACTGCATCTTATGATATGAACATGTTCCGCTAACGAATAGATGATCTTGTTATCGAAACGGTTTCCGGAAACGTTATAGTACATGCCAATCTTACCAGGCAAACGAGTTTCCTGCACTAACTGGTATATATTGCCGGTTTTGTGATGCCCAGTTTTTTCATACGGAATGCCAGTGTGGAGGCGCCTCCACAGCCCTCTTTTATAACATGCCTTCAATCCGCGCTTGACGGTGAAAAATACCCATTGACCTTACAGGACAGAGGGTATTTTTCACTTACGCTCAAGCCCCACAATCTTCGCCGCTATCAGACGAGCAAAACTGATCCCAAACAATGACGCCATAGTGATAGCACCTCAAATCCAGCGTAGAGCATATTATGAAGAACTGCGGATTATGGGAAGAAACAGCGTATAGCTCTCTTCCAAACATTACTTCACTCGCAAGTCTTGCCATTGAGAACCCGCCTAACTGCCGCTGCCAGTTTCTACTTGCTGAAGGAGCCTAAACCGCATGGCTTAAACGTCCCACGGTTTTTCAGATGCGACATTATGTCCGGCAACGTTACCGAAGGCAAAGTTCTCGGCCAGGTTCTGACCGAATGTTGAATACAGATGAGCTGCCGAATGGCTGATCGAGCCTGCGGCATAGAGGCGTCGGATCACCTTCTGCTTCGTGTCCAGCACCTGCGCTTTCTCATTCTTTCGCGGTCCGCCGCAGGTGTTGAATATCCCGGGCCAAACCGTGAGCGCGTAAAATGGCGGTTTTTCCACTGGGGCCATACTCTTGGGATTCCGGTTAAAGTCCGGGTCCTTGCCCGCTTTTACGTATCCGTTATATTTCTCAATAGTCGCTTTCAGCGCGGCTGCGTCCATGTCCTCGCCAATGGCCTTCGCCAGTTCTTCGATTGTATTACCTCTTTCTGATCCAGCCTTTCTCGACCTCGAACGAGTTGTCTTTGCTCCAGCCATCGGGCGCCCCGCCCAACTCCTTCGGCAGTTTGATATTCCCCGTCGATGGACCTGTTGCCAGGTCGCAGACAGGCCCGGCCATTCTGGCTGTCTCATCAAAAACAATGTAACTCGGAATGACGCGGTATCCCGAATCCTTCTGTGTCTGGCTCCAGTCCCAGATGTCAAAATACATCCATGCCCGGTGAGCATTAAGCTCGGGGTTCTCGCAGATGAACCGCGATCCGAAGCGATCCACGATGACATTATTGCCTGACTTGGCATTTGGCCGCTTCCATCCGATATCCGTCCCGGGAGTAACTGTCGCGAGACCGCAAGAGGCAATCATGTTCATGTGCCAGAGGTCTGCACCGATTGCCTGAGCCATGAGAATTGCATCCCCGGTATTGTACTTCCAACCTACGGGTTTGAGCGGAACAGGTCTCAGGTAGTTATTTACCATCATTTCGTTGTACTCGAATCCTCCGGCGCTCAGGACAACACCCCGCTTCGCTTTGATCGCGATCGACTTCCCGCCGCTCTCCGCGAGGACCCCAAGGATCTCTCTGGTCGCCGGGTTCTGGACAAGGGCCGTTGACGGTGTCTTCAACATCACCCTTATGTTCTTGTTGGCTTTCACAATTGCGTCCATCTGCGAATAAAGCGCGGGTCCCAGTCCCGTGATCACCACGCTGCGGATGGCATTAGCACCCGGGAAATTCCTGAAGTCAGGACCAAATACGTCCGGCGGCCGAACTGTATATTTGATTTGGTACTTATCGAACCACGCGGTTGTCTTGGCGATTTCCTGTGCCCACGCCTGGCACTGTTCCATGGGGGTCACCAACCCGGAGGCTGCGAAGAAATACTTGGCGGCATTGGCTGGATCGTTCGTGACGGTGAAATTGGCGCCGCTCATGCGCGTCGTGCCACCCCCCTCCGGCGCTTTTTCCAGGACGATCACCTTCGCACCCGCCTCGGCGGCAGCAATCGCAGCAAAAGTGCCGGCGCCGCCATATCCGACCACGATCACATCGGTCTGGTAGTCCCACTTGGCCGGCACGCCGGGAAACGGGCCCGCAGTTTTAGCTTGCGTCGGCTTGGCAAAGAGCGCGCCGGCGCCCGCGACAGCGGCTGCACCGATTGTGATATCTTTAAAAAACTCTCGTCGTGACAACTTTTTCTTCGTAGGCATGGAATCCTCCTTTTTCAATAGGTTCAAAACTGTAGGTTTTTCAATAATGTGTTCTCTCTCACACCTCCTTTTTGTTACAAAGTACAATATGACGATTGATACCATGAATATAGGAAAACGTACTAATAAAAAGACTATGTGTTATCCTAAGATCTGTAATCTTGCAAATGTTCATATCCAGGCTATGTTGATTAGAAAAATCCATTGTCAGTAAAAAATTGTGCAGCAAGAACGGTACCAATCAAAACGTACGGACAGTGATAATTCATGATAGTTGCTGTGTACTACTTCATAACAGTATAATATGATATACAAAGATATTTCACATTTCAAATCGTAATATCCACATGATCCTCTTCATTGGTTATAATTGCATTGCACGAGGAATTAAAAAATAGTGGAATATCACCATTAATCACAACATTTAGTGTTTTATTGCATCTTATGATATGAACATATTCCGCTAACGAACAGATAATCTTGTGATCGAAACGGTTTCCGGGAACGCAATAATGCATGCCGGTCTCACGCAGACAAAGGAGTTTCCTGCGCTAACTGGTATATATTGCCGGTTTTTTGATACCCAATTTCTTCATGCGGAATGCCAGCGTGGAGGCGTTAATATCGAGAATTTGCGCTGCTCCTCCGGGTCCGTTGATTTTCCACCGTGACTGCTGAAGCGCCTGCAGAATATGCGTGCGTTCCTGTTCTTTCAGCGTTTTGAATTTATTGCTTTCCGTAATATTGGGTTCAGTAGCCCTGAGTGACAGTAGTTGAAAATAGGAGCCTGTGCCCGCTATAAGACCTCGCTGGATGACATTTTCCAGTTCGCGTATATTACCGGGCCAGTTGTGACGCGTGAGAGTATCCATTGTTTCCTGCTTGATTTTAACAATATTTGTCCCCTGTTTTGTATTATTAAGGCTCAGGAAATGGCGGACAAGCAGAGGGATGTCTTCTTTTCTTTCGCGTAATGGTGGTATGAGGAGGGGGATCACATTGATGCGATAATAGAGATCTTCCCGAAACCTTCCCGCCTGAACCTCTTGTTCGAGATTTCGGTTTGTAGCAGCAATGAGTCTGAAATCGGATACGAGAACATCTTTACCTCCTCCTACTCGCTCAAATTCCTTACTCTGGAGAACACGAAGAAGTCGCGCCTGGACTTCCAGTGACAAATCACCGATCTCGTCCAGGAAAAGCGTTCCTTTGTGGGCCATTTCAAACCGCCCGACATATCTGTTTGTTGCCCCTGTAAAAGCGCCTTTTTCATGGCCGAAGAGTTCGCTGGTGATAAGACTTTCAGTGAGAGCGCTGCATTGAACGGTAATAAAAGGTCCATCAGCCCGAAGACTCTGACGATGGATCGCTTCGGCCAGCAAATTTTTCCCCACGCCTGTTTCACCGAGTATCAGCACGGCCATATCGGTTTTAGCAATCTGGTTGATCTGGGCAAGGGTTTGTTGAATAGCGGGGCTGGTTCCGATGATGCCCTCGTACTGACGAGACCCGATGTGTTCCTTTCGATAAAAAGAGTTTGCTTGCTTCTCTTCCTTGAGGAGATGGTCGATTTCCCGGTATGCTTTTTCGCCGTCCAGATCCAGCGTCGCCAAAGCAGCAAAAAAGGCCAGAAGTTTCAAATCATATTCTTTGAAGACATTACCAAGAAGACGATTCTCATGATAGAGCACCCCGATGGCTTTTTTGCTCAACAACAGAGGCACGCAAATGCTGGAACGGACCTGTTCCTTCATTTGTTGTGCTGGTGCGGTATCTTTGGATGAACCTATTTCAAAAATACATCCTTTGCCCGAATGGATTACTTCCTCTATCATCTTTCTTGAGGAAGCAAAAGCAGGATCATATATCTGGTCAATAGTGAGATTTTTCGAAGCCCGAAGTTTGAGTTTGGGGGGATTTCTCTCTTCATCCAGAAGAAGCAGGGCCCCTCTTTCGGCTCCCGTGATTCGATTCACTGTAGACACAATATGCTGCAATAGTCTGCTACTGTCCTTTTTAGACCCCATTTCTTCGGTTAGGTTCATGATCTCGGCAAGAATGGTTCCTTCAAGGTTTTGATCCTGTATAAGTGTTTTCAAATCATCAGGGATTAACCCGATATTGGTTGAAGAAAGTATCGTAGAGGCAATCTGCATTGTTGCCTTCCCTTTTTTTTCGTTTCCTGTCGATAAATAGTGACGCGTCAATTCAAGGTACGTTTTTGCGAGCTCAATCTGATTTCCTGATTTATTGAGCAGTTTTGCAGAGAGAGTAAATAGCCGGGTGATCTCCTGGTTGGCCAACCCTCTGGATTTTCCGAGCAATGCCTTGTACCGGTATGCAATGCCTTGCATAAAGATGTTCCTTATGTTGAGCATCCGGTCGATCTCGTTCTCAAGTGACAAGCCGGGGACAGCGGGAAGCTTACCCGACTCAATGGCCCAACAAAGCTCCATGAGATATGGGTAGAGTAACAGATTGGCCTGAGGGCCGGAGTTGTTTCTCAGAAATCTTCGAAGGTATTGGAGAGATTCTTTGTTGTTTCCCATGTGATGATAAACAAGCGCCAATTTCAATATTACAAGATTGCCTACCCAATGGTTAGCGCTCTCTTCCGCCTCCTTCAGGGAAATTTTCAGATATCGAAGAGTATCTTCAACCCGGTTTGTGGATAACATCACCATGGCAATAGAAGAATCTGCATGGGCTGAAAAATAAAGGTCCCCTTTTTGGTAACAATAGTTCCGGATGGCATCCAGCAAGCCAAGGCCCTGAGTGATTTGGCCTACCATAGCGTAGCAGTGGCCTACCATCATTGCGGCGATGAGGGGAAAGTGACCGACAGGGTATTTTTCCACATCCGGTACCGACTTTTCGTAGACATCGACAACTTCCCGGTACCGACCCTGCCAGAAGAGAAAATAGGTGTGAAACATGGTTATAGAGGCAGTGAGTTCAGGGTCGTCGAGACGTTCCACCTGAGAAAATGCCCGCTCAAAACGTTCCATGGCCTTATTTAGTTGAGATCCTAATCTTTCATATTTTGCTATGTGCATTTCCAATAGAAGCTCATAGGATTGTTTGTGTAAGTATTTTGCCCGTTCGCTGGCTTCGCGCAGAAAGGAAAGACATTGTTCCATGTTGACTCTGCCGCCATATACGTTAGAATATCCAATTGCGGCTTTGATAAAAATCCAATCTTCACTTTCTCCCTCTTTGATCGGAAAGTTGTGTGAGTACGTGAGTGAAACAGGCGATTGCCTTGTCTGTACTAAGTAATTGCGCGTAAATTTCACCGGCCCTGATAAGCCACTGGCACTCGTTCCAACTATTTGAGATACAAAGAAGATGCTCTGCAATTTCAAGTGCCTTTGAATCGTCATCGTGGAGATCACGTATGAAGATTATTGACATATTACGGTGATACCGCTCTTTTTCCTCCGGGGACAGATGGTTGAACCGTTCCTCACGTTGTTCATTATTTTTGAAAACATAGACTGCTGGTTTTATCCTGGTGAGCAATCCGCTCTGGACCTCTTGTTCCAATAAGGAAAGGATTCTCGAGGCCTTCAATCCGGCAAGTTCTTCAAGCCAGTCTAAAGAAAATTCGCCCTTAAACATTGCGGCTAAACTCAACAGGAAATCTTCTTCACGAGAGCTGGTACTAACAAAATTTGTTTCGTTCTGCATTGTTACACCTGCCAAAATGAGATAAAATCCCTTTCTTGTTAGCAGGAATTGTATGGTAATGTCAATACAAAAAAAGCAAAATAAGTGAAATGTTACGATAAATGATGAAATGTTACGATTACTATTTTCATAATCTCACATGCTAAAGAAATAGTTGATGGGATCCAACACATTTCATTCCCCATTTCATCAAAGAGAAACATGAATATTATCAGTCTCTTTGACGTAACAAAATCTACACGCTCATATCTTCAGAATGAGATTTCCACAAATTGGCATTAATCTTGCTCTTTGTAACTCTTGATGCCGGGAGAAATGAGGGCATGAAACAACAGATAGTATAATGCGCCGGCAAAAGATGATGCAGAGACCAAAGATACAAAAGAACTGATCTGTCAATAAAATTCGGGTCGTACCGAGGGGTGAATGTATGAGTGTTGTTGCCGAATTAGTAAAGAATGTATTGGAAACATCTTTTGAGCATTTTGATCCTGCTGAAGTGGACAGGGCCCGTTCCAAACTTATTGATGTAGTCGGCTGTATCATCGGCGGCGCAAATGCCCCCGGATGTTCAATGCTGATTGATTTGGTGGAGGAGTGGGGCGGCAAGAAGGAAGGTACAATTCTGGTGCATGGGATCAAAGTCCCTCTCCACAACGCGGCACTGGTAAACAGTGTGATGGCAAGATCCTATGATTTTGAACCAACAGGACCGCTTGTGGACGGGAAAAGCACTCCGGCACACTTGAGCGGCACTACCGTTCCTACGGCTATCACAGTGGCAGCGCACAAAGAAGTCAGCGGTAAAGACCTTCTCACGGCCCTTATTGTCGGAGATGATATTGCCTCCCGCATTATCGCTGCCTCTAATCTGAATATCGATTCAGGGTTTGACTCGACGGGAACGGTCAATGCCTTCGGAGCGGCTGCTATTGCGGGCAGGCTAATGGGGCTTAACGAACAGCAAATGCTCAACGCATTCGGCATTGTGCTGAATCAGTTTGCGGGCACATTCCAGAATATTTTCGATGCGGCCCATACTTTTAAACTGCCTCAAGGCCTAGCCGCTCAGGCAGGAATTTTTTCCGCTGCCCTGGCGAAAAAAGGCTTTACC
The DNA here is from genome assembly GCA_963783625.1 of uncultured delta proteobacterium. Lineage (GTDB taxonomy): Bacteria > Desulfobacterota > Syntrophorhabdia > Syntrophorhabdales > Syntrophorhabdaceae > PNOF01. The sequence goes on along the minus strand of CAWAOG010000022.1, from coordinate 56,281 downwards.
GGTGTCAGAGATCCGCTGTTCAGCAAATACGGATATTTTGCCCTGTACTGTAAGAGCTATCAACTTGATGTACTCACAAAAGATCTGGGAAAGCATTTTTATATGGACAACACCTGTAAACCTTATCCTTGCTGCCGTTCAAACCATGCAGCCATCGAGTGTGTTCTGAAACTGCTGCAATCGCATTCAATAGCGATCAATGATATTGATGAGATTGTTGTAGATATCACCCCTACTGCTCGTGACTTCGCTGTAGGCCAGCCTTTCAAGATCAGGGAAGTCCCTCAAATCGACGCGGCCTTCAGTATCCAGTACAACGTAGCCAATGCCTTGCTGAGAAAGGGCGCCAAACTGGAGCATTTCACTGATGAATATATACGGGACGAAAAGATTGCCGATATGGTGCGCAAAATCAGGCTGACCTCGACCACGTCTCCGGAGACTCCTTTAGGGGCGGGTGTAAAGATCAAAATGAGCAATGGCGGTGAATATGAGACACGGGTAGACATGCCGAAAGGGAACGGTGTATTGACCCCTCTTTCGCCGGCAGAGAAAAAGGCGAAATTTTTCGATAATGTAAATTTTTCCAATACGGTACCGGCTGACAGGGCAGAGAAGGCCCTGGGACTGCTCGAAAACCTGGAAGAAATAGATGATGTGACGGAGGTATTCGAACTCCTTGTCGTCTAAAGATCATTCTGAGAGAAAGAGAAATATTTTGAACGATATGCGAAACGAAAGCGTAACCGGAACTGAAACGTCATAGGGACTGCTCAGATAACGGAGAGACTGAAGGCGTAGATCTGTCGAGTCCATAGCGAATAGCTGCAGCGATAATGCAATGTGCGATTTAACCAAGATGGAATAGTCGCCATCAAAAAAAGGAGGGCAGTCAGGTGAAGAAATACCCGTTATACCTCACGCTTGTCTGGGCAGGCTTAGGTTTTTTTGTTTCTATCTATGCATACAAATTGGGTTTAGGAAAGCTTTCCGTTCCGGGGGCCGGTTTTATGCCGTTCTGGCTGGGAATTATTATCGCCTGCCTGGCATTTTATAAGCTGATAACACGATGTGCGGATACATACTGAGAACGCTGGAACAGATGAGAAAAATGTCTCAGCAGTGAAGTCGAGATATTCTGGAATTGGCAAACTGGCTTTTATTACAATCATCCTCTTCGCGTATGCCTTGCTCCTGGAACCTTTGGGATATATCGTGACCACCTTTTTTGCGATGGTCCTCTTACTCCGGTTTGCAGGGTACACACGGTGGATCTTAATTATTATCTACGCGGTAATTATTGTTGGAGTAAGTTATTTTCTGTTTCACTATCTCGGAGTTATGTTCCCTGCGGGAATATTCAGAAATTTAGGTCTAGGATAAAACTGGAGGTTGGGAAGTATGGATATCGCTAACGGTCTATTGACGGGGTTTCAGAGTCTCATGCACCTCGATATCATGTTCTACTGCTTTGTCGGTGTTTTTATCGGTACCCTTGTAGGAGTTCTGCCCGGCATTGGGCCTGTCGGTGCCATGTCGATCCTCCTGCCCTCAACTTTCGGCCTTTCGCCGACGGCATCCGTTGTCATGCTTGCCGGGATCTATTACGGCGCCATGTACGGGGGGTCAACCACCTCCATTCTGGTTAATATCCCCGGAGAAGCAGCTTCGGTGGTTACCTGCCTCGATGGCTACAAGATGGCGAGAAAAGGCAGAGCAGGACCGGCCCTTGGCATATCGGCGCTCGGTTCCTTCATAGGCGGCACAATTGCCATAGTTGGCCTCATGTTTCTCGTTTTTCCTCTCGCCGCAACGGCAGTAAAATTTGGACCCGCCGAATTCTTTGCCATTATGTGTCTTTCCATGACCCTCCTTACCTATTTATCGGCCGGCTCGGTCCTCAATTCCCTCATAATGGTGTTTTTTGGTCTCATCATTGGGTGTGTCGGAATGGACCCTGTCGAGGCAATACCGAGGTTTTCATTCGGGACTACGACGCTCCTCGATGGCTTTGGCCTGGTTCCGGTTGTAATGGGTCTTTTTGGAATCTCCGAAGTACTTACGAATATCGCCAATCCCGAAGAAAGGGTTGTTTTTAAGGCTGAAATAAAAAATCTTCTGCCCAATCTGGCAGACTGGAAGCGGGCCATAGGTCCCATATTACGAGGTTCTGTCATGGGGTTTTTTCTCGGCATTCTCCCCGGAGGCGGGGCCGTTATGTCCACCTTTGTTTCCTATACTACCGAAAAGAAACTTTCCAAGCATCCGGAAGAGTTCGGACACGGAGCTATTGAAGGGGTTGCCGGACCGGAGACGGCCAATAACGCCGCAGCGGGCGGAGCTTTTGTTCCCATGCTGGCTCTGGGTATCCCTCCCAATCCGATCATGGCGCTGCTCCTTGGGGCCTTAATCATCCATGGTGTTACCCCGGGCCCTCTTTTAATGGTCCAGCACCCTGAAATATTCTGGGGGGTCATAGCGAGTATGTACGCGGGAAACGCCATGCTTCTCGTCCTCAACCTTCCCCTTGTCGGCATGTGGATTAAAGTCCTGAAGGTGCCTTATAAGCTGCTCATGCCTTTGATACTGCTTTGTTGTCTTGTTGGTTCCTTCGCGACGGGAAGCAATGTAATGGATATTGTTATTATGGTCGCCTTCGGCATAATCGGATATATACTGAGGGTTAACCAATACGAGTTGGCGCCCTTTGTCTTGGCGTTGATCCTTGGGCCTATCATGGAGAAGAGTTTTCGTAACGCCCTCATCATATCCGACGGGAGCTTCATGATTTTCCTGACTAAGCCCATTGCAGCGACGGTTTTGGCAATATCGGCCCTTATTTTACTTTCTACATGTTTTTCGTCATACAAAAAGGCAAAAACAAAGATAATAGAGGAGGCGGGAACCGGAGACTAGACGGATATATGCTGTCAACAAATATGCGGAGAGGAGGTTTTGACAAAAAAAGTATTTTTTTGATGTCATTGTGTTGCAGAGAATACACTAAAAAATAAAGGAGAAGGGATTATGAAGAAAAGCGCATATGTAATGTTACTGATCATTTTTACCATGATGTTCTGTTGTTTCGGGGGTACTAATACGGCAGTTGCAGCGGATAAATATCCTTCCCGTCCGGTAACCAGCATAGTCGGTTTTGGACCGGGAGGCATATCGGATATGACGATGCGTATCTGGAACAAATATCTGGAAAAATACATGGGCGGCACTTTTGTTGTCGATCATAAACCAGGGGCAGGAGGCATTGTTGCCTTCACTTACGTGGCTAACGCGAAACCTGACGGGTATACCCTGCTCAACCACTCCGACTATTTCTTTCCTGTTCTCAACGGAACAGCTACCTATAAAATGGAAGATCTGCGGGTCATCGCCCAGGCTTCCCTGAATGGCTCCGTTATCGTGGTGGCTGCGGATGCTCCGTGGAAAACGTTTCAGGAATTTTCCGACTACTGCAAGAAAAACCCCGGTGTGAAATGGGGCAACAACGGAGCAGGAACCATAGCATTCTTCAGGACGCAAAACCTCAACAAACAGACCGGCCTGAAATTGACCGGAGTTCCCCTGTCGGGTGATGCGGAAATCGTCTCAGCTCTTCTTGGGAAACACGTGCAAGTGGGCAATCTCGGCGCCGCTGCCGCAAAAGCGCAGGCAGACGCGGGAAAGCTGAGAATCATCTTCAGCTTCGATGACCCCAAGGGTTTTGGCCTTGATCCGTCCATCCCTTCAATGGCAAAGATGTTTCCAAAAATAGACGATATCGATACGCCCGTGTATCTTGTAGCACCCGCCAAGACGCCCAACGACATCGTTGATGCTCTGGAGAAAGCGATGGAGAAAATGACAAAAGACCCGGAGTTTGTCAAGGATTGCGCAGGCATCAACCATATGGTGAAGTTTGTGCCCGGCAAGACGGTTATGGAGAGAATACCTGCCAAGATGGCAATTGTCAGAGAGATTATGAAAGACATGGCCCACGGCGCCCGCACCAGCGAAATAGGCATTGCCTGAAATAGTTCACAAATGCAGGTGTTGTTGGCAAAGATTGGGAAATCCTGGGATTTTAGTGGAAATATTCTGGAAATTGAGACCTCGGGGTTTCCCGGCCCCCTGGTTTTTATTCGGCATTTTGTTGCAGTCTTGTTTAGTAAAGAGCAGGGCAACAAAGGATATATCTGATAGACCCTGTGAATAGATTCATGCTAAGTCAGTTGACTGTCTGGACTACATATTGGAAGGATGGGCATAACAATAAAATGAAGGATAGGATTATGGATGATAAGAATTACGGAAAATATATGATCACAGAGTAGAATCAGGCTTGAGGAATGGTTTGCTTTTGTTAACGAGTTGCAGTATTTATAGTAAAGACTGTTTAAACAAAGGAGGTATCGGATGAAAAAGAGAGGCAAAATATTTACCGCATTAACCTGTTTTACCCTCATGGTATGCGTCATGATGTTCATGACAGCTGGGATAGCACAGAGCGCTCAACCGGCCAAGACACAGTCAAAGATCACCGTGGTTCTCCCGGCAGAGCCTGATACACTGGACCCGACAACTACAAAGTTTAGTGTCACCTCCGCCCCGATCAGCAACAATATCTTCGAAAGACTTGTCGACCTGACACCGGACGGCAAGTTCGTTCCCGGCATAGCTTCATGGAAAGTATCTCCCGACGGACTGGTCGTCGAGTTTACTCTGCGCAAAGGGGTCAAGTTCCACAACGGAGACCCTCTTACGACAAAAGATGTTCAGTTTAGTCATGAACGTGCGTTGAAGACAAACCCCACGCACCAGCGGGCAATGAGAAATCTGGACAGGGTTGAGATTGTCGATGACTATGTCTGCAGATTTATCTTCAAAAAACCCGATGTCCTTTTTCTCCCGACCCGTTCTCTCACCGTCGTTTCCAAGAGCTATTTCGATAAAGTCGGTGAAGGCCAGTTTGTCGCCAAGCCGGTGGGAACAGGCCCCTATAAATTCGTTGACTGGAAACTGGGAGAATATATTGACATAGCAGCGAACGACAATTACTGGGGACCCAAACCTGAGGTAAAAGAGGCCCGGTTCAGATTCGTAAAGGAGGACTCGACGAGAGTTGCCATGCTGAAGTCCGGAGAAGCCGACATTATTATGTCTACACCGTATGCCATGGTAAAAGATGTCGAGGCTGCCGGGTTCAAGACTGCCCGTCTGCCGACCCATCCGCCGACAAACATCCAATTCCACAACAATAATCCCGATGTCCCGTGGTACAAACGGGATGTCCGCCTCGCTATTGCCATGGCCATCAACGGGGATACCATCGTGAAAAACCTCTTTCAGGGGATCCCGGGACGGTTTACAAGACTTTCTCCCGGAGAACTCGGGTATGATCCAAACCTGAAGCAGTACCCCTATGACCCGAAAAAAGCAATAGAATTGTTGGCCAAGGCAGGATACCCAAATGGTTTTGAGATGCCTCTCTACTATTTTACCGGCAGGATAGCAGGACAAAAGGAGACTGCTGAAGCGGTGGTCCTCTATCTGAATGCTATCGGCATCAAGGCAAAACCGCAGGGCATTGAGGCGCCGCAGATGCTGGAAAAAGTGAGGGCCTGGCATGACGATCCCAAGACGGTCTATGTCGGTCTTGCGACCACACCGATGGCCCATCTGCCTGAACCTACGGAAGCGCTGGCCTCAGCATATTATTCCAAAGACAGAATGGCAATGTACTGGAATCCCAAACTGGATACAATGATCGAGACTATCCAGGTGACAACGGATAACAAGAAAAGAGGCGAGCTCTTGAAACAGGCCATTAAAGTGCTCCACGACGATGTGGCAACGGTTCAGATTTATACCGCAACTGATGTCTATGCGATGAAGCCGAAAATAGAGTTCACACCAACGAAGAAGAACAGAGAACCCCTGATGCTTATAAAGGACGTGAAGATTAAGAATTAGGCTCTAACCAAGCGAGCTCTAAGGCCCTGCATAAGCTCATCAGAGCTCGCTTGACAGCTTGTTAATCGGCAAGGTTGAAGGGAAAAAAGCATATGAACACCGGCACCTTAATTTTCTTGACAAAGATGATATGCCATTATAAACTGGCTATATGTATGACCACTTGAATGCTTCACTCATACTCCGCAAATTTATGGATTTGCAATTGATGTAATGCGTATTAAAAGAGAATCGTGATTCAGAGCATGTAATGTAAAAGGGGAAACAGGGCGTGACAACCTTTATTGTTCGCAGACTTATCCAAACCATCGCCGTATTACTGATAGTAACCATCGTTTCCTTCGTCCTTCTCCATCTTACGCCTGGAGACCCTGCTGCAGCAATGCTTGGAACCGATGCCACAATGGAACAGATCAAGGCGCTCCAGCATCAGCTATGGCTGGACCGGCCCATTGCCGTCCAGTACGTGCACTGGCTCTCAAATGCCCTCCAGGGGGATCTGGGAATATCGATTATGTACCGGGACCCTATGATCGATATGTTTGCTGCCCGGCTGCCCATAACACTCTACTTGTCCGCGATAGCGCTTGTACTGAGCACTTTTCTGGGGATTGCTGCCGGAATCATCTGCGCCATTCGACGGGGCGGTATTCTTGACCAACTGGTCAGTCTCTCCGCCAACGTAGGTATGGCCATTCCTGTTTTCTGGCTTGGCATACTGGGAGTCTATGTGCTGGGATACCGGCTGGGATGGCTGCCCATTCAGGGATGGACATCGCCATTGGATAATTTTATGGAGAGTTTGAAATGTACGATAATGCCTGTCATTCTGCTGGCTATCCCTGGCGTTGCAGTCCTGGCGCGGCAAACACGATCAAGTATGCTCGAAGTAGTCCACCAGGACTACATCCGGACGGCTTTTGCCAAGGGTCTCACAGAGAAGATCGTAATTTTGAGACATGCCTTGAAAAACGCGCTTATTCCTGTGGTAACGCTACTGGGCTTGCAGGTGCGGATACTGGTCGGCGGTTCGGTCCTTGTTGAGACCGTCTTTAATATTCCCGGCATGGGTCGGCTGCTGGTTGCCGGCGCGTTGAATAAGGACTTTCTCATTGTGCAGGGAGGTGTTCTTCTGATCGGGGCGTTAGTCTGTCTGGTCAATCTGCTGGTTGATATCTCTTACGGTTGGCTGGATCCGAGATTCAGATATGAGTGAGAGCATGCCTGAAGCCAATATCTCTGTTATGAAGCTGGAAATGGCCAGACCACGGGTCAGCGAATTCCGGCGGGTCACCAGAACCATGTTTCGTCGGCGGGTCGTAGTCGGGGGTACAATCATAATCCTGATGCTCGTAGTTGCCGCCCTTTTCGCTCCGCTGATAGCACCTTTTGATCCTTATGAACAGGATTTGAATTCCAGACTGGCAAAGCCCTCGAAATCGCATCTTCTGGGGACGGACGAACTGGGTAGAGACCTCCTGACCCGGATAATATATGGTGCCCGGATCTCTCTTCTGGTTGGTGTGGTGGCTGTGACAATTGCCGGGGTAATCGGCATGACCCTGGGGCTCATTGCCGGATATTTCGGGGCCTGGACGAACACAATCATAATGAGGTTTACCGACGCGCTGCTTGCTATTCCGCCTATCGTATTGATGCTCGCACTTACCGCGGTGATGGGAGGAGGACTTTTTAATGTACTTATAGCCCTCGGTATCAGCATGATGCCCACTTATTGCCGCCTGATGTGTGCCCAGGTTGCCTCTTTAAAGGAAAACGAATATATCACGGCTGCTCGTTCCATGGGGGCCAGAAACCTGCGCATCATTTTACACCACCTGCTCCCGAATGCCTTCCCGCCGCTCTTTGTATTGCTGTCTGTCAATTTGGGAACGGCCATTATGATGGAAGCGTCTCTCAGCTTTTTGGGAATTGGCATAAAGCCGCCTGTGGCCACTTGGGGTACCATGGTCAGTGTCGGCTATCGATTTCTCCTTGCCAATCCCTTGATGTCCTTTGTACCCGGTTGCGCCATTCTGCTGGTTGTTCTTGCCTTTAACATGGTAGGTGACGGCTTGAGGGACGCTCTCGACCCACGGCTCCGGGGAAAAATATAGCGTGAATCACCCGGTTGAAGCCGGGATATATTGACAGAGGAGGGTTCAACGATGAAACAAATAAGAATTTCCTTAGTATTATGTATGGTTTGTACGATGCTTTGCATCAGTCTTGCTCATGCAGCTACCACGACATCTACCCCCCAACTCAAACCAAGGTATGGCGGGACGCTGAAGATGCTTGGCTACGAACCTTACAGCCTGGGATACCCGGCTACCATGACAGCCAATACGGACGGCCAGCAGGCGAGTGTCTGTCTCGAGACACTCTTTCGTTTTGACGAAAAAGGAGAGCTTGTTCCTTTGTTGGCAACAGGTTGGAAAGCTGATCCCAAAGCGAAAACCATTACGGTTACGTTGAGAAAAGGTGTCAAGTTTCATGATGGATCGGATTTCAATGCCAGGGTGTGCAAATGGAACCTTGATAAATTCAAAGAAGGCAAGAGGCCCGAACTCACCCGCGTGGATTCAGTCGACGTAGTAGATGACTACACTGTCCGACTCAATCTTTCGGAATTCGACAATGTTATTTCCAGTCATTTCGCGCATGACGCCGGCCGGATGATTTCGCAAGCCGCCTTCGAGAAGAATGGCCAGGCCTGGTGCGAGAAAAACCCGGTAGGCACCGGAGCGTTCCAGTTCGTAAGCTGGCAGAAAGACATAGGGATCAAATTTAAGAGATTCGATGGTTACTGGGGCGGAAAACCGTACCTTGACGGAATAGAGATGGCCAGAATACCGGACCCTGTAGCCGATCTGATGACCTTCAAGACAGGTGGAAAGCATATAATATTGCTGGAACCGAAAGATGCAAAGGACCTGGAGGCGGAAGGGAAGTGGAATATTGTTGTTCCCCCTGAAGGGCAGGTGGCCGCCCTCGCCGGAAACAGTAAAGATCCCAAATCGCCATTTGCGGATATAAGGGTTCGACAGGCCCTGTGGTACGCCATTGATTTTAAGGTTGTCGCCGATGCTTTTGGCCGCGGGTATTTTACAGCATTGAACCAGTGGGCACGACCTGGTCAATGGTCCTACAATCCAGCCGTCAAGGGTTATCCCTTCAATCCAAAAAAAGCGAAGCAACTATTGGCAGCCGCAGGATATCCCAACGGTTTTAAGACCCAGATGTACTACTTTGCCAATATGCCTTACTACACCGATGAAATGACCGCTGTTCAGCGTTATCTGAAAGATGTGGGAATCGATGCGACTCTGGAGCCTCTCCAGCGACCGAGATTTGCCGAGATGGCATCGCTTGGTAAGGGCTGGGAAGGCATTGTACGAATGCAGGGATTCTGGAGACCGGACACCTTGAGCCAGGTTGCAGGCTGGATGGCCGGTAATGAGTTCTCTGAAGTCACTCGTATCCCGGAAATAAATGCCCTGTACATCCGTGCCAGTACGGCGCCGGATTTTGCCACCAAAAAGAAACTGACCCAGCAGCTGATGGCCCTGTGGACTGACAAGTACTGTCTGGGTGCAATTGTCAGTATCTCGCCTCTGCCAATCGGGAAATCGAAGAAGCTGCACGATGATCTGTATGGTGTGGTACCCAACCGTTACCTTTCACCCAAGGCGTGGCTGAGCGAGTAATGTTGTAACAAAGTCCATTGTGGAGTGGGTGGAAGACGCATATACGTTGACGACCCACTCCGCTCTCCGCCATTCCGATGGGCATGACCTGTGGAAATTATCCGTACTAAAAAAACCAGGATGGAGGAAAGCATGACGATAGAGGAATTGGAAAAACGAGTCAGGATGCTGGAGGACATGGAAGAAATCAAAGAACTCCACAGGGAATATCTTTTTTGGATTTCCGGCCTTGAAATAGAAAATGCCCTTGATTGTTTCACCGGGGATATCGAGGTTGAGGTAGCGAATTACGGAATTCGGAAAGGAAAAGAAGAAGTTGGCCAGTTTTTCCGGGAAATCATAGGCCCAAATGTACTCTCGTCAAAGGACGGTCATTTCACCGGTCAACCGGTCATTGCGATCGAAGGGGAAAAAGCCCGGGGTCACTGGATGTTCTATCGTTTTGTCCATGATCAGTCCAGAAGATGGATTCAGGGAAGATATGACTGCGAATACGTGAAAGAAAACGGGAAGTGGAAATTCAGCATGCTCAAAATGAGACGCCCCTGGCCGGAGTTTCTGGGTGACGCACCAGAGAGTTAGAGATTGATAGCGCCGTCTTCGGCCGCACACGAAAGAGGGTCACATCCAGTAAAGGTTAAGACACAACATAAATGAAAGAAGGAACTCACATGGGTGTTTCGTCTCAGGAATTTCAACGGCGATATAGGGAAATTCGGGAAGTTATGAAGAAAGAACGTCTCGATTGTCTGCTCATCGTCGGGCTCAATGAAGATTTTAACCGTGGCAATATACGCTACGTAACAGGGTTGGGAAGAGGGGGATGCTGTATTTTCCCTTTGGAGGGTAGACCGGTTTTTCTGGCAAACCCCGTGCTGACAGCTTCGCGAAAACTCCCAAAGTTTATGGCCGCCGTCGATTTGCTTGATCTTAAAACGACAACAGAACCTGAGGAGCAGGCTGTTGTTCAATTATCCCGCTTTGACGGGGGCAACAATATCGGCCTTGTGGGCAGAACGTGTATGCCAGCACCGATGTATCTGGCTGTGGCGAAGACATTTGGCGACAGGCTCGTCGACTCAGTGGGAATATTTGAATCACTGCGGGCGATAAAGAGTCCTGAGGAAATCGAAAAGACGCGAAGGGCAGCCCTGATTGCCGACGAAGTCTACAAAACGCTCAGAGAGACGATTCGCCCTGGTCTGGGAGAATATGAGATCTATGGAGAAGTCAAAAAAATAATCTACGGGATGGGTTGTGAATATTCCTTTGATCTGATCGACGGAGCCGGTTCGACGATGAACATGTCTTTTGTTCCGACGGAAGACAGATTAGAGCCTAACGGTACGCTGTTCATGGAGATAACACCATCCTATGACGGCTACTATTGTCAGCTGCCGGTCACATTGCCCGTTGGCAGTTACACTCCTCTGTTAAGGGAAATGGTCCGTACCTGGAATGAAACAGATAAAGCTGCCCGAAAGATCCTTCGTCCCGGGGTCAAAGTTTCTGATCTGTATCATATACTGATTAATACAGTGCAGGAAAGGGGATTTATTTCTCCCTTCCGTCCGGGTCATTCCATAGGGCTTGACGTACTTGATTTCTGGTCAGTGACCGAATCTAATCCCCTTGTTCTCAAGGCAGGCATGACCATCGCGGTGCATGCCTGTGTTCTCAAAGAAATGGGTGGCGACGGGTGCGGTATGGGTTATACCTATTTGATAACAGAAACAGGGGCGGAGAGACTGAGTAAGATTGATCTGGCCAAGGATCTGCTTATCGACTGATAGTATCTGCTCGACGCTTGAAGAGGAGTCCATGCCACATGAGGTTGGAAGGCACAGGATGCACAAGAGAGCAAGAAAATTCCTGTCATAAAAAGAGTGATTTAAAAAGAGTTCGCTACTTTGCTGAGGGAGACGACGATGTCAGATGGTGTTACCATGAAGAAAGACAGAGAACTTAAAGCGGATCTTGTGGTAATCGGAGGCGGAGGAGCCGGACTGGCTGCCGCTGTTACCGCCGCGGAAAAAGGCGCCCGGGTCATCGTGCTGGAAAAAAGAAACTGTACCGGCGGCAACACTGCGCTGGCCACAATGCTTTTTGCCGCTGAGAGCCCGGTCCAGAAGCGGGCAATGGTCGATGCGTCAAGAGATGAGCTTTTCAGTGCTGTTATGGATTGGGCCCACTGGCAGATCGATCCGAAGATTATCCGCGCTTTCATAAACAAATCAGGTGACACGATACGATGGCTGGAGGAACAGGGCTGTGTCTTTGAGCTGATGACCTTTTTCCCGAACCAGACACCGGTCGTGACTCACAGGCAACAGCGCCGTGCGGCAGTGGCCGACGCACTGAGACAAAGCTGTGATCGTCTCAATGTCACCATTCTTGTGAGGACTGAGGCAAAGAAGATTCTCATAGGCGATGGTGGTCGTGTAACAGGGGTCATTGCGTCGAACAGATCAGAGGAATTCACCATTGTTGCCGATAGGGCCGTAATTGCTACCGGCGGTTACGGTGGTAACAAAGAATGGATCAGAAAGTACTGTTCAAACTACAATGAGTCTATGTTCTGCATTGGCCTACCGAACATGGGTGATGGAATCCACATGGGAATCGAAGCGGGAGCTGCAACAGATGGGCTGGGCATGCTCCAAGTCGAAGGGCCCTGCTCTCCAAGACCGCTGCGCCTCATGATTGACGCCGGCGATTCAACAAAAGTGCCGGTCATGCTCACGCAGGTAGCCATTGAGCCCTATACCGTATGGGTAAACAGCAATGGAGACCGATTCATGGATGAGACTATCGGCCACAGCCCTTTCGTAGCAGCAAACGGCGTGGCTCGACAACCCGGTGGCGTCTGCTACGGATTGCTTGACAGCAACATGATCCGGAGAATGAGTGAGAAAGGGATTGTGCTGGCCAGAGGTCCAGCAGCGCGTTTACTGGGAAGCAGACTTCCCGGGCTGGAACGGGAACTGCAGCTTCAGGCAGATGAAGGCACCATGTCTTATGCGCAGGTCGATCAGGAGTTGTGTAACGGCTGTGGTGTCTGTGTTGATTCATGCCCTCTTGATATTATCAGGCTTGACACTATTGTTCAGGGACAACACGAGATTACTGCATGCAGATCAGCCTGCCCTGCCGGCGTGGACATGCGGCGTTATCTCTATTTCCTGAAACAGGGTATGACGAAGGAAGCGATTGACGTGATTGCCGAAACCATGCCCTTCCCCGCTATAACCGGTCGTGTCTGTCCCCATTTCTGTGAGTCGGAGTGTGCCCGGAGAGATGTTGACGAAGCGGTCAACATCAACTGCATCGAGCGATTCCTCGGTGACCTGCAGTTGAATGTGAAAAGAGAACCGACACCTGGAACGCGTCATGAAAAGACAGCTATTATCGGTTCCGGTCCGGCAGGACTGGCATGCGCCTATTTCCTCGCCCGCTTAGGGTATGGAGTGACAGTCTTTGAAGCCATGCCTCAATTCGGCGGCATGTTGCGGATGGGCATACCGGAGTACAGGCTGCCGCGGGATGTCCTCGATGCGCAGATCAACATGATCAGGGATATGGGAGTGGAATTTGTCCATAGCGTCAGGATCGGCACTGATATTACATTCGAAAATCTGACGGAGGGATATCAGGCACTGTTCATTGCCACAGGCAATCAGTTGAGCCGACGAATATCCATAGACGGGGTCGAATCGGAGCGTGTTCTCTGGGGGCTCGATTTTCTCCGGGATGTAAATCTCAATAAAGAGATAAAGGTTGGAGAGAAAGTTGTGGTAATCGGCGGAGGCAACGTGGCTGTCGATGTCGCGTTGTCGGCTGTCCGATTGGGTGCGCGGGAGGCCAGGATTGTTTGTCTTGAGACTGGAGACGCCATTCCAGCTCACCGGGAGGAGATTGAGCAGGCCCTGGCTGAAGGTATCACGATAGAAGAAGGATGGGGACCGCGCCGTATCACGCCTGTGGGGGTTGAAGTTGCCCGTTGTCTGAGCCTCTGTGACGAAACAGGGAAATTCAACCCTTGTCTTGATGAAAAGAAAACGAGACTGCTTGATGCCGATATGATTATCTTTGCTGTTGGACAGGCGCCCGATCTGTCCTTCATACCGAACGGGTTAGCTCTCACTGCGGACGGTACCATCCAGGTTGATGCGATCACAGGAGAAACGACTCTCCGCGGGGTTTTTGCCGGCGGTGATATCGTTTCAGGGGCATCAACGGTTGTCGGGTCTATCTCCGCAGGCAGAAGAGCCGCTGTTTCCATTGATAGATATCTGAGAGGTGAAGACCTGAATGCTGAAAGGGAGCCAATCTCCGAGATAGTAAAAAAACCGCCCAAAGAAGGAATGCGAAATCTGGCGCGAATGAAGAAACCGCTGCTCCCGGTGGATCAAAGAATCGGGAACTTCAAAGAAGTCGCGGCCGGGTTCGATGAGGAGATGGCCTATGAAGAATCACTGCGGTGTATGACCTGTGGAAGCAGAGCTGTGATTAACCCCGTCGAAGAGTGCCGGCTTTGCCAGGCATGCGAACGAAACTGTCCGCAGAAGGCTGCTTCCATCCGTCCCGCTAAGACAGTAAGCCCCTTTATCCGCATAGCCGATACATTAGATGAGATAGCCGAATGGATAGGGACTGATTCGGGAGTCTTGAAAACTACCATTGACGAATATAATCTGGCCTGCGAGAAAGGCTACGATCCAATCTCGGGGAAAGATCGAAGGTATCTCGAGCCTTTACGGACCGCGCCATATTACGCCATCAGAATGGGAGTGGACTACCTTGATACGATCGGCGGCATCAAGATCAACGAACGGATGGAGGTACTCAACAGGGAGGGTGACCCTATTCCCGGCCTCTATGCCGCGGGTATTGATACGGGAGGATGGGTTGGGGATACCTATTGCATCAGAACTACCGGTACTACCTTTGCCTTTGCAATCAACTCAGGCCGTATTGCAGGAGAAAGCGCAGCGAATAAAATATTCGAAGAGAAAGAATGATCACTCGAAAAGATCACTGCAAGTGTAGTTTGAACCCGGTGCGATATGGGTCTATTTTTATGTTGACATAAAATTACTCTCTGGTATAAGATCAAAAGATGTTAAATTGTCTGACAATTAGACAATTAGGAATGAAATCATAAGAAGTAAAAATTAGTCTGAGTAATGTGAAATCTTCTGCTTGGCATTGAGCAATAACAACGTTGCTGTAAACAGCATAAGGAGGGTTAACCCATGAAAATAGACATCTTTACTCACGTAATGCTTCCCCGCTACAAAGAGGCCATTTACAAATATGCTGATAAGTTTGCCACAGAGAGAGCTGTCCAGGACAGGCGCCCCATCCTGACCGACTATGAGGGGCGATTGGGTAAACTCGAACCTTATGAGGATCTGGTCCAGGTATTGTCTGCCACCATGCCTCCCGTGGAGGAGGTTGCCGATGCAAAAGAAGCGGCGGAGTTGGCACGGATGTGCAACGATGAAATAGCTGAGGTAGTTGCAAAGTATCCGAAGAAGTATATCGCTGCCATCGCGAATGTTCCGCTCAATAATATTGATATGGCATTGAAGGAAACGGAACGGGCCATAAAAGATCTGGGGTTTAAGGGTATTCAGATCCATACCCGGGTCAACGGGAAACCACCGAGCACAGATGAGATGATGCCTCTCTATGAGCTCATGGTAAAGTTTGACCTTCCGATCTGGATCCATCCCATGCGCAGTTCTAACCAGCCTGATTGGGCCGCAGAAACAGCTTCTTTCAACCAGTTGTTCTCCATATATGGCTGGCCCTATGACACGACAGCAGCAATGGTCAGGCTTGTCTTCGCTGGTATCTTTGAGAAGTTTCCTACCATAAAGTTTATAACCCACCACTGCGGAGGCATGATCCCCTATTTTTCTGACAGGGCTATCGTCCATTATAATAATGGTCTCGAACGTCTTGGAACAAAGTATTTTCCTGGTCTCACAAAACATCCCGTCGAATACTTCAAGATGTTCTATGCCGATACTGCCCTGAATGGTAACAGCAACAAAGCGCTTGAATGCGGCCTCGCGTTTTTCGGTGAGGACCATATGCTTTTCGGCACCGATATGCCCTACGACGTCGAAAACGGAGGTTATTCCATACGGGAGACAATCAATGGCATCGAGAAGATGAACCTGTCAGAAGCAACAAAAAACAAAATCTACGAGGGGAATGCACGTAGATTATTACACCTGTAAAAGGGGTTGTTTTAAGAAGTAAGCTAACAAGATTATGCTGTGAATACAGCCTATCCACAAAATCATGGAGGTGCAGTATGAGATCAAAAAGATACGCGAAAGGTTTTCTTACAGTCGTCCTCGGGTGCATCCTTGCGGTTACACTGGCAGTTCCTTCATGGAGCCAGCAGGCGTATCCGACAAAACCGATCAATCTCTATATCGGCTATGCACCTGGAGGAGTCGCCGATATTTCAGTACGTTTTATGGCCACTAAAGCCGAAAAAATTCTTGGCCAACCCTTTATTGTTACCAATAACGGCGGCGGCGGCAGTTCCGTTGCCACCGGCATTGTTGCAAAGAGACCGGCTGACGGGTACACCATTCTGGGTGGCGCGAGTTCAGGTCTTGTAAGGCTTCCTCATATGCAGGCTGTCCCATATAAGTATGAGGAATTTGCTCCCATTATGCACTTCGCAACACCAGAGTTGACACCGGTTGTGACAAAATCAACCTCTCCCTGGAAAACCTTCAAAGAGCTTGTCGATTACGCGAAGAAGAATCCCGGCAAAGTGACATACAGCACCCTGGGCGTAGGATCTCCCATGCATATGGCCATGGAGTTTGTTGCGAAACAGGAAAAGATTACCTGGACGCACATTCCCTTTCCAGGCGCTATGCCGGCTTTTACCGCTTTACTGGGTGATCATGTGAATTTCTGTGTAGGCGCCGGTGAGAGCGTTCCTTATATCAAAGACGGCACAGTCCGTATTCTTGCAAATTTAAGCGAAAAAAGAGTCAAGGCCTGGCCCAGCGTGCCGACCCTCCGGGAACTCGGTTACGATATTTACAATGAAAGCGTCTTCATGTTCTCAGCCCCGAAAGGCACACCCCAATATATCGTTGAGAACCTTCAGAACGCTTTTCGTAAAGTTATGGATGACCCTGAATTTGCTGGTATCATGGCCAAGGTGGAATTTGAACCGAATTACAGAAATGCTGCCGATACAAAGAAATACCTTGATGATGCGAATAAACGAATCGAACACATGGTTCAGGAACTGAAATTACCAAAAAAACAGGATTGAGAAAACAAATGAATACGGACAAAGCAACCAGCGTCTTCTGGTTATGTATCTCCGTTATTGTCTCGGTGGCCTCATTCCGTCTCGGCCTCGGCAAGCTCAGCACTCCCGGCAGCGGGTTCATGCCCTTCGGTGCCGCTGTCCTTCTTGCTATGCTTTCCCTTGTCTGCTTTCTGCAGGCCCCGGGGCGGGATAAGTCAACAGATGCCCAGCCCTTGTTCCGCGGAATGCTCTGGCCCAGAGTAATTCTGGTTTTTGTGGCCCTCTTCGCCTATGCTCAACTGATCCCTCTCGGTGGTTATAATATGACCACCTTTTTCCTTATGGCCTTTCTTTTCGGGATAGCAGGACAAAAGAAAATCTGGAAGGTGGCCCTCTATTCCCTCATAACGACGGCCCTCAGTTATTATGTTTTTTCCAAGTGGCTAAATCTCCAATTTCCTGCCGGCCCTCTGGGCTTTTGAGGTATTGACCTATGGACATTCTGCATAACCTCGTTCTTGGTTTTCAAGTTGCCCTGATACCCATGAACCTGCTTTTCTGTTTTATGGGTGTTGTTATCGGCACGCTGGTAGGTGTGCTTCCGGGCATCGGCCCTGTGGGAGCCATGGCTCTTCTGCTGCCGGCAACTTTTGCTGTCCCGCTGAGTTCAAGCCTTATCATGCTTGCCGGTATCTACTACGGTGCCATGTATGGCGGGTCAACCACCTCAATCCTGGTCAACATCCCCGGAGAAGCCGCCTCGGTGATTACCTGTATTGACGGGTACCAGATGGCACGGCAGGGAAGAGCAGGACCCGCTCTCGGCATCTCTGCAATTGGTTCCTTTATCGGGGGTACTTTTTCTATCATCGGACTTATGGTCGTTGCCGTCCCGCTGGCAAAAGCGGCCCTCAGATTCGGTCCCCCGGAGTATTTTGCCCTCATGTGCGCAGGATTGATCGTCCTTACCTATCTGACACAGGGCTCTATGGTGAAGTCTCTCATGATGGCCCTTGTGGGTATCCTTCTCGGCAGTGTGGGCCTTGATATGGTTGTCGGGTCCCCCCGTTTTACTTTCAATGTAAATGAATTGACCGATGGTGTCGGCATTATACCTGTTGTGATGGGGCTCTTTGGTGTCGCAGAGGTCTTTACCAACCTTGAGACAGTGATAAAGAGGGAGGTTTTGCAGACAAAGATTACGAACATCTGGCCATCCATGAAAGACTACGCGCAGACAAAGTGGTCTATCGTGAGGGGTTCGGTACTTGGTTTTCTGCTCGGGATCCTTCCCGGCGGAGGTGCTATCCTCGCGTCTTTTCTTTCCTATGGAATCGAAAAGAAACTTGCTGATGATCCGACACGTTTCGGAAAAGGGGCAATCGAGGGTGTGGCCGGTCCTGAGACGGCAAACAATGCCGCAGCCGGCGGGTCACTCATACCGCTTCTCACCCTCGGTATTCCGCCGAATGTTGTCATGGCCATGCTCTTCTCGGCCATGATCATTCATGGCGTCCAGCCCGGTCCTCTCCTTATGACGAGCAGTCCTGATGTCTTCTGGGGACTCGTGGCAAGTATGTACATTGGAAATGTGCTCCTTGTGCTTTTAAACCTTCCCCTTATCGGACTGTGGGTCCAGTTGCTGAAGATACCGTACCGTATTCTGCTGCCTTTGATTCTGCTCTTTTGTCTTATCGGCGCGTACAGCCTGAACAACTCCACCTTTGATGTTATGGTAATGATATTTTTTGGCGGTGTGGGGTACCTCATGCGAAAGTTCCGGTATGAAAGCGCTCCCCTTGTACTTGCCTTTGTCATGGGGCCCATCCTTGAACAGAACCTTCGTCAGTCCCTCCTCATGTCGCATGGCAGTTTTACTATCTTCGTTACTCGTCCGATCTCGGCTGTGACGCTTACCATTGCTTTTCTCCTGCTTCTTTCAAATGTGCTGCCTTACATGAAAAAGAAACGGGAAAAGGTTGATGAGATCCTCAAGGAGGAGTAAAATGGGCTGGCGATCAGTTTTTTTTGAAGCTTCGCTAAACAATATACATATACCGAACCATACAATTGACAGACTTCATTATATGGAAGAGAAGTGGACTGCAGGCAGAACAGAAAAGGGGTTTTAGAATGAAACTGCCGTATGAACTCAAGATTGACGCCTATGCTCATATTGTGCCCCCCAGATTTAAAGAGACTCTTCACAAGGTAACTCCCGCCCTGTATGACCGTCAGGTGCTACCCTGTACCCCCCTCCATGACCTGGATGCAAGATTCCGAATAATGGACAAATACGAACCTCTCAGACAGGTCTTGACGTTAGGCCGTATCGCTGTAGAACACATTGCGGGGCCGGAATTGGCTGCTGATTTGGCAAGACAGGCTAACGATGAAATAGCTGAACTTGTGGCCAAGTATCCTGAAAGGTTTGTGGCTGGTTTGGCAACATTAGCCTTGAATAATGTAGATGAATCATTGAAAGAAGCTGACCGTGCGATCAGAGACCTTAATTTTAGAGGTGTTTATATACATACCCCGGTAGACGAAATACCGCTTGACCATCCAATGTTTTTACCTCTTTATGAGAAAATGGCAGAGTATGACCTTCCAATAGTCATTCACCCGATGAGAAAAGCGGACCACCCGGATTATTTGACGGAAAAAGTTTCAGAGTACTATATGTTCAGCCTCTTCGGCTGGCCATATGACACAACAGCTGCCATGGCGCGCCTTGTCTTCAGCGGTATCATGGAAAAGCACCCCACTTTGAAGATCCTGACACATCATATGGGTGGCATGGTGCCTTTCTACGCTGAAAGGATAAAGCAGTTTACACAGGCTCGCAACCCCAAAAATCTGAAAAAGGATGCATTTCAGTATTTCAAGAGGTTTTATGCGGACACCGCCATCTATGGTAATCCCAGCGCGCTCATGTGTGGGTTCTCCTTCTTCGGTGCAGACCACATCGTGTTCGGGGTAGATTTTCCCCTCGGCGATACAGAAAAAGGTAACAGGAACTATCGACAAACCATAAATGCGATCGAAGAGATGAATATAAGTGATGAAGACAAAAAAAAGATTTATGAGGATAATGCCCGGGATTTGATGTGCCTGCCAATATGAATGAGGGTCGTGAGTTGTTCCCGTACCTTCAGCGTTTGGTTTTGTTTCTATCATTTTTAGGGTGGTTTACAATCTACTTTGTGGTTTTAAAATGCAAATAATTGACGTACGAAAACAGACGTGACTGAATAAGGAGGTTTGCTATGAAAAAGAATCTGATGATATTTGTCTGCTTTACCCTCTTGTTTCTTATTCTGGGTATAACGGAGGCAGCAAACAGCGCATCGCCTAAAAAATCCTCACTTAAAATCACAGTGGCCCTTCCGGCAGAGCCTGATACGTTGGATCCGACGACGACCCGTTTTTCGGTCACTTCCGCTCCGATCGGCAACAACATTTTTGAGAGACTCGTCGACTTAACAACAGATGGTAAGTTCGTCCCCGGCATTGCTTCCTGGAAAGTGTCGCCTGACGGGAAGATAGTTGAGTTTACTCTGCGCAAAGGTGTCAAATTTCATAGCGGAGACCCTTTGACCACCAAGGATGTGGAGTTCAGCCATAACAGGGCATTAAAGAACAACCCAACCCATCAGCGCGCAATGGCAAACTTAGACAGGTTTGAAATTGTCGATGATTATCAATGCAGGTTTGTTTTCAAGAAACCCGATGTCCTTTTCATACCTACGCGTTCCCTTACTATTGTTTCCAACAGTTACTACAACAAAGTCGGCGAGGAACAGTTTGTCAGAAATCCGGTTGGAACGGGTCCATACAAATTCGTTGAATGGAAACTGGGCGAGTATATTGATATAGCGGCCAATGACAACTACTGGGGAGCCAAAGCTCAGGTTAGACAGACGCGATTCAAGTTTGTGAAAGAGGACTCCACAAGGGTAGCTATGCTGAAGTCAGGCGAAGCCGATATAATCATGTCCACCCCTTATGCCATGGCAAAAGATGTAGAATCCGCCGGGTACAAGACAGTACGGTTACCAACCCATCCACCTACCTCTATCCGGTTTCATACGCTGAACCCAGATGTTCCCTGGTACAAACGGGATGTCCGTCTGGCCATCGCCATGGCTATCGATGGGGATGCCATCGTCAAGAACCTCTTTCAGGGTATTCCGGGCCGTTTTACGAGGCTCTCACCGGGGGAACTTGGGTATGACCCGAACCTTAAACAATACCCGTATGACCCGAAAAAAGCAAAAGAGTTACTTGCCAAGGCAGGATACCCGAATGGTTTTGAGATGCCTCTCTATTATTATACGGGCCGAATAGCCGGGCAAAAGGAGACTGCCGAAGCGGTAGCACTCTACCTTAACACCTTAGGTATCAGGATCAAGATACAGGGCATCGAAGCACCACAGATGCTGGATTTGGTAAGAGCAGCACATGACGATCCAAAGGCGGTTAATGTTGGTCTGGCGACCAGTCCTATGGCTCACCTGCCGGAACCGACTGAAGCTTTGGCCACAGCCTTTTACTCCAAACAACGGATGAACACGTATTCCAATCCGAAACTCGACGCATTAATTGAAGTTGTTCAGACCACGATGGATAACAAAAGGCGGGGTGAGCTCATACGATTGGCCGTCAAAATGATTCACGAGGATGTGGCAACGATTCAACTTTTCACTGCCACAGATATATATGCTATGAGATCAAATATAGAATTTACACCGACAAAGAAGAACAGAGAACCTCTTATGCTTATGAAGGACGTAAAAATCAAAGAATGAATGGTCCTTGGAATGGTAATACTGGGAATGAGAAAAGCGAAGAACAGACAGATGTTTCTTGATTGCTTAACTTCGACCATCCGACTGCGGGACTCGGAGAATTCAGCGGAGTCATAAGAGAGCGAGAATCGAGATCACAACGGCTACCTGCTGATGGGAAAGAAAGAAATGTATCAGGAAAATCTCGGAATTGGAATTTTTATGATTCATACCGTCATGAAGCATGGTCGACCCATGGACGGAATACTATTAGTTGAAAGGAGCAAAAACGTGAAACAGACATACCAGCTCAAGATTGATGCGTACGCTCACATTGTACCGCCAAAATACAATGCAGTTCTTTCTAAAATGGCACCGGAACAGTATGCGCGAAAGGTTGGGCCTAATCAAGTGCTGTATGACCTGGATGCGAGGTTCCGGATTATGGATAAGTTCGAACCTATCAGACAGATATTAACCCTGGCGTGGCCGAAGTTGGAGGAAATTGCCGGCCCCGGCAAAGCACCCGAACTTGCAAGACAGGCGAATGATGAAATGGCTGAACTGGTCCGTAAATATCCGGATAGATTTGTCTCGGCCATCGCCATTATTCCTATGACTGATATGGATGAGGCCTTGAAAGAGACGGATAGGGCCATCAAAGACCTGAGATTCAGGGGCGTCTATATATATTCTCATATAGATGGTAAGCCTCTTGATTTACCAGAGTTTTTCCCTCTCTATGAGAAGATGTCAGCATATGACCTGCCTATTTATATTCACCCGATGAGAGAAAGCGCCGATCATCCCGAATACAAGACAGAAAATATATCTAAGTTCAAAATGTTTGCTACGTTCGGCTGGCCGTACGAGACAACGGCCGCTATGACACGGCTGGTTTGTGGCGGGGTTTTGGAGAGATATCCCACGCTGAAGGTAATGACACATCATTGCGGAGGGATGGTGCCATATTTTGCGGAGAGAATAAGACAATTCATGCAAACTATGGAGGGGCAGTTCATGCGTAAGGAGGGAAAGGAAAAAGAATACTTTGAACTATCTCTCACCAAAGACGCGATTGAATATTACCAGATGTTTTATAATGACACAGCAATCTACGGCAATCACAAGGCGCTGGAGTGTGCCCATGATTTTTTTGGCGCTGACCGCCTCCTGTTCGGCTGTGATTTTCCGCTTGGCGATACGGAGCTTGGAAGTCGGAATTACCTGCAAACCATAAATGCAATAGACCGGATGGCCATCACTGAAGAAGACAGAAAGAAGATATATGAAGATAACGCCAGGAAACTAATGCGTTTGCCAATATAAGAGCAATCCATCGGCGGCGCTCGGTCTCTTTTTTCTCCACGGCCCATAGCTTAAGGCTAAAACGGATAGAAAGATTTAATAGGCATGAAACAATCTTAACTTATATAAATAACCCATAGTTAAAAGAGACGGATTATGATGATACCGGATTATGCAGCCCTCATAGGACCCGTAAAAAACAAAAGGACCTTTGAAGGAGTATCTGACAAGCTGAAAGAACTCATTTTCGATGGCACCCTTAAACCGGGCCAGCAACTTCCCTCGGAACATGCGCTCGCAAAATTATTTCATGTTGGTCGTCAATCAGTTCGTGAGGCTTTACGCGTTCTTGAACTTTCCGGCTTTATCACAATAAAAGCTGGTGTAAAGGGTGGGGCGGTCATCGAGGGGACTATGCTCAGCAAAATAGGCGGGTTATTTCTTGACACATTTAAACTCCATAAAGTTTCGCTTGAGGATTGCATGGCAGCGCGAAAGGCCATTGAGGTCTCAGTGCTTGATAGCGTCATCAAGAACGCTGATCAGTCCGATATAGTAAGTCTCCGGCACAACATTATGAGGGCAAAAGCAAGACTTCATGAAAGTGACTCTGCGTATGAGGAAAATATCGACTTCCACAGAATTTTAGCAAGGGCATCAAAAAATTACACTTTTTGTATCGTCATGGAATCGATCATGGCCGTATTTTCTGACTTTAAAAGCAGATCTACAACGGTGAGCCCGAAGCAGTCAATAGGTATCATCAAAGGTCATGAGGCCATTGTCGATGCTATAGCGGCGAGGAAAAAGAAGTTAGCGATCGAACTTTTACGAAAAGACCTGGCGAGTGCGGGCAGAATTTTATTGAGTAACTCCGAATGATAGGCTGTGATCAAATTCGTTCGGTCTTTTAAAAAAGGCCTGTTACAAGGTTTCAGAAAATCAAGAAAAGAAAATTAAAAAACGATTCAAGAGGCATGTAATGACAGAAACAGCAGAAAATCTTTACCGAACATGGGAGAAAAGAGTTGCCGATGCCATTGAGCCCAAAGCACCAAGCAGAGTTCCCGTAACGGCTAATTTTGCCTTCTTTCCTGCCGCTGCACAAAGGAAGAGAACTTAAGAGCTATGTTCGATTTTATAAAGGAAAACAGTGAGTACTAAGCGGCCTGTCCTGTCCGGCCACAACATTTGGCGGTCTGTATCCAGGGAATCCAAAAATGGGAAACTCAAGGGTTATATTTTTCTTGACAAAGATAATAGGTCACTATAAACTGGTTATATGTATGACCACTTTTATTCATATTCGGTCAACAACTCAATGTACAAACAAATTGGTCTATTGTGTTTTGTTGCCAGCAATTTTAAGACAACGAAGATATTATAGTGTGGTCTATAAACCGGAAATTATTTTATGAGTCTCTGATTTTGAAAGGAGAGTTTCATGGCGGCATCTGACAGGGAAATAGCAAGACGAATCGGAGCGATCAAGGAAAGAATGAGAGAAAAGGGATTACAGGCTCTTATTGTTTTCTCTCAAGTGATCCTTGGTGAGAAAGCGGCGGTGCGCTATATCTCTAACTATCGTCTGTTGACAAGAAAGGATTATCTGGTTCTACCTCTGTCCGGCGATCCCATGCTTGTTGTGCCCACTCTCGGTCAGAAGCTGTCGGCACTTCAAGTCTCATGGATACAGGATGTCAGAAGCGGCGGGGATACTCTCGGAATGATTAGGGAGATCACTGAAAGAATCCGGAAAGATGGAAATGAAAATGCACCAATTGGGATTGCAGGGCTCAATGGTATGCCCTATGAGGATTATGAACTCCTCAAAAAGGGGCTCCCACAGGCTCGTTTCAGTGAAGCAAGTGAACTACTGAACAGTATTCGTGCCGTAAAGAGTGATGAAGAAATAGAAATGGTAAGGGCAACGACAGAAATGGCCGATGTCTCCTATGAAATCCTTATTGATATTCTCCGCCCCGGCATGGATGAACTCGAGGCAATAGGCGAGGTAAACAGATTTCTCACGTTGAGGAGGGTGGAAGACACGTTGATCCTTACATCAAAAGGAAGATCTTTCCCCTGTTTCATCGCCCCTCCGGGACCGTATACTTTTAAGGAGGGAGACCATTACGTTTTTTCTATCGAGATTTCCGGTCCGGGAGGTTACTGGTCTCAGATCGTGCGGCCCTTCTGTCTGGGAAGGCCCAGTCCCGGTTATGAAAAGCTTTTCGACGTTGGCAAAAGGGCACTGGATGCCGGTGTTTCAAACCTTATACCCGGTGCAAAGATCGGAGATGTAGCACGCATTATTTCATCGGAAGCCCGCAACGCCGGGTTCAAAACAGGCGTCTGGAGCGGCCATGGCATGGGAATGGATCTGGGCGACGGCATAGGGATTTTTGAGGACAGTACTCTTGAACTGAAAGAGGGTATGGTTATTACCGTCCACCCCCACATACTAACAGAGGATGGGAAAGAAGGCTTGCTGCTGGGAGACACATTCGTGATTGACCAAAATGGCGCCAGGAATTTATCACGGACCAAGTGTGAACTGAAATGTCTTTAACACAAACTTTAGCTCCAAAAGGGGATAAACAAGTAATGCCGAAAAATAGATTTGAAAAACTCCTTGAACCGTATCACATCGGTTCAGTTAAAACCAGAAACCGGATCATTAAATCTGCTGCTGGTCTTCAATATTGGGTACAGGGTGATAATCCTGTAACTAAGAAGGCGTTGTATTTTTTTGACGCATTAGCCAGGGGCGGTGTAGGCCTTATTATCATGGAAAGCCCCTCCATAGAAAAAGGCGGCAAAAGCTTCCGTCTGGATAATGATAAACACATTAGGGCAATGTCTGAGGTTACCGGCATCATCCATCAGCATGGCTGTCCTGTTTTCGTGCAGCTCGCTCATATGGCTAACTGGAACATGCGCAAATCGCCGGAATATGACACGAGAGGGGCTTCGCCGGTTTGTGTATATTCGGAAATGGATAATCACAGTTTCATGCCCCGCGAACTTACCATTCCTGAAATCAAAGAGATTGTACAGAAGTTCGTCAATAATGCAGTCGGTGCCCAGAGAGCGGGTTTTGATGGAGTGGAGATTAATACGTCCTGCAGCCATCTCCTCCACACATTCTTATCACCGTTCTGGAATAAACGGCATGACGATTATGGATGCGACAACCTGGAAAACAGAACGCGGTTGCTTGTAGAAATCATCCGGGGGATCAAAGAGCGCCTCGGGCAGGATTTTCCCGTTTCAACGATTATGAATGGTGTGGAAACCGGGGCACTGATCGGTGTTGACGCAAGTGAATGCCTGACGTTCCAGGATGCCGTGAAAATAGCCCGTATTATTGAAGCAGCCGGTGCCGACGCTATACAAGTACGTTCTCAATGGATCGGAAGGCATGATTCATCCTTCCTGACGGATCACCTCTTCTACCCTGAACCCCCGGTCCCTCTTGCTGCTTTCCCGAAAGAGCTCGATATGAGCAGGCACGGCGCAGGGGCAAACGCAAATATGGCAGCGGCTATCAAGAAAGTGGTTTCCCTCCCGGTCATAACAGTCGGCAGACTGGACCCTGACCTGGGTGAAAAAATACTGCGTGAAGGCAAAGCTGATTTTATTGCGATGACGAGACGTCTCTTCGCAGATCCGGAACTTCCGAACAAAATCGCCGCGGGAAATATCGAAGACATAGCACCCTGTACATCGTGCACCTGCTGCAAAGCGGAGAACGCGCATCGGAGATGCCGAATTAACGCCTGCGTCGGAACCGAGAAGATATATGCAATGGAGCCGCCGGGGAAGAAGAAAAGGGTTCTGATTGCCGGTGGTGGTCCCGGAGGAATGGAGGCAGCACGGGTCGCCGCAAAAAGAGGTCATGAGGTTACTCTGGTCGAGAAGACAGGCCACCTTGGCGGACTCCTGCAGATGGCAGCAATGGTGAAAGGTCTTGAAATAGAAGACCTCCCGGGCATCATCCGTTACTTGAGCGGCCAGCTCAAAAAACTGGGTGTAACCGTGCAGCTCTCGACAGAGCTTACTGGCGAGCTTATCGAAAAACTGAAACCAGACGTACTGGTGGTGGCTACCGGGGGTACCCCAACTGTTCCGGACATACCCGGGATCAATAGTCCTAACGTTGTAAAGAATACCGACCTGCACCGGATGCTCAAGTTCTTCCTTAGATTCGTCGGGCCGGGAACACTGCGCAGCCTCACCAGACTCTGGATGCCCATCGGAAAAAAGGTTGTCATCATCGGTGGCGGCATCCAGGGGTGCGAACTGGCTGAGTTTCTTGTTAAGCGGAACAGAAAGGTTACTATTGTTGATTCCGCAGAAGAACTCGGAACGGACATGATACAGCATCTGAGACAACAGCTCTTCTGGTGGTTTCGCGAAAAAGGGGTGGAAGTCCTGCCGGGCGTGAAGCCGATAGCCGTTACAAGGAAAGGGCTCACCATCCTTACGAAACAGGGATACAACAGAACCATTCCGGCAGACAGCATTGTTCCGGCAGTGCCTATGAAACCGAACACAAAGTTGATGGAAGACTTTCGAGAGAAGGTTTCTGAAGTCTACAGTGTTGGGGATTGCGGCAATCCCGGTATAATCGCCGATGCGATAGCTGACGGATGGAAAGTCGGGAATGCGATATAGCCCGCTGAGCACGGACAAACCAGCGACAGCCAAGATGGACATGTCGTATACAAGACAAACATAGAGGATAAATCAGATGAACGGAACACCAGACAGCCTGTACCGTATGCGTGAAAAACGAGTTATAGACGCTGTTGAACTCAAGGTCCCCGACAGGGTGCCCGTGACGGCCAGTTTTGCTTTTTTCCCGGCCCGTTACTGCGGCTGCACCATGAAAGAGATGATGTACGATCCTGATAAATTGTGGGAGGTGCATCTGAAAACCACCCGCGACTTCGAGCCCGATATTGCCCAGAACCCTTTCCCCGGAACGTACCTGGGTCCTCTTCTTGCTGTCCTTGATTACAAACAGATGCAGTGGCCTGGAGGTCAGCTCGGCCCCGATGTACCCTACCAGTTTGTGGAAGGCGAGTACATGAAAGCCGATGAATACGACCATTTCTTTTCCGAGCCGATGGATTTCATGGTACGGAAATATTGGCCGAGGATTTCCGGTTCTCTGAAGGGGCTCGAAATGTTGCCGCCATTCAGTAACTGTATTCGATACATGGGCCTGGGGATTTTTAACGCCTTCACGGCACCTGAAATACGAAGTGCCATGGAGACACTCCTGAATGCGGCCAAGGCAGCGGAACAAATCGGCTCCTATTCGCGACGCTTCGCAGCAACGCTGAAAGAGGAGGGCTTCCCTGTCGCCGGGGGCGGCGTTACCATCGCACCTTTCGATATTCTTGGTGACACGCTACGGGGTACCAAGGGAGTTATGCTCGACATGTACAGACGTCCTGATACCCTTATTAAAGCATGCGAGAAACTCCTGCCTCTCGCGGTTGAAAACGGCGTAAATTCGGCGAAAAGATCCGGTGACCGGTTTGTTTTTATTCCTCTCCATAAGGGACTTGACGGATTTATGTCGCCCGAACAGTTTAAGAAATTCTATTGGCCCACATTACGGGAACTCATGATTTGCCTTATCAATGAAGGTATGATACCCTCACCATTCTGGGAAGGCAATTGCACATCGCGGCTTGAGTATATGAAGGACATACCTGCAGGAAAGGCCCAGTACAGGTTCGAGGCGACTGATATGATGAAGGCAAAAGACATTCTGAGAGATCGGGTCTGTATCAGGGGCAATGTACCGGTTTCGATCCTTGCTACAGGGACACCCGATGATGTCAGGTCATACTGTAAGAAACTCATTGACTATGCGGGGAAAGATGGTGGTTTTATCCTGGACGCGGCTGCTGGAGTGACTGACGCGAAGGAAGAGAATGTGAAGGCAATGTTCGAATTCACCAGATCATATGGACAGTATTGAAACGCTGTGAACCGGCCCGTTATTTGCCGGATGTATTCAGGAATTTTGTAGTTTCTTAAAAACAAGGAGGTATCGGATGAAAGAGAGAGGTAAAATATTTAACGCATTCACCTGTTTTACCCTCATGGTATGCGTCATGATGTTCATGACAGTCGGGATAGCACAGAGCGCTCAACCGGCCAAGACACAGTCAAAGATCACCGTGGTTCTCCCGGCAGAGCCTGATACGCTGGACCCGACGACTACAAAGTTTAGTGTCACCTCCGCCCCGATCAGCAACAATATCTTCGAAAGACTTGTCGACCTGACACCGGACGGCAAATTCGTACCCGGCATAGCTTCATGGAAAGTATCTCCTGACGGACTGGTCGTCGAGTTTACTCTGCGCAAAGGGGTCAAGTTCCACAACGGAGACCCTCTTACGACAAAAGATGTTCAGTTCAGTCATGAACGTGCGTTGAAGACAAACCCCACGCACCAGAGGGCAATGAGAAACCTGGATAAGGTCGAAATTGTCGATGATTATAAGTGCAGGTTTATTTTCAAAAAACCCGATGTCCTTTTTCTCCCGACCCGTTCTCTCACCATCGTTTCCAAGAGCTATTTCGATAAAGTCGGAGAGAAGGCCAGTTTGTCGCCAAACCGGTGGGAACAGGCCCGTATAAATTCGTTGACTGGAAACTGGGAGAATATATTGACATAGCAGCTAACGACAATTACTGGGGACCCAAACCTGAGGTAAAACAGGCCCGGTTCAGATTCGTAAAGGAGGACTCGACGAGGGTTGCCATGCTGAAGTCCGGAGAAGCCGACATTATTATGTCTACACCGTATGCCATGGTAAAAGATGTCGAGGCTGCCGGGTTCAAGACTGCCCGTCTGCCGACCCATCCGCCGACAAACATTCAATTCCACAACAATAATCCCGATGTCCCGTGGTACAAACGGGATGTCCGCCTCGCTATCGCCATGGCCATCAACGGGGATACCATCGTGAAAAACCTCTTTCAGGGGATCCCGGGACGGTTTACAAGGCTTTCTCCCGGAGAACTCGGGTATGATCCAAACCTGAAGCAGTACCCCTATGACCCGAAAAAGGCAAAGGAATTGCTGGCCAAGGCAGGATATCCGAACGGTTTTGAGATGCCTCTCTACTATTTTACCGGCAGGATAGCAGGACAGAAGGAGACTGCTGAAGCTGTGGTGCTCTATCTGAATGCCATCGGCATCAAGGCAAAACCGCAGGGGATTGAGGCGCCGCAGATGCTGGAAAAAGTGAGGGCCTGGCATGACGATCCAAAGACGGTCTATGTCGGACTTGCGACCACACCGATGGCCCATCTGCCTGAACCTACGGAAGCTCTGGCCTCAGCATATTATTCCAAAGACAGAATGGCAATGTACTGGAATCCCAAACTGGATACAATGATCGAGACTATCCAGGTGACAATGGATAACAAGAAAAGAGGCGAGCTCTTGAAACAGGCCATTAAAGTGATCCACGACGATGTGGCAACTATTCAGATTTATACCGCTACTGATGTCTATGCGATGAAGCCGAAAATAGAGTTCACGCCAACGAAGAAGAACAGAGAACCTCTGATGCTTATAAAGGATGTGAAGATTAAGAATTAAGCTGTGTTTGTTTAGATGAACTGATTGTTATAATAGTATCGAATGAGTATGATAAACTGCGTTATCCCTTTTTGAACTTGTAGGGGATAACGCAGTTTGTGCTGAGTAACAGGGAACAATCAGTGATGCTCACACTGTCTGTATCCTGCTACAACACGAGCAATTCGGTATACTCGCGCATGTCTTTGACCTTCTCGATATTGAGGGCAAGGTCAACGATCTTCTCTGCATTGTGCCTTGGGCAGCCTGCCAAAGGCGTTGAACTGATCCATGAATTTACTCACGAGAAATTCCTCACTGGGATAGGTATGCATGGCTTCGCCTGCGTCCTGAGTATGCTCATAAACATCGCCGCTGTTCATGGTGACCCGGACGCGCATACCTCTGGCGACGGGCGTGCCATCGCTGGAGCCGTAGACACCCATGGTGGATTTGGCAATTAAGGCAAGCAAGTCAGGATTGTTCTGAATGGCCTCTGTCTGGACATGTTCCACCTTGACAGTTCCGTAATAGAGAGCGCAACAGACCTGAAATTGGAAGCAGAAGAGGGCGTTCAATTGAGTGGGATTGCTGAAAGGTTGAGAATAGTAATTGTATGCAGTGTTTTCGGAACGGAAAACATCGACGGTTTTGATATCGGCGACATTGATCTTGCCGCCCATCTGTTTGCGGACTTCTATGGCAGCCAGGGCGGCCGGTGTGTTGGGAATCCCGCCGGGGAAGCGTTTAAAGCTTTCCTCCATGAAGTAAATCTTTCCCCAGATCTTTGATGGCATGAGCTAACAAAGGAGGCATTTCACCGTTAGTTCTCTTTACGACGAGGCCCCAGTGACCAAAGAATGGGTCTTCAAGACCTGCCCATCCGCCTTTTGCCAACTCACAGGCCATAATTGCACACCGCGCGCTTTCACCGTTGTGGTACTTGAACTCCTGGGAATAATCGTAGTAAGAATTGGCAGGATCCGTAGCATTTGTTGCGGCATAGGATAGTGCAGTTTTCATTTGGACCGCATCCAGTCCGTAGTAGCGGGAAGCCAGGACCGTAGCGGCTGTGGAGACCAGTTCCATATCAGCAGGCCAGCGAACAGGAAATGTGTACAGAATACGGCCTGTGAAATCTTCAGCCACGATATTGTTCGTGATGAAGGATTTGCCGTCTGTTCCGTTCATGTCTGCCAATGTCAGTCCGAAGGGAATGAGGGTCTCACCGATGTGCGAAGCCATCCGTTCACCGTGAACCTTGAGGAACATGTTGCCGAAGTCGTTGGACCGGGCCGTCACGCAATTCAGCATAACGGCATTATTTACGGGAGCGCGGAAACCGTGACAGAAAACGGGGGCTTCGGGGGTACCGCCCCAACGGTTTAAAAGGTTGACCAGCACATCGTTGTCCCGCACGATGGCACCGCCGAATATACAGCCGGTGGTGTCCAGGAGGCGGTCCTTGAAACATTTTACGTTCCATTCGCTCAAATCGGCAAAAGTGGTCTTGACGGCGTTATCACACATAAGGTTTGTTACTCGGGGCGGACTAAAGTCTTCTTTCTGTATATTCTCCATGATCTCGTATCCTCGCTTTCGATCGATGTGGCCGGACCGATGGTCGGCCTGTCCTTAACCAAGTTGTCATACTATTACCCAAAAAAAAACAATAGTCAAATGAGAAAAGCATACGATCTGTCGCCATATTTCTCCGTGTGCGGCATAATGACATCCATTCGGTCGTTGAGTAACAGAACGATCAAGTTGACTCTTTAATTGATGTTAGTCTGAAATCTTGATCATGAAGCAGATAGCGAGTTTGCCCAAAGATCGGAGTACTGGCGAAAGCGATCATTATCGGACTACATGAAAGCCTATTGGACAGCAGGTTTAAATCTCAAAGAATATTCAATACTAAAGCGTCAGCGCGGATATCAGCTCGGATACTTTGGGTGTCTCTTCCAGCGTGAGGAAAATATTGACGGCTTTGTCGATTTTTTCCTGAGTCAGGACACGAGCCGCATTATGGCGGAATTTAGCCACCAGTTCCTGATCCGGCACGCGGGTCGTAAAGTTCGGCAGTTCCTCCCGGAAGACTTGACCACGGGCTTTCACTTCCACAATACTGAGCTGGTTTTCCCCGAATTTAGGGTTGCCCTTCAGGGTTACTCTATCGGCGAATTTCTTGATCTTCGGATCAGTCAGTTTGTTCCAGTCCTGCCAGTCGACTCCGGTCTTTTCACCATAGGCGACCATGGCGAAAACGTATGGCAATCCAAATTGAAGATCCACAATATTGTTCAATTCACGGCTGGTAAACAGCAGGGATTCAACTGTAGGCGAAGCATAAGCGGTAATACTTTCCATCTCTTCCGGATGCAAATTATGGTCCTGGATCAACTTATATAAACAATCGATGCAGCGGTGCAGCATGGTGCAGCAAGCATAAGGTTTGAAGCGCACGTCAGCAAAGCTCCAGGATTTACCCAGATCCTGAGTAATCTTCTCCGGTTCCCAGCCGTCATAGCCGCAGAATTCCCAGAACCCGTGGGCGGCATCATCCAGCAGGTCGGTATCCCCCATCATTCCCATCTGAGCCAGTAAGACAGCGATAATCGCACCGGTGTTTTGCCATCCGGGGAAGCCGTATTTAGTCAAATTCCGGTGGATGGAATAGTTGCCCCGGGTCCAGGTCAGT
The DNA here is from genome assembly GCA_963783625.1 of uncultured delta proteobacterium. Taxonomy (GTDB): domain Bacteria; phylum Desulfobacterota; class Syntrophorhabdia; order Syntrophorhabdales; family Syntrophorhabdaceae; genus PNOF01. Next base: position 22,893 of record CAWAOG010000022.1, on the reverse strand, counting down.
ACCTGGGATAGATGCCCGGCTAAAGAAAGGGCATCCACCATCTGCTTTTCATTCAGACCGGCCAATCTTCCAGCCCCGGCGGCAGCGCCAAAATTGGTTTTAGCGTAACCTTCTCTAGTGGCATATTTAAAACGTCTCTCTTTACCGACGAACTGCATACCCATTGGAGTTGCCTTGGATATACTGGCAGCAACCTCGAAAGCCAGCGCCGAAGCCAGAATCAGGTCTTTTCCCGAAGCGTCCATACGCTCAGCCATGGCCAGTTCAGTGGGGACGATATACGGCGGCGCATGTCCGCCGGACATGACGGTATCAAAGTCCAGAGTGTTCACCAGTTGCCCGTTAGCCAGCACTGCGTTGGTAACCGAAGTTTTATCGCCGGTACCCAGAACCGAACATTCGGGGGTACCGCCCATCGTTTTAACCAGTGAGATAAACATCTTACCAGGGTCGGTAGTAATGGCCGCCAGGGCGCAGCCGATGGAATCCAAAAGCAAGTATTTCGTGGTATGGACGACAGGTTCGGGAAGGTCCTCGTATTTAGTATTAAGGGTAAACCTGGCTAATTCACCGATGATATCACTCATTGTATTCTCTCCTTTAAATAATCTAAATTTCTAAAGTATCAGCTTTAATGATCCCCGGTTAACACATCGGTCTCGTATGCCGGATAGAGGCCCGTCGCTTTTCTTACATATTGAGCCGGATAACATCCCGGCTGGATTAAATTGACGACCGGCTGTTAGCGACTCCGCGAAATCAAACTGAATTTAAATGGATAACAGCAATCATATTCGCCGCTTTAATATACCACATTTACATAAATTATTTTAATTACTAATTAATTGCACGATCCCAGGTCAAAATACCGGTATATCTTACAAGGTGCATACTGACCTTAACATATTTATCAATACCCGTGAAACCTTAATGAGAAATAATTCTCCGACAGGCTCCTAGTCCGATGTTCCTCATGTGAGGTTGTCTTATCCCTTGGCATAATTAATAAATGCCTGGGAAATAGCAAATTTTTATTGACAAAGATCATGGGGCGATATAAAGTGGTTATATGTATGACCACTTTGGGGCAGCACAAATGAACGATCAACTTAATGATTCCAATAAATGAGAAGCAAATTGATCATAAAAAATTTAAGGGGGTTCAAAATGAAAATCAAAACAACAATGAAACTGATCAGTAGTATTTTGTTTATTTTAATTTTCATGTTCGGCTTGATGGTTTCCAATTCGGAATCAGCGGCAGCCCCCGGCTCCATTACAAAAAAAATTATTATAGCTTTGCCCTCCGAGCCGGATACACTTGATCTAAATAGCACCAAAATGCCGGGGATCTCGGCGCCTGTCGCAGAAAACATCACGGAACGGCTCATCGGGATCAGCAACGACGGGAAGCTGGTTCCGACGGCGCTCGCAACCGCCTGGAAGGTATCACCTGACGGAAAAGAGGTTGAGTTCACACTCCGCAAGGGTGTGCGGTTTCACTCCGGCGATCCGTTCACCGCAAAAGACGTTCAATTCAGTCATGAACGTGCACTCAAGAATTCCCAGACGTACCAGCGTGTCATGAGGTACCTTGACAGTTTCACTGTTATCGATGATTACCAGGTGAAATTCCGGTTCAAGAGCCCCGACGCGCAGTTTCTGCCCAGCCGTGTTACCCCGATAGCATCAAAGAGTTATTATGACAAAGTTGGTGAAGACAAGTTCTTAAGGGAACCTGTCGGTACAGGTCCCTATAAATTTGTAAAATGGGATCCCGGCCAATATGTAGAACTCAAAATCAATGAGAATTACTGGGGAGAAAAACCCGCAGTGAAAGAAGCACGGTTCGCCTTCGTGAAAGAAGATACCACACGCGTATCAATGTTAAAGGCGAAAGAAGCCGACATGATTAGTGAATGCCCCTTCATGCTCGTCAAAGAAGTTGAAAAGGCCGGATACAAAACCGCACGGCTCTCAAGCCATCCGAGCGTCTCTGTCCAGTTTCATACATATAATCCAAAAGTTCCCTGGTATGACAAAAGGGTGCGTCTTGCCATAGCACTTGCAATCGACAGTAAAACGATGGTTGCCAACCTGTTCCAGAATATTCCTACCAACCCGGTCCGGCTCAATACATGGGAATTGGGCTATGATAAAGACCTGAAGCCATATCCGTATGATCCTGCACGGGCAAAGAAACTCCTCGCGGAGGCGGGATATCCAAACGGGTTTGACATGCCGCTTTATTATTTTGCCGGACGTGCATCGGGACAGAAGGAAACCGCCGAAGCTGTGGCCCTTTATCTGAATGCGATTGGGGTCAAATGCAAAGTTGAAGGCATAGAAGCGGCCAGGATGATCGAGAAGGTAAGAGAGTGGCATAGGTCTACAGAGGCCGTATTTGCCGGTGTCGCCACCGTCCCGACAGCCAACTATCCGGACCCGACACAGGCATTAGAGATTGGTTTCTACTCGCAGTCCCCCATAGCCTTTTACAAGAACCCTGCATTCGACGTAGTACTCGAACTGGCGAGAGGCGCCCTCGACGATAAGAAACGGGGCGAGATGATAAGACGTGCCTTCAGGATTCTCCACGAGGATGTGGCATCCATTTTGCTCTGGAACAATGTGACCGTATTTGTTACGCAGAAGAACCTCTCTTTCACACCCACGCTGAAGGGGGGAGATGCTGCTCTAGTGCTTTTGAAGAACATAAAACCCGTACAATAGATCATATGATGATAACCGACAGGAGGTTTGCGTGACCAATTCAACCAGCAAAACAATTATAGAACCGTCGCAGGAACTAAAAGTCTGCAGAGAAACTGAAGTGCTTGTTGTGGGAGGGGGGCCTGCAGGTGTTGCAGCCGCCATCGCAGCCGCGCGAAACGGAGCCGATACCACCCTCATTGAACGTTACAACCATCTCGGCGGCATGGCGACCGGAGGATTAGTGATCCTTATCCCCCACATGAGCGCCGGTACCGATGAGCAGGAAATAGCGGGCATCTGCCAGGAGATGGTGGACAGGCTCGACGCCAAAGGGGCAGCGCGTCACCCGGAGAGAAAGCTGCTTGGCTCCGACAGCCAGGAACTTCATAACAAAATGAAACACTACCAGGATTTTGTTGTTGACGGAAAGGTGCGTATGAGCGTCATTGTAGACCCGGAGATCCTTAAGTGTGTCCTCAATGAAATGATCGAGGAGGCAGGCGTCAAACTCTATCTCCATTCCTGGGGAAGCCGGGCGATCGTTGACGGTAATAATGTACAGGGCGCAATTTTCGAGAGCAAATCGGGAAGGCAGGCCATACTCAGCAAGACTACCATAGATACTACAGGAGACGGGGATATCTTCGCTTCCGCGGGCGCGGAGTTTGATGGTTTTATTGATCCCAGTCTTCGCAGCGGCATGGTCGCATTGGTCTGGCGCATGGGCGATGTGGACTATCTGAAATACAGCGCGTTCAGGCATTCCGAACCGAAAGTATTTGCGGCGGTGATGGATGAAATGCAGGCCGCAGCAGGTTTTCGTGTCCTTGCCCTGGCATCTCACCGTGACGATCAGGTCTGGGTCAATAACTGGGTACCTGGTAAGATATGCATTGATGTTGATGACATTACGTGGACCGAGGTCAATGTGAGAAAGGCCATGCTCAAAGTCCGTGAGATCCTGAAAGAGAAGATGCCGGGTTTTGAAAAGAGCTTCATTCTTGACACAGCGTCACAGCTCGGCACAAGAGCGAGCAGGCGCCTTATCGGAGAACACGTTGTGACGGAGAAAGATGTAAAGTCCGGGATCATCTTTGATGATACTGTGGCCATGATCCCTCCCTTCAAGGAGAAGACGCCAAAGAAAGCAGTCCCTTACCGTTCGCTGGTACCTATCAGGGTGGAGAGCCTCCTCGTTGCTGGTCGATGCTTTGCCTCTGATCCTTTTGCCAACGACCTTATGAACCTGATCCCTTACTGCGTTGCCATGGGTGAAGCAGCAGGTACGGCAGCGGCAATTGCCCTCAAAGACAGTGTATTGCCTCGCAAGGTGGATACGAAAAAGGTTCAGAAGAAGCTCGTGGAACAGGGTGTATGGCTGCCGAAAGAAGTCCGGGGATGAGCGATAGCGAGAAACGATGAGACTCTTTCTTAAAAGAAAGTGAGCAAAGAGCACTCTGACATGGAAGGCAAAATAGACAGTAAGACAGGAAGAACGTTTAACGATAAGATGGTGGCGACCCTGTATGAGGATGTAGCGAGTGTTTCTCCCTGTAATGCCGTTATGGTTTATACCGTACAGGCCGAGTATAGATTTTAAGCTGACACAGAAATATTGCATGGAATTGGTTCCTGCCAATGATGTGATCATGCGATATCAGCAGTACGGAAGAGGAGAGAAAAACCCCCGCGGGGGGTTGGAACAGTGAGACGTTACCCATACTATGGTAAGAAGGAAATATCTATTCTTGAGTGTATTATATTGAAAACAGTTTGGGGGTAGACAATTGCTGTGAGATCATATAATATACGACCATTCTCAGCCGTTGCCCGCACTCTTAAGCTCAGGCTTAGCGTCCTGGAGGCTGGAGAAAACTTCAATAGAAAGAGACTGTATAATACCGCGAGGCAGAGAAAACGATGAAAAGATATATTATAAAAAGATTATTACTGGGCTTACTGACACTGATCGGCGTGAGTATGATCATCTTTATTGCTGTCCGTCTTTCCGGCGATCCGGTTTTGCTCCTCGTATCACCCGATGCAACCCAGGAAGAAATCCAGACGATGAAGATCGAACTCGGTCTCGACAAACCGGTCCCCGTGCAGTATATCATCTTCATGAAGAATTCTCTAAAAGGCGATTTCGGTAAGTCCACACGGTATCGCCGTCCTGCCCTTGAGCTTGTAATGAACCGTCTGCCGGCAACGATCCAATTGGCGCTCCTCGCGTTTATCGTTTCCATCACTCTTGGCATCACAATTGGAGTCATCTCTGTGACAAAGCCCGGTTCATGGTTTGATTTCTTAGGAAAGACCCTTGCCATGCTGGGTCAGGCAATGCCCGAATTCTGGATCGGCATTATGGCTATACTGATATTTTCCGTACAATTAGGCTGGCTGCCCACAAGCGGACGAGGAGGGCTGCAGCATTTTATCTTACCGAGCCTTACTCTTGGCTGGTATTCCGCGGCATCGATTATGCGGCTTACCCGCTCATCAATGCTCCAGGTCATGGGAAGCGAATACATAAAGACTGCCCGTCTCAAGGGTAATCCTGAAAGAGTAGTGGTCTGGAGACATGCCCTTCGCAATGCTCTGATACCCATCATTGCCATGGGCGGAATGCAGCTCGGCAGATTGTTGGGAGGGGCCGTTATTGTTGAAACTATTTTCGGATGGCCAGGATTGGGCCAACTCATACTGGAAGCTATCAATACCCGCGATTATTCGTTGGTCCAGACAGGGGTGTTCATTACTTCGACATTTTTTATCCTCCTTAATCTTGTGGTGGATTTAATGTACGGCATTATCGATCCGAGGATCCGTTATGAATAGCATATGTATGATGAAGAATATTAATACAGAATTTGGTTATGAGAGGGAGAAATGAGTGAAAAATCATCAGGTCTGACAGTCCTATCAGGAATACGAAGGTTGCCGCTTGCCCAAATCATCCTCCTCATGCCCATTGTTCTTTTCGGACTCTTCGCCCCCCTCTTCTATACACATGACCCGGTTGCCATGAATCCGACTGTTTCATTACAACCACCGCTATTGTTTGGAGGAAACGCGAGTTACTTTCTTGGCACCGACCATCTGGGCAGGGATGTTTTCAGTAAAATCGTTGCTGGCGCACGGGCCTCGCTCATTGCCGCGACTGCCGGCGTTTTCTTCGCCGGGATACTCGGCATTTTTCTCGGGATGGTAGCAGGATACTTTGGTGGTTGGATCGATGAGGTGATCATGAGGATTGTCGATACCCAGATGTCCATACCCGTCATCCTCCTCACGATCCTCATAAGTGCCGCCCTGGGTGGAGGCTTAGTCACCATCACCATTTGCATTGCTCTTGTCTTCTGGACACAATATGCGCGGGTAATCAGGGGCGAAACGCTAAGTATCAGGGAACGGGAGTTTGTGGCGCTGGCCCGCATTGCAGGATGCGGCCCCGGACGGATGTTAATCAGACATATCCTGCCGAACCTTGTTAGTACGAGTACTGTTATAGCAAGCCTCCAGTTGGGCCGGGCCATTATCATAGAGGCATCAATTACGTTTCTGGGACTGGGTATCCAGCCGCCACAGACAGCATGGGGCCTTATGATGTCAGAAGGGAGAATGTATCTCTCAACTGCCTGGTGGCTTCCGACCTTTGCAGGCTTCGCCATAGTAATAACAGTCCTGGGAGCTAACCTGATGGGAGACTGGGTCACGAGACCAGGCTGGACCCGAAGCTGAGGCAGTTATGAATAAAATGCATGACAGTTCAATGTTCGAGGTTCATAGTTCCAAGTTGGAGAGACGAAAATCGTGAATTCGAAAAACGGAAAACGTAAATGAAGAGATGCCAATATTCGAAGATAAAGAGACAAAAGATGAAGATCTATAATCGTATACGTTCAACATTCAATATTGAACAGTTCTTGCCTGTGTGGTTTTTAACCTTGAACCTTGAACTTCGAACATTGAACAGTTTTTTGGAGGTTTCATGAATCACGAGCATCTGTTGTCAGTTGAAGACCTGAAGACATACTTCTTCACCCGCGCCGGTGTAGTAAAAGCCGTTGACGGCGTCAGCTTTCACCTTGACGCAGGTGAATCCCTTGGCCTCGTAGGAGAATCGGGCTGCGGCAAGAGCATAACCTGTCACTCCATTGTGCGTCTTTTACCAACGTTAGGATGTCGCATTGCAGGCGGCAAAATCCTCTTTGAGGGAGAAGACCTGGTCAAAAAAGATCTCAATGAAATGGTGAATTGGAGAGGGAAGAAAATAGGTATGATTCTTCAGGACCCGCTCTCTTCATTGAACCCTGTTCATACGGTCGGTCGTCAGGTGGGAGAGGCGATCAGGCTCGATGACAAGAAACAAAAAACCAGTACAATCAGTCGTAAAGTACTTGAGTTGCTTGAGAAAGTGAAAATACCCTCTGCGGCAAAGAGGATGGAACAATATCCCTTTCAATTCAGCGGAGGCATGAGACAAAGGGTCCTTGCGGCAGTCTCCATAGCACGGCAGCCGAAACTCCTCATTGCCGATGAACCTACAACCGCGCTTGATGTTACCATACAGGACCAGTTCCTGCGCCTTCTGAAACAGATGCAAAGGAATATGGACTGGCATTACTTCTTGTCACTCATGACCTGGGACTTGTGGCCGAGACTTGTGACCGGGTAGCGGTCATGTACGCGGGTAGAATTGTGGAAACGGGAAGTGTTGAAAGGGTTTTTGAAGACCCTGCTCATCCTTACACGAAAGCCCTCATGATGGCGCTGCCAGAAATAGGAGTAAAGAAAAAACGCCTCTTTCAAATCACCGGTGAACCCCCCAACCTGCTCAATCTGCCCCCCGGATGCAGCTTCTCTCCTCGATGCAGTAAGACTATGGATATATGTAAAAACGAATATCCGCCTTTCATGTCAGCAGGAATAAGTTCCATGGCCGCTTGCTGGCTCTGGGCAAAAGGACCGGTGGAATGATGGAAACGCTTCTTGACATACGGGGGTTGACAAAACACTTCCCTATCCCCGCGGGCGGAGTTCTGCGGAAGAGGTATAACATGCTGAAGGCCGTTGATGGCGTGAGTTTTTCGGTACCCAAAGGCACCTGCTTTGGAATAGCGGGGGAGTCGGGGAGCGGAAAAACGACCATTAGCAAGCTTGTTCTTCTCGAAGAAAAACCTACGGCGGGAACAATCCTGTTCGACGGCGAGGATATTACCAACTTCACAAGACAGGAGATTATGCAGTATCGCAGACGCGTCCAGCCTGTATTCCAGGACGCTTCAAGCTCCCTGGACCCCAACATGCGGATCATCGATATTGTCAGCGAACCCATGGACATACAGCAAAAGACGATACCCCGCAGGGTGATTCGATCCAAAGTGCAGGAGTTGCTGCGTCTTGTTGGTATTGGACCGGAAAGTCTGCGGAAATATCCCCACGAACTGAGCGGAGGACAGAAACAGCGAATAGCTATAGCACGCGCCCTGAGTCTTGATCCTTCCCTTGTGATCCTCGATGAGCCCGTGTCGGCCCTCGACGTGTCGATCAGAGCACAAATCCTCAATCTCCTTGCCGACATCCAGGAAGAACGTCAGTTGACCTATCTCGTTATCGCCCATGATCTTGCCATGCTGAGACAGGTAACAACGCAAATCGCCGTCATGTATCTCGGAAAGATCCTGGAAGTAGGAGAGACCGAGCAGGTCTTTGCCAATCCGTCTCATCCGTATACGAAGGGACTTCTTCAGGCAGTACCTCGCCCCATACCGCGCAGTAACAAAGAGCGGCCTGCCCTGTATGGTGAAATACCTAATCCTCTTGATCCTCCCATGGGTTGCCGTTTTGGACCTCGCTGTGAGGAAAGGCTTCCGGGTTGTGATGAATTTGATCCTCCTCTTGCGCAGATTGCACAGGGCCATCTGGTAGCGTGTCGTAAATTTTTCATGGACAACAGCACTCCATGATATAAGAAAAGGCTTTGCCTGAATTGTTTAAGAATACGAATAGGAGTTGAAGCAAGAAAGGAATGCAGTGATTAGATAAAGGGGAAAAGGTATGGCAGCAAAGAAGACCACAGTAACCACTCCTTCGACGGTAGAAGGCCCACTGTTTGAACCATTGCCGGTAAAACGGACTTTTGTGGAAATCGCCAATCAGATCCGGAGTTCGATCTATTCAAAAACTCTGAAGCCTGGCGATAAACTTCCCAGTGAACGTGAACTGACAGCGCAGTTCGGGGTTGGGAGGATATCCGTTCGTGAAGCACTCCGGATGCTGGAACAGGCCGGTTTGATTTTGATAAAGCAGGGAAGCGGCGGTGGGGCTTACGTAAAGGCTGCCGATACGTCTGCCGTCTCGGAATCGGTATACGATCTGGTGTCAAGAAGTGACATCAGCTTAGAGGACCTGACTGAAGTAAGACTTGCCGTTGAAAAACAGATCCTCCAGAGCGCCTTTGACAAGATCACTGCCGATGATTTAAAGATGCTTGAGGAATCCATCGAGGAACTGGAAACGGCTATCAGGAAAAAAACCCGAAAAGATATCCCTGTTTACGTTGAGCTCACAAATTTTCACGTCATAATCGCCCGCGCAACAAGAAATCCTGTCTTTGAGATCATCTTAAAAGTCCTGATGAACGTGACCGTTAAGGTTATTAATCCGCAACTGACAAATATTGAGCGTCTTAAGAGACATCTCTCGTTCCATAAGGCCATTTACAGCGCGATAAAAGACCATGACCTGGACCGCGCCATAAAGAAAACGGAAGAACATATGCTGGAAGTCGCGCATCAGTACTCCGGCATAATACGTAAAAAAAGACAATAGAAATACTGTACGAACATAGAAGACCATTGACGCCGATTAATCTGTGGTATCCCGGTTGACTATAACGTATTCAGAAGATTTTTCTTATATTATTTTTACGACTTCGTAAGTGCGTTCTCCGCCGGGTGCTTTGAACGTGACTTCATCGCCCACAGACTTTCCCATGAGGGCTTGTCCCAGCGGTGACGTTATTGATATGGTGCCTTTTTTGATGTCGGATTCGTAGGGTCCGACTACCTTGTAAGCAACCTCTTCATCGGTATCGAGATTAGTGAGGATGACATTGCAACCAAAGGCAACGGCATCGCCGTTTACTGCTTTTATATCAATGATCTCGGAACTCTTGATCATTTCTTCAATTTCAGCAACTTTTTTCTGAAGAAACTGGAAGGCCTCTTTTGCCGCGTCATATTCGGCATTCTCTGAAAGGTCTCCGTGTCCTCTCGCCTCTTCAATCAAGTCGAGGATCTGGGGCCTCTTCACATTCAGAAGATATTCATGTTCTTTTTTCAGGTTTTCGTAACCTTCCCTTGTTATGGGAACTTTCATCATAGCAGCCACTCCACGAAATAATAATGACCCAAAATATTACACCTTTATGAGCAAATTATCAATAGTTTTCAACGATTCGCTTTCATTCGCAATTCAAAAATGGATGTCTATATTGAGGGTGTTTAAGCCCATTAGCCCATTCCTGGGCGTGAAAGGGTGGCCGGGACACCCACGACAGTGGGTCGTAGCTTGATGCTCGGGGAGGGGGCGACGTGAGCCCCAGTAATAGGCGCTTATCGAAAGATGTCTGAAAAAGCGTTATAGAGAAGCACTACATTTAAAAGAATAAGAACACCTGTGCCGATATATGTGACGATATTCATCCAGAGCGAATTCTTGTAGGTCCCCATAATGTCATCGTCATTGATGAGTTGTATCATGAATATCATGACCACGGGGAGAAGCAGACAGTTGATGATCTGGCTGAACCACATGACCTTGATAAGCGGGAGATGCGGTATGAGGACGATCGAAGCGCCGAGGGCAAGGATCGTTGTGAAGATAAATTTAAAATGCGGCGCTTCTTTGAAACTCTTACCAATCCCCATTTCCCATCCCATGGCCTCACAGATATAGTATGTTGTAGCGAGGGGAAGAATGCATCCCGAAAAAAGCGACGCGTTGGCAAGACCTATGGCAAAGAGAATATAGGCGTTGGGACCGGCAAGCGGTTTTAATGAGAGGGCGGCCTGCTCCGCGGAATCAATACCGATACCGGCAGGGAATAAGGTTGCCCCGCAGGCTATCATGATGAAGAAAGCCACGATACCCATCATGGCGGAACCAAAAATTACATCGATCCGCGATGCCCAGAGATTTTCTTTGCGGAGTCCCTTTTCGACAACGCCGGATTGGAGATAAAACTGCTGCCAGGGTGTAATAGAAGTGCCGATAATACTGACAACCATAATGAGATAGTTGGCATCCCAGCTGATCTGTGGCATCACTGTTTTCCTTGCCACTTCGGACCAGTCGGGCTTTGCGAGAAAGGCAGAAACAATGTAGGTGAAATAGATGAAGCAGATGCCGAGAAATATTTTTTCGAATATACCGTAATTCCATTTTGTCACAAGGAACCATACAAAAAAAACACCGATGGGCACCGAGATATATTTACTTATGTTGAAGAGTTCCATGCTCGCGGCCCATCCTGAAAATTCTGCCGCCGTATTGCCGAGATTGGTAATAAAAAGGGCGGCCATGACCCAGAATGCCGTCCTGACCCCATAATTCTCCCGTATCAGATCGGCGAGCCCTTTTCCGGTGACAATCCCTGTCCGTGACGACATTTCCTGGAGTATAATAAGCAGGAACACGATCGGAATGAGCGTCCAGAGCATGTTGTATCCGTAGTTTGCCCCGGCAATGGAATAGATGGCAATTCCACCGGCGTCATTGTCTATATTCGACGTAATAATCGCCGGTCCGATAAGGGTTAAGAGGATAAAAAATCTTCTGAATCCAAACATGCCCCACTTATACCACAGAAGATTTAATCCTTTCAACGCAAAAGCGTAGAAAAACCTTGACAAACTATATTGTTACAAGTATAAATGTCTAAAGTGGTAAGAAGTGTAAAAAGGTGGGAAATTGTTCACAGGAAGGTTTGAATACGGAATAGATGATAAGAGCAGAGTCAGCATCCCGGCAAAGTTCAGGGAAGCGCTCTCAGCGAACTACTGATCTCAGGCTGATCCTTACGAATCTTGACGGTTGCATTGTTGCCTATCCATACCAGGAATGGCTCAATATACAGGAAAAAATATCGAGCAGGGGCGCAATGAGAAAAGAGGCACGGGCGTTCCTGCGGTATTATTACTCAGGAGCTACCGAATGTCCTTTGGACAAGCTCGGAAGGATCCTCTTGCCGCAGGCGCTTAAGACTGATGCGAATATCAAAAAGAATGTCGTTATTGTTGGGGTAAGCAAAAAAATAGAGATCTGGGCGAAGGAAAAATGGGAAGAACTGGTAAAACAGGCCACTGCCGACCCTGATCAGGTAGCAGACATTGTGTCGGAACTCGGCCTTTGAACGGTGTTCAACACATACCCGTTCTTCTCGAAGAAGTACTCCACAATCTGGTTAATGTTGAAGATGGTTTGTTTGTGGATGCGACACTTGGCGGCGGCGGTCATACACACCGCATACTTGAGCGTTATGAGCATTTACGCATTATAGGGATCGATGCGGATGAAGTGGCGCTCACTATCGCGAAGGAGGCGCTCAGAGAATTTCAAGATAGGGTAACACTGGTAAGGGGTAATTTTAAAACATTGAAAGAAATTTTGCAGGGGATAGGAGTATCGTCAATTGATGGTATTCTGTTTGACCTCGGCACATCCACTTATCAGATAATGGGGAAGAGGGGTTTCAGTTTTAACGATGAAGAAGCTCTCGATATGAGGATGGACATGAGAGAAACATTTACAGCCCACGATGTCGTGAACAGATACCGGCAGGATGACCTGGCAAATATAATTTTTCAGTATGGAGAAGAAGAGAAGTCGCGAAGAATCGCGCGGGCCATTGTGGAAGCAAGACAAAAGAAACCAATCGACACCGCGAAAGAACTGGGCGATCTTGTCGCGAAAGTAAAATGGCGTAGAGGCAGGATACATCCGGCGACAAAAACATTCCAGGCGATACGGATCGAAACTAACCATGAGCTTGAAAACCTGAAGACCGGCGTAGAAAGCGCCGTTGAGATGCTCAACCCAAAAGGAAGGATCGGAGTCATCTCGTTCCATTCACTTGAAGACAGGATGATGAAGGAAACTTTTCGAAATTCCCCGGTCCTTAAAATACTCACGAAGAAACCGATCCGCCCTGAAAGAAAAGAAGCGCTCGCAAATCCGCGGTCAAGGAGCGCGAAACTGCGGATAGCAGAAAAACAGTAAAGGGGTTATTATGGCAAGGATATACGCTTCGGCACGAAGAGAGATAACATACGGGCGCTCCCAGTCACATGTCACCTTCTTTATTATCTGCATTCTCATTTTCTTTGCCTTTATGAGCTTTTTCATGATGGGCGTCCACAACCGGACGAGAGAAGCGCTCATCGAAACATTGAAAAAAGAGAGAGAAGTAATGGAGACAAATAATAAACTCAAAACAGAGCTCGCGGGCATAACCCAGGCGAGGCTCCTTGAGTTGAAAGCGAAGGAAAGGCTCGGCCTCAAGAAACCGAAAGAGGAAGAGGTGTTAGTACTGCGATGAATAAAAGGGCTAATCGAAAAGCCTTTTTTATACTACTGTGCATAGGGCTTATGTATCTGTCAACGGCATTTAATGTAACGGAAAAATTTTCAATGAAAAGGACACTGAACTCACATACTGCCGCAACACCTGCCGGTTTTAGCGGTACTCTCCCGGAACGGGTCACTATTACGGGCCGTATTGCGCCTTCGACAACAGACCCCGCTATTGAACCGGCGCTTTTTGTGGCCATCCCTATTGTCTTATCGGCGATACAGGATGGGCTCATAGAAAAAGAAGGCCTTATTTTGATTAAAAAAGCAAACAACGCGAAGGCTGATTTTAAAAAACCTTTCGAGATCCTTAAGGATAAAGACGAAGAGGGGCTTGTAAGCATTGCCGAGTTTATCGGAAAAAAACAACTCCTCCATCTTCTGAAAAAGGAGGGCATCTCAATACAGGACGATCTTGAACTCAAGGATATTATACTCGGCAAAGGATACACCGTAGAAAAGAAAACGCTCATTGCCCTTTTCGACAAATACGTTGCAGACGAATATAACGGTTTGTTCCCATTTGTATACAACAATGTGGAGATAACAAAAAACGCGAAAGGCTTTGAAGTGGCTGAAAATCATGAGCGCGCGAAAGTTCAGAATCCGACTGCTGACGTGGAGTGGATTATGCCAAACCTTGCCAATCTTCCCATGAAGGCAGCCCTTGAAAAGCTTTCCTTAAAAACTTCACGAGTAAAGATACACGGAAGCGGTATTGTTACAGACCAAAACCCGAAGGCCTTTGAAAAGGTAAAGGGCGAAGCGCAGTGCGCCATTTATGGGAGGTCTTACAAATAGTGAAACTCTCCGATCTCATGCATGACATTTCCCCGGTGAGCGTAAAAGGGAATGCCGCTATGAATATTACAGGGATAGCAAAAGATTCACGGATGGTACAGGAAGGTTATATGTTCTTCGCGACAAGTAAAAGCAGTCTTTACATAGATGACGCATTAAAGCGCGGCGCAAGCGTTTTTGTAACGGACAGCAAAACGGGGAAGCCTTTTCCCTGTACAGTCATTGTCGAGGATGTGTTAAGAACAGTAGGCCCTGTTGCCTCTCATTTCAATGGATTTCCTTCTAAGCATATGCACATTGCCGGTATTACCGGCACAAATGGAAAAACAACCATAACATATCTCATTGAGTCAATGCTCCGCAATGCCGGAAAACAGGCAGGTGTCATAGGCACTATTTCTTACAGATACAACGGGCATGTTTTGACAGCTGAAAATACAACGCCCGGCGCGATTGAGATACATAATCTCATGAAAGACATGCACGCGGCAAAGGTAAAATATGTGGCCATGGAAGTATCTTCTCACGCCCTCGATCAGAGACGCGTCGAGGGTGTCGAGTTCGATGTGGGTATCTTCACGAATCTCACCCATGACCATCTCGATTATCATGGCGATTTTGAACACTACAAGGCGGCGAAGAAACTGCTCTTTGAGGATTATCTCAGAAGAAGTTCAAAAGAAAAAAAATACGCCATTTTGAATATCGACGATCCCGTTGTCCGGGAGTTCATCCTTGAAGCGCCCGTGGAAACGCTCTCATACAGCGCCAAAGGTTATGCTGACGCCCATCTCATCCAATACAATGAAGACATAGATGGCCTTAAGCTCAATATCTCGCTTATGGGTAAAAAAATCTCTATCGCGTCACCGCTTCTTGGCATGTTCAATGCCTCCAATATACTTGCTTCCATGCTTTACGGAATTACAACCAATATACCTCATGAAAAGATTAAAGAAGGTATTGAAAAACTGCAAGGCGTCCCGGGAAGGCTTGAGCGGGTAAAAAATGCCCGCAATATCCCCATTTTTATCGATTACGCGCACACACCGGACGCATTAAACAATGTGCTTGCCCTCCTCAATCACCTGAAGAAGGGACGTTTAATCGTTGTATTTGGTTGTGGCGGCGACAGGGATATTACAAAAAGACCTGTTATGGGCGGCATCGCGACACACCATGCCGATCTCGCCATTATCACATCGGACAACCCGAGGAGCGAGGACCCTCTGGGCATCATCGAGGACATAAAGAAAGGTATTAACGGCAAAGCGCATAAGGTCATAGAAAACAGGAAGGATGCCATCTTCGAAGCAGTGAGGCTTGCCGGAGAAAACGATGTGCTTCTCGTCGCCGGGAAAGGACACGAAGATTACCAGATAATAGGAAACAACAGATACCATTTCAGTGACAGAGAAGTAATCGAGGAGGCCCTCAGTGTGGCGTCTTGATGAGATCGTTGAAGCGGTGAAGGGGACAATCCATAAGGCTGAGAGTGACCTGTTTATTGATATATCGACGGACTCAAGGACCATACAGAGAACAGGAGCTCTTTATACCTATTACAGGAACAAATTTCGATGGCCATCTGTTTATCAGGGAGGCATACGAGAGATCACATGCCGGCACGCTGTGCGAGAGGAAACGACAGGATATATGCGGTCAATTACCGGGCACGGTTATCGTCGTTGACGATACAACCCAGGCACTCCTGGACCTTGCCCGTTACAAGCGCCGCAAACTCAGTACAACCTGTATTGCCATCACGGGCAGTAACGGCAAGACAACAACAAAAGAGATACTGGTGCACATGATGAAAGGGCAATCATCGGTGCATTATAATGAAAAAAATTATAATAACCTCATTGGTGTGTCGAAAAGCATTCTCGCTATTGAAGGTAAGCCTGATTTTTGCGTTTTTGAACTTGGTACAAACGCAAGAGGTGAAATAAAAAAACTGACCGAGACCACAAACCCCGATGCATCGCTCATTACCAATATCAACCCCTCGCATCTTGAGGGACTTAAAACCCTGGAAGGGATCCTCGAAGAAAAGCTGGATCTCTTCTATCTCACACAAGAAGGCGGCAAAATTTTTGTCAACGCCGACGATCCCTATATCATGCCACGTTATAAAGATGTAAAAAATCGCGTACCCCTTACCTACAGCATAATGAGCGATGCATCATTTCATCTGAACGTCGACAAAAACCTTGGATGGGAAGGAGCACATATCACCATCTCCTTTCCCGATGATCTTCTCGTCACACGGACCTCTCTTCTTGGAAGACACAACCTCTACAACATACTTGCCGCCTCCTCACTTGCTTACAGCTTAGGCATAGACAAGGAGCACATAGGAAAAGCAATTGAGACGTTCACGTCATTTGATAAACGGTTCAGGCCCACCGTAACAAAAAAAGGCTTTGCTGTCATTGACGATACCTACAACGCGAACCCGTCATCAATGGAATGGGCAATCAAGACCCTCCTTGACCTTCCCTCGGAAGGCAAAAGGATCGTTATCCTCGGTGACATGAGGGAACTCGGCGAGAAGAGCACAGATTACCATCGTGAACTTGGCAGGTTTCTCAAATCAAGCAGTGTGGCGGTTATTGCACTCATCGGACAGGAAATGAGGGAAACCTATAGCGAACTGGGAGAGGAAAGGGCAAAACTCTTTCAGGACAAAGGGTCGCTCATCGACTACATTACCGGACAGGTGGAAAAAGGCGATACAGTGCTTGTGAAAGGTTCCCGCGCATCAAAGATGGAAGAAATCGTGGAGGCACTGACGTAAGATGCTCTATTATATTCTCTATTCCCTCCATTTCAAACTTTCGTTCTTCAATGTATTCAGATACATTACTTTCCGCACGGTCCTTTCCATCCTTTCGGCGCTCATCATCAGTTTTATTCTTACACCTTTCATCATCCGTAAATTCCGTGAATGGAAGATAAAAAGCGGTAAACGTGAGGACACGCCGGAAAGACACGAAGCGAAAAAAGAGACCCCCACCATGGGCGGTTTTGTAATCCTTATTTCTACTATTATACCCACGCTTCTCTGGGCAGATTTAACGAATTATTATATCTGGGTTGTTGTCTTCGCGCTGCTCTCATTCGGAGGAATCGGTTTTGCCGATGATATTCAAAAGCTTAAAGCCAATGGCGGCAACGGGAATGGCAACAAAGGCATATCGGGAAAGATGAAAATTCTTCTCCAAACCTTCTTTGCGCTCGTTATAAGCGGACTCATATATTTTCATGGTGATTTCAATACGCAACTTACGGTCCCCTTTTTCAAAAACGTAACCCCTCACCTGGGCTGGTTTTATGTTCTGCTCTGTGTGTTTATCATTGTGGGCAGTTCGAACAGTGTGAACCTCACCGACGGCCTTGACGGCCTTGCCATAGGCCCTGTTTTAACAGTTACTGCGACGTTTTTGCTCTTTACCTATCTTGTCGGTAATATAAAATTTGCCCAGTACCTGCAGATATTCTATGTAAGAGGTTCCGGTGAACTGCCGATCCTCTGCGGAGCCATGCTCGGGGCCGGTATCGGCTTTCTCTGGTATAACGCGCATCCAGCTGAACTCTTTATGGGCGATACGGGTTCACTTTCGTTAGGCGCGGGCCTTGCAACGATTGCCGTCATTATCAAACAGGAATTTCTTCTGGTTATCGCGGGTGGTATTTTTGTGATGGAGGCACTTTCCGTGATCATTCAGGTCTATTCATTCAAACTTCGGGGAAAACGGGTTTTCAAAATGGCGCCCATTCATCACCATTACGAACTGAAAGGGTGGAACGAAGGGAAAATCGTCGTGAGGTTCTGGATCATATCGATCATACTGGCGCTTATAGCGCTGAGCACATTGAAGTTGAGGTAATAGATGCAGTATTTAGTGAATAGTGAACAGTATTTAGTAAAGGCAATAAACCATTTGTTGAGCGTTGGCAATTCGGCATTGGCAGTCATATGTGGAGTGATATGAATTTACCGGACAGGATACTTATCGTCGGGCTTGGGGCAACAGGCATTGCCGCCGCGAAATTTCTGCATGGCATAGGGAAACAGATTGCCCTTGCCGATGAAAAACCGGAAAGCGAACTTACATCAAGGCTTGCGGAGCTTGGCGGGATTCCCTTCGCGGGCCATTTCGGTCCTCATCGGAAAGAAGATTTTCTGGCCTATCCCATGATCGTTCTTTCTCCCGGCGTGGACACTGAACTGCCGGTACTCAAAGAAGCGAGGAGGAAAGGAATCAGGATCATCGGGGAGATAGAGCTTGCATCCGGCTTCATCAAGGAACCGATCATAGCTATCACGGGGACAAATGGAAAAACGACCACAACAACCCTCATCGGTGAAATATTTAAAAAAGCTTTCGGCGATGTCTTTGTGGGCGGTAATATCGGTACGCCGCTTATCCGTTATGTAACTGAAGACCGCAAAACACCTCACGTTGTCCTTGAAATAAGCAGTTTTCAACTTGAAACCATCGAGACCTTCCGACCCAATACGGCCATCCTTCTCAACATCACCGAAGACCATCTCGACAGGTATCGCAACTTCAATGAATATAAAGAAGCAAAATACAGGATCTTTGAGAACCAGACAGAGGGCGACTATGCACTCATCAATACAAATATCCTGCCGGTTATAAAAGGAAAACCGAAGGTACTCCCTTTTTCAACGCACCAGGAATTAAGTGAAGGCGCTTTTGCGAGAAATGGAAATCTCTATGTGAGATTTGGGGGACATGAATTTATCTATAAGAGGGAGCTCTCTCCTCTCATCGGCATACATAACACGGAAAATATTCTTACGGCACTATTAACGGCGCATATATATGGTATCGAACAGGCGATTACCGAAGATGTGCTCAAAACATTCAAGGGGCTCCCTCATAGAGTTGAACATATACGAACCATTAACGGGATTACCTTCTATAATGATTCAAAAGCAACGAACGTGGATGCCGCAAAAAGGGCCCTTGAAAGTATTGACGGAAACATCGTCCTTATTGCCGGCGGTAAAGATAAGGGCGGCAGCTACCATGCAATCACAGAGGTTGCCGATAAGATACGGGCCCTCATTGTCATTGGCGAAGCACAGGAAAAAATCGTTCACGAACTGGGGGGCCGCATAAAAACATATACTGAAAAGAGTATGGAGGACGCGGTCAGTAAAGCCCGGAAGTTGCCCGGGCCGGCGATATGGTATTGCTCTCTCCCATGTGCAGCAGCTTCGATATGTTCAAAGATATAAGGACAGAGGAAATACCTTCAGGAGGATCGTGGAGTCGCTATGAAAAAAGCCTTCATTGCCATAACGGCAATGCTTTTACTCTATGGTTTCATAAGAGAATTGAATCTCATGAAGGTTCTGCTTATGCTTGGAGGCGTTGGAACAATCTACGCGATCTACCGGACTCCCGCCCGTTATATCGAGGCCATGAAATATCCCTTTATCGTCCTCTCTTTTCTTGTAACAGCCCTCTTCTTTGTCTATCCTAAAGTCCCTCTCGTTTATCCTGCGCGGGTTGCCATTGTGTTTCTCTCTTTCTACAGCGTTATCTTCTACCTTATCAACATGGAAGATAAGCAAAAAGAATTCTTTAAAGAAATTACCGCCCTTTCAATACTCTTTATCTCTTCTTCCTTCAATCTCTTTATAACAGGGCAAGCTCCTTCTCATTGTCTCTTTCGCGCTGGCCCTCATGCTTGTTCTCTTTATCCTCGACAGGATCTCCATGGTCCCTTTTATCGCGGGATATACCCTTGTTGCCGGAATCATTATCTGGCGGCAAAGCGGCAATATTCTGGGAAGCGGCCTGCGGGTCTCGGAAGCATCGAAAAATATATACTCCTTTCCTCTTCTTTTGTCTTTCTCGTGACGAGTTTTGTCATGTTCATGAAGAAAAATACCTTTGCGAAAATGTTACCATTCTTTGGTTTTTTATATATTGCCATGGATATACTCATGGTGCTTGGCGTTAAACTATCAACGGGGCTTTTCTATCAGCCGGCGATATTCCTTGCTCTTGTCAGCCCCCTGATAGGTGTTATGCTGAAAACAGAAGGAGAGCGCGCATGAAATTAGCCATCTCCGCGGGCGGAACCGGTGGCCATATCTTTCCCGGTATTGCTGTCGCGGAGGCCCTTACGGCCCTGGATGCTAAAAATGATGTAGTCTTTATCGGGACCACGAGAAGGCCTTGAAGGAAAGATTATTCCTCGCGCCGGTTTCAGACTCCTCTATGTGGAAGCACACCAGTTTCTGGGAAGATCACCCCTTTATAAAGTTTTGACGCTTATCCGTCTCGTAAAAGGTATTTTGATGTCCATACATATTTTAAGAACAGAAAAACCTGACGCCATTCTCGGCATGGGTGGTTTTACCTCCGTTCCTGTCATCATTGCCGGTATTCTCCTCGGAATACCTGCCTTTCTTCATGAGCAGAACGTCCAACCCGGACTTGCAAATAAATTTCTTTCAAAATGCACAAAACGGACATTTATCAGTTTTGAAGAGACAAAAAAATATCTTACAACGAAAAAGATAGTCCATACCGGCAACCCCCTTCGAAAAGAGCTCGCGAAAGATGATACAAAAAAACCGGAAGAGACCTTCGGTATTTTCGTCTTTGGCGGAAGCCGTGGAGCAAGGAGCATTAATGATGCTGTGATTGACCTTTTACCCTATCTTGAAAGCTACAAGAATACCGTCATGTATCATCAGACAGGACAGGAGGACTTTGACCGCGTGAGCGCCGTCTACAAAAAGACCTCAATATCCCATGAAGTCTTTCCCTTTACGAACGAGATGGAAAAATACTACAGCCATCAGATGTTGTCATATCAAGGGCAGGGGCCACAACAATTTTTGAACTGGCCTATTTCAAAAAAGCGGCCATTCTTATTCCTTATCCTTATTCTGCCGGAAATCACCAATGGAAAAATGCCTCCGAAGTGGAAAGCATCGGCGGGGCATACGTAATAGCCAACGAGGAAGCAACAGGGGAAAGGCTCTTTCATGCTATCAAGCATCTGATGAATGAGCCTGAGATTCTGAAAGAGATGGGAGAAAATATCGGGAAAATATATGTTGCCGATGCGGCAGAGCATATTATCGGAGGAATCAGGCATGGTCTTGCATAAAATAGAGAGGGTCCACTTTGTCGGCATCGGCGGTATCGGCATGAGCGGCATCGCGGAGGTCCTTCTCAACCTCGGGTTTAAAATTACCGGCTCTGATGTGAGAAAAACGGACATTACCGAACGGCTCGAAAAACTCGGCGCCCGGATATTCTACGGTCACAAAGAGGAAAACATCGTCGATTCCGACGTGGTGGTCATCTCATCAGCGATCAGGATAGACAACCCGGAAGTGAAAAAAGCAAAAGAACTCTTCATCCCTGTTATCCAGAGAGCAGAGATGCTGGCCGAACTGATGCGCATGAAATATTCCATCGCTGTAGCCGGCGCCCACGGAAAGACAACAACAACATCGCTTGTTTCTTCCATTCTCGGCCATGCCGGTATTGATCCCACCTGTGTTATCGGGGGCAAGCTGAATAGTCTCGGCAGTAACGCGAAACTGGGAGACAGCAAATTCCTTGTAGCAGAAGCAGATGAAAGCGATGGCACCTTTCTGCTTCTTTTCCCCACCATCGCGGTGGTCACAAATATTGATCTTGAGCATCTTGATTTCTATAAGGACCTCAATGAAATCAAGGCAGCCTTTACGGCGTTCCTCAATAAAGTCCCCTTCTACGGGCTTGATATCATCTGCATTGATAACGCGAATCTCCAGAGCCTCATTCCTCTCCTGAAAAGACGATATATGACCTACGGCCTCTCGAAACAGGCCGATCTCAGGGCTGAGAATATCATCTATGAAGGATTTACCACAAAATTCAAGGTTATTTACAAAGGATATGAACTGGGAGAGATTACCCTGAATATGCCCGGAGGCCATAATGTTGTTAATGCTCTTGCCGCCTGCGGTGTCTGCATTGAACTCGATATACCTTTCGCGACGATTAAGGAAGCGCTGCAGAACTTCTCCGGTGTTCACCGGAGACTTGAGGTTAAATGGAACGGAGACATAAAACTCCTTGACGACTACGGCCATCACCCCACAGAGATTAAAGCGACCCTTGCAGCCGTGCGGAAGATAACAAAGGGACGGATCGTCGTTGCCTTTCAACCCCACAGATACACGAGGACAAAGGCCCTCATGGATGAATTCGTCTCTTCCTTTAACGAAGCGGATGTTCTTATTGTCACCGAGATTTACGCTGCTTCGGAAGAAGGATAGAAGGGGTAACGGGAACAGTGCTCGCGGAGAATATACGCGCGGGCGGCCACAAACAGGTATTATTTGCCCCCACGAAAGAGGAGGCAGCAGAGAAGGTCCTGGAGATAGCGGGAAGAGGTGATGTTGTAGTCACCCTTGGCGCTGGTGATATCTACAAAATAGACGAGAGATTAAAATCCGTATGGAGTGGAAAGGCATAAAAGGGACTATATTGAAAGACGTACCGATGAAACGATATACATCTATGAAAGTCGGCGGACAGGCCGCATACCTCGCGTATCCGGCAGATGAAGCCGACCTTGTTGCCACCTTCAGTTCGTGAATGACAGAGTGTGGGATACAGATTTCTCGGTAACGGAACGAATGTGATTGTAAGTGACAGCGGCCTTGAAGCTGCCTTGATCAGGATTACG
>CAWAOG010000021.1:0-49579 GCA_963783625.1 uncultured delta proteobacterium | reverse complement strand
TCGAAGGAAAACACGGTTGCCAGGTTATGAAACTCGGACAATGCGGTTGCAAACCCATTACAAACATCACAGGAGGGCAATAACCGTGTTTGAACAAACTGATACGTATAATGGCAACGATTCAGAAACATCGGACGATACAGATTTACCTCTTCATTTTGACCCATTCAGGAAATATCTCGCAGAGATACGGAGGTACCCGGTACTAACGAAGGAAGAAGAAAGTGAGGTTTCCCGGCTTGTCTTCGATCATCAAGATATGACCGCAGCCCAGAAACTAACCGTGTCAAATCTCAGGATCGTGGTAAAAATCGCCTCGGAATATTATAATACCTATCTCAATATACTCGATCTCATTCAGGAAGGCAACGTTGGTCTCCTTCACGCGGTAAAGAAGTATAATCCGTATAAAGGGACAAAATTCTCTACCTATGCTTCTTTCTGGATACGGGCATATATCCTGAAGCACATCATGGATTCCTGGAGTCTTGTGAAGGTCGGCACCACACAGGGCCAAAGAAAACTCTTTTACCGATTGAATGGCGAAAAACAGAGGCTTGAAGCCCTTGGGATTTATCCCACACCAAAACTCCTCGCGACCAACTTTGGCTTAAAGGAACGGGAAGTGGAGGATATGGAGAAGAGGCTTTCCTATAACGACATCGCCCTGGATGTTCCCGTCTATGATGGAAGCGATGAAACGCTCATGGATAGAATAGCCTCTGACCAGGATGTGGAAGAGATAGTTTCAGAGCGGCATAAATCCGCAGTATTATCAAAAATGATGAAAGAGTTCAAGGCCACCTTGGATGACAGAGACCGTTATATATTCGATCATCGTGTTGTGGCAGAGGAGCCGATGTCGCTTCAGGAGATAGGAGACAGTTGCCGGATTTCGCGGGAGCGGGTAAGACAGGTAGAGACCCGGATAGTCAAGAGGTTCAAGACACATTTCCAGGGAAGCCTTGCAGACCTTGGCCTGCAAAATGATAATAAAACCATGAGAGCAACACAGCGGGCGATGTAGACCTGTGCAAAATAACTACGGGCGACCGATAAACACGCGATGCCCGCCCGATTTGCGAGAGAAAGAAGAGCATGTTACGGCTTATTCTATGTGTGATTTAGCTGTTCTGACAGCGAGATCTCTATCCTTCGTAAACAGGCTCCATTCCATTCCTGACGAATGAATGCCGGCCTTCTTGTCTTGGCCTCTGCTATAATACCAGTGTCCAAAGCGTTCCACGGTAGAAAAGGGATGATTTTCCGTACAGAGGATTCCGCAGGGGTGAACCTCCTCGAAAAAAATTGTTTCCTCGGGGGCTTCGTCATAAGCCAGATCGCCGGGCAATACGATTTGAGATACATCAAAACCTAATGCTTCTTTTTCATCCAACCAGCCTGCTATACTCATAGTTCGTAGCCTCCCTTAAGACCATTATGTGCCAATCTGCTGTTATCGATGGGCCTTTTTGAAGTCGATGAACCCGCGGTCTACATCCGTATGAATCAGTTGTACACGAATCCTGTGGCCCACGTCAACGCCCTTAAAGCCTTGCATCAACCTCCCCTCGACAGGAAAATCAAGAAGACGGACCCAGGTCCCTTTCGGGGATGCGCCGGTGACGATGGCGTCGAAACGATCTCCGATTTTTGACTCCAGCAACAGTGCTGCAGCAGATTTTTCAACCTGTCTTTCGACCTTCTTTGCGTTATCCTCTGCCTCAGTACAGTGTTTCGCCAGTGTTTCAAGATCGCCCACAGCATAAGGCGGGGGTTGCTGATTCATTGCGGATTTGAGCATCCTCTGGGTAATGAGGTCAGGATAACGGCGGTTCGGTGCTGTGGAGTGGGCATAGTCTCTGACGGCGAGACCAAAATGACCCGGGGCATGGGTATCACCGGGGATTTCTGCAACATATTCTCCAGGCCCCAGAAGTTTGATAATCGAAAGTGAGAGATCGGGGAATCGAAGCGGGTCAGCCACTCTCGCCTGCGTGAGGAATTTCTCCAACCCCGCGGGGTCAGGCGTATCAGAAAGCGTGAACCCCTGTTCCCCGGCAAGCTCGATAATCCGTTCCCATCGTTTGGGCGTCCTGACTACACGGCGCAGGGATGGGGCTTTTCGTGATGAAAGATAGCGGGCAGTTACACCGTTGGCCGCAACCATGAAATCCTCAATGAGGTCTTTTGCGCGGTTCCTTTTTTCTACATTGAGTTCACGGATTTCATCACCATCAAAGACGGGTCTTGCCTCAGTGGTTTCAAAGTCAAGGGCCCCCTGAGCATGCCGGAAAGCCTTCATGCTTTGTGCTGCCCTGTCCTGTATACGAAGGTTCTCGTTAAGTCCGTTCACGGCCGCAAGGGCTTCAGGCATAACTCCCCCTTCAAGCCATGCCGCGACACTGTTGTACGCGAGTTTAGCGTGATTGCGCACCTGTGCCCTGTAGATATCGGAGTCCGCCACAGAGCCATCAGCGCTAACGATCATCTCAATGACAATTGCCAGGCGATCTTCGTTGAAGTTGAGAGAAGTAAGGTTTGTAGAAAGCTTTTCGGGAAGCATGGGAAATATTGTAGCAGCGGTATATATCGAAGTCGTATTGTGATGAGCGTGATCGTCAATGGCTGAGTCTTTCTGACAAACGCGTCAACGTCAGCCACGGCAACCCTTATTTTTACCTTGTCTCCCGGTAACATCTCGGCGACGGTAAGCTGGTCCAGGTCAAGGGAATCATCGTTGTCGATGGAGGCCCAGAGAAGGTTCTTGAGATCGCGAATGGAGCCATCATCAGTTACCGCGGGTGCTGTAATTGCGGCAAGTTCAGCGAGCGCTTCAGCGGAGAAATCCGGGAGCAGCCCTCTCTCAAGCATTACTCTGTGGGCGATATTCTGAAGTATGGCGCGGTGCTGTTTCTCGTTTCCAGTCATAGGTATACCTCGCAATCAGTTTTTATTGCCCGCGGGTCAATAATGCGGAGCAGTTCATTGCTTAAGAGATTATAAATTGTATATTAAATATACGATATTCCCCTCTGAAACGCTTCCTGTCTCACAGTATACCATATGTACCCGGATCGCTATGTGTCAAGGCCGATAGCATTGAGGTATTCCCATTCCCCAAAAACGTGTATATAATTACCGCATGGATCACATTAATGCCCTGTTGAAGTCCAACAGCATCACCTTTTTCCTGCAATCCTTTATATCCCTCTTTGTCATCGTCAACGCGATAGGAAATGTTCCTCTCTTTGTCACACTCCTGGAGAGATTTGGTGAAGCTGAGAAGACGGCCATGATGAAAAAAGCTGCAATTATAGCAGCCCTCACATTGCTCGTAGTGACCGTGACGGGCAATCTGTTTTTTCGTCTGCTGGGTATCGAGATGTTTTCCTTCACCATCGCCGGTGGTATTTTGTTGATGATTATTTCCATCGAGATGCTGCTGGGACTCAGGACAAGGACCCAGTCCTCTACGGACGAAGAGCAAAACAGCACGGCAATGGACGAGATAACGGTTATCCCCCTTGCCATCCCTCTTTTAACAGGTCCGGGTGCGCTCACCACGGGGATAATGCTCTTCGATACGGCAGGGAACATTCAAAACAGGGTAATCCTGCTGGGTACTATCGTCCTCGTTTTTGCGATCTCATACATCATACTTTCAAGATCAAAGCCTATACTGAAGTTCCTTGGAAAAACAGGCACCAGAGTAGCGAGGAGAATAATGGGCCTCATGTTGCTCTCGATAGCTGTCCAATTTATTATAAAGGGTATTTTTGACGCCATCCGTTTGTATAAGCTTTGACCTTTATTGGTTCAAGGGGCGCATGGCTCTTTTCGCGGCAAACTTTGTCGGCTTCAGGTCCGCACAACACCCAACGTAGCGCTGCTACTCCTCTGTTTGGCAGCCCTTCGCCTTCGCGTTATCCATCGAAAATAGCTTCGGTTAAGAACCTGAAGAACTAAGATTTTAGCGGAGTGTTCAATTGATTTAAACCTGGTGGTGCATTTTCAGCCGTCTCGTGTCAGTGGCTGACCCCGTTCCCATACTAGGATGCAGGGTGGCCTTAATTCCTGCACGGCAGTCAAATACATTGACAGTTCCTTCGCCCGCATGGGAAACTAAAGCGCCATGAACAGTGTAGGGGATGTTTCCGAACATACCATAAAGAACATATTAACCCGTGATTTCATTATCGGGTTTTTTACGTTACTTATGTTCGCGATCGCAAATACCATGCTTGTCCCCACTCTCCCGGTCTATTTTTCCTCTTTAGGTTCTGACGAAAGAGAGATCGGCATACTTATCGGAATCTTTGGTGCCACATCCTTGATCTTCAGGTTCTTGGTGGGGAGTGTTGTCTCAAAGTATTCAGAAAAAGGTGTTGTGATAACCAGCACCATCATATTCGGCATTACCTTCCTCGCTTCCATCATGCTTCGTCCTTTCTGGCCTTTTCTTTTCGTGAGAATCTTTCAGGGAATCTCTTTTTCTTGTATGGATACAGCCCTCCTGACGCTCATAGTCAATAACCTTCCCATGGCCAATCGAGGTCAGGGTATCGGCTACTTCCTCATGGCTCCCACTCTTTCCTTTGCGCTGGGCCCCGTGTTGGGAATGTTCATTATCAACCATGCTAATACTACAGTCCTTTTTTCAACCTGTGCAGGCCTCTGTCTGTGTTCTTTCTTCTGCAGCTTAAAGATCAAAGGAAGGGAAACCCCTCGACCTGACAATCAACAGACATCAGATAAACGCTTTTTTGATCCAAAAGTAATCCCTCCTGCTATTCTATCATTCTTACATAGTGCTGTCTGGGGATCTATCATGGCATTTCTCCCTCTTTATGCTATTAAACAGGGAATCAGTAATCCGGGTTTATTCTTTTCCACTTCGGCTATCATGACTATTGTGGTCCGGGTTCTTGGTGGAGGGACTGCGGATAAATATAGTACACGAAAGATAATCGTAGCTTTCTTGATCACATCAATTGTTGGGACAATAATCCTTTCCTTTGCAAAAACCCTCCTGATGTTTATTGTTGTCGGCATGCTCTGGGGAATACAAGGCGCATTTCTCTTTCCCGCATTTATGACCTATTCTTTTGACTATTCTGGTTCTTCGAGCGGCACGGCCATGGGGACATTCCGGGGTCTTGGGGATTCAGGCATGGCGCTTGGACCGATGGTTATGGGGATCATCATTCCCCTGACAGGTTATCGGATGATGTTCCTTTGTTTGTCTCTTATCTGTCTCATCAACCTCTGTTATTTTCAGTTTTATCTGAGGAAAAGAAATAATGCAGCGCCGACGGCTTGAGCAGCTCTGCGACAGGTAACCTCAATGTTATCGTGTTTTCTTTCATAAACTTTAAATCTTAAGTATTAACGGAATGAAACAGATTACTGCGATTAAGAATATGGCTTATGGCGAATTCCCAAGTGCTAAACTATCCGCCCGAGATGAACTCTATTAGATGCTCTAAATCATTCATTACGCCTACGGCATTTGTGTTTTTATATCTCTTACCAGTCGGACAAAATTTGTGATACGCACTGCATCCCCTTGAGGGCCGCGACCATTCGGGAACATTGCAGGATTGCCGGACATTATATCAGACTTTTGAGAACCTGCACCGTGAACATCAATCCACGATCCCCTAACATATCCAATCGCCCGACCGAAAGAAATGTATATACCGGATGGGTTTGGGCCGCCGTCGATCAACACAGTACTCGTCCAGAAATAGGGGTAGTCGGGCTGACCGGCTTCATTTGTGATGGAAGTGCAATTAAAATAGATGATATCAATAGACGGAGAGTTCGTTGTTGCCGGAGAGCGGGTGTAATCCACAATGCTCTCAAGCTCTTTTGTATGAGGAAGCCGCCAGTCATTGTGACCAAGATAGTTTGCCGCGTTTTGTGTTTGCACCCATGCTAACGCATCCTGCCAGCTCAATCCTTTCTTGCTGTCTTCTTTCGACCACATAAGTTTAGTGGCTAAATCGGTGATAGTGCCATCCCCATTATCTTTGAAGGAATTCTTGCCATAGTTAGGATTGTTTCTCACGTAACGAACATACAATTTATGACCAATCGTTCCGCCACTGTCGGCTCATACCTGGGATATCCCTTGATACGGCCGTCAGCGAAATTTACGCCGAAGATAGTCGCCTGGTTATTCATTGTGGTGCTGACATAGGCAGTTGATGACCAGTCCTGGCAATCAATGATCCGTTCATTTCCTATGCCGCTGCCATAGGCAAACCCGAAGTATTTGGTGTCAATAAATGGAGTAAATCCCGTTGTCACTTTGTTGTCTTGTCCGTTAACTCCGTTAAACTGAATAAGCGAATAAAGCTCCTTAATAGTAGGCATCCGCCAGTCGGTATAACCGGCGGTTCTATTGGTGGACGCACCTGCTACAGCAACGTCCCACGTTACTTTGGCACCGCGTTCTTGGACCCACATCAGACCTGTGACATTATCTGTTATAGTTCCGTCACCATTGTTGGTATAGCTGGGAACATTTCCAGGATAAGAGGCATTCTGTCCGTAATAGGGTTCCCCCTTTGCGGGGGCTGCCATCTCACCAGAATTGTTGTAAAATTTCGTTTGATTTGTTCCCACAATTGGATAACCTTTTATATCTGGCAGATTATCAATTACCGGTTTAGTAGAATTTGTTTTGCAGCCTGTTGTGCTGACCAATATTATGGCCATTAAGCCAATTATTAGAGATTCCAAAATACTCTTTTTCATTTTATCTCCTTTTTAAGTCTAACACATTCTACCCTTAATATTTATTAACACATAGCTGATAAATATAGGAGCACTCACATAGACAGTCTAAGGTTGTCTCCAATGCTATTTTCAATTTGTTACCTGCTTTCATAAATGCCCGGCTGCATAACTCTTCAGCAATATTAATGCCTGGAATTCTTGTTCCAAATAAGTTGAAATCATTGGGTAAGTTGTTTGGTAAACCAAGAGTTATCGACATTTCTGTTGTTTTTCAGAAAATTGTCGGACAAAACTGTCGAGAAATGCGCTTGGTGTCGTATAATACAGATAGAACTTCGTGGTTGTTCCTGTCACCTGCTACTCAATAGGCTCGTTGCAATGATAGTGTAAGAATTAACGGATTGAAATATTATACATTTAGGGATAACGCCTGAGCGTGGATTTCAGAAAGAAACAGCGGTTCGATATTGCACCAGTGAGTTATTCCTGCTATCTTCCCCATTTGGAGACAAAGGCAGGTTTAGGTCGCCGCGCCAGAGTAAGCGCGGGCGAACTTTCCACTTGGGTCATAGCTTGAAGCGCGCAAGCGCAAAACCAGCGTATACTCCGTGCACATACACAGAAGACTTGCTTCTTTTGCCTCCAAGCTTATCCTTTCGGTTTCATCATTGCAATGAAGAATAATAATGCGGTAAGATAGAGGAAAGTCATTTCACAGATATCGAGGGCTTTGGGAGAGAAATATGCAATATATCATCGCACTGCTGCTTGTTGGTTTTGTTATTCTGGCCCATGAATTCGGTCACTTCATCGCTGCCCGTGTTGTCGATGTGCCTATTAAAATCTTTTCGATCGGCTTTGGCCCCAAACTGTGGGCCATAACGAAACAAAAGACTGAATATCGGATCGCCATGATCCCCCTCGGCGGATACGTTATGCCCGATTGCGAAGACGATAAAGAATTTCTTGCCCTGCCTCTCTACAAAAGGATTATCATGACAGCAGGCGGTCCGCTCGCAAGCGTTATATTGCCCCTATTCTGTTTTGCCCTCGTCAATTGTATTCAACGGGGATTAGTCTAAACAGCCTTTTTATAAAACCCTTCTATCAAGTATATCTCATATTTTCCAGCGTTGCTGCCTCACTTCTCAACATCTTCTCTCAGCACAGCCAGTTATCGGGCATTATCGGTGTTGTCGCCCAGGGCGGTGAATTTATCGGCATGAGTTTCGTAAAGGCCCTCCAGTTTGCCGGTCTTATCAGCCTCAATCTTGCCGTGTTGAATTTAATCCCCCTCCCCGTTCTCGACGGCGGCAAAATATTTCTCTATCTCATGGAAGGCATTCATCCTAAATTTTCAAAGCTTCATTATCCCCTTGCCATTGCCGGGTGGGTGCTTGTCATGGGGCTCATGCTCTATGCGACAGCGATTGACATCGTAAGACTTTCATAAAGTATTTATCCATTGCAACGAAGTAATATGAATAAGGCCGGGTTGTTGTAATACCAATTCCAAGTCAAAAATAGAATGAAGATTTCGAGAAGGAGGGAACCGGAAGCTACTATTAGTACGTTGAGGATTCACGACGACGAGAAAGCTTTATTATATGCATGAATTAGGATTGCTATAAGAACTTAGCCGTAGCCGAGTTCCGCTAACCTCTCCTCCGTCATACCCACATAATGGGCCACCTCGTGAACAACGGTTATCTCGATCTCTTCCTGCAATTCTTCCAGCGTTTCACACATAGCTTCAAGAGGTTCCTGAAAAAGATAGATTATATCAGGATATAAAGGCGGTGATGTAACTGACCGCTCTATTAACGGGACCCCTTCAAAGAGACCGAGAAGAGGCTCATCAAGGGCCAGCTCAATCTCCTCTCTCATCCGCTTTGATGGACGCTTTTGCACCGTTATAACAATATTGTTCAAATATCCACGAATCTCCCGTGGTATACGTTGAAGGGCCTTTTTGACAATCCCGTCAAATTCTTTTTCGCTGAGCTTTATCTTACCCATATGTCCAATTCTATCATCTCCAAAAGGAATACGCACTACTTGAGTAAAAACATTCTTAACATTTTGTCAAAGCACTTTATTTAAGACATATGCGTGGGATTTGCATAAGGGCATGTTCGGGAATTCTTACGGAGTTCCTCTTGCCTTATAGGGGCCACAGGCAATTTAGGTGTCTAGCCCGCTTGAACTTCTTTTGCACTATTTCCTTGACAAAAATCTCTAAGGTGATAAAATGACCATGTAATGGACTATGTGTTCACTAAGTGGTCACGTCAAAAACAATCTGAAAGATCATCTATCTCTGCGCTGCTTTGCCATACTAAGTACGCCACATACAGCTCACATCAGCGTGTTGATGCGGAAACGAAAAAAGATTGTTATCTTTTGGTAAAGGGTGTAGTATTCAAAAAAGGTGTTAGAGATATCGGGGTGGCTGCTCCTCAAGAAGTATAGATCAACAAACCGTCATTGAAGGGTGCGGAGGATATATACTCAATGTGTTATCAAAGTGTCTCATTCTCATTGATATACTCCGTAAAACCTGACACAGTCCAAGACAATAACTTACTATCTTCTCTTTGTCTTATAACTATCTTAATATTCGATTTGGAGGGTTGATGAACAACGCATTCGGCGTATTAAGATTTCTCTGTAATGTTATAAATTTTATAGCCGGTGTAGCTCTCACCGTAATGATGTCATTGACGGTGGTCGACGTTCTTCTCAGGGCAGCCAGTTTTCCTTTTGTGGGAACATTCGAGATTGTATCCCTTTTAATGGGTATAGTTATCAGCTTCGGCATTCCCCAGGTTTCGCTGGACAAAGGGCATGTTTACATGGAGTTTCTTATTGAGAAACTCTCCTTGAGAAACAGGAATCTGCTGAACACCTTTACGCGCATCCTCTGTATTTTGCTTTTCGCCTGCATCGCCTATTACATGATTAAGATAGGAGCAAGGTTCCACGCATCAGGTGAGGTTTCACCTACAATCAAGATACCCTTCTACCCTCTTCCTTACGCTGTCTCGGTCTGTTGCTTCCTTGAGTGCTTCGTATTTATTTCTGACATCGTTACTATCTGGAGGGGCAAACATGAATGAGATGATGGTAGGTATTATAGGCCTTATAGTGCTCCTTCTGCTCTTTGCTACCGGTATAGAGCTCGGTTTTGCCATGGCATTGATCGGCTTTGTCGGTTTCGGCTATCTTAACGGTTTTGATAGCGCTCTCAATCTCCTCGCAAGGGATATCTATGAAGTAATAACAAGCTACGGGTTCACCGTTTTCCCGCTTTTTATCCTCATGGGTCAAATCGGGTTCAATGCCGGTATAGCGGTAAGACTTTACGGAGCTGCCCATAAATTTGTCGGTCATATTCCCGGCGGACTGGCTATGGCCACAGTTCTGGGAGCAACAGGGTTCAAGGCTATTTGCGGTTCCTCGGCAGCTACGTCGGCTACCTTTGCCGGCGTCGCCATCCCCGAGATGGACCGGTACGGCTACGACAGAAGGCTTTCTACGGGCATTGTTGCCACAGTGGGAACTCTGGGTGTCATCATACCTCCGAGCGTTACCCTGATCATATTCGGCGTTATAACGGAACAGTCTATCGGGCGGCTCTTTATTGCCGGCATCATCCCCGGACTTATGATCGCCCTTTTCTTCCTTGGCATCATATATGCCTGGGCAAGGATTAATCCTGCAGTTGCGCCCAGATCAGAGCGGTCTACCTGGGGAGAGAGAGTTCGTTCTCTCCCGGAAGTGGTCTGGGTCCTCCTTGTGTTTATGCTGGTAGTAGGCGGGATTATGGAAGGCTTTTTCACCCCTACCGAAGCCGGCGGCGTCGGTACTTTTGCCGTTCTCCTTCTCGCGCTCGTGAAAAAAGACATGACCTGGAGGAAATACATCACTTCGGTAAAAGAAGCTCTCCGTACCGCCATAATGGTCCTCATGCTGGTGGCAGGCTCGGTGATCCTGGGTCATTTTATTACCATTACCAACATTCCGCAAAACATCGCAGAGATAGTTACAGCACTGCCAATTAGCCGCCATCTAATTCTGTTTCTTATCCTCGTAATTTATCTGTTAGGGGGCTCGTTTATCGATGATCTGACCTTCATGATTCTTGCTACCCCTATCTTTTACCCGGCGATCATCAAACTCGGTTTTAACCCCATCTGGTTCGGGATTCTTCTCGGCGTCGTCCTTATGATCGGTGTTGTCATCCCTCCTGTGGCCATCTGCGTATTCGTGGTCAAGAATATAACCAAGGTGCCTATGGGTACAATATACAAAGGTGTTACCCCATTTTTGATCTCCCTCGTCGTCATGTGGGGCCTCCTGCTTATCTTTCCACAATTGGCCCTTTGGCTGCCCTCACTCTTTTTTGATAAATAGGAAAAGGTGATACGAAGGATGCGAAGGATCAGAGGATGAAAATAAGCGATATGGGGTTAGGCAATATCTGCTGATCGAAAGAACTTAGTGGCGCCCGCCTGCTCTCACAGGGGACGGCCGGAAAGAGGGGTGATAAAAGAACAACACGGTTTTGGTTGGTGAACTGTCAGGGCTTGTTTGGTTAAACACTGAATAGTCTCTATATTAAAGGAGGAGTAAAATGAAAAAATGTGTGTCCCTGTTACTGGTAGCTATGTTCCTGGTTTTAGGGGTTTTCTCATATGCAGGCGCCGCTGATGCGATCAAGCTGAAGGCCGCCAACTATCTTCCCGTCACTCACCCTATGTCGCTCCTGACTGCCTGGTTCTGCGACGAAGTCAAGAAGCGTACAAATGGACGGGTGGAAATTACCTATTATCCAGGAGGTACGCTTCTCAATCCGGTAAAAATGTATGACGGCGTTGGCACTGGTATAGCAGACATGGGTGTATCTCATATTTCTTATACCCGGGGACGCTTCCCTGTAATGGAGGTGTTTGAGCAGCCTCACGGTTTCCCGAGCGGCTGGGTAGCAACACAGGTAACAACGGATTTTTACAATAAGTACACCCCCAAGGAATGGAGCGACGTGCAGGTTCTTTACATAAACACTTCGGGACCGTTGATTCTTCAGACTGCGACCAAACCCGTCAAGACCCTGGAGGACTTAAAGGGCCTGAAGATCAGGGCAACGGGGCAAATGAGTGATGTCGTGAAGGCATTGGGCGCCGTCCCGATTCCCCTTGAAATGGGCGATGTTTATGATTCTATGAGACGGAATGTTATCGAGGGTGTAACGGTGGATTTATCCACTCTCAAATACTGGAAGTTCGCTGACGTGACGAAATACGTGACGGCAGATTGGCAGCTTGGAACAGGCTATACGTTCTATTTTGTGATAAACAAGAAGAAATGGGACGCTTTGCCTGATGACATTAAAAAGATTTTCACTCAGGTGGCCCTGGAGACTAAGGAAAAACAGGCAGCTCTTTGGAACGACATGGATATTGAAGGGGCAGCCGCCTTCAAAACCGCGGGCGGACAAATGATCACGCTTTCAGATGCTGAAGCCGCTAAATGGATAAAGGCTGTTCAACCGATCTTTGCGGCATACAAGAAAGACATGGTTTCCAAGGGGTTCAAAGAAGCGGAGGTTGACGGCTGGATAAGCTTCATCAAAGAACGCATTGCCTTCTGGAAGGCTGAGGAGAAGAAGAGAGGGGTAGCATCTCCGTTTCATTAAGATATCTTATTTAACATTCTGACCCCCGTGATATATAAAAGAGCCATGTCAAAAATCATGGGGGTCAGTTCTTTTCAAATAAGGAGGTCACATATTGCAGAAGGTTTTGATTCACTATTTTTGGTCGCTTCCTTCCTAATCACTCGACTCAGTGAGTCGCAATATTTTATTCATTGAGCCATGATGTATATTCATTGCAAAGATAGGTGATAATGCGGTAAAATAAAAGAAAGTTGATCGTCACAGTATCGAAAATTAGGAGAATATATGCAATACATCATCGCACTGCTGCTTATCGGTTTTGTCATTCTGGTCCATGAATTCGGTCACTTCATCGCTGCCCGTATTGTCGGTGTGCCTATTAGAATCTTTTCTATCGGTTTCGGCCCCAAGCTTTGGGCCGTGAAGAAAAAAGAAACTGAGTACCGCATCGCTATGATCCCCCTCGGCGGATACGTTATGCCCGATGTTGAAGACGACAAAGAATTTCTCGCGTTGCCTGTCTTTAAAAGGATTGTCATGGCCGCAGGTGGTCCGCTGGCAAGCGTTATATTGCCCCTATTCTGTTTTGCCCTCGTCAATTGTATTTCAACGGGGATAAGTCTGAACAGCCTTTTTATAAAACCCGTTCTATCAGACATATACTATCTTTTCCGGAGTTATGACTGCCCTTCTCGGCATCTTCTCTCAACACAGCCAGTTGTCAGGCATCATCGGCGTTGTCGCACAGGGAGGGCAATTTATCGGTGTGAGCTTCATAAAGGCCCTCCAGTTTATCGGCCTCATCAGCCTCAATCTTGCCGTGTTGAATCTTGTCCCTCTTCCCGTTCTCGATGGCGGTAAAATACTCCTCTATCTCATGGAAGGTGTTCATCCGAAGTTCTCAAAACTCCATTATCCCCTTGCCATTGCCGGATGGGTCCTTGTCATGGGGCTCATGCTTTACTCGACAGTCATTGACGTCGTACGATTAACGTAGACAGTTATTTATGCCAAGTCAAGCATTCAAAAATAGAGCGAGGTTGCCAAGAAGGAAAGAGTCGGAGCGTACATATGAGTACGTGAGGACTCTTGACGACGAAGTACCCTTAAGGGCACAGGTGACAACAAAGCTTTATTATATGCATGAATTAGCGACTTGGTATAGAACTTAACCGTAGCCGAGCTCGGCAAGTCGTTCTTCCGTCATGCCTATATAATGGGCCACCTCGTGAACGACGGTGATTTCGATCTCCTCTTCCAATTCTTCCAGCGTTTCACACATGGCTTCAAGTGGTTCCTGAAAGAGATAGATCATATCGGGATACAAGCGGCGGCGATGTAACGGACCGCTCGATTAGCGGGACTCCCTGAAAGAGGCCGAAGAGGGTATCATCGGGACCCATCTCCATCTCCGCTCTCATCTGTTTTGACGGACGTTTTTGCACGGTTATGACGATATTGTCCAGATATCCCCGGATCTCCCGGGGTATCCGCGCCGACTGCCTTGCTGCACAATCCCGTCAAACTCGTTCTCACTCAGTCTTATCTTACCCATGTTCTCATTGTATCATTTCTTGATTAAATGGGCACTACTTGAGTAACATCTGTAAATGCGGTTGAGTTGTGTCTGGAGGGCCGCACGTTCGGGAGTCTGGTTGACTACAAATCAAGCATTGGACATATTATAGAGAACTGCGGATTACAGGGTGAAATGTAGCATAACGCATCTCGCATCAGCTGCATGCGCGTGTTAGGCTTCGTATTTTCTGCGATGCTTTCAGGCCAGCTATCCCTTTTTCCCCCGGGAGACCGCGATCATGATAATCCCGAGAACTCCGAACGCCGCGGCGCCGGCCGTCGTCCCATCACTTTTTCCGAGTAACAAGATCAACACGCCGACGAGGCAGCACGCGATCCCAATAACGAAACGGCCTTTTCTCATCGTCTTCTCTTGCGGTCGCAAGCCTAACTCAGTGCTTTGGGGCACCGCCCGCCTGCAGTTGCGCGAGGTCCTTGGCAATTTGCTTTCCCAGGTTGCGCACATCTTTCTCCGTGGCGTTGCGAGACATTACATATTTCACCGCCATGGCATACGGGTTCATCGAAACCACGGCTCCTGGCATGGGCTTCGAGCCGGAACCGGTGCCATAGACAAGGATCGGCTGCTCGCGGCTTTGCGCCAGATCGTACACCGCCACCTTCACGAGCACTTCCGTCGAGCCAGCGCCAAAGCCCGCCACCGCGCGCTTGAGCCGGTTGCCTTCGTCCATTTCAAGGAACTCGCCGCCGACCACGAAACCATCGGCAGACAGAGCCGCTTCGCGCGGTGCACGGGTGGCTGGGATCTCCAGGTCAGCCAGTTCCTTCGCGATCGTTTCTGAGAGAAGGCCAGTAAAACGGGCAGCCTTCTCAGCCGGTTTCTCCTCAGGACGAATGTTTCCTGACACTCGTTTCGCCCGCCCTTTGCCGCTGGCCATCCTGCCTTGGTCCGTGTGCAATTGTGCCACGTCGAAGGCGAAGTCCTGCACAACTACGGGCCGGGGTTGGGCCGCCAGCAGGGCGCCGCTGGTCGCGGGCTTCGACGCCGTGCCACTGACAGAGTACGCGGCGG
Source organism: uncultured delta proteobacterium (assembly GCA_963783625.1). GTDB lineage: Bacteria > Desulfobacterota > Syntrophorhabdia > Syntrophorhabdales > Syntrophorhabdaceae > PNOF01. Next base: position 34,541 of record CAWAOG010000021.1, on the reverse strand, counting down.
AGCAATTGCCGGGCAAAGTGGACTGCCATCCAATGCCTAAGAAGAGTGTCGCAGCTCCAATTGCCAGGATCAGTGAGCGGGACACCGCAGCACTTGCTGTCAGAACATAGAACGGCCTCATAGGTCTGATTTTGGCTAACAATGAGATGCTCCTTTGATGCCTAACAACTTAATATACGACGTTATTTTTTCGCACTTTTTTATTATCATATACGGTGTATTCACGAATGGCAAGGCGTAAAATGTTAATTGTCGTTATAGCTATAAAAACAAGTAATATCCTCAGTACACAGGTTATAGCATCTTTACCTGTCTAGCGTCTTGTAATAAAAACGACTTCGTCTTACCGACTATCAACACCTTAAATCTCTACATCCTCAATCAGCGGTTTTGATCCCACATAGAGGGCCGTCCTCTGGTGATGGTTCTCAGGCACAATATCGAGAATCGGCGTGCCTTTTTCATCAATAGCAGTTCCGCCGGCTTCCTCGCACATGAAAGCCACAACAGAGGCTTCATACATAAGTCGCAGTTTCCCTGCAGGCCGGTTTTTCTTCGGATCAGAATGATTGACAATGGCAGGATACATGAACATGCCCCCTTTTGTGAGGGTGCGGTGAAAATCACCTGCCAGGGCGCCGAGGTATCTGAAGGCATATTTCCTTTCGTTTTCCTTTATCCATTTCTGGATACCCTCTGCGTACGTGTAGGTGTTGGCAGCATTGAATGACAGTTCCCAGCTTTTAGCCTTTTCCGGAAGCATCATTTGTGTCGGCTTCACATAATTCATGGTTTCATCCATATGAAACCTCCATGTCCCCGCGTCTTTCAGAGCAATAGTAAAAGTACCGGTAGGGATGACAAACATACCCGCGGCAATATAATCCCTGCCGGCCCTCAAATGAAAGTCCTCGGGGCCATCAATATTTCTTTTCGCGATACCGAATAAGAAACCGACAGGCAACCCGTGAGAAACATTTGACGAACCATCGAGGGGATCGAAGTATACGAAATAACGACCGCTCTCTTCATTCATGGGGATGATATCAGTCGTTTCTTCACTGACAGCATGGATTACTTTACCTGTTGATGTCAGATAGTGGATGGTAATTTCATTGGCAATGACGTCCATGCGCATAACATCCTCACCCTGAACATTGACAGTATCGGCAAATCCGAGATGTCCCCTCAGCGCTCCCGTCAGGTAATAGTATTGGATGTGTTTAGCAGCGCCTATCAAAGCGTCCATAAGGATAAGGAAATTTTGTGTCCGGCTATATTTCTCCTGATGGTTCATCAGAAAATTCATGAAAGTTTGTTCAAATTGCATTTCGCACTCCTTTGGAGGGAATATATGTTATCCGCAACATTTATTAAATATAAAAGTTTACCGCAAACAAGTCAATAAACAATAGAAAAAATGGGTAATAGGTGATAGGCAGATGAAGCTCATAGCTCATAATATACAACCTTACTCATTAAATTAAAAAATATTAATAATTACCAATTACAAATATATAACAACTGATTATTTGCTTTTTTCCTGTAAAATGTTCTAAATGAATTGCCGGTTTACCAAAATGATATGAAGTATCTATCACCGGGAGGTAAATAATTTGGACAACGAAGCAATATTCGATAATCCAGCTAAAATGGATCACTGATTCTATCGTTCAATTTACCGGCACCGCGGAAAATACCTTGAAAAATGCCAAGAATGAACCGGCCTGGGAAAAGCCTCTCGTCGGTTTCTCCCGCGGCGATGACCCGCTTTGGGAGGAGTTTAAAAAAGACATTGGGATCTTTCTATACAACACCCGCAGAAATATTTGCCACAGCATTTCCCTCCATAGAGATTAGCATCGGAGGAACTCACAGTTATCGCCTGGATACTTCCCCAGACAGAACAAACAAAATCAGACCACCGGAAAGAGAATGCCTTTCCTTCGGAACGATGGTCCAGATCGCGAAAATTCGGCGAAGAGTTTAATGTAAAACTCCGCAACCATCTTGTTGAGACACTGAAAAATGCCGGGTACGAAGCTGTAGCGCCGCAATTTTCCCCTCTGTGGAAGATGGCCCAATCGGAAAAATACGGACTTTCTTCTGCCTGGTCAGAGAGGCATGCAGCTTATGTGTCAGGCCTGGGTACTTTTGGATTATGCGATGGATTAATCACCCCTCTCGGAAAGGCAATGCGCTGTGGCTCCGTCATCGCCCGTCTTTCTGTAACGCCCACACCGAGACTGTATGAAGACCATCATGCCTATTGTCTCTTCTTTACAAAGGGTATTTGCGGAAAATGCGCGGATCGCTGCCCTGCTGGAGCTATCAGCAAAGAAAAGGGACACGATAAAAAGAGATGTCAGGAATACATAGACACAAAAAACCATAATATATTAAGGAATACTTCGGGATTGATATTTACGGCTGCGGCCTCTGTCAAGTCGCCGTACCCTGCGAATCACGCATTCCCGTTTTTCGCCCTCCCATACAGAATGAAAATAGATTTTGCCCGCATGATGCACAAAATTGAGGGGTTTTATCTGTAACCTGTTTTGTCGCGAAAAAGGGGTTCCTCTGAAATTCTGGGTATTATAGTAGCCCTGCCCGTATCGATGACCTTACCTGTTATACCTTTACCGAGAGATACCGTCTGAGGTGAAATTAGAGGCAGGCACGCTGAAAGACCTGCTCGATAACCTGCTTCGCAACTCCTATTTTGCCAAGGAAGTGATAGACCCGAAGACAGGAGAACTGATACTCGATGGTTTCATACAGGTACAACTAAACAATGTCCCCTATCATAGCCTTCCGAATGGCCTGGACTCGAAACTCCACAATGGCGACACACTCACTCTGTCTCTGTTTCTGATCGGCGGAGTATAACATAAAACCGTCACGGGCAATATAGTCGGTAATCTCAATAATTTCGGTCTTCAACCTGTTCTATGGTGGCTTTGATTTATTTCTTGTAATTTTTCTTGTGTCATGATATGTTTTATATATCAAACAATGGTTTTATAGGTAAAACATTTTCATGAATGGGCGAGATAAGGAATCCCACGAGAGATACATAGTACCGGCGGTGGAGCAGGCCATGCGGATTCTGTTTCAAATGGCCGAAGCCGGCACTTCTCGTATGACTCTGACGGAGACCTTCAACAAAGCAGGTATTCACAAGAGCAAGGCCTACTCTATTCTGCAGACGCTGAAAAAATTCGGGGTCGTGCAGAGGGATGTCGATGGAAGAGGTTATTCCCTGGGCCCCGGTCTGATCGGTCTCTCCAGACGATTCCTCGATAATCTGAGCGCACCCGCACTGGCAGAACCTATTCTGGAAGCTCTTGCGAAGAAGACAGGGACTACAGCAGCCCTCGGCTTGATAGCCGACAAAAACGTCTTTGTGGCATCGAAACATGAGGGCGGACGGGGAGTCGTTGTGACCATGCGTGTCGGGCATCGTTTCCCTATTTCCTACGGGTGTCATGGCAAAGCGATAGCCGCATTCCTTTCCGCAGAAGATCGGAATAATCTCCTGAAAGACAAAAAGCTCTATTTCCAGGGAGACCCAGCCCGATTTGACAGGGCTAAACTCATGGAAGACCTCAAGAGATGTCGTCGGGACTGGTATGCTGAAGATGTGGAGGAGACTGCACCGGGACTGAATGCGGTAGCCTCCCCCGTACTGGGTCCTAACGGATACCCGCTGGGGTATGTTGTTGTCCTTGGTCTTGCCTCTGCGGAAGTAACTCACGAGACCGGACCCCTTGTTGCGCTCGCCGCACAGGCCCTGTCGCGACAACTTGGCGCCCCCATAGATGAACTTCTTGAACCTAAACCTGCACAAGGAGAAACTAGATGAGCAAAACACTGATACTTAAGGAATTGAGTCGCTATAACATCGGAACATATGCAGATATCATTTACCGGAATGCACTCCTGCATTCAGACAAAGAGGCTTTCGTCTACGGGCCGAAGAGGGTTACCTTCGCAGAATTTAACGACCGGGTAAACAGTCTTGTAAACGCCCTTACATCGCTGGGTCTCAAGAAAGGCGATGGGATCGGTCTCGTATCCTGGAATTGCCTTGAATGCACCGATGTTGTCGGAGCGGCGATGAAGGGCGGCTTTATTGTCTCTCCCTTCAATCCCAGAATGCAGGCACAGGAGCTCGAATACATCATTAATGACTCACAGGTCAAGGTACTCTTTGTGGGGTCCGAGCTGATCGAGATAATAGAGCCGTTGAAGCCCCGTCTTCCAGCGGTGAAGGAGTATGTCACCCTTGAGAGACAAACTCCTGGGATGCGCTTCCACGATGATCTAATCGGGACCTTCCCCAAGGAAGAACCTTCTGCTGTTGTCGAAGAAGACGATCCCTTTATCATCTTCTATACCAGCGGCACCACTGGCGTGCCCCGTGGCGCTGTCTACACGCATTACCGTAAACTGGAGGAGGCGAGGACGAAGGCGCTCACTATAGGTCTTCAGCCGGAGAACAAGCACATCATGATCCTTCCTCTCTTTCACATAGGTGGCTGGTCCCATTTTTGGGCCTTCTTCTTTGTGGGGGCCTGCAATGTGATTATGACACAGCGTTCTTTTGATCCGGCAGCCACGCTTAAGACCCTGGCGGACGAGCGTGCATCAGACATCCATATTGTGCCCACCCATCTTGTCAGCCTCCTCGATGTGCCTAACATCGACGGATATGACCTGACTCGCGTGAAACGGATATGGTATGCTGCATCCCCGATGCCTCTGGAGCTTCTCCGCAAAGGCATCGACCGCTTCGGCGGCATCTTTGCCCAGGGTTACGGGCAGACGGAATCAGGGCCGGATATCTCCATTCTGTCGAAGGAGTCGCATGAAGTCCTGGACAAATCCCTCGAAGATCAGAAGGTGCTTACCTCATGCGGGCAGCCCTGTCTGTGGGTCCACGCCCGGATCGTAGACGAAGACCGCAAAGACGTGGAGCCGAATATCGTAGGTGATATCATTGTACAGAGCAAATCCATTATGGTCGGATACTGGCGCAAACCTGACCTCACGAAAGAGGCTATCATCGATGGGTGGCTTCATACCGGTGACATGGGATATTACGACGAGCAGGGATACATGTATATCGTCGATAGAAAAAAGGATCTCGTGATCACAGGCGGAGAGAACGTCTATCCCCGAGAAGTGGAAGAGGTGCTCTATCGCCACCCCGCAGTATCGGAGTGCGCAGTCATCGGTGTTCCCGATGAACGGTGGGTTGAACGCGTCCATGCAGTGATTGTCTTAAAGTCTGGACAATCTGCCACGGCCGATGAGATCATCACTTTCTGTAAGGAGACCCTTGCCAGGTACAAGGCGCCCAGGTCTGTGGAATTCATTGAGGCTTTACCCAAGAATCCTCAGGGGAAGATATTGAAAAAGGAATTAAGGGCCAAATATCGGGAAACTAAATAGTGCACATCGTGCGGATAGGGCGCAACACAGAGGATTTACAGTACATACGCCGAGGATTATCCGCCAATAAGATATGGAGGAAAGAGACATGGCTACAAAAAAAACAAATCAAACTCGGAAGAGGGAGCCTGATGCCGAGCCTATCAGCCTTACCATTAACGGGAAAGTCTGGGAACTGGCGGTAGGCAGCAGGATTGGTGAAGTCGAGCCATCTCACACGCTGTCTCACACACTCCGGGAGACACTGGGCCTTACAGGAACCAAGATCTCCTGCGACAATGGGGCTTGCGGATGCTGCACCGTCATCATGGACGGCAAAGCAGTGCTCTCCTGCAAGATCCTCACCGTCGAATGTGACGGCAAGACAGTTGAAACAATAGAAGGACTGCGAGACCCTAAGACAGGGGACCTTGATCCACTCCAGCAGGCATTCGTTGACCACACGGCATTTCAATGCGGTTTCTGCACACCGGGTATTATCATGACCGCAAAGGCTTTGCTCAATGACAATCCTCATCCCGTTGAAGAAGAGGTCAAAGAGGCTTTGTCGGGCAATTTCTGCCGGTGTGTCAGCCACTACCACGTTGTGAAGGCTGTAATGTCAGTTGCAGACAAGGGGAGGTAAACATGGGCGAGAACTATAGATACATAGGTAAAGCAGTGCAGCGCAGGGATGCGGAGGGTATCGTCACAGGGGCAACGCAGTACACGGACGACCTGAAATTTCAAAATCTCCTCCATGGAAAAGTGAAGAGAAGCCCTCATGCCCACGCGATCATAAAAAAGATTGATAAGACGAAAGCTGAAGCACTGCCCGGCGTAAAGGCGATCGTTACCTGGGAAGATATTGGCGACTATAGAGGCGGCACGCCCCGTAATGTCCGTGTCCTTGACAAGAAGGTCAGATGCGTGGGTGACGCGGTAGCCCTTGTTGCAGCCGTTACGGATGAGATTGCTGAAGAGGCCATAGACTTGATCGATGTGGAGTATGAAGTGCTCCCTGCGGTTTTCGATATAGATTCGGCCCTCGCTCCCGGTGCACCCCTCGTATGGGATGAATTTCCCGGCAACATAATCCCCGGAGGCACAATCATCTACGGGCCCAATTGTCTCAAGGGTGTGGTGAGAGGCGATGTGGAAAAAGGGTTTGCTGAGGCAGATATCATTACCGAAGGCACCTTCGGTTACGAGAATATGGCCAACGCCATGCCGGCTGAATCCGTCGGAGCTATCGCTCAATGGGAAGAACCCAACAAAGCGACTATCTGTGGGACAAGCCAGGCGCCTTACATGGACAAGGTTACTCTCTTTCACGTATTCAACCGACAGATTGATATTCGGAGCTTGGGAGTCCAATGCGGCGGAGGCTTCGGCACAAAATTCACCTGTTGGCAGGTGCAAAGCTACGCCATCCTTCTGAGCAAGGCAACCAAGCAGCCGGTAAAGGTGATGATTACGAAAGAGGAACACCTGGCTACCTTCGTTCTGAGGGTTAGCTCGCGCATTCATGCAAGAGTGGGCATAAAAAAGGATGGGACCTTAACAGCCATAGAAGGAACCTGGTATGTGGATACCGGATACTATTCGTTCACGACACAGGCCCAGGTGGCGATCGGTGCGGGAGAGCTTATGATCATGGCTCAGTGTCCTAACTGGAACTTGAACAATATTATCGTCGCTACGCACCGGAATGCCTCCGGCGCCACACGCGGGTTTGGCGGCCAGGAGTTAAAAAGTTCATTCATCCCACTTCTCTGCCTTGCCATGGAAAAGGCGGATATTGATCCCTTCGAGTTCCTTAAGAAGAACTTTGTCAAACCCGGCGGAGGATATTATTGGCGGGACGGCAACTGGTTCGACTTCCGGGGAATCGATTTCTCAAAGGCCATGGATAAGGGAGCGGAAACCTTCGGTTGGAAAGAGAAGTGGAAGGGCTGGTTAATACCAACCGCAGTGAACGGCGCAAAACGCAGAGGCGTCGGCGTCGGGGTTCACGGAAACGCCGATATCGGCGAGGATGCATCGGAAGCCTACGTACAGCTTGGCTACAACGGTACAGCTACGATTTTCCTCTGTGTGGCGGAGCATGGGACCGGACAGAAGAGCAATTATGTAAAAATGGTTGCCGAGGTGCTCCAGATATCGCCGGAAAGTGTCTCCATGACTCCTGCTGATTCGCTCGTAACGCCCTTTGAATTCGGACCGGTGGGGTCCAGAGGGACCTATGCGATCGGAAGCGCCGTCATTAACGCGGCGGAAGATGCAAAACGACAGATCCTTGAGCTGGCCAGCCGCAAACTTGGTACCCCTCCGGAAGACCTTGACACGGCTGATGGAGTCATTTTTGTGAAAGATCATCCGGAAAAGAATATAAAATGGAGGACCATGGGGAATGACCGGACCATCCTTGGGTATGGTCGTTTTGACCCGGATTTTACCATGTGTAACTGCATGATGACCTTCGTGGAGGTCGAAGTCGATACAGAAACTGGCAAGGTTGACCTCATTCGCGTGGTGAACGCTACCGACGTGGGCCAGATTATAGATCCTCCCGGCCTTGAGAACCAGCTTAACGGGTGTTTCGGAGCGGCTGGCATCGACAGCGCAATATTCGAAGAAACGATTATTGATCGCAGAACAGGGCATATCGTCAATGCCAACATGATCGACTACAAATGGCGCTCATTCAGTGAGCTACCTGTAATTGACAACGTAGTCATGGAGACACCCTTCCCCAGTCACCGTTTCCATGCCGTAGGCGTCGGGGAGGTATCGACATCTCCTGGTCCTTCCGCTGTGCTCATGGCTGTTTCCAATGCTATTGGCGCGCGGTTGTTCGAGTATCCGGTGACACCGGACAGAATACTCAAGGCCCTCGGAAAAACAGGTTCAAATGGTTTAAACAGTTCAAACAGCTTGAACGGTTCGAACAGCGAAGCACGCCAGGGAGGTAAGAAATGAAACCATTCAAACACTACAATGCAGGATCGCTCAAGGAGGCGACCAGACTTCTTTCGAAATACAATGGAAAAGCAAAAGCCAATGCAGGCGGCACAGACCTGCTTGGCGCCATGCGAGACAAATGTCTGTCCGAGTATCCCGAGGCTGTCATTAACATAAAGACCATCGATGGGCTGGATTACATTAAACAGGACAAAAAAGGTCTCAAAATAGGCGCCCTTGCAAAACTCGCCGACATAGCCGGCTCAACTGCAGTCAAAGAAGAATATAGACTTCTGGCAGACGCGGTATACTCCGTAGCCAGTCCCCATATCAGGAACATGGCCACTATAGGCGGGAACCTTGCCCAGGACGTGCGGTGCTGGTATTATCGGTATCCGACGCAGATTGGCGGACCCATTACCTGTTTGCGTAAAGGAGGTAAAATATGCAGCGCTTTGGGTGGCGACAACAGATATCACTCCATATTTGGCGCTGCCCGTATGACCCAGTATCCCTGCGCGAGCAATTGTCCTGCCAATACTAATATGCCCGCGTATCTCAATAAAATTCGCAAGGGCGATCTGTCTGAAGCGGCGCGGATTCTGATGGATTCAAACCCAATCCCCGCAGTGACGGGACGAGTATGCCCCGTCTTCTGCGAGCCCCATTGCAACAGACAGGAATTCGATAAATCGGTAGCTATCAACTGCGTCGAGCGCGGCGTGGGTGACTACGTCCTCGATCATGCCGCCGATTTTTATGTAGCACCTAAAAAAGAGTCCGGCAAAAAGGTCGCCATCATTGGCTCAGGTCCTGCGGGGCTTTCCGCTGCTTATTATCTCAGGAAAGCAGGTCATGCAGTAACGGTTTATGAAAAACTCCCGGAGGCGGGCGGCATGCTTCGCTACAGTATTCCACCTTTCCGTCTTCCCAAAGACGTAGTAAAAAAACAGATCAAAGCTCTGGAGAATATGGGCATTACATTTAAAGTCGGCGTCAATGTTGGCAAAGACCTTCCCGTCAAAAATCTCATGGATGATTTCGATACCATCTTTGTGGCGGGGGGAACCTGGAAACCGCTAAAGTTAGGCGTTCCCGGCGAGGAAGCAGAAGCAGTGACCTATGCCATCGACTACCTGAGCAAAATCAATTCAGGAGAGAAGGTCACCTTAGGCAAGAAGGTGATCGTCATCGGCGGAGGAAGTGTTGCCATCGATGTCGCCAGGACAGCAAGGAGGTCCGGCTCCGAGGAAGTGCATCTTGTGTGCCTGGAATGCAGAGATCTTACATCGAAAGACAGGATGCTGGCCCTGGATCACGAAATACTCGAAGCTGAAGAAGAGGGAATAATCATCCACGCCTCTCTGGGCGTAAAAGAGATAACTGTTAAAAATGGCAAAGCCGTCGGTCTCGACACTGTCACCTGTATTTCGGTCCGCGAGTCCGATGGGGCCTTTAATCCTCAATATGACAACTCCTGCACTGCCTTAAACCTTGAGGCAGACAGTATCATTGTCGCCATAGGCCAGGGTGTTGACCAGTCTTTAACTGCCCCCGGGCTCTCCTATGGCGCAGGAGGCAAGACTACCCGTTGATGAGCATAGCAACATAACAGGTATGAAGAAAGTATTTGCCGGAGGTGATATTGTCACGGGTGCGGCAACGGTGATACAGGCGGTAGCATCAGCCCGCGAAGCAGTTCGAAACATAGGGGTTTTGCTTGGAGACAAAGAGGAACCGTCTGAAGATAAGGCTTTTGAAACAGATTTCAGTGATTCCGCCCTGCAGGAGATCCCCCGTGTTACCTTCAGAGAGTTGCCGGTGGCCGAGCGCATCAACAACATAGATGTTGAAGACGTGCCAGGAATGAGTATGAATCAGATCGAGACCGAGGCTTCCCGATGTTTTAACTGCGGCTGCCTCGCCGTCGGACCATCCGATATTGCCATGGCGCTTGTAGCGCTTGACGCAAGCATCATAACAACCAAGAGGAGTGTGCCTGCCCAGGCTTTCTTCAACGCAACAGCGACAAGCTCGAACATCCTTGAAGCAGATGAGCTGATAAAGGAGGTCGTTATCCCGAAACCGATGGCAGGAAGCATTCAGAGGTACGAGAAGTTTACGCTGAGAAAACCCATCGATTTTGCCATTGTGAGTGTGGCATCAGTGATGACCGTCGATAAGGGGTGTCTGCAAAGATGCCCGCATAGTCCTTGGCGCTGTAGCCCCTGAGCCATTGAGAGCGAAGACAGCCGAGGAATTCCTGAAAGGACGCCTTGTCGACGAAAAAACAGCGGCTGAAGCGGGCAAACTGGCATTGGAAGGCGTGCAGCCATTGAATCAGAACGCCTACAAAGTTGAGATTGCAAAAACATTGGTGAAGAGGACCCTGATAAACTGACACAGGATAGTGTCATGCGGATAAGAAAACCGCGAAGGGAGTATAAGAAGCTCAAAGGAAACACGAAATGAAAGTGCCAACTGTAGTAATTAAAGGGGCCGGTGAAATGGCAACCGGTATAGCCTGTAGACTCTACATGGCAAATATCAAAAATATTGTAATGCTGGAGATCCCGCAACCACTGGCGGTACGAAGGACTGTGGCCTTCTGTGAATCGATACATCAAAGGGAAGTAGATGTAGAAGGCATAAAGGGCGTCCTCGCAGGGGACCTGAAGGAACTTTCCCATCTCTGGGACGAAAAACAGATAGGGGTTATGGTCGATCCTGAATGGAAGATTATTGAAAGCCTTAGACCGGACGTTGTCATCGATGCCATTATGGCCAAGCGGAACCTCGGGACGCGCAAAGATGAAGCGCCCCTTGTCATAGGAGTGGGCCCCGGTTTTACAGCACCCGACAACGTACATATTGTGGTGGAGAGTAATAGAGGCCATAATCTGGGGCGGGTACTATACTCAGGCTCCGCCGAACCGTATACGGGAATGCCCGGCCTCACTGCCGGTTTCGCGAGGGAACGAGTTTTACGTTCCCCCCATGAAGGCTCAGTCCGTCATGCGGGAAAATCTATCGGAGACCCGGTAAAAAAAGATGAAATCGTGCTTTACGTTGATTCAACGCCTGTTTTGGCTTCCATCGACGGTGTACTTCGTGGTCTCGTCAACGAAATCCACGTGAAGGATGATGAGAAGATAGGTGACATCGAGCCCAGAAACGAGGTTTCATACTGTAACACCGTTTCGGACAAGGCAAGAGCTATTGCCGGGGGTGTCCTCGAAGCGGTGTTACATTACACTATGTGATGTGATTCCTGGACATGAGTGCGGAAGCTGTTTTCACTGAAATCAAAAAGGTACTTCGCCTCTTGTATCTTTTCCCCAGATACCAAATACAGGTGTTCCCGCGTTAAAGGAAATTGATTGTTCAGCCCGTTAGTGAAAAGTATCTGATAGAGACGCAGGTCGCCATTGCGGAAGGCAGCGGCACTCCCATTTAAATATATACGCCACATTCGGACAAACTTTTCATCAAACATGGATTCTATTTTATTGGTATTGGCCTCGAATCGCTGCGCCCACCTGTCGAGGGTGGCAGCATAATGGAGTCGAAGATTTTCGATATCCATGGGGACAAAACCGCTCTTGCCCATAACTTTGATGACATGGTCAAGAACAGGGATGTATCCTCCCGGGAAAATATACTTCATAGTCCAACCGTCCGAAGGTGTTTTTCGTTCTTTTCCGATGGTATGAAGAAGACCAACGCCGCCAGGCTTTAGCAGTGTTTTCACCTGTTTCATAAAAGTCGGGATATGACCCTTTCCTACATGTTCGAACATACCGATAGAGACAAATTTATCAAATTGGCCGGTAATATGCCGATAGTCATCAAGGACGATCTCAATCTTCTTCTCCAATCCCATCTCCTTAATCAACTGCCGCGAGTATTCAGCCTGTTCCTTTGAAAGAGTGTATCCTGTACCTTTTATCCCATAGTGCCTTGCCGCATAGATAAGCATACCTCCCCAGCCGCAACCGATATCGAGCAGTGTTTCGCCTTCCGTGAGCTGCAGTTTCCTGCAAATGTGTTCGTATTTCTGCTGCTGGGCCTGCTCAAGAGAATCGTTATTATCACGAAAATAGGCGCATGAGTATGTCATGCTTTCATCGAGGTACAACCGATAAAAATCATTACCTCTGTCGTAATGATGCGAGACATTTCTCGATGAACCTTTTGTCGTATTGAGTGATTGAAGATGCTTAACCAATAAGGTTAATTTTGTTTTCAGAGGTATCTTCATGTCCTGAATACTCGGTTCCGTTCCTAACCTCATCAACACTTTGAAATCACCCTCAACAATAATGTTGCCGGAAACATATTCCTCGCCGAAGCCAAGACTGCCTTCACGAAATATTCTCCTCGCCGATCGTTCTGTTTTAAGAATAAGATTAAATAGTGACTGACCGGAGCCAAAGTTGATACTATCGCCATCCCAGAATTGAACCCTGAAAGGTACATCGGAAACGTTTTCGTGAACCGTATGCAACAGGGTCTCAAGAGCTTTTTTCATAATCTGCCCCTCCACACGCCAAATATAGAACTTCTCCTGTACTATAAAATGTTAGATGGCACAAAGCGATTTGTCAACAGCAATCGGTAACAAAAATACCGAAAGAGATTTTTCTTTGTTTCAGGTATCCGGATAAAAACAGATATTTTTTAAGATAATAATTGTCTTTGGGGTTATTTAAAAAAAAGGGGTCCGGATGAATCCGGACCCGCTTAGCAGGCTTAGCCTTTTGTTACATTTGCTGCTGCAGGGCCTTTCGGACCACTGACAACATCAAAAGTCACTACTTCGCCTTCGGCCAGAGACTTAAAGCCACTGTCCTGAATGGCTGAATAGTGGACGAACACGTCGCCACCGTCGTTATTGGTGATGAAACCAAAACCTTTTGACTCATTGAACCACTTCACAGTTCCTTTTGCCATATCGACATACCTCCTTTTTAGAATGTGGAAGAATACGGAACTGTGTTATGAAGACTACAAAAAAATTATGCGCTTACAACTAACAAATGCTTCCGAAACTCCAACTGAGTAGTATTATCTCACGGAACAAGACGAATTACAACACTTATTTTGGGCGCCTTGAATTTGTACCCCTGATTATGATAATCTTGCCCTTCTCGTCTGTTGCAAATATATGTTCATTCCAAGGAGGCTCCATACATGGGACTACGTTACGAAGAAGCTACACCGATGGTTCTCAAAATGCTCAAAGAATTAAAGTCAATAGATTTCAGTGAGTTGAAGAACGCGAAGATCAAGGTCCTCTTTGACTTGAAAAAAAGAAAGTCAGGAGGACGAATCATTCTTGGCAGAATTATGAAAACAAACGACCTTATCCGGCTCCTTACAAAAGATGAGGTTGAGGTCATCGAAGGTTATGATTACATTATCACATTGGATAAAAAATGCTGGGATAACATACCCGACGAAGACAGAGTGAGGATTCTACGGCATGAACTGAGACACGCATACTTTGATATTGAAGCCGAGAATGATCCTTATAAGCTCGTAACCCACAGTATATCAGACTTCTACGAAGAGGTAGAAGCCAACCAGAAAGATCCTAGATGGCGGGAGAGAGTAGGCACTCTTGCTGAAGATATTTACGAACAGGAAAAAGAAGCACAGGCTGAGAAGAAAAAAAGAAGAAAATAAAAGGCGGGATCTAATACCGGGGCTGATGCCGCTACCAACACGGGTAATCGCCCTCTTCCCATGGCTTTGCTTGTTACAAGACCGCATGTCACAGGCTTCAAGTAGAAACTTTTCGGAAATCTTCTTTGATTTGAACTGATAGCCTGTAGCCTGTAACCATGCACTTCAGCTTAATGTAAACAGAAAAATGCCGATAAAGAGAATATGACGTTGCTTATATACAAAAAGAGACTTATAATTTATTTATGACAAGCGAAAGAAGAACAACTTGTAACGATTTACGCAGATCAGGCTTTTCACGGAGAGACAATCCGACAGGCATATCCAACGTGTGAGTGCGGTAAGGTGTTTAATGAAAAAGAGCTTTATAACGCTCCGGGGGTATTCTTCAGGCCCATAGATATCTTCGGTAAAACTTACACCCTGATAGAACCTGTTTGCCCCATATGCAAACAGAAAATTCCGGCGAGTTTCCATATACTCAATTAGCAGTCATCGTGGAAAATATTACTGAAGTCAGCTACGCAGGGAAATTTATTTTGCGTGTTTGGGGTAGAGCTTTTTCAGACAATCCGGGCAAAACCCGTGCGTAAATTCCGCTTCTGAGTGGTATATATCATTTTGAACTTACACCACGATGTCTGTGAAAATTGAATCACGCACTATTCCATCACTTATCACGGTAATATTCGGGGTCCTTCATCCTTTCGTATTTTGCCCCGAACGAGGGAGGCAATAACTCCAAAAAAACAAAGGATAGCAAAGATCATAAAGGATATTTTCATGCTCTCCAATAAGTTCGGATGATGTTCCGCGTTGATGGTGCTCCTGCCAATATATATCGTAAATATGAGTGTGACAATGGCCATACTGAAGGCCTGCCCGATAAGGCGCATAGTCCCCATAATCCCCGATGCTACGCCATAGAACCTTTTTTCAACGGAACTCATGATAGCGTTTGTATTGGGCGATATAAAAAGGGCAAATCCGAAGCCGAGGAACATCAAATTAAATATAATATAGCTCAGGGTTGATTGTTCATTCAGAAATACAAGGAACACGAGTCCTATCGTGAGAGATGCCATACCGGCAGAGGCGAGAATGCGAGGTTCTATCCGGTCCGAAAGCCTGCCCGTTATTGCCGCAAATCCTGCCATGACCACTGGTTGTGCTACAAGGATCAAGCCTGCATGCTGAGCACTGAATTTCATGATATATTGCAGATAAAGACTAATGAGAAAAGTAACGCCAAAGGTGGCGCTATAGTTGATGAGCGCCGCGATGTTGGAAAAAAGGAAGGGTCTGTTTTTCCTGAAAAGATGTATCTCCATAACAGGGTTTTTTGTTTTTGAAATCCAGAGAACAAAACAAACAAAACCTGCTATGCCGGGAAACAATAACGTAAAACCAATCATGGCGGGAAGCCGTAAAAGGCCGTACATGGTCAATAGAAGGGACAATACATAAATAACGGAACCAATAACATCAAACTTTTCTCCGCGGGCTTCGGCCCACTCTTCTTTTATTTTCCAGATAGCAGTAATCAGGATAACAAGTCCGATAACGACGTTTGAGAGAAAGATACTCCGCCATCCGAGATGGTCTGTCATAATACCACCCAGGACAGGTCCTAATGTCAGCCCTATATACGTAGCCGTGAGGACAATTCCAAGGGCCTTTCCCCGGTCCTTCGGAGGATAAACAGCAATAACAATCGATAGTCCTGTACCGAAAATCATTGCTCCGCCAATTCCCTGCAGGACCCGGCAGACAATAAGGAACGTACCCGACGGAGCCATTGCGCCGAGAATTGAAGAAATATTATCGAGAATAATGCCCCATATAAAAATCTTTTTTCTCCCGTATATGTCCGCCGCCCTGCCCAGGGGCACGAGAAAAGCAGCAGCGGAGAAAAGAAAAGCAGTCGAAATCCAGCTTAATGAAACAGCGTCCATTGAGAGCTCACGACTGATCGCGGGAAGTGAAATAACGACCGAAGAACCCATAAAGGGAGTTAGAAATGAACTGAGCGCGGCAATGAGGAGCGCGTTTCTTTTGAGGCTCTTATTATCTTCCATATTTGACCGTAATAATCATTTTTTAACTTTTAACTATACCATAAAATAGCCTGCGGCAACGTTAAAAAACAACATTTACACAGCACCTTGCATTGGCGGAGTTCAGATGATATAATAGCATCAGAAACAGTGGTAGACGCGTGATGCGCTGAACAAGTCGCAGGAGCGTATGCTTGCTTGGCTGTATATCCTTGAGGGTGGTTTCTTTGTATCAGTCAAACAGAGCCGCTTTGTTAGCGGCTATAGCTTATAATCTTTAAGAACAGGAGACAATGCTATGCTAAATCTGAAAAAAGGAATTGATATCCTTGCCGATCTGGGCGGGATAAAAACAGTACAAGAAGCACAGACGCTTTTCGCGAAAAAATGCGACCAGGCATAATCTGGCAAAACTACAGAAAATTACGAATCAAGAGGCCTTATTGAAGATTGCGAATGCGATTTCCATGATGCAGCCGGATACCGTATTTGTGAATACCGGCTCGGCGGCCGATATACAAACCATTCGCCAGATGAGTGTTGCCAAAGGCGAAGAAGCACCCCTGGCCATGCCGGACCACACCATTCACTTTGATTATGCCAAAGAACAGGGCCGTGTGGTGGACAAAACGCTCTACATTGTCAACGAAGATGAAGACGTAAGCATAATGGCCAAAAAGATCCTGCGCCAGGAAGGACACGCCTATGTGAAAGAACAGATGACCGGTATTGCCAAAGGCAAAACGCTGCTGGTTGGATTCTTCAGCCGAGGGCCGATTGGCGCAAAAGGGTCGCTGCCGGCGCTGGAAATTACCACGTCAACCTACGTTATGCACTCTGCGAATCTGCTGTATCGCAATGCCTATGCGCACTTTGACACGGAAGTGGCGCGAGCCGGGTATGTGATTACGAACGTGCACAGCGAAGGTACGGGCGATTCGGCCAATTTTCCGAAAATGCGCGTGTTTATGGACCGTAGTTGGCTGACCACGTTTTCCATGCACTGTACCTATGCCGGAAACACCCTGCTGATGAAGAAAGGCAATCATCGGTTTGCTGTGGATTTAGCAACGTACTTTCAGAAGGAATCACAACTTTCGGAACATATGTTTATTACCGGTCTGCGTGGTCCGGGCGGACGCAGTACCTACTTCGCCGGCGCGGCGCCTTCGGGCTGCGGCAAAACCACAACTGCCATGGTGGGTGAAGACTTTATCGGCGATGATTTAGCCCAGATCTGGATTGACGATGAGGGCATTGTGCGGGCCGTCAACCCGGAATTCGGCATCTTCGGGATCGTGGAAGACGTAAACCGCGAAGGCGACCCCTATCTGATGAAGTGTCTCCGCGAGCCGGGCTGTGAAGTAATCTGGTCGAACGTCTTGATGGATGAGCACAAAGTCCCCTATTGGGTCGGCTGTGGCGAAGAAATCCCTAAAAAAGGTGTGAACTACACGGGGGAATGGTGGGAAGGCAAACTGGATGAAGACGGCCAATTGATTCCGCCGTCCAACGCGAATGCCCGTTGTACGCTGTTGAGCATAAATATGCCCAATTATAACGAGAAGATGGCCGAAGACCCAAAAGGCGTACCAGTAAAAATAATCACTTACAGCGGCCGTGACAGCGACACCATGCCGCCCATTGTGGTCGCCAAAAATCCTGACCAGGGCGTTGTGATCGGCGCGTCCGTTTTGTCCGCCGCGACTGCGACGGAAGTGGGCGTGTCCGGCGTGCGTCGTCAGCCCTGGGCGAATGAGCCATTTATTCCGGGGGCACTGGCCGATTATATGGACGCGCAGTTTATCTTCTTTAACTCACCAAAAATCAAAGTGAAGCCGACTATGGCCGGGATCAACTACTTCCTGACACACGGCGCGCGGGGCGGCGAAGGCAAGAAACTGCTGGGTGAAAAACGCGACGTGAAAGCGTGGCTGGGCTGGCTGGAACTGTATACCAACGGCGATGTCAAAGCCATCGAGACACCGATCGGATTCATCCCCAAATACGAGGACCTGCAGAAACTGTTTGCGGGTATTGAAAAAGAATATCCGAAGGATCTCTACGATAAACAATTCTCTTTCTATCTGGACAACATTATCGGGCGCATTGACCTTCAGGAGGCCGCATACAAGAAAGAGGACAATGTTCCTCCTAAATTGTTTGAAGTTTACAAAGAACAACGCGAGGGCCTTGAGAGCCTGAAAGCAAAATATGGGTCGATTGTGACCGTGGAACAACTCATGGAAACGGCACAGAAGTAAGACAATATATTATGTTCTGGAGGCGCACAATCCATGGATGACATCATCCGGCGTTGTCATGAGATTCTGCACCTCCCGGAAACAGCAACCAGAGAAGAAGTCCGCGAGACATACAACAAAATAATCCATTCCGGGGACCTCCGGAAAGAAGAGTGGGAAAAGACAAAAGAGATCGATTGGGCTTACGAAACGCTCATGAGGTCTTTTCCGGAAACAGAGGAAGATGACCGGCAAGACATTTCTCCAGCCTCACAGGAAACTCCTTATGTAATCGATGATTCTCTTGTTTCACGTCTGAAAGACCTCATCTTCGCTGTTGAAGAAAAAACAAATCCCCTCTATTTCTGCGGCAGGGTCATTCTCTTTCTCGGTGCTTTTATCTGGGGGTGGGTATTTATTTTTAAACCTATCGCGAGCAATTATGCCGGAGAATCCTTCCTGCACCTTATTAATCTGCCATTCCATGAAGCCGGGCATATCTTCTTTTCGCCGTTTGGCCGTTTCCTCCATGTCCTGGGAGGAAGTCTCCTGCAGGTCATAATTCCCGCTGTCTGTCTCGTCGCTTTTCTGATACGAAGAGAACCATTCAGCGCGTCCATCGGACTCTGGTGGGTGGGCCAGAGTTTTATCGATATGGCCCCGTATATTAACGACGCGCGAGCCGGACAACTCATGCTCATTGGTGGCGTCACCGGTCAGGAAGCGCCTGATTTTCACGATTGGAACGTCCTGCTCAGCATGACAGGACTCCTTAATTATGATGGCGTCATTGCGCACCTCGCCAAATATTTCGGAGTTCTCCTCATCCTCCTCGCCCTGTTGTGGGGAGGCTATTCACTGTTGGCCCAGTATAAAAACCTCCGTAGCCAATAGAACAAACAACTTCTCGTTTTACCTGAGTTTCTTAATCCACTTCACGAGTTCGACAACAAGTTCCTTTACTTTTTCCCGTGTCATTTCGTCGGTAAGTTTGCCTGTTTCGTCAAATTTCTTTTCAGCGAAGGGCACCATAATTTCCGGACGATTGAGAGGAAAGGCATTGAAGAATACCATCGTCTGCCGGAGATGATACTGCGCTCTGGCAGTACCGAGCATACCGATAGAGGCACCCATGATAGCTATTGGTTTTCCTTCGAAGGGGCTTGTGCCGTATGGCCTCGATGCCGCGTCGAGGGCATTTTTCAGAACACCGGGAACAGAATAATTATACTCCGGCGTCACAATGAGTATACCGTCCGCCGCCTTTACCTTTTCTTTAAATGCTATTACTTTTTCATGGGGCGAGTTCTCCAGGTCCTGGTTGAAGGGAGGAATACCCTCAAGGTCGAATACTTCCAGTTCCACCTCTTCCGGAGCAACCTCAACGGCAGCCCGCAAAAGCATTTTGTTAAAAGATCCTTTCCTGAGACTTCCCGCGAAACCGAGTATTTTAACTTTATCTGCCATTTTATACCTCCTTTTTTGCCACTCCAACGTCGTCGGAATGAGCGTCTCATAATTTCCGACTTATTTTTGCTGTCTACCAAATCAGCGTAAGACCTCCAACTAATTATGTCAATGGCATCGCGCCGCAAGCCCTTCCTTTAAGGCCGAAGAAAAACTTGAGGGTCTTTGTGACCCTCTCCGAGAATATCTTCGTCGCAAGAAGATTTCCCGCCACGCGCTTATTGATCTCCCCAAGGGTAGGATAGGGATGAACGGCTGATGCCAGAGTAGACAGCTTTATATTTCCATTCATGACCGCTACCCATTCACTGAGCAAGTCTCCCGCCTGAGGACCAAGAATCTGGACGCCTATGGGTTTTTCTTTTTCATCGAGGAGCATCTTGATTTTTCCGACTCTCTCGTCCTCGGCGAGGCTTCTGTCATTGTTCTCGAAAGCCTCGGACCATACCGTATACTTGATGCCGGCGGCATTCGCTGATTTCTCATTCATTCCGATACTGGCAAGCTCGGGATCTGTATAAGTAACCCAGGGAAGGTAGGTATAACTCACCTTTCTTGGGAAGTGGAATATGGCATTGCTCAGGACGATGCCCCCTTCGTGTCCGGCCGCATGGGTAAACTGATACACGCCTGTGACATCACCGGCGCCATAAATATGGGTCTGCATCGTCCTGAGCCTGGCATCAAGCCTGAGGCCCCTCCGGTCAAAAGTGACTCCGATATTCTCAAGGCCAAGCCCGTCAAGGTTTACCTTTCGCCCCGTGGCTATAAGGATGGTCTCTGCCCGGACGCTTTTGATCTCTTCAGCTCTCTTGAAGATAACCTCTTTTTCGTTCCCGAGGTTTCTGGTGCTCTGAACCGCAGAATTCAGATAAAACTCCACACCCTCAGACTTAAGGACTTCCAGAACCATGTCTGTCATGTCCGCGTCGTCTGCATTGAGGATCTGTGGAAGGAACTCCACCACGGTAACCTTTGTCCCAAGCCTCGCGAATGCCTGGGCTAATTCGATCCCGATTGGCCCTCCTCCGACAATCACCATCGACACCGGGAGTTTCTCCAGAGAGAAGACCTCTCTGTTTGTAATATACGGGGTCTCCTTGAGTCCTTCAATGGGCGGTATTGCCGCCGAAGAACCCGTAGCAATAGCCCAATTCCTGGCTGAATAGCGCTTGCCATTGAGACTTATGGAATGATCATCCACAAAGACGGCCCGGCCGAACTCCACCTTTGCGCCAAGGCTGCAGAATCGCTCTTCAGAATCATGTTTCTGGATGGCGTCGATGACTGTTTCTATTCTCGCCGAAATCTCGCGAAAGTCAGGACGTTGAAGACCAACCACGGGAAGGCCAAATCGTCTCGGGTCCTTCATGAGATGGTATACCTGGGCGGTCCTGATGAGGGTCTTGCTTGGGACACATCCATAGTGAAGACAGTCGCCACCAAGTTTGTCCTCCTTCTCGACAATGAGTGTCTTTGCGCCTGCCTGAGCTGCTCCAGCCGCAATTGTGAGCCCTGCCGCACCACCACCCAGGATACCCATGTCAAAATCATAGTTCGCCATCTTTTTCCTCCTTTGATAGAATATCTCCTTCTGCAGGAGCCATCCCTCTTTTTCCCCTGTATATAGCTAATAATCTCTTCACTGCGATCGGAAAGAAACCGAGAAGGACAAATGAGGTGATGAGACCCGGCGAGACAATCCCCTTTAAAGAGTCAATCCTGGCAAGTTCTTTCCCCGCATTTACATACACTATGGTCCCGACGAGCATGCCAAGCTGTGAAACCCAGTAAAATCTCCATAGAGGCATTTTCGTGAGGCCCATAACCAGATTAATTATCCAGAATGGAAATACAGGGATCAACCGTAACGCAAAGAGATAAAATGCGCCTTCCTTTTCTATCCCCTCGTTGATTTTTAGTATTCTGTCACCGAATTTGCCCTGTACCCAATCCCTCAGGAGAAATCTGGCAACAAAACAGGCCAGGGTTGCACCTATTGTACTGGCAAAAGAAACAATCAGTGTGCCGGTAAGAAGACCGAAAAGTGCTCCTCCGGCAATTGTCAAAATCACAGCTCCAGGTAAAGACAGGGAAGCGGCAATCACATATATGAAGAAATAGATGAGAATGACCAAGACCCGGTGTTCAGCATAAAGAGTTTTGAACCCATCCAGCGAGGTCTTCACATAAGAGAGCGAAAGATAGCGCCCCAGATTTAAATGCCCAAAAAACAATGATAGACAATGATTACCGCAACAAGAACCAGCTTCTGGAACAGACTCTTGTTCAGATTGCACCTCCTGTGCAATATCATGCGCGACTCGGGTTGCTGATAGTATTCGCTACTGCTCTAGTTTTACATCCTTCCCGAGGATGAGAGATCCCCCTCAGGATGACCCGAACCCTGCGGTGCACCCAAAACAATGTTCACCGGTCATGATCCTTCTGTGCTGCAACGCAGTGGGCATAAAGGACCGAATATGATCGGGTGCACCGTGTTTCACCGGAAGACCAAGGGCAAGATTAAAATCACAGTCATAGAGGGTGCCGTCCCAACCGACATTGACCTGTCTTCGGCACATCAAACCAGGCACTGTCTCCCGATTAAAAGATTCCCGGAGCAGCCGCATGTAGGCTCCAATTTGTCCTTGTCGGATAAGCTCTTTTCGAAAGCGCCCCAAGGGCATATTAGTGATGGTAAGCAGATTAGTAAAGGCAATTCCAAAGTGCTCACTCAATTCCCGCCGGTAATCTTCTTCGAGGGAAAGCTGGGGAGATGGTAGAAAGGGCCCCCCGGGGTTATACACGAGGCTCAAGGACAACGAGGGTTCGAGGCCGTAACCGAGAGCATTTAGCCGCCTGATCGCTTCGATGCTTGATTCGAAGACTCCCTGGCCCCGTTGAGCAGACACATTTTCCTTTGTATAGCACGGGAGGGAAGCAACGAGATGAACCTCGTGGTCTTTGAAGAATCCCGGCAGGTCTTCCATGCCCGGGTCAAGAAGGACAGTCAGGTTCGTCCTTGTCTGGACAAGACAGCCTTTCTCCCGGAGGGCTGTCACAAAACGCTGGAAATATGGGTTAAGTTCCGGTGCACCCCCCGTGAGGTCCGCGCGCCGGCAACAGGAGCTTTCGACCGCCCTTAGAATCATCTCCATCACTGGCCATTCCATCATCTCTTTTCGTTCCGGAGACGATTCCATGTGGCAATGAAGGCATTGCTGGTTACACTTGAAGCCCAGGTTGACTTGCAGCGTTTCGATCGTATCGCTAAATAAACCCTCATGCCCATATTGTGCGGCAATCTTTCTTTCGAAATCGTTCACGGTTTTTTACCTCTTGTCAGCGTCACTGAATGTTTTTGATACCATTTGATTCCAGTTGTATCCTGCACATTCCAAAACATTATCACTCGTGTTCATAGGGCCCATGCCTGTTGTTCTCCATGTACTTTATGGTTTCGGATTCGGCAAAAGGCGTATCCCTGTTTTTAAGATAAAGTGCCTTGAGATCGTCAAAAGTATCAATGTCCCTCCATTTTGGCAGGATATGGAACCGAGGATTTGTTTTTTTCAGGACATCCAGAGTTTGTTTGAATACTTCCGGGGTGCTCCAGACAATCCCGTCAAAAACCTGCTGGAAGGAACGCGTCTGCCTTGAATCCGATCAGATAATATCCGCCGTCATATGACGGGCCAAGAACAACATCATGGTCCTTTAATGATATCAGCGCCTCGTCAATGATCTGGTTCGGGAGATCAGGGCTGTCGCTGCCAATGAGGAGGGCCGAGCGGAAACCTTGAGAGAAAACCGTCTTAAAGGCGTTTTTCATTCTCTCTCCAAGATCATCTCCTGCCTGGGGGAACAGTGTATGTTCATCTCCCAGCCACTGGACAACTCTTTGCCTTGACTCAGGGGGATGGAAGAATATTGCGAGGGGATATCCGCCCCCTGTCAGCGTTCCGATTATATCGCTCACAAAACATTTGTAAAGGCCAAGAGCCGTATCTTTACCGACCGACACGGCAAGTCGGGACTTAACCATTCCTCTCTCAGGCATCTTCACGAACATCATTACACAGGCTTTATTTTTCACCCTGAAATACCTCGATGAAGTCGATGTAAGAAACCGATCTTTGCCCCGTGTTGTCAGAGTCGTTCATAATCGCGATGCTTGCAACCGCCGGAGGGTCTGTTCCAAATGCCTTTTTATAGTCCTGAAGAACGTTAACCTCTTCATTCTGCCACATTCCCGTCTTTCCATTTCCTTTTTTAAGGGTAATCAACCTGGCCTTGTTCGTGTAAGGGCTTGTAATGATCGTCTTCTGCTCTTCTTTATTGGCCCAGACATACGTCAATGTGCTGTGGGGCGGATATTCGCCGTAGAGTTTCTTCGCCATCCCGTATTTGATCTTGTCTAAAGCCTGGGCTGCATCGGGATCATACTTGAAAATAATATAAACACGAATCGGGTAGTCGTCGCCGGATTTCTTCTCCGGGACAGTATTCTGATAGACGCTGTTTACCTTCCACCCCCACCTTGCCCGTGGGTAATCATATACGTTAAAGTCCTCTTTGTAAACAAGGGCCGATGCGGATGCGTTGCTCTCAGCTTTGAGGAAGCTTTCGCTCCCATTCGTTTCAACCGTGTAAGTGGAATGTCGGGATATCTTCGGGAAATAGAGAGGACGCCAGTTGTTCAGATTGTTGAAGTCTTCCCGGAATAGAATCCCGACGTCTTGTGAATATGACGAAGATACGGCGAGGAGCAGGAATGCGGCTGTAATGAAAACAGCGAACAAAGCATGGCGGGATAAAACGTGTTGTTTGAGCATACTCATTGACTCACTGTAGTCCTGATCTGCATGTTTTTCAACCATTGTACCTGTAAAATTGTGAAAGTCTGTGAGGTGAAATACGAAGAAGATAAAGTATTTGAAGGAACCAGTTCCTGAGAGTGCAATGGAGAATGCCTTCCTGTTCCCATCTTCGGGACGATGTATGAACTTTTTGAGGGATTATAAAGATTTTATCTCCTCTTTTCTTGATCCTCTCCATGATCTCCACATCTTCCATGATGGGTATGTCTTTGTAACCGCCTATTTCATCGAAGTAATTTTTCCGCACAAAAATCGCCTGGTCCCCAAAAGGAATCCTTGTTATACGGGATCGCAGTGATACCGCAGATTCAATGGCCCGGAAGACGAATCTTTCTGATTTGATACCCAGGTCGAATGCACCGGCCACATACCGTTTGTCTTTCATGGCAGTTGCGATAAGCCTCATTGCGTCTAAGGGCAATTCGGTATCAGCGTGGAGAAAGAGAAGCATATTCCCCTTCGCGTTTTTTGCCCCTTCGTTCATCTGTATCCAACGACCCCTGGAGGACTTTAGTTGCCTGACATCGTCATGGGAGATTGCCTTCAGCGTCAGTCCTTCCGGATCGCCATCGACGATGATGATCTCCTTTATTTCATCCCCTTCAAGGCTATGGAGATGATCGATAATATTGTTTATGAGGGGGGCCTCATTTAAAACAGGTATGATAATGGAGCAGAAGGCAGCAGTATCTGTGTTCAAAATTTTTTCCACTCCATAAAAGGTAATGTTAGCAGTCTGTGAAAAGAGAGGCGCTTAGGGTCTCTGAAATTGGCAAGGCCGATAACCATATCAGCATGCCCGGCTCCGGGTTGGCTTATGTAGGTACCAAATAAGCGGTCCCACCAGGAAAGATTGAAGCCGAAGTTACTGTCGTGTTCACGGATAATGACGGAGTGGTGCACGCGGTGCATATCCGGCGTTACAAGAACAAGACGTAAGAGTCTGTCGATCTTCGTGTTGATCCAGATGTTGCTGTGGTTGAACATTGATGTCCCGTTGAGAAGTACCTCAAAGACAAGAAAAGACCATGCAGGTATCCCGATCAGAACGATAACCCCCATCTTGATGAGCCATGAGAGCACAATCTCCACGGGGTGAAACCTGGCGCCTGTCGTGACATCGATATCGAGATCGGTATGGTGCATCCCATGAATGGGCCAGAAAATACTGATTTTATGAAATATAAGGTGCTGAAGGTATATAACAAAATCAAGGAGTCCTATGGAAATCACCCCTGCTGCCAAGGAAGACATATTCAGCCAATTCAATATGCCCCAACCGTGCGCCTCTACACTCACGGCCAACCCGGTCGCCGAAAGGGGGAAAAGAAATCGCCCTATCAGTGAGTTAAGAAAAGTGAGGGCCATATTATTGAACCAGCGGACGGGTTTTGATGCACGAAGGATCCGCCTCGGGGCAAAGACCTCCCAGGCAGCCATAAGCAGAAATATACCAAAGAAGGCGCTCAGTCTGATGATGAACTGATGGTCAATGATCAATGCGTTCAAACAAATCTCCTGCCTCTTTCCGGGAGGATGGACGAGGCGGCCTCATTCTCGGCGAGAACATCCATTTCAAGGGCGAGCTTTTCAAAGGTTCATCCGAGCCTCTGCAGATAATGATAGGCTTGCAGAGCGGCCTTGGCGCCTTCACCGGCAGCTATGATTATTTGTTTCTCAGGGGTACTTGTCACATCACCTGCAGCAAAAAGTCCGGGCACATCTGTTTCACCATTGCAGTTCACTTCTATCTCGCCTAATCTGTTAAAGGGAACAATACCTTTTGCCAGGTCGGAATTAGGGATGAGCCCGATCTCAACGAAGACTCCTTTAACTTCTATTTCTTTTACCTCGTCATTTTTCACATTTTTAATAGTGATGCTTGACACAAAATTGTCACCGGCTATCGAAAGTGTTTCGTGTTCGATAAAAACGCTGAGATTACGGGCTTTCTCGATTCGATCGATGAGAACCTGGTCTCCGGTAAGAGGGGTAAGAGAAACAAGGTAGACCTGATCTGCAATTTTAATCAGATCATCAGCTGCCTCAAGTGCGGAATTCCCACCTCCGACAACAGCCACGTTCATCCCCTCGAAAAGGGGTGCATCGCAGATCGAGCAGTATGAAATACCTTTTCCACGGAACTTTTCCTCTCCCGGGACGTTAAGCGACCGAGGGCGTTTGCCGCTTGCTATAATCGCTGCCTTTCCATGGTATGTTTGTCCAGACTCCGTGTGTATCTCGAAACCTCTGTCAAGCAGAGAGATGCTGGTAACTCCGTCACCGATCTTTAGATCAATAGGAAATTGCTTCACCTGAGTTTCAAACTTTTCGATGAGTTCAGGACCTTCTATGAACTGGTAACCCATATAATTCTCGATACTGTTTGTCCAGTTCGTCTGGCCGCCAACGTCTTCACTTATCAGGAGAGTATTGAGTTTCTTTCTCGCAGTATATACCGCAGCGGTCATACCCGATGGACCGGCGCCAATAATAATTACATCATACATAAATGTCTCCTGAAGATTAAATGCCCAGCTTTGACTTCAATTGAGCTTCATTAAACCCTACTGTTATATCGCCATCAATTTCTATCACAGGGACAGTTATCTGGTTGGATTTATGAATCATTTCTTGCCCTGGCTGTCTTATCTGAAGCCACATTGATGTCTTGAAAGGAGAAACCATTCTCCTCGAGGAACTTCATTGCCCTCTTGCAGTGTGGTCAGGTTGGTAACGAATAAATTGTAATTTTCTTTTTGTTATCCATATTTGTTTTCACCTCCCCGGTAAAAAATAACTCAATGATGAGCCGTTTCCACAACATAATTCTACATCTGACTAAGTAAAACATAAGTACTGAAGAAGATAACATCAAGTCGCTCAGGGCTTTTTCCTGAACGCACAGAGAACTGCTCAGTGCACGGTCGTATTACGAAGATCTTCTCCCAGACCCGGTCAGACTATCGCTGGAACTATTGCCCTCAATTCTTAATGAAACATATGCACTTTCGAGGGTGATCCGATTGAATAATTTTGAATGCAATATCTGAAGGCACAGAGAACTGCTCAGTGCACGGTCGTATTACGAAGATCTCTCCCAGACCCGGTCAGACTATCGATGGAACTATTGCCGTCAATTCTAAATGAAACATATGCACTTTCGAGGGTGATCCGATTGTCGACTTAATAATGTTTTGCTTGCAATGGAATCAGGATTGAAGAAAAATGGAGACCAAGCAGAATAATCTTTTCGATTTACTCTCTTTTGATTCGCGTATGCTCACCTTGAAGATAATCTTCTGTCGGGTATTACTGGCATATGCAAATATTATTATAGTAGAATACTCGTGAAAAACATGGCGAAACAATTCCAGGATTCCTTGCACAATGTTTTATCTGCAAAACTCAAAACGTGGATGGGCAGTTTTTTGCTCTTCCTTATCCTCATTACCGGTCTTTCTCATGATGTTCTGGCTCTTGAGGAGGCTCCAAGAAAACGGGTCCTCGTACTTCATTCCTATTATCAGGGCTACAAATGGACAGATGATGAGAATCGCGGCATCGAATCCGTCCTGAAACCGGTCATAGGAACCAATAACCTCTATATCGAATACATGGATACAAAGAAAATATTTGGAGACCTTTATTCACAACGTCTCTATGAGGTATATAAACTCAAGTACAGGAATTTCAAATTTGATGCTATCATGGTGACCGACAATAACGCCTTTGAATTTATGCGAAAATACCGCGATGATTTATTTCCGGGCACGCCTGTTGTATTCTGCGGTGTTAATTATTTCGACGAGTATCAACATCAAAGCTCAGACATTCATTACGGGCATTAACGAAGAAAATGATCTGAAAGCATGTATGGAAATGATGCTTAAACTGCATCCTAAGACAAAACAGATTGTCTTCATTAATGAATGGACAACCACCGGTCAGGGTGTCCACAAAGCATTTCTAAAGATCATCCCTCATTTCCAGGGGCTTGTACAGTTTTCCCTTCTTGAAGATGTGAAGATAGAAGAACTTCTTGACCAATTGGTCTCATTATCCGAAGACAGCCTTGTTCTCTATACTGCTTTCAGCCGGGACAAATCAGGAAAGCTTTTTGATTACGATGAGATCGCTTCTCTCATCGCCAGCCGCTGTAAAGTCCCGATTTACACTACGAATGAATTTAATCTCGGATTGGGGGTAGTCGGCGGTCTCGTCGTTCATGGTTATGATCAGGGAGAAGCGGCTGCGAAGATGACGTTGCGCATTCTTCAGGGTGAAAAACCCGAAGACATACCAGTCATGATGACGAGTCCGAAACGTAATGTTTTTGACTATGCGCAGATGCAAAGATTTGGCATTTCACGGACTCATCTACCGACAGGATAGTCTGATAGTCAATTTGCCGCAGACATTCTACTTCAAATACAAGAAATGGGTCGATGGAATCATTGTCGTTCTTGTTGCACTCTTGTCAATTATTTCTATTTTACTCGTAAATATAAATAAACGTAAGAAGACCGAGAAAGCGCTCAAAATGTCTCGAGGAACAGCTTCGAACTTTGGGGTGGCGTCTTGCCGAAACCGAAGAAACACAGCGGAAAGCGCTTTCAAGGGAGCTCCATGACCAGATCGGGCAAAATCTCACCATTCTTGGAGTCAACCTCAATATCCTGCGATCTCTGGTCCCGAAAAACGCAGCGGATATAATACATTCCCGCATAAATGATTCGCTGCTTCTTGTGAAACAGACAACAGAGCGCATCAGAAGCCTGATGAATAATCTCAGATCGCCCGTGCTTGATGATTATGGACTTGTGGCAGCAATAGACCTCTACGGAAAACAATTTTCTTCCCGAACAGGCATTGATACTATAGTCCGTGTATCCGATGCAAATCCGCATTTTCCGCCAAATATTGAAAATGCTCTATTCAGGATAGTACAGGAGTCATTGACTAATGTGCTAAAACATGCTCAGGCCACACAGGTTGTGATAAACGTAAATGTATCCACGGATCGGTTATTGCTTTCCGTAGAAGACAACGGCATCGGGTATGATATGACAAAAATAACAGATGGAAACGGAGGGAACGGGGATGGGGGCTCATTACCATGAAGGAACGAGCCCTTGCTGTGGGAGGTACCTGTCGTATGCAGTCCCGGCCGGGAATGGGAACCCATATTATCGTGGAGGTGCCAATATGAGTATTACGGTATTTTTAGCTGATGATCACAGAATGGTCAGGGAAGGTTTCCGGCTTCTCCTGGAAACACAATCCGATATCAAGGTAATAGGAGAGGCGGGCAACGGGCGAGAGGCTGTTCGTCAGGCAATTAAATTAGCCCCTGATGTAATATTGATGGACATAGCCATGCCGGAACTGAACGGTATAGAAGCAACAAAGCAAATTATTGAAGCCCGTCCTTCGGCATAATATTATAATCCTGTCAATGTATTCCACCACACAACATATATTCCGGGCTTTGAAAGCCGGAGCGAAAGGCTATATTCTCAAGGAGTCGGCAGGTGATGATGTCATAAAGGCCGTGCGAATGGTTCATAGCGGCAAGACATTTCTCTGCGATGAAATTACCGGGGTGGTTGTCGGCGATTATATAGAGAAAAGAGAAAGCGGAAACAACGGACGATCCGCTCTCTCGCCTCAGCACCCGTGAACGGGAAGTCCTGCAGCTCCTTGTGGAAGGAAAGTCGAACACAAAGATAGCCGAGCTTCTCTTCTTGTCTCAAAAAACTGTTGAGACCTATCGCAGCCATCTCATGCAAAAACTGGGCATCAGCGATCTCCCCGGTCTTGTAAAATTTGCCATTCAACACGGGATCACATCAGTCGAATAGTGCTCCATTTCCTCGAAATCCGGCGGACCTGATCGGTTCACATCCTGGAATAAGTGATGCGATGCCAATTATCTCAAATAGTTGCCATTGTTTTTCCGGGATATTTGCCATGCAGAGAATTTATCTTTTCAAACTTCTATCCCAATACTATCAAGTTTTCCTGATTGTAGAATAGACAATTCTAAAATATATATATAGGTTCGAGCTTTGTATAATTGTATATGTTCGAGCTTTGTATAATGCATAAGTATGCGCAGGTGAACATCTCGCATACACATACACCGAATGGGGAGCGGTAGGAGTTTCTTATGGAATGGACGAATACGAAGCCTTTTGGATTATAATCAGGCCTCCCTGGACTATGGCTCTGTCCGGGAGGCCAGTATCTTAGTGTATCCAAAGAGGGCAGTTATCAAGAAGCCAACTTTAATGCTAAAGGAGAAGAATTATGAGAAGAATATCATCTGTCTTAGCGGTTCTTTGCATCATCTTTCTTGCAGTTTCGATCAGTTATGCCGAGCAGAATGTTTGCGGAAGCTGGACGCCTGCCATGGTTGGAGGTCCCGCGGCACAGGGCAAAGACCTGCTGTCAGTAAGGTGGATAGAAGGACCCAATATGGAATTGACGTATAACAATCAGGTATTTCTTTTAAGCGCCTATTTCGACAGAGGTCCGGATTTTGAAATGTTGACCGTTAATCCCAAAGATGTAAAGCGCGCTGATGCGATTTTTCTCGGCCATGGTCATTTTGACCACATGTCCGATGCAGTCAGGATAGCCAATGCAGACGGGAGCCAAAATATATGCGCAAAAGGTAACCATTGATCTGCTAAAACAAGTTGGCGAGGTTCCCGTGAATCAATTAGTTACCGTGAAAGACGGAGATACCTTCTATTTTAACGGCTTCAAAGTAGAAGCGGTTCGTATGCATCACAGCGGCAAGGATAAGTATGGAGAAGGTGAGAGGATATACGACCAGGTACCTGCAGCGGTAGATACTGCTTTTCGTGCGCTCAAAACAGCCATGTATACAGAATCCCCGGAACAAAAAGCTTGGAAGGCAGCAAATCCGTATAACTTCCCCCCGGCGCCTGGCGCACCTATTCCGCCAACCTTAGGCTACTTAATGGAAAAGGATGTATTGGGTTTGCTGTTCACATTTGGAAAAGATTTTACCTTCTTCTATCACGACAGCACGAATTACGCCCTCACAAAGCAGCTACAGGATTTAATGGCCAGGATCAAGAAAACAGACATTGCGTCAGTTGCGTACGCCGGATCGCCGGCACAGTATGCAGTGCCGTGGGGAATGCCTGAGACAAAAATGCTCAATCCCCATTATGTAATTCCAAATCATCACTGGCCCTCGCATGATATGGATGTGAACCCTTACGCAGTGGCAGTTCGTAACGAAATTCCCGGGGCAAGCGTGCTTTCCCTTATGCCTAACCAGGTATCCTGTTTTAACGTGAAAAATCACAAGCTCATTTCGGACGGGGTAATAGTGAACCCTCAAGGCAAGTAATGATGGCTAAGAAAACCAGTAAAATGTCGCATTGCCACGAAAACTTCTCCACGTGGTGACGTCTGGTTTTACAGGATGAAGAAGTAGGATAAACAAAGAAGAAGAGCGGCATGATGTAATCAAAGCCCCGGAGACTTGAAGCTTCCGGGGCTTTTACGTCTTTATACCCACGAGTATGCTCCCATCGATACCGGTTGTTCACTGCGATCACCGTGGCCGGTATGAAAAACATCTCTGCCTTTCCCTGACTCGCACTCCTTAATACTCAGGCTCTTCTGCCGGCAAAGCCCCTGTTAATTGATTAACCGGGCGCTGCCTCATCTTCATTTATCAAGCTTTTTTCCAAATAAATCAAACTTCACTGATATAAAAGCAGGATAAGGACATAGTAATCTTGTGTACACGCTTAGAACATTATTTGTCGAGCATGCAAATCAAACGTAAGGAGGAATTATGAAGGGAGTAAAGGCAGTAGTTTTCATGACAGCAGTATTATTTGCCGTAACACTTATGTTCGCCAATATGGGTAATGCGCAAGGAAATAAAACTCAGGTTTTCAACTTTTTTTCCTCCAAGCCACGCGAATTCCAAGATAACGGAAGAGTGGTGTAAAGAGGTGGAAAAAAGGACAAATGGGAGAGTCAAGATTACGCATTATGCCGGTGCGACACTCACCCCGGCACCGCAGACGTATGAGAGCGTTGTAGGTGGTGTTGCCGATGCAGGTAATACGGTTCTTGCGTATACGATGGGAAAATTTCCTCTTTCAGAAGTCCTTGATTATCCCCTTGGTATCCCCAGCGGGTCCGTTGCAACACGTATGATGAATGAATACTACGCAAAGTTTAAACCAAAAGAACTGGATGAAGTTAAGATCATGTATATGCACTCCGTCGGACCGGGTAACTTACACACCAGATCAAAACCTGTCACGAAATTAGAAGACCTGAAGGGTATGAAGATACGTACATATGGTCCCAATGCAAAGATGATGACGCTCCTCGGGGCCACGCCGGTTGCAATGCAACAGGGCGAAGCATACGATGCTATCTCCAAAGGGGTTGTCGATGGCGGTTTGTGGGCCTATGAAGCCCTGGAAGGCTGGAAACATGGTGAGGTCGTTAAGTATACGACAGAAATACCCATGTTGTCTTATGGCTCATGTTTTGCGGTCTTCATGAACAAGGGCAAATGGAACAGTATATCTCCCAATGATCAAAAGACCATCGAACAGATCAATAAAGAATGGATAGAGAAACAGGCCAAGCTCTGGGATGACATTGATGAGTCCGGAAAGCAGTTCATCCTGAAGAGAGGCAATCAGATTACCAGGCTGTCGCCGCAGGAAAGCGCTCGATGGGAAAAGCTTGCCGCGCCGGTGTTTGACGAATATCTCAAGGATATGAAAGCCAAGGGCTTGCCCGGGGATGAAGTATTGAAGTTTGCCAGAGATTATCTGAAGACACACAGAAAATAAAACAGGCGGATGTAAGTATATAAGAACGACAATGCCGGGGATTCTATTCCCCGGCATTGTTTTAGGAGGATATATGGAAACACTCACTCTGATGATAAAAAAGAGTACGATCTGGATGAATGTAGTTGCAGAGGTTGTTCTGGTTCTGATGATGATGATCACTGTAGTCGATGTGGTGCTCAGAACTTTCGGTACACCCATCGTGGGGACATACGAACTGGTGGCAATGATGGGTGCTACGGTCGTCGGATTTGCTATTGCTAAGACCTCATGGGACAGAGGTCATGTTTTCGTTGATTTCCTTATCGAAAATCGTTCCGCGGCGATAAAGAATGCATTTTTTATCAGCACAAGAATACTGGGCATAATAATATACGCCCTGGTTTCGTGGAACCTGGTGAAAAAGGGAATGCTCTTTCACAGATCGGGAGAGGTAACCATGACACTGCGGCTGCCCTTTTACCCTGCAGCCTTTGCTTTGGCTTTCTGTTTTTTTGTACAATGCTTTTCTCTCCTGGGTGACATATTAAGGATCAACGAAAATAAAGAACAAGTATTGGAGAACCACCATGAATGAGATAACCATAGGTGTTATAGGAATCATTATTTTGATGGGTCTGTTTCTCACGGGCATGGAGATGGCCGTGGGTATGACCATTGTTGGTTTCGTGGGGTATGCTATATTAGTTTCACCACATGCAGCTATGCAGGTCCTTGCAAATGACTACTTCGATTCTCTTGAATCATATTCATTCACCGTTGTGCCCCTCTTTGTGCTGATGGGCCAGGTAGCCTTTAATGCCGGGGTAGCCAGAAGACTTTTTGATTGTGCGCACAAGTTTCTCGGCCATATCCCCGGTGGATTAGCCCTTGCAACCGTCGCGGGCGCGACAATTTTTAAAGCTATATGCGGGTCAATTGTGGCTACGAGCGCTA
>CAWAOG010000020.1:0-16655 GCA_963783625.1 uncultured delta proteobacterium | reverse complement strand
CGAAAACCCTTGATAATCATTGAAAATATGCATACAATGCTGCCATGGAAATCGTAAGTGGTTTTGAAAATTCATCAATAGAGCGGGCAGTTGAACTGCTCACCAATGGAGACGTAGTTGCTTTCCCGACAGAGACAGTCTACGGTCTTGGCGCTGATGCCCTCAATCCTTATGCTGTGGCAAAAATATTCGAGGCGAAAAACAGACCCCACTTTGATCCCCTCATTGTCCATGTAGGCCGGAAAGAATGGATTTATGACTATACAGAAGATGTACCGCAGGATGCATTGAAACTCATCGATGTATTCTGGCCTGGCCCCCTTACGTTGATCCTCCAGAAGAAAACGATTATACCTGACATTGTCACTGCCGGTCTTCCCACGGTCGCAATCCGCATGCCGTCACACGCTGTGGCACTGAAGCTTATCGAGGCTTTCCGGAAACCCATTGCCGCGCCGAGCGCCAATCCCTTCGGTTATATGAGCCCGACAAAAGTAACCCATGTCGCCCGCATGCTTAAGGGGAAGATCCCCATGATCCTGGACGGAGGAGACAGTGTTTTCGGCATAGAGTCGACGATTATTTCGTTTCAAAGTCGTGGTGTATTTATTCACCGCCACGGTGCTATCAGTGAAGAGGAGCTGTCGGAACATGTTGAAATAGTACATGATATCAAAACCGATTCAGTCTATCGTTCGCCCGGCGAATTGCCCTACCATTACGCGCCAATGAAGCCGTTGAAAATAGTTCATAACGCCGATGAGGCCATAACAGCGAATTCTTCTTTCCTTGCTTTTCGTGAGCCCGCGACGCCACCCATTTCCCGATACCTGAAGGTGCTCTCGAAAACAGGAGACCTGAAAGAGGCGGCGGCCAATTTTTTTTCAGATCTTATTGAACTGGACCGTGACGATGTCGATATTATTTACGCGGAAAGAGTGCCTGAGACAGGCATCGGGAAAGCCATCATGGAAAGGCTCAGGAAGGCATCGAAAAAAGGGGCAAAATAGGTGATAGATAACTCATTGATAATTTGGATGATCCATGATAAGGTAATCTCGGACAAAATAAGGCGTATAAAAATGGGTATTGTAATTGTAACTGTATGATATAATTCATTATATTAATTACAGGCGGAATGGGGAAAAACGTATGATAACCAATAAAATCAAGAAGATAAAAACCAATTTTTACAACTTTTGCACAGGTTTTCCACCAAAAATGTGGAAAAGTCGAGGAACCTCTTTTCTTTCTAAAACTTGCATTATACTTCTGTGCTTTTTTCTTCTGGTTTCATGCTCATACTTTAAAAAGACAACAGGAAAAGAACAGCCGCCAGCTACGCCGTCCTTGGAAAATTCCCTCATCTCTATGAATGAAGAAGATGTTCGCAAAAAACTTGGCGAACCGACCATAGTGAGCTTGACTATTGAAAACCGCATTCTCTGGACATATATCCCCGCGTGGAAATTGATACCTGATAATAAGGATACTGTCTATATTGAATTTGAAAACGGCAAGGTTGTAAAAGTTGTAAAAGCAAAAAAATAAGGCATAGGGTGAATTATGATCTGTGAAAAATGTGGAAGCGAAACTGAAAGCATTACCTGTGGCCATTGCGGTGGTGTTATTCAGAAGATGGGTCCCTTTTGCTATCTCTGTGGTCAGAAATGTGTTGAGGCCGAGGTAGAAACGACGCTTCTCAGTGCAGAGGGTAATACAGTTGATTTCGCCGAAAGGGTCCTCTGCAGTGATGGGGCCTGTATCGGTGTTATCGATGAGAAGGGGATTTGTAAGGAATGTGGAAAACCGTATACACCGGAATCATAGCAGCACAGTGTAGCGTATTCCCCTTGAATCGATCTGTGGTCTGAGACAAAGGTTACAAAACAGAATAAACGGAATACAAGCGGAAAAAAATGGGTATATTTGAAAAGATAAAAGAGGGCCTCGCGAAAACACGGGACCAGCTTATCACCCGTGTCGAATGGGCTGTCTCCGGCAAACCTATTGATGAAAATGCCTTTGATGAAATAGAAGAGGCGATCATTCTTTCCGATGCCGGTTTAGAGACGGCGCAGATTCTCGTTGCTTCCCTGAAAGAGAAATGGAAACGGGGACAGATCAAAACGTCAGATGACATAAAACGGTCCATGAAAGAAGAAATTGAAAAGCTGCTCGCGCCCATTGAATCTTCGATGAACACAAACAGGACAAAGCCTTTTGTGATACTTGCCCTCGGTGTCAACGGTGTGGGAAAGACAACGACAATCGCCAAATTGGCGAGTATTTTCCAGCGATCAGGAAAGACAATCCTCATCGGCGCCTGTGATACCTTCAGGGCCGCCGCCATTGAGCAGCTCGAAGTATGGGCGAAGAGGCTCCATATCGACATGGTCAAACATGCCGACGGTTCCGATCCTGCCGCTGTTGCCTATGACGCGGTGAAGGCCGCCAAAGCCCGCGATATAGATATCCTCATACTCGATACTGCCGGGAGACTCCATACAAAGGCCAATCTCATGGAGGAGATGAAAAAGATCAAACGGGTTGTGGAGAAAGAACTTCCCGGTGCTCCTCACGAGATACTCCTTGTTGTTGATGCCACAAACGGACAGAATGCTATCGCGCAGGCAAAAGCATTTCATGAAGCCATTCAATTGACAGGTATCGTTATTACCAAGCTTGATGGTACAGCAAAGGGAGGGTTTATTCTGCCGATAGCGCATACGCTGAAAATACCGGTGAGGTATATTGGAGTGGGCGAGAAGATAGATGATCTGATACCGTTCAGCGCGAAAGATTTTGCTGAGGCTATTCTTTAGGAAGGCCTGCGCAGGCATTTGGGGTGAGGACGAACCGGCACCGGCGGCGGTCAATTGAAGGCATGCAGACGGACTTGAAGCCGACGATTCGGCAATCGTAGAGGAAATAAAACTGTCAAACGTGAAAGGGAAAGCGGAACGAAAAAGAATGATTCAGAAATAATCATTTACCGGACAGAAGATGGTGCTACCAAAATCGATGTCCGATTGGATGAAAACAGTGTATGGCTTACCCCAAAGTGATTTGGTGGAATTATTTCAATCGTCAAAATTGAATATCAGTGAACACATAAAACACATCTTTGAAGAAAGAGAACTGAACGAAACAGCAGTTGTTCGGAAATTCCGAACAACTGCCCCTGATGGTAAAAACTATAATATCGCCTTCTATAATCTTGATGTAATTAATTCTGTCGGATACAGAGTAAAGTCGTTACGCGGGGCGCAGTTTCAAGCATATTGACCAGATGATGGACACTTGACTGAACAGGAGATAGGTAATAGATTGTTTCGGTGACGCAGGCTTTAACTCGAAGAGCTTCCGTTTTGCTCTATTGTTAATTGATTAAAGGTAAGGTTACCAAGGAGGATAAAATGATAAGAATATCCGGAAATAGAGGAGAAATCCACAATGAGAATTTTAATGTCTTTGTTCGTTATGTGTGTCTGTATAGTCATGGTTAGCGGGTGCGCGCAGCAATTGACGAAACAGGAAGTGATGGGCCCCGGTGCGAAATACTTCTTTGTCGATATCCTTCCGCCGAAGGATGCTTTTGAATTAATTCAGAAAAACAAAGGGAACAGTAATTTCGTCATCCTTGATATACGGACCCCGGAAGAGTTCAGGGACGGCCATATTGAAGGGGCTGTAAATGTCGATTTCCGTTCAGAAAAATTTGGCACCGAAATAGACCGGTTCGATAAAAACAAAACATACTTTGTCTATTGCCGGACCGGCAATCGCAGCCATGACGCTTTAAACCTTATGGGACCTCTCGGTTTCCGTTCCATAGTACGTCTGGCAGGGGATATCAATGGTTGGAAGTCGGCCGGCCTGCCGGTTGTAAAATAACGAACTGTGTAACGTCAACCATAGGTGTTTATTGTCTTTTTTTACCGAAACTTTAGGGAACGAGTGAAGCCTACCTGCCTATGAATTTGTACGATCCTTAATAGCTGTCAATATGCCCTCAAGACGGTATTGTTGCCCTTGACAAGACATGCTATTGACTATAAAATTTTAGAAAAGCCTATTGGTTTCCTTTGTGACTTCATACCATACGGCTAAAATAATTTTTCAAAAGGAGGAGACTAAATGCGACAACTTATCAGATATGTATTCTGTATTTCCCTTGTTGTATCTCTAATTTCGTGTGTTTCTACTAAAAGCTACAAAGCTGTAGAGGGACCTATTGAATTTCAAAATTACAAAAAAATAAAGCTGGCGATACAAGATGATGTTAACACCCCATATTCGACTGAAGGTATTCCTATGTTTGAAGGGCTTTTAAAGGGTAAGCTGAAATCTCTCGGATTCCAAAACGTTGATATTGATGAAGATATAGTAATTGAGATAAATGTTACTGCTTTTAAACCCGGCAGTGCGGCTGCAAGGTTTTTTGTTGGTTTTGGTGCCGGTAAGGCAGTTTTTATTTACACAGCAAACTTCAAAGAAAAAAATGGCAAATTATTAGCTACATTAGAAGGTGGAAAATCATATCATGGTATGGAATTCGCTGATAACCCGTTATATAAAACTGATGAAGAGCTTCTCATGGGAATGATTCAGCAAGCAGTAATCCAAATAGGTGACTTCATCAAAAATAAGGGAGTACTGGAAGCACAATAAAGCAAGAAATAGTCTATTCGATTTTGCATATAATACGCTGAAAACCATAGGGAAACACATAGGTGTTTATTGTCTTTTTTTACCGAAACTTTAGGGAACGAGTGAAGCCTACCTGCCTATGAATTTGTACGATCCTTAATAGCTATCAATCCGCCATTAGACGGTATTGTTGACCTTGACATGATATGCCATTGGCTATACAATTTCATAAAAGCCTATTAGGTGTCTTTGAGACTTCATGTCAGTTATTACGGTTTACAAAGAATAATTTAAAAGGAGGAGATGGAATGCGACGACTTATTAAACACGTATTATGTATTTTTCTTGTTATGTCCATAATGTCCTGTGTTTCTACCAGAAGCTATAAAGCTGTCGAGGGGCCTATTGAATTTCAAAATTACAAAAAAATAAAGCTGGCGATACAAGATGATGTTAACACACCATATTCGACTGAAGGCCTTCCTATGTTTGAAGGGCTTTTAAAGGGTAAGCTAAAATCTCTCGGATTCCAAAACGTTGATATTGATGAAGATATATTAATTGAGATAAATATTACTGCTTTTAAACCCGGCAGTGCGGCTGCAAGGTTTTTTGTTGGTTTTGGTGCCGGTAGAGCAGTTTTTATTTACATAGCAAACTTCAAAGAAAACAATGGCAAATTATTGACTACATTAGAAGGTGGAAAATCATATCATGGCATGGAATTCGCTGATAACCCGTTATATAAAACTGATGAAGAACTTCGTATGGGAATGATTCAGCAAGCAGTAATCCAAATAGGTGACTTCATCAAAAATAAGGGTGTACTGGAAGCGCAATAAAGCAAGAAATAGTCTATTCGATTTTTGCATATAAAACGCTGAAAACCATAGGGATCGGAGACAGGACCTATGTAGCAATATTGGCGTCTTTGCGGCGATTTCCGATTCTCAAATTCACGATTTTCGATTACTCCCCCCTCTACTTGACAAATAAAAATCGAATGAAAATATTTTTATTATAGAGACTATTTGATTTAAGGAGGTGTGTTATATGTTGTGGACAGAAGGTTTTGGGACGTTCGGAAGGGGCCTTGACCCATGGTCTGAGTTTCGACAAGTCGAAAATGAGATGAACCGTGTCCTGTCCAGATTTGCTTCGCCTTCAACAGGCGAATTTCCTGCAGTGAATATCTGGGCAGATGGGAGTGAGGCCGTTGTAACAACAGAATTACCCGGTATAGATGCGAAAGGCATTGAAATATCGGTGACGGGGAAAACCCTCGTTTTGAATGGTTCCCGCGAGCCCTTGGAAGTCAAGGAAGGTGAGTCGTATCATCGCAGGGAACGCTGGTATGGAAAATTTACCAAGACCATTGAACTTCCTTTTGTTGTGGAAGGCAATAAAGTTGAGGCGGGATTCTCCAGAGGCATCCTGACGATAAAGCTACCCAGGGCGGAATCTGAGAAGCCGAAGAAGATTACCGTCAGATCAGCGTGATTGAGGAGGAACAGGTATGGACGACAAAACAAAAGATATGCAAAAGCAGGAAATGGACAAAGGTAGAAAGGATTGAACGGTCCCGCGCGGCGAAGATTTTCAATCCTGATGTTGATATTGTAGAACGGAAAAACGACATTGTGGTTATTGCCGATATGCCCGGTATCGATGAAGCTTCGGTAGACATAACTCTTGAGAACAATGTGCTCAGTATATATGGAAAGGTGGACTGGGATGTCCCCAATAAGCTGAAACTTCTGCATGGCGGGTATGGCATAGGCGACTATCAGAGGGTTTTTACACTATCGGGCGATGTTAACAGGGAGAAAATTGAAGCCACGGTGAATAATGGGGTTTTGAAAATCGTACTCCCCAAGGCTGAAGCGGCAAAGACAAAAAAGATTGCCGTCAGAGCGGAAACTAAATAAAAGGAGAGACGCTGAATGGCGTGAGGAGGTCTTGTGTTATGGCAAAAAATAATATATCAAAAACCAACGATAGAGAGACTCTGCCCACACGATTCGAGGAGAGAAATCCTTTTCTTGTATTGAGAAATGAAATGGATAAGGTCTTTGATAATTTCTACCGGGGATTTGAAGTGGAACCCTTCGGGAAGGAGGCGGGCATTTTTCAGCCAAAGGTTAATATGGCCGACGGAGAGAAGGAAGTCACGGTTTCGGTTGAGATCCCCGGTATGGATGAAAAGGACATCGAGCTTTCACTTACAAAGGACACCCTTACAATAAAGGGAGAAAAAAAGGAAGAAAAAGAAGAGAAAGGTACTAACTATCATTGGATGGAACGCAGTTATGGTTCTTTCAGCAGGACCTTGCCGTTGCCGGTAGAGATCAATACAGACAAAGCAGAGGCTGCCTATAAAAAAGGGGTTCTGACGATTGTTCTTCCTAAAACAGAAAAAGCGGTAAAAGAAACAAAGAAGATCCCCATTAAGGCAAAGTAACAAGGGACCAGTAAAAAGTGGCCGGTGGGGAATCACCGGCCACTTTCTTTATGAAACCTGATAAACGCACTTCACATAAAAGGGCAAATAGGATTAGCGATCCTGTATAGAGTGCATATATTGTGATATGCTTAATAAACAGCGGTATATCCTTAAATAAAAGGAGTTTTCTAAATGAAAAGAATGCTATTACTCTTCATTTGTTTGTTAACGGGATGCGTGGGAATTCCTGAAAATGTGAAACCTGTGGATAATTTCAGATTGGAGAAATACCTGGGGAAGTGGTACGAAATCGCCCGACTGGATCATTCCTTTGAGCGGGGCCTGAGTCGCGTAACGGCAGATTACAGTATGCGGCCTGACGGTAGTGTAAAAGTAGTAAATCGCGGGTATTCCGCTAAAGATAGCAAATGGAAAGAAGCTGCTGGGAAGGCATATTTTGTTAAAGAACCGGACCAGGGCTTTCTGAAGGTTTCCTTCTTTGGTCCTTTTTATGGGTCCTATGTTGTTTTTGCTCTTGACCATGAGAATTATCAGTATTCCCTTATAGCTGGTCCTGACAAATCGTATCTGTGGCTTCTGGCGAGGAGCCCGAAAATGAACGAGGACATAAAAAATGATCTTATAGCGAAGGCAAGGGCGGCAGGTTTTGACACGAACAAATTAATCTATGTCAATCACGATTAGTTTCCCGACGATATGTGCCGGACATGTTTGCAGCCAGTCTGAACACAGAGAGAAATAAAGTTAACCATACAATGAAAGAAGA
Organism: uncultured delta proteobacterium; assembly: GCA_963783625.1. GTDB lineage: Bacteria > Desulfobacterota > Syntrophorhabdia > Syntrophorhabdales > Syntrophorhabdaceae > PNOF01. The sequence continues at coordinate 8,772 of CAWAOG010000020.1, read as the reverse complement.
AAATAAATTTACCTGGAACGCGAAAGACTACGCAAAGCATTCGTCTACCCAACAGGTGTGGGCGAGAGAACTGATCTCCAAATTGAAACTGAATGGTCACGAGTCAGTGCTGGATATCGGTTGCGGAGACGGAAAGATCACTGCTGAGATAGCAGGATATGTGCCGGACGGCACTGTTGTTGGTGTTGATAGTTCAAAAGAAATGATTGAACTGGCACGTGTGGATTTTATAAAAAACGAATATCCGAATCTGTCATTTCAGGTGATGGATGCCAGATACTTACCTTTTCAGGAAAGATTCGATGTTGTTTTTTCAAACGCTGCGCTCCACTGGATTAAGGACCACAGGGCTGTCATCGCGGGCATTCAAAAGAGCCTCAAACCGGGGGGCCGCATACTGCTGCAAATGGGCGGAAAAGGAAACGCTGAATCAATCCTTTCTATTTTTGGAGAGATGATGTCTGAAAATGAATGGAGCCAATATTTTTCTGATTTTGTCTTTTCATACGGATTTTATGAACCGGAAGAATACACGGCATGGATCAGTGAGGCCGGGTTGAATCCGGTAAGGGTTGAGCTTATTCCGAAGGTCATGTCATATGAAAAGAGAGATGGTTTGGCCGGTTGGGTCAGGACAACCTGGCTGCCATACCTTGAACGGGTGCCCGAAAAGAGAAGAGAAGAATTTATTGCACGAGCTCGTTGATAAATACATAGAGAAATATCCATTGGACAATGAAGGAAAGATCAATGTCAGTATGATGCGGCTTGAAGTAGAAGCAACAAAGAACGTCTAAGAAAATAAGAATAGTGTCGAGACAGTGATGGATAACACAACAGTTTTTTTCCTATATTAGCATTGTATATAATGCATAATTAGCTTGACAAGTAAAAATGCATTGTATACAATGCATATTGTGCTGATTGAAATAGGAAAAGAGGTCCGGATGGCACGGAAGAGTCGTCGAATTTCACAGGCGGACCTGGCAAAAATGTTGGGCATGAGCCGTACAACTATCGGGCAGATCGAGAATGGTACAGTGCAAGATATTGGTGTGCGAAAGCTTTTACGTTTACTCGAATATCTCGGACTGGAACTGCGTGTTCGTCGGGCCGACAGGCGGCCTACGCTTGAAGAACTTCGTGAGGAGATGACCTGATGACAGGCACATCTTCTCTCGCCGTGTGGGCCTCGCAAACAAAGGCCGGACTTCTCGCGCAGGAAAAAGCGCTGGAATATGTCTTCGCTTATTCCCCCGACGTCGGCATGGATGCGCAGGTCTCGCTCACAATGCCGATACGACTTGCGGGTTGGGTGAGCCCCTATCTGCACCCCATTTTTCAGATGAACCTCCCAGAAGGGGCGCTGTTGGAGGCGATCCGCAGGGCCATAGCAAAGATCGTTGGCGAAGACGATCTTTCGATACTTCGCGTTACCGGGGGTAATCAGGTGGGGAGGAACAGGTTTTCTCTTCCTGCTGATGATCGGCCGCATGTTTCAGAAACCCCGGAGTCCCTTAATGAACTCCTCACCTATTCTGACACCCGTGACCTTTTTCATGAATTGGTGAGAAAATACGCGCTCCAGTCGGGAGTATCAGGGATTCAGCCGAAAGTCTTGCTCAATGCCACTGAGCGCGGCACATTAACATCGGCAGGGTATATAGTAAAATCCTGGGGCACGGATTTTCCGCAGCTTGCAGCCAACGAATATTTCTGCATGATGGCGGCGAAAAGGGCGGATCTTCCTGTGCCTGAGTTCTTTCTCTCTGATAAGGCCGAGCTTTTCGTCATGCGCCGTTTTGACCTCACGCCGGAGGGTGTCCCGCTGGGATTTGAGGACATGTGCAGCCTGCAGGCCCTTGGGACCCTACAGAAATACCGGAGCAGCTATGAACGCGTCGCAAAGAGCATAAAGGACTTTGTCTCCGGCGAAAACCTGATCGTTGCAAGAGAACAATTCTTCGCCACATTGGTTCTGTCCCTCATGGTCCGAAACGGTGATGCACACCTGAAGAACTTCGGTGTGCTCTATTCTTCCCCGACAGGTCTTGTCTCCCTTGCGCCGGTCTACGATGTGGTGACCACAACGGTCTATGTCGTCAAAGACGTACCGGCACTTTCGCTCGCGGGAACGAAAAAATGGTGGTCAAAGCAAATACTGAAGCGTTTCGGGGTAACGCATTTGTCGATACCTGTTGCAACGATATCCGACATCTTTCAGCGTGTCGCACAATCAGTGACTGAAACACGAGAAATGATACGCGCATACATAGGTGAACATCCCGAATTCAAGGACGTTGGAGAATCCATGATGACGCAGTGGGACGAAGGTATAAGAACCTTCCTTGAATAAACCAGAATTATCGATCCGGATGAGCAATGAGTCGGGCTGTTCCTTAGAAACAAGCTGATTTTACCCCGGCGCCTAACAGGACTCGAAATTTTCGTGCTCATTCCGGGCTTGAGTTCTTCCCCTTGCTCATCTGCGGGTGTGCAGCTTGCTTACTTGTCATCCGGGGTTTGATACGGAATCCAGTGCGCCTCGGCTTAAGAACAGCCGGAAACCAGCCGCCATCAATTGTTTATGTTATTAGAGCCTGCCTGTAACGATACAATATATCAATTTTCGAAAATAAACATTCAAAACATAAATTGCGGTATTGGAGTGTCTTAAAAACGTTCTTTTCATAATTACGAACGGGCAATTTTTTCGCAAGCGCCCCTCATACAATCAGCTTAGAAATCATTTCAAAGACAGTACTTATTCAACATCTATACTGAAAGTTCCCTATAAAACCAATTAAATAATTTGATGGTGATGTTTACGCCGGGAAGGGGATCTCACCGCTGACAATCTTTTGGAGCGTTGCGGGATAGAGGATATGCTCCTGTATAAGCACGCGGGCGGCCAGTGTCTCCGGGGTGTCATCTGGCATCACTGGCACACGCGTCTGCGCGATGATGGCTCCTGTATCGTATTCTCGTCGACGAAATGAATACTGACGCCGCTCTCTTTTTCTCCCGCGGCGATAACGGCTTCATGGACATGGATACCCCACATTCCCTCGCCACCGAACTTGGGAAGGAGGGCAGGGTGGATATTCAAAATTCGTCCCCGGAAATGTGAAAGTGTTTTGGGACCAAGTTTCTTCATATATCCGGCGAGGACAACAATGTCTACTTGATGGCGAAGGAAGGTGTTGAGAATGGCTTCGTCGAGTTCTCCTGGTCCGGGATGGGTTTTTCCGCTCAGGTAGTAGTAGGGGACACCTTCGGCTTTTGCCTTGGCGATGGCTCCTGAGTCGCTATTATTACTGATGACGACCGCTGGTGTTGCCTTCAGTTTTCCCGACTTGCAGGCGTCGATGATTGCCTGCATATTGCTTCCACCGTGTGATGCTAAAAATCCTATATTCATAAACTTCCCCCGTTAAAAAAATTAGGTTTTTCCTCATTTTGTGTGGCAATTACTTCCCTTCCCTTGAGGGGAGGGGATTGAGGGGAGGGTGTCCTATAAAGTCTCCTCCTTATTTCTTCAAGAACTCCGTTTGTATTTATCAAAACCTCATTATCCCAAAAACGCATAACAGTGTAGCCTTCCTTTTCAAGCCAGATATCCCGTTCCCCGTCCCTGGAAGCTTGGTCCGGAAAAGCATGGTGACCGCCATCCAATTCAATAACCATCTTTCTTTCAAGACACACAAAATCGACTATATACTGTCCAATAGAGTGCTGACGTCTAAACTTCATACCTTCAAATCGGCCTGCACGTATATGGCTCCATAATAGCCGCTCCACATCAGTTGATCTTTGTCTGAGACTTTTTAGCAAGGTGTGTCAGGTCTTTTGCCATTGATTTTATCACCCTCTCCCTACCCTCTCCCCTCAATGGAGAGGGTGATTACGCACTCCGTTTGAGAGAAAGAATTCAGGACTGAGTAATAATGAAAATCTTATCTCTGTGAAGATCTATTGTCAATCGCTATATTTGCATTTCCGATTCAACCGTTCTTTTGAAAGACGAATCCTCGCCATGAATTCTTTTGTTCCACGCGAAGGCAGGAAAGAGAACCAAAAAGGGAAAGGAGTTCTTTTCTGTCCCGTCCCAATATACCGGAGACGAGAAGATGTCCGCCTTTTCGGAGGAGAGTGTGAATGTGGGTAGAAGTTGCCCTGAATGTCCTGATGTCGATATTGGCGAGGATAATATCGTAAGTCCCGCTCACGTGCCATCAGATCGGAGCAGACAATCTCTATGGCGCAAGTATCGTTCAGTGCAATGTTCTTTCGCGCCGAGATCACGGTATCTTCATCATTGTCGACGGCAAGGACTTTTTTCGCGCCGAGGAGCGCCGCGTACAGAGAGAGAATGGCGGAACCGCACCCGATATCGAGGACCCTTTTACCCTTAAAATCGATGCTACCCATCAGTTTAATCATCAGCTCTTGTTGATTCATGCCTGCCTGTGCCGAAAGCCATTCCGGGCTCGATAAGAATACGGGGCCCCTTACGTTTTGTCTTGTTCCAGGGCGCCAGGATTGTGAGCCCTTCAATCTGTATGGGACGGAAATATTTCTTTGTCAGCTCCGCGTAGTCCTGCTCCGGTTCATCAACGACAAGGACATCTTTCGTCGCTATCTTCAGAGTTCGCAGTGTCTTCAGGAAGGCATTGACGTTTTCAGGATAGCATTTGATAACCGCGCTCTCTCCCTTTTCTTCTATCCATATCCCTGATGCCGGAAGCTCTTCATAAAAGGATTCCGGGAAGAGTTCCTGCGCGCCTTTTTTGACTGTGATATCAACACGCGTTCGGGAAGCTTTTTTGGCGCCTGTCATAAATGTGTGTTATCCAGCAAGCTCCCGGTATTTTTCAAGTCATAACCGGTAAAGTCTTTTATGGAATGCAGGAGCGCTGGTTGTTCAAACAAAGCCAGGAAGGTTTTGACCTGAGGCATATGAAAATAGTCTATAGGAATGACAAGATCGAACCGTTCCTCAAAGAGTGGTATGAAATCGAGATCGAGAAGATGCGCTGTATGTTTTATGCCAAAGGCCGCATCCGCTTCTGACTTCAGCACGGCAATACCTGCCTCCATATGTGATGCCGCTTCTTTGCTGTAACCACTTACAGCCGATTGGGAGATGTTATGTTCCCGGAGGAGAAAATCAAAGAGGAGCCGTGTTCCTGTGCCCTGGTTCCTGTTGATAAATGCTATGCCCTTATGGGAAAGGTCCTTTATGGAGCGGATACCTTTCGGATTATCTTTTTTGACCATGAGGCCCTGTGTGCGATAGAACAACTGGATTGCCTGATAGTCATCTTTCGAGAGGTAGCGGGCGATGTAGGATAGGGTATACGATTTTTTCTCCATATCGAGGATATGTACACAGGACATGTTAGCTGCTTTTGCTTGAAGAAGCTTGAGGCCGTTAATGCTCCCGACAGGAGCGTAATAAATCACGCCATCATTTTTCGCGTTAAAAAGATCAATGACCTGCCTGAGCAGGGGATCATCGCTACCGGCGACGAGTACATGTTTTTCCCGCTCGGTATTTTCCAGTATCCATCTATCTATGAGTTCTCGTGTGAAGGCTACCTTCCCGCCGATTTTCACATGGGGTAATGTTCCTTCCTGTGCGAGCTTATAAATTTTCTTTTCATTAATCTTCAGATATTTCGAGAGTTCTTTCGCGGAGAGTATTTCCATAGACTGATTATATCGGAAAAAGGGGATATTGGCAAATAATATTAAAAGTAATTAATAGTTATTATTGGGTATTATTTGTTACTATTAAAGAATAATTGACTTGAAATTTTCGTGACTGAGGATTATTATATTGTGTGTTTTCAAATAATTATATGGAGTGTGTACTATGAAAAGAATTATTGGCGCATTGCTGTTGGTATGGGTTTTGATCGGATTTTTTGCGGCATACACTTTCGCCGCGGCTCCTCCGGTGGAGAAGAATATTATTTTGGCGACGACGACGAGCACTCAGGACACGGGTCTTCTCGATGTGCTTATCCCGGCGTTCGAGAAAAAAACAGGATACTTTGTGAAGACCATTGCTGTCGGTTCCGGTCAAGCCATGACTATGGGCCAGAAAGGAGAAGCCGATGTGCTCCTCGTCCATTCTCCGGCAGCAGAAGAGAAATTTGTGGCAGAAGGGTATGGGATTAACCGGAAACTCGTCATGCATAATGATTATGTCGTTGTGGGACCCGCCGCTGACCCGGCAAAAATTAAGGGAACAAAATCAACAATCGAAGTCTTCAAGAAAATAGCCGCGTCAGCAAGTCTCTTTCTCTCACGGGGAGACAATTCAGGCACCGACGCCAAAGAGAAATCAATCTGGAAAGCCGGCAATATCAAATATGATGGTGAGAAATGGTATCAGCAGACAGGCCTCGGCATGGGCCAGACATTGAATGTCGCGTCGGAGAAGAAAGCATACACGCTTGCCGACAGAGGGACATATCTGTCTTTGAAGAAGAACCTCGGTCTTGATATACTCGCCGAAGGTGACGCGATACTGCTGAATATCTATCATGTGATTGAGGTAAACCCGGCGAAATGGCCCAAGGTGAATGCGGCAGGCGCAAAGGCATTTGCCGATTTCATGGTCTCACAGGAAACCCAGGGTATTATAAAAACATACGGCATCGAGAAATTCGGTGGTCCGCTTTTCTTTCCTGACGCAGGGAAAAAGGTGGAAGACCTGGGGAAATAAAAGGCCGCATAGGGCATAGAGCAAGGGCATAGAGTAAATGGACATAGGGTCGTAGAGACATAGGGCATAGGGCATGGAGTATGACCGATGGACGACCGTCTTGCTGAGGCAGCGGGACTAGGACGAGGGACGATGGACGTGGGGAAAACCGTACGCTGTGCTTAGAGCTTAGAGCATAAAGCTTAGAGCTTAGGGAGTGAGGAGAGAAGAGGCGCGTAATGGAACTGATCTTTGAAGGCATAAAAAGGGCCTTTATACTTCTCTTTACTTTTGATCCTGAGGTTATGAGCATTACGTTTCTCTCGCTCAAGATCTCAGGTGCTGCAACCTTCATTAGTCTCTTAATCGGTATTTCTGTTGGAACGGCTGTTGCCCTTTCGACATTTCCCGGAAAAAAGATTGTTGTTAGTCTCATCAATACCGGCATGGGCCTTCCACCTGTTGTGGTAGGCCTCTTTGTTTCTATATTTCTCTGGAGAAACGGCCCTCTCGGTTTTCTCGGTATTCTCTACACGCCGCTTGCCATGATCATTGCTCAGGCCATTATTGCGACACCCATCGTCATGGGTATTACCGTTGCCGCCATGCAGCAGCTCCCGAAGAAATTGAGGCTCCAGATTCTTGCCCTGGGAGCGAGCAGGGTCCAGATGGTCTGGATGCTCATCAAAGAGGCGAGATTGCCGCTCCTCGCCGCTGTCATGGCCGGTTTTGGCGGAGTCATCTCCGAGATCGGGGCATCCATTATGGTAGGCGGCAACATCAAGGGATACTCGCGGGTCCTCACAACTGCCACCGTCATGGAGACAGGCAGGGGAAATTTTGAAGTTGCCATCGCATTGAGCATTATCCTTCTTCTCCTTGCCTATATAATTAATCTCATACTGACCCATATCCAACAGAAGGAAAGACCGCGATGAACCCTTCCGGCACGAAGTCTGCTCATGGTACAGACGGAATCGTCCCCGTACTCGAAGGAAGGGGTTTACGGGTCGCAAGAAGCGGTTTCTTCAATTCTTGACATCGATACGATCCTGATTGCCGAGGGTGAAGTCCTTTCTCTTGTGGGGCCCAACGGAGCGGGAAAGACGACGCTTCTTGTGGCCCTCTGTCTGCTCACGAAATCGCTTCAGGGAAGTATCTTCTTTAAAGGTAAAAAGATTGGCGCAGGAATCTCTGTAGATGAATATCGAAAAAAGATCGCCATGGTCTTTCAGGAAGCGCTCCTTTTCAATACGACGGTTTTTGAAAATGTGGCATCAGGGTTGAACTTTCGGAAGGTCAAAAAATCGAAGATTCAGGATATCGTTGATGAGAACCTCGAACGGTTTGGCATTGCCCATCTGAAAGACCGTTCGGCGCGAACACTCTCAGGCGGTGAAGCACAGAGGGTAAGCCTTGCCCGTGCCTTTGCCATAGGCCCCGACATCCTCTTTCTCGATGAACCCTTTTCGGCCCTTGATCCGCCCACGCGGGAGTCTCTTGTAAGCGATTTCGAGGCTGTTCTCGGAGCATCCCGGACGACAACAATATTTGCCACCCACGACCGGATGGAAGCCCTCAGGCTTTCAGACAGGATTGCCGTTATGAACAATGGAAAAATATTACAGGTAGGGGAGCCGGAAGAAGTAATGAACCATCCTGCCAACGAGTTCGTCGCCTCTTTTGTAGGTGTTGAAACGATCCTCAAGGGGAGGGTGCTCGAATCAAAAGAAGGTGAGATTGTTATTAGTGTAGGCGGGCATGAAATTGAAGCGGTCGGCAATGATCCGCCTGGCGAACATGTCATCCTCTGCATCAGACCGGAGAACGTTACTCTTTCAAGCAGTTCTTCAGGCGCACAAACAAGCGCCCGAAATATTTTCCCCGGTGTCATTGAAAAGATTACCCAGCTTGGTCTCTATTACAGGGTTGATATGGATTGCGGATTTCCCCTTGTCGCCTACGTAACGAAACATTCCCTGGAACATATGTCACTGGGCGCGGGAAAGAAGATCGAGGCATCCTTCAAAGCCACGGCAGTGCATGTGCTGAAGGCA
>CAWAOG010000019.1:0-41888 GCA_963783625.1 uncultured delta proteobacterium | reverse complement strand
AAGATGCCTGTCATTACACCAAAAGGCATTGTAGGACAGGCTGTTGAGATTGATCAATATCATGCAAAGGTCATGATTATCAACGATACAAATTCCTCCATCGATGTTAATATTGAAGGGAAAAGCACGCGGGGCCTGTTGGAAGGCACCGGACAGAATATCCTTAAATTGAAATATGTTATCAAGAATGACGCAATCGAGATCGGAGACAAGCTTTTCACGTCCGGCAAAGATGGCATTTTCCCGAAAGGGATCCCCGTAGGGATCGTTATGACCGTCGACAGAAGCAAGGCGGGTATCTTTGCCGATATAGATGTGATGCCCTTTAATAATTTTAAAGAGCTTGACGAAGTCCTCATCATCAAAAAACAATGAAAGTATTTGTCTATATTCTCATCTGTCTTACCTGTATGCTCTTTGAATCATCCGTTTCATCCCGTATTTCGATGGACCTTTTTAAACCTGATTTCGCCATACCGCTCATCATTTATGTGACCTTTTTCATGGGACCCGGGGCCGGTTTTATTACCGCTTTTTGCCCGGGATTCATTCAGGAAGGGTTGTCGAGGCCCCCACAGGATCAATCATGTTTGTCAAGATTTCTATTTTTCTCATTACCACCTTTATGAAAAAACAGCTTTATATCGATTCGAAATACAGTTTTGCCATGACATGCAGCGCCGCAGTCCTTCTTGAATCCTTTCTTTTTCTCTCGCTCTCTCTCTTCCGCGGGCGAAACAGGCAATATATACAATATTCTTTTTTACGCGATCCCGAACGCCATATTTACCGGTTTTGTGTCCATATTTATCTATTCCCTCATTGAATATTTGAATGCTTCCTATTTGGACAGGGATTAAATGAAAGAAGAAACCCCTTCCAACACATATAAATGGTGTAATCTCATTCTCGTTATAACCATGACAGTCCTTTTAATCCGGCTCTGGGACCTCCAGATCATGCGGGGACCCGAAATGCAGAAATTGTCCGAGCAGAACCGTATTCGGGTAAAAAAGGTTGTCGCGCCACGAGGCATTATATATGACAGGAACGGTAAGGTCATGGCTGACACCCGCCCCGCCTTTAATATTTATATAACACCGGAGGACATAAAGGATTTCAGTCACACTGTCGATGGACTCGCAGGGCTTATTGGCTGGGACAGGGAAGAGATTGTGGAAAAACTGAAAGCAGCCAGCGGTATGCCCCCGTCATTCCCGGTTAAAATAAAATCCGACGTCCCCATGGATGAAGTCGCGAAAATCGAGGCTCATCGGGTCTATATACCGGGTGTAACTATCCAGATAGAACCGAAAAGGAACTATATCTACGGAAAATCATTGGCCCATGTCATCGGATATGTCTCGGAAATCAGTGAAGAAGAGTTGAAAAACAAAAAGGCGTATAAAAACTACGCGCCCGGTGATTATATCGGTAAATACGGGCTTGAAAAAACATATGAAAAATATTTGCGGGGAACTGACGGCGCAAAACGTGTCGAAGTCGACGCAATGGGAAGAGAAGTACGGACCCTCGATGTTGTTGATCCTATCCCGGGTATAGCCTCCACTTGAATATCGACCTCGAATTGCAGCTCGTTGCGGATAACGCCCTGGAAAATAAGAGGGGAGGCGTTGTGGCGCTGGACCCGAAAACGGGCGGCGTCATTGTCCTCGCCAGCAGGCCCGGGTTCGACCCGAACAAATTCGCTTCAGGCATCAGCAAAGAAGACTGGAAGGCAATCACACCCGACAAAGCACACCCTTTGCAGAACAGGGCTACCCAGGCCGGGTATCCTCCAGGCTCCACATTTAAAATCCTTATGGCCCTGGCCGCCCTGGAAACAGGAGTTATCAACGAACATACAACCTTCGTGTGCCAGGGAGGGTTCCGCTTCGGAAACCGGGTATTTAAGTGCTGGCAAGCAAAAGGACATGGAACTGTTGCCGTGCGCAGGGCCATCGTCGAATCCTGTGATGTATTTTTCTATAATGTGGGACTCAAACTCGGCGTTGACAGGATCCACGAAATGGCCGACACCATTGGGCTGGGAAAAATAACCGGCATCGACCTGCCTGCGGAGCAAAAAGGTATCGTTCCTTCTACGGAATGGAAAAAAAAAAGGTTCGGTGAGCCCTGGTACGAAGGAGAAACCGTCTCCGTATCCATTGGTCAGGGCGCGGTATGGCTTACGCCGATTCAGCTCGTGCAGCTCGCTTCTTTTATCGCCAATGATGGCAAAAACTATAAGCCCCAGATGGTAAACCGGATTGTGTCAACAACAGGTCAACTGGTAAAATCTTTTCCCCCTGTCGTTAACACAGATGTGAAACTGAAAACGGATACTATACGGATTGTAAAGGACGGCATGAGGGGCGTTGTCAATGAACCGGGTGGCACTGCCTACAGTTCACGCGTTGCAAATGTCGCCATGAGCGGGAAAACAGGTACAGCGCAGGCAGGCTCCATGGACAAGGGGAAAGATTTCGGTGACCACGCCTGGTTTATCGCCTACGCTCCCTCCGATGATCCTTCACTTGCCATGTCAGTGCTGGTGGAATACGGCGGGCACGGCGGATCTCAATCGGCTCCTATCGCCAAAGCAATTGCGGAAAATCTCTTTAAGGAAAAAACCGTAATAAAGGAAGCAAAAATACATGAGAATTGATAAGCGGAAATTCTACCATCTGGACTGGTACCTGATCATATTAAGCCTTACCCTCTTTGCCATCGGCATCATGAACCTCGTCAGCGCAACAACCTCTTTTTACAGCGGCTCGTACAACTTCATCATAAAACAACTTGTAGCCTTCGCTATAGGCATCATCCTCATTCTTATCATCACCTATTATGATTACAGGGTCATTGCGTCTCAGGCAAAATGGCTTTACGCTTCGGGGATTCTCTTTGTTATCCTTGTCCTCATTATCGGAATGGCCGCCGGTGGCGCAAGGCGCTGGATCAGTCTCTTCGGTATCAGTCTTCAGCCTTCGGAATTCATGAAACCTATTCTTGTTATCTGTCTTGCCAATATGCTCCAAGAGAAAAAAAGGCAGAATATACCGTTGAGTCTTCGCGATATCGGAATACCGCTTCTTTTCATTATAATACCTGTTATGTTCATCGTAAAACAACCGGACCTCGGTACCGGCATTGTTGTCCTTTTCACCTGCTTTTTAATGCTCTGGTTTGTGGGCCTCAAGAACTCGACATACGCAGTCCTTTTTAGCGTCGGGGCAGTTTCACCTTTTTTTGCATGGCTTTATCTGATGAAGCCATACCAGAAAATGAGAGTCCTCAGTTTCATCAATATCGACGCTGACCCCGCGGGCTTCGGGTATCACGCCAAACAGGCGATAATCGCTGTCGGTTCGGGAAGGTTTTTTGGTAAAGGGTTTATGCAGGGGACACAGCACAAACTCCAGTTCATTCCGGAACATCACACGGATTTCATCTTTACGGTTTTCGGCGAAGAATGGGGCTTTGTCGGCTCCGTCGTCCTTTTTTCCCTTTTTATCGCTTTCATCCACCGCTGCCTGAAAATTGCCATGAATGCCGGTGATGAACTGGGTTCGATAATGGCTTTTGGCATGGCCTCTATTATTTATATCCAGTTTACCATCAACGTGCTCATGGCAATACATCTCGCCCCTGTCGTCGGCATCCCCCTTCCCTTCATCAGTTACGGCGGGTCGTCACTTCTCTCCACACTCGTGTCCGTAGGGATTCTGCTCAATATACGCATGCGCAGGTATATGTTTTGATTATTTTATAGGCCTCGATCTTTTCGCGCCTAATACCGCCACCTGCGAGGTCGCGCAACACGACTTGTCGTTTTTCTTGCTGCCTTTCTTTTATTTATATATTTAGTTTTCATAGTGTTGAGTGCTGGTAAAAATGCTGGGCTGAATTTTCCTTGTTTTGTAAGGGAAAACAGTTAGGCTTCAAAGGTAAAGTCCGGTTTCTGCCTTATGAAACAGTTAATTACGTAGATAACTTTTTTGAAAAATCACACGGCGGTCTAAATGTCGATCTCTTGCTGGGCACATCGGAAGTAATTGACTGATTGCGCAAAGGAGGAGATCATATCTTCATCCTTGGTTCTGGCATCTGCTATTAAATTCCGAATTGCGTTAAGGTGCGTAAAGAATAAACCCACAATACACTCGTGATAGTTTTGATAAAAAATCCTCTTATCGGAACCTTCTTAGATACCATGTCTTAAACTTAACAACTTTAATATTAAATTGTTACAGTCTATTTGTGAACATGTGAATAGAATTACCCTAAAATAGACTACATTTGGATTGTGAGGCTTGTGAATTATTTCATTTTTTGTCTTGACAAGCATTTTTCAATTTGTTAATTTAAGCACAAGGTGGAGGGCACAAAGTAACATGAACAACTTGATAGCATAGAGGAGCTAAAAAATGAGGTACGGAGAGACAGGGTATAATTTAGAAATTGATCTAACCACGAGGAAATATTGAAAGGGTAGAGACTGATCCGAAGATTGACCGAGCTTCATCTTGGGGTCTGGGTACGAACACCAAGATATTGTGGGATAGGGTTCCCCCTGAAACTGATCCCTTTTCTCCCGATATTCCACTGATTTTCAGCACCGGTCTTTTGTGCGGCACGCCTGCTCCCGGCGCCAACCGTACCATTATTACCGCCTATTCTCCTCAGACGTTGTTGATGGGATATTCCATGATGGGTGGATTCTTGGCGCCGGAATTGAAGTATGCCGGTTATGACAAGGTGATCCTTCGCGGCAAGTCCCCGAAGCTGGTCTATATATGGATACACAATGACAAGGTAGAAATACGCGACGCCTCTCATTTGAAGGGCAAAGGCGCTGTTGAAACGCAAGAGCTTATTCAAGAAGGAACTGAACGAGCCAAACGCCCAGGTGGCCGCTATCGGTCTGGCCGGTGAAAACAGGGTATTTACGGCTTCCATCGAGCAGGGACGCTCCAGTGCCAGCCGGCTCGGATTAGGCGCCGTCATGGGCGACAAAGGGGTAAAGGCCATAGCCGTTCGCGGAACAAAGGATATCAACCTCGCCCAGACCGGCCGAATTTCTTGAGCTCTGCAACGAAGTACTGAAATATATAAAATACCGGAATGAGAATCCGGTTCCGAACGTCATGACCATCCTGCAGGGGCTTGGGTCACCGCAGGAGATGCTCCACGTTGACGAGAAGTGGCACACCGAGAACTTCTGTGGGGAAACGCCCGCGTTCGGAGAAAAGATTTCTGGAACCAGGAGATCGAAGAGAGATGGAAAGAGTGTTCAGCTTGAACGCGCGGAAGCGGCTGATCAGCTGTTATAACTGCCCGATGAAATGCGGGGCAATAATCTCCGTCCCGGGACTTTCGACCTATATGATGAAATGCTTCTCGAAACTGACCTATACAATGGCAGCCTTTGTTGACGACCTGGATTTTGGTTTCAGGATCGCTCAACGGCCACCGAATATGGAGTAGACGGGTTCTCAACCCCGCAGATGATGGCCTTTGCCTTTGAACTTAAAGAAGCCGGCATCCTGACTGATGCGGACTTTGCAGGGAGTCACTTATGAAGCTGCCCGTCCGATAACGAGGGAAAATTCTACTGGCTGCTCGACAGAATTGTCCGGCGGGAAGGGATAGGAGATATTCTGGCCGACGGTACCCACTGGGCAGCCCAGAAGATCGGCAAGGGCGCAGAAGCATTTGCTCACAACAATATCAAGAAACATGAGCAGCTGCCCCTCAAGCTTGGCATGCTGAACCCCGTTTACTTCCTCATGTATGCAACGGGCGAGAAGATAAACATTACCCAGATTGAAGGACAGTTCCCTCAGTCGCCTTTCATGACCATGGAGGAAAAAGAAGAGTTTATCACGGATTGGATCCAGGTCCCTGATGACAAGTTCAAGCAATATGTTCTGGACTGGGAAATGCGCGGGAGAACGGTCAAACCCGTACTACCCGACTGTTGACATGTCCGTCGATATCGTCGACTGGCAGGAGATGATGCACTACATTGACGATGCCCTCGGCGTATGCGCCGGTCTGTCATCATTCCCGTTGAAACCCCCTTATCATATACACAATTACCCGAAATTCATCTCGGCAGCGACGGGGATCGATATGGATGAAGAGGGTCTGAAGAAAGTGTATAGAAGGAACCGGAATCTGGTCAGGGCCGTCAATGTAAGAAGAGGCTTGAGAAGAGCCGATGAGAAGCCGCCGGAAGACCACTGGAAGAAGAGATTTCCCGAGCTCGAAGCTCAGCTTCTGGATGCCTATTACAAATTCAAAGGATGGAATAATGGATGGTATTCCTACGAAGGAGACCTTGCAGGAATTTGGATCTGGGCTACGTTGCCGAAGACCTAGAGACAGAGAGGGATAATAAAAAATGGCTCAAGATTAAGAAAAAAGTTAAAACAATCAAGATCGATCTTGATAAATGCAATGGTTGCCGGGCATGTGAGGTAATCTGCTCCGCCTTTCATGCGAACCCGAAATACAGCAGCAATAACCCGGCAAGGTCCCGCATCCGGATGATTCGTGATCCCATAAGAGACGTCTATGTTCCTGTATATGCCGGTGAGTATACCGCAGCCGAATGCATGGGCAGAGACAAATATATCATCGACGGCAAGGAATACGACGAGTGCGGTTTCTGCAGGGCCGCCTGCCCATCCAGGGACGCATTCAAAGAACCCGATTCCGGTCTTCCCCTCAAATGCGATATGTGTGAAGGCGAAGATGCAGCCTCTGTGTGTTAAGTGGTGCCTTAACGAGGCCCTGATTTATGAAGAAAGGGAAGAAGAAGTCGAAGAAGAGGCAAAGCAGGAAGACGTGGAGATCGGCCTTACAATCCATGATCGACAAATACGGATTGGAGAAGGTAGCTGATACCGTTGCCCGAATGTCGCAGAAGGACTAAAACGTTAAGGCGTAAAAAAGAGGATTGGAAACGATAATGGAGACTTTACCCCACCCTTTAAAGAAGTTATAGATGAGATAAAAGAAGCAGGCGGAGACGCGTTCAAATACTGCTACCAGTGCGGCAAGTGCGAGACCGTCTGTCCCTGGAACAATGTCCGGAAGTTTCTCATGCGTAAGATCGTCAACCAGGCAAAATTCGGCGTCGTCCCCTCGAGATCGGAAGATGATCTGGCTCTGCACCACCTGCGGCAAGTGCCTCCAGCGGTGCCCCAGAGGTGTCGCAATTATCGATGTCATGAGGGCCCTGCGCAGGCTATGGTGGCTACGGTGTCGTTCCTGCAAGCCTCCCCAGTCCTAAAAGCACCATGACAAGTCTCGCCAGCGTCGGGTAACCCCTGGGGACAGGAACCGAAAGACCGGCGAACTGGGCCGAAGATTTAGGCGTCAAGGACTTCGATGAGGCAAGGAGGTCCTCTACTTCCCCTGCTGCTATCCCAGCTACGACCCGAGACTGAAGAAGGTATCCCAGGCCACGGCCAAGATCCTCAATAAGGCGGGCGTCGACTTCGGGATCTTGGCTCCAAAGAGATCTGCTGCGGGGAGAGCATCCGTAAAGCCGGCAATGAGGCCCTTTCAAAAGTCTTGCCAGAGAGAACATCAAGACCTTTATCGACAGCGGGGTGAAAAAGATCGTTGTCTCCTCCCCTCATTGCTACCATACCTTTAAAAACGAATACCCTGAGTTCAAAGTGAACTTCGAGGTCATGCACATACTCCCAGTTCATCTACGAGCTCATCAATGAAGGCAAGCTTGAGATCACCAAAGAGTACGCGAAGAAAGTCACCTATCATGACCCCTGCTACTTAGGCCGGCATAACGGCATCTTTGACGAACCGCGGGAATCCTCAAGAAGATCCCTGGCTGGAACTCATCGAGATGTCCGAGGCACGGGATAGACACCTCTGCTGCGGCATGGGCGGCGGCAGGATCTGGGCAGGAGACGGAAAAGCATGAACGCTTCTCCAACATCAGAGTGGAACAGGCCGTCGAAGACGGGCGCCCAGGAGCTCGCTACCTCCTGTCCCTACTGCGTCACTCGCCCTCGAAGACAGCAAGCTCGTCACAAATCATGCTGACGACATAGAGGTTAAGGACATCACGGAGATATCTCCAGGAAGTGATGTAAACATAAATCACGATGAGGTGATAGACAGTGGAAAACGTATTACCGCTCAAAGAGAACATTCAACAACTGTGTAAAGATCTTGCCGAGGGCAACTTCGGCGACGTCATGGTCGTCGGCGGAGGCATCAGCGGTATCCAGGCCTCCCTCGACCTTGCCACTGCCGGGTTTCAAGGTGTACCTGGTCGAGAAGGCGCCGACGCATCGGCGGCCACATGGCCCAGCTCGACAAGACCTTCCCGACCAACGACTGCTCGATGTGAATACTCGCACCCAAACTGGTCGAGGTCGGCCGGCATCCGAACATCGAAGTTCTCACCTATACGGAAGTTGACAGCGTAGAAGGTGAAGCAGGGAACTTTAAGGTAACACTTAACAAAGAAGCCCCGGTATATCAAGGAAGACAAGTGCACGGGCTGCACCGTCTGCGTGGAATACTGCCCGGTCAAATATCCTGATCAGTACAACCAGGAGATATCGGACAATAAGGCGGTCCACGTCTACTTCGCCCAGGCGATCCCCCTGATCACCTATATCGATGAGAGCTGCCTCTATCTGAAAGAGAAGAAATGCCGCATCTGCGAAGCGGTCTGTAAGAACAACGCCATCGATCTTGAACCAGACAGCCGGAGAAGAAGGAGATCAACGTGGGCGCCATCATCCTCTCCCCCGGCTTCGAGCCCTTTGATCCCGAAGGTGCAGGAAGGAATACCGCTACGGAGAGTTCGCAGAACGTGGTCACCAGTATGGACTACGAGCGGCTCCTGTGCTCCACCGGCCCCTACGGGGGCGAGATCCTGCGTGCCTCCGACAAGAAGCATCCCCATAAGGTCGCCTGGATCCAGTGCATCGGCTCCCGGCAGGTCATCGAAGGCGGCAACAGCTACTGTTCGGCCGTCTGCTGCACCTATACCCAGAAGCAGGTCATCCTGACGAAAGACCACGACGCGGACGCAAAGTGCACCATCTTCCATAACGATGTCCGCTCCTACGGCAAGGACTTTGAGCGCTACTACCAGAGGACAGAGAACCTCCCCGGCGTCCGGTTCTTCAGAAGCTACACCTCCATCGTCAAAGAAGACCCGGTCACCAAGAACGTGACCGTCACGGTACTCCACCCCCGACGAAGGGGTCAAAGAGGAAGAGTTCGACATGGTCGTCCTCTCCATCGGCATGGATCCTCCGAAGGATGTCCAGGACATTGCACAGAAGTTCGGCATCGAGCTTGAATCGCACAACTTCTGCAAGCTCAATCCCATAAACCCCATGGAGACCAACAAACCCGGGCATCTTTGTCAGCGGCGCCCTCCAGGGTCCCATCGATATCCCCGAGTCGGTCTTCTCCGCCAGCGGCGCAGGCTCCCAGATCGGCGAGACTGCTCGACTACCGCCGGGGCAACCTCTCCAGAGAAAGATCTATCCCGCCGGAAAAAGATGTCTCCCAGGAAGAGCCGCGGGTCGGCGTCTTTGTCTGCCACTGCGGCGCCAATATCGGCAGTATCGTCAATGTCCCCGGCACCGTTGAATACTGCAAGACCTTACCCAATGTCGTCTACGCCCAGGAACAGCTCTTCTCCTGCGCCACAAACTCCGCCAAACAGATAACAGACATGACACAGGAAAAAGGACTCAACCGGGTCGTTGTCGCCGCCTGTTCCCCCAGGACCCTGGAACCCCTCTTCCGCGATACGCTTCGTGAAGCGGGAATCAACCAGTATTACTACGAGATGGCCAATATCAGGGAGCATAACTCCTGGGTCCACTCGAAAGAAAAGGAAGAGGCCACCGAAAAGGCCCATGACATCATCCGGATGTCCGTCGCCCGGGCCTGCCAGCTGCAGCCCCTGCAGGAGTTTGACCTGCCCGTCGACAAGAGGGCGCTCGTTGTCGGCGGAGGCATCGCCGGCATGAACACGGCCCTCTCCATCGCCAATCAGGGACATGAGGTCTACCTCATCGAGAAAGAAAAAGAGCTCGGCGGCATGGCCCGAAGGATCCATACCACCCTTGAAGGCCTCGATGTTCAGGCCTATCTGAATGACCTTATCGCAGAAGGTCTATAAACATCCCTTGATCCATGTCTATCATAACGCCACCATCACGCAGGCCACAGGCTATGTGGGGAACTTCGTCACCACGGTGAAGTCCGACAGAGGGATCACAGATATCAAACACGGCGCTGCCGTCATCGCCATCGGCGCCGATATGTATACACCCACAGAATACCTCTACGGACAGGACGAGCGGGTCATGACCCACCTCGAACTGGAAGAGAAGATCGTCACAGGACGATGAGAAGGTGCTCGAACGCCCAGAGCCTCGTCATGATCCAGTGCGTGGGCTGCAGGAATGAAGACAGAAACTACTGCAGCAGGATCTGCTGCAGCGAGTCCGTAAAGAACGCCCTGCTCCTGAAAGAGAAAAACCCCGACATGGATATCTACATCCTCTTCAGGGATATAAGAACCTACGGGTTCAAAGAAGATTACTACCGGGAAGCGGCAGACAAGGACGTCAAGTTCATCCGCTATGAACCGGAAGACCCGCCCGTAGTCGAACCCGGCGAAGGTCGAAGAAGACGGACGTCCCGTGCTCAAAGTCACGGCCACCGGATTATATCCTCGAGAGAAGCTCGAACATCGATGCCGATATCGTTGCCCTGGCCGCCGCCGTTATCCCCTCTGCGGCAACCAAGGAAGTAGCGAACCAGTTCAAGGTAACCTTGAGCCCCGACGGCTTCTTCAAAGAAGCCCATGTCAAATTGAGACCCGTTGAGTTCGCCACAGACGGCGTCTACCTTGCCGGCATGGCCCACTATCCCAAGTTCATCCAGGAGACGATCAACCAGGCCTATGGTGCCGCGGGCCGGGCTTGACGCTCCTCTCCCATGATATGGTCGTGGCCTCCGGCTCCGTCTGCGAAGTCGATGAGAAGAAGTGCATGGGCTGCGGGGCATGCGTCGAGGTCTGTACCTATGGCGCCCTGGAGTTGCGCGAGACAAAACAGGGCAAAAAGGTCGTCGTCAATCCTGTCCTCTGCAAAGGAGACGGTCTCTGCAACGCCAAGTGTCCCACAGGGGCTATTTCGTTGAAGCACTATACCGATGAAGAAGTTGATGCCGAGATCGATGTGATGGTCCCCGAAGAAGAGATCATGCAGCAGATTGATGCGGCAGCCGGAAGAATGAGGACGTAGAGAATCAGGAATACTAGAAAGGAGATGAGAACGCATGAGCGCAAGTCTTAAATTTAAACCGAAAGTACTCGGTTTTGCATGCAACTGGTGAGCGTACGGCGCTGCTGACCTGGCTGGAGTTTCCAGACTGCAATATACAACTGAAATGAGACTTATCCGGGTCATGTGTTCCGGAAGAGTCGACCCGGACATTTATACTCAGGGCCTTCTCAAAGGGAATAGACGGGGTGTTTATCGGCTCCTGCCATCTGAATGATGTAACTACGTCACCCATGGCAACTTCCATACGCTCAACATGGTGCTCCTCTATCGAAGGATACTGGAACATATCGGGCTGAACCCGGAAAGATTACGGATACGGTTTATGTCCGGCGCGGAGGCAAATGTCTTTGTCGAAAGCGTCAACGATTTTGTCAAGAAGATAAAAGAATTAGGACCCCTCGGCAAAGCTGAGGGAATGGATAAAGATAACCTCAATGCCAAACTCGCAGAAGTGAAAAAGCTCGTCCCCTACTTCAAGGTAGCAATGCGGGAGAAGCTGGCAACACGGCTTGAAAGCCATGAAGAGTATGACAATACGAAAATATCTTCACCAAGGAAGAAATCGACAAGCTCTTTACCGATGTCGTCTCCTACTATATCGATCCGGAGAAGTGCCAGGCCTGTATGACCTGCGCCAGAAGATGCCCTGCGATGCCATCATCAGCGCCAAGGGCCAGATCCATATTGTCGATCAGGACAAATGCATCAAGTGCGGGACCTGCTTTGAGGTCTGCCCTCCCAAGTTCCGTGCAGTGACGAAGATTATCGGCGAGCCTGTTCCGCCCCCTCTCCCTGAAGATCAGAGAGCTATCGTTAGAAAGGGTAAAGAAAAAGAGGTTGCCTGAATGACAACCGGATTAAACCTATCAGTTTTGAATCCAATGAAGCCCCGCAAAAGGCGGGGCTTTTAATAACTATGAATGTTGTGTCAGTTTTTTGTTCTTGACAAGGATTTGACAATTTGATATTTTTTTCACAAGTTAAAGTACAGGTAAAAATTAGAGATAAAAAGGGGCGATACGTTTTTCATCCAAAGACATTCCGGAATGTATCTTTTAATATATTTGTAAAATTAACATGGAATGTTCTAAAACTATGCATTTCCATAAAAGGATAGGAGGTAATTATGTCGCCAGTTAGCGCGACCTATTTTGGCATATCAGGATATGTCATCTTCTGGGTCATGTTCGCTCATCACCATGGGCTTATTCGTGCCGAGGATGTTTTTTCTCTACCAGCTCATGCTTCTGGGCAAGCCTGAGAACCGCTTCGATAGAATGGGGGAGAGAATTAAGAATATGCTCGTCAGTGGTTATCCCCCAGTGGTGTACCCTGAAAAGTGTTACCGCAAAGGACCTGGCAGGAATCGGACATGCCGTCATGTTCTGGGGTTTCAGTTTCTTCCTTCTCAGTTATGTACTCTTAATCGGTCTCGGTGAAGGGCTCGGTCTTCACTCCTTTATCATGGGTGGTGCCTTCGAGACAGGTCTTCCTGTCGATTCTTGATATTGCAGCTGTTCTGGTTATGGTTTCAATGGTATGGGCAGCCATCAGGCGTTATATCGTCAGACCTGCGCGACTGGAAATAAGCCTTGAGGCGGGATTTATCATGTTTATGGTCTTCAGCCTTATGGTCCTCCATCTTTGCATCGAAAGTTTCGCCTTTGCGGCCGAGGGCGAGACCTCGGGCTGGCCCCCTGTGACTACGGCAATAGCCGGCTATCTAGCCGGTGCCGGCATACCCAAAGATACGTTGATCGCGGTCTCCCACGGGGCGTGGTGGATTCATTACGCGTTGATCCTCATCTTCACGATATATATTCCACGGTCCAAACATCTCCATGTTCTTGCCTCTGCGTTTAATGTCTTCTTCAGACCACTCGACCGTAAAGTGGTCCTTGAGCCCATTCCTCTTGAAGCCCTTGAGGCCATGGAAAGCGAAGGGTCCGTCGACCTTGGCGTGTCGAAGCTTCAAGACCTTAAATGGAAAGATATCCTTGACACGTATGCCTGCGCAAAATGCGGCCGGTGTCATGTAGCTGTCCCGCACAGACCAGCGGCAAAACCTTATCGCCCAGAGAATTTTTACGGCACATAAAAGACCATTTACTTGAGGATGGTCCTGCACTGCTTGCCGGAAAAGGAACTCGAGCCACCGGAAGGTCAGGGTAAGAGTCTTATCGGCGATGTGGTAACTGAGGACGAGATCTGGGCCTGCACCACCTGTGGGGCCTGCCAGGAAGTATGCCCTGTCAATATAGAACATATACGCAAGCTGATTCTAATGAGGCAAAATCTGGTATTGGTCCAGAATAAGATGCCTGAAAGCGCCCAGCTCATGCTAAGAAACATGCAGACAAGAGGCAATCCATGGGCCGGCGCGCAATCACTGAGGCTCCGAGGCGACTGGACAAATGACCTGGGATTGAAGATCCTCGGTGAGACCGAAGAAGCTGTAGATACCCTGTTCTTCGTGGGCTGCACTGGCGCTCTTATTGACCGCAATGTTTTGGCCACGATTTCTCTGGTGAAGGTATTGCAGGCAGCCGGTGTGAACTTTGCGGTATTGGGCGAAGCCGAACCCTGCTGCGGTGATCCTGCAAGAAGATCGGGTTACGAATTCCAGTTTCAGATTTCGGCGGAAGAAAATATTGAACTTTTTAAAAATTATGGCATCAAGAAGGTCATCACGTCGTGTCCGCATTGCTACAATGCCATTAAGAATGAATATCCACAGTATGGCTCGGAAGTCGAAGTCGTCCATTATACCGAGATACTGCCGGAGCTGATCAGCAGCGGTAAACTGGAATTAACAAATCAAATCGATACTCTTATGACTTACCATGATCCATGTTATCTAAGCCGATACAACGCGGTGTTTAAGGAACCACGGAAGATCATCGAGAATATACCGAAAACCAGGTTCAAAGATATGGAGCGCTCCAAGACAACAACCTTCTGTTGCGGAGGCGGTGGCGCCCATATGTGGATAGAAGAACAACACGGTACAACCAAGATCAATCATATACGTATGGATGAGGTAATACAGACAGGGGCACAAACGGTTGTCACTTCATGTCCGTTCTGTCTACAGATGCTCGAAGAAGGTATTGAACAGAAAGGTGTTAAAGAAACATTGAAGGCAAAGGACCTTATTGAAGTAGTTGAAGCGGCAATGAAACAATCTTAATCAGGAAAGGAGATTATATGAATATTATCGTTTGTGTTAAACAAGTGCTTGATCCTGAAATACCACCGGCGAAATTCAAGATTGACCCTGAAACAAAACAGGTGATCCCTCCCCAGGGAGTTCCTCCTGTTGTCAGCGTGTACGATGAGCGCGCAGTTGAGGCCGCATGCAGGCTCAAAGATAAACTCAAAGGAAAAATCACGGTACTCAGCCTGGGTTCAGACAAGGCTGCCGACGTGATAAAGCACGCAATATCCATGGGAGCTGATGATGGATTTGTTCTTTGCGATCCGGCTTTTGAAAACCTTGACAGTTTTGGTATAGCCCATGTCCTGTCAAAGGCCATCCAGAAGATCGGCGCCTATGATCTGGTCCTCTGCGGTCGCCAGTCAGCAGACTGGGGCGCAGGCCAGGTTGGTTCGATTCTCGCCGAGATACTTGGCATTCCAGTCGTTACCCTCGCTTGCGACATAGAGGGGATCGATGGCGGCGTTAAAGTCAAGAGGATCGTAAGCGATGGTTTTGAAATAGTGCAGGCCCCTTTTCCCAGTCTCGTTACCGTCAGCAGTGAAATCGGTATGCCGCGTCTCCCTGCCGGAATGAGACTCATGATGGCCCGTAAGAAAGTGATCCCTATCTGGAAAGCAGCCGATGTTGGCGCTGAAGCCGCGCTAATCGATAAGGCTAACGCCCATTCCGAAGTTACCGGTCTCACGGTGCCGTCACGGAAGGTTGAATGCGAAATGGTTACCGGTGCTACACCCGGCGAAGCCGCCGCAAACCTGGCATCTAAACTCGCCAATTTGATATAACGGAGGATAATTCGATGGATAATTATAAAGGTGTTTTAGTTTGTGGTGAAATCGTTGAAGGTACAGTTAGCTCCAGTTACCATAGAACTTCTCGGGGCCGGAAGAAAACTCGCCAATGATCTGGGCGAGGAATTGAGCATTCTCTTAATGGGCAGCCAGGCAGGCGCTCTGGCTCAGGAAGCAATCGCATTCGGCGCCGATAATGTATACTACTGCCGAAGATGCTCAGTTGGACGCGTACAATTCTGATGCATATACTCAGGTAGCAGCAAACCTGTGTAAGAAGGTGCTCCCTTCGATCATGTTGTTCGGTCATACCGATATCGGTTGTGATCTGTCTCCGCGGCTTAATGGCCGTTTGGGCGGCGGACTTGCCATGGAGTGTATGGCACTGTCGATCGATGGGGCAACGAAAGTCCCTTCTCGCAGTCCGGCCGGTTTTCGGCGGTAACGCGCATGCGACAATGGTTTCCAAGTCAGCACGGCCTCAGATGGTCACCGTAAGGGCAAAGGTGTTTGCCCCGGCGGAACGTGCCGATGGCCGCCCGGGTAAGGTCACTCCGGTGGAAGATAAACTCGACGCTTCAGCGCTTAAGGTAAAGGTTGTAGAGAAGATAAAAGAGCAGGTCGAAGGCGTGAAACTTGAAGATGCGGAAGTCGTCGTGAGCGGCGGACGCGGTATGGGCAATGCTCAGGACTTCGCGAAGCTCCGCGAACTCGCCGATGTCCTTGGCGGCGCCGTCGGCGCCACCAGGGTTGCCTGTGATGAAGGCTGGGCACCGGCAACACTCCAGGTAGGACAGAGCGGAAAAGTTGTAAGCCCGAAAGTCTACTTTGCTATCGGTCTTTCCGGCGCCATGGCTCATATTGCCGGCTGCCTTGGGGCAAAACAGATCGTGGCTATCAATAAAGACAAAGAAGCCAATATTTTCAACGTAGCACACTTCGGCATCGTCGGTGATTGGAAGGAAGTGTTGCCGGCACTAACAGCGAAGTTTAAAGAACTAAAAGGTAAATAAAGGCCGAAGTTCTTTTCGCATATAACTTTGTCAGTCTGCGGGCCGTGATTCGCAGACGTACTTATGGGTACGTCAAAGAATCACGGCCCTTGCTTTCCGCTTATCCATCGTAACGATTCAACCCGCGTGGAGATGCGGGGCAAATAGCTTCGGCCTACTAAATATAACGGTGGAAGGATCCATTCGCCCTACCCGCTCGCACGCAAAGGCTTTTATCTGTTACTTCCTCGTCCTACGTCCCTCATTTTTCACTCTCGATCTATCCTTTTGAGTGTATCTGTTCTTAACAACTCTCGCGTGGTTTCGACAAAAATGTCTCAAATTCACTGAGCATTGTATAAATCCTTTCACAAATACTATATTTTAAGATATTGTTGCATATAACATAACATTAATTATTTAATATTATCTTTCAAATCATAGAGTGTTAGCGAGTGTTCTATTTATGTTCATCTATTTGTTATTGCCTGATATTATAATTTTGTTCCGTTTGGTTTTAACAGTTTATTACTATTGACAAGGTGTACGGTGCATACTATTATTTTACAAATTATTGCTTGCAGCAGTTTAATTGTTATCAAAGAATGATCTTGACATATATGCATAGAATATGCATACTAATGCATCACATTTGTATGAGGTAATAATATGAGAACAACACTGAATATTGAAGATAATTTAATCGACAAAGCAACAAAAATTACTGGAATTAAAGAAAAAACAGCACTTGTTAAGCTTGGCTTGGAAGCGCTTATTGCCAGAGAAAGCGCACGGAGGCTTGCAAAGCTGGGTGGAACTCAAAAGCAGCTTCAGGCAATACCAAGAAGAAAAGGAGCATGACAGCTCATGGTTCTTGTGGACACATCGGTTTGGGTCTCGCATTTGAGGGATGGGAATACTGAATTGGCAAACTTGCTCAATGATGGAAGGGTATTATGCCACCCATTAATCGTCGGAGAACTGGCTTGTGGGAATCTCAAGGACAGAGCCGTTATTCTTTCGTTTCTTCAACTGCTACCGATGAGTATTGAAGCCGAACATGAAGAAGTATTATCATTTATTGAGAATAACCGCTTAATGGGAAAAGGCATGGGCTATGTGGATGTTCATCTTGATTGCATCCGCTGTATTAACGGGCGTTCCAATCTGGACACTTGATAAGAAACTGGCACAAGTGCTGACGGACTGCATATAAAATATAAAAATTGATAACATGTAAATCGAATGCAGCCGATCGCTGCGCTCCCGCTGATCTTTTCGTTACGAACCCAAAAACACAAAATTTAATTTGATTCCCTTTTCGTTGGTATTAATGGAATACCACTTAAGGAGGTTGATTATGGGAAAAGCAAAAATAGCAATTACATTGGACGCCGAATTTATCGGTGAATTGGATAGACTGGTCGAGGAAAATTATTTTCAAAATCGCAGCCAGGCAATCTGTGATGCTGTGCGCGAAAAACTCGCCCGAATGAAGCGCAGTCGGCTATCTATGGAATGCGCAAAACTCGATCCGAAATTTGAAAAAGCTATGGCGGAAGAAGGATTAGCTGAGGATGTGAGCCAATGGCCAGAATATTGAGAGGTGAAATTCGGTGGGCGGATTTGAATCCCGTGCGAGGTCATGAACAGGCAGGCTTGCGCCCAGTGCTCATTTTGAGCCACGACATTTTTAATGAACGCTCAGGTACAGTCATAGCCGTGGCCATCACAAGCCAACCACAAAAAGCTGGATTCCCGTTAACCCTTGAACTGAAGTCTCCAAATTTACCCAAGAAATCATGGCTTAAAATTAGTCAAATCCGAACCCTGTCTGTTGAAAGAATTGGGAAAGTCATTGGTAAAGCATCTCTGGAAGAGTTGAATCAGGCCATAGAAGGATTGAATGAAATTATTGCGTAACAAGAATTGTGTTAGAGGGGTCTCCCTTGACAAGGGCCGAACGGGGAATAAGTAACAGATTCTTACTGCCACAAGGTCACACTTATTACTTATTGAACTTTTTGCATGATTCACAGGCATTCGGGGGGTGTCATGAATATGATTGACGAAACCATATCGATCGTGTTACCGTAATACGATATTGATCGTTGGAGGTTTAGTATGAATTCAATAACTGTGTCGCCTAAATTTCAGGTCGTTATACCAAAATCAGTACGAAATTCTTTGAACCTTCGTCCGGGTCAGAAAATGCAGGTCGTAGCATATGACGGACGTATCGAACTCATACCGGAACGGGACATTAAAGAACTTCGCGGGTTCCTGAAAGGTATGAATACAGAATTCAAACGGGAGAAGGATAGAGTATGAATATCGTTGATTCCTCCGGGTGGCTTACATACTTTGCCGATGAACCTAATGCCAGGCATTTTTTGACGCCCCTCAACAATTCAGCCTCGCTTATTGTTCCAACGGTAACAATATACGAAGTCTTCAAGGTGATTCTCCGGGAATCCGGTGAAAATGACGCGTTGCAAGCAATCGTTGCTATGCGAAAAGGAACGGTCGTTGACCTGACAGCGCCGCTTGCGATTGCCGCCTCAAAGCTCAGTCTGGAGTATAATCTCCCAATGGCTGACAGTATTATCCTCGCGACAGCAAAAGAATTCAATGCAACACTGTGGACACAGGATGCTGACTTCAAAAATATAAAGAACGTGAAGTATTTTCCCAGAAATAACAGAATAACAAATTGTTTCAATTGATAGGTAACTCTTTATATATATTCGCATCAAAGAAAAGTCTGGTGGCCGTCTTATGTCAGCTCTTTAATTTTTAGTTAATAAAACTCACCTTGTTCCGATAATCATTATTGAGAATATCTGTTTCTGTTCAGGAGGTTTTTTATGCCGTTAATAGAGTGGAGTGACGAAAAACTGTCCGTAAAGGTCGGTATGATCGACAGACAGCACAAGAAGATGGTCGGCATGATCAATGAAATATACGATTCCGTAGAAGCAAAAAGGGAAAAGGAACTCCTCGCTGAGCTTCTCATTAAACTTGTTCACTATACCCATTATCATTTTGCCACTGAGGAAAAATACTTTAAAGAGTATAAATACCCTGAAATGATGATCCATAAAGGACAACATGATCAACTGCGGGTGCAGGTAGCAGTTCTGGATGAAAGATACTATACAGGAGATAAAATGATCACCTCAGAGGTAATGAAGCTTCTCAATGACTGGCTATTCGATCATATCATTGGATCAGATCGCAAATTTGGTCAATTTCTTAACGGAAAAGGAACTTTCTAACCCCCTTCCGTATCACGTCCGTGATTCTAACTAAGTGACAACACTGCACCCGAGGGGTAAACTTGCGCGCGTAAGCACATGAGTTAGATTGAGTGCTCCGCAGCAATTGA
This sequence comes from uncultured delta proteobacterium, assembly GCA_963783625.1. Taxonomy (GTDB): domain Bacteria; phylum Desulfobacterota; class Syntrophorhabdia; order Syntrophorhabdales; family Syntrophorhabdaceae; genus PNOF01. The sequence goes on along the minus strand of CAWAOG010000019.1, from coordinate 22,134 downwards.
ATATTCCGGCTTAATCTCCGAAATTGATTCGGAAATTCCGGCTGAAACCGCCGACGGCTTGACGTGGAAAATGGAGATACGATGCGCTGTCGGGCTTGCTGACCGAGACGCGATAGGTTGCCGTACATGTATCAAGAGACTAGAGCCAGCATCCAGAGTCTAAATGGCCGAGACGTAAGCACGATGGGCGCGTATTACGCTTTCGCTGCGCTTCAGCCGCTATACGCTTTACTTCAAGGCGTCGGCCTCTCACAACATAGCAATCAACACAAGTAAAAGGAAATACTCACTTGCCCTTAAAGCTTTCCCACTCCCCCCTGCCCTTGAGGACATCACGGAAGACTTCGAGGGCCTTGTTGACGAGCGGCATGCCGCCATATGGGGCAAGCTGAAAAAAGACCTCGGCAAGCTTCTTCGGGTCACAGCCTACGTTCAGAGCGGCATTGACATGGAGCTTCAGTTCATCGGCCGCTCCAAGTGCGGCAAGCATGGCGCATGCGGCCATCTGTCTTTCCGGCAGTGTGAGAACGGTCCTTGAATACAGGTTGCCTGTGATAAACAGAGAAAGATCATTGGCGAGATCGCGGTCAAATTCCTTCCACATGAGATAAGGGGGATCAAGTTTTATTCCGCCCGTCCATAATTTTTTTGCTGTTTCCTGTGTTCTTTTTTTTATATCTTCATCCATAGTCGCTCTCCTTTTTTGTTTTGGAAGTTTTTATCATGCGTGCTTCGTTCGTGGTCAACTAAATTAAATAACGTCTCTAATTGCATAACTCTTCCGTCGTATCCTCTTTCTTTTGCGTCTAAAAGATGTTAATATTATACATTAAGGTTTGAAATTATTTCCAAGGAGGGTTTCATGAAACGGTTGTTAATATTTATGGTCTTATGTCTCATGGCAATGAGCTATGTCAGGGTGCGGTTATAATACAATGCAGAAGAATGAAGAGGCGGTGAAGGCTGCCTGGGGTAATGTTGAGGCTGCATATCAGAGAAGAAACGATCTCATTCCCAATCTTGTGGAAACCGTCAAGGCCTACGCCAAATACGAAGGTGAGACACTGAAAGCCGCACGGAAGCAAGAGCCAAGGTCGGCACTGTCCAGGTATCGAAGGACATGGTCGGCAACCCTCAGGCAATGGCACAATTCCAGCAGGCACAGAGCGGGCTGAGCAGCGCCTTGTCAAGACTCATGGTCGTTGTCGAGAAATACCCGGACCTGAAAGCAAACCAGAATTTCCTCGATCTCCAGAACCAGCTTGAGGGCTCAGAGAACAGGATTAATGTGGAGCGCACCCGTTATAACAAAGCAGTCCAGGATTTCAATACCTCTATCAGGATTTTTCCCAACAGCCTGACAAATAGTATGCTGCTCCATCTGACGCCAAAAGAGGCATTCAAGGCTGAAGCAGGCGCGGAGAAAGCACCGGCGGTAAAATTTTAAAGACAGTCGTTAGTGAATGGTGAATAGTGAATCAGTCTGAAAGCAATATAAGTGAATGAGGATAACGAACTCATTCAGTTCATTGCTAACCGAGGTGTTCTGTTGCGCAACAATCACCCCTTATTGCCTGGACATAATTTTTCTGCTTATGGTTTTTCTGATCTCGACTATTCACTATTCACTATTCACTGCTTTTGCTCTCGAAGTTCCTGCGCTGAAGGGCTATGTCAATGACTATGCCGGTATGATGTCGCAGGAAACGCGCCTGAAGATCGAGAATGAACTGAAGGCATTCGAGCAAAGCGATTCAACACAGATCGTCATATTGACAATCCCTTCCCTTGAAGGTGAAGTCCTGGAGGGAGTTCTCCATAAAGGTCGCGGAAGCATGGAAGATAGGACAAAAAGGAAAAGATAATGGCGCTATCCTCCTTGTTTCCAAAGAGGACAGAAAAACTGCGCATTGAAGTGGGGCGGGGTCTTGAGGGAAAGCTTACCGACCTCATGGCAGGGCGCATTGTTAATTTTGTAATAAACCCCAGGTTTAAAAGAAACGATTTTGACGGCGGGTTCATTGCCGCCACACAGGCACTCATTGATGTGACCCGTGGAGAATTCAAGGTCGATGAAACACAGGCCCAGCCAAGAAAAAAACGAAGTTCCTCTCTTCCGGTGCTTTTTATATTCGGCGCCATAGCGCTTCTTACACTCGGAAGGATTTCCCGCGTCCTCGGCGGTGCCGCGGGGGCCGTTGGAGGCTCATTAATCGGATTGTTTATGGGTTTTCCTCTTGTTGCTATTGCTTTAATCGGTCTTCTCGGTCTTGGCATGGGAATATTTCTCCCACTCTTATTCGGCGGTTTCGGTGGGGGCGGCGGAGGTTTCTTTCCTGGTGGGTTCGGTGGTGGAGGTTTTGGCGGGGGCGGTGATTCCGGCGGTTTTGGGGCGGTGGCGGTGGAGATTTCGGGGGCGGAGGCGCCTCAGGAGACTGGTAATGATGGATCACTCAAGGGCTGAACAATTTTTTCACAGATTCTGAAAAAGAAAGGATAAAGGAAGCAACTGTCGCTGCTGAATCCTGTACTATTGGCGAAATTGCTGTGATGGTTGTTGATGAAAGCAGCCGATATCATGAGGCTGAAATACTTGGCGGAGTAGTTCTCGGAAGCCTTGTCGCATTCGTTCTAACAATCCTCTTTTTTCATGAGTCCATCTGGTGGTATGTTCCGCTTTCTTTTATTTTGTTCTTTCCGGCCTGGTTTCTCTTCAAGGAGTCCCACGCTCTTAAAATCCTATGTATTGGAAACAAACGGAAGGAAAAGGCGGTGAAGGAAAGGGCACTGAAGGCTTTCTATGAGAAAGGTCTCTATAAAACGAAAGAAAATACCGGCATACTTTTTTTTATCTCTCTCCTGGAACACAAGGTCTGGGTCCTTGCGGATAAAGGCATCCATGAAAAAATCAAACAGGGCACACTCAATAAATTTGCCCGGCATGTTGCACAGGGCATCCGGGAAGGCCGCGCATGTGATGCTCTCATTGAGGCCATCAGGGAAGCCGGAGATCTGCTTGCACAGTATTATCCCATCCAGCCCGGCGACATGAACGAGCTGTCCGATGAAGTTATGTTGAAAAGAGAAAGGATCAGGACACCGGTTCGCCTTCATCCATATGATTCTAATATGCTGCTGATCAGAGCATTTAAGAATCATATCGGAAAATCTTACGCTATTTTTATGCCTCAGAATTAGAATTGCTTCGAAAGAGAGCTCACCGAAATTTATATTATTGATGGTTCTGTCTTTGTATTTTTCCCCGATGGATGTGCGCGCCTCGGTGAGGTCCCTTGATTTAACACCGTTTTCAATGGAACAATAGGCCTCCACGTAGGCGGCGAGATCATCGATAGTCTTTATAGCCTCACCATCACGGGGATTGAAATACGATCATCATTGAATTCCTCTTGATATTGTTTCCGAGTCGGTCTTCATCGTTTTTCCGTCTCTGGTCATGATTGTGCTGAATTCGTCCTCCGTGAACATTTGCATCTCCTTGTGCCACTCTCCGGGAATAAGGTTGAGGACCTCTTTTTCCATCAGTTCTTTCTCGTATGCCTTGATGAGTGAGTCAAGACCTTCGATGGAACGTTTTACCGGTGAGATAATGTCTCGCGTCAGGACCTCCGGCAAATCATGAAAGAGCCCGGTAAAATAATTATTGAAACATCTTTTTGCAGATGCCCCGATGTCAAGTGAGAAGAGGTATGAGAGGATGGCGACAATGAGCATGTGACCCAGCACCGATGTCCGTGGAATCATATTGATGTGGCTCCAGCGGTACTGGAACCTGAGCTGGCCGCAGAGGTCGATAAAGTTCCGGTATTTTTCATAGAGGGCAAGTTGCTGAATGCCGGCAAGGTCGTAGTAGCGCTCCTGTCTTTGCTGCAGAAATCCCTTGATGGCAGGGATTTCGTAGCCATTGGGATTGGCACGCTCGATAATATCAAATTCCCATCGTGTGGCATAAAAATGGGCGGCATTGATAATGCGTTTGTTGATTGTATTATCGTTTATCATGAAATAATGCTGAAATCGCTCGATAAAATCCTGTCCCAGCGGCGCTATGATGGGTTCCAGTTTTTTGAAGACCCATTGGTGCAGCTCTTTATATTTGTTCCGGTCTTCTTTGATGCGGTTGAATATCTGCGGTTTAAGGTCAGTAATGACGAGCCTTTCAAGGAACTCGAAAAGCCCCCCTTCTATAACTTCAATCCAGTTAAACCCTTCTGTATTTTCTTCAAATTTACCGAGAAAATAGGCGATTGTCATCTTGTGGGCCTGCTTGTCGAGTTCTTTCAGCTCCACAGGCCGTATCTTGTCGTTCCACCGCTGCATGGCGGCAGCATTGAATATTTCCAGGATGAATGCTTTTCCGATCATATAGAATACCTCGTTCTATCGCCTTCTCGTAACCCCGATTCAGCTTGAGTGCCTAAGCAATTTGCTGAATGTTTAGCACACCAATACTATTTATGCAAAAGAAAAACTTCTGAACCATGAAAAAGAATAAGGCTGCCCGCAGGCAGCCTTATCTTGTTGATTTCTGTATGTATTTGCAAACCTCTGGAGACTGTGGCTCTCTACGCCTTTACTATTTCAAAGGAAATCTGGCCATCATCATACTTAAGCGGCTGGATTGTCACATCCATACCCACAGTCGTATCTTCCGGCTTTATTCCTTTTGTGAGGCGGGCGAAGAGTTTTATACCGCCGCCAAAATCGACGACACCCATTGTATAGGGAGGATCAGCTTCAAAACCGAAAGGCGCGTAATATGCCGTTGTAAATGTTTCAAGCTTGCCCTTCTGAGGCATTTCAAACCAGTCCATCTCATTTGATAAACAGACAGCACAATCTGCCCGCGGAGGAAAAAACTTCGCGCCGCATTTCTTGCATACTGTTCCTTCGATTTTTCCTTCTCCCAGCAAATCAACAAACTTTGCTGTCTTTGTCACTCCTGTAAAACTTTTTCTTCCGAATTTTTCGAATCCCATTTCATCACCTCCCAAAGATAGTAACGTTGCCGTAAAGCCCTACGCCGCCAACATTATGAACTAAACCGATATCCGGATCGCCGGGCACCTGCATCGGGCCCGCTTCGCCACGGAGCTGAAGGACGATTGTACGCATCTGTGATCCGCCTGTTGCGCCGATTGGATGTCCCTTGGAGAGGAGACCGCCATCAACGTTGACCGGAATCCGGCCTTCCTTGTATGTTGCTTTTTCCCGGATAAGCTGTTTGCCATCGCCCATGGGCGCGAATCCGAGACCTTCATAAGCCATGATCTCGGCGATGGTAAAACAGTCATGCACCTCGGCTACCTTAATATCTTTCGATGTTACACCGGCCATCTTGTAAGCCTGTGCCGCGGCCCCGTAACCAACGCTGAGGCCTTTCGCGAAATCAGGTCTTGCCGCCATGTTGACTGCTTCAGAAGCGGCGCCTATACCCATGATCCATACAGGTTTCTTTGAAAAAGCCTTTGCCTTTTCTGCGTTTGCCAGAATGATACAGGAACTGCCGTCGGCGTTCGCGCATGCATCGCCTACTCTCAGAGGCCATGCTACCGCGCCTGCCATTTTAGCATCAGGATTGTTCGGGTCGAAATCCGCTTCCTTGATGCCCTTGCGGTAGACGGCCCTTTCGTTTGTCTGGCCATAGGTGGCTGATTTCAATCTTACTCTCATGAGATCGTCATGAGTCAAGCCGTTCTTTGCCATGTACGCCTGGGCATAGAGCGCGTAATAGGCAGGCATCATGGTGCCGAAGGGGGCTTCCCACTGAATGTCGGCTCCTCTGCCCATTCTTTCCTGTGACTCGGCTGAGGTAATCTCAGACATCTTCTGGAACCCGAGGACAACAACAACATCATGAAGACCTGCTTTGATCATGCTGTAGCCCACTCTCACGCCGCTGCTGCTTGCGGAACAGACAGACTCCACATAGAGCGTCGGCTGAGGGATCAGCCCCAGATACTCTGCGAGAACGCCTGCCGGGGACCTCTGTTTGTCGTATTCAGGCGCCGAACAGAATATTGAGGTATCAACATCTTTCGTGGTAATCCCCGCATCCTGCATGGCTTCTCTGAATGCCTCGAAGGCAAGTTCCCTGATCGAGCCTTCATAGCCCCGAACGAACGAACTCTGGCCTACTCCGATAACTGCTACATCTTTTGCCATAAATTCCTCCTTCTTTATTTTTTTACAGTCTTCGATCTTTGGTACATTCCTACATTTCTGTTATGCTCATTCATATCTTTTGAGAAGACATGTGTACCATCATTTTTTGCCACAAAAAACAGGTAATCTACAGGACGCCGGATTGAGGGCAGCCATAATTGAATTTTTGTCGGGATTGCATATGGGGCCCCTGGGAAAGCCTTTAAAGGCATAGGTATTGTAGGGCGTATGGGTCTTAAGGTCCGATTTCGTTATGGGACTGTGGAACGCCCGCGTTCCGTATATAACGGTAGGGTCGCTATCAAAGGGCATATCTTTCAAGAGCCTGTTATGAAAAACAGCCGAGATAAGAGGTTTTTCAGCTCCCCATTTTCGCTTCTTTTTCTATCATCGAAGCAAGGGTAAGAGTTTTATTAATATCAAGATTCAGTGTCGCCATCTGTCTTTTAATATCTTCTCTCTCGAAATATTTCAATGTTCTCTGGGCTATCTTCTCAATGAATTTATCCGCGTCAATCTCTTTACTATAATAATAAGTATCAGGTGAAAGATAGCCCTCAAGCGAATCAGACGTGATGCCAAGATCCCGTAAATACTTTTTATCCCCTGCAAGCCGGAGGAATTCGCGTTTCTCCATAATTTTATTTTTCTCGATCGTGTCGGCAACGTCATAGATATTGTATCCCTCTACAATTTGAAGTACATACAAATTTCTTTCACTGCGGCCCATTTTCCTTGCGATCTCCAGTGTGGACATATCTTTTCTTAGTTCATATTCTCCTGCTATCAGTTTCCCTCCGTATATAAGAGACGTAAGGACAAAAAGGTTTGATGAAAAAATAAAGCCTTCTTTCTTCAGCATATTGGCGATATCATGAAGACTTGTACCATTTTTCACAACAACATTGAACCTTGAATGGATCTTTGTCCCTCGAAACACTTGCAAATATAAAGATCAGCGAAACCAGGATGAATATGACGACAATGAAGAACTTTTTATTGTGCTTTTTGGGCATCAAGATGTCCTTGCAGCATGATCTGCGATGCCGTCACATTCAGACATAGTATGCGCATCTGTCATTATAACAATTTTTGCTTTCATTTCAAAGACAAAAAGCAATCTCAAAGGTCCTGAATAAACAATCACGCTAATAAGATAAGAGGAGTCATTACATTGAACACCATACCCTTTAAGAAAATAATGACGCTCTATCAATGAAAAATGTTGTATTGGAAGCAGGATTATATGTGATTTATTGAACAAATTGTATTGTAAAGATTTCGTTAATACGGGTGTTATCTATCAGAATTGACGCAATCTCATTACCCGACACGAGTAGCGGGCAGGACACGGCTATCGCCCATACCTTTTTATCGCGTATTTGTGTATGAGCTGATTAAGTTTAAAAATAAAACAGCGGCATACGGGTCATAAACAAAGACCGACAGGGAAGAAACACGATCGACAAAATCAGGCAATGCGATATGTTTTGCCTGCCCTTACAATAAAGCCCTCTTTTACCAAGGCGGACAGGATCTTTTTGATCCGTTCCTTTTCGATGCTGATAGCTATGATCATATCTTCTTCTGTCATGGATGTTTTCCTGACAAGGGACTTCAGGACAGCCCCGCGGATTTTCCGGTCGGAACCTTCAAAGGGCGCCTGACGGGTATAATGGGCGCTTTTTTTGTTCGGGTTCTCAATCGCTTTTTTTAACTGAGAGCCATAATCCATGAGAGCATAATACCAATCCCTCGGATTCGATCTGTCGAGCGTTGCCTCTACAAGGGGCATAATTTCCTCATCATGGATGCCTTCTCTGTCCTGAAAAAAATGGTGAATAAAGACCCTTCGGATATTGGTTTCTATAAATACTGAAGGTATGCGAAAAGCAAAAGCGAGCAGACATCCTGCCGTCGCGTGTCCGATACCGGGCAACTTCATCAGCTTTTCCGCATCAGCAGGGAGTTCTCCCTGATACCCCGATACGATTATACCTGCCAGTTTCATGAGCGATATGGCCCGTCTGTTATAGCCTAACCCCTGCCACACTTCAAGGACTTCTTTGAGAGTCGCTTTCGCGAGGGAGACAACATCAGGAAACCTTGCTAAAAACAGGCCATATTTTTCAATGACCCGCTCGACCTGTGTCTGCTGGAGCATGATCTCCGAAACGAGGATGTGATAAGGATTGTCCGTATTCCGCCAGGGAAGATCACGACGATGTTCATTGTAGTAGTCATATATGAGACTTTGAAATGAAGCTATCTGTTTCGAAGAAAGCTGACTCTCCCCTTTTCTCATGTGCTTTTATCCACGAGTAATGCGTCAGCGATAGTAGTCCTGGAGGGCTTTGACGTTGATTGGTCCACGCTTCATCACATCGATGGCATTCACAACGGCCTGCGCCCCTGAGAGGGTTGTCGTGTAAGGTATCTTGTACTGAACAGCACCTGATCTGATGAGGACGCCATCGGCCTTGGTGCCTTTACCGCCGGGTGTATTGATAATGAAGTGGATCTCGTTGTTTTTTATCATATCGACGATGTGAGGCCGCCCCTCGGAAACCTTATTGATAAATTGGACCTCTATGCCGTTATTGACAAGGACTTTTCCCGTCCCTCTTGTGGCGTAAATTTTAAAACCAAGGTCAGAAAGTTTTTTCGCGATGAAAACAACGTTTCGCTTGTCCCTGTTTTTTACGCTGAGAAAGACATTTCCCTGAGAGGGAAGGTCCTGCCCCGCTGCAAGCTGTGATTTCCAGAAGGCAGCGCCAAAATTGACATCAATGCCCATAACTTCGCCGGTAGATTTCATTTCGGGCCCGAGGATGGTGTCAATGGCGCCAAAGCGGTTAAAGGGAAAAACAGATTCCTTAACGGCAAAATGGCTGATCTCTACTTCCTTTTCAATGCCAAGGTCTGAGAGCTTCATGCCTACCATGAGCTTCGCGGCAACCTTCGCCCACTGGATACCTGTCGCTTTGCTCACAAAGGGAACGGTCCTGCTTGCCCGTGGATTGACTTCGAGGACATAGATAACATCATCCTTAATCGCGTACTGGATATTCATGAGGCCGATGACATTGAGGCCTTTCGCGAGTTTATAGGTGTATGTCTTGATTCGTTCGATGATATCGTCATCGAGGGAGTAGGGGGGCAACGCGCTGGCGCTGTCACCGGAATGGATACCCGCTTCTTCGATATGTTCCATAATGCCGGCAACAACACATTTCTCTCCGTCCGCGACGGCATCGACGTCGATTTCTATGGCGTCTTCGAGGAATTTATCGATCAATATGGGCCGTTCAGGTGATGCTTCGGCTGCCTTTTCCATAAAGGCTTCCAGATCACCTTCGGCATAGACAATCTCCATGGCCCTGCCGCCAAGCACATAGGAAGGACGGACCACAACCGGATAGCCTATGGTGGTGGCAATCTTTCTTGCCTCCTCAAAAGAGACAGCGATGCCGTTTTCGGGCTGTGTCAGGCCCAATTCTTTCAGGAGTGATTTGAATTTGTCCCTGTCTTCAGCCACATCGATGCTCTCCGGCGTTGTACCGATAATCTTTACTCCGGCTCGCTGAAGCGGCACAGCGAGATTAAGAGGAGTCTGGCCGCCGAACTGGACGATGACGCCATCGGGTTTTTCGCTCTCGGCAATATCGAGGACATTCTCAAAGGTAAGGGGTTCAAAATAGAGCTTGTCCGATGTATCATAGTCGGTGCTTACCGTTTCGGGGTTGCTGTTCACCATAATCGTTTCGTATCCAAGGTCTTTCAGGGCAAAGGCAGCATGGACACAACAGTAGTCAAATTCAATACCCTGCCCTATCCTGTTCGGCCCGCCACCCAGGATCATGATTTTCTTCCGGTCTGATGGCCGCGATTCGTCTTCTAATTCATAAGTAGAATAGTAATAGGGAGTATATGCTTCAAACTCCGCGGCGCAGGTATCGACAAGCTTGAAGACGCTCTTGATGCCTTTTTTCAAACGGTCTGCCCGTATCTCTTCTTCAGTGACACCAATAATCTCCGCCATCTGCCTGTCTGAGAAACCGTATCTCTTGGCCCGCCACAGCAGTTCTTCCGGTAAACCGCTGTATGATGACGGCCCTTCTTTTCTACAGGCCTCAAGCTCTTTTTCAAAAGTCACGAGTTCTTCAATATTTGTCGAGAAACCATCTGTCTATTTTGGAAAGATCATATATTTCATCAACGTCTAAGGCCGATCCGCAGGGCATGGCGTATATAGAATATCCGGTCGTTATTGGGTGTAATGAGCTTCTTCTTGATATATTCCACATCGTTGATATTGGGAAGTTTGTCGTTGGTAATGCCGAAGCGCCCTATTTCAAGGGACCTGAGGCCCTTTTGGAGTGATTCTTTAAAAGTCCTCCCGATGGACATGGCCTCGCCCACCGATTTCATCGAAATGGTAAGAGTCTCATCGGCACCCTTGAACTTTTCAAAGGTAAACCGTGGTATTTTGACGACACAATAGTCGATGGTCGGCTCAAATGAAGCAGGAGTCATCTTTGTGATGTCATTGGGTATCTCGTCAAGGGTATATCCAATGGCAAGTTTTGCGGCGATCTTGGCTATGGGGAAACCCGTCGCTTTCGACGCGAGGGCGGAGCTTCTGGACACTCTGGGGTTCATTTCGATGACGACCATCCTGCCGTCATACTGGTTGACGCCGAACTGGATATTGGAGCCTCCTGTCTCGACACCGATCTCCCGGATGATCTTGATCGACGCGTCCCTCATGTTCTGGTATTCCTTGTCGCTCAGGGTCTGCGCGGGGGCAACGGTAATCGAGTCGCCGGTATGGACCCCCATGGGATCAAAGTTCTCGATGGAGCAGATGATGACAACATTATCCTTCCTGTCCCTCATCACTTCCAGTTCATACTCTTTCCACCCGATGACCGATTCTTCGATCAGTATCTCGCTGATGAGACTGCTTTCAAGCCCTCTCTGGGCGAGGACTTCAAATTCCTCGATATTATACGCGACAGCACCGCCGGTGCCGCCAAGGGTATAGCTTGGCCGAATGATGAGCGGGAACCCGATTTCTTTCGAGACCCTGCGGGCATCATCCATGGTAAAGGCAAGTCCGCTTTTCGGAACTTCAAGACCGATCTTCTCCATGGCCGCCTTGAATTCTTCCCTGTCTTCCGCCTTCTTGATGGCCTTGTAGTCGGCGCCTATCAGTTCCACATTATACTTTGCAAGAATGCCCCTCTCGGAAAGGATCGTGGCAAGGTTCAAACCTGTCTGGCCGCCCAGTGTCGGCAGGAGCGTGTCCGGCCTTTCCACCTTGATGATCTCTTCGAGCACCTCCGGGGTAAGAGGCTCCACATAGACCCTGTCGGCCATATCGGGATCGGTCATGATCGTTGCCGGATTGCTGTTCACGAGGATTACCCGGTACCCCTCTTCCCTGATGGCCTTGCAGGCCTGGCTTCCCGAATAATCAAATTCACAGGCCTGGCCGATGACAATGGGGCCTGAGCCTATGAGCATGACGCTTTTTATGTCAGTTCTTTTGGGCATATTTTACCTCAAACAATTCAATAACCAATAACCAAATTACAATCACCAAACAAAAAAATAATGATCAATAACCAAATTCCAATGTCCAAAGGGAATTATCGGGGACATCCTTTGTTCGTCATTGATCTTTGTTATGGTTATTTGGTGTTTGGTTTATTTAGTCTTGGTGTAAAATCCTTCATCATATTTTTGAATTTCTCAAACAACCCGTATGAATCATGGGGACCCGGAGACGCTTCAGGATGATACTGGACAGAAAAAATGGGCAGCTCCGTGTGCTCAATCCCTTCAATGGTCTTGTCGTTGAGGTTTATGTGGGTAACACGGACCGGATGTTCTTTGATGGATTCAATATCAACGGCAAATCCGTGGTTTTCTGATGTGATGGAGACCTTTCCGGTGGCAACTTCCTGAATGGGCTGGTTTGCCCCACGGTGACCGAATTTCAGTTTATAGGTCTTTCCTCCGTAGGCAAGGCCGAGAAGCTGCTGTCCGAGACAGATGCCGAAGATGGGCAGTTTCCCGAAGAGCTTCCGTATCTCTGTAATCGCATAGGGCACGCCCTCGGGATCACCGGGGCCATTACTGAGAAGAACGCCGTCAGGTTTCTGAGCGAGAATCGTTTCAGCCTTTTCCCAGGCAGGCACAACATGACATCACAACCCACCTTTTCAGCATCCTCAGGATGTTCATCTTGACACCAAAATCCATGACAACAACCCGAGGTCGAGTTCGGGGTCGGGGTTCGGGGTTCGGGGTTTCAGTCAGGTCCGTCCTGTCCCGCGTGGCCCGTCCACGTCGTATTCATAGGACTCGCTGCACGTCACTTCCTTAACAAGGTCCACACCGACAATCCCCTGCCACTGACGCGCCTTCTGCACAAGGCTTTCAGGATTGAGGTCTTTTGTAGATATGATCCCTTTCATTGCGCCCCGGACCCGGAGATGTTTCGTAAGGGCCCGCGTATCAATCTCTTCTATGGCAATGATATTATGTTTTGTAAAATAGCTGTGAAGGTCGCCCGTTGCCCTGTAATTGCTGGTAACTCTGCTGAACTCCCGGGCGATAAAGCCTTCCACTTTGGGCCCCTTCGATTCCACGTCCTCATCATTGACACCATAGTTGCCGATGAGGGGATATGTCATAGTCACGATCTGCCCTTTATAGGAAGGATCAGTCATGATCTCCTGATAACCGGTCATGCTCGTATTGAAGACAATCTCACCTTCTTTTTCGCCTTCAGCGCCAAAGCTCCTGCCCTCAAATACTCTGCCGTCTTCGAGGGCAATAAGTGCCTTCATCGTTCCCCCTTACATGCCGATACACATATACCGCATATGTGATGACCGATATTGCGCTCTTTTCTGAATCGGCCCAGCATCTCATAGCATCCTTTATGATCAAAAAGTGCAGCATCTTCTTTTATTGCCGATGCCGGACAGGCAGCAACACAGGCCCTGCACTCCCCGCAGCCCTGCTCAAGTGGCTTTCCCGCAGTGAGGGGCATATCGGTAAGGACCGTATTATATCTCGCCTGGGCGCCAAAGACAGGGCTGACGAGCAGGTTGTTCCGTCCTATCCAGCCGATCCCGGCAATGACCCCGATATGTTTATGCGAGATATGGCCCTTCTGGTCCTGCCAGTCAATGACCTGAGAAGCGGCCAAAGGCAAAGCATTGTATCCTTTCTTTTCAATCTCTCTGGAAAGTAAATAACCCATCATATCGAGCCTGTAGTTTAACTGCCGGTAATGGTGGAGATAGAGCTGGTTCGGCCCGTCCTTCACTGTGTCCAATACGCTCTTCGATAATACAAGACCGAAAATAATCGCGTATGGCAGCCCTTCTTTTATCGTAGAATCGAGGCCCGTAAGATCACTCTGGTATAAAGACATGTCTGCGATACCAAAGGAATCTGCCTTCATTTCATCGAGAAAGGCCGCTATTTCCTTATTGTGGTTCTCCATGGTCCGTTCTCCACTCGTTAATCACACTTACATACCACTACTTCATTTCGCGTCAATGCGTCTTGAATGTACAGGATGGATACGACGTTGTATCCCTTTTATTTCGATTGGCAGCATGCATGCTGCCCCTTCTCACAACATACCTGTTTTCTTAAAATGCACCATCAAGGCAGTTATGGAAGCCGGTGTAACACCGGGGATACGGGATGCCTGGCCGAGGGTAAAGGGTTTCACCCTGGTAAACCTCTCCACGACTTCTTTCGAAAGACCTGAGATATCCGTATAGGCTATATCCGAAGGGATCCTCCTGTCTTCCAGTTTTTTTGTTTTTCGTACCATCTCCATCTGCCTGTCCAGATATCCACGGTATTTTACATTTAACTCGACCTGATATGCAATATCTTCTTCTATTTCATCAAATCCCTGGTTGACACTTTTTATTTTATCGATTGTAACTCCCGGCTTTTTCAGGAGTTCTTCCAGGGTCATAGGATTCTTAATGCCTTCAATGTTTTTATTTTTCAACATCTCGTTTGTCTCTTTTGTCGGTTTCAAGCGGACAGCACGGAGCATTTCATGGGTTTTATCTATTTTCGATTTCTTCTCCAAGACTTTTTTGTATCGCGCCTCACTGACAAGCCCCACGCGATATCCTTTTTCTGTGAGTCTCAAATCAGCATTATCTTCTCTGAGAAGGAGCCGGTGCTCTGCCCGTGAGGTAAACATCCTGTATGGTTCATCAACACCGCGGGTAACAAGATCGTCAATCATAACGCCGATGTATGCCTCGTCCCTTCCGGGAATAAACTCTTCCTCCCCGTTGGCGCGGGCTTTTAATGCCGCGTTGACACCGGCTATGAGCCCCTGGGCGCCTGCTTCTTCGTAGCCCGTCGTGCCGTTTATCTGCCCGGCAAGAAAAAGGTTGCCCACTATTTTTGTCTCCAGTGTCGGATAGAGCTGCGTGGGGAATACAAAATCGTATTCAATCCCGTAACCGGGCCGCGTTATCTTCACCTTTTCCAGACCGGGTACGGTTCGGAGCATGGCAATCTGAATATCGAGGGGGAGACTCGTTGAAAAACCATTGGGATAGTATTCAACGGTATCAAGTCCCTCAGGTTCAAGAAAAATGCGGTGACGTTCCTTGTCGGCAAACCTGACGACCTTGTCTTCGATGGAAGGGCAGTAGCGTACGCCCGTCCCCTTGATCTTTCCTGTATAGAGAGGAGACCGGTCAAAGCCTGAACGGATAACTTCATGCGTTTCTGTGTTCGTGTAGGTAAGCCAGCAGGGCATAAGCCTGCCGACAATCTTTTCCGTAAAAAAGGAAAAAGGTTGGGGAGGATCATCGCTATGCTGCGGCTCCATCTTTGAAAAATCGATCGTTCTCCCGTCAAGCCTCGGGCAGGTGCCTGTCTTGAGCCTTCCCAGCTCAAGACCAAGGTCTTTGAGATTTTGAGAAAGACCAATAGAAGCAAGATCGCCCATCCTGCCTGCCTCAGAGTGCTCAAGTCCAACGTGGATAAGCCCACGCAGGAATGTCCCTGTTGTGATAATAACTGTTTTTCCGGAAAATTTTTCGCCCCATTGTGTTTCAACACCGCAAACCACATTCCCATCGACAAGGAGCTTTTCCACCATGCCCTGTCTGACAAAGAGGTTCTCCTGTTCCTCAAGACGTTTCTTCATCCTCAAGGCGTATCGGGCTTTATCAGCCTGAATACGGGTAGACCGAACAGCAGGCCCTTTCTTCATATTGAGAATACGAAACTGGATGCCGGTAGCATCGATATTGAGCCCCATTTCACCGTCAAGGGCGTCTATCTCTTTTACGAGATGTCCTTTTCCAAGGCCACCCACGGCGGGGTTGCAGGACATATAGGCGATATGATCGATATTGATCGTCAAAAGGAGGGTTTTCGCTTTCATACGGGATGCCGCAAGGGCGGCTTCACAGCCCGCATGACCTGCACCTATGACAATGACATCAAAGTTTTCCATGGTCTTGTTATACCGAATAAGCGGTGACTTATTATAGCAGTAATTTGCTGTATTTTCAATAGCTTCCTGTTCACTGTCTACACTCATTATTGAGGGCATATTACAGAAACTGGCGATCTAACAAATATGGACTTCTCATTTTTCAAACAATGTGATTACATTTGGTTAATGCAAAAAGGAGGGACCGCTATGGAAGAGATAGCTATCGGGAAAGTGGTAGGGTATTTTGGTAAAATAGGGGTCGCGGCAATACAAAATTACTGATGGTGAATTAAAAATAGGTGACAGGATCAAATTCAAAGGAACGGTAACGGATTTTGAACAGGAAGTAGAATCGATGCAGGCAGAACATGAAAATCTGGAAAGAGTTGAAGCAGGGACCGATATTGGCATCAAAGTAAAAGAGAAAGTGCGGGAACACGATACGGTCTATGTGCTGAGATAGCAAAAGTTTAGTATTTACTTTTAATTATTTGATTATTGCGGGTACTTGTGTGTGATCAATCACAGCTGACAGATCAGTGCTTTTGTGGTATACAATATACAGAATTATTCAATTTGTGGAGGATGTGATGGAAGAAAAAAGATTCGTGGAAAGATTTAATGATGTCTTTGTAAAAACAATACCGATTATGGAAGATATGAAAAAAGGATTTTTTGCTAACAAACTGGACATCGTGAGGCATAATAAGGCGCAATTCAGAGAGTTGCTGAAATCACGGGCGGCATCTATTCAGAAAATCATCGAAGAACCAAATAAGACTGAGGCACAGAAACAGTATCTGGCTCTCATACCTTCATTTCAGACAATGGGACTGGCTTTGGAAAACCTGATAAGCAAAATGGAAACAAAAGTAGAATTAAAAATCCTTTTCAGTGAAAAAGCCCTTGCCGAAATCAAAGAATTATATACCATACTGGAAAAACAATTTCGGGATACTAAGGATTATATAGCCACCAAGAACCCAGTGCTCAAAGAAGAGATCAAGGCCGGCTGGGAAAAGATATTCAAGCTCCTCGATGAATATGCCATCGTCCATCAGAACAGGCTTATTACAGGTGTCTGTGTGCCGCAAGCTTCCTATCTCTATCTCGATATGGTCGATTCCATAAAAAGAATATCCCGGGGACTCATCGATTTTGCGGAAAAGGTTTAATATCTTTGGAAGTATCCAATAATGTCCTGAAACAGAACATTAAAGAACAGGGTATAATTCAAAAAATTGCCTGCCGATCCTTTGCGGGCAAGGTCTATCTTGTCGGCGGCGCCATACGTGAGATGTTTCTCAAAAAAGCGCCCAACGATTATGATCTCGCCCTCACAAACGAAAATGACCTCAGGGACCTCGAGGCCCTTCTTGAAAGGCCTTCCTTTATCCTCGGTAAAAAACCGATCCAGACACACAGAATTGTTACGGACGAGTATTTCCTTTGATATTACTGTTATTGAAGGGACCATTGAAGAGGACCTTAAGCGAAGAGACTTCACCATGAACGCTATCGCCTATGATATACAGAACGATGTTATTGTCGATACTGTAGGCGGTATAGAAGACATTCAGAAAATGGTCATCCGCTGCCCTGCGAAAGAAACAATAGTGAACGATCCGCTTCGAATGCTTAAAGCAGTACGTCATTTCGCGGACCTCGACGGTTTCACCCTCGATGATGAGCTGTTTGAATCAATCAAAGGGTTGAAACACCTCATTCACGAAGCCGCGCCTGAGCGCATTAAATATGAAATGGACCGCATTATTGTTTCCCATCGTGTTGCTGATGGAATAAAAATGCTGGAATACACAGAGCTGCTTTTCGAGATATTTCCGGAGCTTTACGCGTTGCGACTCATGGATATTGAAAAAAACTTTCAACTTGAAACACTGGGGCATACCCTTGATGGCTTCCAGTATCTCCAGCACTATAACAAGGAGTTCTTTCTTGAAGAAAAAGAACTGAGAAATGTCGGTTACGGATTTCTCTTCCACGATCTCGGTAAAGCCAACACATATTTCTACGATGAAAAAAAAGGAGCTGTTCATTTCTTTTACCATGAACGTGTCTCCCGTGAAATGGCCTCACGTATTATGGAAAGGCTCAGGTTCAGCGCCCACGAGATACAGTCGGTACTGGCTCTCATTGAAAGCCATATGCGGATATTTCTCATCAGTGACAATGAATCAAGGGAAAAGGCCGTAAAGAGGCTCGTCTACAAAATGGGCGATCTCACGCCTTCACTCATTCTCCACACCATGTGCGACTTATACGGCAGCGCGGGTGGCATTGATAACCCTTCAACGGAGCAGGTAAAAAAGTGTTGCGAGGAAATTCTCCAGACATACAGAGAATCATTAAAAGAACCTCTTCCGAGGCTTCTGAACGGCAATGATCTCATTGCCCTTGGCTTTGTCCAGGGTCCTGCAATCGGCAGTTGTCTCGATGACATACGGGAAAAACAGATCACGGGAGAGATAACGGACAGCGAACAGGCGCGGGACTACGCCGGTAACCTTCTGGAAGACATCCGGCGGTCATGAGCCATGAAATGCATAGAGCACCGGGCATGGCGGAAAAAAAGCTCATAGCTCATAGCTCAATGTTTACAATGTAGAAAGCGTAAATCGTCAATCGGAAATAGTGCATGGTATGAGACGGGGGAGAAATAATGAAAATAGCGCCGTCTTGGCTATTCGCGAAGATGAAGCGCCTTTCAGCGGCGCTCATTGAAATCATTCTCCTTGAATTCGGCCCTGAGGAACTTCTGCGACGCATCGCTGACCCTCACTATGATTTCACTGCTGATGCCAATCAGGTGAACTCAGAACAACAAAAGAGGTTTTCATGAAGAACGCTACTGTTAATGTATTGATTATGGTTATACTATTAACTATGACCGCTTGTAAATCGGCTGACGGTGGCGATGCGTCACGGTTTCAAAACGCTGATGCACCGAAACACAATGGGCATATCACGGCCATTAACTCTATTAGCGATGTCGTGAATCATCCGTCATTCAAAGGTTTCGGTCAGTTTATTCTCCCATTGGACCGTGGTACATACGACGGGAATATGCAGCTTAACCGTGTGGGATCTCTTTTGCCATATCACAGCCAGGTGGACCCGGAGGCTGTGATAAAGACCATCAATTACATGATTGACCGGGTGTCCCAAGGAGAAACTATATTCTATAACTTCTACACCGAACGGCAAAAGCTGGAAACATCAGCTAAACAGAATACAGGCCTTTTCTTTTTCAAGGGTAAACCGGGAGCACCATTTGCTATCATCTGCCCTGGAGGCGGCTTTTCCTATGTCGGTTCCGTTCATGAAGGTTTCCCTCACGCTATAGAACTGAGCAAGAAAGGATATAATGCTTTCGTCCTGCAATACCGCGTGGGAGGTGAACAGATAGCCTGCGAAGATTTAGCGGCAACCATATCCTATATTTTTAACCATGCTGGATCACTGGGCGTAAACACGAAAGGTTATTCAGTGTGGGGTAGTTCAGCAGGCGCAAGGATGGCCGCACAAATCGGTTCATACGGCCCTGCCGGATATGGCGATTATAATCTTCCGAGACCCGCCGTTGTAGTCATGGCATATACCGGTCATTCGTCCTTCACTAAGAATGATCCATCGACTTTTGTGGTTCAGGGCGAAAATGACGGAATCGTTAATGTATCTACTGTTGACAGGCGCATAGATGCCATGCGAAAAGCCGGAATAGAAGTCGAATATCGCAAATATCGGAATGTAGGTCATGGTTTTGGACTCGGTACCGGTACAAATGCCGAAGGATGGATAGAATACGCCGTTAGATTTTGGGAAAAACATATGAAGGTAAACCGATGAAAAAGATCGTACGTTGAACCGTACACTGATGAATACATGCGGTTGCGTAAATCAGGGCGGTTGCCATGGAAATCCTGATAATGTTCGTATTGTGTTTAAAGGGAGTTATATAGCAGGGGTTTGTACTGTAAGAACACAAAAAAATAGCACGGACAGGGCTGTTTAGTAGTCCGGTTCCCCTTCCTTTGTAATTTTCTTATATGTCTTGAGATCAAGGGCATTGTCGGTGCCGGTCTTAATTGTACCATCTTTTGAATATCCATAATTAGACCAGTATCCAATACCGTCTTTCTCGACAAATTCAATTCTCATGATGGTCTTGACGCTCTTGTACCCATATTTGGAGGGCATGAGGAGCCTGAAAGGGCCACCGTAAATATCGGGCAGGGGTTTGTCATCCATTTCGTAGGCAAAAATAACACGGGCCTTGAGAAGTTCTTCCAGCGAGATGTGTTCGTAGTAATCGTCGGCAGAATAAAAATGGAGAAATTTTGCCTCTTTCTTCGGCTTCACCGCGTCGAATAGTGTCTGAGGACGAATGCCTCCCCATTTCGCTTTGCCTGACCAGCCTTCCACACAGGTCATTCGCGATACCTGAGTCGCTTTCGTGAGCTTTTTGATCGCCGCCAGGGTAAATTGCCCCGGCTTCTCGCATAGTCCGTCGACTTTCAAAGCCCATTTCGAAGGATCAACGGGTTTGATGGGTTTGATAAAACGGACATTCAAGCCTTCTCTGTCTTCATTATCCAGAAGGCGCTCAATCTCTTTGGCGTCTAATCCGTGAGGTATAAGAAAGGAAACAGCAAAAACACTGACAAACCGTATAAAATCACGCCGACCCATATCTATTATGTTGTCCATAACACTCCCTGATAGAATATACTATAATTATCTCCTTGACTCCTGGCAAGGGGAATAGAATAATTATAGAGAGCAAACAAGAGCCATTACACCATGAAAAAGGACCAACCATGAAACGAAGAGACTTTTTAAAACTTGCATTGTCATCACTTGTCGTCAGTCAGATGCCGGGAACATCATTTGCCAAAGAACCGTCGCTCGTTGTCGTTTCAGAGGGACAGGATTACGCCGCCATAACAAGAAACGTCCTTTCCGCGCTGGGCGGCATGAAGCAATTCGTAAAGCAGGGCGACATCGTTGTGGTAAAACCAAATATGGGCTGGGACAGAAAACCTGAGTATGCCGCCACGACCCATCCTATTGTCATCAAAACGATTGTCGAGGAATGCCTGAAGGCCGGCGCGCGGAGGGTAAAAATCTTTGACAATCCCTGCAATGACCCCCGAAGAAGCTATGAGAATAGCGGCATCCCGTCAATATTAAAGGGAATGGAGAATGTCGAAGTCAAACAGATGGACCGTGAACGGTACAAAAACACGAAGATAAACGGAACTTTCCTGAAAGAATGGGAACTCTACGATGAAGCGCTTTCTGCGAACGTTTTCATCAATGTTCCCATCGCAAAGCACCACGGGCTGACAAAGCTCACTCTGGGACTTAAGAACATGATGGGCATCATGGGCGGAGACAGAGGCTACCTTCACAGAGGTATGGACAACGCGCTTTCCGATGTAAGCACTGTCGTAAAGAGTCATATGACAATCATCGACGCCACCCGCATACTCCTGCGTCACGGTCCACAGGGAGGGTCTCTGAGTGATGTGAAGGTACTCAATAAAATGATCGCGTCAACGGACATCGTGGCCGCCGACGCTTACGCCACAACCCTCTTCGATCTGAAACCGGAAGACATTTCAACGACCGTAACGGCATACAAGCGCGGCCTCGGCGAAATGAACCTCAGCAAAATAAAAGTCACCAAAATCTGATGTACATCAGATTATCCAAAAATCGGCATTTATTCTGCTTCCAATACCAGTTATAGACTGGCGTTG
Organism: uncultured delta proteobacterium; assembly: GCA_963783625.1. Classification (GTDB taxonomy): domain Bacteria; phylum Desulfobacterota; class Syntrophorhabdia; order Syntrophorhabdales; family Syntrophorhabdaceae; genus PNOF01. Next base: position 657 of record CAWAOG010000019.1, on the reverse strand, counting down.
TTTTCACACATAAAGCCTCTCATCTCTGTCCGTTTATCGCATCCCTTAATGTAAAATCATGAAGAGATGAAGATTGTCGGTCAGCCTTTGAATCTTCGAAAGCCTTCCACAACGGATCACGGCAACCAAAACATATAGGTCCGTCGTCAATAGGATAGGCTTCCCCGCAACAGGAACAAATAGCAAACCCTCTTCTGTGTGATTTTTTTAAGAAACGATCAGCAACTTTGACTTTCTGAAGATCACAAATGCCTGCTCCCGCTTCCCTGATTTCCGCCATGAGAAGCTGTTTGTTCTGCTCTTTTTTTGTTTCAGTTTGAAAAACCAGGTCTTATCTCTGACCATTCATTTAATCTGACGGGATCGACAAAAGCACGAACCCCATTGCCTGTTTCCTTATCATAAAGAGTCAGTGCGAACCGACCGGTATTGACAACCGTAAGCCAACCATTACCGAGAGTGCATGGGGTGAGCAGTTGTATAGCATCAGGCAGACATTTGGGGGTTTCACAGAGGGCATCAAGAGACCTTCTTCCGGAAGATACCGGTAAACGAGGTCAACCATGAAACCACCGATTATAACCCCCGGCGCCGCATAGCCATGGAAAGATGATACACGATCAACAAATTCCTGAAACGTATATGATTTGATCATGA
>CAWAOG010000018.1:0-44593 GCA_963783625.1 uncultured delta proteobacterium | reverse complement strand
CCAGGAGGCAGCAATGAATGAAAGAGTACAGACATTAAAGGCGCGTCTGAAAGTAGATGAATTTCCGATCTGCACGGAAAAAGTCCGTCTGGTCACGGAGTCAATGAGACAGACAGAAGGAGAGCCCTTGATCATTAGACGGGCAAAGGCAACAGCACACTTTCTCGATAACAGAACTATCTTCATTGAAGATGATGAACTGATCGTCGGCAATATTGCGCAAAAACCAATGGGCATGGAAGCGGGTAGCTCGGGTCCTGCCTGGCCGTCAGAAGATATGGAAGAGCTGAGGAAGGCGGGCCTTTCCATTTCCAAAGAAGATGAAAAACTCCTCAGGTCTTTCGATGACTTCTATCTGAATAAGGGAAGGACCCTCGATGAAAGACAAAGCATGTTCTATGACGATGAACGGATGTGGCCCTTCATTAAATCAGGAATTCTGTGCCCGCCCTGGATGAAGAAGAATGAAGGTCGCGGGCAGGGGAGCGCCGGTTTCGGCTGGGGTCTGGGTCTCCAGTACACACTCATTGTGATCGAATTTGAGAAGGTACTCAACGAGGGTCTTAACAAGATCGTGAAGGACGCTGAAGAAGAATTACGGAACTTGCGGTTCTGGAGTGCCGATGATATCAAAAAAGGTCACTTCCTGCAATCTGTCATAATTGCTTTGCCTGCAATAGTGCGTATAGCTAAACGATATGGTGATCTTGCGGCGGAACTGGCAAAGAAAGAAAAGAATCCAAAACGGAAGAAAGAACTGGAAACCATTGCCGAGTCCTGTTACCGGGTGCCCGGTGAGCCGGCCAGGACATTCCGCGAAGCCATGCAGTCCTTCTGGTTCATCTGGCTCATGATTCTCGGCGGTGCAACGCCGCTTGGTCGTCTTGATCAGTTCATGTATCCCTTCTACAAAAAAGACAAGGAAGAAGGACGGATCACGGACGAAGAAGTCCTGGAAATATTGGAATGCCTCCGCGTAAAAGTCATGCAGTATAACTATGTCGGTGGCGGAAAAATGCAGCGAGCCAAGTGGTCAGGTATGGCCAGATGGAACAACCTGGTCATCGGCGGCGTGACTCCTGACGGCAAAGACGCGACGAATGAATTGAGCTACCTCATTTTAGAGGCTGCCAAAGACTGCCAGACCCCCCATCATACTATAACCATCAGGGTCCATGAAGGCACCCCTGAAAAGCTTTTGTTGAAAGGGCTTGAAGTGGTGAAGACCGGAATGGGTATGCCTGCTTTTATTGGTGACCCTTCATATATCGGTTATCTGACGGGTGAGGGTGTCCCGCTGGAGGATGCCAGAAACTATACTCTTTCCGGCTGTCTTGATGTTAACCTTCCAGGAAAATCAAGGACCTCAGCTATAGGTATGTTCATTGTTCCCAAAGTGCTTGAGATCGCCATCCATAATGGTTTCGATCCGAGACTTGGGATACAGATAGGTCCGAAGACCGGAGAATTTGAGAGCTTCAAAACCTTTGACGAATTCATGAATGCCTTCAAGACGCAGCTTAAATATTTTATGGGCCTTGCTGCCGAAGAGCACAATATACTCCTCAGGGCCCATACTGACCTGTTCCCGGATGCGGTCCATTCAGCCCTCATGCACGACGCCATTAAGGTCGGAAAGGATGTGCTTGATCGCGTTATGCCTTTCGAGAACGGTTCTGTCTTGAACCTTGTGGGTATGATCAATGTGGCTGACTCCATGGCCGCAGTCAAGAAACTTGTATTTGATGAGAAAAAGATAACCACGAAAGAATTGAAGGCTGCTCTCGACGCGAACTGGGAAGGAAACGGTTACAGCGATATGAGAAAGATGTGCCTCAATGCTCCTAAATTCGGAAATGGGGACTCCTATGTAGACTCTATTGCCGCCGACCTGTATCAGTTCTGGGCGGAAACCACGAAAACCTTTCCTACCTCTTGGGGTGGGACGACGAAACCGACAGGTATTTCGATCACGGCACACGCGCCCGGCGGAGGCCTGACCGGTGCGACCCCTGACGGCAGACTGGCAGGTGAAACACTGGCTGATGGTACAGCGTCACCCGCGCAGGGGAAGGACGTCAATGGACCTACAGCGGTCATGAGGAGTGCTATGGCGATAAACCAGATATCCTTCCAGGCAACGCTCTTGAATATGAAATTTCACCCCTCTGCCTTGAAGACTGAAGAAGATTTGAAGAAACTGATAGCTCTCATGAAGACATACTTTATGGCCGGTGGAAAACATGTCCAGTTTAATGTAGTCGATAAGCTGGTTTTACTGGAAGGCCAGAAAGAACCGGAGAAACACCGCGATCTTATTGTAAGGGTGGCGGGCTACAGCGCCTTCTTTGTGGCGCTCACCAAACCGGTCCAGGATGAGATCATCATGCGGACCGAACACCAGCAGTCAGCGTAAATAACAGACGATTTCAAACAAAATGACCCGTATCGTAGAGAGAACGATGCGGGTCATTTTTTATAAAAACTGGTTCTATTACCACATTTCGGGGAATGCCATATTTGTATAGATATCCTCAAGTCTGCTCTTGTGCCCCCGCTCCATGGACGCGAGTTCGATAAAGATGTTTTTTTGCTCCGCGCCCGTGCTGGTTTTTGCTAATTGGGTATACATCTGCATGGCTTCGAGTTCTTTCTTAATCGCGATTACCAGGCCATCGAGAGGTTTGAGGTCCGCCGTCAAAGCGGGCGTAGGAAGCTCGTCTCCAACCTTATAATCTGTTGACTGCGAAAAATGCAACTTCTCCGGAGCTTTCGTAAGGAACCCCTCTAATGTAAGCTTATGTTTTGCCTCGTCTTTGGCGAGTTCGTCGAAGAGGTCCTTGAGCTTTTTGTCCTTTGCTTTATCGGATACTGTCCGGTAGAATGTATACGCCTCGATCTCATTGCCAATAGCCCGCAACATTATTTTCTTGAATTCGTCCTGATTCATTGTCTTGTTCTCCTTTGCGAAGTCTTTATTTTATTTTCCGAAGGTTCTTTTAAACCTTGCTTGCAATTACCCTTATCTGAATTTATTCTGCACCATGATAAGGCACAATCTGTTTAATGTATAATACAAACGTGACCGGATGTCAAAGAGGTTTCAGGGACTGTAAGTTCATACTCATGACTCCGGCTTGACAAAAAATGGTAGCTTCACTATATTCTGAACATGAGCTTCAGAGGATAGCGGTCACAGAGGTAAATACCAATCTTCGCTGCCTTCAGATGGTGATCAACAAGAAAAAGGCTGCAAATTAGGAGAACGACAAGGAATATTCCAAGAATAAAATAGTAGGAGGGACGACGATGAACCACGAAGAACAAAGACTGCAAGAAGTACGTGACAAAAAGATTCCCTGGAAGAAATGGGGCCCCTACCTCTCCGAGCGTCAGTGGGGAACTGTTCGTGAGGACTACAGCGAAAACGGTGACGCCTGGAATTTCTTCACCCATGAGCAGGCCCGCTCCCGTGCCTACCGCTGGGGCGAGGATGGCATTGCCGGCATCTCCGATGATAAGCAGCACCTCTGCTTTGCTCTCGCCCTCTGGAACGGCAGGGATCCCATCCTCAAAGAGCGGCTCTTCGGATTGACAAATAGCGAAGCCAACCACGGCGAGGATGTGAAGGAGTACTATTTCTATCTCGACAGCACGCCGACCCACTCCTATATGAAGTACCTCTACAAGTATCCTCAGGCTGCCTATCCTTACGCCGACCTGCTGGAAACGAACCGCAACCGCAGCCGGGAGGAGATGGAGTATGAACTCCTCGACACCGGCGTTTTTAATGAGGACCGTTACTTCGATGTTTTTGTGGAATACGCCAAGGGCGATGCCGAAGACATCCTGGTCCGGATCACGGCGGCCAACCGGGGACCGGACGCGGCCGAACTGCATCTCCTGCCGACGCTCTGGTTCCGGAACGACTGGTCGGCGTGGATTGCCGCATCCAACCGAGCCTCATCAAAACCAACCCTCAAGCAGGTCAAGGCACCGGCAGGTGTGAGCGCTGTCGCGGCGGCTCATCCGCTGCTGGGTGAATTCATCTTTTCCTGCGAAGGCGATGTGCCGCTACTCTTCACCGAGAACGAAACAAACCACGAGCGGCTTTTCGGGCAACCGAACGAGGGTTGCTGCGTCAAGGACGGCATCAACGACTGTGTGGTCCAGGGCAATCAGAACGCGGTGAATCCCGAAAAGCAGGGCACCAAAGTCGCGGCGCACTATCAGGTCACTGTCGGCGCCGGCAAGACCGCAGTGATTCGCCTGCGGCTCTCCGGCAGTTCACCGGACCGGAAGGGCAAACCCTTTGACAAAGGTTTTGATGAAGTCTTCGCTGACAGGCTTCGTGAGGCCGATGAGTTTTACCAGTCGGTCACACCGCCATCAGTGAGTAAAGACGCGGCCAACGTCATGCGTCAGGCCCTCGCCGGCATGCTCTGGAGCAAACAGTTCTTCTTCTTCGACGGTGACAACTGGCTGGACGAGCACCACTCCAACCCCCTCCATTCCGGATATCACAGCGCCCGGAACTCGGAGTGGTTCCACATGCTGAACGAGGACATCATCTCCATGCCCGACAAGTGGGAGTACCCCTGGTACGCGGCCTGGGACCTGGCCTTCCACACGCTGCCCCTCTCCATCGTCGATCCCGACTTCGCCAAGGAACAGATGAAACTGATGCTCAAGAACGTCTACCTTCATCCCAGCGGCCAGATGCCCGCCTACGAGTGGAACTTCAGCGACGTGAACCCGCCGGTCCACGCCTTCGCGACGCTCTTCCTGCACCGCACCGAGCAGGCCCTGCGCGGCGAGACGGACCTGAATTTCCTCAGGGCGACCTTCAACAAGCTGCTCCTGAACTTCACCTGGTGGGTAAACCGCAAGGACCGCTTCGGCAAGAATGTCTTTGAGGGGGGTTTCCTCGGCCTCGACAATATCGGCGTCTTCGACCGCAGCGCCCCGCTCCCCACCGGCGGCCACCTGGAGCAGGCGGACGGTACGGCCTGGATGGCGCTGTTCAGCCAGAACATGACGGAACTCGCCGTGGAACTCGCCGCCCACGACCCCATCTATGAGGACATGGTCATCAAGTTTGTGGAGCATTTCTACTATATCGCCGCGGGCATGAACAGGCCCGGAGGGGACGGCATGTGGGACGAAGAGGATGGCTTCTATTATGACCTGTTATGCCTCCCCGACGGCAGCTCCCAGAGGCTCAAGGTGCGCTCCATGGTGGGGCTCCTGCCCTCTGTGCGCGACAACGGTTGTCGAAAAGTGGCAGCGGGAGAGCATCCCGCGGGCAATGGCCCATATCCAGGAGCGCTTGCGCCGGATGCCCGAACTCGCGACGACGATGCACCCCACCGGCCGGGGGCATTTCGGTGTGGCCGAGCGGGGCATCATCGCCCTGGTCAACCCGGAACGGCTCCGCCGGATCCTGACGAAGATGCTCGACGAGAACGAGTTCCTGGGCCCCCACGGCATCCGCTCCCTCTCCAAGTTCCACGAGCAGAACCCCTTCATTTTTCACGTTGAAGGCCAGGAGTACCGGGTAGACTACCTGCCGGCCGAGTCGAACACCGGCATGTTCGGCGGCAACTCCAACTGGCGGGGACCGGTCTGGATGCCGGTGAACGCCATGATTATCCGGGCACTCCTGAATTTCTACCTGTATTACGGTGACAATTTCAAAATCGAATGCCCGACCGGGTCAGGGAAGATGATGAACCTCTTTGAGGTGAGCAAGGAGATCGCCGACCGGCTCGGCCGGATCTTCCTGCAGGACGAGAAGGGCCGGCGACCGGTCTACGGCGGCACGGAGAAGTTCCAGAGCGACCCTCACTGGCGCGACCTGATCCTCTTCTATGAATACTTCCACGGCGACAACGGCGCCGGACTCGGTGCAAGCCATCAAACCGGCTGGACCGGGCTTGTCGCCAAGACCATCCAGTTATTCGGCCTTCTGGACGCCGAGAAGGCCCTGGCGGGAGGCAAGAAGGCAGCCGATTCGAGAAGGGCAAGGGAAGAGAAGAAGAAATGAGAGCATGGCCGAAATATCCCGTCATTTACGAGATCAACACCTGGGTCTGGCTGGGTGACCTGAGTCGGAAATACCAGAAGTCTGTGGACCTTGCCACGGTCCCGGAAGAGGAATGGGATGCCATCGCTGCTCATGGCTTTGACGCGGTCTGGTTCATGGGGGTGTGGGAACGGAGCCCGGCCGGGATAGCAATATCTATGGGCAACCCGGGGCTCCTCGAAGATTTCAGGCGAGCTCTCCCTGACTTCGCGGCGGCGGACAATGTCGGCTCGCCCTACTGCGTGCGCAACTACGTCGTCGATGCACACCTCGGGGGGCCAGAGGGACTCGCGGCAGCCCGTAAGAGCTCTCGCAAAGCGCGGCGTCCGCCTCATCCTTGATTTTGTGCCGAACCATGTGGCGCCGGACCACCCCTGGGTCGATGAATACCCTGATTATTTTATCCAGGGAGATAGAGGTGATCTCGACAGAGAACCTGCTTCATTTGTAGAAAAGGGCGGCAGGATTTTTGCCTGTGGCCGAGACCCGTATTTTCCTGCCTGGCCGGATGTAGTGCAGCTCAATGCCTTCCATCCGGGTCTTCGTGGTGCAGTAACAGAAACCCTGCTTGATATTGCCAGCCAGTGTGATGGAGTCCGCTGCGATATGGCGATGCTTCTTTTGAACAATATTTTTGAGCGTACATGGGGCCTGAGGGCAGGGGCAAGACCTGAGATTAACTACTGGCCCGAAATTATCCCGGTTGTCAAAAGCAAAAACCCCAACTTTAAGTTTATTGCCGAGGCTTACTGGGACCTGGAGTGGGAACTGCAGCAGCAGGGGTTCGATTACTGCTACGACAAGAAACTCTACGACCGGATGGAGCATGGGGACGCAGAAAATGTGCGCCTGCATCTCCTGGCTGATCTTCCTTACCAGGAGGGAATGGTCCGGTTCATCGAGAACCATGACGAGCCCAGAGCCGCTGCCACGTTTCCGGGCGGAAAAGGGCGCGCTGCAGCGGTAGCGATCCTCACACTCACCGGAGCAAAGCTGCTCCACGAGGGGCAATTCGAGGGAATGAAGGCGAGGTTGCCTGTTTTTCTGGGCCGTCGGCCGGCAGAGCCCGTCGATCATGGCCTCGCGGCCTTCTATGGACGCCTGCTGAAAGAGATCAATCGTGACGTCTTTCGGAACGGTGAATGGCACCTCTGTGAGCGGAGCGGCTGGCCCGACAACCAGAGCTGCCAGAATATTCTCGCCTGGTGCTGGGTAAAGGAGGATGAGCGCTACCTCATTGTCATCAATTTCCACCAGGAAGCCGCCCAGGCGCGTGTCCATGTGCCGTGGGATAGACTGAGAGGAAAGGAATGGCGCCTCAATGATGTTCTGTCAGGTGAATCTTACGATCGAAGCGGGAGCGAGATACGGGATACCGGTCTGTATGTCGACCTGAAACCATGGGAATACAACTTTTTCCAGCTTAAAGAGTTGTGAGCGATCGAACCATCGGATAATAGGCGGTGACACTCACCAGTGAATAATATAATCAGGTTAGCCTTGCTGTCCCTATTTAAGGATGCAAAGAGCGAAGACATGAAAGCCTCCGCTCTTTGCAGTGATCTTAAGCGAATGAGTGCTGAGTTTCTTTAGTAAAGATACGTAACCGCTCTGAGGTCTATAAACCAAAACTGACACTTTCTATTATGGCGCCTTGATATTAAGCCAAAGATGATAATTATATCATAACAGCAAAATTGAATTTTTAGGCCTTCATTTTTTCACTTGATTTTTCTCATCCTTTGGGGGGGGGGTTGGGGTTTTATTGTTGGGTGTTTGGTTGATGGGGATGGTTTGTTTTTTTTGGGGGGGGGTTGTTTTGTTTTTGGGGGGTTTATGGGAGGGGGGGGGACAGGGGGTCTCTCTGGGGCTGGGGTGCGGGTTTTTTCCGTAGAGGGGGCCGGCACTGCAGATGTTGTTTTCGTTAGGGGTGTGTGGTATCAGGTTCTTTTTGTTTTTCTTTTTTTTTAAACCGAAGATAAACGAAAAGTCCTCGAGGAGAAGGCACGAGAACAGGAAGAAATTTCCTTGTGCTCTTGTCCTTTTTTTCACAGAGCAGTGGACGGTAGAGCTCGAGACGCCCTCATGGCCCTTGCGGCCCTCATCATCTTCGGCATTATCAAGGCTCCTGATATATCAACGGGTGTCAACTGGGACATTATCAATTTTATTGCCATTATCATGAGCCTCACGTCAATATTCGGAATGGCCGGTATTTCGGGCTGGGCGAGACCTCTCATAGAACCGGGCATACTATCACTGGCTGTCTATCCTCTTGTGTTCCTCCTTGTCATTACCATCATCTTCTGGGCAATACGATTTGTTGACGTTCCCTGGGGTTATACAGCGATTGCACTTTTTTCTCCCATTCTTGTTCCACTTTATGACAGATTGGGCCTTCATCCCGTGCTTGTCAGCGTGGCGCTTATCGCCGCGGGTAATTCCTTCTTTCTTGCCTACCAGCAGCCCTTTATCATGATCGGTGACACCATGACGAAGTCAAGGGGGTGGTCCGGCGGCCATGTGGCACTGGGAGGGGCCCTCTATGCCGTTGCTGTCATCGCGGGTATATGTGTCAGTTCTTTTTACTGGAGGGCCATGGGGCTTATGCCGGGATAAGGAAAGACAGGGTGCAGAGCACAGAGCATAGGGCATGGCGCATAGGGCGGAGAGCGATGGATGCCCGTCCCGCTGAGGAGCGGTACTGGGACGAGGGACGATGGAAGAATAAACCGTCACAAACTGTTAGCTTCTCAACTTTGAACCTCGAACATTGCCCCCGCCAAGCGAGGACAGGCACTTTGAACCGTCTTTATGGTCGTGAATCGGAAACGGCAGAGAGGCCGTAAATCGTGAATGACCTGGAGCTTCGAGCTTAACACAGGGCATAGTGCATGGGGCGGAGAGCAGATAGAAGAGGGAAGAGGGAAGAATCGGAAATTGCTTAAGACAACTGATTGACCTTTGCCCCTGCTGTGAAAAAGAAAACTTTAAAAAATATCAAAATTATTCGATAATACGATTATATGGTTCGAGTTCTGCCAATCACCATGTAAAAAGGAGACCGTATAATGAAGCAATTCATGTTTAATACGACACTATCAAGAAAAATACTGCTTATAGTTCTCATGACAATGGTATTGTCAGTATGCGGTTATGGGGCGGCATCCCGTGTCAATTCGATCCTGTTGTCGATAGTGATCATGATTGTTGCAATCGGCTTGGCGTTCTTTATGGCCAGACGCATGACAAAGACGATACTTTCACCCCTTCAAAAGATCGCCGAAGCCATTGAAAGTATGTCGGATGGTAATCTGACCAAACGTATAGAAGTGCTTTGGAAGGATGAGATCGGAGAGATAGCCACCCACCTTAATGTTTTCTCGGAGAAGTTATGGAACACCTTTATACAGTTTTCCAAAGGCAGTATTGTCGCGTCCAGTACGGCAACATTGCTTGACAACGCTGCCAGACAGATGACCTCCGGGATAGAAGAGGCGGTAATCCAGGTGAACTCTGTAGCCACAGCCAGCGAAGAGATGTCTACCACCTCTTCGGAGATCGCGCAGAATTGTGTTTCAGCGACCAAAAGTTCAGAAAAAGCGAATGGCGCCGCTGTTGCCGGTGAATCGGTCATCAATGAAACAGTGGTGGTCATGGACCGTATTAACAATATTGTCAAATCCTCGGCGAAGACCGTGGGGCGTCTTGGGGAGAGATCTGACCAGATAGGCGAGATTATTAATCTTATCAATGATATCGCGGACCAGACGAACCTTCTGGCACTGAACGCCGCTATTGAGGCGGCACGGGCAGGTGAGCAGGGCAGGGGATTTGCTGTTGTGGCCGATGAGGTGAGAAAACTGGCAGAGAGGACAACGGAGGCCACTAAGCAGATAGGACAGACTATCAAAGCCATGCAGACCGAAACAAAACAGGCCGTAGTTTCAATGGAAGATGGTGTCAAAGCAGTAGAAATGGGGACTCAGGATGCTCAAAAATCCGGTGACGCATTGAAGGATATTCTGAAACAGATTAACATGGTTACCTCTGAAATAAGTCAAATCGCTGTGGCATCGGAACAGCAGACTGCGACAGCGAACGAAATAGCGCAGAACATCCAGCATATTTCCGGCGTTATGGAGGAAACTGCGAGGAATATCAGTGAAAATGCCGATGCTGCTTCTCAGATGGCAGGGCTTTCAGCAGAATTAAAGAAATTGATTAGTCAGTTCAGGCTCGCAAAGCCTGCCGACGCGCAGGCGATGGTAGAAAAGGCCCACGTCTATGCAAAAGCAAACGGCAAGGCAAAGGCGTTGGCAGCATTCAACAATCCGAGGGGAGAATTTGTCAAAGGCGAATTATTTATTTTTGCCCAGGATTTTTACGGGGTCATACTTGCTTATGGCGGGAATACAGCAATGGTAGGGCAGAACCTCTATGAATCAAAAGACGTAAATGGCAAATACCTTGGCAAGGGGATGATTGATATCGCAAAAAAACAGGGAAACGGGTGGTATGAATACTACTTTTTAAACCCCCACACAAACACGGTCCAACCGAAGATGACCTATATCCAAAAGGTGGATGACTACTATCTGGCCTGTGGTATCTATAAATAATTGGCAATGACTGCTTTAGCATCGCTGCTGAATGAAGACAAGGAGAGCATACGATTATCGGAATTGTTCAATAAACCTTCAGAGGATATTGGGAGAATTCGAACTGACAGAATAATTTAATTCAAAAGACGACCGGTACCGATACTGACCGGTTCCTTACTCATCTTTTGAATAATAGATGTCCTTCCCTACATCGTAGTGTAAATCGGCGCCTTCCGGTGCGCAATAGATACCCTCTTCATATGATTGTTCTTCCATCTCATCACGCAGCCCTTTTGTTTTGTTTGCTCTGACGCTCCGTGTTTTCAGAAAGTGTGTTGCCAGCAGGAAGGTCATACCTCCTCCAATTACACTTCCGATTAAGAACGATAGCATCAAAGAACTTTTTCTCTCAGACATCTTTTTCACTCCTCCCTTCTATATAGTTATAGTAATATCTGAAGATGAAAAGATCAAGACGTAGAGTCCGTGAAGATAAATAAATATCAATTACAGGCGAAACGCTCATGGGCGGTTATTTCTTTTTCTTTCCAGTGAATTCTGTTACAGTGAGCCTTAATACCTCGGTCAGATTGAGGGCCTTTTCGTTGTACTCTTTTTTTCCGCTAAATCCATAATGGTCCATGATGCAATCGAGCCCCTTCTTTTTTTCTTCTTCATCAGTGATACTTTCCAGTGATCCGAGGCCGACAATGCTTCTATATTTCATTCCCCAGTCGCAGGCATTTTCCGACCTGCACAAGTTCATGATCTATATCCATCTCAAAACAGACCATGTTATTTTTCTTCATCAATTCCAGCTTCTTCCCTTCTTTCGCGCAATGGAAATAGAGAATCAGATTGTCTTTCCAGGACATATCCGTAATTCATCGTCACGATGTAAGGCATCCCATCGACCGCGAAAGCGATTCTGCAGACATCCGCTTTTTGAAGAATTTCTTCCAGTTCCTTGTGCTCCTTGATTTCACGGTCTTTTTTTCTCATCGTACATTAGTCTTCCATTTCGATAGAATGTTGTTTGTGCGCGGTTTTTAAAATCCTCGAAGCGGCAAGCTTAGCGATGACGACGATATCTTCAAGGGGGAGATAGCCGGTGATCGAGGGATCGAAAAGGGCTTTCACGGAAGGCGGAAATTCTTCATCTCCCTCCCAGAGGATAAAAGTAATGGGGACTTTGGGAAATGCGAAAAGGGTAAATGACGCGTCGCCGTATTCTTCTTCCTTGCCGCCAAGCGCTGTGCCTGCCTCAAGAAAGGCGTATTTGTCATATCCGAAGGCGCGCTCAAGCGGTTTGAGGACCCTTTTGGCAAAGACAGGCTCGTAATGCATACAGGAAGGTATATCTCCGTAGGCGACTTTTTCGCCGGAGAGAGGGATGCCTGAAGCGTTGTTGATGTAATGCAAGAGGATGATCCTTGTAACGAGGGTGACATTGGCATTTTTTGAACTTTCAAATGAGAACCGGGGAGTATGTATTGTAATGATTTCGTCGAAGTAAGGGACCTCTATAGTTGCTGCCCTCCGTCTCTTCGTACGCATTTAAGCCCTGCCAGAGCGCACTGTTGCGCGTAATCGGAAGCGACGAGTGCGTCGCAGGCGATCTCGAAAACTGTTTTATATGCTTTTTGTTTTTTTAATTCCATCTATCGTGCTGTTAAGATCCGATCTTTTTGCGTACTTCCTGAATCTTTTTCCTGTAATCCTTACTGTGAAATATCTCTGTGCCCATAACGATCATATCCCCGCCCGCCTCGACAACCTTTTTGACGTTATCGGCCTTAATACCGCCGTCAACTTCAAGGTCGATCTTTCTGCCGGTCTTATCTATCATCTTCCTTGTGTTCCGTATCTTTTCTTCCATGGAAGGGATGTATGCCTGTCCGCCGAAGCCGGGGTTAACGGTCATGATCAGTATGAGGTCCACAATATGAATCACATGGTCCAGAAAAGCAAGGGGTGTCGAGGGATTGAGGGATACGCCGGCTTTTTTCCCGCTTGATTTGATGACTTCCAGTGTTCTGAACAGATGGTTATCCGCCTCGGCGTGGATTGTGATGATATCAGCGCCCTTTACAGCGAAGTCATTGACAAATGCTCCGGGGTTATCGATCATGAGATGAACATCAAGGGGTTTCGTGGCGATCTTTTTAATAGCTTCCACAAAGAGGGGGCCTATGGTAATGTTGGGGACAAAATGGCCGTCCATGACGTCGATATGGATGAGGTCGGCTCCTGCTTTTTCAACGTCTTTTATTTCTTTCCCGAGTTCAAGAAAATTGCAGGAGAGAATGGAAGGGGCTATCTGGATTTTATTCATCGTTATCCTCCGTGGTCAGTATATGTTTATTACCAGTTCATCGGAACCGTTAAATATCGTCTTTATTGGAATGGAAAGATCAAAACCGCTGTCACGGGATGTGCGATCGTTCCTTACATAATTGATTTTATATTTTATCTTTTTCGCTTCCATCTCTTCGGCCAATTCGGTAACGTCTGTGTTTTTGGTATCACGTATAAAAAAGTAGAGTGTCTGTTCGCCTCCGACGATAAAGGTGACCTTGCTATCCTGGAGGATTTCCGTGCCCTCGGCGGGTATCTGGGCAATTACTCTTCCCACCCGTGTGCTCGGTACTGTAATAATTCTATCAAGAATGAGTCTTTTCTCTTCCATAACCCCCTTGGCTTCGTCCAGTGTTTTACCGACGAACCCCGGCGCCTTGATAAGCTCCGGTCCTTCAGAAACGATAACGTAGACAATCCTTCCTAATCGTGTATTGATATTGGCATCGGGTTTCTGGATTGTAATATGATTATAGGGGACATCATTTCTTCTCTCGTATCTGAGAATCGAGAAGGAAAGACCCCTGCTTTCGACAAGTCCCCTTTGCTTCCTCCACTGTTTTCCCCCGTATATCAGGACAAATAGTTGTTTTCTGACCCTTGAGAACGATACTGATCGTGAAGTATGTTGCGAGAATGAAGACGAGAATCGGCGTCAGTATACAAAGCAAAATGATCTTGAAGGATTTCATATTTTTTTCATCTTCGCGATAAAGAACCCGTCAGCCCCTGTTTCGTGTGGTAACGATAAGAAATATTCCTTATTAAACAGAAACGGCAGGGGATTTTCAAGTATAAACTGTTTTTCCTTCTTGAATTTCTCAATGACGGCAACAGTCTCGTCGGGCTCAAAGGAACAGACGCTGTAAATCATATGTCCTCCTCGCGTGAGGTTGTCCCATAACGACTTGAGCAAAGCGAGCTGAAAATTACCGAAGGAGATGATGTCCCGTGGGCGTCTTCGCCATTTAATTTCAGGATGTTTTCTGAGGATGCCCAGTGATGAACAGGGAGCGTCAACGAGAATTGTGTCAAAGATACCTCTTCTTGAAAGGGTTCTGTATAGCATCACCGAGTATTGTCAAGCCCGTATTGGTGACGGATTTCAGCCTTCTTATTTCATTGTCCATGGAGACGAGTGTCGCATCAGGGTAGAGTTCCCGTATCTGATGGGTTTTTGTTCCCAGTCCCGCGCAGGCATCCAGTATGCGCGTGCCTTTCTGCGGCCCTATAGCGAGTCCCACAAGCTGCGACATCTCGTCCTGGATGCTGATGAGGCCTTCGGCGAAGAGTGCTGCTCTTCAATACAGGCCCCAGTTTTTGAACAAAGAGGGCCGATTCCGAGAGCAGCCCTTCCTTTATCTTGATTCCCTCTTCATGAAGACGGGATGTCGCATCGGAAAGGGATATTTTGTCGAGGTTGACCCGCAGGGTAAATTGAGGGTTTTCATTGAGACTGAAGAGCAATTTCTCTGTATCAGCCTTGCCGAACCTGGCCTGCCATTTTTTCACGAGCCATTCGGGAAAAGAACGGTCTACGGCCCCTTCGGGAATGCCTGTTTTTTCTCCTTTTTCCCGGAGGAACCTTCTGAGGATGGCGTTGACGAAATTAGCGGGTGCTTTACCCTTTTCTTTTTTCACGTAGTCTACGATTTCATTGACGACATGATAATCCGCCTTTTTCATGAAGGCGATCTGATAAAGACCGGTCCATAAGAGATACCGCAGGTCTTTTTTTATTTCATGGTGCGCGTATGAGGAAAGGACCCAATCGAGATAGCCCTTCCATCGCACGACGCCGGAGGTGATTTGGTAGATTAATCCCTTTTCTTTGTCCGAGAGGTTATGGTTGGAGAAATAGCTATCGATGGTCTCATCGAGAAAGGCGCCGTCTTCGACTTTCGCGATGATTTTACTCGATAGATGTCGTATGGCACGGCCGGATTTATCGTCTATAGGCCATATCCTCCAATCTTTTGATCCTTTCTTCCATTGGAGGGTGGGTGCTGAATAATGCTGTTACCCCTCGAGCGCTGAAGGGATTGACGATGAAAAGGGGCGCTGTAGATGGATTGGCATTATTCATGGGATTGCGGGCAATGCCCATGTGCAGTTTTTTCAAAGCGCCTGCCAGAGAAAGAGGATTCCCGGCAAGCTGTGCCCCGCCGGCATCGGCAAGATATTCCCGTGACCGTGAAATGGCAAGCTGGATAAGCAGTGCCGCAAAGGCGGCGATTACGGAGAAGATGATGACACTGAATATATTGCCGCCGCCGTTGTCATCGTCGCTACTGCTTCCACCACCGAAAAAGGCCGCGAAACGTGCCCAGTTGGCGATCATGGTGATGGCGCCGGCGAGGGTGGCGGCAACACTCTGGATGAGAATATCCCTGTGTTTGATATGGGACAGTTCATGGGCGAGGACACCTTCAAGTTCCTCGCGGCTGAGTATGCGCATGATGCCTGTTGTGACAGCCACGACGCCATGTTCCGGATTTCTTCCCGTCGCGAAGGCATTGGGACTTTCATTTTCCATAATGAAGATCTTCGGCATAGGGATAGACGCCTTCTGGGCAAGAGAGGCGACGGTGGCGTAAAGCTCAGGGGCTTCGCTTTCGGAAACCGGTTTCGCGCCGTACATTTTCAGGATGATCTTGTCCGAGAACCAATAGCTCACGAAGTTCATGATAAAGGCGATGCAGAACGCTATCATGCCGCCGGAACTTCCGCCGATAAGGCTTCCCAGGGCGACGAGAATGATCGTAAGGACGACCATAAGAAGAAATGTTTTTGTCTGATTCATACTTCCTCCAACTCAATAATTATACATATATTATAAACATTTTCGGGGATTTAGCAAGATGGTCAGATTTCTTTGTATCTGAAACAATCGACTACGTGATCGTTTACCATGCCGACAGCCTGCATGAATGCGTAGCAGATTTTTGTCCCCACGAACTTGAACCCTCTTTTCTGCAGGTCTTTACTCATGGCTGTCAGACTCGGGGGTGTTGCAGGGAATATCGGTCAGTTGCTCCCATGCATTCCGGATAGGTTTGCCATGAACGAATTGCCAGATGTATTGGTCAAATCTCCCAAATTCGTCCTGTACCTGAAGAAATGCCCTCGCGTTCGTGATAGCTGCGTTGATTTTGAGCCTGTTTCGTATAATCTCAGGATTTGCGAGTAACCGGGACACGTCATCCTCGGAATATCGGGCAATTTCCCGGGCGTCAAAATTGTCAAAGGCCTTTCTGTACCCTTCCCGTTTTCTCAGAATGGTAGACCAACTCAGCCCTGCCTGCGCGCCTTCCAGAACAAGAAACTCGAAGAGGATTCTGTCATCATGAATCGGAACGCCCCATTCATTATCATGATAGGACTTCTCCCACTTCAGCCCTTTGTCTTATTGCCCATCCACAACGATTCATAGACAATCCTCATGATGGTTTGAATTTGTTAATAATATTAAAAGGTATGGTTTGGATATAGCCTACGCAATCAAGAACAATCATAAAACAGCATTAAGATTTGTTGTCATTCTTTGATATCGTTGTATCTCAAGCATTCCGACTACGTGATCATTTACTCTTGCTCGAAAGGCTGCATGGAATGCGTATTCACCTTTTTGCCCGACTATCAATTTGAACCCTCTCTTTCCGTAGGTTTTGTTTCATAGCGATTAGATTTGGGGTGCTTTCTACACGGAATAATCATAGGCAGCTCTTCCTCATTCTCAACATAGTTTGACCAGGAAACGTAATATGCGTTGAAAGATTGATAAATCTCCGTTCTTATCCCAAACCTGATCAAAGCCTTTGGTTCTGTGTAGCCTCTTTGATCATGAACTGTTTCGTTAATGATCTCAGTATTGGTCATCTACCAATACACGTAATCCTCGGAATAACAGGAAGATTGTGCAATTAAGTGCAATCAGAAAGCGGTTTTTTTAAGACCCTTTCTTGATAATGACAATTATGCAGTGTATCATAATAAAAATAGAGGTAAAAACGTGAGAAAAGTATTATCCGTAAGCCTGTCCGACAAGATAGCAGCGGAACTTGATGCGTTTGCGAAAGCCACCGGGAGAAATAAAAGCGATATTGTGAAGGAGTCGCTTGGTGTATTCCTTTGGAAACAAGATTCAAAGAGACTCGGAAGCGGCTGGTTAAAAGGGCAAAGGCAGCTAATATAACCACCGAGGAAGATGTGTTCAGAACTGTCTCATGAAAGTTGTCTTTGACGCGAGTGCTCTCTGAATATCGTAATTTATTTTCATTCCAGTGCCAAATCTCTATATTATTTCTTGTAAATCAGTTCAATGAGGTACAAATCAGATTCATCCTTTGCGCCGTTTATAAATATACTTATTTGCCCCCTTCCTTCCGAAGCCCGACATCTAAATGGTTGACATGACGACGTAGAAAAATTATGATGATAAGCGTACTAAGAGCCTCCGGTATATGTCGAAAAATGGCGGCGATAAAAAACATTTAAGAGGTGTATGTTGATGAGAAGAACATTGATTGTCAGTACAATATTATTCATTGGAATTTTTCTTTTTCACGCGGGAGTAACGGCTTCCGAAAAAGATATGCAGAAAGATGGAAAGAACACGGCTTATTCTAAACTGCAAGCAACAATAAAAACAACGAAAGGAGACATCAGATTGAACCTTTTCCCTGATAAGGCCCCTTTGACGGTCCTCAATTTTGTCAATTTGTCTAAAAAGGGTTTTTATAATGGTCTTGCCTTCCACAGAGTCATCCCTAACTTCATGGTCCAGGGAGGCTGTCCCATTGGTAATGGCACAGGAGGACCTGGTTATAAATTTAAGGACGAATTTTCGCCTGATTTGAAACACGATAAACCCGGCATGCTCTCTATGGCAAACTCAGGCCCGAACACAAACGGCAGCCAATTCTTCATTACCCACGTTCCCACTCCCTGGCTCGACAACAAGCATACTATTTTTGGGCAGGTTGTTGATGCGAAGGATCAGGGTGTTGTAAATAGTATTGTGGCAGGGGATAAGATTATTTCTATTGCGATAGAAGGGGATGATTCAAAGTTGACAGAGCAATACAAGGACCAACTGGATAAGTGGAATAGCATGCTGATCAAACGGTAGGCCTTCATCCCATTGATACGGCGCTGCTTGTAGCGGTGAGGTTCATCGCAGGTTAACCTTTCTTCTTTTTCGAGAAGACTTCGATGGCTGATTTGCCTTCAAGAGGGCATTTGTTTTCGCAAATGCCGCAGCCGTTGCAGAGTTCGTCGACGATGTAGGGTTTTTTCAGGGTGATTTTTTTGCCGTTGTAATCAATTTCTTCAACGACTTCTGATCGGATTGCCTTTTCAGGGATAGGGCAGTGCTCCTCGCAGACGATGCAGTTCATTTTTTCGCGTAAGGGAGGCAATGGTTTTTGTCGATGACGGCAAGGCCGATGATGCTCTTTTTCTTTTTGTCCAGAGGAAGGTTGGGTATGGCCCCGGTGGGGCATACCTGCCCGCAGAGGTTGCAGTTGTATTCGCAATATCCGAGACGCGGTACGATAACAGGCATGAATAGTCCGTACATACCTGCCCTGAAATAGTCGGGATACAGGGCGCTTCTGAGACAAACCTTCATACATTCGCCGCAGCGGACGCATTTCTTTTGAAAATCATTATCGTTTACAACACCCGGTGGCCGCAGGAGTCTTTCTGATTGCGAAGGGGACTGGAAGGCAAATACCCGCGAAAGAAAGAACCCTGAAACAAGACTGCCCAGAAAGACCCTTCGTTCGAGGACCGGCAGCTTTTGGGTCTTCTCCTCTGCTGTTTTATTTTTTGTCCATCCGAATTTGAATTTGACCCGTTGAAAATTGCATTTCAATTTGCAATCCATACAGAGGATACAGTCGCTCTTTTGGAGGACCTCTTCGTCAAAGCCTGTGGGACAGACATCCTTGCAGGAACCGCAATCAGGACAGAGTTTTTTAGGGACCCTTTTAAAGATTGAGAAATGGCCTAAAATGCCGAGAAGGGTGCCGAGGGGGCAGAGGTTTTTGCACCAGTTCCGCTTTTCGTAGCGTTCGAGGAAGAGGATGAAGAGGAAAAGCAGAAAGGAAATAAACGCGAGAGGATAAAAAGTTTCTCTGAATGGCAGGATATAGTCCCTGAGAAAACCATAGGCAGGTTCAATGCTGTCCCGCTTGTCGCCCAGCAGAGAATATAGGCCGACCCAGCCGCTCCGCATGGTATATCCGAAAAGAGGGTAGATAAAGAAGGTGAGCGCCCGGATAAGAATGGCCATGGGATCGAGAATTCCGGCAAGGTTGATATTGAAGAGGGCTGTAAAAAGCAGGGTCAGCAGGAGATAATATTTCAAGGATGTTTTCAGGAATTTGAGGGGGATGGTTTTTTTGATTTTGTTTGTTATAAGGTCGATGACGGTGCCCAGCGGACAGATCCATCCGCAGAAAAATCTTCCCAGCACGATGGAAAGAATAAACATCAACGCGCCCGGCAGCAGAAGGTATGTAAAGCTCTTTGTCGCGAGAAGATAGCTTATGCTTACGAGCGGATCAGCGCGAAAAAAGCTGTTGACGGCAACGGAGATTTCATCTTTCCCACGGTAGTCGGTAAAGATGAAAAGGACGAGAAAGACAGCAAGAAATATAAGTTGAGAAATTCGGGCTGTCGCAATTTTCATAACTACTACTTATTGTACACAATCTGATAAATAAATACCATCGATGATGTTTAGGCTGTCGCCTGTGGAATTTTTGGCGGTGATAACAATTTCCGATTTTAGTATTCACGATTTCCTTTCTTTGTGCGCAGTAAGGTGGCAGCGGACGGCAGCTTCACAAGAAAGTGATTCTGGGCGGCTTACGTGCAGGAAGACGGTGATGGCGAAGCACTGCATAGCCGAGCATCATCGGGTAATGATGCGAGTGACCGCCCGGTATGCCTGCCTTTTCCCTCAACGACGGAGAGGCAAGAAGCGCTCCCTGAAGCAGCCCGGCCCAGCAGGTGCCAAGACCCATTGTAGGGGCCAGAAGATCAAGATAGGTAAGCGCGATAGACACATCGGTGAGCCCGTAAGCGGCCTGTTTCGGGGCAGAAGCTACAATAAGAACGGGGGTGTTCCAGAGTATCGAATCCTGTCCTGAGTCCCAGGCAGAGACGATATTCGGAAGATAGGGGCTGGTCTTGGCGACAGCCGGATTAGTTTTGAGTGTTTCACGCATCCATTCGGCAGTAAGGCCCGCTAATTCTTTCAGTCTCGTCCGGTCAGTATGCACGACCCAATGCACCAACTGCCTGTTACCTGCTGTGGGCGCGTAGTGCGCTGCGTCGATGAGACGTTTTACTTTCTCTTCCTCCACGGGTCTGTTTTCGAAAAGACGGATGGAGCGGCGGGACCTGAGAAACTGCACTGCCTGGGCCTCACCAACAGAAATGTTTTCCTCTATGGGAGAAGTGAGTTCCAGAGGGACACGTTCGTGATCGAGGGCGGCGTGAGGACAGACAGTGACACAATGTCCGCACGAGTTGCAGACAGCTTCACCGCCCGGAATCATTTCGGGAAAACCGCTTGTCGCAGAAAGCCTGATCAATGAAAAAGGGCATTCCCGGACGCAGACACCATCCTTCTTACATTTGTTTTGATCGATTGTTATGAGTCCCATGATATTTTCCTGCTAAGTTATATCAGATTTCAGGCTTAATACAATCATAATTTTATTCAGGACTATCTCACCGAGACCCCGCTTGCAGGCTGCTACAGAGGGACTCACATCCTGCGGATTCAGGTTGAAGAGTGTCGTTGCGTAAGCGTCAGCAGCCTCGATGTCTTTTGACGCAATCACCTTGTTGAGTACTTTCACATCTTTCAGATTGCCGCCCTGCAATCTATTGCAGTGAGGGATTAGAAAAAACTATCATTGATGTTTCGCGTACCCGGTTAGCCGCATTCCCGGAAACAATCTCTCCCGTTACTGGATCGATTGGTATCTGACTGGAGCGGAAGAGCATCTCGTGAGCCACGATTATCAAGGCTTGAGAGTAATATCCGATTGCAGTCAATGCCTAGTTCCTCGTTTTAATTTCTTTCGCCGAGTTAACTTCCGTAAGAATTTGTGGGCAGGGATTAAAGGCTTTTTACAGCCGCTTCAATCCTTTGTAACGCTTCTTCGAGAACAGAACGGGGACAGGCAATGTTCATCCTCTGAAAGCCGCTGCCTCCTGCACCGAAAAGATAGCCATCATTCATGCCCACTTTCGCTTTCTCTCTCATAAGAGCCTTGAGTGACAAATCATCAATTCCGAGCCCACGGCAGTCAAGCCACATAAGATATGTTCCCTGTGGCTCTATCAGCCTGATTCTTTTTATCCGGTCCTGCAGATACGATCGAAGGAAGATAAGATTCGCTTCAAGATAGTCGAGCACTTGTTGCAGCCATTCATCACCATAACGGTAAGCCGCTTCAAGTGCAACATAACCGAAAATATTCGTCTCGGGTAAGTATCCCGGCCCTCACACCGTTGAACTCATCTCGCAGTTTCTTGTTAGGAATAATAACTGTTGATACTTCCAAACCGGCCAGATTAAACGTTTTGCTCGGTGCCATGCAGATTATGCAATTCTGTTCGAATTCTTTCGAGAGTGAAGCAAAAGGTGTATGTCTATATCCTTTAAAGAGTATTTCACAGTGTATCTCATCTGAAATAACTACCGCACCATGTCTGATTGCAATTTCACCTGCTTTGATCAGTTCGTCTCTTTCCCATACCCGGCATACAGGATTGTGGGGACTACAGAGGATCATGGCTTTCACATCGGTAGTCGGAGCCGCAATCATTGCCGATTTCGAAAAGAACTTGCTTTCGAGATCTTCATAATCCATCACATAACGACCATTGATGAGCTTAAGTCCGTTATTGACTATTTGGCATCCACTCCCGGTAATTGCCTTAAAAAAGGGATAATATACGGGTTCCTGAACAATGACCTGGTTTCCGGGACGGGTGACTGATCTTATTGCAACATGGAGAGCTGGAATAATACCGGGAGTGAAAACAATCCAGTCGGGATCTATCTCCCAGTTGAAGTTTGCGTCTCATACGCTCAGTTATCACATTGATAAGATCAGAACCTGGTTGACTATATCCATAGCATGGATGTTTTGCCCGATCGACTAGTGCCTGCACGACAGGCTCCGGGGCCGGAAAATCCATATCAGCGATCCACATCGGTATCACATCTTCATGACCGAAAACGGATTGCAGAGAGTCCCATTTAACACTTCCAGTGCCTTTTCGCTCACATATCTGATCAAAATTGTATTTCATGAAATGCCTTTCGTCCTTGATGACTTTAGTTTTGAGTGATTCTTCTCAAGAATTGTTTTGTCCTTTCTTCCCTTGGATTGTCAAGGAGATCACTCGGATTTCCTTCTTCGACAACGACGCCTCCATCCATAAAAACAACCCTGGAGGACACATCCCGGGCAAACCCGATCTCGTGTGTTACCACGACGGAGGCATCGGTTTTCAACGAATGAATATCGCATGCCCCCGCCCGGTTCTTGAAGAAGCGCTGCAACGGATTGAATCAGCTGTCAGCAACCTCTAACACACTTCTTGTTAAGCAAAAGCTATCCAAAAGCCCGTATCGTAACGTCTGTATGCTATTTCTTTGCGAGTCCGGCCTTCTTAACCGCGTCGGCGTAATATCCCTGAGCCCATTTCGCCCATGCGGTGTATTCGTCGTGTCCCTGATAAATGATCGGCGCTGATTGCTGTTCGAGGTTCTTCTGAACGGCCGGATCGCTCAGTGCTTTTTTGAATGCGCTTTCAAGCTTATCTGTCACATCCTTTGGCATCCCGGCGGGTCCGATAAGGCCGGTAACTGAGAGAAAGGCCGGATATCCTATTGACTGGTAAGTCGGTGCACCAGGGAAACGTTTTGATGGCTCTCCAAAAAGTGCCAGAATCCGCATCTGCCCGGCAGCAACCTGAGGAGCGTACTCTCCGGGTCCTTCAGCCATACAATCAATATGTTTTCCTAATAGAGCAGTGACCGTTTCCTGTCCGCCGCTGAAAGGAACCATGTCCCATTTAATGCCCTCTCTTGCAGCTACATCAATCATAGCAAGATCAAGCGCACCGCGAGGATTCGAGGTTCCGTACTTTATCTTGCCGGGATTTGCCTTGGCATACTGGACCAACTCCTTAAAGGTCTTCCATGGGGCATCGCTTTTCACTACTACTCCGATATCTGAACTGAGAAGCCGTGCAACCCAGGTAAGTTCTTTTACCGGGTCAAAACCAATATCCTGCTGCGCTGCCACAACAAAAATGCTGTTCCCGGCAATACCTATGCTATATCCATCGGGCGGCATTGTTTTAAGCATTGACATCATGATCGTACCGGAGGCACCGGGCTTATTTATCACAACCAGGGGTTGTCCGAGGATCTTCGATACTGCATCCGCAACGGGTCTGTACATAAGATCAACGGACCCTCCAGGAGGATACGGGAGATAAAAGTTAATTGCTTTCCTGGGGAAACCCGAATCTGCTGCGTGAGACATTGGAGCGACCGAAAGAAAGACCAAAGCCATAATGGTGACTAATGACGTAAGAAAACCAAGCTTCGTAATGTTCCGGACGACAATTGACCAGTCCATGCAACTAAACCTTCCATAAAAGTACTTTTTCATTTTACTCCTCCTCATCTTTTTATTTGAGTCATAGAAAACCTTTCCGTATAAAATAAATTAATCGTGATTCAGCCGCCCATCAATCGCCGGCCCGCTTATCCCTTCATCAGTGTTGATACGTACCAAAACCGGGTTCAGACGATTTATGACCTGTGTCCAGTCTGCGGTAATGACAAATACTTCGACACTGGTAATCTTCATATAAAAGATTCTCTCCTGTTTCGCTTAGTCTGCTTCATCGGGTATTTTCTCTTTCGCGTTCTTGTAATAAGAAAAGCCAGATGAAATCAGCAGGAGCACTCCTATCGCGAGCGCGACTGCTGAAATGGGCTTTTCGAGAAAGATGAAAAAACTGCCACTGGACATTATGAGCGATTGTCTTAGGCTTTTCTCCAGAATCGGCCCCAGAACAAAAGCGAGTATCATGGGTGCGGCTTCATAATTCAGCTTCCTCAGAATGTATCCGAAAACTCCGAAAAGCACCATTATGATCATTTCAACCGCGTTGTTGTTGAGGCTGTAGGCGCCGATCACGCAGAAAAGTAGAATCAGAGGCATGAGGACCTTATAGGGAACCTTCAGGATTTTTACCCAGAGCCCGATGAGGGGAAGATTCAGTACAAGAAGCATGACATTGCCAAGGTACATTGATGCGATGGTCCCCCAAAAAATCTCCGGGTGTTCGGTAATCATCCTCGGACCCGGAGTTACTCCGTGTATCATCAACGCGCCAAGCAGAATTGCCATGGTCACATGCGTCGGAATTCCCATTGCCAGAAGGGGCACAAAAGACCCTCCCGCCCCCGCATTATTTGCCGTCTCAGGGCCTGCGACTCCCTCAATGGCTCCTTTACCGAACTCCTCGGCGTGCTTCTTGGACAGTCTTTTTTCCATCGCATACGAGAAAAAGGATGAGATAACGGCTCCGCCGCCAGGAAGAACACCGAGAAAAAAGCCGAGTACAGAACCACGCGCGATTGGGCCGGCAGATCTCTTCCAGTCCTCACGGCTCGGGAAAAGGTTCCTGATCCGGGTTGAAAGCACCGTTCTGTTGATCACAGTCTCCACATTAGTCAGAACTTCAGCCACTCCAAAAGCACCCATAGCCAAAGGCACTATACCGATGCCGTCCTGAAGGGTGTCCGCTCCAAAGGTAAACCTCTGTGCTCCGCTGATAAGATCGACACCTACCGTACTCAGCAAAAGGCCCACCAAGCAGCATTATGATTGCTTTAATCAAAGACCCATGCGCCAGATATACGAGGATGGTAAGGCTCATGCACACAAGAGAAAAATATTCCGGAGGTCCGAAGAGGAGCGCTGCCCTGGCAAGCGGAAAAACGAGAAACATGAGAGCGATGATGCTGAAGGTACCGCCGATGAAAGAGCCGAAGGCTGAAATGCCCAGTGCCGCCCCCGCTCGTCCATTTCTTGCCATCTGGTAGCCGTCAAGGCAGGTCACCACAGATGCTGCCTCACCTGGGATGTTGACCAGGATAGATGTCGTGGAACCACCGTACATCGCGCCGTAATAGATCCCTGCAAACATGATAATCGCGGCGACCGGCGTAAGCCCGAAGGTCGATGGAAGAAGGATAGCCATGGCGCCTACCGGTCCGATGCCCGGCAACACCCCCACCAGAGTTCCGATGAAGACACCGGCGAAACAATAGAAAAGATTCGTAAACTGAAAAACGACCTGAAACCCCGCAATTATTCCAGAAAAGTAATCCATCTACTTACCCCTCCAGCAAGAACTTGAGTATCCCGGGTGGAAATACCACGCCAAGATATGTGAATAATCCATAGCTTGCCAGAACTGCGGCCAATGAAGAGAGAGCAGCAGTCAGCCTTTTCATGCCCGCAACCCAGAAAAGAACAGACAGCATTAAGAAGCTTCCGACCAGATAACCGAGTTTTTCCAGCGTGACCGCATAGGCCAGTAAGATCACTACGACTATAACCACCTTCAGAGGTTTGGTATTTGCCCGTTGCTCTCCCTTGTTGTCGACCTTACCGCTCTTCCTGGTAAACTCAGTTACGATGTAATAAAGCGAAGTCAAGCTTAATACGAGTCCCAGGAGGAGAGGCATGAGGCCGGGCCCTGGACTCCGAAAACTGCCTGGACCCATTCTATAGGAGGCGTATATGACATAAAGCCCTAATCCGATCCAGAAAAGCGCTGCCCATTTTTGATCCTTTTTCATCTTCACTCCTGACCGGGCACTAAAACGATAACCGCGCACCTGTGGTCCTGATCATGTGCGATCCCGGCGCGCAGTGAAGCCTGTTACGAAAATATTTGTTCATTGATTCCTCCTCTTCTGCGTTTTTAAGACATTCATCCAATAGAGCCTAACCGAATGGACTCCTTCCATGTGCGGGTTAAGCCTCAGAATACGCCGCTATCACCTCTATTTCTATCTTTGCATCTCTTGGCAGTCTTGCTACCTCTACACAACAGCGCGCAGGAAAATCGCTTTGGAAGAATTGGCTATATACCTTATTCATCTCTTCAAAATCGTTCATATCTTTCAGAAATACAGTTGTTTTTAAGACCTTCTCAAGCTGAGATCCCGCCGCCTCTAAAATTATCTTTATATTTTCCAGGCATTGTCTTGTTTGTTCGTTGATGCTATCTCCGACAAATCTCCCGGTTGACGCGTCAATTGGAAGCTGTCCAGAGACAAAAAGTAATTCGCCTCCCTTTATTGCATGGGAATAAGGTCCAACTGCGGCCGGAACATTTTCTGCGTAAATAACCTCTCTTGTCACTTCCTCTTCCCTCCCGCTATGTGCTTGATAGTGTTTTTTTCTCTTCCGCTAACTTTGCTTCCCTGATATAATTATAGACCGTGTATCTTGAAATTCCTGTTTCTTCTGCCACCAGATCGATTGCACCACGAACGTTAAAAATCCCCTTTTTGTAAAGTTCCATAACAACCATCTTATTCTTATCAGAGGAGGAAAGCTTCCTTTGATTGTCTACGAGAGCTATGACCTTATCTAATGTCCTGGATATCATTTCCCTGGGTGTTATTGCGAAGTGTTCAACGATTTTTTGCGATGAATCGCCTTCGGGCTGCAACAAATCTTTAAAAAAATCGACTAAGGGTACAGATAAATCGATGTTTATGCACATCATGCCAACAGGTCTGGCCTTTTCATTCCTGATGAGCATTGTGACACATCTCAGTTTTCTCCCATCATCAAGGTCTATAAAATACGGCCCGACTGTGTCATTTTTCAATGAATCAGCCTTTTTCAAGATCTCAATACCGAAATCTGTAAGAGGAGACCCCTCTTTTCTTCCAGTAACATGACCGTTAACAATCTTTGTTACAGATAGACTAACATCGCTTAAAGAATGAATTACTACCTCGCAGTGAGAGCCAAACGCCTTAGCTATTGTATCAGCAACCGCATTAAAAGAATCCAGGATCGCCCTGTCTTTTTGTTTCAAAATCTTTGCTTTGTTACCTTCTCGGATTTGCCTTTGCTTGTCGGACGATTTTCCATGTTTTTGGTTTTTTGCCATAAATAATTATAACCGTGTATTATAAGAAACGCAACAATAATTATTAAAATATTTTAGTAAGAATTATACAAATAGTGTAAGAGAAGCGGGAATCATATTCTGTTGTGCAATTAATTGTGATTAATGGCGATGCCCCGGTTCTTGACTTTAAGAGCACCAAAGGCGGTTTCCTGCATAACGGACATTTTCAGGAAACCGCATGAAGATCTTATTTACTTAATTACGCCGAAGAATCGCAGCTTGCAGTTTGACAAGATTAGCAGTAAAAAGAGCAAGGCCGATGTCACGCAATCGCTTCCGGAAAGATGTCATATCTTCCGGAAGCGATTACGTGAGGAACCTATTTACTTAGCCAGGCATCAGCAGGGGTCCATGTTGCACCCCAGACCTGGTGAATACCCGCACCCTCGTTTTGAACTTTTGCCGTCCTTGCGGTAATGGCATAATGGATATAGATAGGGCAGACTAATTCCTGCTCACTGGCTATCTTTGAGATTTCCTCAAAAAGGACCTTGCCTTTCTTGTCGTCAAGCTCGTCTACAGCCTTGGACAGCTTTGTTTCAAAAAGATCAGAACGGGCGATGCTCTTGTGAAGAGTCGCCTGTCGGGACATGTTACGAAAAATAGCCTGACCGGGGTGATTATCGATTCCGGCGGGTATGTAAAAGCGGACCATGGAATTCTCCCAGCCGACATTGATCATCTGTGCGAAGTTCTGCATTGTAATGGGCTCGAGCGCTGCGTCGATGCCCACTGCCTTCAGATAGCCCTGCATAGCCACGAACAGTTTCTCATCATCCGCAGTCCTGTAGGTAATCTTCGTCTTAAATCCATTGGGATATCCGGCCTGCGTGAGCAGTTCTTTTGCCTTCTTTGGATTATAAGGATAACCCTTTACCGCCGGATTATATCCGATAGCGCCCGGAATTCTGATCTGGCTGGCAGGAACAAAGAGGCCGCGGTAAAGGTCTTTGGTTATGGCCTCCTTGTTGATAGCGTACTCCACTGCCTTTCGTACCCTTATGTCGGCGAAGGGAGATTTAGGATTTCCGCCGTCCGGCGCAAGTCCAGTCACTGTTATAGCCACTTTGTCCAGCAGAAACTTGCCGGAGGCCTGCAGGTCAAGCGCATCCTGCACATCGATTCGCACAATCTGGTCACCGTCTCCTGCTTTGAAGGCCGCCAGACAGGTCATGGGATCGGAGATAAAATGTAACTCGATGGCATCAAGGTAGGGTTTTCCTTTCTGCCAGTAGTCGGGAAATTTCTCATATCTGACAAGAAGGTCGCGTTCATACTTGGTTATTTTGAAGGGTCCTGTGCCCACGGGATTCTTCATGGCCCACGCCTTGTCGTGGCTCTTAATGGCTGCCGGAGATACCATCATACCCGGTGAACCGCCGAGGCTGTTCAGGATATGGGCTTGAAACCTTGTATTGAAAGTAAGACGAACCGTATAGGGATCGACTACGTCCACTGCTGATACGTCTTTTAGCTCTGCCTTTCCGGAGGTCCGATAGCTGTCCAGACAGAACTTGGCTGCCTCGGCATTGAAATCCGTTCCGTCGTGGAACTTGACCCCTTTGCGAAGTGAGAGGGTGAGAGTTTTCAGATCCTTGCTTACATTCCAGCTTGTTGCAAGCCGGGGAATAGGTTTTCCCTGACGGTCGTAAAACATGAGTGACTCGACTGCGGGCGCGTTATACGTGATATCATCTCCGACACTAGCTTCCCAGGGAATACCAAGATTTACAGCCGGATATCTGGAAATGATCTTTAACGTGCCGCCGTATTGAGGACTGGACTTTTGTGCCGCCTTGGTCTGTGATATTGCCTCATCGGTAATAATCGTCAGCGAAAAGACCAACATCAGGAATATTACTATCTTACCAATTACTTTGTTACTCCTGTCCTTGCACATAATGTTCCCTCCTTGTTGTAATATAGTTGTTTGCTCTATCAACCTGTATCTACCCATTTATTTTATAATATCACATCATCCAGACTATTTGGATTTCCCCACCGGCGGCCTTGTATCCGGAGCGGGGGGATTTTTCATCCCGATACGGAAATACTCGCCGGTATCCTTTCGTTTCCAACCTACTCGCTGGTTCAGGGGATATTCCATTTTGATAGCACCGGGTATCGGGCAATGTTTCACACAAACCCCGCAAAACCAGCATTCGTCCGGATACAATGCTTTTGGCGGTTCCCCTTTTTCTCCACCGGGCACAAGTACATCGATACGGCACACCTCAACACACCGCATGCAACCGATACAAAGGTTTGAATCAATATGTATCGCTTTGCACGGTGTCGCCGGGTTGGGAGCCATGAATGGTTTGCTATATTGATTTTCCATAATTGCAATCTCCTCTTCTAATCTGTTCTATTGATGGCATTTCCTCTCATAGGCCACTGTGTTTCCGGTAGTTCTCCTCGTACGTGGGGGCATAGGGGGGCTTGAGCCAGTAGTCGAGGGGCAAGTCTTTTACCTTGATATTTCCATCTTCCAGTCTTATGACAACCAGCTTTTCCCACTCAGGGGGGTCCGGCTGTGGATAATCAAGCCTGTCAAAGCAAAGAGGAACACTGCTTGCTTTTCTGTTTAAGGAAGCATGTATGATAATTTCTCCCACGGTAATGTGTGTCATGCATTCGAGCGCGCGTGCCAGCTCATGAGGATTGCGGGCATACACCCGTGATGCTTCACTTTCCCTGATGCTCTGCAGCCATTTCAGCCCTGTCAGCAGCGTTTCTTCATTCTTGTATTTGCCGCAATAGTTCTGCAGGACCCTGGCAATCCCAGCGCGTAACTCTTTCCATCCCACACCTTCTCCTTCCCTGTACCGTACTGGTTCATAAACACGGGTTTTTTCACTATCAATTTGTTTTCTGTTGAGAACGGGTTTTTCCGCGCTCGAGGCATAATCGGCTGCTTTTCTGCCTGCATATCTTCCGGTGGTTGCTGCCGTGGCATGACTTCCGCCTGCGGATGTGGAAGTTCCTGCTACGTACAAGCCTTCCAGACTGCTTCTTAGGTCCCAGTCAATTACAATTCCACCTCCTGCCGGCATGCGCGTCGCTGCGCCACTGTTGAGGGCCGCCGGGATGCCATGAAGAATACGGTACTGCTCAGGAGAGAGTACTGCAACCTGAAGCATGTCATGCATCGGGATTGAACCCGGCTTTGGAATAGGTATCATTCACGATCCAGCCCTTCCCTTCATTTTTTACCATTAGACCCCATATCGCTCGACGCTCATGCGCGGGCATGGAGGAAAAATCGGCATAGAGGGGCAACGTAAATTCACCGTTCTTGATCCGGTTCCCAAGATCTGGAATAGGTGTTGGTCCGCTGATGCTGTAAGGGGTTCCAGGCGTGAAGAGAAAATACTTTTGTCCCGGAGCCGGAATGATAACGGTCGGATACTGTCTTCAAGTATTGTGCCATCACGGTCTACCCAGGGTATTTCCTTGCCATTTGCATCCACCAATGGTGCAGGCATACCACGTGTTGTGGGCATTGCCGCTGCCATAATGCGGATATCCAAAACCACCTATCGGCGGCGCCGGTCCTGTCCTCTCCATCAGGGTCATCTCGGCCCCGGCCTCCAAGCCATGGCAGTGCCTTCTCCCGTCATCGTCGGTTCGTTGTTCCGTGAACCGGCCAGTTCCGTTGAGAAGACCCACATCCCATGGGGAGCACCCGTGGAGATAATGGTAGCTTTTGCCCGAAAGATATAGAACTCTCCGGTCCTGACGTTCACTCCTGTTGCACCGATAACTCTGCCGCCCTGTTTTCCTTCTTCTGTGAGCAGACTTGTTACCATTACGCGGTCGCATATTTCAATGCCCAATCGCCGGACCTCTTTATACATGGCAACTTTTATGTCGCCACCGCCATTGACGCGAACGCATGTTTCTGCTGTATAATCATAGGCGAACATCAGTTTGGTTTCCTCATCTCTGAATTCCGCACCAACGAATTCATCGTCTACGTCTCTTATCTTGACCCCCATTTTCTCAACGTCATGGAGAGTGTCCCAGCTCTCGCTGACATGTAATGTAACAGGTCATACCATTCCCGTACTCCATGGTAGTAATAGGGATTCAATTCCTCGGACTGCTTTCACCATGTCTTCCGGCGTGACTTTGGAGACAGGATTCGTGCAGGCCAGATGCCAATGGTCGACTCCTGCTCCTCCCTGACCGCTCCTGATTACCGCTCCCTTGTCGACGATAACGACCTTTGCTCCTCGCCTTGCGGCGTTTATTGCGGCATGACAACCTGCTATTCCGCCGCCGAGGACAAGAACATCTGCCTCGATCTCATTCTCTTTGCCGTAGTTCACCGGATATGGCCATTCCGCCGTATAACCGTCAGAAAACTCCATATATGTTACCTCCTCTTTTGTATTGACCGGCTCGTTGTTAATACATTTGTTTCTCACCACGGTAATATCCCCATCATATCGTGCATTGTTGGTACGTGATATTATTTCCAAAAAGTAGCTTGCCTCCTTGTATCATATGGATTAATATTGAACCATTACAATAAATCTTTTATACAGGAGATATTTTTGGCTGTCAATAAAAAAAATGGAAAAATGAAAAAAGCTTGTTGCGAAAGGATGATGCTTATGTCTTGTGTTTCCGGAACTGGCCCCTTGTCATGGAGAAATGTTGGGAAAAGTATTGAATATGCTCCACGATCTGTTTTTTTGCGCGTTCCGGTTTCTTTTCCTGGATCGCCTTCACAATATCCTTGTGGTCATTGACGTGTTTGTTCAGATGTTCCTGAGATGGCTCAATTCCTTTGAACAAAAAGAATTGTAATACATTCATGATTGACCGAAGTACATGTTTCGAGAGTAATATTGCCTGCAGCTTTTGCAAGCAGATATGTGAAACTCTATCTGAGCTTGAGCTGAACTCACCCCGTCATAAATGAGTCGGCTTGTTTCAGAAATGTTCTTTTTCAGTGCCCGTCAAGTGCTCGGTCTCATTCGTTGAGAGGCAAGTTCCACTATGAGTACTCTCAATACAGGCTCTCGCTTCCATAAGGTCTTCCATAGCTGGGCATGTCACTTTCTATTGTTTCTATGAGTGATTTCGAGAAAACAGTTTTGTTGAATTCGCCTATATATGCTCCTCCAGTTTTCCCTTTCCTTATATAGACTAATCCCATTTGCTCAAGAACGCGAAAGGCTTCTCGAACAGCCAACCGGCCGGTCTGAAATTGTTCTGCGAGTTCCCGCTCGGAAGGCAATCTTTCGCCAGGTTTTATGGCGCCTGTGTATACGAGGTTTCGAATCTGTTCAGAGATATGTTCAAAAGCTCGTTTTGTCTGGCGTGGTTCAAAGCGTACAATGTCGTTCATGTCTTCCTCAAAAACACCTATATTAAATACGATTCTTATAGCAAAACACCAGTCTTCATTGT
The DNA here is from genome assembly GCA_963783625.1 of uncultured delta proteobacterium. GTDB lineage: Bacteria > Desulfobacterota > Syntrophorhabdia > Syntrophorhabdales > Syntrophorhabdaceae > PNOF01. The sequence continues at coordinate 11,848 of CAWAOG010000018.1, read as the reverse complement.
TGTACTTCTTCAACACTGCCCTATTATCTAACACTATAATAGAATATATTCATTGTCGCAATCAAACAAAACTTTGTGTCAGTCTTCAAGACTGGGCTTCCCAGAACATACCACGCCATGTTGCCGTTGAAGAAGTTGCTCAATTCCCTGCCGCTGTGTTGGGAAGCTTGTTGAGCGATAAAAGATATGATCGAAGATTTATTTTTTTATTTTGCAGACCCAGTTTTTTTCGTAAATTATATCTGTGGATTTCGATAGTGTTAAGAGAAACATGCATGAGATCAGCAATTTCCTTATTCGATCTACCTTCCCGCACAAGCGTTGCCACCTGAAGCTCCTTGGCTGTCACATGGGGGTATTGAGAAACCGTCTGTCGCAGAAAAGGAGCGGCAATCTCCTTTAGATGGGTTTCGGCGACCTCCATATAGCTTGTTTGGACTTCACTTAAACGGGTTCCCTTCAATTTCTGCAGATAGGGGAGGACCAATTCCTGTAAATTTGATGAAATCCTCTCCTCGAGTTCCCGTTGATCGTCCTCACGCTGTCTCAACAAAACTTTCAAGGCTGTGTTTGTTTCTTCAAGCTGAAGCGATTTTATTTTTAATTCCATTTCACGCTCAGTTAATTCCTGTTCAGCATGCTTGCGGCCTGTTACATCAACGAGGATTGTCCCCACAGCAGCGGTTTGTCCGGTTGAATCCTGAAGAGGAAACTTGACTGTATGAAAATGATGCAATCCCGTAGGGCATTTAATCGATTCATCTAATTCAATGGGGGTATTTGATTCAAGAATTTTCTTATTTGCGCTGTTTATCGTATCAGCAACATCTTTTGAAAAGATGTCATGAAAAAGTTTGCCGATAGTCTGATCCTGTCTAAATCCGAGGGTTTTCTCCCATGCGTTGTTGACCAAGTTGATGCGGTCATCGGAACCGGATACGCAAATGGGAGTCGGTGAGTTGCGAAGGAGCGAATGAAGAAACTCATTGGTAATTTTCAACCCATCTTCTGTTTCCTTATATTTTGTGATGTTAAAAGCAATGTGAATAACACCCAGGATTTTTCCCTTTTCATCTTTTACCGGGATGCCTCTTGCTATGAAATGCTTACCCTGATCGGGTTCTGACTCTTTATTTTCATAGAAAAGCCCGGTTCGAAGAGCCTCTCTGGCTTCGCAATTGGAGCATGGTTGCGTACGCCCATAAAGTAAGGTATAGCAGTGGATTTTCGACATTGTCATGAGTCCCGGTGTTTAATTCTTCTATCGAATCTGAGTTTGTCCAGATGATTCTGAAATCTGGCGACAGATAACGGATTTTCACAAGGTCCTTCAAGCCCTCAAGAATCATCTGCTTTTCAGTTTCTGATCTTCTGAGTGCCTTCAATGTCTTTCTATAACGGACTTCGAACATTTTGTTGGATATATCTTCATCGGGTACATTAATCAGCGTTTTTTCACCCCTGCCTGGCAAGCCTTTTTGGATTTCTTCAGTTATGCTGCCAGAGTTGTTCTTCTCTTTTGTCATAGCCCTCTTTCCACCTTAAATAAAATATATTACTCATCATTTTATCATTTTATGATTTATTTACTATAAATTCATTATATTTAGTACCCCTTTTTTTATGATGCGCTATATAATTAGGTTACATTATAATTCAAACATGATATTTTATGATCAATAAAGGGGGTAACCGCTTATGATTCATAATGCCGAAAATGATATTAAGGAACTGTTTCGGGCGAAGATACCTGGTCCTGAAACCGGAATAGAAATACACAAAACCATTTGCGATATCTGTAATGTTTACACGCACTGTGGAATCGATGCATACGTGAAAGATGGTGTTGTTGTTAAAATTGAGGGAACCAAAGAGAACCCGAACAGTGAAGGCACCCTCTGTTCCAAGGGCAGCGCGAACCGCCAGTACCTTTACCATAAGGACAGAATACGCACCCCCCTCATAAGAAAGGGAGACAGAGTCTCCGGAAAGCTCGTTCCTGCATCATGGGATGAGGCCCTCGATTTTATCGCCCAACGTCTGCTCCAGATAAAGAAAGAGACCGGTCCCGAGTCTGTGGTTTTTTTTACAGGGTATCCAAAATGGATGAGGCCCTACCTGAAGCGGCTCACGCACAATTTCGGGTCGCCTAACTTCTGTACCGAGTCGAGTGTCTGCTATCTTGCCACTCACCTGGCAGGCTCGCTCAATTACGGACATATGGGTGGACCTGACATACCAAATTGCAAATGTCTTCTTGTCTGGAGCGGAAATCCATTCCACACAGCTACCCCTTCTGTCCGGGTTCTCCTTGCCGCCCGGGAGAGGGGCATGAAGATCATCGATGTGGGACCCTTAATTTCGCCCGTCACAGCTCACGCGGATATCCATCTCCGTCTTAGACCCGGTACATCGGGAGCATTGGCTCTTAGCATGGCCAATGTCATCATTAATGAGGGTTTGTATGATCGAGAGTTTGTTGAAAACTACACGCTTGGTTTTGAGGAATATCGGAACTATGTGCAAGAATTTTCCCCAAATGTGGCTGAGCAGATTACCGGTGTTCCTTCCCACCTGATCGTGGAGGCCGCGCGGCTCTATGCCACAACAAAACCAGCAGCCTTGAGAACCAGCGCCAATGCAACGACCCATCACACCAATGGTCTGCAGAATCACCGGGCGATTACCGCCCTGGTAGGGCTCACCGGTAACATCGATGTGCAAGGTGGAAACCCTCTCCACCCCTGGACGTTTCTCCATGTGGCGAGCCCGGGGTTGGAAACGCAAGAACACGAATTTGACCAGCCCAGGCCATGGGGAGAGATGGCGCCCCGCATCGGTGAGGATATATATCCTGCCTGGTGCAGGATAGTCAACGAGGCGCAAGCCCTGCATGTTCCTCATCAGATTCGCAGTGAAAAACCCTATCCTATCCGGGCTATGGTTGCCTTTGGCCTCAACTACCGCATGTGGCCTGGTACGGATTATGTGGAAGAGAGTCTGAAGAAGTTGGATTTTCTTGTGGACGTTGATATCTTCATGACCGACAGCGCCAGGATTGCCGACGTTGTGCTGCCTGCATGCACATCTCTTGAGAGGAGTGAGCTTAAGATCTATGCCCAGAGACACGTAATATGGACCGAACCCGCCGTTAAGCCTCAGTGGGAATCCCGGTCCGATGCAGAGATCATTTTCGAACTTGCAAAGAGGATGACGCCTGAAGATTCCCTGATGGCCCAAGGCTATGAGGCATGTATCGACTGGATACTCAAGCCTACCGGTCTTACCGTGGAAGAACTGAAGAAATACCCGGCTGGTTATACAGTAAAAAATGTCGATCCGCCCCGATTTCAGAGATACCGGAAGTCCGGTTTTGCCACACCTTCCGGTAAAATGGAGTTCACGTCAACGATTTTGAAGGAAACAGGTCACGACGCTCTTCCCATCTACAAAGAACCCCGCCTGAGTCCCCGGTCAACCCCTGAGATTGCGAAAGCGTTTCCTCTCATTTTTACAACAGGCTCACGGCTTCCCATGTTCCAGCATTCGAGAGCCTTCCGCCTGGAATGGACACGAAGCCTCCGTCCTGATCCTATGGTAGACATGAATCCCGTAGATGCAAAAGAGAGAAATATTGTCCAGGAGGACTGGGTGAGTCTTTCTACACCACGAAATTTTATACGCGTGAAGGCAAATCTGACAGAAAGAGTCCCTCCGGGAGTTGTCAGTATGTACCACGCCTATCCCGAAGCAAACGTGAACCTGCTCATTGAGCCGGACTACCAGGACCCCATCTCGGGATACGCAGGTTTCAAGTCACTTCTTTGCCAGGTGAAAAAGCTTTCTGACGGGGAGGTGAGATCATGACAACGAAACAATTCGGATTTTCTTTAGATATCTCCCGGTGCAGCGGCTGCATGGCCTGTATGGTTGCCTGTTTTGACCAGAACGACCTGCCGGGCAGCGGGGCTGCCTTCAGACATGTGAGCAAGGTAGAGACAGGAAGATATCCTGATGCGGCAATCAGATATTTTTCCATGTCCTGTATGCACTGCGGCGATGCCCCCTGTGTCGCAGTCTGTCCCCCCGGAGCGCTCAGCAAAGAGAACGATGGCGGAGTTGTTCTGGTAGATAGTGAGCTCTGCATCGGATGTCATGCCTGCGCCACTATATGTCCTTTTGGGGCGCCCCAGTTTCCTGAGGGGAAGACTATGGCGAAGTGCGATTCGTGCATCACCAGAGTCACACGCGGCATGGAGCCGGCCTGTGTGCGCACCTGCACGACAAAAGCACTTACCTTCGGACCCATCGAAAAACTCACCGAGGAACGGGCAAAAACGGTCTCCACGAAGATTATTCTGGCCTTCAATCCGCATCTCGGCGTAATAGGAGGGTGATCACCATGGCGAAAATGCTGCCATATTCTCGTGCCCCCAAGCGCGAGATCGCTACAGTAGGTCCCTTCACCTTTGATGACTTTCTTGAAGAGGTACGCCGTTTTCATTCGTATCCCGCGCCAGGGGTCATTCTTGGTGGATTCATGGTAGAGAAAGCAAAGGAACAGATACCCGAAGGGATTCTCTACAACGCAGTTGCTGAGACTTTCTCCTGCCTTCCTGATGCCATCCAACTTCTTACTCCTTGCACCCTCGGAAACGGCTGGCTCACGGTAGTCCATTTAGGTCATTTCGCCCTTGCCCTTTACAATAAACAGACGGGGGAGGGGGTGCGCGTCGGAATTGATTATAAAAATGTCGCACATTGCGCCGAGATCAAATCCTGGCTTTTTAAGCTCAAACCAAAGCAGGAACAGGATGAGAGCCTTTTGCTGGAGGAACTGCGGACGACGGGGCCGTGGATTCTTGAAACTCGCCCGGTGCAAATAGACGTAGAAATGCTCCGACGGCCGAAAAAGAAAGGGATTGCCCTCTGCCCCTCCTGCGGTGAAGCATATCCCGCAGAGTACGGTTCCATCTGTATGGGATGCCAAGGCAAGGGACCCTATCTCAGTTGGCCTCTGTAATGCCTCTTCTCCCCGATTTAGTAGTTCTTGGACCTTCTTCTCAAAACAGGAGACAACAGGCAGCAGAAACTTTTATAGCCAAAGGTCAGAGAACAAACGGGGAACTTCTCAAGAAAAAGCTCAGGGTGATGCGCGAGGCCGCCCGTGATAACAACCGCAAATACCTTGAGCAACTGGGAAAAGTCCTTAGTAATCTTCCCGGGGCTGCCGTCTCATCCGCAAGGGATGTATCCGAGGCAGTAGCTCTCATCACAGCGGCTGCCGGCAACACCCGCTTGATGTCGATTAATAAATCGAACATCGTGGTGAACGAATTAAGGCCCGCTCTTCATGATGCCGGCTTCAGGACCTACCTTCGCTATTTTGGCGAATTTGAGCACTTTGAGGAGACGACGTATCAAAGAAAACTTCAAGATTATTGGTCCCTCCCTGGTCTCAATGAAAAAGGACTCAGCGGGTCCTGGGATGTACAGCAGAGGATCGAGAGCCTTTCTTCCGAAGACAGAAGAGACTACGTAGCCTTACTGGGCGTCAATGCTATATCCGCATCCGATGGTTCTGTCTATTTTTTGCAACACATGTCTAACATATCGAAAGATATTCAGCAGGCGAAGAAGATCATACTGATCGTGGGTATTGAGAAGGTCGTGCGGGATAGAGAGGAAGCGATCACCCACTCCCTATCGATGGGCATCTTCGGGCTGGAGAGCATGCTTCTTGACCTTATTCCACACGATATCGAGAAATATGACTTTGACGCCCTCCCGTTGGTCGCATCCGATGAACCCCCGTCCCTGCATATTATATTCTATGATAATGGACGCAGCGCCCTGCTTGAGGGAGATTTCCGCGATCTCTTCCTGTGTATCGACTGCAGAGCCTGCGCTCGCCAATGTCCCGTGGGAGAGTATCTCGGTCCCGAAACAGGTATGCTGTACAGCCCCAAGAACTATCTCCTTGCTTTTCTTCAGCACAGTCTTTCTTCTGTTGAAGGATGCCTCCATTGTGGAAGATGCCACGGAGAGTGTCCGGTGGATATAGACATCCCAAAGCTTCTCTGGAAGTCGCAACTTCAGTATTACGAACACCACAGACGGGGGTGGAAGAAGAGAATGCTTGATGACCCGGAACTCCTTGCCAAATTTGGAACGTATACAGCTCCACTGTCGACGTGGACGACAAAGCTCTCCGCTTCGCGACGTCTCATGCAACTTTTTACAGGGGTCCATCGAGACTCTACTTTGCCGGCATTCCACCGGAAAACGTTCCGGAGCTGGTTCAAGAGAGGCCGTCATGGATAGGAAGGTCGTATATTTTACAGGTTGTTTTGCAGACTATTATGGTCCTGATATCGGCAGGTCTTTTGTGGAAGTTATGGAGAGAAACGGTTTTGAGGTTCTTGTCCCCCGGACAAAATGTTGCGGTATGCCACAGATGGCCAACAGCAACATCAAAGGAGCAGGTACGAATTTCCATTTCAACGTTTCGCTTCTGGCCAAAGCAGCAGCACCGGGATACGACATCCTTACCACCTGCCCGAGCTGCAATATGATGCTCCGGAAAGAGGGACCCCCTTTTTTCGACAGTGAAGAAGTCCGGTTTGTTTCAAGTCATGTCTACGATGCCTGTGAATATCTTCTGCACCTCTACTCGTTGGGCAGGTTAAATACCGATTTCGGCAGACTTCCTCTCCGCGTTTTTTACCACAACCCCTGTCACCTTAAAGTGCAGAATATTCAAGCGGCCGTTGCTCTTATGCAAATGATACCATCCTTACAGGTGGTGGGAATGAATACGAATTGTTGCGGAATGGGTGGTTCTTACGGGATGAAAAAGCAGAACTACCAGCGATCCACGAGAATCGCTGGGAAAGTCTGGCAGGAAGTGAAGACAACACCCAATGATCTCCTGGTAACAGACTGCGGCGGGTGTGGGCTCCAGTTGCATGCAGGAACGGGGGCAATAGTAAATCATCCCATAACACTGCTGAACAGGGCGTACAGAGCCTACATCGATGGGTTATCGAAATGATAGGAGTTTTTGGGCTGTCATTATTAATATACTATTCTTGATTCGCCGCCTTTGGTGGCGCCTTTGCTCTGGGCCTCCGCAAACCCCAGGACTTACGCCCGAGCCAAAGACAGTCTCGACTTTTACTCCGGTACTGTCATCGAAGGTACGGAAAGCCTTGAGGAAGCAGGTGAGCGGTTATTGAAGCTGGTCATCGATGTTGCTTCCGGGACGTTGACACGAAGCGAGACCCTCAACTATTCTGAACCGATAGAAGTTTACATGACAGACCCGATGTTTTAGGTACGCCATAACCTCTTCATGATGGCAACCTGTTTAAGGACAAGAGACATGACCGTAAACCAGTTTTTTTGTTCTGCAGACCCAGTTTTTTTCGCAGATGATATCTGTGGATTTCCACGGTGTTCAGCGACACGTTCATAAGGTTTGCTATCTCCTTGTTCGACCTGCCTTCTTTGACAAATGCCGCTACCTGAAGTTCCTTGCTTGTCATGTGGGGATATTGATCAACGATTTGTCGTAGAAAAGGTGTGACAATGTCTTTGAGATGGATTTCGACGATTTCCAGATAGCTCGCCTGGGCATCATTTAAATGCATTTCTTTCAGCTTATTAACATAGGGCAGAACCAGTTGATTTACGTTGGAGACAATCCTCTCTTCCAGTTCTCTTTGATCTCCCTCGCGTTGTTTTAAGAGGACCCTGAGGGCCGTGTTCATCTCGCTCAGCTGTCGTGATTTTTGTTTCAGCTCTGTTTCACGTTTTGTTAATTCCTGCTCCGCGCATTTCCTTGTTGTTACATCCAGTAAAATCGTACCGACAGCGACGGTTTGCCCTGATTCGTTCCGAAGAGGGAACTTAACGACGTGGAAATGGTGCAATCCTGTAGGAGAGTTTATCGATAGTTCTGACTCGATAGGAACATGAGATTTAAGTATCTTTTTGTTTGTGCGATCGAGCCCTTTGGCTGTTTCCTCTGGAAAGATGTCACGGAATAACCGCCCGACCGATTGCTCTTGTGTGAACCCAAGCGTTCTTTCCCATGCTTGATTTATTGTGTTTATGCGGCCATCAGAATCTGAGACGCAAATAGGGGTTGGTGAATTTTCAAGAAGGGAATGGAGAAATTCGTGGGCGGTCTTCAATCCTGCCTTTGTTTGTTTATGCTCAGTAATATTGAAAGCGATAAGTACGACCCCGACAATTCTGCCTGTCGCGTCACATACCGGACTGCATCTCCGTATGAACGAACTCCCATCCATCTCCGTATGTTCTATTTCTTGCAGTTTACCGGTGTCAAAAGCTCTCATGACCGGGCAACCAGGACAAGGCTGTGTCTGACCATGGGCGGTGTAGCAATAGAGTTGGGAGGATACCCCATCTTTAGTCTCCAATGCCAGAGCCATATCGGCTTCATTATTGCTCCATAGGATCCGGAAATGCGGGTCTATGTAACGAATAATTGCCAGACCCCTCGAACCTGCGAGGATTGCCTGCCGCTCATCTTCCAGTCTCCTGATGGCTGTCGAAGCTTCCGCGCAGTCTCTTGCTGCTGTCGTTTTGGCCGTGTTTTTGCCGGAGATGTCGATGAGGACACCGTTAATCCTGCTTGGTTTTCCCATACTGTCCCGTTCAGTAACAACGCCGCGATCCAGCAATCTCCTGTAATTGTCTGATCCCGTATGAATACGATACTCTGTTTCCATGACCGGACCATTCTCTTCAAGATGAATGAGAAATGCTTCACGCAAGCTCTGTCTGTCGTCAGCGTGAAACAGGTTTTCCCAAGACTGACGGGGCAATATTACTGTCCTCGTCGGGTTTCCGAGAATTCCCGAATGGTCATCGATGGTGATTTCACTGGTATGCAGGTTCCATTCGTATACGCTGATGCCACATGGATTCGCTGCCAAACTTAGTCTTTGATCAACGCCATTTGCACATTTCTTCATATTAACTCCTGAATGCCGGTATGGTTTTTAATATACTGTATCGTGATATTATTTACTATATATTTATTATGTTTACTACTCCTTTATTTATAGTGAACTGTACGGCGAGGACACATTATAATTAAATAATATTTTTTACTCATGAAGGGGCAGCTATATATGAATCTAAAACCCGAATACAGCCATGAACAACTTCTCCGGAGCAAAATACCGGGAATGCAGACCGGTATCGAAGTCAAAAAGACACTTTGCGCGATCTGTGGTAATCAGTGTGGTATTGACGCCTATGTCAAAGATGGATGTGTTATCAAGGTAGAAGGTACAGAAGCGAACCCGGCAAACAGAGGAGCGCTCTGTTCAAAAGGTCAGTCAAATCGACAGTACGTATATAATCCCGAACGTTTACATACGCCGCTCGTGCGAACGGGCGAGAAAGGTTCAGGACAATTTTCATCGGTGACCTGGGATGAAGCCCTCGATAGAATTGCAGATAAACTACTTAAGATTAGAGACGAATCCGGGCCTGAGTCTGTCGTATTTTTTGCCGGTTATCCCAAATGGTTCCGGCCGTTATTGCAAAGGCTGGCCCATTCTTTTGGTTCTCCCAACTTTTGCAGCGAATCGAGCACATGCTTTATCGCGACAGTCGTTGCCAATCGTCTTACCTACGGCTGCTATTCCGCCGGGCCCGATTTAAAGAATGCCCGGTGTATTCTGAACTGGGGTACCAATCCATACAATGCGGCTGTGCGGATCCCGATGTTTCAGGATGCGATAGCAAATGGTACAAAGATAATCGATGTGGGTCCCCTCGCCACTCCCCTGAGCAGGCAGGCGGACATTCACCTCCGTATTCGTCCCGGCACGTCAGGCGCTCTGGCCCTTGGTATGGCGCATGTCATTGTTGAAGAAGGGCTCTATGACAGGGAATTTGTAGAAAACTGGACGCTTGGATTTGATGAGTACCGCTCATATGTGCGGGCATATACCCCGACAATCACTGAAAGCATAACCGGCGTGTCTTCGGAAAGGATCGTGCAGGCCGCGAGGATGTATGCGACAACAAAACCTGCCGCCCTGGTAAACAGCGCCAACACGACCGTACACCACACCAATGGTATTCAGAACCACCGGGCGGTTATCTCACTTATCGGTCTTACCGGTAATTTCGATCGCAAGGGTGGGAATCAGGTAATTGAGCCAACCTCCTATTATCACCTTCCCACAGGACTTCCGAACCGTCTGCATGAGTTTGAGCTACCCCGACCATGGGCGGAGATGGCTCCCAGAGTCGGGCAGGATGATTTTCCCGTGTGGTGCAGACTGGTTAGCGAAGCGCAGGCAACGCAACTGCCTTACCAGATCAAGAGCGGCAAACCGTATCCGATACGGGCAGTAGTGGGCTTCGGACTGAATCATCGCATGTGGCCCGCGTCAGACTTCATGAAAGAGAGCCTCGAAAAGGTCGAATTTTTTGTGAATGTCGATCTGTTCATGACTGATTCGGTTAAGCTCGCTGATGTCATACTGCCTGCGTGCAGTTCCTTTGAGAGAGAGGAACTGAAGATGTACGCCTCGCGATATTCCGTCTGGACCGAACCGATTATTCCTCCCGTGGGGGAATCCAGGTCTGATGCGGATATCATCATAAACCTGGCCCGAAGACTCGCCCCGGAAGATACCCTTCTGGCTGAGGGCTATGAGGCCGCTCTTGACTGGATGTTCGAACCTTCCGGTATTAAGATATCTGAAGTCAAGGCCTCACCTGGGGGAACTCCCCTGAAAAAGCACGTGGAGATTGCCCATGAGAAATACCGGCAATCTGGGTTTCAGACTCCATCGGGAAAAATGGAATTTACCTCCCTTATCCTCAGAGAAGCAGGTATTGATCCGCTTCCCACATACACGGAGCCGAAACAGAGCCCTATATCAACCCCTGAACTTGCCCGCGAATATTCCCTCATCCTCACCACGGGCGCGCGTCTTCCGATGTTCGTACATTCAAGAATGTTCCGCGTCCCGTGGACGAGAAGACTGCGTCCCGACCCAATGGCCGACATGAATCCCAAGGACGCGAAAGACCGTGGCATTGTACATGAAGAGTGGGTGATGCTCTGTACCCCCAGAGGGGCCATTCGTGTCAGAGCGAATCTGACGGAGCTGGTACCTCCCGGTGTGGTCAGCATGTTCCATGATTTCCCAACCGCCGATGTTAATAGCTTGATCGCCCCGGATTATCGTGATCCGGTCTCAGGATTTCCTGGCTGTAAATCTCTCCTCTGCGATGTAAAAAAATCACCCGATCGGGGAGGCAACAAGTGAGCCAGTATGCCTTTTCATTTGATGTCTCTCGGTGTTCCGGCTGTATGGCCTGTATCGTTGCCTGTCAGGACCAGAACGATTTTGCTGCCGATGATCAGGTTGCCTTTCGTCATGTCACCAAATACGAAGAAGGCAAATACCCCAGGCACGCATATTCCACTTCTCTCTTGCATGCCAGCACTGTGGAGATGCGCCTTGTACTATCGCCTGTCCTACCGGGGCACTCTCCAAAAGAGAGGAAGACGGCTCCGTCATCATCAATCAGGATCTCTGCGTGGGATGTCACAGCTGTGAGATTGCCTGTCCCTTCGGCGCCCCAAAGTTCCCGAAGAGCGGTAAAATGGCAAAATGTGATCTCTGTTATGTCCGCCGGGAATATAATCTGAAGCCGGCCTGTGTCAGGGCATGTCCGGCCCGTGCGCTTGAGGCGGGCCCTCTTGAGGAACTGAGCGAGAAAAAAGCAGAAAAAGCATCCATTGTGATTCTGAAGTCTCTCGCCTATTCTGCGAAAGATAAATAAG
>CAWAOG010000017.1:0-38771 GCA_963783625.1 uncultured delta proteobacterium | reverse complement strand
GATCGCCGATGAAGTCGAGGAGGCGGTCGAGATCCTCGGAGAGCATGCGCTCCCAAGTGATCTCACGGGTTTCCCGGACGGTGATCCCCTTATCATAGATGTAAACGTCGCCGCAGCTAAAGCTCACCGGCTGGGCGTACTTCTTGTGTCGCACGTGGTCGCCATATTTGGGCTGGGTCTGGAAGGTGAGAGGGCCGCCCTCGTAGACAATACCTGCGGGGTTGCACTCCGTCCAGACAACGGTGCCGTCCGTCGTCGTGGCTCCGGTACCCTCGTTAAAGTTGGGCTGGCTCGATGCGGAAATACCCGGGGCAGTGCATTTGTAGACGTGTTCCCCAGGGACCCCGAGGGGCGGCGCCGTCCAGACATGCGGCGTTCCAGAAAAGACCCAGATCCCTGTGGTTCCGAAACTACCGTACAGCAACGTGCCTGTTCCTGCAAGATGATCAGCATTGTAAATTGTTATCTGCGTCCAGATTTGACCGGAGTCCCATCGCCATATACCATTGGTTCCAAATGTTCCCGCAAACGCACTGCCAAAAAATGCACCATTAGCCTGTACTGATGAGGTTGTTACCAACGCCCATGCATCATTTTCCCATCGGTAGACACCGCCTGGGCCGAATGTGGCAAAGAGGGCACCACCTGCCGCCCACATATTCTCTGCGACTGAGGCCGTTAACGCCGTCCATGCTGGTGATTGATATTTATAGAGACCATCATTCTGAAACTGTGCAAACGGTAACGTTCCCGTAGCAAGTAAGGTACAGGGCCACCTTGAATCGTAAGCAATTATCTTTGTTTCGGTGTCGGTTGTCTCGTCCCATTCATAGATACCCTCACCACTGACCCCGACATAATAATGCATCTTTGATCCATATGCGCTCATGAGCGTCGGGATTTTCGTGGTTATCCTGCTTAAACCTGTGTCGCTGTATTTGTATATGCCATCTGACAGGACAACATAGATGGTCGAAGCCCCTCCCGCCATGAGCGTCGGGTTTGATGAGTTTATCTTAGTCCACGCGCCGGCGCTGTATTTCCATATGCCCCTGCTCTGAAACGAGAAGAAGACCTCAGTATCGGAGGCGCACATATCAAGCACGATCGGATATATGAGGGGCACAATAAGGTCGCCGTATTTGTAGGCTGTCGAGTTGGCGCGCTGGATAATGTCAAAAGAGATGTCGCTCATGGGTTCCTCACGATAAGAGTAACAATTCTATGCTGATCCGGCCTTCGAAGCCGTGCGCCACAGGCGCGCTCATAATGTCGTTGGCATTAAGGAGGACCGTCTCATGGACGGCTCCATCTTCGTCGGAGAACAGGAAAGAGAATTTCGCGCCCCGGGTAAGCTCGATGAAGTCGATGAGGCGGGCATATTCGGGGGCTGGCATATCCGACCAGGAGAGCTCGCGCCTCTTGATCGATGGTAATCCCCTATCATAGACGAAGGGATCGCCTCCGGCTGACCAGGCGATGGACTGGACATATTGACGGCGACGACGGTAATCGCCGTAAGCGGGCTGGAAGGTCAGGGGACCTTCGTACATGGTTCCTGCTGGATTGCACTCTGTCCAGACAACAGTGCCGTCGGTCGTCGTCGATCCCGCACCCTCGTTAAACACAGGCTGGCTCGATGCCGTTGTGCCGGGGGTTGTGCATTTATAGATGTGACGGTTGCCTTCGATCTGACAGGTATATCCTGCGGTATCATGATAATTAAAACCGTCCTCGATGGATGCCCAGGACTGCACGTTACCTCCGGGCGTCGAGACGATTGTCACGCCGGTCACAGACGGTGTCAGCACCGATTTGAAGCTGCAGGTAGCCGAGACATCGCAAACATCCGCCGCGTCAAATTCCATGTAGCTATTTGAACCACCTTCCGGTTCCGTGCTGTATTTCGTGTTGACGCCATCGGCGACGGTAATACCGGTGTATATATCGTTGACTCCACCGGCGGCGTTCAACGTCAGAGTGGGATTTACACCGCTATTTCTCGTTAGATTGATCACTAATTTGCATAACTCGCCTTTTGTCAGTGATCCCAATACACTTGAGACAGCTTGGGCCGTGCCTGAGGAGTTGATGAGTGACACAAAATTATTCTGCGCTGGAGAGGTGAGAGTAAATGTTTCCCATCTGCGAGAAAATCCCCCGTTGAGCCAGTTATATATGCGCTCACTTCCGAGGTTTTCGCCCGTCCCTGCCGCTTTGATATAACCGGCTGCTTTCTTGCCCGCCGAGTCGATGATCTCGATCTTGCTTCCGAGATAGGGTGTGAGCTTGCCGGGACTGGAGAAATCAACGAAGGCACACCGGGCGGCGAGGGAGAGGCGCATATCGGCGGCCGCAATTGCGAGGGGTGTCGGATAGACCAGGAGAGGCGCCGCAAGGTCTCCATACTTGTAGGGTGTCGAGTTGGCCCGCTGAATAATGTTGAAAGAGATATCGCTCATTAGTATTCCTTTGCGATGATAGTAATCGTATCGTTGCGCATTTCCCGGGCGCTGCCGGGCGCAAGATTTGCCTGTTCAATCTCACAGAGCAGGTTTGCAAGGGACGCGATGGTGATGGCATCGGCGAACTCCAGTTCCGCGTTGTCGAGATAAAGGGTTAATTCAATGAGCTTTTTGCGGTAGGCAAGTCGGGCGAGGTAGAAGTCAGCTACATCGTCGGCCATCGTGGCATCCTGGACAAAATCGAAATAGAAGAGGTCAGGCTTTTCATATTCGCTGTAACGGGCGATAGAGACGGCATCGGATACCTCTATTAATGCTCTGTATGCCTCATCGCCATCCTTCGTCGCGTCGCGGTCATAGTGGAGGGCGATCTTGTTAATGATCTCATCGAGAGGCGATCTGCGAATACGGATACTTGTCTTTCCACCCCCATCACTGGCGATCATAAGGTCGGTGATGGTCTTGTCGGAGGTGAGGCTGTCCGGCCTGAGAAGCAGTTCCGCACGGGTGGGCGCGAGGCGGAACCAGCAACGCGACTCCCAGGCCATTTTAGCCAGCCAGAATTTAAGCGTATTATATTCCTTGAGCACCGCTGAGAATTTATACGTTGTACTGAATTCTGTAGCTGCGTCGCTGTAGAAACTTGCCAGCGGCCAGGACACATAGGTGTATAAGAAATGTTTTACCACATGATCTGGCCGCTCGATGAGGGCGCTTGCCGTGCCGGTAATGGTTCCGTTCACATCGTCGGCATAGCCGTCAACGAGGGCACAAAAACGCTCGACAAATCTTGTATAGACCACACCCCCGGTAGATGCCACCGTCGCCCCTGTTGTGGCGCTTCCTGTTCCCGATCCAATGACAACCAATTCAATTTCGAAGCATGTTGACGACATTGTGTAATATGCCCCGCCGTCATGATAAACCATGAAATATAAGTATGTTGGAATTGATGTCCCGATATAAATTATCTGAGTCACTTTTGTGTTTGAGTTATCCAGTCTTTTTGATTCTGAATAATCCATATCTGTCCCGCTGATAAAAATACCCGAATGCTCCCAAGACCCGGACACGGTTGATTGATGCGTCACCTTTGCATAAACCGCTGATATGGTGCCCGAATATGCTGGGCAGGTAACTCTCATGCGTGCCCAGTCATCTGCGTTATGCGATGTGCATGAACATCGGACATACGTAATATCACTCCCGTCAACCAAATTATTGGCCGTTCCCGTCCATGACCAATAGGAACCATTTATTAAATAGGGGCTTGAACACTGCATCCCAGACGATGAGGTCATGTTGTGAACATGGCCTGAGTCTGACAATGAAACATCAATATCACTTAATGGTGCTACCGATATTTGACTTGATGCTCTGAGAAGATGGACGCCACCGCTTACAAGGTTGGATATCCCTGATGTCACACGCAATAGGTATCCGTCGATTAATGCGTAGGCTGTCGTAATAGCTCTCAGGGCGTGCCCGGCAAGAATCGAATCGTATTGGTTCAAGACTTCCCACACAATTGAACCTACGCCATGTTGAACGGCGGTCGTCGAGTGTGCCCCCCGCGTGCAGCCAGTGAGGGTATTGGAACTGTTACCGGTGAATGTTATCTGCTCTTCATCGACAAGAATTGTTCCGCTTGCAGGTAATTGTGAAGAGTCCGATAACTCGACAGATGTCGCGGTATTCGTCAACAGTGTTTTTACTGTGGTTTTTGATCCCCATGCGGAGCGCAGGCCCGTGACCATGTTGTTCGCGCCATAGACAATATTTATCATCTTACCAATATCGTCCAGACATGCATCAGGATAGCTTGTGAGAGAGAGTTTTGTGCCGATGTATTTGTCGATACGGACTGAGCGGTCCACCATTTCACAGCGCATGGTGAGATCATCGATCTTTTCCCAGTCGATAAAGTTCCCTGCCCAGACAAGCTGGGGCGGGTCAGTCGTTTCAAGGGGGCCGATAAGATCACGATAGGCACGATACAGAAAACAATCAGTAATTTCAGGGTTGTTAGCGGCAGTTTCGAGGGTCGCCTCTATATCAGTGAGCGGATATCTCGGGTCGATGATAACGTCAAGGCTGAAAGTCGATGTTTTTGTGAGGGCCTGGTCGCTGGCAATATTCTCGACGATCTTGCCCCAATTGGCGATCCACGGCAGCGTGGTAATGCCGCCTTTCCATGACGTTGTGGTAATGGCATAGTCGGCAAGAAAGATCGTGCCTGTCGACGGGAAAGGACATTCAAGGATATAAAACGGAGAAGCTCCGCGCTTGCGGTTTTTCTCGGAATTAGTACCTGTGGGGAAAGTCTTCACTGCATATATTCCAGGCGCTTTAGCTCTGCGCGGATCTCCGGGGCGATTTCACGGGCAATCTGGCGGGCGTCTTTATTTGCGCCCTGGATAACAATGTTGCCAAAGCTTATGGAGATCGGGCTGGATGAACTACGTGCTTTGTTTTCTTCGGCAGGCGTGACGCGCTCACCTTCATGGAGTAAATAAGGGCCGGTGCGCGGTACATAGCTCGTGCCCTGGGCATACTCGTCCAACACATACGGTTCGGGCTGATAATAGGTGACCTGGGGTGATCCGTCCCAATTGCTCCCTAAATCGGAATTTGTTAAAATACTGCCGGCATAAGAACCACCAATTGAGGTGCTGCCCCCCGATAGTTGCTGTGCCGAATAACCACTTATTGCGATCAGATTATCTCTGACCAAACGAAGGCCGGACAATGCGCCTGATACATCGATGGTGAGGATACGCTGTTGAGCGAGGAGATGATCGAGATTGACAAGGGTTGATTTGACGTTCATGATCTCGCTTTCCACAGCTTTGATAGGCTCTATGAGTGAAGCATATGCGGCCAATGCTTTATCACGGGTTGCTACTGCGTCAGAGACCATCTGTTGTTGGGCAAGGGCAATCGCGTCTCCAATAGCGGCTATTTTTTTAGACACTTCGTCATAGGTAGAGACCGTTTTTGTGACTGCCACATCCTGGAAATCTGTCAAAGTATTGAAACCTTCTCCGGATGAGATTAACCGTCTCTCCGTCTCTGTTGTGGTTATCTGTTTGCTGAGACCCGCGTATTGGTTTTGTATATCGCTCAAGGCCTTAACCCTTTCCTCGGCGGAAAGTGTCATGGCGGCAGTCAACTTCTGATCGAGACGAGAGGCATCACGGTAATATTGCTCCATTTCGTTCGCGGCAGGGTTGCCCTTATCCCAGGCATTGTACTGCAAATCGGCAGTCTGCCGGCGGGAGGAGATCATAGCCTTTTCGATGTTAGCGATGTCCTGGGCGGCTTTCACTGCGGCATCATAATATCCTTTCTGCATTTTCTTCAGTTCGTCATAATAGGATCGGAAATTGGCGAGCTTTGCCTCGTTATATTTCATTTCCGTCTCGGTGACATTGGCAGCCTGTTTCACAATATTTCTCTGATTTGTCTCGTAATTTTTCATCTCGTCAAGGATATCGCGTTGCTGACTGATCTGATTTTTGTAAACATCCTCGACAATACCGCCATAAGCGGAAAAGGCAGAAGTGAGAATACCGACGCGGTCAATCTGCCGGTCGAGATCAAGCCCTGATTTAACGGTGCCGGACAGATTCTGATACTCCACGGTCAGTTGCCGCATATCGTCGGCCTGCTCACTGATCGATTTCTTAAAATCATCACCGGCAAATCTTCAGATTCATACCGCCCATTTTATCGATAACGCCGGCCATTTCCGCGAAGCCCTTTGTTGTGGCGTCTATCTGGGCCTTTGTTTTTTCTAATTGATTGCGAACATCCTTGAAGCGGGTTTCTATTTTACCGCCGATATCCACAGTGTATTTCTCGATGTCGCCGCGTGACATGGCACCCACAAGGGCCCGTGATGACTGAATGCCTTTAATGCCGGAGGCATCGAGTTGTGCCTGTATTGTCTTCCAGCGCTCGGCGACAAATTTCTGTTCGTCCTTTAGGTTTGCATCTTCCTCGGCAGCGCGTCTATTTTCCGGCTGCAGGGATTCAAGATAATTGCCGAGCGCAAGTCCTCCCGCCGCACCTATGGTTATAGCTGCACCAATACCGGAAGCGGCAAATATTGCTTTTGATGCGACGGAAAGGACCTCCAATTTTGTCACAAGCTGCGCTATCGTCATGGCCAATGCGGTCAGGGAGCCGATGGCAATAGGTACAGCGTTCTTGCCTATCAGTTTCATTGCGTCGGCGATTCTGTTACCCCATTTTTCGAGATCGCCGGACGCCTGTAGTGATGCAAGCGTATCGTTCAGTCCCTGAAGGGCGTTTGATGCTGTTTTGATTAACGCCGCATATGCCGGTTTAAAAAGCTCGCCTACTTTCAACTGCGCCTCTTCAGAATATCGCGCAAGAGAAAGGGCCTGTTTACCCGCCGTTTCCATCGCGTTGGCATAGACTCCCTGGAGGTTTTTCCCTTGTTCGAGGACGACATTTGTCCGGGCTTGTATTTTCTCCTGCTCGGTAAGGGCTTCCGTCGATTTTCCCAGTTTCTGGGCAAGTTTTGCGTAACTTTGTTCGAAATTCACATTAATGCCCGATAGTACGCAATACTTCCACCTGAGCCGACTGTATACCATAGGTCATTTGTTTGAGGGCCTCGGAAGAATTCACATTGCCGATAACGGCCGCATCCTGGGCAATACGGGCAAGCTTCGATGAATTTGCGAGGTCAATGTTCGACTGGGTCATTCGGGCGATAACATCTTGTGATGCAGATGTCGTAATACCCATAGCCTTGATGGCCTCGACATAACCTTTCATCTGCTCCGCGGAATATCCCGCATTTCTGCCGACGGTATTAACGACAACGGCCATAGTCTCAACTCGGGCGGCAAGCGTTGCCGAAGCGGACACCTGATCGAATGCGCTTTTCATTGCAATGGTAGCCGCGGTAGTAGCAGCGGCCACAATTGCAATATTCTTCCAACTTTGCCCCATCCCTGCGGCGGCCCCCTCAACATCTTTGATGCCGGATATGGCAGCCGTGCCGTCTGCTTTAATGATGAGCTTTATTTCCCGGTCAGACATTTTCCTTTACCTTTGGGTTTTTCTCGCAATTCTCGCATGTCCATTGGAAATGCTTTCCGTATTCAACTTGGCATCTTTGCCGTTCTTTCTCAGTGCATGTTGCGGGTGCCGTCCCTGCGATGATATCGAGCGCCGTTGTTTCATAGGCCTTTAGTTTCTCGTAAAAAATGAAACTCAGGGGAATATCGAGAGATTCTGCCATCTTGATAATGGGCGTGTAATCGAGGCCGATATAGATCGTACGGAACTCGGCAAATCCGTGACCGGAGGCGCCCTGTACCCCTGTTCTCCATTGTGTATCCGTGTGTGTCAATACCCACCATATCTCCCTGTTCCCCGGTACTATTTCTACTTCATCTCCCCCGCCGCCGAAGAGCCTCCGGGCGAGGGCCTTCAGTTTTTTATTTCATCCTCCTGTATCCGAAAGGCAAGGCCGTTCGCCTTGTCAATGACAAATTCGTAGTTCGATTGCTGTCCGGCAGGCAGTTTTATAAAAAGGAGTCTTTTCTTGCTTTCGAGAGTTTTTTCCCAGGGATGGAGCGTACCGTCAGAGAGCTCGTCGGCGATGGTGTCAAAATCTTCGAGGATATAGTCATAGTATGCATCGGCGAGTGCGGCGGCTTTCTTCGGTCCTTCCCTCATGGTCTTGAACTTATTGTTAATGGCCTCCATAGCCTTTTCTGTGCGGGGCCTGATCTTTAATCCTACCATTGCGCCCCACATCTCGCGCTCGAACCATTCTCCTTCGGGCTTATCATCATTCTCTATGTTTCTTATAACAAGCATATATTCTCCTTTCTATCGGTCATTGAGTCATAGAGTCATAGAGTCGTTGAGTCCGAAAGAACCCATTAACCCCTTATGCTGCTATTGTGGCGATCTTGTTCTGTACGTTTACAATAGCGCTGCCGTATGTATCATCTTCGAGCACTGCCAGGTCGCCTGCTTCGGCGACTACTTTATCACCGACGGTGATGGGCGCGTTGAGGACGGCGCATCGCGGAAATATCATCTCCACAGAGTAGCTGTATCCGGTCTCGTATTCCGCGCCTGTGGCCTTGGCGTAGACGCCGAAATATTCCGTGTCGATCATGTGCCGTTGCAGGATGTAATCGCGCATTTCCCTGTCGAGTTTGATCGTTTGCTGCCGTCCTTTTCGCAGGGCATAGTTGGCATAGTTCCCCGTGCCTCCAATCCTGAACTCGACAGCCATATTGTTGTTCAGCGTGTGTTCAAAACTGTTGACCTCCTGGGAAAGTGTCCGTCCGCCGAGAAAGGCGCTTCCGCTCCATTTCCCGCCGATCTTCAGGGTAAGGTCTGTGACTCGCAGGGGCGATTCGATAACACGGGCAGGGAAGGAGCACCAGGCGGCCTCGGTTGGTGTGTAGAGGATTTCGTATGTTGTGGGTGTCGCCACTCCTCCGGGAGCGGTGATGGTGATGACCGCCGGGGTAGCCGCTGATACCGCTGAATAGGCTACTTCCGAATATTCTCCCGTTGTCGGGACAAGGACCCGTATCCGCTGGACGTTGTCGAGCCTCTCTGCTGCCGATGATCCATGGACTCCGAGGGCCGCGAGTGTGAGAGAAGTCACGTTGTATGCCGCCGTCACCAGCTCTTTCGTCACCGAATCGGTGAATTTACCGGTCCCCTTGACTTCGCTTTTCACCTTCGCCCACTGGTCTTTCGCAAATGTGGACGTGACCTGGTCCACGAAGAGAGAAGCCCCCCGGCGTTTGAGAATAGTCTTACCGAGGCGCTGGGCAGCCGTGAAGCCCGGCATATCCGGGTCAACCTTGGGGATAAAGGTATGTTTGTAGCCTGTGGACCCGGCTGCGGCAACTGAAACCGTACCAAGGCCAAACCCATAAAGCAGTGCAAAGTCCTGCGGCTTCGCTTTCTCAAAATTCAAGGAGAGCCTGCTGAGACCTCCCTTGTCATAGATGCTGTCCGCTTCTTCTTTGCCTGTCTGTTCATCGGCATTTGTTTCCCGGCGCGGTTCTATAGCGAGGATATCACCTGCGGCGACCATAAGCGTATGGCTCAAGGTCTGCTCTGTGTTGAGGGCCGCTTCCTTGAGCAAGAGCGAGACGGCAAGCTGGTTATATTGTGATAGAAATGATCTCATCGTTTATGCCTCCTTATCCTTTGTCGTAGGGTCTATAGAGTCGTTGGGTCGTTGAGTTTTACGAGCCGTTGAGTCTTTTGACCCTGTGACCCCATGACCCCCAACCGCTGCACCTGAGGGCAGGTCCGATGACTCAATTATGCCTTCATCTTTGTCAAATTTATCTGCTTCCTCCGGGGGTACCTCGTTGTAGATCTGCCCGGATAAGAATTTACGGCCATCGAAGGGCCCATCGACAGACTGAAATGATTCCTGATTTGGTTTTAGTTTGTATGGCATGATACTCCTCCTTATAGCTGTCTGGTTTCGATGATTTCCACGTCTTTCACAAAAAAATAGACGGGGTGAAAGTAGCCCTCATCATTGACGGCGTCCTGGGGGTCGACGTCGGTGATACCCGTCAAACAACTTGTTCGGGTCCTTATAAACAAGGATTGCGGCGTCAAGGGCTTCTTCGAATTCAATGAGCAGCTCCTGGGCAAGCTCTCGGTCATCACACTGAAACCCGCAATAGAGTCTGACTGTATGTGTGTAGTCTCGCTCTGTGGGTCTCCATCTGCCCGGCTTCAATACGGGGCGGGTAATCATAATAAGCGGGAGCGCCGAAAGATCAACTTCCACCCGCTGTTTATAGACCCTTTTCACGGTATGGGGTTTTTCGAATTGTGTATTGCAGAGCGCGAGCAGACCGGTATTGGCCTCAAGCGTGGTGGTCATATCCTTAAGAGTGTCTACAAAGCTCATCTATTTCATACCCTTTGTTCATTA
The DNA here is from genome assembly GCA_963783625.1 of uncultured delta proteobacterium. Classification (GTDB taxonomy): domain Bacteria; phylum Desulfobacterota; class Syntrophorhabdia; order Syntrophorhabdales; family Syntrophorhabdaceae; genus PNOF01. Next base: position 28,334 of record CAWAOG010000017.1, on the reverse strand, counting down.
CTGACCAGCTCCATCTTTCCCTTTCAGATATCCTGCATAGGCCCCGATTGAAACCATGATAATATCCTTGGCGCCGTCAAGCCGAAAGAAAACACAAAGGGCTGCCAGACAAAATAGACAGACCATTGCCAGGTTGTTTTCTGAAATATATTTATCCATCAGTCCCCCTTCGAGACCTCGTCGGCTTCATCGATGATCGCCTGTGATGATTTAAGCCGAGCCGCTTCGAGGGCCTTAATTTCATCGCCAATATTCTGGGGATCGCCCGTGGTGATTGTCGTACATATCTTTTGAAAAAGGCTGATGAGCATAGGGAGTACTTCAATGACTGTTGCGGCTGTAATTATCATTATTATTTACCTCCTGCTATTACGCCGAGATCAACGGCGACCTTAGTAAGGTTTGTTAATTCCTTCGTTACTGCCGTGAGAGCGGCATCGAGGGCTGCTTTATTGGTTGTCGACTCACTGGCCAGATATGCAACACGGGCATCAATTACTACATCCTGGGCTATCTTAAGGGCATCATATGCCTTGCGGACCTGGTCAAACTGAATAGCGGTGAGCGTACCCTTGTTTTGCATAATTCTCGCCTGATAGAGGACCGTTTCAGCCGTCTCCTTTGTAATCTGCACGGGCTTGACAAAAGACTGGGTCCCACAGGCTCCGAGGGCAATAATCGCCACGATCATAACGAGTGCGGTTATTGTTTTTGTCTGACAAATTGATGTTTTCATTATTATTTCTCCTTCTGCATTATTTGAAGCATTTACCTGCTTCTCTCAGGGCATCATGAGCCCTGTTTTTCCAGCCATTGAGAAAGTCTTTTTGTCCTGGAACGTTTGCTGCCTGATATTCATAGAATCGAATACGTCTTGCGGTAAGTCTTTCGATGTCATCTCCAAAACCTTCTTGGATGAACTGCATAGTTTTTCCTGCTCCACTATTCCAAGCGACATCAGCAAGAATAAGATCAATGCCGCCGGGGAGCTTGTCGCCCCTGATACGATCCCAAAAATACCTATGAAAGGCTTTATCTATTACGTCCTTATTAACGAGTTTTACATCTTCACCGTCCACGTCACCATCATGATCAAGATCAAGATGTAAGGTTTTCATCGTGCTCAGGGTAAGACCATATGCGGCCGTGAGTCCCCCGCGATCATTTTTTGTATTTGTGATTTCGGCCCCTTCTTTGTCCATAATGAAGTTTACTGTACGCTCATAGTTCTCTTTCATGGTTTATCCTTCTGACGCCTTCTCGCAATGGTTCTTATTGACGTGCATAAATAATCAGCATGCTTTAGTGCCATAAGATCGGCCAATGCTTTTCTCTGCTCACCTGATAGATTATTCCAGAGTATCCTCATATCCTCTATCGTTTCGAGGCTAACCCGCGCTTCCCCATGTTGCTCACCCCACCAGACTCTTGAGTTCTTCCGGGCTGATCTCGTTCTTGAGCGCCACGATCAAGAGTATCTGTTTCATCTCTTTCATATCCCTACAGAGTCCCTCAAGCTGATTTCCTGCTAACCTGCGGTCTCTGATGTTGCTTTCGTGGCAGCCTTTGCATTTCTCTTCCAGGGAAATTTTTGTAATATAATCGTCTTTCGTGAGGCGTCCGAAAAAATACTGGGTAACGAGTTTAATAAGCTCAAGAGCTACCAGCGAAAGCACTATCAACAATGCCATCTGTGTCACGGTCATTTCAGACCCGCCCTGGAGATCTCTTTCTCAATCTCCTCTTCAATGGTTTGCTTGATTTGATCGTTGGAATTGAATTTTACCAGTGCATCAGTGAGGAACCGGCGCGGGCCGAACTTGGCCGATGAACCTCTGCCGTCATGAATCACACCTGCATATTCCGCACTGTTATATATGACAACTTCATCGGCGCCGGCCGTAAAAGTACCAATTGATGAGCTTTTCGACTCTCCGGGGTTCAGCCAGTCAAGAACGTGACGGAGAAAACCTGTCCTCACAGGCACCGGATAACCGCCTGATGCTATGTTCGACTTCTTTGCTCCCGCACCGATAGAAACTCATAGGCAGCCCGGTGTATCCCCTGAGCGCTGCGTTCAAGACCGCGCTTTACAGCATTGGGAATGTGGGAGGCAATTTCGTTGAGACCCGCGATAGTGACTTTGTCCCCTTCGATAGTGACAGATATATCAAGCATCGTCATCTCCGAAATGTGATGATATGGCCGCGCCGAAGGAACAATCTCCCGGTGAATCCGCATAGGTACCGGCTCTCATGATCCAGCTTTCCGCCTCATCCATGTATGCCTTTTTCTGTTTTTCTTCACTCGATGTATCGAGTTCCGCCCCGGCGGCGGTGATATTGCTGAGGATTATATTTATGCGGCGGCTCACCAGTTCGGCGGCACAGAGGGCTTTCTCGGCCCGTTTCACGTAATCTTTTTGCGGCGAAGTTGTCAGAGCATACATCGCCGATCCGACACGCCCTTCCAGGAGCAATGCCTGATCAACGATAATTTCATTGATAAGGGTGGTGAAGTCGCTGTCATTCTGTTTCTGAAAAAGCTCCTTCTTAAACCCGAGATTGATAATGTCCTGTGCTGTAACCTTCGCCACGATAACCCCTGTTTAAGGTTCAAGGTTAAAGGTAAAAGGTTAAAATCTTGAATCTCCCCGGCCAAACCACCGGAGGGCAGGCCTCTCACCTTGAACCGTGAACTATCTTCTTACGCCAACGCGCATCTTTTATACTGCTTCGCCTCGCCGATGATGCCGTTATATGCCCCGGTCCAGACATGGGCAGCTCCAAGGACAAGCTCGTTCCTCTGCGGAGGTCTCAGGTTCAGATCTTCCCACTCACCGCGCTGGCTCTTTCCACCTGGCAACGACACATAGTAGTGTGTGCTGACGATCTTGGTGGTGCTCACAACGGTAGAAATGTTGTGAATGACTTTGCTGTTGTTCGAGTTGGGGATCAGATATGTCGCTGCTAACGCTTTGAGTATCCTGTCCTTGACGAGCGGGTTGCAGGTAATGATGAACTGTGAATTCTCATCTACAGCATACCCCGCGGCTTCGAGATCGGTGAGTATCCCGGCGCAAGCCCGGTTGATCGTGGTCACGTCATCGGTGACGAATGCCTGGTTGATGGCGCTGGAAAGGGCCTCGATCAATCCATAGAAAATAGTAGCCTTCTTGTTGAACCAGTTGCGGACTGTGTCGGCAAAGAGCTGGTCAATGAGATAATACTTGTTGAACCTCAACCAGTCGTCGAGGATATTGAAGCCGCCGATGAACCGAAGGAAGCCAACGAGTGTTTTCGCCAATGTGGGCAGCTTCGAGAGCTTTGCCTCTTCGCCCGGCACCTGCTGGTAAAAGGTAACACCGCCGGTGATATCGAGGACCTCAAAGGAGTCGTTGTTGACGGCCCTCATGTCCACTTCGTCAAAGAGGACCTCATAGCCACGGTCCGGCGATTTGATGGAATCGCTCATGACGAGCGCCACAGGCACGGCCCCCATGAGGTTCGCATCGTGGCCCACGAGTTTTGTCCCTTCTACCGGGGCGGCAATAACAGGAGAGTCCTGCATCTTCTTCAAGAACTTCTGGGCGGCGTCGATAATGTGGTCGATGCGCTCAGAAGCTTTTATGTCCTGGATTTTTGACCAGTTGAAAACCTTCAGTCCATAGAGTAATTTCATGTTATATTCCCTCCTCAATAAGGATATTTATCAACGCAGGCCTCGCCTATGTGGTGAGTATCTTACGTTTGTATTCCAGCCACACGCCGTGCAGATAGACGATGTCATTGGCGTGGGCCTCAGGCATGACAACGAGTGTCATGTTGAAGTTTGTCTGGTTCGCGGGAAGGTCGGCGGCAAGGATCGTTGCCGTATACTCCCCTTTTGCCTGCACAAGGAGCGCGCCGGCAGCAGCAGAGGGGAAACAATCCACATCAGACTCGCCGAAATACGCCTCACCGTCGATGTGGCAGGCATTATTGGTGTTCCCGTCCTTGGAACAGAGAAAGTGCGCCACAAGATTTGCCGTCAGATCGATATCCGGGGGCAGCAGCACCTGCGCGGCAATCTGGTCCGCGTTTCCGGCTGCCCATGCGAGGCGCATCGCGTCACCGTCGGCGATCATCGTGAGGATCGGGGTCGTATCGATTGCGAGTATGCCGCCATTGCCTGCGGCATTGATAAAGACGCCTGCGGCGAGTTCCCTGAAAGAGGTGAGCGGGATGGGGATAAAGGCCTGGATACTTTTAAGATGCTGATAGATTTCCTGCAAAGCTGCTTCGGTATCGGTTTGGGCGGTGAAATTTCCCGCATCGCTGATGCCGACGCTTGAGGCGGCCGGCGCAAGCACATGATTCGGGTAAAGCATAAAAACGATTGTGGTATCCGCGAGGAGGGCCGCCTCGACGCAGATGCCGGCGAGGGTATTGCCGCCGGTGACTTTGGTTATGTTGCCTGCTGCGGCGTCCCAGTATCCTTTATCGCCGGGATCAAATGCAGTTCCTGCCACCTTGGGCATGATTGTCTTGCCGAGATACACATAGGCGTTTAATACGCTGATGAGGGCCGTATTTACAGCGATCATCACATTGCCATTCGAAACGATTACATCGCCTGCCTCAACTGCTGCTGAGTGGGCAAGCTTGAGGGTCCTTGCATTCTGTATGCTGTCAGCTACTGTTCCTTTTGCCATGATTTATTTCCTCCTTCATGTAAAGTCGGTTTAAACCGTTCAATGGAGCCTGCCCCCTAAATGGGGTGAGTCCCTTCAGGGGATAAACGTTTATTTTTCTTCAGGTACAAGAGGGTTGTCCCTGATACCTTTCTCGCCGGTTTCTGTACCTTTGCCGTCTTTCGATTTGTCCCGGCGCTCATCACCAGGTAGTTGGGACTCGGCGGGGAACTTCTCGGCAACCCTGTCCTGAAGTGCTTTGACTTCGCTTTTCAGAAACTCGATGGGATAGGTGGCGGCAACATCCTTGACCACCTTCTGGGCTTCTTCGGTCTCTGATACTTCGCCCAGTTTGGCCTTCGCTGTCACATAATCGGTGACAAGGCTGTCTCTAAATGCCTTGCCGTCAGCGGCGAGAGGAGTGAGCCCGGCCACTTTTGTTTCCAATTCGACGATCTTCGTTTTCTGTGAGACGATATCGCTGTCCTTTTCGTCGATAAAGGCCTTTATCTCACCGACAGCCTTTTCCTCATCGTCGCTGAAAACCTTGCCGAGTGCCTTTGCCAGTTTTTTTAAGAGTTCATTCATGATCTTTGCGCCTCCTTGCGGTTTTTCCGTTTCTCTATTGAGCTTCTCTGTTTTGGTTGTGTCTTTATCTGAGGCTGATTTTACACCGGCACCTTGCTGGGCTCCGAGGTAAACGAGTGATCCTTCCGTCGTCTCTCCCTTGCCCCGATATTCATAGAAAAGAGTGGCTCCCATGTCGTCTGTCACAGGGACAAGCGTTTCAGCGCGAAATCCGATGCTTGCGAAGTCGAAAACTCCGGCATCGATCTTGATGAGTTGTTTTTCATCGACCCCTGCTTTGGGAATGTAGAACCAGGGTGAAAGAAAAAGCACTTCGGCAACTCCTGCGGGTAATGTGAACTCTTCACCCGTCTGAGCCTTTGCTGTCGCGGAGTCCATCCTCCTCCATCTCGACATCAAAGAATTTGCCGATCGCCTTTTCACTGCTGTCGTATTTATCATGGTCCAGAAGAAAGGTCTTGCGGACAACGGTGTTGAAGAATTCCTGGAGTACGCCTTCGCTGAACCGCTCGTTATCACGATCTATGGCATTGTTGGCAAGCCTGATCTGGCCGATGTAAAGCTCGTCGGCGGTGAAGGGGCGGCGGGTAAACTTGTTGATGACGGTGAGCTGCGCCTCGTTCGGGATAGTTGGCGAAACCTTGCATCCGGAGAACAGAAAAGCTTTGTTCTTTTCAATCCACTTGGCCTGATTGCTCATATCTTCAGGCCCTTCTTGCGCATGATCTTCAAGATGTCCTCCCCGCGTACTATTTCATGAGCGGGCGCTTTAGAAGTCTCCTCTATAGGTTCTTTTGTCCCTTCAATGGAAAGATCAGGATCAGCAAACTCTTTATCTGCATCGCCGGTCGTTGTTTTCGTCAGCTTTTTATCTTTTTCTTTATCTTTCGCCATATCGTCCTCCCTGCGGGAATCTCAAATCTCTATTACCCAGGTATCTACCAGATAAGTGTGAAATCATCTGGCAGATCATTGCATTATTGTGAGTCATAGAGTCGGAGGGTCATTGAGTCGTTGAGTTCTGGACCCTACAGACCCGATGACATTTTTGTGGTTTCTCATCATCTCACCGTGAGCCCTGACACCGCCAACGTCTTAAAGCTCAGTTCCGCACTGTTGTCTGTTTCCTTGCCATCTGCACCATAAGCTGTGACAACCAGATAATACGTGGTGTTGTTTTTAAGACCTGTAACAAGATATGCAGTGACTGCTTTTGCATCGATTACGGTCGGATAGGTTCCGCTCGTTGTTCCGTATTTGACCTTGTACCCCGTTGATCCAGTGACAGCATCCCATGCTATTAATTCTGCTGCCGGGGTTGTAGCGATGGCGACAGCACGGCGGACATTTTTCACGAACATGAGAGCCATGTAACTGACCTCTGTCGAGTAGTCGCTTTCAGAGCTTGCATCGTAGGCCGTCGCGGCGAAGTAGTACGTGGAGCCATCGGGAAGATTTGGTATGGTATAGGTGAGAACGTTTTTCACATCGATTGTGGTCGTATAGTTCTTCGTTGCCGTGCCGTAATAGAGCTTATATCCAGTGGCTCCACTTGAAGCATCCCAGGCAAGAGTGACCGTTGCCGCCTGACCTGAAACCGCAAAAACCAAAATAAATAGAATTGTAAATGCACTGATACGTTTCATTGTAGTCCTCCTTTTATGTCTTGCTCTCCGCCGGGCGTGTTGAGCACCTGCACCGGGGGTGTGTATCGGCTCCGGGTATCGGGCATTCGGCGATAGGATAATCAGCCGCCAAAGCTATACAGGTAGGGCACGCATCCGGCGCGGGTGTGAATTCCACCATTTCAACTTTCCACTCTTGCCATTCATCGAGTTTTGCGATCTCGGCGGCCATAGACATCTCGGTACGGGCAAGACGTTCCCAATCGCTATTTTGCCCCTCGAAAAGCGATTTCAATCTTGCTGCCAGATGACGGGGATTTGTCCCGGCAAGCATTTGGACTTCCATCTCAGGTATGATCCCCTGTACGATTGCCTTTGTGGCGTTATCCTTCACCAGCGCGAAACCGCTCCGGCACAGCTCGTCATAGATTTCTTTGTTCTTGATAATGTCCAGAATAGGGCGGCTCTTACCGAGGAGCCGCGCGGCTTGAATCAACCCCAGACTGTAGCTCTGCCCATAATACCAGCGCACCGGAGAATCAGGATCAGCGATATTATAGATGTTGACGGTGTCCCGCATGGCCTTCATGATCGCGGCCCGTTGCTCATCCGAAAAGACAAAAGATGAGACCGTGGGACCGATCTCATCTTTTGTCGAGGAGTTTATCCCCGCTACGCGAGGACAGGCCCCGTTTAAATGGTTTGAGCCGTTTAAGCCGTTGAAACCAAGGATCGTGAAGACACGGTTTTTTAAATCGGCCCAGTCGTCCTTCAGCCGGTCTTCATACTCTGTCTCGACTGTATCCAACGCCGGCCACGGCTTTGGCCTCTGCTTCTCCTGCTTTTCTCCCTCATATCCGCACCTGCTTGTTTTCTCCTGTCTTCCTGCGGTTTTTACCTCCACCTGCGGCGCGGGGATCGCATTCTGCCTGTCATACATATCCGCCTGGGCGTTCATGAATCTCGCCTGTGCTTGTTTGAGCACATCACGGAGATTGACCTGCGCCCATTCGAGCTTCCAGTCTCCCTTCTTCCACGTGCGCCCTCTTAAAAGCAAGAGCGTCCGGACAAGATTGTAGAAGTGGGGCAGTTTCGCGGCCTGACGAGTGGAGATATCTGCAAGCAGCACTTCTGCCTGGTTGTCGGCGAGGCGCTCCGTTGTTGACCACTGAAGACCGAGCGTCCAGGGAGGCAAGCCCGTCTTTGATACGATCTGCTCCACAACATGACGGGACGGCACTTCAAGCTCAAGGACCTGGCCGTTGGCGCCGATAATGTCGATTGTAATGTCGGAATCTTTGTCTACGGCACGGACAAAATCAGCAGACTTGCCTTCCCGCTTTGCCCGGACAGCGGCGTTAAATTCGGTCTGGATGGTATTGACGTCGGCTCGCGAGGTCCGCTCCATCACGTTTTGATGTCTTATAGATCACCGAAAACGACGGGTCCCCGAAACGCTCCCAGACATTGAGAAGTGAATTGTGCATGGTAGCGAGGATCTTCGCGACAAATTCACAGGAGCGCATGAGCGGCACGCCGTAAGGGTTCTGGTTCTCGTTGTCGATGGAGAAATAGAGCAGGTTCGTCGGATTGAGAAGGCGCCAGTCATGATCATTGTCCGCCCGCTGGTAGATAGCAAGCCCCGTCCCGGAGCGTTTGAATTTAATGAACTTAGAATCGGCCACCCGCAGACTGACAATATCGGTGCGCTTCCTGTCGGTGACAAACTCACCGAAAGCGAAGCCTTGTTCAAAGGCCTCGTTGGAAAAGTTCTGATGGAATGCCTGCAACCCCTTCTGCATGTCGTTGACGGGCACGTTATAGATCCATTCCTGTATCTCATCGACAAGGGCCTCGTTATCCCCGGTAACGACAATATGTCCATCGAGGACAACAAGCCGTTTAATGGCGGCGTCGATGATCGGGATCGCCTCACGCAGGAATTCATAAAAAGTCGGCTCTACCTTGCGGGCGATGTAGTTGGCAAAGTATGTCGTATATGGTCCCTGGCCGTCCGTGGGGCGAAGCTCCCATCCCCCGGATGCCGGTTGCGCCTTTTACTGCTTTCTGCGCTTTTGAAAAGTGTATATCATATCCGAGTATGTTCATCATATCCTCCGTCTTCAACGGTTTGAACCGTTTAAACGCGGCAAAAGATCCTCCATATCCGCTGCCAACACTTTCGCAAGTATCTGGGCCCTGTCCATATCGATCAAATGGTCATCTTCTTTCTTGTAGATGCGGTGCTTGCCGCCGGTCCTCACGGTATGGTTCGTATAATAGAGGACAATATCAGGGTCAGGCGGATACTCCAGCTCCTGGCGCTGCATCTTCTTGACGAGCAGGTCTGTGGCCAGCTCCTTGAGCGTGATCTTTGCCGGCTTTCCTGTCTTCGCGTCGGTGATCTCCTCGCCGTCCTCACTCACATTGTCCGTCGTGCTTTCAAACATGAAGCCTTTGAGGCGGTCGTCATAATGCTTGTGCTTGTAAATAGCGAGACCTTGCAGGTCATGGGCAACGGCACTGCCTGCGTTGCCGAAGTCTGTCCCCCAGATAAGAGATTCTGCGGGGCCGTAGAGATCATCGAGGGCATTGAGCGCCTGGCACTGCTGGTCATAGGTGACATGTTTCAGATAGAGACGGCCGACAAGACGCTCACGCTTGCCGATAATCGACTTAATACCGATCTCCGTCTCGTCGTCGCTGAAGCCGAGGTCACCACCACCTCGTTTTAATCCGGGAACAGCGATAAAGAAGCTCTTTATGAGCCGGGTAAATTCAGATTGTCCATCGGTATCGAAATCGAAAAATGTTGACAAGTTGTATGCCCTGTCAAGCAAATATTCTACCTGCGGTACCGGACCATTATCATTGACGATATAATTGCATCGGTAACCGCGCACAATAACGTCGTTGTTAGCGGCATCGACAAGGACCTTTATGCAGCGATATTCCGGGATGTCCTTTACGCAATATCTGAACTGGTGCCACGGGAAGACAGTATGTTCCGGATCGCCGTCCTCTCCGAGGACATTATGCTTGTATCCCGGAGAATCCTCTCCACCGTACTGTTCGGCGTAGAAGCGTTTTCTCTCATCATTCCAGTAGGGGTCGGGCATAAGGTTTTTGCCCCATTGGAACAATCTGAATTTAAGATCTCTGACATAGCGCGAAACATCCTTAAAGGATTCAAGGTTCTCCTCCTCTGTAGTACCCGTGGGACGTGGGACGTCCGCTCGTTCCACTCGCTGGGACGTGGGACGTAACAGACCGGTCTTCGCCGTGTTCATCGCCGCCCGAACCCCCAGCTTGTAAAATTCACAAGAGCGGTCTCCATCGGGCACGGAATAGATACGGGCAATACAACCAGGCTTCAGGGCGCGCCAGAATTCAGACCATTGCATGGGGTTCTTGTCTTTCGCGGCCTCATCCTTGAAAGCAAATGTCCGGGCGTGGACACCACGATACGCCTCTCCGTCATGGCCTGACGGTCGAAAGTCGATCTTGAAACTATTTCTGAAGTAAAAGGCATGATGGGGATGTTTGCGCCAGCCCTCCTTGATGCGCCGATGCCACCGGAAATCACCTAATTCCGGGTTCCAGTTCAGTTGATCGTCCATGCCCTCGATGATCTCCTCAAGGTGTGTCTGCTGAGGGGCGCCGATGAGGGCCGAGCCGTTGGGCGTCGTAAAAGCGAGATAGAGACCGAGCGCGACGATCTCCCGTGTCTTGCCCACTTCGGCGGCGTCCTTATGTACCGCGTTGCCCCGATACCGCAAAGATTCAACCTGATAATCCCAGAAGCCGTAGGGTTCTTCATGGTCGGGGTCTTCCGGCTCTCTCAGGTATGCGGTACACCAGAGCAAGGGGTCGGAGCAGATACAGGCGTCCTGAAACACCTGAAGGTTCTCGAAAGGAGGAGGCAACTCGTTACGGGCAAGCTGATGCCATGTCCAGTCAAAGCGTTCCAGCCAGGGCTCAAAATACTCTTTCGGCACGATAATGCCCTTTTTGAGGTCGGAAAACCTGATAGGGTCTATGGGCGGGGGAACACGGGCAGGTAGTTGGTCATCGACTGTGGCGCATGCGGACGATTGCATATCAGTTCTTCTTCGCTCCGAGCTTGGAGAGCGCCTTTGCCGCCGCTGTCATGGCATCGCCAATGGTCTTCCCCGCTTCCTTCTCATCGTCAGCGCGGGATTTCGCCCGCGGTGTAATGAGGAATTCAGCAGGGTTCATGCCCAGATCAGCGATCAGTTTTGGCAGGGCGAGTAGTGACGGGTGTGTCACGTATTCAATGATGAGATCGCCCTGAGCGCTATATTTCTCGCGTTTCACTACGGTGCCGTCGCGGAGAATATCCTCGATGAGCCGGTCCACAACAACAAAAGTATTGCCGATCTGGAGCGCGGCAAGCTCATTAAAATCGTCATACTTCTTGTCTTTAATAGCGTCATGGACGGCCCGGAAGAACTGGACGATCTCAACCTTATCAAGGCAATCATCACCGGGCTCGACATCACCTTCCGACACCAGCGAACAAGGATATTGCGGGCAGGTAGATTTGCAGGGCTTCAGTTTGTTGATGAAATTATCAGTATACCGGCCATTCTTCCAGCCGTTCCGGTTCCCCTTCATGGCCGCGGGCTTGTTGGGCGAGTTTCCCGCATTTTTGCGCTGCTCCAGCGCTTCCGGGCTCATGGTATATCGCCGCTTCACGCGGAGATGTTCGGGGATACCAAGCTCTTCAGGTTCAGGGGAGGGCGGTGTTTCTTGTCCTCCGGCCAGATGGGTATCTATCTTTTTCTTGTAGGCGATGTATTTGTTCTGTTCGTTAGATGTGAATATCCCCCCGTTGTCAAGTTTTCTTAACAACGTCCGATACTGGACCAGCTCAACGGAATCAAGGGCGGCTTTTACATTCTCTGCGGTGATCTCTGCCATGCAATACGCATAACAGAAGACCGTGAAATCATCTGGCAGATCATTGCATTATTTTAGACTTTCGGAGGGAAAAGGCCGTATCCAACACGAAGGGTACTATATGAAGCGATACCCCAAGTGCGGACAAAGGCTTATATCCTGTGGGTGCCTTAAGAAATAAAGTCCCGCCGTTTCAGTCGGGGGGATGACTTGACCGGTACGGTCACGAAACGGCGGGTTTTGTTGGTTATTTCATATACCGTCAATACGTTACTTATAATTTTATGGACATCTTTGACGGCCATCCAACAACCATGCTGCTGTATTCATTATGAAATTGTCCACCAATACGATGAACAGTAGATGAATAAGTTATTCATGGGGGTCCACAGTCGAGCCTCCCACATATTAGTGCCATTGGATATTTTGACACTTTTATGCATCTGGTCGTACACTGCTTGAGTAATCCAGGTGGCTTTGTCGGCCAGAGAGGTCAGCTTGGCTGCGTAGTTCGCCGCTCTGCCAACCCAGACTAGGTCATTATCACCACGAACACCAATGCGAGCAGTGCGCAGTCGACTCGTGTCAATACCAACCACGTGCTTTAACGTAAAGTTCTTAGATGGGTAATGTGCCTTCAAGGCCGGTCGGATGATATTGCACACAGCATAGTTGATCTTGAGGGCACAACGAACAGCAGAGGTGTTCTTCGAACCTCCTGTGAAAACTGCCATAACCCGATCACCGTCATAGGCTGTGATAACGCCACTTTCAGCCCGTATTATTTGCGATGCACATCGCAGGTATGTCTTGTAGACCTCTGCGCTGAAAGACCAGTCATAGTTGTCAACCATTTTGGTAGATCCATCAAGATCGGCGTAAAGAACAGTTGCTGTCTCAAGATCTTTCGCATGATTCGCATTGAGACGCAGATCCTCTGGTGCAGGCGGACTGGTTGAAGCTTGTACTTCCCATGATGTTACAAAAGCCGCTTTAACTTCAGCGGTCAGGTCATCACTCAATCCCATCTTACCTCCCCACTCGTCTGATTGTTGCCCTGTGAGACTAATTGTTGGGTCCAAGACACAGGATATGATCCCTTAATGCGTTGCAGGCAGGTCCCATCATGGACGAGGCATCTTTTCCTTTTTCGAAACGATACGGGATTGTAGTGATACCTGCAAGGTCACTTGGGAGTTTGACTCCTTCATCCCGAGGCTCCATGAGGATCGCACGGGCTTTGCCGAGACGCCCCATGAATAGTCCAAGTTCGAAGACAACGTTGTCCCGAGGCGTTGGCCATGCCTTGCCTCTGAATTCTGTCATGTCGTCCGCATGCGCAATCGCGATAGCGAAGTCAGAGTTATCCAGCTCATCCTCTAGGCTCTGCACAGTATAGTGTGAGATCTTGAAAACGCCGTCTGTCCATATGACAGTAGTAAAAGGATCGTGAGCAAACGCGTTCTGGACGGTGCGCGCCACGTCAAGTGCTTCTACCGATGAAATAATGAAAACTCGGATTTTGTCGCGTGTCGCGTTGACAAGCACATTTCGCTGCATAAGCCTTCGGGAAAGTTCCCTTGCAATGCTGCGGTAAATCTCAGGGTAATGGCTACCCAACTTTGCCAAGTCGGCCTCTGGCAGGGTTGCGACCACGCCCTCCTCTGAGACAATTACACTGGCTGCTCTCCTCTGCGTCGGTTCTATGGCAGCCATTTCGCCAATGTGATCGTTTGCCACGCGTCGTCCGACAACACGACCGTTGACGACGATATCGAAGGCACCCGCCAAGATCAGGAAGACGTCGTTGTTGCTTGCTCCTTGTTCAATGAGCAACTCCCCTGGTCGGACCGCTCTAAGCTCAATACAACCATCAAGAGCCTCCGCTAACTCACGGTTGCCGGCCACAATCTTTTGATTGACTAATGCCTCAATGCGTAGCCGTTTTCCACCTTTACCTTCGAATCGCTGTATCACCTAATCCTCCTGTTAGCAGAAACTTGAGTTTCGTCGGGGACGGGCCATGTCCCGTTTATCAGCTGAACTGGTTGTTGGGCTTCTTTTCCATCATTTCACCTTCACCTGGCCGTTCATGAGCATAGGGAGGAGCCAGTCGCGGAATGTTGATAGCTGCTGGTTTTCTTTGTAATTATGGACAACGGTTTCTAATACCGGATTGACTATTTTGTTAAATTTTTCCAAGAGTAGCTCATCTGGTAAAGTAAGTTTTACATTCTTAATAATATCTTGAGACAAGTTATCTCTGGCTGAACCAGAACTGAGCATTATCATGTGATTGTAGAGACTATCAAAAACGTATCTAATTAGATTTGTAAATATTTGTGACTTTGAAATTATCCCACAGACTGCCTGATTTGTGCAAGCTTCTATTTTCAATAAGCTCACCTTACCTGATGTTGCACCGTAAATTGCAACGAGTATTGTATTCACAGGAAATATCTTGGCACTTGAATTTTGCAAACCAGCTTTTGTGATGTAATTCGACGTGCTAATCACAAAAGGATTGTTAAGTTCGCCACTATTAATCCAAGGAATAGTTCCATTTACATAATATTCTTCTTTTGAGGAAAGCGGTGTTCCCCCAGAAGATGTTGTCGCAATCTCTGCCGTGTTTTTCACTTCCCACCCCTCCGGAATCTTCCGTTTCAACTCCTTATTCCAGACCATTTTTCCGCCACTGGATTTGTAGGGCTTACCGTTTCTATCGGGGAAGTCAAACTGCACGAACCAGTAGTTGTAAAGTGTTTTTGCCATTGCCTCCAGCCCGGTATTAATCCGGTTGTTGAGTTCGATTTTAGCATCTAGTGCGGAGAGAACGGCGGCAATTTTTTGTTGTGCAGGATATTCAGCATCTGGGATAAGAAAATCAAGAATATGATTTTTATCACCTCGGGGCATTTTAGTTCCTTTTTTTCCATGCATCATGTGAATAAAAAAATCATCGCGAAACATTGCATAAAAAACAAATTTTGGATGAAATTCAGGTTTTACAATAAAGATTAGTACGTCAGCAGCAGCACCACCTTCTCTGTTAGCAAACCATATTTTTTTTAAATACGGACGAATATTACCCACCAAAATATTATCCTTATTATACTTAGGTAGGGTACTCCCTTGCGGAGGCATATTTGCTGCTATGGTAATACCACACTTATTTGAAAGCATATTGTCAACTGTGATAAAGTTTTCAAGGGATACTTTATTGGCATTAATACGCTCTTCTGAATAGTCCACCACCTTCCGGAGTTTCAGTGATTTATTCATACTTCAACCCCGCCAACTGCTTCTGTATCTCCTTTTCCAATTCTTTTGATTCTCCAAATAGTTTATCAAGATTTGTTTTATATCCATTCATCTTTTCTTCAAACTCTTCCGGTGTAATATCCGTATATTCAATCTTCACATCAAAATACTGCCCTGCGCTCAAGGAGTAATTCTTCTCTTTAATCTGCTCATAAGAAACCACCACGGTAAAATCTTCCACAGCTTTGTGGTCATTGAAATGTTTTAATAATTAAGTCTTCTTCTTCAGGTGAAAGTAATGTTTTCTGGTTTTTGCCTTCTTTTACGGTTGTTCCCAAGTTTAGAAGCATCCATCAAGACAATATCGCCTTTGGTATTGGCCTTATCCAAAAACAAAACCGAAACATTGGTGCCGGTAGTGGCAAAAATATTGCTCGGCATAGATACCACGCCGCGAAGCATTTTTTCTTCTACCAGTTTTTCCCGTATTTTCTTTTCAATACCGCTTTGCGCTGTAATAAATCCGGTTGGAACAACAATTGCAGCTTTTCCTTTGGCAGAAAGCGAAAACATAATGTGCTGGATAAAGAGCAGATAGATAGCCATTTTATCTTTATCTTTTTGGGGTACTTTGGGAATTCCTGCAAAAAAACGATTGTGATTTTGTTTGGTGTCCAAGTCATCACGGTAATCGCTGAAATCCAGTTTGAATGGCGGATTGGAGACAATGTAATCAAAGGTCATCAGCTTATCGCCGACTTTATGGTAAGGTGTAAGCAGGGTATTGCCCTGAATAATATTCTGAATGGAATGAACCAGATTATTCAAGATCAGATTCAACCGCAACATGCTTGAT
The DNA here is from genome assembly GCA_963783625.1 of uncultured delta proteobacterium. Classification (GTDB taxonomy): domain Bacteria; phylum Desulfobacterota; class Syntrophorhabdia; order Syntrophorhabdales; family Syntrophorhabdaceae; genus PNOF01. The sequence goes on along the minus strand of CAWAOG010000017.1, from coordinate 12,406 downwards.
GACTTTTGCGAAATATCCTGAGAATAGATTGTACAGCGGTCTTCGCCGATGGCATGGGCAAGATTCATTAACAATGTGCCGGAACCAGCCGCCGGGTCATAACAGGTAACATTGCTCACCGGCTTATCTACCAAAATCGAAGCCATGATTTTTGCAACGGCATGAGGGGTGTAATATTCAGCATATTTACCGCCGCCGTCTTTGTTGTAATCCTTAATCAGGTACTCAAAAATGGTAGAGAAAAAGTCGAATTTCTGATGGAAGATTTTCTCAAAACTGAAATTCACCAACTGGTTGATCATGGCGCTGCAGAAATTGTCACGCTTGTGAGCTGTCTGTGATGTAATTACTCAGTTCATCAAACAGTGTAATTTTTGCGCCTGTTCCGGTTTTTACAGAAAATATCTCATTGTTAAAAATTGCTATGTCACGCAAGGTATCATCAAAGAATTTGGCGAATTGCTTCCTTGTTCTGTTGTTGTGCAGATTGGATAGAAAATGCTCCCTTTTAAGTTTTGCACTGTCCGGGCTCATTCTCAGAAGCAGCATTTCGTATTGTTTGTCTGAATATTTTGCTATCTCCTGTTCCCAATTTGCAGCGTTTTTAAGTTTGGGCTCAAGTTGTTTTACTTCATAACCAAACTTATCATTCATGAATTTGTAAAGAAAACCTGGGTAATGATTTTAAATTCATTGCCATCGTTTCCTAAACCGTAAGAGGCACAAACACCTTTTAGGTTATCAATCAGTTCTTTTGTTTTTGCTGTAAAATCTTGTGTTACCATGCAGTATACTCCTTGATATTCGTTCATGTATTCTTTTACTACACAGGTATTGATGAATTTGGCAGATTCAGGTTCAAGTTCAATTTTAGCTTTATCAAAGCCGTCAATCACCATCGGCATCAGCAAATTGTTAAAATAGCTTTCATTTTCAAGCAATTTTGTGTTTATCAATACTTTGTCATCGGTCTGTTTTTTTATGTCCATCAGTGTTTCGCAAATTGCGCTTTCTCTTTTTGTGATAGTTCCTTTTTCCAAAATGCGTTTATGTATCCGGGCATATTTTGCATCATTTTCATATTTGGCTTTCAGCAGGTTGTTCTTGCGGTTTAGCTCAGTTACTTTATCAAATATCTTCTGTAAAGAACCAATGTTCTGTTTCATTTCTTCCTGTGATATTTCATCAAGATTCTTTTTTTCAAAAAGTCGTTTTAGCTCATCATATAAAGAAATAAACTCCGGGTCTTTCTGGTCAAAATTACCACCCAATGCCTCTCTTGTTTTACGGAGAATATCTTTTAGCTGGTCGGCAATAATCATTTCTTCTTCTGAAACCTTGCGGAACATGAAAAGCACATTTTCCAATGCGACATTAAGCAGATTGGTTGTATCAACATTGTTCTGAACAGATTCTTTAAGATTCAACAATTCCAGTGACGGGCAGTTTCATTGTAAAGCTGATTCAGTTTTTTAAAATCAACTTTTTCCAACAATTCAAAATGCCCATACAGTCGAATAATGTTGTAAAGGTTTTTCGCATTCTCCAATGCTTTTTTAATTTCCAAAACTGTTTTCCGGTCTTCTATCTGGCTTATTTGCTGGGAGAATATTTCCGCATTATTCAAATCATAATGAAACAGTTTTTCTTTTATATCACGTGATTTCTTCTTCAATCTCTTCCTTTGATTTGAAAAGATTGGAATAGGTTTTCATTTCATCGCCAAGTTCTGCCTGCAATTCTTCAAAATATGCTTTGTTGGTTGCATCAAATTCTTTGCGGATGTCTGCAAAATCAACAACAAAACCATATCTGAATTTTTTATAGGGGCGATTAACCCGTGGTAAGCGTTTGAAGCAAATTGTGGTCTTTGATAACACGACCGATGTATAATTTTTTAAGTCTCTTGGCATCAAAACCAGTAAGCAGCATATTGTAAACAAACAGCAAATCAATTTTACCATCTTTAAAATCTTCCACTTCCTGTTTGCGGTCATCTTTTGATCCGACATCATGTAATATCAAAGATGCGGTTAAGTTTCTTTGTTGATCTTTCTGATAAGTTCCATATTCAACAACCGGTTCAGCAACTTTAAGATATTCGGTAGATACTTCTTCAATTGTTTTTTGTTCAGGATTGTATTTGCTGATAAAGATTTCAAACAATTTTCTGCCTGTTCTGCGCTGTCGCAAACCACCATGCCGCCAATGGTATGGTCTCCAAAGCGTATTCTGCTTTTTATAAAATCCTGAATGATGTAATCAAGCATGGGTTCGGCAAATCTTTCATGGGCATATATGATGCGTTTATCCACATCGCCTTTAAGAATCTCAACCTCTTTCAATGCCTGTTCAAGTTGAATCTTATAATTTGTTTCTATTCCTTCCCGTATCAGCCGCAAAGTATAGCCATCCGCAATAGAAGCATTGTAATAATATTTATGGATATAATCGCCAAAGGTATCCCGCGATCTCCTGTCAGTTACAAATCAATGGAGTTCCAGTTAATCCAATAAGAATTGCGTTTCTGTCGGAATTAAACAGGTTGGCTAAAAAACTTCCTGTCGGATTATAGCTCCGGTGAACTTCATCGAGGAAATAAACCCTTTGAATGTTTATGTCATAATCATTGGCCTGAAGCACATCGGTATCATCTTTAAATTTCTGGATATTAACAACTGTAATTTCCCGTTTGCCAGAAAGTTATGAATTGCTTGTCTCAATCTGAAATTCTTAAGCAATTCTTCTTTTGAATTTACAGTGTGAACAGTTAAACCTCTTACTGGCAAATTCCGTTTTAGCCTGATTCATCAGGTCAATGCGGTCAACAATAAAATAAAATTTAGGAATAATTCCCTTTTGCTGGAAATAATCCGTTAAGTAATTGAACATTGTAATATGAAAGTGCCGTTTTACCACTTCCTTGAGTATGCCAGATGATTCCTTTTTTAATACCGCTTTCAATTTTTTGCTCAATTGCTTTTGTGGCGAATAATTGCGGGTATCGCATTATGTGCTTTTCAAGACCATTTGTTTCCCTGCACATAAGCAATGCTGTATTTAAGCAGCATCTGCAAATCGTTCTTTGCAAAACAGTGAGTCAATATTCGTTTGTTGGTGTATTGGGATCTTTATTGGTTATAAATTCTGGAGAATATTTTATTGCAGAAAGGTTATTGTCCTTTAGTACAAAGTTTTCTATTTCATCATCTTCCGGCTTTAGCAGGGTTGACAGATTCAAATGTTTCTTCCTCTCTGAAACAATTGAAATTTGCTTCATTAATAAGAAGTGGAAGAATAAAATGCACCTTGAATAGGTTCTATAGATTCATGGTCGTACTCCATATTGTTGGAAAAAACCAGCAGTTGTGAAATGTTGATAAATTTTCTAAATTTCTTGTTCTTGAAACGGATATTTATTCGATCTCTTTCTGCCAATATGCCTTCTTGATTATTTGGCTTTTTTACCTCAATAAACGCAAGCGGCATTCCATTTATAAGAAGTGTAATGTCCGGTCTGAAACTCATCATCGCCATTTTTGTAAGTAAGTTCAGTTACAACATGAAAAGTGTTGTTGTTGAAATCTTTAAAATCAATTAGTTTAATGCCTGAACTTGCAGTGAGCATTTTATAAAATGCTTCGCCCAAGTCTTCATTATCTAAAGCCAGGGAAATATCTTCCAATAAACGCTTTATATCAATTTCATCCAGGTCTTGATCTTTATTGATCTGTTTGATGCTTTCTGAAAAAACATCAGTGAAAATATTTGTGGTTTCATCTCGTTTTGCATTGGTAAGCGATATATAATTGTATCCTAATCTGCACAAATGCAGAATTGCAGGAATTTTCACTCTTGTATTTTCATTAAAACTCATACTGAATACCCATTATGCCAATTATTGCGCCCTGCGTTCGGGTGGGATAGATTTTGACAGCAAGGGTGAGGTTATGAATTAGCAGTTCTGTCTTCATCTTTCCCCCATCTCCAAGATTACTTTTCCTAATGGTATCAAACACAAAGAAGGAATGCAAGGATTAAAGACAGTGAATCGGGAATCGTAAATGGGGCAAGCCAGGGCGGGCCTAACCTTCTTAACATGATCTCCCTGATGAACCCTTTCTTTCGCAGTGTTTAATCATTAACACAAAAAACGGCATAAAAAAGCCCCTCAATCGAGGGGCTAGGGTGGTTTAGAACCGAAAGGGTTCCAACACATGTTCATATTCCGTCCGTAACCGTTTCATCTTTTCGATGATCGCTTCGAGATCGCCGATTGTGGCGTTGTGCTCGCGGACTTCGAAGCGGACCTCTACCTCCAGATCGTCGGAGACCCGCACTTCCTCGCCATAATGCGTAATGGCGATATAACCAGGATAGATAGTGATCTTCTTCCGTTCATAAGACGGAAGGTCCTCTCCAGGGACAAACAGACGGGCAATGGGCAAGACCTTTCCAATGCGCTCCCGCTTAGCCTCCAGGCGGGCGAGGATTTCGCGGCCACGATCTGCAACTTCCCGCTTGGAAGCAGCGAGGTCACGCGTGGCGCAGCGCTCGCTTATATCTGTAGCATAATCCGTTTCTATGGCCGGATAATCGGGAGAGGGCAGGGCGTTTGAGATGTGCAGCGTATCGGGAAAATTGTCGTACCGTTGCCAATAAAATCTGAAACCGGCAACAGTGAGGGCTGCTTCAAAATCGTTCCACTTCATGGGTCCGTTGATGCCGGGCAATTCCGGTGGTGGGGACCTGTCCACTGGTGACTTCGCCGAGGGCTTCATAGCAACCACCCGAACAATATCGACCAAAGGCGCGTTTGTTTCGGCCCCTCCAGGAGAGGGCTTTCAATGGGAGGCTTGGGGTGCTTCTGTGCCTCGTATGCCCTGGCCTTGAACTCTTCCTCCCGTGTCACGGGGGTGTGGTTTTCAAGCCGCGTCCCTTCCTCATAGAAATGGTCCAGGCCCCGTCCCATGGACCGGCCTTTCGCGTTGTGTTTGTCGAAGGCCCAGTCGGGTATATCCATGTGCCGTGAGGCATGTTCCTCCCACAAGGCGATAATGGCCCAATCGACAAGGCGGCTCTTGCGAGCACGGCAGAGAAGCAATACAGCATGAATCAGAAAGAGCGCCTCGGAACCTGATTGGTCATCCTTCTTCTTTTTCTGCTGACAATACATATCATAGAGGGCCATGATATTTGCCGGCATCATTGGTTCCGCCAGGCCCACGTCCTCAGAGGTGATAATCCTCATGCGCTTCCATGCGTATTCGCCGAAATTGGATTTCTCCAGCTCGGTGGCGAAGTAAAGGGCGACATCTTCATCGCCCCTGCGGATCGCCTTCTGAAATGCGGACGATACCTCGAAAAAATCATATCCTTTCTGTGTTTTAATCGGGTGATAACCCATAGTGAATCCTCCTTTAAAATATGGGGGCGTGAAGACGCCCCCGCTTATCCCCGTCAAGCGAGGACAGGCAGCGTTCAAACACTTTTTCTACGCTACCGCCCGGGCGGCATCCTTAACGCCTGACCCGGCATGAATAATCTTTCTGAGCTTCATGAACTGCTGAATGATCAGATCGAGACGCTCCGGCGTGACCGATGAATGAAAGACCGCCTTCCTCAGATGGACCAACCGGTCCTTGTTTGCCGATGCGATGAATCGCTCGGCAGATCGCAAAAGGCTGTCAAATTCGTCGATGCTTTTCTTTTCCTCTTCACTGATTGACTCAAGGGTAAAGAGAGACTCCTGTTGCTCAAGCTCGATGAGACCGTCCACGAAGGCCCTGAGTTTGTTAAATGTTTTCAGGTTCCCGGCAAGGATCTGTTTGAGGACAACACCCTGCTTTTCAGGGGCAAGGCGGCTCATCTCGTATGCCTCGTTGTGATTGAGTTTTCCCTTGATGGTCATGGCCTGATATTCGGGGACAAGGTTCAGAAGGCTCACGCGCATGTCTATACGCCAGGGCTGCTTGAATCCCATCTTCTGCGCAAGCTCTTCTTTTGACCATCCACGATCGAGGAGAGACTGAAAGGCCTTTGCCTCCTCCATGATGTTAAGGTCCTGGCGCTGGATATTTTCAAGGAGCGCCATCTCTTCTACAAGGGCGTCATCGGCTTCGATAATATGAACGGGCATTTCAGTGAGGCCCGCAAGGAGAGAGGCGCGGTAACGCCTCTCTCCGCCGACGATCATATACCGGTCTGCCCTCGGTGTCACAACGATAGGCTCCATGACCCCGTACTGCCTGATTGACATGGCAAGCTCTTCGAGTTTTGCCAAGTCAAAGTCTTTCCTCGGCTGGTCCGGGTTCGGATAAATAATTACAATAGGGAGTTTCGGCGCGGACATTGCTTCCCTCCTTATGATTTGATGGGCATGATGACTGCCTTTTCATTGATCGTGATGGCTCCATACGTCTCAGGAAAGGTCATGGTGATGGTCTTGTTGTCGGCATAGGCCTTGATGGCGTCCATGAGGAATTTGCAGTTGATGCGTATCTGCTTTGCCGTTCCGTCGGCGATGTTGGAGCTTGCCGGAACATGCCATTTGTAGGAACCGGCCGAACTCTCGGCATCGATGTCGATCCTGCCGTTAATAGTCATATCGATAGCTGAAGACTCAGAGACCGGCAGGACGCCAGGCACAAGCGCAAGGAATTCATCAGCCTGAAACTTTGCCGTGTATTCGTTCCTGATACCCTCTACAATCCCGACATAATCAGGGAATTGCCCTTCCATAAAACGCGCGGTGAATGTCCCGCCCATAAGTGAGGCCGAAAGATGCTTCTCGGAAATGGTGATTTCTGTCGCCTGATATTTATGCAACATCACGGCTGCCGGACGGGGTACAAGGCACGCCGGGATGTCAATAGCGGCAATGTCCTCCATGTGGAGCCGTATGCCGTCTGTCGCAACAATCCTGCCCCGGGGGAAATCAAAATAGACACCGGTCAGCGTGTATCTGGTCTGATCGAGATTAACGGCGGGTAACACAGAGCGCAGGGCCGCTGTGAGATTGCTGATGGAAGCTGTTGTGCCGATGACTTCGGGTAGCTCCGGAAATTCTTCAACGTCTGATACATGGAGGGCACAGCGATCATTAATATGTACCATATCGCCGGAAGCGGTAAGAACAACGTCTTCTATGTTTTTGTGGAGCGCTCTGACTTCACGGGCGAGAAGTCCGGCATCAACAAGAAATGCGGCGGGGGTCCCGGTTGCCGGGATCGACACGGAAAACGATCGCTCAAGGTCTGTCGCAGAAAGAACGACGCTATCCTCTGCGCTGACGATCTTGACCGTTGACAGGGCAGGGAGCATCATCTGCTTCGGGATAATATCAACGATGACCTGCAGGACGGCTTGCAGTTCATCACGGGGGATGGTGATGGTAAATTCCATCGGGGCAGCGGGGGCGATGGAGTCGGATGGCTGCTCCGTGGTTGATTGGGCTCTCTCTTCGTCCGCCTGAGGAGGCAGTGAGGGCGGAGGTGTTGGCTGAGTTGAATGGAGATCCACCGGCGGCATTTTAACAACGACGGGTTTGATCGTAAGGGCATATTCAACTTTTGAAGCTGATTCCCTTGTTTTTTCAATCTTCCATTCGGAGCGATTGAGACCAGCTAACTCCATGGCCTCTTTCACTGAACAATCTCCTTCAAAAACTTGTGTTCCCTTGCCTTCGATTCTTAATACTGTTTTCATGATATTCTCCTTTTGTTTTTTTTGTGATACACTTATATCTGGCTCCGGTCGGGTGGTCTCGCACCCGTGGGCATCTCCTGCCCGTCAACCGGAGCCGCGTTCTTTCATGGTTCGTGCCATCACCTCCTTTGCTGGTTTGCGGGCCGTTTTTATACAAGCCCCTTTTCTTTAAAAGAGACATACCCGCCCGCGTCATTACCAATTACAACGTGGTCTATCATCTCGATACCCATGATTTTTCCAGCATCGATGAGACGGCAGGTAATTCTCAGATCTTCTTCAGATGGTTCAGGATTTCCGGAAGGGTGGTTATGTACGAGAATGACATTGGAAACTGCGCACATCACGGCCATCCGGAAGACCTCACGGGGGTGAACGAGGGAGGCACTCACTGTGCCCAGGCTCACCAGCTCGATGTATTTGATGCAGTTTCTCGTATTGAGCCCGATTGCCCAGAAGTGTTCCTTGTCCCGGTCCGTCTCGTGTTCGGCACTGATGACGGATCTGAACACATCATAAACGTCCCTGGGGTTGCAGATGTCCTTCGACTCTTTGATGCTGCTGTATCTGCTCTTCGGTATTACCATAACGATTCTCCTTTCAGCGTTTTTTGTGGTATAGTTTTTACACCCCCTGTCCAGTGTTCCAGCACTGGCCGGCTTCTCCGCCGGGGCGTCAGGGGGTGTTTAAATAGTTTCGTCCTTTCGGACTCTTCAGACCGGATACGCATCCGGTGACTACCTGCCCGATTTCTATTGCCGTGATGGAAGCGAAGGGTTGCATCCTTCTCGCTTCCAAGGCCCGTTTCGGGTCTTTGCTCCCCAGTCCGTCTTTCGGGTGCGATTAAGCTGCCCTGTTACCGCGCTGGGTACGGTCGGCTTTGAGCCGATGCATATAGCCGGTTGTCTCTCCGGCTTCAACCTGTCCGCCGACAGGATTGGCGGTTACGGGATTATGACCCGATGCCGCTTGTTGTGAAATGATATATTCTCTAATAATATCCATATGTTATAGTATATTATCTTCGATTATAGACAGGTTGTCAAGTAAAAAACACAATAATATCATATAGTTATGAATTATTTTACCCGGTTTAAGAGGGGAATATGGCACGGTTTTTGATACTGGAGGGGGTCGATAATTATGTAGTTTATTCTTCTCAAAAGTTTAGTATAGGCTTATTTTGATGTTTTGTAGTCGTGAAGGGTTGTAAATAGATTGTTTGCGGGCTTTTGCGAAATGTATTTGTTTTTCCCGTATGATGTTATTATAGGGGTGGGTTCTGAAAATGCATGAGACAGCATTTGTGGGGTCGTTGGCCGTGAAACTTTGGTATTGTTGGGTTGCTGCATGAGAGAAGGAGGGGGAGGCGAGGCAAGTAGTACTTCCTCCTACCATTAATTCCTGTATAAATATCCTGTAAGCAGGTAAGATTTGCCCCAAGAAAGGCAGGAGGACTTAGTACTTCCCGGGTCGCCGAACCCTTATTTCAGTCTGTCCCCTGCCTCTTGGAGCCATGATAAGTTGATTGGGCCTTTTTTGAGCCCTTGTTACCTTAGGAGGATTGGCCGGAGGCACTACCTGTCTTTTTTATACTACCATCAGGAGGTGTCTGTCATGAGTTTTTTTGTCGGAGTCGATGTATCGAAAGAGAAGTTTGATGCCTGTTGTATTGAAGAACAGGGAGAGAAGATATTCGCTCTCACGTGTTCTATGAACCGAGAAGGATTTGAGAAGTTCATCGGCCGGTTGCCAAAGGACAAGTCATCTTTTCTTGTGGGTATGGAATCCACTGCGTCATATCACATCCCGCTCTTTACTTATCTCGCCGCACAGGATTACAGGGTGGTCGTGATCAATCCTCTTCTCATTAATGGATTCTCAAAACGCTCCTTAAGAAAAACGAAGACCGACAAGAAGGATGCCCTCACTATTGCCCAGTTCCTCATGCAGGAGAAAGAAACTCTCTCGGTTAAGGCCCCTGATGACCTGATAGGTGAGCTTAAAGACCTTGCCAGGAGAAGAGAAAAGCTTGCCGATCACATGACGTCGCTTAAGGGCGACATGAAGAGGATTCTCTCTGTCACATTTCCCGAACTTGAATACATAACCGGAGTCTTCACGAAAGCAACCCTTCGCCTCTTAACGGAGTATCCCTCTGCACATGCGATAAGAAGGGCGAACCCTCGGCCATTGCAGATGTTTTTAACAAGGGCCGAGGTAACAGACCTCGTGTCACCATCAAAGCGCTTATAGATACCGCCACATCATCAGTCGGTGTAGCGAGTCCCGCAAAAGAACTTACCCTCAGACAGGAAGCGTCTCTCCTTATGCATGTTGAGGAGCAGATGAAAGAGACCACAAAAGTGCTCATGAACCCTTAAACGAGAGGATGAAACAGGACACTGATATCCTCTGCTCCATGAAGGGGATAGGAGAAAATACGGCAATGAACTTTTTGATTGAGATGGGAGGGGCAGTAGAGATTTATGAAAACGACAAGAAACTGATCGCCGCCTCCGGGCTTGATCCTTCAACCTATGAATCGGGAAAATACGCAGGGAAGAGCAGGATCAGCAAGAGAGGGAACCGGCACTTGAGAAGGGTAATATGGCTCATGGCGACGAGGGTCATTATCAATAATGATTTGTTTAAGACATACTTCAAGAAACGAAAGCAAGACGGGCTGCCTTATAAGAAAGCAGTCCTGGCCACAGCTCATAAACTTATTCGTATCATTTTTGTCATGCTGAGCCGTAAAACGTATTTTGTGGAAGGGGGAATTAAATATAGTTGACTGTAACTGCGTTTTCAATTGATCATCGTCTGTGCTCCATTACAGCTCGAAATAAATACTTATGACGATGCCTTCTCAGAAATGCTATAATGCCTCATGAGGACTTGCTGAGGACATCATAAGATTCGTTTTCTCTAAAAGGCCTGGAGGAAAATGTTGTGCTTAAGAGACTATTGACATTGCTTTGCGATCTTTTCTTATGTATGGTGCTGGTTTCGCCGGTCTTTGCTCTTTCTGACGAGAAAAGAGGGAATGACCCACAATGTCAGAATGAGTGCCACAGATGCCACTCCGAGAAGATGTCACTCCTGTCCAGAGAGTACCTGAGAATTCAAAATAAGACGAACTACCAAGATCAAGTTGAACGGGAGCTTCTTGATTATTCTGGTGCTTATCAAACTGCCGAAGAAAGGGTTCCTATAAAGTAAAGACTGTTCCTCGCTCCCTTGAAGCCGTTTCACCTGCAAACCGTCATTCGTGATAGTAGGTTTATGAAGATTTGTGCGTAAACCCGAAGACTGGCAAGTGATGAACACCTCCTGCAATCCACGGAGGAAACTGGTTCTAGGGTGGAATGGTCTGCTGGCTTCAAATTCTTGTGCTTAGCAAGATTTTAGGGATACCGAATGGTACCGTGAAATGGTTTGATGAGCGCAAATGCCGTGGAAAGACTCGCCTACTTTTCCACTATCAGGGACTAAAATTTCAAAACACTGAAAAAGAGTGATAGGTTTTCTTTAGATATTACCCCATGGCGCAGGAGGTCACCAGGCACTAGCTTCGGCTGGCTGAAAAGAGGAACAATTCTTTACGGAGAGCGGTCATTGAGTGATCGTCCGCATTGCAGTAAACCCGGCACAGGCTACATTTCGATACGCTGAACTACGCCGTGGAGCTTAGCCGGGGGGAGGTTGTAAAACTGGACAAATGGACGTGTCAGCCGCTTTATCATGGAGAAGAACCTCCAGAAAGGATTATCAGTTGTGATGTCTTCAAGGCCGTAAAATATAGTCTTTTCCTCGATACCTGCATTTTTCAAAATGGATTCGATGTTGACGACTTCCATATAGCCCATCTGGACCATAAATTTGCGGAGCCCCGGACCAACATCAGGAATAACCTCGCCGGTCACCCCAAACGGGTCATCCCGTGTCACTATTGAGAAGATGATATTGTCCTCGTAAAGGATGTGGTTCCGAAATATTGTATGGACCATATAGGGGGGTATCCTGTTGGTGTCCCGGGAAAGGTAGAGCGCAGTCCCAGGTATCTTTTGGAGTGCCTCATATAATTCTTATAACTGGTCAAGAAAACGTCCATGGTCAACGGACGTAGCCTACGGTGAAGTACCCTCTGCCCCCCACGTGAACAGAAGAATAAAGGCAAAAGGTATGCTTGCAATCACGAGCGACCAATAGCCACCGGTGGGTATCTTGCTGGTCGTTGCCAACAGGTACGCCGTGACAATAAAAGTTACACAAAGAGCAACCAGTGACTTCCCATACTCTCGTCTCAAGCTGAAGATCCAGGTCATGAAAATTCCTGTCAACGTCATATCGCCTGTAACAGCAAGGCCATAGGCAGCGGCCAAACGGCTCGATTCCCTGAACTGATATATGATAAAGAGGACGGCCAGCATGAGAAACCAGTTAACGAAACCCAGGTAGATCTGTGAGCGGAGTTCGGTGGACGTATACTCCACCTTGAACATAGGCAGGATACGTGTGTTGATCCGCTCGCATGGTCTGTGCTTCCGATCCAACCCGGCGACCGCTGCGTCGAGATCGGCAGCTCGCCCGGCGGGTCGTGCCTCGCGCTGCTCGAGCGGGGCCTGCTCGTGACGGGCATCGACCCGGCCGAGATGGACCCCGAGGTGCTCGCGCACCCCCACTTCACGCACAT
>CAWAOG010000016.1:0-23091 GCA_963783625.1 uncultured delta proteobacterium | reverse complement strand
AAACTCCTTTATACCCTTACTCTTTTGCTATCAAATATATCCTATCCCTTTTCGTCCTCTATATATAATTCTTGCAATTGTTCTCATGCGTATGTTTATATCACAGATGCCTATCGATACAATAATTCTTATGTAATGATGTTATGATGAGTATTTATCATTAGTATTCCACATTTGTATTAAGACTGAGAACCTTTTCTTCTTGAAATTCGAACCTGATTAAGGGAAAATTGACTCAATAAAGAGGATTACATATTGCCTGTAAACAGGAAAGAGAAAACGAGGGACAAACCAATGATTAATAAAAGTCAACATGCCCGAAAATCAACAAATGATTCTCCTGCCGCCAAAAAGACTCTTGATCTATTGATACTTATTGGCTGGACACGAGATATCATACGTAAGGTAAGACAAAAGGAGTTGGCTCCACACGGACTTAATCCCGACAAGGCAGCTGTCTTGCAGGTCATTCAAAATCTTGGCGGCAGTGCAAAAGCCAATGACATAGCTCGCCAGATACTACGACAGCGTCACTCAGCTCATGAGTTGTTGCGAAGAATGGAAAAATCAGGGCTGCTAAAAGAAACAGGCGACATTCATAGAAAAAATGGCGTAGTCTTTGAAATGACGGATAAGGGACGTGAAGCATATAATCACGTTGTTAAGAGGCCTTTACAGCATAAAATATTCTCTTCTCTGTCGAACGAACAACGTGACGAGTTGGCAACATCTTTGCGCACACTCTATGATAGAGCCTGTGAAATACTTGAAGAGAACCGCACGTCATCGGTAACGATTCAGTCTCGTTCAGAGGATTAGCATTCCCGTTTTCCCAACTGGTTCTTAAGCTGTCAAAATATTTCGTTAGAAATTTAACCAAATGAACTTTTTGCTTTTTTTGTTATTTGAGTGACATGAGATATGTGCGAAGATTGGCCTTCTGGTTTCTTAGTCCGAGTTTGTTTCTCACATGCTGTCTGTGCGTATTGACGGATGTCTCTGACAACCCAAAGATATTGGCAATCTCTTTGACAGTTTTACCGTCCCGTATAAGATTCGCTATCTTTACTTCGGCAGGAGTAAAATCCATATATAATGAGGTCATTTTCTGTGTAAAAGGAGAAATAATATTTTTCAGATTCGTCTCAAGCACATCCAGATAAGCCCTCTGTTGTGTATCCAAATGTCTCTGTTTCAAGATATCTATGTATGGTAAGACAAGTTCTTTCACATTCCCTACCACCTTGTCCTCCAGTTCGTTCCTATCCCTCTCTCTCTGCTGCAGTAAAACTTTCAATGCGGTATTTACCTCTTCAAGCCTGAGCGATTCCATTTCCAGTCGTTTTTCGGCTTCTTTTCGATCGGTTATATCATGAAAATTTGTTACTATGGCGCGAACATTGGGGTCCTTAATAAGATTTCGCAGTGAGGTCTCAATCCAACGCCAGCTTCCATCTTTGTGACGGACCCGTGATACAAAGGTTATCGTTTCACCTGGATGCCTGAAAGTCCAATCTCTACTTGCTATTGTAGTTGGTCTGTGATCAGGATGTGTAAAATCTTCCGGCTTAACTGAAAGGAATTCTTCGACGGTGTAACCAAGCACATTCTGTACAGTCGGTGATACGTACACCCGATTGCGGTTCTCGTCCGAGAGAAAAATGACCTCAGATGATTTTTCAACGAGAGTTCGGAATTGCTCTTCCCTTCGCTTCAGCGCTTCTACGGCAAGTTTCCGTTCCGTGACATCATTAAACGTCACAAAAACCGCTTCTTTATCATCGAACTGTATTACGCTCGCCGAGATAAGCACCCAGAATATTTGATCACGGTAACCTCTCAGGGATACCTCGTAATCTTTTACAGAACCGTCCTCACGGAGCCGCTTTATTAGCAGATCATAGTCACGCGGGTTTGAATAGTTGAGATTGCTCAACTTTCTGATAGCATTTTTAATGGGGACTTTAAGCAATTCCGATGCCTGTTGGTTGATATAAAGGAATGACCCGTTTCGGAGGCTGCTGATAAGGACCGGAAATGGAGCGTGTTCAAGCAGAGTCCAATACTGTCTTTCACTCTCCTGCAGCATTTTCTCGGGCTGCTTCGGTGCTGTTTCGAGTCTTTCTGTTTTTGTCAATTCCTTACGAGATTTAAACATTTCTTCAGTAGTCCGCTCTTTTTTCCTGCCTGTTCTTTTCATGCCCCACACCCTTGATCAACAAGCGACGGCAACAATATATGCCTCCAGTTCGTCAATAATATACTAAGCTAAAACTGCATCCGGCAGTAATTTCCTCATTGCCGCCACTTTGATAAAGGTACTTCCAAAGTCTACAAAAATACCAATTAGCTTCAGACACGTTGCAATCCTCCTGTGGAATGGTTCCGGATAAATTTCAGGTTTAGTATTCGCCCCATCCGGTCCCTTTGATGCCTGTTTCTTTCTCCCAGTCAACACCAAATGTTTCATCGAAGAAACCACGCAATTTTTTATACAGACGTTTCCAACCAGGATCGAAGTCGTGAGTTAAGACGTCTTCAAGGTATGAACTTATCTCTCCGAGTTTATCTTTCGGCAGATATGCCCTTGCCTTCATTTCATAAGAACGTTGCAGAGCTTCGGGGTTTAATGCGTGGGCTGTGAGCATGACAACCTTTAATTTCTTTTTAACAGCAATTTCAAGAAGCTCAAAACCTCTGACACCCATAATATCAAGAATAACGATATCGTAATCCGGCGCTTCAAGGTACTTTACGGCCTGCTCAAACGTCGTGGCCTTGTCAACTGCACAATGAGAGCAGGATTCCAGAATCTGCTCTTCGAGTACATCGAGGATATCCGGTTCGTCATCAACTGCCAGGAATTTCTTTCCATCTAAAATTGATTTACCATATACAAACCCTCCTTTTTATGATTCAATTCCTTTGTGCTGCCTCATTACCTGCTGCCCAAGGACTGAATGTATGAAAATCTTCTTTCGCCCTTCCCGACCCGAACAAATGATCCGGTCTTTTTATTGTAGCATATTTAGTGCCATTTCTATGTCAAAAAACAGAATGAAGATCAATTACTAAACAATAAAACAAGGTTTATCTTTTGGATCACTCCGGAATGAGGCATCCGTGTAGATGGTATACTCGAGGAATTCCTTTATATAATTAAGTCTTCATACTGACCTAATTTAAATAAATATAGTCATTATATTCAACTAATTTCTATTCAATCTGTAAATTTCTCATGAGGGGGCAGTCAAGACCCAAGCCACATTTGGCGATTAGATCAACTATATTCTTCTTGCAATCTGCTGACGATTGCGGGAAAATTGGTTTGTGGGTGAAGAAATATGAAAAAAGAATATGATTTTTCTAAGGGAGAACGTGCTAAATTTTACCGATCTGACGCTGAAATAAATCTTCCTATCTATCTGGAACCTGACGTGCGTAAATATTTTCATGATGCAGAGTCTGTTAATAAGGCCCTCAGATGCTTGCTGCCTCTTCTGCCCACAAAAACTGTTAAAAACAAACAAAAGAAAATTGATTTATCCTCTAATAAATCAATGAAAGCAGACGGCTGATAGCCGCCGCTGATATTTCTATTCAATCGTAAATAATTAACTCTTGGTTTTACTGCAAATCTTCGCAGATAAACCAGCCAGGAGAAACACATCGCCAAGCACATTCAAGGCATAAAAATCAGGTCTACTTAGCGAAGCGCAAGTCAATTGAATACTCCGCAGCAACCCATTTTGCTCAGCAGGATAGCTGAGCAAAATGCTGTGACCGGACGACGGCTTGGGTTGGAAAGATGAATATGCGATGGACTGGTGTGTCTTGCTGACCAGAGACCATATGTTATATCAGAAAAAGTAGGTTTGCCGGGTACCCACCCGCTGCCACAGGATTAAAGAGCAGCCAACTATCACGCGGGTGGTGTATGTCCGAGGGCGCAAGACATGGCAGGACGCGCATAGGCGCTTTTCAATCCAAGCCGTCGTCCTTCTTCAAACAAACCAGAATAGACAAACACTCAACAATATTGCTTACAGCCCCCATTTATCCTATAATCATACAATGAACGTACAAGATTGCTGTCTGCCCTGTCTCAAGGGACTTGCGGAAAAAACCGTCACCCTATCCGGCGGCAACGGAGACCTTACCTCGGAGTGCTTTCACCTCATCGAACAACTCTGGACACCCGACGCCACACCTCCGGCAATTTCGAATACACTCCTCAAACACATCAAGCACAAAACAGGCATCCTCGACCCCTACAAGTCAATAAAAGCACAGGAATTCGAGGAAGCCATCAAGGCCTTCCGGGAAATCCGCGACCGCTTCGCAGACTCTCTTCGAAGGCGCATCCGGCTCTCCGCCCTCGGCAACTCCATGGACTTCTTCATCAACGGCCATTATGACCTGAACAATTTTAATTTTGTCGGAAATGTGGATAAAATCGAAGATACGATTTATATTAAAGGAAAAGATGTTCTCATGATCGGCGACAACATAGGTGATTTCATTTTCGACATGCCCCTCGTGGAACATCTGGAGAAGAAAGGCAAAGAGGTATATTACGCAGTCCGGGAAAAGCCTGTCCAGAACGATCTGAGCATGGAGGACGTTGACAGGTTCGGGCTGAACAAAACATTCTGGGCGCATCATCTCCACCGGCACCGATGAGGTCGGCATGAAAAAAGAAGACCTCAAGGGAACCGTTAAAGCATTATGGGAAAGCGATGCCGTGGTCATTGCGAAAGGCATGGGGAATTTTGAGACCATTTCCGGGTTTCATAACGAGCGGCCCGTTGTATATATTATGAAGGTAAAATGTCCTGCTGTGGCACATGCCATCGGACAGGATGAAGGTACCTATATCGCGTTAACAGGTGGTGAATAATTATGGCAACAAAACAGGATTACTATGAACTTCTGGGGGTTTCGAAGACTGCCACAGACGATGAGATGAAGAAGGCCTACCGGAAACTGGCTAAAAAATATCACCCCGATAAAAACCCCGGTAATAAAGAAGCGGAAGAAAAATTCAAGCTTATTAGTGAGGCCTACGCAGTCCTCAGCAACCCCGAAAAGAAAAAACAGTACGACCAGTTCGGCATGGGCGGCTTCCAGCAGCGCTACTCTCAGGAAGATATTTTCAGTGGATTCAATATAGGCGATCTCTTCAAGGACCTTGGCTTCGGTGGGAACGATATCTTCAGCATGTTTGGAGGTCAGAGGGGCCGACAAACCGGCAGGCCAGGCGGCAGACAACGCCAGCAGAGTTATGATTTCGGAGACTATATCACAAGAGAACAGCATACCACGAAAGATCTGGACCTCAACTATGAACTTGAAATCCCCTTCATGGATTCCATCCACGGTGCTGAAAAAAGGATTTCCTTTGCCACAAACAAGGGTTCTGAAGAAGTAAATGTCAAAATACCAAAAGGGATTTCCACAGGCAAGAAGTTGAAACTTCAGGGAAAGGGCAATGTCGATCCCAGAACAGGAAGACAGGGCGATCTTTATATTATCCTGAAAGTTGGCGAACATCCGTTCTTTAAAAGAAGCGGAAACGATCTCATTGTTACCAAAGAAATAAAACTTACCGACGCCCTCCTCGGCACTGTTGTTGAAGTACCCTCTATTGACGGCCCGAAACGGGTCACCATTCCATCGGGCGCTAAAAAGGTGCGGCTCAAAGGACTGGGCGTACCGGATACAGGCGCTGACCAATATGTAGAAGTCACCGTCGACATACCGAAAAAATTGACAGAAAAACAAAAAACCCTTATAGAGGAATTAAGGAAGGAAGGTTTATAAGCAAGAAAGTGAATGGTGAATAGTTGATGAGTGAATAGTAGAATAGCTAAAGACTTTAAACAGAACAGGGTCACTTCCAGCTCATTCTTGAGCGAGATGGGGTGGCTTCTATGCGAACGGTTTAAACTGCTTGAACGGCTTGAACCGTTATGAACGGCCGAGGAAGGAGGGTCTCAATGCTTCCCAGAAGACACATACTTGATGTGTCGCTTATGATCAAAGATGAGAAAGAGGTCCTTTCCATGGCGACTCTGTCCCTTGCAATCGACGCCATGAAATACATGCATAACAAGCCGAAAAAGGACCATCTTGTGGAAGGCCTGGAACTGAACGAATTTATCTGTTTTATGTTTCCGGCACAGAGGCCGAAGAACAGGTCTCTGCTCTACCATATCGTATCGGACCTGCTGGGTTTGCTCATATACGGGGTCCCGAGCACCAGAAAATATGTTATAGAAAACATTGAAACAATAAACTACTCCGAAGAAAATATGGAAACATATCCCGTCATCGAGGTCTGGAATTCCCTCAAAACAAAGGTTTACACAAAAAAGCACGGCGGAGAGGACGTCATTGAGGGTTTTATAAAAAAGATACGGGTCGAGATCGATACCATCGAGCGCTATCCTTTCGTTGAAGACATCTTCCTGGAATCAAAAAAACGTCTTGACGAATGGCTCCCATCCCTCGCGAGCTATTATGATGAGAGTAAAAAGAAGATCAGAGATACCTATGATAAATGGTGGGAATTATGGCGTTGCAAAGGCGACACAGACAGCATTCTCCGTACAATGGTGGAGAGGCTCGCTGCACAGGCGGAAAGGGAATTTGATATTATCATTGAAAAAGATGACATCTTTTCCTCAATAAAATCCGACGTTAAAACCAATAAACAGGAAAATGAACATTTTTCGAAGTGGTATAAGGAAGGAATGAAATTATTGTTAAAAATTTAACAACCGGTATTGACAAAAAGCCATTAACATCCTTATATTATCTTTAGCAACAGAGTTTCGTTATTGCTAATACATAAATTTTACGAAAGGAGCGTGATACAATGAAGGTAAAACCATTGCAAGACAGAATCCTTGTTAAGAGACTCGAGGAGGAAGAAAAGACCAAGGGAGGCATCATCATCCCCGACGCCGCCAAAGAAAAACCACAGGAAGGCAAAGTAATAGCTGTAGGCGACGGCAAAGTGCTCGAAAACGGCACGAAGCTCAAACTGAGCGTTAAGGCTGGCGACAAGATACTCTTCGGCAAGTATTCCGGCACAGAGATTAAAATCGACGGCGAAGAACATCTGATTCTCAGAGAAGACGATGTTCTCGGCATCATAGTAGATTAAAGGAAGGAGGAAATTATAATGGCAAAAGAAATAAGATACGATCAGGCTGCACGGGAATCGCTTCTCAAAGGCGTCAACACCCTTGCAGACGCGGTGAGAGTGACCCTTGGACCGAGAGGACGGAATGTCATTCTGGACAAATCTTTCGGGTCTCCCACCGTTACAAAAGACGGCGTTACCGTTGCAAAAGAGATTGAACTGGAAGATAAGTTCGAAAATATGGGCGCTCAGTTAATAAAAGAAGTTGCCAGCAAGACAAGCGACGTTGCAGGTGACGGAACAACGACAGCAACAGTTCTTGCGCAGTCCATCTACAGAGAAGGCGCAAAACTTGTCGCAGCCGGTCATAACCCCATGGACCTCAAAAGAGGCATCGACAAGGCCGTTGAAGTAATTATTGATGAACTGAAAAAACTTTCCAAACCGACAAAAGATCAGAAAGAGATCGCACAGGTTGGCACCATTTCAGCCAATAACGACGAAACGATCGGCAACATCATCGCCGACGCCATGGCTAAAGTCGGCAAGGAAGGTGTCATCACCGTTGAAGAAGCAAAGAGCATGGAAACCCATCTGGATATCGTCGAAGGTATGCAGTTTGACAAAGGATATCTCTCTCCCTATTTTGTAACAAACCCGGAAAAGATGGTAGCCGAGCTTGAGGAACCACTCATCCTCATTAACGAGAAAAAGATCAGCAGCATGAAAGACCTTCTCCCCATTCTTGAGCAGGTAGCGAAGATGGGCAGGACACTCCTCATTATCTCAGAGGATGTTGAAGGTGAAGCCCTTGCGACACTCGTCGTGAATAAACTGAGAGGCACCCTGAAAATTGCCGCTGTCAAAGCCCCTGGTTTTGGCGACAGAAGAAAAGCAATGCTCGAAGATATCGCCATTCTCACCGGCGGTCAGATGATTTCCGAAGAATTGGGCATTAAGCTGGAAGCAATCACTGTGAAAGATCTTGGTTCTGCCAAGAGAGTCACCATCGACAAAGATAACACCACCATCGTTGATGGCGCAGGCAACAAAAAAGAGATCGAAGCCCGCGTGAAACAGATCAGGGCACAGATTGAAGAAACAACCTCAGATTACGACAGGGAAAAACTTCAGGAAAGACTGGCGAAACTGGTTGGCGGCGTTGCTGTTATTAACGTCGGCGCGGCAACTGAGTCAGAGATGAAAGAGAAGAAAGCCCGCGTTGAAGATGCATTGAACGCGACAAAAGCAGCTGTCGAAGAAGGCATTATCCCTGGCGGCGGCGTGGCATTCATCAGATGTATCCCGAAGCTTGACGCCCTGAAACTCGACGGCGGACAGCAGTTTGGCGTTAATATCGTCAAGAAAGCCCTCGAAGATCCGCTTCGCTGGATCGCGACGAATGCCGGTCATGATGGCTCGATCATCATCGAAAAAGTCAAAAACGGAAAAGGAAACTTCGGTTTTGACGCCGGCAAAGAAGAGTATGTCGATGACATGACAAAAGCAGGTATCATCGACCCGACAAAAGTGGCAAGAACGGCACTGCAGAACGCCGCATCCGTCGCTTCACTTCTCCTGACAACCGATTGTATGATCGCAGAGAAGCCGAAAGCTGCAGGCGGCGGCCAGATGCCTATGATGCCTCCGGGCGGAATGGGCGGAATGGACGGAATGTATTAAAAAGTAAAACTGTTTAATAAAAATGAGGGGACCGAAAGTCCCCTCTTTTTTTATCATGCTTTTGACCCGATACCAATCGGGTATCACAGAGCCGGTATTGTGTTATTTCCCCGGATGGAACTTAAAAGAAATATTGAGTCTTACCCGATAAGAACTCACTTTACCGTTCTCAAGCGTTACATCCTGCTTCACGACTTCAGCCACCCGCAAATCATCCAGTGATTTCGCGGTAGTCTCCAACGCGGTTTTTGCCGCATCCTCCCATGATTTGGTGCTCGTACCGACAATTTCAATGATTTTGTAGACGCTGTTTCCCATAATAACCCTCCTTTTTATTTTATAAACCCATAATAGCCTATATAACACATAAAAAAAATCTGTCAAGGGAGGAATCAGCCAGAGCGCAAGTCTACCGCAGTCACAGGTTTCAAGGTCGCAAGCCTCAGATAACAGGCTCACCCGAAGATGGAAGCGAGAAGATGGAAGATGGTGATGTGAAAAAAACACCACAAACGGCAAGCTTCTCAACATCGAACCTCGAACAATGAACGTTGAGAA
Organism: uncultured delta proteobacterium; assembly: GCA_963783625.1. GTDB lineage: Bacteria > Desulfobacterota > Syntrophorhabdia > Syntrophorhabdales > Syntrophorhabdaceae > PNOF01. The sequence goes on along the minus strand of CAWAOG010000016.1, from coordinate 13,700 downwards.
TATTCTGAATATTACTAGCCTGTATTCACCGGGCGTATTGATTGTTTTTCACTGATTTAGCGATTTACGATTCACGATTTACGGGTTTTACGCTATGCTCCAGTGCCCTATGCCCTATGCCCATGCTCCCTGCACACAGACTTCCCCTGCCCTGCCTTCTACAAAACCATACTCTATACAGCATGTGGGTACATCAGGGCTGTGCGTGTGTTCTTCGGCAATGTCGATGAGCCTTCTATAGAGAAAACCTCCCTCAATAGTTTTCTTGATGAATGCTTCGAGAAAACTGGTCCAATGTTTGCCCTCGATTTCGGCGTGGACCGTGAGGATGTTCAGCTCATCCATGAGAGCATTGTAATAATGCTCAACGAGCCTTGGTATGTCCGTTCCGATACTGCCGATCACTTCATCGAGCGTCGGGAGCGTTGTCGGTATCTGCAGGACCCGGAACTTTTCACCGCCCATCTCCGGGTAAAACAGAGCCGTCCCCCTCCTCGTATCGCTGCTATAGGCAAGACCTTTCTCCTGAAAACATCTCAATACATGAGGGTTTATCATCCATCCCGGCGCCGCGAAGGAACGGGCTTCAATACCGGTCAGTTCCCTGTAGACCGTTAACAGTTTTTCAACCTCATCTTCCGTGCTTTTCCGGTCAAAACCCTTAATACGGTCATGCCAGTACACATGATCATGACCATGAATGCCAAGTTCGTGTCCTTCTCCTGTTATCTGCCGGAGAAGCTCCCTGTTTTTTTTCGCTATCTGCGGCCCCGGAAGGAGAAGACCATACATGAGCGTCTTCGGACTAACCGCCTCTGCCCATATCCTGCCGGTACCGGTTTTTTTCAAAAAACCTTTCCTCTTGAAAATCCGTTTTACTGTCCAGCCCGTATGGTCTTTTCCCATAGGCACAAAAAAGCTGGCCTTGATGCCGTATTTCTGAAAAAGGGCAAGCAGAGCCGGGACACCCTTTTTCATGCCTTCATAGGTGTCCACATGGACTGCAATACCAATTGTCTTATGTGCCATTACAGGTTTGTATTGAGATAGAACTCGAGGGTCTTTCTCAGCGCCGTATCGAGATCGACCTTCGGCTTCCAACCCAGCAGCTTCCTTGCCTTTTCTACTGAAGGGACTCTCCGGTCAATGTCCTGGTATCCTTCACCATAGTAATCCTTTGAAAATACCTCGACGATCTCTGACTGCTTTTTGAGCTTCTTCGTTGACGGATGGGCCATAAACATCTTCTTCAGCTTCTGCGCGAGTTCCTTGACGGTGGCCTCATTATTGGGGTTGCCGATGTTGAATATCTCGCCGTCGCATTTCCCGTCTTTATTATCGATGATCTTCATGAGACAGGCGATACCGTCGTCAATGTAGGTAAAACACCGTTTCTGCATACCTCCGTCAACAAGACGTATCGGCTCGCCGAGAAGCAGGTTGCTGATAAACTGGGTCACCACACGGGAACTGCCCTCTTTTTCCGTATCGGTTATCAGTTCATCAAGTTTGGGGCCAATCCAGTTAAAGGGCCGAAAGAGAGTGAATTTGAGCCCCTGCTGAAAACCGTAGGCCCAGATGACCCTGTCGAGAAGCTGTTTTGACGCGCTGTATATCCATCTCTGTTTGTTGATAGGACCGAGCGTGAGAGGGCTCGTGTCTTCGCTAAATTCCTCATCAGTACACATGCCGTAAACTTCCGAGGTTGAGGGAAAAATAAGCCTCTTTTTGTATTTGACGCAGAGCCTGACAACGTTCAGATTTTCTTCGAAATCGAGCTGGAATACGCGAAGCGGTTCCTTCACGTAAGTCGCAGGGGTAGCTATAGCAACGAGGGGCATGACGACATCACATTTTTTAACATGGTACTCGATCCATTCTTTATTGATAGCGATATCACCTTCAACAAAATGAAAGCGCTCATGGCCGTGGCAGGAATCAAGCTTATCGTCTCTCAGGTCCATCCCGTAGAGCTCCCAGTCCGTATCTTTCAATACCTTTTCAGCAAGACTGTTTCCTATAAATCCATTGACACCAAGTACAAGTATCTTCTTCAAATGCCGCCTCCTAATATTTCGTTTTCTATGCTATGAAGTGATGCGAATTCTTCCCCGTCCATTTCCTGTTGACCTTCCCATTGCACGCGGAGAAGCTTCAATGACCCCTTACCTGTGGCAACTTTCAGCGGACGGGATGACAAAATCTTTCCCGGTACATCATTATCAGTGTCATCCTCGGGACGTGACTTCCAGATGAATAACTTTTTCCCGCCGAGCCATGTAAACGCGCCGGGGTACGGATGGGTAACGGCCCGTGTCAGGTTATAGAGGGAAAGAGCGTCCTTCTGCCATACAATAAGTCCGTCCTCAGGTTTCCGCCCGCCAAAATATGACGATGTACCTGTCTGGGGGGTCCTGATAAAATTCCCGTCAGCAAGCATCGGCAATGTTTCCTTTATCAGTTGTCGCGCCGCGCCGGTCATTTTCATGTACAGAGTGTATACATCGTCTTCGAAGGCTATTTCAATCTTTTTCTGCGCGATAATATCGCCCGCGTCAGGTTTCTCCACCATCTCGTGGAGTGTAACCCCGGTCTGACTCTCCCCTTCTACAAGCACCCAGTTTGCCGGCGCTCTGCCCCTGAATTTCGGAAGCAGCGATCCATGGAGATTGAGAGCGACAACACGGGGAACATCGAGTATCCTTTTCGGGATCATGTTACGGTAATAGAAAGAAAAGATAAAATCCGGGGCCGCGTCTTTAATAAGGTCTATCCATTTATCATCCTTCAAAGTGGTTGGCGTATAGACAGGTATATTGTGTTTTTGCGCTATAGTGATGGGCCTATGAAACCATATCTCTTCACCGGGATCATCTTCGTGGGTAAAAAGACAGGAGACCTGGACGCCAAAATCGAGCAGTTCTTCGAGGCATACATAGCCTATCTCCTGGTATCCGAAGACAATGGCCTTCACATAAGCTCCTTCTTGATGATAAAACGCGGTCTTCTCCTCACTTCCTGATATATCCTGCCGATGTACTCACCTATGATACCGAGGGCAAGTATCTGGATGCCGATGAAGAAAAACAGAATACCGAAAAGAGTGAAGACCCCTTCGCCCTCAGGCCCTAAGAAAAGTCGCCGCGCAAAGAGGAACATGGCAAAGAGAAGGCCCAGCGCCGCTATGGCAACGCCGAGTGTACTGATCATCTGGATGGGCCAGAGGGAAAAACTGGTCATGAGGTCAAAGTTCAGGCGCCAGAGTTTGAAGAGGCTGTATTTGGTCGTACCTGTTTTACGTTCCTCATGGGCAACTTCGATCTCGGTAATCTTCTTCGCGAAGGTGTTTGCCAGGGCCGGGATAAAGCTTGAAGACTCAGGGCACATATTCATGTAATCAATAATATTTCTTCGATATGCCCGGAGCATACAACCATAATCCCGGAGTTTAACGCCGACAAGCTTCGCCGTGATCTTGTTCACAATATAGGAAGGGAGCTTTCTGAACAGAGAGTCTTTCCTTTGTTTTCTGTATGTCGCGACTACCTCAAAACCTTCTTCGGCCTTGTCGACAAGTTTCGGTATTTCCTCGGGAGGGTTCTGCAGATCGGCATCGATAGTGATGACGATTTCTCCCTTGGCAAATTCAAACCCTGAAAAAAGCGCCATATGCTGACCATAGTTTCTGTTAAACTCGATGACCTTCACCCTCTTGTCATCAGCATGAAACCTTTCCAGCAGGACCTCCGTCGTGTCCGTGCTTCCATCGTTAATATAGATGATCTCATAGGGTTTTCCGATACCATTCAGAGTGGCCTGGAGCCTCTTTTGCAGCTCCGGTAATGATTCCTCTTCGTTGAGAACCGGCACTAAGACAGATACATACGGTTTGTCATCCATGTTTCCTCACATAAAACGCGTAATCTTCCCTTTTATATTCCGCCTCTCTCAGGCTGAAAGGGTCCTTCCGATTATTTCCCTGACATGCTCACGGTTTATCTTCCACGATGAGCAATATATCATCTTTGTTCTTTTTTATCTCCTCAATATCGACAGCTTACAATGGGCTCATCGATTGAGAAAATGGTCCCTATCGAATAAAAACCAAGGATATAATGTTTCTTTGTCTTGCTTATCAAAACTCCTCGATAATCGATTACTAAGTTTTATAAGCTAATATTTGACATTTTTCAATATCTCTTTGATTATCAAATAGTAATAATATATTTTAAGTCAGTATTCCCACTTGAGTTTCTGATATTGCCCTCCCCTTTTCTTCCCCTTTCTTCGAGGGAGGAGTGCAACGGATACCCTGCTGCAAACAACAGGATTATTAATGGATTATTTGACTTTTTTCAATATTTTTATTACCATATGCGTCAATTGTCAGATGGAAAATACTGAAAATAAAGAAGAAATTTATAATCGCGCAAAAAGCCAGCATGCTTTACTTGACAGACGTTTACAGATGTTATTGAAAAAACCCTATCTCACTGCTGAAGAAGAGCTTGAAATCAGGGTATTAAAAAAGAAAAAACTTTTTTTAAAAGACACAATGGATAATGCGGCAAAGCTTCAAGAGGTAAAGGAGAAAGAGTGAAAAAAACAGGCGCACAGATACTCATCGAATCGTTGAAAGCGGAAGGGGTTGAAACAATATTCTGTTATCCCGGCGGTGCGACGCTCAATATCACCGACGCCCTCACCAACGCTGACCTGCAACAGATCGTTGTCCGCCATGAACAGGCGGCAGTCCACGCGTCGGACGGATATGCCCGCGCATCGGGAAAAGTAGGCGTATCGCTTGTAACATCGGGCCCCGGCGCGACAAATACGGTAACAGGCATAGCAACGGCATACATGGATTCTATCCCCCTTGTCATCTTCTCCTGTCAGGTGAACACCGCGCTTATCGGTAATGATGCCTTTCAGGAAGCTGATATTATAGGCATAACAAGGCCCTGCACGAAACACAGCTATCTCGTGAAGGACGCGAAAGACCTCGCCCGTATCATTAAAGAGGCTTTCCATATCGCCAGATCGGGCCGTCCCGGGCCGGTCCTTGTCGATATACCGAAAGACGTATCGGCAAGCATGGCCGAATTCAAGTATCCTGATAAAGTCACTATACGGAGCTATCAGCCTACATACACGGGTCATCTCGGGCAGATCAAAAAAGCAATGCGGCTTATGGCGAATTCAAAACGGCCTGTGCTCTATACCGGCGGCGGGATTATCTCTTCCGGGGCAGCAGGCGAACTTCTTCGGTTCGCGGAAAAACTTTCAATCCCCGTTACAAATACCCTAATGGGGCTCGGCGGCGTCCCCGGCAATCACCCGCTTTTTCTCGGTATGCTCGGCATGCACGGCACGTATGCCGCCAACATGGCTATTACGGAATCTGACCTCATCATTGCCATGGGGGCACGCTTCGATGACAGGGCCACGGGAAAAACAGACGAGTTCGCGCCCCATGCGAAAATCATCCATGTTGATATAGACCCCACATCAATAAGCAAAAATATCAAGGTCGATATACCAATCGTGGGAGACACAAAGAATGTCCTCGCGAAGATGCTTGAACTCGCTGAAGAAGAAAAAGAAATGTTTAAACATCAACACAAAATAGTGGATGAATGGATTGACAAAATAAACAAATGGAAAAAGGATTATCCCCTCACGTATCAGAAAAACAGCACCCTGAAACCGCAATACGTGATTGAACGTATATTTGAACTTACAAAGGGCAAGGCGATCATCACCACAGAAGTGGGACAGAACCAGATGTGGACAGCCCAGTTTTACAAATTTCTGAAACCGAGAACAATGCTGACTTCCGGCGGTCTGGGCACAATGGGTTTCGGGTTCCCTGCCGCTATAGGGGCGCAGGTGGCTTTTCCGAAATCCCTCGTTATTGACATAGCCGGCGATGGAAGCATCCAGATGAATATTCAGGAACTGGCAACGGCTGTTCAGTATAACCTGCCTGTCAAAGTAGTGATCCTCAATAACGGTTTTCTTGGAATGGTCCGTCAATGGCAGGAGCTCTTTTACGAGAAGAGATATACCTGGACACAACTCCACTCCCCTGATTTCGTAAAAGTGGCAGAAGCATACGGCGCAGTGGGATACAGACTGGACGCGGAAAAAGATGTCGACAAAGTGTTAAAAGAAGCCTTCCGTAATAATAAAATGACCTTTATCGATGTCATCGTAAACCCCGAGGAATGTGTCTATCCAATGGTACCGGCAGGAGCATCATTGAAAGAGATGCTGCTTGTATAGTAAAACAGTTTAAACTGTTCAAACCGCTTGAACCGTTCAAACAGCTATTTGGTAGAAGGAGGAACGAGTGAGACATACAATATCACTGCTTGTTGAGAATGAGTTTGGCGTCCTCGCGCGGATCGCGAGCCTCTTCAGCGGCAGAGGCTTTAACATTGAAAGCCTCTGCGTTGCCGAGAGTCTTGATCCGACGGTTTCCAACATGACTATTGTGACAAGAGGAAATGATGCCGTACTTGAACAGATCCTCAAACAGCTCAACAAACTGATAAATGTCATAAAGGTCGTTGATTTTCAGGAATTGGACTATGTCGCGAGAGAAATGGTCCTTGTCAAGGTCCATGCCGACGATAAAACACGGGAAGAAATATTGAGGATGGCGGAGATATTCAGGGGAAAAATCATCGATGTGTCCCCCAAATCATACACCATCATGATCACCGGAGATGAAGAGAAGCTTAAGGCTTTTTTGAACCTCATACGACCAATCGGTATTAAAGAACTTGTAAGGACCGGGCCTGTTGCGATTGCGCGAGGTGAAAGAACAATGAAAGTGAAAGACAATAGTACAAAAGGGGCAGAAGATGTCTAAGATGCACTACGACCGCGATGCAGATCCCGGAACGTTAAAGGAAATCCTGACCCTATAACGGGCTGGATAGGGAGAAAGAGTTGAGAGAACCGTTTATCGCAAAAGAGGGGTTGAGACTTATCATCCCCTCTTTTGTTTTTTCACTGGTCTTATTTTTTATTAACTTTTCTGTTTTTACGACTATCCTTGCTGTCATAGTACTGATTTTCTGCTTCTTCTGTCTCTATTTCTTCAGAAATCCAAAGCGGCATACGCAGGTAAGCATGGAAAACCTTATTTCACCGGCTGACGGCACAGTAACGGAAATCAAAAATATGACCGAGACGGAATTTATAGGCGGCGAATGTGTCAGGATCAGCATTTTCATGTCCCCTCTTGACGTGCATGTCAACCGCGCTCCCTGTGAAGGACGTATCGTAAAGGTACTTCACGTATCAGGCGAATTTGCCGTCGCTTTCAAAAAAGATATCGACAAAGAAAATGAACGGAACAACATCCTCATAGAACACAGCGGCGAGAAGATACTCGTCGTTCAGATAGCCGGTTTTCTGGCACGCCGGATCATCCCCTACGTCAAGGAAACCGATCTTGTCAAACAGGGCGAACCCATTGGTATCATTGCCTTCGGATCAAGGGTAGACATTTATTTTCCTAAAATGTATGAACCTGTGGTACAATTACAGGAGAAAGTGAAGGCCGGGCTTACAGTTGTTGCCATGAAAAAGGGGGCACAATGAAATACATGAAGAAAAGAAAAGAGAAGGCAACAGGCAAGGGTATATATATTCTGCCTAACCTGCTTACCTCAATCAGCCTCCTCTCCGGTTTCTATGCCATTGTTGTTGCGTCTGGATTGGAACGCCAATTTTATATTGCGGCAATAGCGATCTTTATCTCCTGTATCTTTGATATGCTTGACGGCAGGGTTGCCAGGCTTACCCATTCGACAAGTAAATTCGGCGTTGAATATGATTCGCTTGCCGATGTGATTGCCTTTGGCGTTGCGCCGGCTGTTCTTGTTTATACCTGGGCATTGAGAAGTTATGGAAGATTCGGATGGCTTGCCGCCTTCCTTTTTGTTGCCTGTGGTGCGATGAGACTCGCCCGTTTTAATATACAGGTTGATACAGTCCAGAAGAAAAGCTTTCTCGGCCTTCCCATACCGGCTGCTGCTGCGGCAATCGCAGGAACGGTCCTTTTTTACAAATGGCTTGGATACCCGGGAACATTCAGATCGGTCAATCCATTCATTTCCGCCCTTGTGCCGTTTCTCATCGGTGCCCTCGCCCTCCTCATGGTGAGCAATATCCGTTACTACAGCTTCAAGGACATGGCCTATTTCAAGACAAAACCATTCGGTTCCACACTCATCGCCATTGCGCTCCTTTTTATCATATTAATCGAACCAGAGTTCACCCTTTTCGTCGGGACCCTGGGTTATGTCATTTCGGGGCCTGTATATACGTTGGCCCTGAAAATAAGAAAACCGGTTTCCGAAGAAACTACCCATCCGAAAGAAACGCCAACAGGTCCAGATGGTCGCCAATAAAACCATCGGCTTCTAAATCCAGATTCTTATAGGCAATGAATGTAACCCCCGATGAACGGGCGGTCTTCCAGTCTACATCTGAATCACCTACATAGAGCACACGTTCTCCATTTACATTGAGTTTTTTGAGAATCTTTTCAACACTCTCAGGGTGGGGTTTTGGATTTTTTACGTCTTTGGGAAGGGCTGTAACCACCATATCGAAATATTGGTTAAGGTCGAACTTCTCCATGATATATTCCATGGTGGTTGTCCTGTTCGTGCTGATGGCAGTCTTAATGCCCCTATCTTTCAATGTTTTCAGCGTCTCGATAAGGTGGGGTTCCATTTTGAGATAACCAATGAAATCCATGAAGTTTATATCACTTTTCCAGAATGCAAGCCTTTTCCGTTCCTGCACCTCATCATCGCTGAAAATATGATGGATCGACTCATTGAGAGTATGGGCATGGCAAAAAAGCGCTTCCGCATCGGTCAGGGGCGCTCTCCCTATTGAAAGGGCAATATGGTTATAGAGCCTTTTATTTTGATCGAGAGAATCAAAAAGGACGCCATCGCAATCATAGATAACACAGTCAGTCTTCCATTTATTTTCTTTCATTCACGACCCCTCTTAAATAATGTGGACATTTTTAAACCATACCAGAGAATAAATCAAGGGAAATGCAGGGTCATGAGTCATTGAGTCTATTGGGCTTACTCATAGGGTTAAGCTCTACGTGCAACTCTAGTCGAACCCAAGTAACTCTATGACCAGTAACTCAATGAACTCAATGACCCTATAACCCAACGACCCAACGACTCAATGACCCTATTACGCCTTTCGTAAAATTTATAGTTCCAAATGTATTATAAGATATGCTACAATAAGAAGCTAAATACTGACAGGAGGTTACGATGATAAGTGTTTCCGTTCCAGGGTGGGGCGATCTTGATATTGAATATCTCGTTATTGATTACAACGGCACATGCGCCTTCGACGGCAAAATAAAGGAAAATGTAAAGGAGATGCTGGAAAAGGTATCCCGATACATCAAAGTGTTTATTATCACTTCAGATACCTACGGTAATATCGACACCGAAGGCAACACCATAGGTTTCAGCATCATCAAGGTGGGAAAAGAAGGAAGCGGCGCCGAAAAAGCCAAGATCATAAAAGAACTCGGACCGGAAAAGATCGTTGCCATAGGCAATGGTTCCAACGATGTTCTCATGCTGAAAGAAGCGGCGCTCGGCATCGGCGTAATCGGTGAAGAAGGCTGCTCAAAAGACATTCTCAAAGAAGCTGATTTTGTCGTAAAGAATGTTACGGATGCGTTGAGTGCTCTCCTGCACCCGGAAAGAATTGTTGCAACTTTAAGAGACTGATACTAAAGTAAAACACCACGTACTGCTGATGAGCGAGTTAAAGAATCTGCAAAGCCGGCAATACGTGGTGTTATACCATACACTGCCATGATTGGTAATCTTATAAAAAAAATTGTCGGAACAAAAAACGAGAGGGAACTCAAGCGGCTCCAGCCTATCGTCGAGGCCACAGGCAGTCTCGAAGATGAAATGAAGGCCCTTACCGATGACGGTCTCAGGGCAAAAACAGCTTCTTTCAAGGAAAGGATAGCCCAGGGAGAAGAACTCGACGCCCTCCTTCCCGAGGCATTTGCCGTTACCCGTGAAGCGGCACGACGGACGATTGGAATGAGGCACTTCGACACACAGCTCATCGGCGGCGCCGTCCTCCACGAAGGCACAATCGCGGAAATGGCAACCGGTGAAGGCAAGACCCTCGTTGCCACACTGCCGGTATATTTAAACGCCTTGAGCGGACTTGGCGTCCACGTGGTGACCGTCAATGATTATCTCGCGAAAAGGGACGCCGAATGGATGGGGCCTGTCTATAACTTTCTCGGCCTTTCTGTCGGGACCATTGTCAATGATATGGACAACGCGGACCGTAAGAAAGCCTACGGTTCTGATATTACCTACGGGACCAACAATGAATTCGGCTTCGACTATTTACGGGACAATATGCACTATACACTGGAAGAGTGTGTCCAGCGTGGATATAACTACGCCATCGTTGATGAAGTTGACAGTATCCTCGTCGATGAAGCCCGGACACCGCTCATCATATCGGGTCCCGCCGAAGAATCGACGGATAAATATTACAAGATTAACAAGCTCATCTATCAGCTCCAGAAAGAAAGAGATTTTATGATCGACGAGAAGGCAAGGAGCGCCTATCTTACGGAAGAAGGTGTTGCCCGGATCGAGCGGCTCATCAATATCGACAACCTCTACGATCCAAAGCATGTCGATTTTCTCCATCACATCAATCAGGCCCTGAAAGCGCACCAGTTTTTCGCGAAAGACGTTGATTACATCGTGAAAGACGGACAGGTAATCATCGTCGATGAGTTCACCGGACGGCTCATGGCGGGCAGACGCTTCAGTGAAGGTCTTCATCAGGCCCTTGAAGCAAAGGAAAATGTCAAAATAGAACGGGAAAACCAGACACTCGCTACAGTCACCTTTCAGAATTATTTCAGGATGTATAAAAAACTTGCCGGCATGACAGGCACAGCCGATACCGAGGCTGTCGAGTTCAAAAAAATATATAATCTCGACGTCCTCGTCATTCCCACCAACAGGCCCCTTATCCGCAACAATTACGCCGACGTGGTCTACAGAACGGAAAAAGAGAAATTCAAGGCCTCCGTCAATGAAATAGTAGAACTTTACAATGCGGGGAAACCGGTACTCGTAGGTACCCTCTCCATCGACAAATCCGAGCGGGTTTCAGAGATGTTGAAGCGCCGTGGAGTGCCGCACCACATCCTTAATGCCAAAAATCATGAGCGGGAGGCAGAGGTCGTCGCGCAGGCAGGCCGATCAAAGGCAGTAACGATATCCACCAATATGGCAGGCCGTGGCACCGATATCCTCCTCGGCGGAAATCCTGAATTTCTTGCCCTTAATATGTGCAAGGGACAGAAGGATTCGGAAGAATACAATAAGGCCCTCGAAGAAGCCCGGAAAATCTGTGAGAAGGACAAACAGCACGTCATCGGCCTCGGCGGTTTGCATATCCTCGGCACAGAACGGCACGAATCGAGGCGGATCGACAACCAGCTCCGCGGAAGGTCCGGCAGACAGGGAGACCCCGGTTCTTCACGGTTCTATGTCTCCCTCGAAGATGAGATCATGAGGATTTATGGCTCTGACAGGGTTGGTCCTCTTTTAGCAAAACTGGGCATGACGGAAGACATGTCCATTGAACATCCCTTTATATCGAAAGCAATAGAAAACGCCCAGACAAAGGTCGAAGGGCATAACTTTGAAATCCGTAAATATCTCCTTGAATATGACAACGTCATGAACAAACAAAGAGAAACCATTTACGGTATGAGACGGGAGATCATGGAGGAAGGGGACGCGAAAGAACGGGTCCAGGACATGATCGATGAGATCTGTGAAGACCTCGTTTATGCCGCCGCCCCGGAAAAGGTATATCCCGAGGAATGGGACATCACCTCCCTTAAAAACAGAACTTATGAAATATTCTTCTTTCACATGCGACTTTGGTTCTCTCAATATCAAGGAAATGACCCGTGAGGGCCTCCTGGATAAAGTCCTGACAAGCGTAAGAGGCTTCTACGAGAACAAGGAAAAGAGGTTTGGCGAAGACGAAATGCGCTCAATCGAACGGTTCTTTGTGCTCAATTCTCTCGATACATTCTGGAAAGAACACCTCCTCGCCCTTGACCATTTGAAAGAAGGCATAGGACTCAGAGGCTATGCGCAAAAAGACCCTCTCAGGGAATATCAGAGGGAAAGTTTTGATCTCTTCCTCGACATGCTCGAACGGGTAAAATATGACACCATACAGAAAATCTTCGCGGTACAACCCGCTAAAGAAGAAATCGAATATAAAGAACCGGTGATGAACTTCAACCTGGGCGGCGACGGCAGTCTGTCAGGACAGCAGGAGAAGAAGGACAAAAAAGTCGGAAGGAACGATCCCTGCCCCTGCGGCAGCGGAAAGAAATACAAGAAATGCTGCGGGAAGTAAAACCCTGAGATGACGGAGAATGGAGAAACGGAGAAGTGGTGACAAAAACAAATACCGTTCGATTCATAAAGATTCTAGTCAGGTTCGTAACTCGGTTCACGTTTCGCCCATTCTCCGGTTCATATATTCACAAAAGCAAAGTTCCAATTTTAGACAGGAGGTGAACCATGATAAAGGGTATTGAATTCTCAGGTATCGCTTCGGGCATCAAGGTATCGGGGCTTGATCTGGGGCTTGTCTTCTTTCAGGAAGAAACGAATGTCCTCGCCCTCTATACAAGCAATAAGGTAAAGGCCGCCCACATTCTCTATGACAAAAAGCTGGACCGCGCGCCTGTGAGGGCGCTCCTCGTCAACAGCGGGTGCGCCAATGCCTGCACGGGAAAAGAAGGCATATCGGACCTCGCAGATATCAGTGAAAAACTCGCGAAGCTTCTCAAGATAGACCGCGATGAAATACTCTTTGCCTCAACAGGCGTTATCGGAAGGAGGCTGCCTGTGGATACCATAAAACAGGCGCTGCCGATGTCCGTCAAGAACCTCAAAGAAACCCGTGTAGAAGATTTCGCCAAGGCCATCATGACCACCGATACGCATCACAAACTCATTAAAGAAACGATTAAAGGGAAAAAAGAATATACCATCGTCGGCATCGCGAAAGGCTCCGGGATGATCAATCCTCTCTTCGCCACAATGCTCGCCTTCGTCTTTACCGACTATCCTGTGTCACCGGATACAATCAAAACAACATTCCGGCAGGCCGCACGGGAGAGTTTTGAAAAGATCACCGTTGATGGTGAATGCAGCACCAACGATACGATCATGCTCTTTACGAAAAAAGGGCCTGAAGACCTGAAGGGCCTTGACGCAGTTTAAGGAAAAATTATCCTCTGTCATGAAAGATCTTGCCATGATGGTCGTCCGCGACGGTGAAGGCGCCACGAAGATCGCCCACATCATCGTCAACGGCGCGAAGAAAAAAGAAATCGCCGAAAAGATAGCCCGCAGGATCGCCATCTCTCCCCTCACAAAGACGGCCTTTTTCGGCTGTGACCCGAACTGGGGCCGCATTATCTGCGCCGCAGGAGACGCAGGCGTACCCGTTGAACAGTCAAAGGTGGACATTACGCTTCAGGGTGAACAGATCGTCAAGGGCGGACTGGAAATGCCCTTTGATGAGCAGAAGCTGAAAGGGATGATGAATAA
>CAWAOG010000015.1:0-11871 GCA_963783625.1 uncultured delta proteobacterium | reverse complement strand
TTTTAATAACCCCATCTGATGTCTTGCCTGACAATGGCTTAGATGCAATTGCAAGATTACCCGACATAAAGGAAAAATACAATATTATTACTGAAATAGTATCGTATTGATCGTGGCAGAACATAAACAATGAGGTCCGTCTGGAAAACACAACATGATACCCACGATACCGCGGTTATTTCTTCTTGACAGCACAGGACAAAATGTTTAACATATAAAATAGTATTTATATGTAAAGGAGTTAAGCATGCTTGAAACATTTTCCGGATATGTCGTCTATGATCTCCTGAAACTCTCTCACAATACCCATTTTTCCGGTGCGCTGGAATTCTTCATATATGATATAATTAAGATATTCTTACTTCTTTCCATTATTATTTTTGCCATCTCTTTTGTTCGGAGTTATTTCCCTCCGGAAAAGACAAGAAAAATATTATCACATAAAAAAGAGTTTATAGGCAACATACTGGCGGCCCTCCTTGGGGTTGCGACTCCTTTCTGTTCCTGCTCTGCCGTACCTCTCTTCATAGGTTTTGTTGAAGGCGGTGTACCGCTTGGAGTTACCTTCTCGTTTCTCATCTCATCGCCTATGGTGAATGAGGTGGCAATTGTGCTGCTCTTCGGGCTATTTGGCTGGAAGATTACGGCTATTTATATCGGTACAGGTCTAACAGTGGCACTTATTGGTGGTTATATCATCGGTAAATTGAAACTGGAGAAGTGGGTAGAAGAGTATGTCTACAACATACATATGGGAGAGGGACAGATAGCGGCGACGCAGACCTTTAGGGAACGCATTGACTACGCGAAATCGAATACGAAAGAGATCCTCGGCAAAATATGGTTTTATGTGATTATCGCAATTGCCATCGGGGGCTTTATACACGGTTATGTGCCGGAGGATTTTCTTGTCAAATATGCGGGGAAGGGCAATATTTTTGCAGTGCCCATTGCAGTACTCCTTGGAGTGCCCCTTTACTCCAATGCGGCAGGAGTGATCCCTATTGTATATGCACTGATGCAAAAAGGGGTTACCATGGGAACTGCTCTGGCTTTTATGATGGCAGTTACGGCTCTGTCGTTGCCTGAAATGATTATATTGAGGAAAGTGCTTAAGATAAAACTTCTTGCGGTGTTTGTGGGCATCATGACTGTTACTATTATGGCAGTGGGATATCTGTTTAATGCAATCATGTAGGGAGAAGGGACCTTGAAAGAACTGACAAATATGTTTAAGGCACTATCGGATGAAACAAGGCTGCGGATACTGAAACTTCTTGAAGGTGGTGAGCTCTGTGTTTGTGATGTTGTCGCTGCGCTCGACATGATACAGCCGCAGGTTTCCTTTCATCTGAGAGTACTCAAGAAAGCGGCCTTACTGAAAGGCAGGAAACAGGGAAAATGGATGCACTACAAGATTGACGATGCCGATCTCTTTAAACGTCTCATCTTGCTTTCGGTGCTTGAAAAAATTCCTGATAATACCTTAGAAGAGGACAAAAAACGCCTTGAAACATTTCTGAAAAATAAAACAGATGATGTGTTGCCCGAAACGGTTCGGGGCACCTGTTGTTCGAGCGATATAAAAAGGAGGAAAAAAGCATGAAGATTGAAATACTGGGATCAGGCTGTTCGAATTGCTTGAAACTTGCGAAAAACGCCGAAGAGGCGGTAAAACAGAAGGGTGTTGACTGTGAAGTTGAAAAGGTAACGGACTTGGCCAGGATCATGGGTTACGGTGTGATGATGACGCCGGGTCTTGTGGTAGACGGAGTGGTCAAGAGCGTCGGCAAGATACTCTCCGTAGATGATATCAAGAAACTACTATAAAGGAGGATAGAAGCAATGGAGATAGAGCAGGTCAATAAGAAGCTTTCTTTTCTTGATCGTTATCTAACGCTCTGGATTTTTCTGGCCATGTTTATCGGTGTTGTCTGGGGATATCTTTCTCCCGGTGTGGTCGATTTCTGGAACCAGTTTCAGTCGGGGACGACAAACATCCCCATTGCCATTGGACTTATCCTCATGATGTACCCGCCTCTCGCAAAAGTCAAATATGAGGAACTTGGCGAGGTATTCAAAAACTGGAGGGTCCTTCTGCTCTCCCTTGTTCAGAACTGGGTGGTAGGGCCGATCCTCATGTTTGTTCTCGCCATTGTGTTTTTGAGAGGTTACCCCGAATATATGGTGGGTCTCATTATGATCGGTCTTGCCCGGTGCATTGCCATGGTCATTGTCTGGAACGATCTTGCAAAAGGAGACACGGAATACTGCGCCGGTCTTGTGGCCTTCAACTCCATCTTTCAGGTCCTCTTCTTTTCTGTGTATGCATACATCTTTATTACGGTCTTGCCCCCTATGCTGGGACTCAAGGGGGTAGTTGTCAATATCACCATCGGTCAGATCGCGGAGAGTGTTTTTATCTACCTCGGCATCCCCTTTATTGCCGGGGTGATTACCCGCTTTGTCCTTATAAAGGTGAAGGATAAGACATGGTACCACGAGAAGTTCATTCCGAAGATCAGCCCCATCACCCTCATTGCGCTGCTCTTTACCATCCTTGTCATGTTTTCCCTTAAGGGCGAATTTATCGTGAAGATACCGCTTGATGTGGTGCGAATTGCGATCCCGCTCCTCATCTATTTTGTCATTATGTTCCTTGCATCTTTTTACATGAGCACGAAAGCGGGAGCGCATTATGGCCAGGCCGCGACGCTCTCCTTTACCGCCGCCTCGAACAATTTTGAACTTGCCATTGCGGTGGCCGTTGCCGTATTCGGGATCAACTCCGGTCAGGCCTTTGCCGCCGTTATAGGCCCCCTCGTTGAAGTGCCCGTGCTCATTAATCTTGTTCATCTTCTCTGTGGTTCAAAGAAGAAATATTTTCCTTATGCGGTGGAGACCCCAACAGGGGTTTGTTATGTGACGATGCAAAGATTAAAAAAAGGAGGATCATATGACGGATAAGAAAAGGGTATTGTTTGTTTGTGTCCATAACAGCGCGCGGAGCCAGATGGCAGAGGCGTTCCTGAACACCCTTGCGGGAGACAGGTTTGAAGCGATGAGCGCCGGACTCGAACCGGGGACGCTCAATCCTCTCGTTGTAGATGTCATGAAAGAGGTAGGCATCGATATTTCCCGGAACCAAACAAAGAGTGCCTTTGACCTTTTTAAAAAGGGAGAACTGTATTCCTATGTTATCACTGTCTGTGACGCGGCAAGCGCCGAAATGTGCCCGCTCTTCCCTGGCTTATTGACCGCGCAGATCCACTGGAGCTTCGCGGACCCCTCGTCATTTACCGGTACTCATGAAGAGAAACTGGCGCAGACGAGGGCCGTGCGGGACGCGATAAAAACAAAAATTGAAGAATGGCTCAAAGAAATAGCCGCTTGACGGGACTTATTGTGAGAGGAAAGACATGATCCGTTTTATACAATCGAAGAAGTATATTCTCACTATTGTTCTTGCTCTCATTGCCATGGGTATCGAGTTCTATTACAGTATCTGCGGAGGTTCCTGTTCCTATCTGAGAGGCGATATCTTCGGTATCGGTCTTCAATATATCGGCATTGCCTTCATGGTCGTTGTTATTATTTTAAGTATTCTCAAGAAAGACCTGTTGCTGCTTCTGCTGCTTTCGGCGGGTGTTGGCGTGGAGATCTATCTTGTAGGATTTCAGATCTGGCACAATACCTATTGTGTATACTGTCTCATTTTTGGAGGTGTTCTTGTGGTACAGTTTTTCATTAATCTTGATTGGAAGAAGAAAAAGATAGTTTTGTTATGATGGCGGCGGCGCTTCTGATTTTCCCCTTTGTTTTTCATGGTTCCGTAACTCCGGTATATGCGGCTGAGGATTTGGCGCCGCCTACATTCGGCAAGGGGCCTATTCAGGTGCGGCTCTATGCGGACTATTTCTGCCCGCCCTGTCAAAACCTGTCAGCCAAGGCAGGACCAATCCTTGCGGATATGGTCAAGAGAAATGTCATTACGCTGACCTTCATCGACACACCCTTTTACAAACACTCGTCGACATATGCGCGATACTTTCTCTATGCCATGCAGGAGAAAAAGGATATCGATACTGCCCTGATGGTAAGAGATACTCTGTTCACGGCGGCGAAGCAAAACATTACGGATACTGCGAAACTGGAAGAAACATTGAAGAGTAAACAAATTCAGTTTAGAAACTATGAGGTAAAGCCGATATTTGATCAATATGGTGTATTGCTTAAGAAGGACAAGGTTGACGCTACACCGTCCTGCATGATTGAGCAGGATGGAAAAAAAGAACTTTCCGTCGGCGACGGCGATATTCTGAAAGCCCTTGAAAAGCTTAAGAAATAGACATCTGATATTTATATAGAAACGAGGTGAACAATGAAAATAATTGTGGTTGCGATTTTGGGTTTTCTATTGTGCGGCACGCTCTCTTCCTGTTCTACGAGCTGCGCAGTGCCAAAACAACAGGGTACCGGTCAGCAGTATTCTGCTACCAGTGACAAAATAGGTACGATTGGTGATTTTAAGTAATGTATTGTAAGGAGAGGAACAATGATGAAACCAGCTGCCAACAAAATGCTATATATGGTAATTGCCTTGATTTTTCTTCTTTGCTTGGCAATGCTCCCCATGCCATCAGAAGGAAAAGAGCAGAAAGACCAAGAAACAAAATCTCTTCCTACCCTCATTGAGATTGGGAAAGGCACATGCACACCCTGCAAAATGATGAAGTCCATCCTTGATGGATTGAAGAAGGAATATGCAGGAGTCCTGAATGTTGAGATCATTGATGTACGGGACAACCCGGATGCCATGAAAAAATATAACATCCGCGCTTTCCCGTTCCAGATTTTTTATGACGCTGCAGGGAAAGAAGTCAAAAGAAACTATGGAATACCGACAAAGGAACAAATCGTGGACATGTTCAAGTCGGTGGGCATTGACTTGCGGCAGGCCAAAGCAGAAAAAAAGAAGTGAGGTAAGATGCCTGATTGTTCTTTATGCAGGAGATAGTTGTTATGACCACTGAAACGGATGTTCTTATCGTATCGAACGGATACCCGCTCGACACGATAGTTACCTGTGTTGGCGATCACGAGAAGATACGGGTTATAGTGAAAACAGGAGCCCGCCTTACCGGGTAGGTGTTCTCATAATAAACCCGGGAGGGTTGAAAAGACAAGAGCATTAGTAGGCTGTGAATAAGTAATTATGGTTTTTTAAGAGGAGGAAACATGTCATCGAATCACAAAGAAGTTTTGTAATTGTTACGTTTCTTATCGTTATCTTTGCAGGCATGTTCATTTTGGTGTCTGCAAATGCACAGAGCAACGCAAAAGCATCGCCTGCGGCAAAACTTCCCCGTATTGTAGACGTTGGGGCGGATAAATGTGTGCCCTGTGTCATGATGGCCCCCGAGCTTGAGATGCTGAAAAAAGAATATGCGGGAGTTTTGGATGTTGAGTTTGTCGATGTCTGGAAATATCCCGAAGAGGCAAATAAATACGGGGTACGGGCCATACCGACACAGATATTTTACGATGCAAGCGGTAAGGAACTTGGCCGGCACCTGGGATTTATATCAAAAGACGGCATTCTGGCAAAATTCAAAGATCTGGGCATAATGATTGCAAAAGTAAACACAAAGAGGAAATAAACCATGCTCGAGTATCTGTTCGCCGTCTTAAACTCGGCTGTCGGAGGGAGCGCTGCAATTGCGCTTTCAGCATCGTTTGCCTGGGGGGTACTGAGTATTCTCCTGAGCCCCTGTCACCTGTCGAGCATTCCACTCATTGTGGGGTTTATTGACGAGCAGGGACGTATATCGACAAAGAGGGCCTTTTCTATCGCTCTGTCATTTTCCCTGGGTCTCATGATAAGTATCGGTGTTATTGGCCTTATCACGGCTCTTGCGGGACGCATGATGGGAGATGTGGGAAAATACGGCAACTATTTTGTGGCAGGTATCTTCTTTCTTGTCGGCCTCCATCTCTTCGATATCATTCCTATGCCCTGGTCCGGTCCGGGAAATATCGGTCTTAAGAGAAAAGGGATTTTAGCGGCATTCATTCTTGGATTCATCTTCGGCATTGCTCTCGGCCCCTGTACCTTTGCCTATATGGCCCCTATCTTGAGCATCACCTTTCAGCTCTCCGCTTCACAGATGTGGTATGGCGTCCTTCTCCTTTTATTCTATGCCATAGGCCATTGTTCAATTATCGTTCTTGCAGGGACCTTTACGGAAGTGGTCCAGAGATATCTGAACTGGAACGAACAATCAAGAGGACCGCTCATAGTAAAAAGGGTCTGTGGTGGTCTGGTCATACTGGGTGGATTTTATTTGTTGTATACGGCCTTTTAAATATTCCATCGAATGACATTGAGCAGTTGCTCCGTAATTTTGGGTCAATGAGGACATGTTTTGAACCTCGGCATCATGATCCAGTGATAGTAGGATAAGAAACGGCTAACCATCATCATCCTTATTATTTCATGTTTGTCCTCACAGTTTGTGTATCAATATACTCCTTGTATTCCTTTAGGAGGACATTCCGAGCAATCTCGTTCGGACCACCTCGGAGTCGGCGATGTAATTACCCATAGCCTCCAGTCCCGCAATGATTTCTTCAACCGTTTCTTTAGTCGCCTTTTTACCTACAGAATGAAGCTCTGCCATGATCTCGTGGAGACCGATGACTGCAACCTGTGTTCCATCAACGAACCTGAGTGTACGCCGGCTAACTGTCGGCGTGTTGGGATCCACTCAAGTAACTCATCCGCATACTTGAAATAGTGACATGTTATGCCTCTCTAAATGTTTTCGCTGGCCCGGCAGGCGAACTATACACACTCCCGGTGGATCTCTATCATTAGTATACCAATCATTTGACCGGATAGCCAGCCACAATTGCGGCGATGAAGATGTTCAGCACAAAAATGAAGATCATTTTTTCTTGAACACAGACCCGAAAATATTATCACTCGATTGACTTGCACCAGTCACGCCGGCCATGCCCGTGAGAAAGACAATGTTTATCATAAAGCAGCGTTGTGTGGAGACCCTGCAACGGCGTCCAGGACACCCTGCGCAATCTCGCCCTTCAGGGACACTTCATTGAAGATGTCTTCTACGGCAGATGCGTCGAGGCGCTCGAAATCTCTTTCCATGGGAGTGACCAGGACGCCTCCCATTTCTATAACAGCGGGGCTGACAACGACCCTGGCATCTCCTTCTCTGAAAAAGGCATCGGGCCGGTGTTTTGCGCGGGGAAAGACCATGATGCGCAGTTTTCCCCTGTCGTGAGAACCGATAATACTCATCATTGGTTCATTATCTGTATTGAAAACCTTTTTTAATTCAGCCACAATTCGCTTGAATACACCCGCTATGTCCTTCGGATCAACTCCCTCCAGGATTATCAATTCCCGTCCAAGGCCTTGCGCGCGGTAAATCCGGACGCCATCAATACGCACAGTCTGAATGCATCTTTTTCTATCCATAATTTCTTTTTCTATCGGCATCTTCCCTGATGGAATTGCCTGAAAATGGAGGTGGTCGGGCGCGGATGCCCCGCATCTCGGCCCATTATAGAGGACCGACCAGTTACTGTCAAAATCACTCGTGAGGTCAAGAAGAATGTCTATATGCTCAGTGATGGCCTGAGGCTGATGGATGAGGTGGGCGATAGTGAAATGACCGGAAAACACAGGCATGGGGTTGCAGAGAACAAGGAATTTCTCGTGGTAGAGGACCCCTTTCTGGTCTTCCGGGAGATTGTTAAGACAGAGAAAACATAGTCGTTCGTTGATGCTTTTGTCTCCCACATCTGCCAGGGTGCTCCTGATCCTTCCGGGGTTACGCTGAACCTTGACGGAAAACCCGTTGCAGGTGATTTCCCGTGCCATGGTATCTTTCAGAGACTCATAGCCTTGCTCCAGATCAAGCCACGTCTCTTTTTGCTCCGACAGAAGTTCCATACAAAGTTCGGGAAGAGCCTTCACGTTCTGCCCCCTTTCAAAGACAGCGAACATTTTCGTATTGAGAAATGCCGGGTGAATGACGATATGAGCCTCCGAATATCAAACTGATGATTTCAGCCGATATTTATTTATTTTTTGTCTGGCAATGATTTCGACGGTCCGAATTTTGTCCTTGAAGGTATCGTTCTTGTTTGCCTCCTCGATACTCAACGACGCGTCGGTATTCCCTGGCCATCTCCTGCAAAGGTAGAGGCTTTCAAATATCCTGCCGATCCGGTGTTCCCTGCAGATCTGCAGAGTTGCCGCGTAATCTTCGCCATAGCTGGCGTTCAAAAAACCGATGCCGCGCATTGTGCTGGTGTCGAAGGCCCGTGGGGCCCCCAGACCATTTATGCGCAGTGCGTTATTGTGGCCGTTCTCATCGGTCCATTCGCAATGGTCGATGAGCCCCGGTGGAATCTCATTCAAATTGAAGTCGACGATGGTATAGGACCCGATTACCATGGCATCGTTGTCCCGACGGAGCATATGGACAATTCTTTGCAAGGTCTGTGATGTATTGTAGAGATCGTCTGAATCAAGCTGGATAGCATAGCGGCCGCAGGCCTGCGAAAAAAGAGCCTCATTCCAGCAGCCGCCGATACCGAGGTCGGTCCTTGGCGGGATAATATGATGCAGGGTGGAATATTGGCCTGCAAGATCGGAGACCACTGTTGTTGTCCCGTCTGTGGAATGGTTATCGACAATGATGACGTTAAATGAAAAATCAGCTTCCTGCGATAAGGCGCTTTTGATTGCCTCTGCAATGGTGTTCACCCGGTTTCGCACGGGGATAATGACGGAAGCCTCTACGGGAAATTCTTCCAATGTTACCTTCACTTCACGCAGACTCTGTGCCGGTAAATAAGCCCCGATGTTTTTCAGGTAATCCGTGAAGACAACTTCCATTTCTTTTTGGACGGCAACATTGCGGGGATCAACGTAGGCAAATATTCTTTCGCCGTCGGAAGGCTCTTCGGTCTTGATCACTGAATAGAGAGGCTCCGGCAGGTGATATATATTGTGGTCGATGGAAACTTTCAGGCGAATATCGTAAAGTCCCGCATATTGAACAGAGGGTATCGGGCCAAAGTTGTCGAGGGCCTTTCTGATTGCGGAAACCGAATAGAGTATCATAGCGCCGAAATCGAAATCGTTGCGGACACTTCCCAACTGATAATCGATGAGCGGATGAAGGGTCTTCCCTTCGTAGCTCTCGTCATAGAAATCCGAATAGACCATTCCCGATTTTGTGGACTCAGCCATCGCAAGGATTCTCTCCAGGGTCCTCTCCTCAATGGAAATCTGTGCAAGCCACGGCAAGATCAGAAGATACGAAGTTCTGACATCGCTGAGAAGAGTTTCGATAGTGTCCTGCGAAGTAAGAGGCCCGGCCACAAGAAAACGACACCCGGGGATTTCTAATCCGGGCGGCTCCTGACAGATGACAACGATATCTTCTACCAGGCTCGACCCTGCGAAGGCAGACATGGCTTTCTGAAATAAAGGTCCCGGCATATATTGGATAAAGACAGTGAAAGGTTTCATTTACAATTCCTCATGATATTATTGTTCTTATCATATTTTCACAGCAGATGCACGAACAGTGAACGTAGGACGTAGACGTGAATACATTTACGTCCAAGCGAAAAGCATAACGCATAGGGCATGGCGCATAGAGCCGTAAATCGTAAATCGGGAATCGTGAAAGAGAACTTGTATGATTTTTTCGAACTTCGGACGTTGAACCTTGAACAGCCTATGGCAGAGGGGCCGTCCAGCCCAGGGGTTGACATTACATTATGAAAAGTAATAGTTTAAAGCAGATTTAGCCTTGATTAAAACCATCCTTATCTGAGAGGTATCTTGACCGTGCAGTTGAAAAAAGGACCAATAATGACCGTGGGCGTTATGGACCGACAGTCCGAGGTCACGGGTTGTCTGAATGGAGACTTCTCCGGTGATGGTTTTGGCCCTGTGACGGGGAGGTTTCTCGCGAAAGCGACATCCGGCATGGTTGTACTTTTTGATGAACAGAACCGCGAAATTGTCCGTTCCACATTCATCAGGCTCGCATCCCATAATGATTCCACCTTTACCCTCTTCAATGTAACTATCGGGATCAGTTTCCATTGGGAAAGGGCGGAAGACCAGACCTTTCAGGGAAACCTGATTTTGATGCAGCGTGAGGATGGAACCATCGCCGCGATAAATGAAATCGACCTTGAAGATTACCTGCAAAGTGTAATTTCTTCGGAGATGAGCTCCATTGCTCCGTCCGAGTTTTTGAGGACCCACGCGATACTCTCGCGGAGCTGGCTCCTCAAGGCGTTGGAGAGAAAAAAACAGACACAGAAAAAAGCATCAGGCCCGGTTGCGGAAATAATCGGAACTGAAGAGGAAATTACACGCTGGTATGAACAGGAAGACCATGATCTCTTTGACGTCTGTGCTGATGATCATTGTCAGCGTTACCAGGGTACCACAAAGATTGTTTCCAAAAAGGCCGCAGAAGCTGTCCGGGAAACCCGTGGACGGATAATCGTGTACAACGATGAAATCTGCGACGCCCGGTTTTCCAAGGCTTGTGGAGGTCTGACAGAGGGATTCGAAACAGCATGGGCCGATCAACATATCCCTTACCTGACAAGTATTTCTGACGCGGCCGTTACTCACCGCCCTATCGAAACAGAGGAAGATGCCGCGCGCTGGGTCCTTTCTGAACCGGATGCATATTGTAATACTAAAGATGCGGCTCTTCTTAAAAATATTCTCCCTGATTTTGATCAAGAAACGAAGACCTTTTTTCGTTGGAAGTTTAATTATTCCCGTGAAGAGTTGGAAGAGATTTTGCGGGAAAAATCGGGTTTTGATTTCGGGACCCTCAGGGAAATCCAGCCCCTTTCTCGAGGTCTATCAGGACGGATATACCGGCTCAGGATTGTCGGTTCAAAGAAAAGTATGATCGTAGGCAAGGAACTGGAAATACGGCGCTGGCTTTCCAGGAGCCACCTCTATAGCAGCGCGTTTATTGTCAAAACGGAATGCGACGCTCACGGTGAAGTGAAACGGTTTATCTTTCACGGTGCGGGTTGGGGACACGGCGTTGGGCTGTGTCAGATCGGCGCTGCTGTTATGGCAACCAAAGGATTCATTGCGGAGGATATACTGAAGCATTACTTCCCGGGGATTGAGATAAAGGACATCTATTGAAAAAACGAAGGTTTAAGACTGCTTTTATTTTGGGCGCAGGATTGGGGATGCGGCTCCGTCCTCTGACGGAGAAATGCCCCAAACCACTCCTTTTAATAGGCGGCCGTCCGGTCATTACATATGCCATGGACCACCTCCTGAACATGGGAGTGGACCGGTTTATTGTGAATACCCATCATTGCCCGGAGGTCTTTGCGGAGAAATTTCCCGACAGACTGTGGCGAGGCATACCGGTTATCTTTCGTCATGAACCTGTTCTTCTGGAAACAGCAGGGGGCCTCAAAAACATAGAAGATCTCCTCGAAGAAGACGAAGCCATTATTTGTTACAACGGCGACGTGCTTTGCGATTTTCCCCTTCAAAAGCTTATGGAATCTCATGAAGAAAAAAGGCCCGAGACAACACTCGCACTGAGAAGCACCGGCCCTCTCCTGAATGTGAATATTAGTGTACATGGCGAGATCTGCGATCTCAGGCACAGGCTGGGAAACCCTGGAGATCAAAGCTGCCTTTTTACAGGCATCTACACGGTGGAGACGTCCTTCCTGAGACACCTCGAAGCAGGTAAAATAGAATCCGTCATCCCCGTTTTTTTAAAACGCATTACAGACAAGCCAGGGTCTGTCCGGGGAATC
>CAWAOG010000014.1:0-56751 GCA_963783625.1 uncultured delta proteobacterium | reverse complement strand
GGCTCAGTGGAAGAATATGAAGCTCTTAAATTTTCCCTGTCAGGCCCGGAGGCAGCCCAATGAACATGATCGATTTTGCGCGGGAGTCCCTGGGTCTTCCGGAGTCCTCTTCCTTTGAACTTACTCCGATGGCGGTGAGAGGTTCGGACCGGACTTTTTTCAGGTTGACATGGGACAATAACGGTTCGGCAATCCTTATCCATTATGACCCGAAACGCTTAGAAAATGCTTACTACGCGGACATCTCCATTTTTCTCCAGAGCATTGACGTTTCAGTACCAAAGCTTATACGTCACGACCGGGGTGACTGCCTCATCCTCATGGAAGACATGGGCAATAAAGATCTCTGGTCATTCAGGGATGCCCCATGGGCCGTAAGGAGCGTGCTTTATCAAAAGACACTCATTGTTCTGCGCAGACTCCACGGTGTTTCTGAAAAGAATTTTCCTTCACGACGCGTGAGGCTCATGGAAGGCTTTGGTCCTGATCTCTACCGCTGGGAGCGGGATTATTTCAGGGAGCATTTTATAACGGGTATTTGCGGTATCAAGCTCGAGCAGCCCCTTGAAAGGGAGCTTGAAGCGGAACTTTGCGCCCTTGCGACCCGCCTGGACGGGACAAAACGCTTTCTTGTACATCGTGACCTGCAATCTCAGAACATAATGGTCCGCGACGAGGAGCCCTTTCTTATCGATTTTCAGGGGATGCGTTTCGGAAGCCCTTTCTATGATCTGGGCTCTCTCTTGTGCGATCCCTATGTTGTATTTTCCGATGACGAGATCGACGAACTGCTTTCGTTCTATTACAAACTTTCGGAACAGAATCTTGATTGGCCTGCCTTCCAGATTTGTTTCTGGGAAGCTGCCGCACAGCGTCTTATGCAGGCCCTTGGTGCTTATGGGTTTCTGGGACTTACAAAAGGTCTGACAGCTTTTTTGGCCCACATCCCTCCCGGACTGAACAATCTCATACGTGCCGCATCACATACAGTTTCACTGCCCTTTTTATCTGAACTCTCCCGGTCATGTCTTAAGGAAATCAAACAGAACAACCTCCTGCTGCACGCAGATAATAAGACAAACAATACGGTCCTCCTTAAGAAGTTGGAATAGCCGAGACGATATGGGATTGCCATTGACCGGAAAAGGGTGATTTTCCAGTTGTTATATTCGGGGGTTGTTGCTATAAATAATGAAGAAGGTCAGTGTATGGGAAATGATGCCATAGAAAAATTGAAGAAACAGATAGAATCGGGTTATGCACTTCCTGCCCTTTCGCCCGTCGCGGTGAAGCTTGTCGAAATTTCCTCTGACGATAACTGTTCCCTTAATGACCTCATATCTTTAATAGAAAAGGACCCCTCTCTCGCGGTGAACCTCCTTAAAATGGCCAACAGTGCTTTCTTTAAATCGGGCCAGCCTGTGGGAAGCCTCCAGCAGGCAATAATGAGGATCGGGTTTCATCAGCTCCGTGTCATGGGTCTTTCGCTGTCCCTGAGGAACACCTTTCCTATGGGAAAAGTCGGGCCTATCGATTACGAGAATTTCTGGCGCATTTCGCTCTATCGGGGGCTCATCGCGAAATCGCTTGCACATCATTTAAAATCCTGCAATCCCGATGAAACATTTGTCGCGGGGTTGATCCTTGAAATCGGTTTTTTGATCTTTTACGACCTTTTTTTAAAGGGCAGGAAAGATGAGAATATTCCTGATGTGGGTGAACTGGAAGAGCTTTTGCAGTGGGAAGAAGAACACTATGGAATTCATCACCGGACAGTGGGAGAATTTGCCCTCAGGTATTGGAAATTTCCTGATCAGATTGTAAACTGTCAGAAAAACTTTGGAGAGCAGGCGATGGGTAATGAAACACTTCCTCTTGCCAAAATATGTGAACTCGCGCGTATCTTTTCTCATGCCATGTTGCACAAGGAGACAGATTTCCATACCTTATTTCTGGGTGTGCGGGAATCGCTCAATCTTTCTGACGAAGTTATCAATGACATCATCCTTGCCACTTTTGAGCAGGTTGATTTGATCGCCGAAAGTTTGAAGCTGGAACTCAATAAAGAAAGGGATCTTCTGGAGCTTATTGAAAAGGCGAACCAATCTCTGGGCAAGGTTTCGGAAAAGATCACCACCTATCAGGACGCCTTATCACAATACGCGCTTCCTGCATTTGAGGCATTACGCAGGAGCGAAAAACAGTCCTCTGTTGTTGAATATACCCTGCAGGCTGTGGCGCATGAGATCAGAAATCCACTCACGGCAGTGGCGGGATTCGCGCGAAGACTCTCGAAGGCCCTTGATCCTGCCTCGGAAAGTGGAAAATACGCAAGTATCATCCTCGAAGAATCGAAAAGACTGGAAACAGCCCTTGATGAAATGAGTAATAAAAAAGACAAATCCCAATAACCAAATTACAGGATACAAAAAAACAAATCTCAATGGCCAAATGATACGACGAGACCTTTGTTGAAAAGGCTTTAACATTATGGTCTGGCAGGCGTGTGCATCGATGGCCGATGGGGTTTTATTTTCTTATCTTACATTTCCCTTATTATTGTAATCCTATGCTACGACGGAAAGCCCGTAGGGAGTTTCCCTTTACTGTGCGCAATGGAACGTCTTCTCGAAAAGATTGGGGAGGACGACGAAGACAGAATGAGCTTCGATGAGAACAGACCCTCCTTGCACCATTTCTCCAAAAGCAAAAGAAGGGGGTGTACTGATTGTTACACCCATCAAAATTGCCTATGAAGAGAAAACGGGACGTAAGGTAGCGGAATCTACCATCTATCGTATGCTTGCCCGTCATAATTGGCGGAAACTTGCACCGGACACAGGACACCCAAAAGGCGATCCGGTGCTACAGTTTCTCCGTGTACGACGCTTGGGCCTCACGGACGTTCTGCGTTCATGTTTGGTGACTCGTTTTGCCGGATCATGCCGCGGTGTGGCCCCCTAGATCGCACAGGGAGAATAGTGATAGAACCGCAGTTCAATTCTGTCGGGCAGTTCAGCGAGGGCCTTGCTGTCGTGAGCATCGCCATATGATATCTCTTAAAGTCTCTGGTTTGTCAGGTTCTTAGCCGAAGTGATTTTCGATGGATAACGAGGCGGCAAGGAGGAAAAAGCCGGAAGCGTATCAAGTATACGTTGAGGACTTTCGACGACGAAGACAACGACGTTTGCCGCGAAAAGCACAAGGCACCTTCAGACCAGTTGGCCCAATGGGTCGAACACTTTCGGCTCATTGGGCCAACTGAGGACTATTGAAGGTCTTTGATGGTCTTAATCAAGTCCCGGGTCGAATGGTCTTTCGGATCGCCTACGATGGCCACTCTGCCACCGTATGAATTGACGATATCTTTTTCCGGCACACTCTCTTCCGTATAGTCGGTGCCCTTCGCGTGGATATCCGGTTTCAATGCGCGCAGCAGGTTCTCCACCGTCGATTCACGGAAGAGGATGACATAATCGACGGCATCCAGCGCGGCTATGATCTCAGCCCTTTCTCTGGCCGGTGTGACGACATTCTTGCGTTTTCCCAGTCCTGTGACAGAGGCATCATCGTTTACGGCGACAATGAGTATGTCCCCGAGGGCCTTCGCGCCCTTGAGATAGCGCACATGGCCAACATGGAGAAGATCAAAACAACCGTTGCCGAAGACGATCTTTTTCCCTCGGCCTTTTTCCTTCTCAATAATTGTCTTTAATTTTTCGAGTGTATCGATTATCTGACCCATTGTCCATCCATGCGTTATTAACGTTCTATTGCCTGTTTCAATTCTTCAGGACTTATTGTTGCTGTCCCTCTTTTCATGACAACAACGCCTGCCGCGTAATTGGCGATGCGGGAAGCTGTATAAAAATCAGCTCCGCTTGCCAGCGACAAGGCCGACACAGCACACACCGTGTCACCGGCGCCGGTCACATCCGTCACATCATCTTTACCTGAGATAGGGATGTGATGCATGGCGCCGTTTTTGAGAAAGAGGGTCATACCCCTGTTTCCTCGTGTAATGAGCAAGGCCTTCAGACTCATTGAATCAAGGATCTTCTTGCCCACTTCTTCTATGGGTCTTTCTTCATCAAGGCCGGAGAGTTGATATGCTTCCGATTCGTTGGGAGTGATGAAGGTGAACCCCTTAAATGTTTTCAGGTTATACCGGGAATCACCGACAACAGTCTTGTCTTTCGCGATGGTTTTCATGTATTCGACAACATGTTTATCTACTGCGCCATGCCCGTAGTCTGAGACGATAAAAGTGTCAGCGAGGGCGCTGATCCTGCTCAGATTGTCCCTGAGCTGTGCTTTTTCAGACTGTCTGTATTGTCTGTTGTCATCTCTGTCTATTCGTATGACCTGTTGCTTTGATGTGTGTCTATCTCCAGCGAGTATCCTTGTTTTTGTCACCGTCGAGCCATCATACCTGATAATACCGCTTGTATCCACATTCCTGAATTGCGAGAAATAATCCATGAGCTTGTTTCCGGTGCTGTCTTTTCCGATGAAACCGAGTGGATACACATAGGCGCCGAGGGCCAGGAGATTATTGATGGTATTCCCCGCGCTGCCGGGATATATTTTCGCTTCTTCGTACTTTACAACGACAACAGGGGCTTCCCGTGAAAGCCTGTAGGGTTTACCGAAGATATATACATCGGCGATGATATCTCCTATGACGCATATTTTCTTTCCTTTAAAACGATCTACAAGACGCGAGAAGTCTTTCTTATCGTCAGTTTTTTTGTTGTCTTCTGTTTTTTCAATGATCCCCCCTATGGTTTTTAATACTTCGTCGGGGAGTATCTCCGCGAGACACTCATGACCTTTGTTGCACTCTTTTCTATTGCATGGCCGGCATGGCATGTCCTCCCTCCAGAGCTTGTGCGTGAAGGAGCTCGGATAGACGGTATATCTGTCATCCATGGGCCCCAGAAGAACAATCGTCGGGACAGAAAGGGCCGCCGATATATGCCGGGGGCCCGTATCGTTACTGACAACAAAAGAAGCACGGGACAGGCAGACCTTCAAATCTCTCACGTTCATCGATTTTATTTCAATGGAGTCTTTGTTCTTCGCCCCTTCTATTACTTTACGGGCAAGCTTTTCCTCATCTTTTCCCGGAAGCATATATATCTTCATGCCGTATTTCTCTACAATCTTGTCTGCAAGTTCTGAAAAATGCTCATGAGGCCAGCATTTCGACGGGCCGTACTGTGCCCCTGTGACAAATACGCAATAGGGTTTCTTGACATCGGCAAACTTCTCATCAAATTTCTCGTCTTCATCATCGGTGACAAGAAGAATCGGGGCATCGAGTGACCGGTTTATCCCTAAAGCATCAACAATTCTGAGATAGTGTTCAACCGTCGGTTCGGGGTCGTCGCCTTTTTCCTCTATCTTCCGGGTAAGCATGAAGCCCCTCTTGTTGCGAGCGTAGCCGATTCTTTCTTTTATACGGAGATTATAGAAAAAAAAGGCGGAACGAAAAGAATGAGGAAGCGCGATGGCCCTTTTAAAATCGACCTTTTTGAGCAGACTTGTCCTGTCTAAAAAAGCCAGAATCCCTTTTTCGTCAATAGGTATGAGCCTGTCGAAAAGGTTGAGGCCGTTGTACAAGTGGATTGCGCTTGTCTTTCCCACGGCCCATATTTCGTCGTAGGTATATGCACGGAGAGCATGGAGAAATGGGGTTGCCATTACCATGTCGCCGATCCAGTTAGGCAGATATACTATCGTCCGTCCAGTCACTTCTCACGCCCATAAAGGGATTATATTTCACAGTATAATGAAGTTTTCCTTTTTCTTCCATATTTTTATCTAAAGCGTCCACTTCTTTCTGAAGACGCTCTTTTCCCTTGTGCCAGGATTTTTCATCAAGGTCCTCAATTCTTTTTACCAGTTCCAGGTATTTGTGTTCTTCGTCTATGTCGGCATAGCCGTTTACAAAGGCGCAGAGCATGGTTTTCACCTTATCAACATAGAGATCTGTCTCGTCCCCAAGGACCATACAGGTTTCATCGGTGAAATTGTCGAGTTGTTTCATCTTCTCAAGGTCGATTTGCCCTGATTTTTCGGCGATTTCGTAAGCCTTTGTCCCCACAAAAGGAAAGAAGAGCGACCACCGGAAGCGCCCCGGCTTGATCCTTGCGAGAAGTTCGATGGTTTCCTTTATATCGGCTATTGTTTCATGGGGAAGCCCCATCATAACGAAAGCCGATGTGTGGAACCCGAACCTGTGGGCTATATCGAAGGCCTCTTCGATGTGCTTGTTCGACATGAACCGGTGGAGCACGTTTCTTCGCACCCTGTCGCTTCCGCTTTCGAGGCCGAATTTCACGATCCTGCACCCCGCGTTTTTCAGGTACTGCGCGGTCTCTTCGTCGAATATCCGCGCGTGGGCATTACAGACAAAGCCGATGTTGGTAACCTCTCTGTACTTTTCTGTAAATTCCTTGAGCCAGGCCTTATCGAAAGTGAAGATGTCGTCATCGAAAATGAACATTTTAATGCCTGTGTATCGGGCAAGAAGGTATTCAATCTCGGCAATCATCTGGTCCACCGTATGTCTTCTCATATAATATTTCGGGAGATGGCCCTGGTCCCTGTAAAGCCCGATGATCTTATGATTGAGACAATAGGTGCATCGGAAAGGACAGCCGCGCGACGCGGTGAGTCCTACCCAGCCGTCCTTGGCATCGATCATCTTCTGAAAATCGAAAATCTCGTAGTCTTTGAAAGGGAGCTTTGTAATGTCCGTGAATGGCCTCAGAGGCTCCAGCATAGAACCTCCCTTTGTTTTGTGGCCAATGTTTTTTACACCCTGAGGGCTTCCCTTCCGAATGAGTTCGAGTATGGCCTCTTCTCCTTCTCCCACACAGATATAATCGACACATGCCTGAGACAGGGTTTCCTGAGGGTCCATCGTCGCGTGGATGCCGCCGAATATGATGGGCACATCAATATATTTTTTAATATTGCCGGCAATTTCGAGGGCGTATTTATACTGGTTTGTGAGAACGGAAAAACCGATTATGTCCGGTTTTATTGAAAGGATATCTTCTTTGATTCTTTCATGGTCCAGAGGATATCCGAGCTTTTCATTGATGTTCAGTAAATATGTTTCAATGCCCTCTGCCTTTAAAAAACTGGAAATATACGATATGCCGTAGTTAAAACCTATCTGGGTATTGATGTTGGGATAGATAAAAAGTATGCGCATTTAGTTTGTCTCACTCCTCTTTAAAACAACGTTCACAGCCTGAAAAATTTTTTCGACGGTAATGGGGGCAAAGCATTGACGGTCACTGCAATCCCTTTTCTTGCATGGACTGCACGGCACGTCTTCCCGGATAATAGTGTGTTCTCTCCCGTATGGCCCATTGATTTTGAAGTCTGTAGGGCCGAATATGGCAATCACCTGTGCGTCTGCTGCTGTCGCGAGGTGCATGACCCCCGTGTCGCCTCCAATGTAAATACGGACTTTTCTGAGAAGGGCAAAAAGCTGGGGGATGTTTGTGGGACAGGCAAGATACGCGCCGTCTCCGCTCATCTCCTTCAGACGCAGGGCTTCTTCCTCTTCACCGGGACCCCAGAGAATAATCGTCTTTTCCCCTAGTTCATGATGTATACGGGCAATAAGCTCAGCGTAACGCTCCATGGGCCATCGCTTGAAATCGGTCCCCTTGCTGGAGAAAGGATTGACGGCAAATAATGGCGGGGCATTTCCAATTTCCCGAAAGAAATTATCTGCGTATACCGTCGCGTCATCAGAGGTCTTCAGGGTTAGTTTTGGTACGGAGTTGTCATAGCCAAGATGATTAGCCAGGAGCATATTCCTTTCCACTTTATGTATTCTTTTGTCGGGCCCGTTTATTCTGTTGTGGTAGAAGAAATGACTTTTCTCTTTCGCGAACATATCTCCAAAGCCGATTTTTTTCTTTCCCCTTGCCATCATTGAAAAAATAGCGCTCTTTGCTATGCCATGAAAATCGACAACAAGATCGTATTCCCGTTTTCTTAAATTTCGCAGAAAGGGACTTATTGCTTTTTTCGCGCGGGATATATTGCCTTTTTTCAGCCCTTTCATGGTGTCACCCCTCGGGAAGATGATGACCTCGTCAATAAAATCCTGACAGGCAAGGAATTCACCTACAGGACCTTCTGCGAGCCATGAAATATGAGCATCAGGGAACTTGTCCCGTATGCCTCTCACGGCGGGGATGGTCATCAGCACATCTCCGAGAGAGCTCAATCGTATGATGAGAATGTTACTCAGCTTTGACATCTCTTAAGGATATTCAAAAGATGTGAGGGGATTACAACCGGTTTTTTATTATGAATGCAGAGGTGTTTTGTTATTCCTTCCACGAGGAGCGTTTTGTCCCTGTATATTATATAATGAAATGTGAGTCCTCGCGATTGCAACTCCGATATCCGTGTCCTTACCGTAAGGAGGTCATCATAGGTGGCAGAGTTATAATATTTTGCCTCCAGGCCGGTGACGACAAGATGATAGCCCATAGTCTCAAATTCCCGGTACGTAAAACCCTTTTGCCTCATATATTCGCTTCGCCCGATCTCGAAAAAGACCGGATAATTGGCATGATAAACGACACCCATCATGTCTGTGTCCGCGTATCGTACCCGCACGGGTACATCAACGAACTCCCCGTTTTCCGCAGGATGTTGTTTTGACTGTTTTTTCATATCAAAGCGCTCTCATATATTCCGGGCGCAACATGGAGGGGTCTTTTTGTTGCAGCACATGTTTGATTGCTTTTAGTATTTTTTCTTTTTCTTCAGGGAGCCATCCTTTTACAGGGAGGTAATTGGACGCGTGGTTTGACGCGAAATACATGTGGTCGGCATCGATATTACTTATCATCCTGTCAAGCTCTTCAAGGAGCATATAGGGATCGGGTACCTTGAAAGTACCCTTCTTTACTTCCTCGGCAAGTTGTGTCCCCGGCACGACTATGACACTTAGCGCGCCCGCGTAATCAGGCTGGATCCTTGTGAGAAATTTTCCGGTTTCCTCCGCGTGGATGCTGCTTCTCTCGACACCACCGAGACCAAGGAGCACTGTGACGGACAGGATAATCCCCGCGTCTTTTACTCGCTTTGCCGCTTCCGCTGTTTTGTCGAGGAGGGTCCCCTTGCAAACCCTGTCGAGGACCACCTGGTCGCCCGTCTCTATACCGAGATATATAATGCCTATGCCCAATTCCTTGAGTTGCTTCAGTTCATCAACAGATTTTTTTAGAATAGATTTCGTGTTACCGTAGAGACCGATTCTTTCGAGTTTCGGAAAAGCGTTCTTTATAAGTTCAATAATGGGGATAAGCTTTTTTTGGGGAATAATCAGCGCGTCCCCGTCGGCAATAAAAACTTTTTTGATATATCTGGCATACTGTTTTGCTTCTTCGACGTCTTCCTTTACTTCATCGAATGAACGGAGACGGAATTTCTTATCTTTGAAAGAGCCGCAGAACGTGCACTTATTGTGGGAACATCCGATAGTAACCTGCAGAATGAGGCTCTCCGCCTCGCTTGGTGGTCTGTAAATCATGCCTTCATATTTCATTTCTCAACCCTGTATACCTTTTCTCCATCTCTGACAAGCCCGTATTTTGTTCTCACCATTTCTTCCAGATACTGATCATCTTTTTGCAGTTTTTCCAGTTCCCGGGCCAGCACGACATTTTCTTTTTCCGCCTGCGCAATCGATGCAGTAATCGATTTTATGGCACGCCTGGTTTTTATGTAATCATAAATACCGCCTTCCGCGAAGGCCACTTGAAAAAAGAGCGCTGCGACAAGGACAATAAAACCATATCTCTTGACTGGATTTTCAGTCATACTTTCAATATATTAAAGGCATGGAGATGAAAAGTCAACTTTTCCTGCTATCTTAGCTGTACTGGAGAATATTTTTTTCTTTCATGCGATGCCTTCTCTATGTATGCTTACGATATCACATACCTATTTGGTATCTGCCTCGGCGTTATCAACCATCAACTTTGCAATGAGTTTCGAAAAAGCACCGGGGTCTTTTGGTTTTGAGCCTTCAAGGACAAGGGCCTGATCATAGAGGAGCCGGACATATTCCTCCAGGGTGGCGCTTTTTTTGTCTTTTTCAAAAATAGTATTCATGGAGGCAAAGAGCGGATGTGCCGGATTGATCTCCAATACCCTTTTCATCGGCGGCAGTTCCTGTCCCATTGACTTCAAGAGCTTCTCCATCTGCGGATCAAGATCTCCTTCGTCGGTAACGAGGCAGCAGACCGTATCGGTAAGTCTTCCCGAAAGCCGAACGTCTTTAACATCATCTTTCAGAATGTCCTTGACGAGATCAATAAATTTCTCATACTTCTTCTGCGCCTTTTCCTTTTCCTCTTTTTCCTCTTTATTGAGGGCCATATCGCCTTTCGTGATGGATTTCATCTTTTTGCCCTTATACTCAAAACCGCTGAAGATAAAGTCGTCGATGTCGTCAAGGAGAATGAGCACTTCGTAATCCTTCTTCCTGAAAGCTTCGAGGTAAGGCGAACGCAGCGCCTCATAGAGTGTAGTACCGACAATATAGTAGATCTCTTCCTGACCTTCTTTCATGTTTTCAACATATTCTTTGAGTGTTGTGAGCTTGTTCTCTTCTGTTTTTGAAGAAGGGAAGAGGAGCAGATCGGCTATTGCTTCCCGCTTCGTAAAATCGAAGTGTACACCTTCCTTCAGAATTCTGCCGAATTCCGCATGGATTTTCAGATAATTCTCATAATCATCATTTTTCATGTCCGCCAGCGTATCAAGGACTTTCTTTGTGATACTTGTTTTCATGATTTCCATCTGTCTGTTGTGCTGGAGAATTTCACGGGACACATTGAGCGGCAGGTCTGATGAATCGACAACACCCTTCACGAATCTCAGGTATTGCGGAATCAGTTCCTCGCAGTGGTCCATGATCTGGACCCGCTTTACATAAAGCGTGGGACCCATCTTGTAGTCTTTATAGAGAATGTTCACAGGTGCCCTCGATGGAATGTATAGAAGAGCGGTGAACTCCGATGTGCCTTCCGCCTTATAGTGGATTACCTTTGCCGGAGGGGTAAAGTCGTGGGATATATGCTTGTAGAACTCGTTGTATTCGTCGCTGGTCAGTTCTGATTTGTCTTTCAGCCAGAGCGCTTTCATCGAGTTCAGTGTCTTCTCTTCCGTTATCTTGACCTTTTCACCCTTTTTGAGTTCGCTGTCGACTTCTTTTTCCACATCCATGACGATGGGGTGTTCGATAAAATCAGAATATTTTTTAATGACGCTCTCTATCTCCCATTGCTGAAGATATGTTTTCTCGTCATCTTTCAGGTGAAGAATAACATCGGTGCCTTTTGAATCTTTTTCGATATCGCTAACAGTATAGGTCCCGTCTCCCGTTGATTCCCATTGAACACCCTTTTTGTCTTGTCTGCCCGCTTTTCGCGAGAGCACGGTGATCTTGTCGGCAACCATAAATGAGGAATAAAAACCGACCCCGAATTGGCCGATCAGTTCAGGATTGTCTTTGACCTCCTTGCTCTGAAGGGCGGCAAGAAATTCTTTTGTTCCGGAATGGGCTATGGTCCCCAGCGCTTCGATAATTTCGTTGTGGTCCATACCGATGCCGTTGTCACTTATGGTTAATGTTCCTCCGTCCTTATCAACGATGATTTTTATTTTCCAGTCACTGCCATTC
The DNA here is from genome assembly GCA_963783625.1 of uncultured delta proteobacterium. Lineage (GTDB taxonomy): Bacteria > Desulfobacterota > Syntrophorhabdia > Syntrophorhabdales > Syntrophorhabdaceae > PNOF01. Next base: position 45,017 of record CAWAOG010000014.1, on the reverse strand, counting down.
TCCAGAATATCCCTGTTTGTCAGGGATTCATACCGTGCCCGGTCGATGGCGTCAGAAGCATTGGAGATGAGTTCCCGTAAAAACACTTCCTTGTGCGAATAGAGAGAATGGACCATAAGGTCAAGGAGCTGTTTTACTTCTGTTTTAAACTCTAATTTTTCTGTGGTCATAGGCGCTTCACCTCATCAAATATAAAATTATACCAATTCTAATTGAAGCCACATAGATCGTGGCTTCCAGGATATGAATGAGGCACAATTACTTAATTTGCCTGTCATGCATATTTCCTCCCCCTCGGCATCTTCATTCTATTTTTGACTTAGAATTGGTATTGGTTGCCAAGGGCTACAAAAATTACATATATAAAAATAAGACACCACGCCCGGTAAGTCAAGATAGTGGATAATTCACCAATGACCAAATCTCAATAAAAATCAAGACCACCATTACTGATAATTCATCAATAACCGAAAAAACATTTCATGGCTTTTGTATGTTGACGTTTGATCATTGTAATTTGGTCATTGGTTATTGTTGTCTAATTATTGATTATTTTTCTTTTGCCCTTCCATGTTATAATGATTCCATGTTTTTAAAACATATTCCCAGAAAATTGATCAACATCCTCTCTATCATTACCCTTGTCATAGTAATCGGCACGGTGGGGTTCAAGATCATTGGCGGGAAAGATAAAAGCGTTCTTGACGCCCTTTACATGACGGCCATTACGATTACGACGGTCGGCTACGGCGACGTGATCGGTCTTGACGATAAACCTTATGGAAAAATATTTACTATTATCTTTGTATTCATCGGAGCGGGCACCATAGCGTTCCTTTTTACGGTACTGGCCGCCTATATTATCGAAGGGGAATTGAGAAAGGTTTTCAGGAGGAGGAAAATGGAGAAGCACATCTCGAAAATGAAAGGCCACTATATCGTATGCGGTATCGGCATGGTGGGGCTCTATGTTGTACACGAATTGTTTCTCACGAAAAAGCACATTGTCGCCATCGATATTGATGAGAATAAGCTGGAACTTTTCAAGGCAAACAATTTAGCGGTTGATCTCATTGTCGGAGACGCGACTGAAAATGAAATACTCTGGAAGGCCATGATAGAGCACGCGAAAGGTCTTTTTGCCACTACAGACTCCGATAATGATAATATCGTCATCTCCCTTACCGCAAGGCAGCTCAACCCTTCCTTAAGGATTATTTCGCGATGTACCGACGCGAAAAATATTGATAAGATCAGGCGGGCAGGCGCCGATGAGGTTGTTGCTCTCAACTTTATAGGGGGTTTAAGGATGGCCTCGGAGATGATACGACCCCATGTAACGAAATTTCTCGATATGATGCTGAGAGACAAATATTCACCCATGAGGGTGGAGGAAATCCATATACCTGCACATTCACCATATATCGGTAAGCCTGTCAAAGAGATAGTTTTTAAAGGCATCGGTAATCTGCTTGTCATCGCCGCGCGGAAAACAAACAATGAGTGGATATATAATCCCTATCCTGACACGATCATTGAAAAAGGTATGAGTATGATTATCATCTCCACACCGGAAGAAAAAGAGTTTCTTATAGCGGTTTTATCGGGAGAAACGAAGAAGGGCACCTGATTGAGAATAGTAGCCTTTCACTGGAAATGAAGGATGAAAATATGTTACATGTCTCAGGTCCATTTGCAAATAAAGATATTCAGAGGACTATAGACTATGAAGATTGCTATTTCAGGGAAAGGTGGTGTCGGGAAGACGACCCTTGCCGGTGTTATGGCGCGGATCCTCGCGCAGCGTGGTCATAAGGTGATTGCTATCGATGCTGACCCGGACTCAAATCTTGCCTCCGCTCTTGGCATAGAGGAGAGCGAAGCAAAAAAGGTGCAGCCTTTAGCGCAAATGCAGGAGTTTATCGAGGAACGGACAGGAACAAAGAAAGGACAATACGGGGCATTCTTTCAGATAAATCCAAAGGTAGATGATATTCCTGAGAGATTTTCCCTTGAAAAAGATGGTGTAAGGCTTATTACGCTCGGAAATATCCCTCAGGGCGGCGGCGGTTGTTTTTGTCCCGAAAGCGCGCTTCTGAAGAGTTTTCTTTCACACGTCCTCATCGAACGTGACGATTACGTCATTGTCGACATGGAGGCGGGACTTGAACACCTGGGCAGGGGGACCACAACTTACATCGACGCGCTTATCGTCGTTGTAGAACCGGGAAGAAGGAGTTTTCAAACTGCCGGCCAGGTAAAAAAACTAAGTGAAGATCTCGGTATAGAGCGGGTCTATGTTGTCGGTAATAAGGTGGCCGATGAAAAGGACTTACAGTTTATGAAAGAACATCTGTCAGATCTGACCTTCCTCGGGAAGATGGGATACAACGAGAAAATTATTGAAGCCGACAAACGTGGCATGTCCCCATACGATATCGATCCAAGAATCAAGGCCGAAGTCGAAGAAATTATAAATACCCTTGAAAAAGAAATGGTAACGGCAGGTAAAAAATGAGAAGGGCCTTTTCCTGTATATACCTTGTTTGCAGCACCATTGTTCTTTCCACCGTCGCCATAGTGGTCTCCCTGTTTGATAAAAGGGGAGCAGGCGCCCATTGCATCGGACGCTTTTGGGCAAGTCTCCACTTGAAGGTAAGCGGCGTGAAGGTTGTCATAAAAGGCCTTGAACATCTTGCGAACCCGCCCTATGTTTTTATGTGTAATCACCAGAGCGCCCTCGATATTTATACGCTTCTCGCCTGTCTTCCACTTTCCTTTAAATGGATCGCTAAAAGACAGCTTTTCAAAATTCCTTTCATAGGATGGGCCATGACAAGGACGGGGTACATAAGTATCGATCGGGAAAAACCGCGGGAGGCGCTGAAAGCCATGGAAGAAGCCGCAAGAAAAATACGTGCCGGCATGAATATCATTATCTTTCCCGAAGGCACAAGGAGCTTCGACGGGAATCTGTTACCCTTTAAAAAGGGCGGCTTTACTCTGGCGCTTCGGGCCATGGTCCCTATCGTTCCCATTGGTGTATACGGAACAAGTCAACTCCAGCCAAAAGGGAATTTCATTCCAAAGAAAAAAGGGGTAATATACATTAATATCGGTGAACCAATAATACTGGAAGGCCTGGACCGTTCCGCAAAAACGAAGGTAATGGATGATGTACGGGAGCGCATTGAGGAATTGATGGCATGTCGCGAGAACTGAAAAAAGAGATACTGGGTATCGGTTTACTGGGTGTCTTTCTCTTTCTGCTCGTAAGTCTTATCTCGTACTACCCCTTAGGCCCCACATCGCAGAACCTTTGCGGCAAAGCAGGATTTCATCTGGCCGACATACTTGTTCTTGTCTTTGGTATGATGAGCTATCTTCTCACAGCCTTTATACTCCTTTTCGCGCTTTTTTATCTGAAAAAAAAGGACCCCCCCAATATCATTATTTTTTCTTCAGGTCTTGCCCTCTTTTTTATTTCCCTTTCTACATTGCTCCAGATTATTGTCGGCAAGATCGACATGAGAAGCGTCTCAATAAACTTTTCGGGGCTTCTGGGTTTCTTACTCGATAGGACCCTGATGAATTTTTTCGGCTACTTCGGCGGTATTCTCATCTGTGTTATCCTGCTTATTATCTCCCTCTTTCTCATTGTACAGGCACCAATCGTTTCTGTACTTGAGGAACGTCTGGCGCGGAAAAAGACTGCAGAGCGCAGAAAAGATATCAAGGTAACAACAGAAGAACAAAAGGAAGCTCCAAAAGAGGAAAAAAAGCCGGTCCAGGAATCCTTTGAATTTTTTAAAGAGATCGGCCCCTACAAACTTCCGCCTATAACACTGCTTGATACGGTCGAGAAAAAAGAATTGAAGGTTGATAAGGAGAGCATTCAGGCAAACGCGAGCATCCTTGAAAAGAAGCTCAAGGACTATGGTATAGAGGGAAAAGTAACAGAAGTGAGGCCGGGGCCTGTCATCACCATGTATGAATTCGAGCCCGCGCCGGGCATCAAGGTGAGCAGGATTTCCAATCTTGCCGATGATCTTGCCATGGCCCTCTCTGCCGTCTCTATCAGGATCATTGCACCCATACCGGGAAAAGCGGTTGTAGGCATTGAAATCCCTAACCAGACCCGTCAGACTGTCTATTTACGGGAGATGATCGAATCGAATGTTTTCCGGTCTTCCCATTCACACCTTACCCTGGCCCTCGGAACGACTATTGCCGGGGATCCATATGTTGCCGATCTTGCGAAGATGCCCCATCTTCTTGTTGCCGGTGCCACTGGATCAGGTAAAAGCGTTTCTCTGAACAGCATGATTTGCAGTCTTCTCTTCAAGGCCACGCCAGGCAATGTACGTTTTCTGATGATTGATCTCAAGATGCTTGAGCTTTCTTTTTACGAGGGTATTCCACACCTGTTGCTCCCTGTTGTTACGAACGCTAAGAACGCGAAAACAGCGCTCAGGTGGATGACCGATGAAATGGAAAGAAGGTATTCCATGATGGCCGAAAAGGGTGTCCGGAGTATTGAGAAATATAATCAGAAGATACATAAACAGGAAGGAGTCGAGCCTCTCCCTTATATCGTTGTCGTCATCGATGAACTGGCAGATCTCATGATGGTCTCCCCCAAAGAAGTCGAAGAGTATATCGCGAGACTTGCCCAGATGGCCCGTGCGTCAGGCATACACCTCATCCTTGCCACGCAGAGGCCCTCTGTCGATGTCCTCACCGGCATTATCAAAGCCAATTTTCCCGCACGGATTTCCTGTAAGGTTTTTTCAAAGGTCGATTCACGGACCATCCTCGACACCAACGGTGCTGAGAGCCTCCTCGGTAACGGAGATTTGCTCTTTCTTAAGCCCCGGCATTGGAAGACTGCAGAGGCTTCACGGACCATATGTGTCAGAGGGAGAAATCAAAAGAATTGTGGAATTTTTAAAGCAGCAGGGAACACCCTCCTACCACAATGAAATACTGGAAGAAAAGGAAGAGGAAGAAAATGGCGAAGAAATGGATGATGAGAAATATCAGGAGGCCCTTGAGTTTGTCATGACCAAAGGTGATGCTTCTATCAGCATGGTCCAGAGACGTTTCAGGATTGGCTATAACAGGGCGGCCCGGATCATCGAACGTATGGAAAGGGAAGGAGTCGTGGGCCCTTCCGATGGGGTCAAACCGAGAGAAGTACTTAAGAGATAGCATAGCGCATAGCGCAAAGGACAAGGGGCAAAACCCGTGAATCGTAAATGGTGAATCGGAAATAGCATAGGGCACAGGGCATGGTGCGGGCTGCAAGGAGTAATAGTACAGCTCATAGCTCATAGCAAAAACGAAAACCAAAGATTTTACTGTTCACTATTCACCTGTCCTCGCAGAGCGGGGGCTAAGCTATTCACTGTAACTGAGAGGTAAGAAGAAATGAACAAAGAGTTGAAAACAATTCTATACATAATAATCCTGTTGATTGCGCCAGCGTTGTGCGGCGCTTCAGAGTTTGATTCGATCAAGAAGACATATGCCGGCATTAACACTCTCGAAGCAAAGTTTCATCAGAAGTTATTCATAGAAAATATCAAAAAAGCGCGGGACTTTGACGGGGAATTTTTTTACAAACGGGGGAAGGGGTTTCTCTGGCGTTACACAAAACCGAAGGCAAAATATTTTCTCTATGATGGGCAGTTTATGTGGCAGGACGATGAAGAAAAAACCTTTGTACTGAAAGAAAAAATCAACAAGGAGAAAACAGGCGGTACCTTTTTCGACCTTGTTGAAGACATAACGAAAATCGACGACCTTTTTACGCTGAAGCAGGAAGGCGTGTCAGGTGATATGACGGTCCTTGATCTTGTGCCGAAAAAAGAGGGAAACATCACTGCCGCGAAAGTCTGGATCGATAAGCAAAACCTTGTCCGAAAGATAGAAATCAAGGAATTTACCGGCAATATCAATACCATTGAATTCTCCGCCATTAAGGTCAATCAGGCGATCAGTGACGGAAAATTCATCTATAAATCCGATAAGAAAAAAGAAATTGTAGAACAGTAGAACTTCTTGACCCACCCACATCCCAGCACCTGTCCTCGGGTGTAGTGGCTGGGAAGAGCGTGCGGGAACACGGGGACACTTTCATTATTTCAAATGAAAGAAATTTAGTGGCCGGTGGCCGTAAATACCCTGCTCATGATATAAGAATACAGAACAATAAATAATCGTCTGGGAGTAACGTATGGAGCAATTAAAACCGTATCTTCAAATGGCACTGGAAAAGGGAGTAACTGACGCAGTTGTTATTGAAACATCTAAAGTCTTTACAGAGGCGTGGGTCAGGATGAAATGCCAGTATGGTTGTTCCATGTTCGGCAAAGGCCTCTGCTGCCCTCCCCGTACGCCAACGCCGGAACAGATGCGCAAGATACTTGATTCATACAAACACGGCATACTCCTGCACCGACATATTCAGAAAGGCTATAAACATATAAATGATTTCAATGAAATCATCGTAGACCTTGAGCGAACCGTTTTTCTTGACGGCTACTATAAAGCATGGGCAATCGGCAGTGGCCCCTGCACGAGATGCAAAGAATGCAACATCACCGGTACCTGTTTGCATCCTGAAAAAGCAAGACCTTCTATGGAGTCATGCGGGATTGACGTATACAAGACAGCAAGAGAAAGCGGCCTTCCGATTAAAGTAGTAAAAGACCATTCCCAGGACAGGGACATATACGGACTCGTATTGGTGGAATAAACACAGTCCAGGGTTTTCGATTCCCTGTACCCTTTCATACCCCCTTGCACCAACCATTGTTTAAATGGCTCCGACTTGGATGATGGAATAGATTGGATAATACTCATATTATTACCATTATGAGACACAAGTGATCTTGTAACTAATGCATAAGACTCAAAAGACATCGCGTTCTTCCGCAATATTTAAGAGTTCGCTGAAGGTAAGTACTGCGGCTCTCCGCCCACGTTCCAGTTTTAGCATCTGAACTATTAGCGCTCTAAAATATCTCAATGGTGTAATAAAAGAGTTTAATGGTGTAATAACTACGCTTATTTTACACCATTATAACCCTTTTACACCGATTGACGTTTTCTCCATCTGGCGAATCGTCCTTTTCCTGTGGGTTCGATCTTGCCCTCTTTTCTCAATCCAAACAATACATGACGGACCATATCACGGCTTACCGCCGGGCATGTTTTTTGAAGATCGGAAATTGAAAATTCCCCAATAAGCCCGTCAATAGCATTGAGTACCATATCGGTTTTGCTTCCATGCCCGGAAGAAATCCTGCCAAGCCTGTTTTCAAACTCACTGTATGCTGCAAGGATGGTCGAAACGAAGTATTCTATCCATGGCATTGCATTGTGCCTTCCTTCATGCCATCCCTGCGATGCCTTTAAAAGGGTTTCATAGTAAGATTCTCTGGTTTGCTCCACGATCCTTTCAAGGCTTATATGGCGTCCCACTTCGTTACCATTTCTGTAGAGCGAGCACCTAAGAGCTTGCCATTCTTCCATTGCCGTCGAAAAGGGGTTGCAAAGAAGTAAGAATATAGAGAGGGAGAAGAATCAAGGGTTCTATGGCTTGCTCGCCTAATGTATCCTCACATGTGTGCTTTCGGGTAATCGATACCATGTTTTGAAGAGCAGATTGAAATTGTTCCTCTCAAACCCGAAATTCGCCACAATACGGTTCCAACTCCTCGACAGCCCCTCACTCCGGCCATTTGATTGATGATTGATACCTATGTTGATGATGCGGCCCCGGAGGCCAAGCAGATTATAATCAGTACGGAAATTCAAAAGAAGCTCCGGTTCGTAATTGGTTTCACGAAATGGCGATGAAAAGGTTTTGTTGTAGACCTGCCAGAAAGAAAGCTGTGTATAGGCAAACCACAGATCCATGTCTTTGCCCAGTACATCTTCCCAGAGCTTTACTTTGAAACTTATTTGAAATTTTGCCTCACTGTTCTGGGCCTCAGCGTTGCGGTCATTGTCCAGCATAGTGTCGGAGTTCGGAGAATTATTATAGGTAAATGGCAGGATGTAATTAGGACGGTGCAGCCGTATCACAAAAGGATCTTTCCTGCTTGCCGGATCCAGTTCCCATTGTCTGGACATAACTGAGGGTTTTTCTTTTTCATCATTCGCTGATATGGCGGCAGGCAGCGGAGGTACAACGGGTTGTGGCCGGTCTTTCTCTGCTGTAACCGGTGATGTTTCCGTAACAATCGTTTTCCGTCCGGCAAGATCATCGAAACACTTCAGTCGCTCGCCATCACTCTCTATTTTCGCGCATTCTTTAAACCGGTCGTCAGTGTCTGCCGCGTAAATGAATGAAGGGAAAAAGGAGAGAAGACACAACATCACCACACATATATGCCCACGCAAAAGGGTTTTCTGATGCAGATATTTCAAAGGTAACATCTTCATAAATTTCCGTTATCTTTAAGAAAATTACTCCTGCAAAAAAAATAAATCAAGAAGAAAAATCAGGTTAGCGCGCAGTTACTGCATCTCTATGGGCAGATCTTTAATAATCCCCATCTTCACATAAATCGGTCTAATCTTTTTTCGTATTATCGGAAGCCTGCTGTAGAAAAACAGAGGCGCCGGCAATACAGGCAATACCATTTATCATAAGGGTATGAGGAGCGCCAATCACGTCCGAGAGTGATCCTGCCAGAAGGCTCCCGAAAGGGGCCATCCCCATGGTGCACATGGACATATAACTCATGACACGTCCCCGTTTGTCTTCATCAACAACTGTCTGCAGCATGGTATTGCTCGATGCCATATGCATAATCATGCCTAAACCGGTAAAAAGAAGTATACACAAGGAAAGGGGTAGAGACCGAGAAAAGGAGAAAATGATGATGCCGACCCCGAAGGTGCCGGTGGCAAAAGCATTCAGTTTTGCAAGACCAAGTACAGACCTGCGCGAGGCGAGATAAAGAGAACCTATAAGCGCGCCGATACCGCTGGCACCCATGAGAAAGCCAAAGGTCTGTGGTCCCCCGTGCAGGATGTCTCGGGCGAAAACAGGCATGATCACCATATAAGGCATTCCCATTAAACCTATGAGGGCCATAAGGATCAGGATATAGAGAATTGGCCTAAAACCGATGGCATACTTGTAACCCTCTTTTAATCCCTGAAAGACAGGAAGATGTTCAACTTCTGTCTTTCTTTTTGGTATCTTCATTGCGAGCAAGGTAAAAATAATGGCAAGGAAACTGATGGCGTTAAGGAGAAAACAGATGCCCTCGCCTAACTTGTAGACTAAAAGACCGGCAATGGACGGTCCCACAAGGCGCGCCGTGTTGAACATTGCCGAATTTAGCGCGATGGCGTTTCCCAGGTCCTTTTTATGTTCCACCATTTCGATAACAAAAGAGTGTCGTGCAGGCATGTCAAAAGCATTAACCGTGCCGAGGAAGAGGCTTAAGAGAACGAGATGCCAGACCTGTATGTGGCCGCTCAGGGTAAGAAAGGCAAGAAGCAGATGCCTGCAGTGCGCAGAGCATCTGGGTAACGATGAGCAGATTGCGGCGGTGCACCCTGTCGATAAAAACTCCCGTGAAGGGCGTCAGAACAAATATAGAAATTTGACCGGCGGCCACAACAAGACCCAGCAAAGAAGCAGATCCCGTCAGGCGGTACACCAGCCAGCTCATGGCAACATGCTGCATCCAGGTCCCGATCAGTGAGACACACTGGCCGCAAAAAAAGAGCCGGTAATTCCTGGAGCGAAAAGCCCTTCCGATAAATTTAAGCGTTGATGTTTTTTTCAATTTCTTTGCTTCTGGTCCCATATTTTTCATGTCCCATGCTATACATCAGACAAACAATTCTCTATATTCTAATGTTATTTGCCCTGTAATGCAATCATTGAACAGCCTCTGGAATGCTAATTATATTGAGATAGGGTGCATTATATGCTAAACTAAACACTGTTAAACGTGAAGTCACTGCGTCGGTGCTGCAATCAAGAATAATTTCAATGTCGGTACTGCAATAATATAGTGTGATGAATTAAGAAGAGGAGGAAAGTATGATTCACGGAACACAGCAGGATTTTTTCAACGCAACAGATTACTTCATAGACCGCAATATTCGCCAGGGTCGCGGCAACAAAGTCGCTGTATATACGGAATTTCGTAATTACACCTACAATGACATCCAGAAAATGCTCAACAAGACCGCTAACGGGCTACGGGAACTCGGCATCGATGTTGGTGATCGTGTGATGATTCTCATGCTTGATGTACCGCAGTTCTACGCCATGTTCTGGGGCGCTATCAAAATCGGGGCAGTGCCGATCCCCATTAATACCATGCTTACATCTGATGACTATGAGTATTATCTGAATGACAGTCGGTCGAAATTACTCGTTGTCTCCCAGCCTCTCGTCCCCCTTATCAACGACGATAAAGGGCGATCTTTTGTATCTCCGTGATATTATTGTGATTGACGAAAAACAAGGCGCCTTTCCGCCCTTCAAGCAGATGTACCGGCATGCTCCGCAGACTATCAAGACCGAATTTACAACAAGAGACGACGTCGGATTATGGCTCTACAGTTCAGGTTCAACGGGAGCGCCCAAGGGGGCCATCCATTCACAGAACGATATGGTGGCCGCCAGCGAGGGCTTCGGAAAGGGTGTGCTGAACCTGACCGAAGACGACATTCTTTACTCTTCCGCACGGCTCTTTTTTGCCTATGGTCTCGGCAACAGCAATTATCTGCCTTTTGGTGCCGGCGCTTCGGTCGTGCTGGATTCGAATCCACCCAAGCCTCAGAGTGTTTTTGAATGCGTCCAGAAGTATCGTCCCACAGTCTATTTCGGTATCCCCACCCTGTACGGTCAAATGCTCGAGTACAAAGAAAAGCAGGATAAAGAACAGGGTACGAAGCCGAATCCGAACGGCGACCACGAATTTAAATCGGTCCGTATCTGCACGTCTGCCGGTGAGGCCCTGCCTCCCGATATCTATTCCCGCTGGAAAGAACGTTTCGGCATTGATATCATCGACGGCATAGGCACTACAGAAATGCTCCACATCTTCATAAGCAACCGCCCCGGAGAAGTAAGACCGGGTTCTACAGGTAAACCTGTTCCGGGTTACGAATTGAAACTGATAGACGAGAACAACCAGGACGTACCTGAAGGCGAAATCGGCATGCTCCTGGTAAAAGGCGGCAGTGCCGCTCAACAGTATTGGAGAAAGCGGGAAAAGACCATGGCCACCATGCAGGGTGAGTGGATCAATACGGGTGACAAATACTATGTCGATAAAGAGGGTTTCTACTGGTGCGCAGGCCGTGGCGACGACATGCTGAAAGTTGGCGGCATATGGGTATCTCCTGTTGAGGTAGAAAACTGCATCATGGAACATTCTGCTGTTCTCGAAGTCGCCGTTACCGCAATGAATGATGAAAAGAATCTCGTGAAGCCGAAGGCGTGGGTTGTCCTGAAAGAAGGGCAGAAACCGTCCAAGGAACTGGAGAAAGAGATTCAACAGTGGGTACTTGACAGATTGGCCAAGTACAAATATCCGCGCTGGGTTGAATTCATCAAGGAGCTTCCCAAGAGCGCCACAGGTAAAATTCAGAGATTCAGACTGCGCTCAGCATAACTTAATAAAGATTATCACGATAAAACAGCCCCTGTTTTTTAACAGGGGCTGATTTATTTGATTTATTGCCGATAGTTATTGTCCTGTTATACCAATTTTAAGCCAAAAATAGAATGAAGATGCCGAGGAGGAGAGAGCCGGAGCGTACAATTAGTCCGTGAGGACTCGCGACGACGAGAAAGCTTCATTATATGCATGGATTAGAATTGGTATCACATTGGTACATCACTTTCTTCAATCTTCCGGCACAAATTCCGGGTCACTGTTATGATTGGCGTATGGTTTTCGCTCTTCACCTGTCTGACGGGCTTCACCGGCACTGCCCAGCATTTTCATTTCCGACGCGATGATTTCAAAGGTTTTTCGTTTTATACCATCTTTTCCTTCGTAGTCACGGGACTGGATTTTGCCTTCGATATAAACAAGCTTGCCTTTTTTCAGGTATTCGCCTGCTATTTCGCCGAGTTTCCGCCATGCCACAACGCGGTGCCATTCTGTTTTTTCCTGCTTTGCGCCGCTTTTATCTTTGTATGTTTCTGATGTGGCAACATTAAAGGTAGCCACAGGCACGCCGTCGGCGGTATAGCGAAGCTCCGGGTCTGACCCGAGCCTCCCAATAAGCAATACTTTATTCAGATTTGACATATATGCCCCCTCTTTGGTGTATTAAACATTTAAATTTTTAGTAGCTAAACATTATAGTATGGTAGCTCAAATGTCAACAATAACCGGATGCGCTGTAAAGTGCTGCTATACCTAATTCATTAAGATTTTATCCAAGCCTTGCCAGCGCCGCCTGGAACCTTTTGTAGAGCCGGTCCTTACTTATGTTTCCTTTAATAAAATCCCAGGGAAACAACTCCTCTTCTCCTCTTTCCCGGAGCGCATAAAAGCTGAGGTTTACAGGACTTTCATTCATTACTTTTGATAAATTATCTCCCGCGGCAAACCGCAGAATAGTATCGTGGATATTCCTGTCGCCGCGCGCGAAAACAGCCTGCAGGAAACTGAACTTCACTGACTCGTGAGTGAAATATGTATTATCTATTTTACCGAAGGCAGACTTGAGCCAGTTTATCTTTTTTTTCAGACTATCCATGTTATCCATGGGCAGCCATTGAAAGGGCGTGCATGCTTTCGGCACGAAGGGACTCACGTGGACGGTGATGCTTCCCACAAAACCTTTTTTCGCGCCTCTTTTTATCATGATGTGTTTGATTTCTTTCGTCAGTTCCGGTATTGCCTCAATGTCGCTTCTGTCCTCACCGTAAAGACCGATCATAAAGTAGAGCTTCAGGTTAAATGGCTTTACATCGAGGATGGCGCCTATTTTCTCAAGAATGTCTTCATTGGAAAATGGTTTTCCGATACAACGCCGGAGTTTCTCTGTCGCTGCCTCGATACCAAAGGTGAGTGTCTTGATTTCATCTTTCATGAGGAATATCAGTTCAAGGGGTATTTCATCAACCCTCATGGAAGGCAAATGAATATTTTTCCCGCATTCCTTGAGGGTCTTTGCCACCTCGGCGATACCGGGATAGAAAGAAACTCCGCCGCCGAGAATACCTATATCCGTCAATATCGGTAATGGAGGGATCAATTGTGTCATAGACAAAGTCGTAGAGATTCCCGAGGAGGCAAAAAGGGCACCGCGATGGACAGCCCCGTGTGCCTTCGATGAGGAACATATTGGAGAACTCGGTTTTGTCCGTAATGATTGCCGATGAACCCAGCTCCTTCTTTTTGTGACGGGATATTGTTACGGTGAAATCCTGGGGCAAAAAACTTCTGAGCGTACCGTCGTCGCGATAAGATATGTTCAGTTGTTTCGGGTTATAGGTCCATTCAAAAGCGCTGAGGCTGTCTATGATATCTTCCCGTTTCCCCCCGCGGGCCGTCCGGTATACTTCCATGAAGGGCTCAATTGTTGTTTCGATATCGCCCATGATAAAAAGGTCAAAAAATCCGTGGATCGGTTCCGGATTTGACATAACGCAGATCCCGCCGGCAACAACGATCGGTTCCTTGCCGGTCCTCTCCACTGCGCTGGTATGTATTGATGATGCCCTCAGTATCTTCGGTATATTTACATAATCGAGTTCAAAGGAGAGCGTGAAAAATATGATCGCGAAGGACGCCAGGGGCCTTCTGCTCTCAAGAGACATGGGGTTCTCATCTCCCGTATAGAAACAACGCTCGCAGACAATATCGTCCATATTATTAAGTCTTTTATAGAGAAGATGAGTAGCAAGGTTCGACATCCCGACGTGGTAGGAATTGGGAAAAACAATACAGACAGGGATCTTCCCACTCCATTTTTTAATAACAGTGCCTCTTTCGGAGGAAAGGAGACTATCCCCACCGCCGATTGTTTTCCGCTGTTCTTTCCTGTCAGTCATTCAGTTACAATACCAATTCCAGGATAAAAATACCAATTATCAAATTGCGTTGCACTGGTTGACGAAAAGCTATTTATGAAATCATCTACAGCAACCCTGGAAATAATAGATATTGAAATCATTGTAATTATTGGCTACAACTATAATAATGCAAGGGACAAAGGAAACACAGGAACCGCAGTTGCTCAAAAACCTATTGGCAGAAAGTGAGGCCAGATATCATATTCTTGTCGAAAAACAGATAGAAGCAATGTGCCGGTGGCTTCCCGATACAACCCTGACCTATGTAAATGAAGGATATTGTACAATCTGTGGCAAAGAGCGAGCGGAACTAATCGGACATAAATGGATCGAACTTGTGCCGGAGCATTCGCATGAACTGGTTCTAAGCTACATACAATCGTTGGGTAACAAACCGCAGGCAACTATTTCTGAACATGAATTAATGTCAGCAGACGGTCGAATCATCTGGCTGTCGTGGGATACCTATCCCATATTGGATGATCAGGGTATGCTCGTTGAATACCAATCAATAGGCCGGGTTGTCACCGAGCACAAAGCAGGCCGAAGAAGCCCTTCGTGAGAGCGAACAAAGGTTCCGTGACCTGGCCGATAAAGCTCCTGTGGGTATTTATATTCTTGAGGGTACGACAGCAGTATATATGAATCAGTGCTTTGCCGAGATGCACGGCTATACCCTCGAAGAGTTAATTGGTAAAGATAAACTCAGGGAGCTGACGCATCCCGATGATTGGGAGAAGGCCGAACAGCGCGCAAAGAGAAGACTTTCGGCTGGCCCGGGATACAAAGAAAAATTGAGTTTTCGCGGCATCACCAAAACCGGTAAAACCATCTATATCGAGGGCCATAGCGCAGTAACAACCTACCAGGGGCGCCCTGCCGTTATAGGCATTGGCGTTGATGTTACCGAGCAGAAAAAAATAGAAGAAGAACTGGAAAAATACAGGAATCACCTTGAGAAACTTGTTGAAGAGAAAACCGCTGAATTAAACCAGGCAAACGAAGAGCTCCGGCAAGATATTCTCAGACGCCAACAAGTGGAAAAAGAACTTGAAATCAAAACGAAAAATCTCCAGGAAGCAAATGTGGCCTTGAAGGTGTTGCTCAGACAGGGAGAAGACTATAAAGAAGAACTTGAAGAGAAGGTCTATTCGAATGTTAAGGAGCTGGTTCTTCGCCATATTTCGCTATTGAGAAATACCCACCTTGGACACAGACCAGAAAATGCTCCTCGACATCATAGAAACAAATCTCAATAAGATCATTTCCCCATTTTCAAAAAGAATAGGCGCTTTCAATTTTACCCCAAAAGAAATGGAAGTTAGTTGCTCTTATAAAAGAAGGCAAAACAAGCAAACAAATAGCCGGTCTCCTCAATGTTTCCCTGGATGCTATCAGCCAACACAGATATCAGATCAGAAGGAAACTCGATCTTAACCGGAAAAAAACCGGACTGTTGTCTTATCTCTCAACACTCGAATAGCATCGGGTCCTCAACAAACTTTCGATAATAAGCAAATTCTGCTATTTTCTGTCCGCTTTGTCATCAATATATTATGGTTTTCTTCATACTTACTTCATACTTTTGTCATATTACCAGAAGAAAAGATTTACCATAGTATTATATAAAGCTATATTGACATCCAAAAGTTCTTCATATTTTATTTATTGGGAAAGCATTCGTGACAAGAGGCTTGCTAACTGGATTTCAGGCCCTAGATCTAACCGATCAAAAAGGTTTTACCTGCGGATACGTCCTTGCGGCCCTGGGAATCGAGACCATTATAGTCGAAAATCCTGTTAAGAATCCTTCTCGGGAGATTCCTCCTTTTGCCAAAAGAAACGACAATCACGAGAGTCTTTACTGGCGAGCATTCAACCGTGGAAAGCGCAGCATTACCCTCGATCTTGAAATGCCCCGGGGAAGGGAACTTTTCCTTCGGTTGGTCGAAGATGCTGACTTTGTGCTGGAATCATTTGCACCTGGCTATCTGGAAAACATCGGACTTGGCTATGAGACTCTGGAGCAGACTAATCCCCGTATCATCGTTACCTCCATTACCCCTTTTGGGCAGAACGGGCCTCATGCAAAATACCATGCCAGTGAGCTGATTGTGTCTGCCATGAGCGGCCTTATGGCTGGAAACGGGGAATCGGATCGTCCACCCTTGAAAGAAGGTCCCGACACGATGTCTTTTGACGGAGGGGCTGCCGCTGCGCTTGCTACTGTCATCGCGCACAATCACCGCGCAGCTCACCGGCGAGGGGCAGCATGTCGATGTCTCCCTTCAGGAGGCCGGAGCACTGAGGCCGTCGACGAATCTGATGTTGTGGGAGTTCGATAAGACATTCCTTAAACGTAGTGGCGTGATCAGAAATCTGGGGGCGAAAGCTGTCCGGTGGGTCTGGCCCTGCAAGGATGGATATCTCTTTTGGTGTTTTGTCGGAGGTCCCATAGGTGCTCCTGCCAATCGAGCTCTCTCGCAATGGATGGATGACGACGGTGGTGACAATCCACTCAAGGAGATCACGGACTGGCCATCGTTAGACATGGCAAGCCTAAGTCTTGAAACCTTTAGCCGTTACGAAGAGGCGATAGGTAAGTTTTTCTTAAACCATACAACTCAGGAGATAAGGATAGAGGGACTAAGACGGGGGATTAATGCGTCCATTGTCGACACGTGCGCGAGTGTTCTTGATAATGAGCAGCTCCGTGTGAGGAACTTCTGGACAAACCTGGACAAAGAGAAAGATAACCACATGCTCCCCAGGTATTTTTTCCTTTGCAATGATACCGAGAATGTCTTGGCTTCAGATGCTCCTTCGCCAGGCGAAGGCAATACAGATATATACGCAGACTAGGTCTTACAGAAACAGAGATCAGGGAGTTCCGGGAAACGGGCATTATCTGAGGGATAACCGTAAATGCAAGAACGAGAAAGAACACAGGAAAAAGGAAAAACAACAAAGCAGGCCCTCGACGGTCTTAAGATACTCGATTTCGGGTGGGCCCTGGCAGGAAGCATCATGACGAAACTCCTTGCGGATTACGGCGCCGAGGTGATCCGTATCGAGTCCATCACCCGTCCGGATCTAACTCGTACGAATCGTATCCCCTCTTTTACATCAGCCAACAACCCAGATGATAAACCATGGTTTACCCATTACAACACATCTAAATACAGTATGACCATTAATCTGAAACATCCGTCGGCGATGGACATCATCAAAAAATTGATCGAGAGGGCCGATGTGGTAGCCGAGAACTTTACCCCGGGGACGATGGCGAAGATGGGTCTCGACTATGATAGTGTAAGGGCGATCAAGCCGAACATCATCATGGTCTCCGAAAGTGGCTACGGCCAGACAGGTCCCATGGCGAACGAATGGGGAGTTGATGGAACCGGTGCCGCCCTATCAGGGTATCTTGACCTGACGGGCTGGCCTGACAGAAACCCGACCCTGCCACACGCCGCCTATGGTGACACTCTTGTCCCGTATCTGACCGCCACGGCCGTAGTTGCTGCTGTTGACTACCGGCGAAGAACAGGAAAGGGGCAGTACATTGATGCTAGCATGGTGGAAGTCTGCGTACATCCAAGCACACCATGGATTCTTGACTGGCAGGTGAATGGGCATTTACAGAGTCGAAGAGGGAACCGCGTTGATCATGCAGCACCCCATGGTGTCTTTCCCTGCAAAGGAGATGACAGGTGGTGTGCTATTGCTGTCTTCACCGATGAAGAGTGGCATGCTTTGGTCGGTGTCATGGGTAATCCTGCCTGGGCAGTTGAACCTCGCTTTGCTACTCTGGCCGGCAGGAAGGAACACGAGGATGAACTGGAAAGACATATAGCAGAGTGGACCCAAATGTATAGTCCCGAAGATCTCATGGAGATGCTCCAAACAGCAGGAATAGCTGCCGGTGTGGTGCAGACCGCCGAAGATATTCTCGATCGCGATACTCATCTTAAGGAAAGGAGACTATTCATACCGCTTGAACATCCTGTTATCGGCACATTCAACCACCCTACGCCGCCGTTCAAGCTGTCGAAGACTGAGCCTGAGATCCAGACGTCACCCTGTCTCAGCGAGCACACCGAATATATCTGCACAGAATTCCTGGGCATGAAAGATGAAGAGTTTGTTGCATTGGTGCAAGAAGGCGTATTTACATAGATATGTTCCTTTAAGTTACGGTTATTCGGCACTGGACCAAAGGAATCCGATATTAGGAGAATACAGTGGATAGTTCAGGCGAAACAGAAGTTGACACAAGGGGTAAAGGTATAAAACCTCTTCAGATCTTCCAGTACTATTACAGTCATCGGGATGCAGCGGCCCTTGAATGGAAGAAAAATGGAGGAAAAGTTGCAGGATACTTCTGTATTGATGTACCGGAGGAATTGATACTTGCAGCCGGTTTTTTTCCCTATAGATTGAGCGGTGACCCGGAATCAGTAACAGACGAAGCAGACAAATATACCATGCCGGTTTATGAAGGTTTCGTCCGCTCTATGCTGCATATGCTCCTCACCAGCCGTTACGATTTTCTCGATTTCCTTATCGTGCCTCACGCCAGGGATTCCATTGAGTATCTTCATTCAATTCTGGGTACAATACAACAGATAGAGCCTTCGCGGAGGATCCCTGAACTCTATCTTTTTGACACTCTCCATACGAAGCTCTATCTCTCGGCTGCCTATTTCTCCGAAAGGGTCCGTGAATTAAAAGACAAGCTGGAAATCTGGGCCGTTAAAGACATTACTTCTGAATCGATCTCGGAAGCGATCAAAATCTGCAATGAAAACCGGATCCTCCTGAAGAAAGTTGCCGCCCTCAGGATAACAGATCCTCCCCGTATCTCCGGTAAAGAAGCCCTTGCAATCATCGGTTCTTCCATGTTCATGCTAAAATCAGAGCACAATGTACTCCTTAATCGATTCCTTGAAGAGACTGATAAACTTCCCACAAGGGGCGGTACACAGACTCTTCGTCGAAGCGAGCCCGCTCGATAATCTCCAGTTTTATGAGATCCTCGAAGGATCTGGCGCAACGGTCATTGGTGAGGACAATTGCTGGGGCAACCGGTACTTTGACACATTGGTAGATGAATCGATTGAACCCCTTGAAGCGATTGCAAAACGTTACTTTCTCAAAGCGCCATGCCCCCGCATGTATCCCATGGAATCCAGAGTCAATTATTGTAAAAAACAAGCTCTGGAGATAAAAGCCGATGGTGCAGTCTTTTCCATTCTTGAATACGATAACTCTCAGACCTGGGAGTATCCCGATGAAGAAAAAGCGTTGCGGGAGGCGGGCATTCCCTCTCTCTGTTTCAAGAAGCAGAAGTATCGTATCCCCGAGGAAGAGAGAAAAGACATGGAGACGCGGCTTAAGGATTTCATAAAAGAGTTGGCGCAGTCAAAACGGTAACACGAGAGGGAATAAAAAAAGGAACTAAGGTATGAACGGGTCATTAAGCAACAATGAAAAACGCAAACCTCTCAGCTGGGAATCTCAGAGAAGCAAGAAACTATTGAAAAGTTCCGAAGCCGTAGGGAACTATCAGAAAGAATGGTTCAAGAAGCTTAAGGAACGCATCAACGCGGGCGAACCTTTCGCGATCTGCAATGCTGATGAAGCCGAGGAAATCTTCCTGGCAATGGATATTCCGGTAGTTGTTAAACAATGGTGGTCAGCCGTCATATCGGCCAAACGTCTTTCGCCGTACTACTTTGATCTTCTGGAACAGAGCGGTTACGACCTGTGTCGCTACTGTGTTCTAGGACTTGGCTGTGCCATGGATAATAACCCTGAGCGTGCGCCCTGGGGTGGATTACCGAGAGCTTCGGTAATTATAGGGAGCACAGATTGTGATGCCGGCCTAAGGATCAGCGAGGTCTGGGCACGGCAGGACAATTCTTTCCTTTTTCCCATCGAGCAGACTTCTCAGACCAAACCTTATCATAAGTGGTGGGAAAGGATACGGGACCACTGGGATGAAGTAATCGAGCCCCATCGCATCGACCTTAGGGTTGAAGAACTAAAAGCACTCATAAGATTCCTTGAAGTCACTACGGGGAGAACGTTGAACCATACACGACTGGCCCACGTCATGAACCTCGTGAACGAACAAAATGATTACTTTGCAAAAGCCAGGGACCTCATTGCCCAAACAGTACCGGCACCCGTGACGCTGCCGGACCAACTTGCCAATTACCCGGCACAGTGGCAGAGAGGTACTGAAGATGGTGTCCGCCTTACAAAGATGTTTTACGAGGAAGTGAAAGAGAAGGCTCAAAAACATGAGGCGCCATGTCCTGATGAGAAGATCAGACTCATGTGGCTCGGCGCCGGTCTCTGGGCAAATACCTCTTTTTATCAGTATTTTGAAGAAAAATATGGCGCGACATTTGTTTGTTCCATGTACCTCTCAATTGGCGCTGATGGTTATGCCCGGAGCATTGCAGGAAAAGATCCTCTCAGAGCGCTTGCGAGCCGCCATGTTTTTCTCGGTCTTTCCGACAATGACTGGTACGTCAAGGAGGCAAAATATCATCAGGTGAAGGGAGTGATTCAGATGGTGGGACCGAGCTGTCACTATCTCTATATGCGGGCACCTCTCATGGCAAAAGTATTTGAATATGCCGGCATACCGGTAGTTTCAATCCCCTGTGACAATGTGGATGCCCGGGCATGGGACGAGGACAAGATACGTGTTCTTGTTTCACGCTTTATTGAAGAAAGGATACTGGGCCATTGATATGGAATGCTTTCCTTTGGCTTTTTTAGAAATTAAGATAATTCTGGCAAAGCAGCTTTGGGGAAGAAGGTTCTCAGTAAGATCATAACTACACAGAGGAGGAAAAGATGAAACGTTCAGAAAAATCAGTAACATGTTTAATGGCTCTGATCATTGTTGGGGTAGTTGGGTTTATATGTATGGCAGTTTTGGAATCTGCAGCACAGACGGCAGCTCCCATAGAGCTCAAGCTTGCAGGTATAATGCCTCCTAATCATGCACACTCGATTGCGGCTCAGCACTGGATAGACAAGATGGAAAAAGAGACAAACGGAAGAGTTAAGATCAAGGCCTATTGGGCGGGCACATTGATATCCCCGAGAGAGGGATACCTTGAGGCCCTGAAAGGGGTCGCCGATATCGTCCAATTTTCCCCTGCTTATGAAAAATCAGGTCTTGACCTCATAAGAGCCCAAGCCGGGTTCTATCAGAGCGCCCCCAGCGAGGAAGCCGAAGTGAAGATCTTCTGGCAGCTCTGGGAAAAATATCCAGAGATTCGGCGCGAACTACAGGGTGTAAAGCTCCTTGGTGTCTTCATGGCAGCGCCCCTTCGGCTCATGACAGTAAAACCGGTGAAAAACCTCACGGACCTGAAAGGCATGAGAATTAAAGCACCCCAGGAAGTCCTTTCTACTTTAAAAGCCTTTGATGCAGAGGGCGTAATCATCCCTATGGCAGAAACGTATGAAAGTTTACAGAAAGGGATAATCCAAGGTGCATTTGGGGCTACGGAGGCCTACAAATCGATGAAATTCGCCGAGGTTCTTAAGTACGAGACCAACCTTATGACCTACATAGGCACCATACCCTACTATATTATGTCTCTAACCAGTTGGAACAAGCTGCCGCCCGATATTCAAAAAATATTCGAAGCAAGCAAGGATTGGTTTGATCAGGAAACAATTAACGAGGGGATCAAGAAGGACAACGAAGGCAGCGATACAGCAAAGAGAGCTGGTATTCAACTAGTTCAGTTCTCCCAATCTGACATCCAGAAATGGAATGATACGTATAATGGGGAGATGCTTAAGAAAGCAAAGGAACTGGACGCGAAGGGTCTTCCGGGCACCAGATACTATGAGGATGTGCGTCGTCTTATTGCTGAGATGAGTAAAAAGAAGTGAGGGCTCATTAGCGATTCAAGCTTCTATATTATGGTTTTCTTCATACTTGATTCATACTTTTATAGTATTTCATAGACCACAGGTTTATTATAGTATTTTTGATAGGGATGTTGGAGAATCTTATCTGTAATATCGAAAAAAGAATATGAAGGAGGAGAATATGAGAGAAGAAGTAACAATAAAATCATTTTGATCCTGACTTGTGTGTTATTGACATTTGGGATAATGTCGAACACGCAGGCGGCATCACCGGCTCAACCCATTCAGTTGACCTACGCGACCATATGGCCGGTCCAACATCCTTACGCTGCGGGAGACCAGCGCTGGATCGACTACATTGAAAAAGAAACAAAAGGTGCCGTTAAGATCAAACCTTATTTTGGAGGGACGCTTATCAGCCCCCGGGAAAGCATGCTCGAAGCTACGAGTGGTGTTGCGGATATTGTCTGTATTAATGTAGTTTATGAAAAATCAGGTGTTGACTTGACTAAGGCTCAGACAGCTTTCTATCAGGGTGCGCCTGATTTTCCAACAAAACTTAAAATATTCTGGACACTCTGGAATAAGTTTCCGGAACTGAGAAACGAATTCAAAAATATGAAAATTCTGGGACTTGCTCCGGTTACCTCTTTACGACTTATGTCCAAAATACCAATAAACAGTCTTGCGGATCTTAAAGGCCTGAGGATGAAGGCACCGGTCGAAACACTGGCAGTCCTCAAACATTACGGCGCGGAAGGAGTTGTCATCCCTACGCCAGAGGCATTTGAACAATTGCAGAAAGGTATTATCAAGGCTGCGTTCTCAACCGCCGAGAGTTACAAGGCGGCGAGACTGGCGGAAGTTGTTAAATATGACATGAACCTCACCACAGTCATGGGTCCTTTTCCGGAAAAAGCAATGGCGCTGAAGAGCTGGGACAAACTACCCAAAGATATTCAGAAGATCTTTGAACAAAGCGGAGACAAATGGACGATGTTTCAGATCGAGGAAGTTGAGAAAACAGCACAGGCCGGTCTCGAATTTGCAAAACAGTCAGGCGTAACATTTATCGAAATGCCCCCTAAGGACATTCAGGCATTTAACGCGGTTTTTGATGAGGAAGCGCTGAAATCTGCTCAGGCCCTTGATGCCAAAGGATTGCCAGGAACTAAGATGTTCCAGGAAGCGAAGCGGATTATTAAGGAAAGTGGCAGGAAATAGCCATTCACCATTCACATTACGGTGAAGACAAGAAATGTGTCTACCTAAGAATATGGAGGGTGTCGTGAAGAAGATGCTTCGTATCGACATGGCGGCAAAATCCGCAAGAGAGGAAGAAATAGGCGCCAACTACAAAGGACTCGGAGGAAGAGGACTAACCGGCCACATCGTTTTCCATGAAGTTCCACCCTCTGCCGATCCTCTCGGGCGAGAGAATAAATTGATCTTTGCCGCGGGAATTCTGGCCGGCACAGCGGTGCCAAATAATGGAAGGCTCTCGGTGGGAGCCAAGAGTCCTTTGACCAACGGAATCAAGGAAGCTAATTCCGGCGGGGCTGCCGCTCAGAAAATCGCGAGACTCGGGTTTCAGGCAATTGTGATCGAAAACTGTGCTGAAGAGTTGACTGTCGTGAAAGTCGATAGAAAAGGGGTAACGTTCATTCCGGCGTCATCCGTGAAAGGACTTGGTAATTACGACCTGATAGAAAATCTGAAAGCCGCCTATGGCAACAACGTGGCCTCAATATCTATCGGCCCCGCGGGCGAAATGAAGCTCAAGACCGCCTCAGTCATCGTTACCACGCCTGATTTCAAACCCAGAACAGCCGCGAGGGGTGGGTTAGGGGCCGTGATGGGGTCCAAGAACCTGAAGGCTATTGTCATCGATGACACCGGTAGTGAAAAAATGGCTGTAAAAGATAAAGCCGGGCTCAAAGAGGCGGCTAGTCAGCTGTCCAAAACAATCCTGGCCAATCCACTGGTCGGAGTGTTTAAGGAATTGGGGACCCCTGCCCTTGTTATGCTGACCCAAACCCTGGGTTGTCTGCCGACCAAAAACTATTCAAGCGGACAATTCGCGGGTGCCGAGAAGATATGTGGCGAGAGTATGGCCGAAATTATCAAGAGCAGGTCCAATAGTCAAAACACTCACCGGTGTATGAGCGGGTGCATCGTCGGATGCTCCAATGTATATACCGACGAGAAGGGTGAAGAGATCGTTTCGGGCCTTGAATACGAGACCATTGCTTTAAACGGATCGAATTGTATGATCTCTGACTTGGACACTATTGCCCGAATAAACCGGCTTTGCAACGATATCGGGGTGGACACCATGGACGTCGGTGCCGCCCTCGCCGTCGGAATGGAGGCAGGACTTCTCAGGTGGGGAGATGGGACAGCGGCTCTTGGTCTTATTGAAGAAATACGCAAAGGAACAGACAGAGGATTGATGATTGGCAATGGATGCAAGTTTACGGGCGAAAAATTGGGTGTCAAGAGGATACCCCACGTCAAGGGCCAGTCCCTGTCAGGTTATGACCCGCGCGGACTGAAAGGCACTGGTGTAACGTACTCGACATCTCCCATGGGGGCTGACCATACATGCGGTCTTGTACTCCCGAATCCTGCGGATCCCTCATACAGTCCCGTCTCAGCAACAGGGCAAACAGCGCCGTCACAATTTATGCAAATTTACATGGCCGCTCTGGACAGCCTCGGTGTCTGTATGATGGCCGGGTTACCTCTTCTCGAAGCGCCGGGGGCTGAACAGTATCTGGTAGCCAGTGTAGCGGCGACTACCGGTGAATCACTTACCCAGGACTATCTCATTGAACTGGGGAAAAAGGTACTACATACCGAGAGGGCTTTCAATGACACCGCCGGTTTTACAACCAAAGATGATCGTCTGCCCGAATTCTTTTTCAAAGAACAATTGACACCGGGCAACCATGTTTTTGATGTTCCTGAAGGTGAGATAGATAAAGTCAACAGGTTTGCTTAGAAAGAATATACAGAAGATAACAAAATACAAATAGCTTGGTAGGAGGGGAATATGAAGATCAAAGCTGCCGTGGTACGTGAGAAATCAGGTCCCTTTCTCATTGAAGATATAGAACTCGATGATCCCAGGGAAAATGAGGTAGTGGTGCGTATCGTCGCCTCAGGCCTCTGTCATACCGACCTGGTCGCAAGAGACCAGTATATGCCTGTTCCCCTGCCCGGTGTGTTCGGCCATGAAGGCGCGGGCGTTGTGGAAAAGATCGGGTCGCGGGTAACGAAGGTCATACCCGGTGATCACGTCGTATCGACCTATCTTTCCTGCGGGACGTGCAGTTCCTGTCTGAAGGGATTGCCTGCAAATTGTCTCAATTTTTTCCCTTGCAACTTCTCCGGCTCCCGTCCGGATGGCTCGCAAACAATGAGCAAGGACGGTAAAACCATCTTTGGCTCTTTTTTCGGACAGTCTTCGTTCGCCTCCCACGCACTCATTGCGGAAAGAAACCTTGTGAAAGTGAGCAAAGATGTACCCCTTGAAAAACTGGCGCCCCTGGGATGCGGGATTCAGACCGGCGCCGGAGGTGTGATAAACTCGCTCCAAGTGAAGCCGGCCACTTCAATCGCCGTCTTCGGTATGGGGTCCGTGGGTTTAAGCGCCATCATGGCGGCTTTTGCAGTGGGGGCCACCACTATAATCGCCGTTGACGTGAATGATGAAAGGCTTAAGCTGGCCAAGGAACTTGGTGCGACCCATATAGTAAACAGTAAAGTAACAAATCCCGTGGAAGAGATACAAAAAATCACCGGAGGTGGAGTGCTCTACTCTTTGGAATGCACAGGAATACCGGATGTACTGAGCCAAACCCTTGATTGTCTGGCATACACCGGTGTTGCGGGGCTGATTGGTGTGGCGCCCTTCGGTAGCAGAGTGAGTCTAGACTGTCAGAACATCTTGAATGGGCGTACGATAAAAGGCATTGTCGAGGGCGATTCAAATCCTGATATCTTTATCCCTCAGTTGCTGGAACTTTACACTAAGGGTCGCTTTCCTTTTGACCGGCTGATCACGTTCTATAGCCTTGAGCAGATCAATCAGGCAGCTGAAGATTCGGAAAAGGGCAACACGTTAAAGGCGGTGCTTCGTCCGTGATTTTTTCTGTGCTCAACGAATTACGGCAGGCGGGAATATAAAGCTGTAAGGAGACAATAATGAATGAAAGAGTTCGTAAGCTAAGAGAGACGGTTGGGCCAGGCGAATATCACATTTGCACAGAAAAATGCCGGCTCATAACCGAATCGTTTAAGAAAACCGAAAGACAACCGGAGATACTGCGGAATGCCGCTGCCTTTGCCCACGTTCTTGATCATATTACTATTTTCATTGAAGACAACGAACTTATCGTAGGCAATACCGCAAGCAAGCCAAGAGGTATTGAATTTGGCGATCTTTTTGGGGTGTGGAGTGATGGAGAGGTAGATGGACTCAAAGCAGATGAGGGCTTTGTTATCTCAGAGGAAGATGAAGCGGAACTGCGAAATCTGCAGACCTATTGGGCCGGCAGGACGTTCAGTGCGAGGATGTCTCAGATATTCGACGATGAGAGACTCTGGCCCTACGTGACTCTCGGGGTCACGCTCCCACCAGCCCCAAGGAATGAACAAGAGTTTGAGAGGGGGAGTGCTATCGCGGGCAATGGCATGGGGGTATCCCCCGAACACGGCGCCATACTCTATGGGCCGGATTATAGAAAAGTCCTTTATGGTGGTCTCACGAGCATCATTGAAGAGGCCGAAACAGAGCTTCGGAATACAAGGTTTTCCAGCGAAGATGCTTTTGAGAAGGTCAATTTCCTGCGGGCCGTGATAAGTGCTAACAAGGCGATTATTAGCTTTGCGGCACGATTTGCCGATCTGGCAACAGAGCTTGCCGGTAAGGAAAGTAATTTAGCGCGGAAAAAGGAACTGGAAAGAATTGCCGACGCATGCCGTTGGGTGCCGGCGCATCCGGCGCGCTCTTTCTATGAGGCGATGCAATCCTTCTGGTTCACTTACCTGATGCTTAATCCCAACGGAACGGTGTCGCTTGGAAGGTTTGATCAGTATATGTATCCATTCTATGAGAAAGATATCAAGGATGGAAGGACCACCGATGAAGAGGTGCTGGAGCTCCTGGAGTTGCTGCGAATCAAGGATATGCAGATCATCAGTACCGGGGGTCGTGCGCACCGCCAAAAATGGTCGGGACTTGGAAAATGGCACAATATGATTCTCGGAGGGCAGACACCTGACGGACAGGATGCCACAAACGCACTGACATATCTGATCCTTGAAGCGGCAAGAGATTGCCAGACACCTCATCATACTCTTACCGTAAGGGTCCACGAAAGAACACCTGAGAAGCTCATGCTTAAGGCTTTGGAAGTTGTAAAGACCGGGATAGGCATGCCCGCTTTTATCGGCGACAAAGGGCACGTTGAGTTTCTCCTCAGCAGGGGCATACCGATTAGTATGGCCCGGGATTACATCCTTGCCGGTTGCCTCGACGTGAACCTCACCGGTAATTCTCTCATTGTTTCTGAGCCTATGTTTATCGTGCCCCGTGTCTTTGACATTTTTATGCATAATGGTGTCGATCCGAAAACAGGAAAACAGATTGGCCCAAAAACAGGCGATCTGACAGGATTTCAATCCTTCGAAGACCTCCTGAAGGGATTTAAGGAACAAATGGTCTATTTCATGGAAAGACACGCTGAGTTCAATAACATTTTTCATGAGACATTCACCGAACTGTATCCGCTGCCTTTCGCATCATCGCTCATGTCGGACGGGATCAAGGCAGGCAAGGATATGCTGAAACGCAGAATGGCTTTTGCCAACGGGAGCGTTATGAATGCTGTGGGCATGATCAATGTTGCTGATTCGCTGGCGGCTATGAAAAAACTTGTATTTGATGAAAAGAAGGTGGGCATGGCGGAGCTGAAGGCGTGCCTTGACGCAAACTGGCAGGGAGACGGATACGGGGAACTGAGAAAGATGTTCCTGGGTGCACCGAAATACGGAAACCACGATGAGTATGCTGATCTTGTAGCAAGGGATTTGTATACGTTCTGGTGTGACACGGTAAACGGCCTCGATGCGCTCCACGGCGCTAAACAGGTACCTTCGGCCATTTCAATTGCCGCCCAGTGGCCGGGTGGAGAAGAAACTGGCGCGACACCTGATGGAAGATGTGCCGGTGACTGCCTTGCCGACGGGACCATGTCGGCTATGCGCGGCATGGACAGACAGGGACCGACCGCGTTGATTCTGAGCGCTGCAACCATCGATCAGCTCCCTATTTCAACAACACTCATGAATATGAAATTTCATCCTACGGCGCTCAACACAACCGATGATATGCGAAAAGTCTCGGACCTCATAAAGACATATTTCAGTCTGGGAGGCAAACACATCCAGTTCAATGTGGTGGGGAGAGAAATACTCCGCAAGGCACAGGAGAAACCGAGCGAACACAGGGATCTTATCGTACGTGTTGCCGGTTACAGCGCCTATTTCGTGCAGCTCGGAAAAGTCATCCAGAACGAAATCATCGGTCGCACGGAATATGAAAAGGCAGTATAGCAACCAGTGCTTGAAGGGAAAAACAAATAAACCGGTTTTTGCGTGAACAGTAAAACTAAATAACAAAAGGAGGAAAACAAATGAAAGAGTACAAGTCGAGAATGGTTTATTTTGTAGGCATCATGTTGTTGTTTGCTGTTTTGTTGGCGCCCTGTGGACAGTCAAGGGCAGCAGAGTTTGAACTGAAGTTCGGGGCCCTTAACCCCGAGGGACTCTATATGGCAAAAATTGCGAAGGCATGGATGGCAAAAATAGAAAAGGAAACCAACGGAAGAGTCCATTTTACTTCCTACTGGGGTGGGACCCTCATAACACCTCCGGACGCGCCTGACGAGGTTGCGAGAGGGGTCGTGGATGTAGGTCTCTTTTCGGCTGACTATCCGAAGGTAGGTTTTGATTTCGTCAAGAGCAGCGGAACGTTCTGGTATGGCATTTCTACGGCTTCGCAGGCAAGGCTCATTGTGGACCTTCAGAAGAAATATCCCCAGATAGAGGCGGAGTTCGCCAAATACGGAAAACTTCTGGGCAACCAGTCCATGTCGCAAATGAAGCTGATGACCAACAAGAAACCCGTCCGTACACTGGCCGATCTGAAGGGTCTGAAAATCAAAGCGACCCCGGCTTATGTACCGCTTCTCCAGGAGCTTGGAGCTGAAGCTGTTATGATGAGTATGTTCGACTGCTACCTTGCCCTTCAGAAAGGAATGATTGACGGTGTTCTGGCACCTCTCGACACATTGGTTCCCCTCAAATTCATTGAAGTTATAAAGTACATTACGGAACTCGACCTGACGTATGCGGCACAGCCAGGGCCAATGATCAGTCTGAAAACATGGGCAAAGTTCCCTCCTGATATCCAGAAGGTTTTTGAAAATAACGTTAAATTCTTTGACGATGAATGCGTGAAGGTCACGAATGAGGTTAATATTGAAATGATGGCTGCAGCCAAAAAAGCAGGTATCGAGTTTATTAAGCTGTCCCCGCAGGATGAAAAGAAGATAGATGAGATACTTTATAAAGAATCACAGAAGAAGGCTGCCGAGTTGGATGCCAAGAAGTATCCGGGCACCGCTATTTTGCAGGATCTCAGAAAGGCTGCCGGGACAAAGTAGACGACACTTGGTTCTTAAAGGTTTCTTCACGGGGTGTAATGCTCCGGTAAATGCGTGAAACTACACCGGGGCATACCCCCGTGAATTGACCTGCCCGATTTTTTTACTTTGTTTGATAAGACCCAATCTGAAAGAAGGAGTACGCGTAATGGGAAGACTGATGAATCTTCTGCAATCAACAAGCCGCGCAGGATTAGTATTGGGGACAGTTTTCATGCTTGGGATAGGAGCAATTACCGTATTGAACGTAATCCTGCGTATTTTCAATATTGCCATGACCGGCTTCATAGAAACCATTGAAATCCTCATGATTGTTGCCGCTCTCGGTGCGATGACTTTTGCTGTTTTCGAGAAAACGCAGATTGCTATCGACGTTATCATAGGGCGGCTGTCTTCGAAAAACCGAAGACGTTTTGACATCGCTGCATTAACTGCCAGTCTCGTGTTCTGGGGTTTGGTGTGCTGGGCAACAATTGACTGGCTGTTCAGGGGAGCTTACACCGCAATCACTGACATACTGAAAGTTCCCATGTGGCCGTTCCAGGTGATCTGGGTGATTGGCTTGATCTTTTTCTGGCTGGTTTATTTAACTGAACTGTTAACAATGCTGTTCAATAGGAGGCTGAAAGAATGACACCTCCAGTGATTGGTTTGATTGGAATTCTGGTTTTATTTTTGCTGCTTTTTGTCGGTATCCCCATCGGCGTAAGCCTTGGACTGGTCGCAACAGCCGGACTCTGGATGCTGGCTGGTGATAGCGCGACTTTTTTGAAGCTGGCTGTTACTCCCTTTCGCCTTGTTGCCGACTACAATATGAGTGTCCTGCCTCTTTTCCTGCTTATGGCGCAAATCTGCACCGTAACAGGTATTAGCAGGGATTTGTATAATCTTGCCGCGAAATGGTTCGGGAGACTCCCCGGAGGCATTGCTATGGCTTCAATCGGAGCATGTGCGTTGTTCGCGGCAATCAGCAGTTCAGCCGTAGCATGCGCCGCCACTATCGGGTCCATAGCGGTACCTGAAATGAGAAGATTCAAATATGCCGATTCGCTCTCAACAGGGACTACAGTCTCAGGTGGTACCCTCGGAATTCTTATTCCTCCGAGTTTTATGTTCATTCTCTACGGAATACTGACTGAAACATCTATAGGCCAACTGTTTATCGCCGGTATTATTCCAGGGATCCTGCAGGCTTTCTTTTACATATTAGTTATCTACATCCTTTGCAGACATAATCCCAAACTTGGCCCCCGTGGACCGGTCACAAGCTTCAAAGAGAAGATTGCAGCCTTTGGGGCCTGTGGAGAAATAATAGCACTGGTTGTTCTTGTCATGGTGGGAATAGCTGTAGGATGGTTCACACCAACAGAGGCAGGATCAGTGGGTGCGGGCGGTGCTATACTTTTCACCGTCATCAGAAGACGGCTCACCTGGAAAGGTTTCAGAGAAGCCTGTGCCGAATCAATGAAAACGACCGGCATGATCTTCCTGTTGCTGGTTGGCGCATACATTTTCACTTACTTTATGACCCTCAGTAATCTGCCGGCCATGCTGTCTGAAGCAATCACTAAACTTAACGTTCCCCCTATTGTCATTGTATGGATAATCATAGCTATCTACATGATACTTGGCACTGCAATGGAAGAAGCATCGATGATGCTCCTTACCATACCCATATTTACACCCATAATTGCAAATCTCGGGTTAGATAAAATCTGGTTTGGGGTGATTGTGGTCAGAATGATGCAGGTGGCAATGATATCGCCGCCCGTGGGTATAACACTATTTGTCATTAAAGGCATCGCAAAGGATGTGCCCATGTCCACGATATATAAAGGAGTTACGCCGTTTATTATCGCAGATGCATTCCATATCATTCTCATTGTTTTTGTCCCGTGGATTGTTATGGTGTTGCCAAATCTGATGCACTGAGAAGATGAAGAAAGGTCATTTAAGTGTGGTTATCACAACACCCATTTAATTGCATAGTGTTATGTGAAAAATATCATCACAATTCACTATGGTTTTTGTCATATTCCATTACGCTGCGGTTTGTCCTAATATATATTAGACAGCGTATATAACAAAGGAGTACATCATGAGTAAACGCATTGAGATGATGAGAGACAGGCTGGTTATCGATAAAAACCCCATTTGTATAGAGAAAT
Organism: uncultured delta proteobacterium; assembly: GCA_963783625.1. Classification (GTDB taxonomy): domain Bacteria; phylum Desulfobacterota; class Syntrophorhabdia; order Syntrophorhabdales; family Syntrophorhabdaceae; genus PNOF01. The sequence continues at coordinate 13,128 of CAWAOG010000014.1, read as the reverse complement.
TCAAGATCATCCTTCAAACAGAAGCGGAAAACGCCTATGAGATGCCTGTCTATCGCCGCGGGAAGACTCTGGCTAATATCCTTGACAGAATCCCTGTCTTTATAATGGATGGTGAACTGATCGTAGGCAACACGGCCAGTAAGCCTTTCGGCCTTGAAATGGACGTTGGGTTTAGCACCTGGAATAAATATGAGGTCGACGCGCTTAAAGAAGATGGTTTCAAGATCGATCCGAAAGATGAAACGGAATTACTTGATCTCATTGAGCGGTACCCACAGTTCGGGGCCACGAGCGGTATGAACCGTATGATGTTGGGTCATCAGCGAATGGAGGCGTATTATCGCTCGGGCATGACCCTTCCTCCCTGGAGAGATAAGGGGATAAGCGGCGGCACTGCAAGTTCTGGTTTAGGCCTTGGGCCCGGTTGGGTCCTTGTGTGCCCTGATTTCGAAATGGTTTTGAGAAAAGGCGTCAACACTCTGATCAAGGAGTGCGAAGACGAACTCCAGGCAATCAAGTTCTTTGATACAAATTCCTACGAAAGGTCTGTCACGCTTCAGGCCATGAAGATGACGCTTGAAGCATTGGTACGATTTGCCGGTCGTTTTGCCACGCTTGCTGATGAAATGGCTGCAAACGAAATGGACTCACAGCGTAAAAAGGAACTCCTCGAAATTGCCGAGATCTGCCGGTGGATCCCTGCAAATCCAGCCAGAAACTTTAAGGAAGCATTACAGACAGTCTGGTTTATATTCCTTGTGACCAGCCCTTCACCGACAACCTGCATCGGACGTTTTGATCAATACATGTATCCCTACTACAAGGTTGACATCGATGCAGCGCGTATTACCGATGACGAGGTGCTCGAATATCTCCAGTGTTTCAGACTCAAAGTAATGGAGATAAGCAATATATCGGGCAAAGAAGTACGGAAGAGGGGAGTCGGAAGAGCCAGATGGTACAACATGACAATAGGCGGTATAAAATCTGACGGGACAGACGCTACGAACGAATTAAGCTATCTTGTTCTCGAAGCTTTGCTACGATGTCCAACTACGCATCACACTATAACTATGCGTGTCTCAGAGTCGACGCCTGAGTCTTTGATCCTTAAAGGCGTTGAGGCTCAGGCGAGGGGTCTAAGCATGCCAGCCTTTGTCGGTGACCCTTCCTACATCAACTTCTTTACCACTTATGGAGTGTCGTTGGAACACGCTCGCGACTATTGCATAACAGGCTGCCTGGACGCGAACCTGCCTGGCCGTTCCCGTGCAATTTCCATCGGAATGACTATTACGCTGAAGACACTAGAATTCTTTCTCAACAACGGTGTGGACCCCAAGACGGGCCTTCAGGTTGGGAATAAGGTGGGCGATCTCGATAGGTTTAAGAATTATGATGAATTCCAGGCTGCCTTCATGAAAGAATTTACATACTATATGTCCATGGCCGGTGAGAGAAATAACGCTGAGGCTATGTCCTACGGATATGCACTTCCTAACCCCCTCATGTCAGCTCTTATGGAAGATGGCATACAGATAGGACTTGATTTCTATAAACGAGATTACGAACTTCAGAACAATAATCTGATGAATCCGGTTGGTATGGTTAATCTTGGGAATTCGCTCTTTGCCATCAAGAAACTGGTATACGAAGACAAAGTGGTTTCGCTCAATGAATTCAAGAAGGCCCTTGATGCCAATTGGTCAGGATATGAGGATTTACGAAAAAAGGCCCTCAAAGTTCCCAAGTATGGAAATGACATCAAGGAGGTCGACAGCGTCATCGGTGCCCTATACGATCATTGGGCAAGAACGTCTAATACTCTGCCGGCGGCCTTCGGGGGCACCCAAAAAGCAACAGCCATCTCTGTTACTTCTCATCAACCTGGTGGGGCAATCACCACAGCTACCCCCGATGGTCGCTCCGACGGCGACATTCTTGCTGATGGTTGTGCCTCACCTGCGTCAGGAACGGATACACAGGGACCGCTGGCCGTGTTCAAGAGCGCTCTCAATATTCCTCAGGACGGATTTGCCGCCATGCTCCTCAACATGAAGTTTCATCCGTCCTCGCTAAAGTCTGAGGAGGACAAAAAGAAGCTCATCTCCGCCATGAAGACATACTTCTTCAATGGCGGAAACAGGTTCAGTTTAACGTTGTGTACTCTGAAGCATTGCGGGAAGCACAGAGAAAACCTGACGAACACAAGGACATTATGGTCCGAGTTGCAGGTTTCAGTGCCTATTTTGTGCATCTTACGAAGGAGATACAAAACGAGGTAATTGACCGAACGGTGCACACTTTATAGCCTGGTTTTTGTGATATGAGATGCTCTCGCTTTGTGTTTTTTGTCAGATTGTTGTGTGAAGATTTTAGTGGTGGATACAGTGAGTGGTTTCTCGATAAAAAAACAACTAAACAGTTAATGCTCATTGGTATCATTCTTTCAAAGCACTAATCTGAAGGGCATTTCCGATAAACATCAATAAGCGACATGGAGACGGAACATATTATTTATGCCTTTCCTGCCCTTGCTAAAGTATGTTTTCTACACCTCTGAAACTGTGATTGATCGATCGGGCCCTGTGGGCTCTCATTATCTGATCAGTCTTACGAAAATGGTGCATAATCGGTGATTTTACCAGGCGCTGATTACCGGCATTCCTGCGTGCTGCTACCAGTAATGAAAAGACAATAATTCCTAAGTAGAACCCTGCTAGAAAGGTAATAATTGCAATCATGGTCCCTCCTTGTCGTGAAGAGCTATTCTCCTTTCCTCCCTGATGCTATTGAAGCCAGGCCCCATGTGTTCAAAGATGTGCTGTTTATCAATCCGCTTGTTTCCGTAAAAAAGTAGGAATATCATATCTGTCATCATCGATATCGACACTGTCGCTCTTTGTTTTTATCTCCTTGTAATCTACCTTATAGTCGATAGCCACCTTTTTCTTCATGAAGGAAGGGATATTCTGCTCGTCAAAGAGCCTTCCGTGGGCAAACGTATCGGTGGTTTCTTCATCGGTCTGCACCTGTTCTTCAAATCCGGTGGCGATAACGGTAATCCTGATGGAGTCTTCCATACTGTGATCATAGACAAGTCCCCAGATGATTTTCGCTTCCTCGTGTGCCTGTTCCTGGATGAGGGTTGAAGCCTCGCTGACTTCATTGAGGGTCATGTCTGTGTTGCCGGTAACATTGATGAGAACCCCTCTGGCTCCATGGATCGATATATCTTCGAGGAGAGGACTTGATATGGCCTTCTGGGCAGCTTCCCGCGCGCGGTTTTCGCCATTTGCTTCTCCGATACCCATGATTGCCATGCCTCTCTCACACATGATTGTTTTCACGTCGGCAAAATCAACAACAACATGGCCCGAACCGACGATGAGATCGGAAATACTCCGGACCGCGTTGAGGAGCACCTCGTCGGCCTTCAAAAAAGCCTCCATGATCGTCATGTGGCGGCCCCCTATGGAGAGAAGCCTCTGGTTGGGGATGGTAATGAGCGAATCGACACGGCCCTTCAGTTGAAGAACGCCGTTTTCCGCCTGGGTCATTCTGTTTTTTCCTTCAAAAGCGAATGGTTTTGTAGCTATAGCTACGGTGAGCGCGCCTACTTCTTTCGCGATTTCGGCAATGACCGGGGAGGCTCCGGTACCTGTGCCGCCACCGAGCCCACAGGTAATAAAAACCATATGCGCCCCTTTCAGGTGGTCCTTGATTTTGTCCATGTCTTCAAGGGCTGATTTTTTTCCTACTTCGGGGTTAGCCCCCGCGCCGAGACCCTCTGTAAGTTTTGTGCCTATCTGGATTTTCAGAGGCGCTCTACAGGTACTCAAAGATTTCATGTCCGTATTGACGGCGATGAATTCGACGCCATGGATGCCGGCATCGACCATGTTGTTCAAGGCATTACAGCCCCCTCCTCCTACTCCTACGACAATCAGTTTTGCTGAAAATCCGTTTGTCTCGTCCATATAAAACATTGCGCTCACTCGACACCTCCTAAAAAATTTCTTTAAACCATTCGCTCATTTTATCCAATAATTTGTTCCCGCTAAATAATCGTTTCATGGACCTTCCCGTGCGAAATCCCCGGCGAATACCCTTTGAATGTTTATATCCATAAAGGAGAAGTCCCACACCTGTCGCGTATGATGGATTATTGACAACATCCACAAGACCTCCTACCCCTATGGGACTGCCTCTTCTTGCCGGAAGATTGAAGATGCCTTCCGCAAGCTCCGGCATGCCTTCCAGATTCGCGCATCCGCCGGTGATGATTACCCCCGAAGCGAGAAGTTTTTCCTGCCCTGATTTCTTGATCTCATCATAAATAAGCTCTGCCACTTCTTCAACTCTCGGTTCGATAATATCGGCAAGAGTTTTTCGCTGGAGTGTCCTTGATTTTCTTCCGCCGACACTGGGCACTTCTATGGTTTCGTTGGCGCCCACCATGTTTGAAAAGGCACAGCCGTATTTTTTCTTGATTTTTTCGGCATCATCGATGGGGGTACGAAGACCGATGGCAATATCGTTGGTGATATTATTCCCGCCAAAGGGCAATACGGAAGTATATTTGATACTCCCATTGGAAAATATGGCAATATCACTTGTTCCGCCACCGATATCAACAAGGGCGGCGCCGATCTCCTTTTCCTCCTCTGTAAGCGTTGCTTCCGAAGAAGCAAGCTGGCCGAGGATAACATCATCAACAGAGAGCCCGGCAAGCCTGCAGCACTTGATGATGTTCTGTGCTGACGAGATATTGCCCGTTACGATATGTACCTTCACTTCAAGTCTTACACCTGTTATGCCCACAGGGTCTTTAATCCCGTCCTGGTCATCGACAATGAATTCCTGGGGAATAACGTGGATAAGTTCTCTGTCGGCAGGGATTGCGACTGCCTTCGCCGCGTCAATTGCCCTTTCAATGTCATCGGGCCGCACTTCCTTATCCTTGATGGCCACAACACCGTTGCTGTTGAAGCTTTTGATATGCGCCCCGCCGATGCCGGCAAGACATGAGTCGATCTTGATGCCGGCCATGAGCTCGGCTTCTTCGACGGCTTTCTTTATAGAGTTGACGGTGCTGTCCATATTCACAACAACACCTTTTCTAAGACCCGTGGAAGGGTGCGAACCGATGCCGACGATGCTGATCTTTCCTTCTGAGGCCCTTCCTACCACGACACATATCTTTGTTGTGCCGATATCGAGCCCTACAATAAATTCATCGTCTTTTACCATCTTACCCCTTCCTTTCCTGGATTATGGCGCCTTTTTCGAACCGCGCATCAATGCATTTAATGATAAGTCCTCTCTTATTCGCGTCTTCCAGAACAGCCACTGCGCGTTTTAATCTACTTTTTTGTTCTTCTTTTCCGAGAATGATTTCAATAGGATCTTCGTAGCCGAAAATTGTAACACTGCCTTCATGATAAACAACTTCTGAAATCTTCTCTTTCTTGAGGATCCCTTCTGCCGCCCATCCGTTGATTTCCTTAAAAAGACTCTTCACGTCGGATTTCTCTCGGGCGTTTATGATATAGAGCCCCTTGCTTTCTCCCTTCGAAAGTTTTCGATAGGGATCACCGTATTCATCAAGCACATAAGGGTCTCCATCCTGATTGACCCAGATTGCCGACGGGACTTTTTCCTTCACATCGATAACTATGGAAAAGGGATATATCCTTTTTATTCTTACTTCTCTCACGAGCGGGCTGGCAGCTATGGTATCTTTCATTTTTGCCACATCGATGCTGAGCAGACTTTCTTTTAAATAGGGAGATACCTTTCCCATGACCTCTTTGTCGTTTAACTGGCTGGTCCCGTTTATCTTCACGTTCTGGAGAAAGAAGAGGGGCTCTTTTTTCGAAGCAAGATAGATGATGGTGAGCATAGAAAGAATACAGACGGGCACGATAAAGAGCATATAGAGGGCTTTTTTCATACTTTTAATGCTGCCTCCAGCAGAATTTCTTCAACAAGTTCATCAAATGTTCTCCCCGTGTAAGCCCATGCCTTCGGCACAAGGGATGTTTCCGTCATGCCGGGGGATGTATTGATATCGATAACAAGCGGCGTCTTGTCTTTTATAAGCATATCGATCCGCGCGGAACCGGAGAGGTTAAATGTTGTATAGACTGTCAGCGCGATATCAGAGGCCTTTTTCACCATTGCGCTGCTGATCTCCGCGGGAACGATATATTCAGTCTTTCCTTTGCTGTATTTTGCTTCAAAATTGTAAAAACCTGATTTAGGTCGAACTTCGATGACAGGAAGCACCTTTCCGTTAATGACCGCAACGGTAATCTCCTGACCTTTCACGAACTCTTCAACAATAATTGTGCTGTCATATTTCAGAGCTTCCTTCAGGGCCGCAGGTGCTTCTTTTTTTGTCTTTACAATAGATATGCCGACAGAGGAGCCTTCGCTGGCCGGCTTGACAACATAGGGCACAGGGAAGGAAGCTCCTTTCCCATTGTATATGATCGTGTACTTCGGAGTAGGGATACGGGTCGTCGCGCAGATGAGTTTCATTACAGCCTTATCTATAGCCATAGAGGAGCCGAGTACCCCTGAGCCGGTATAGGGGATACCCATCATTTCGAGGAGTCCCTGCACGGTCCCGTCTTCACCCCACCTGCCGTGGAGCGCGATGAAAGCGACCTGAATCTTTTCTTTTTTCAACGTATCAACAAGGTTTTTTGACGCGTCAATAGCAATCGCATTGTAGCCGCCCCGTTTGAGGCCTTGTAAAACGGCATTCCCGCTTTTCAGAGAGATGTCCCGCTCAGAAGATTTGCCGCCGAGAAGCACCCCTATTTTCTTTGTTTTCAACGTTCTCTTATCCATTAAACCCCCAGAGTTCCACCTCTTCTGCGAGTGCCACGCCCAGTTTTTCGTAAACTTCTTTTTTGACTTTTTCTATGAGGTCCTGTATGTCTTGTGCTTTTGCCCAGCCGAGGTTGATGATAAAATTGGCATGTTTTTCCGATACGCAGGCACCGCCGATGGAATACCCCTTAAGGCCGGCTTGTTCGATGAACTTCCACGCGGGCTCATTATTCACGCTTTTAAAAATTGATCCTGCCGATGGATATTCCATAGGGTGTCTCTTTTTCCGTTCATTGTAAACATGGTCCATGTCTTGTAAAATCTCTTTTTTATTTCTGTTCTTAAGCACGAATCGCGCGTTCACAACACAGTCTGTCGGATTAACAGGAGAGACACGGTATCCGAACCTGAATTGATCTTTCCCGATCCTTGTCAGAGAACCGTTTTTGTCGATGATGTTTATTTCCTCCAGGGTATCGGAAATGGACTGCCCGAAACTGCCGGCATTCATTTTGATGCCGCCGCCCACCGTACCCGGTATCCAGTAGAGCTTCTCCAATCCTGACAAGCCCTTTTCCGCCATGTCTTTAATGAAGGCCCTCAATGACACACCGCCCGATACATCGACCATGGCACCGTCTTTTGTCTTCGTATAGCGTATATGTTTCATCCTCGTAATCCTGATCAAGGCAGCATCAAGGCCTCTGTCACTTACAATCACATTCGTCCCGTTACCGAGAAATCTGTATCTCATACCTTCATCCTTCACAAACTGAAGAGCGGCAACAAGGTCGGCTTCATCTGCCGGATACGCGAGGTATGCGGCCTGCCCGCCAACTTTCATGGAGGTATATCGTTTCATCGGTACCTCTTTCAATACAGTCCCTTTTATGCCTTTCCACTCCATACGGATTTCAATCTCTCGTCTATTTTAAAAATATCACCGGCGCCAAGGGTGACTACAACATCACCTTTTTTCGCTATCTCCAGCACCTTCTCTGCTGCCTCCTCTTTTGTGGGGGCAAAGAATACCTGTTTGTGGCCGCCCGCGCGTATATTCTCCGCAAGCACTGTTCCTGTTACCCCTTCTATCCTGTCTTCCGAAGCAGCGTAAATCTCGGTGACAATGAGAACATCCGCTTCGTTGAACGATGAGACGAACTCATCCATGAGGGCCTTTGTCCTCGTGTATCTGTGGGGTTGAAAGGCAACTATGATTCGTCCCTTTGTTATCTTTCGCACGGCCGCGAGGGTTGCCTTAATCTCTGTGGGGTGATGACCGTAGTCGTCGAGGAGTCTTATCTCTCCGTTCCATTTGACCTCAAGTCTGCGGTGAACACCTGAGAACTTTTTCAGCGCTTTCTTGATCGTCGCGAAAGGTATATCGAGCTCAATGCACACACCGCAGGCGGCAAGGGCATTAACAACATTATGGCCACCGGGCATATTGAGGGCAATCTCTCCAAGTTCATAGCCCTTGTAGATGACCTTGAATTTTGTGGTAAATCCTTCATAGATAACATTCTCAGCCCTGAGATCGGCCTGTTTCGAGAGGCCGTATGTCATGTATCGTCTTTTCAAGAGAGGAATGAGGCTCTGGAGATTCTTGTTATCAATACAGATGATATCGAGCCCGTAAAAAGGTACTTTGTTAAGGAACGCCGTAAAGGCTTCTTTGATTTCATTCAGGTCTTTATAAAAATCAAGGTGCTCCAGATCAATATTTGTAACCACAGCGATTGTAGGGAAAAGAAGCAGGAAAGTGCCATCGCTTTCGTCTGCTTCTGCTACAAGGAATTTACTGTCCCCCAGTTTCGCGTTACTGCCGAGGCTGTTAAGCCTGCCCCCGATGACACAGGTGGGATCCATACCTGCGTGGCCGAGGATAGAAGAGACAAGCGATGTTGTTGTTGTCTTTCCGTGGGCGCCGGCCACAGCTATGGAATATTTCATGCGCATCAGTTCAGCGAGCATCTCTGCTCTCTGGATAACAGGAATGAAGAGTTCTTTTGCTTTTTTTACTTCCGGGTTGTCCATCCTGATAGCCGACGAGATGACCACCACGTCGGAATCGACGATATTTTCCTCTTTGTGACCGTAGAGTATCCGGGCGCCGAGTTTTTCGAGCCGTTCGGTAATGTCCGTTTTCCTCACATCTGAACCGGTAATCTTGAACCCGAGGTTGAGAAGGACCTCGGCGATACCGCTCATGCCGATGCCGCCTATACCGACAAAGTGGATCCTCTCTATTTTATGCAAGACCATGCCTGATTCCTCCGATAATACGTTCAGCCGCGTCGGCAACATATATTTTTCCGATGTTTTCTCCCATCTCTTTAAGGACCTGAGGTTCATTCATGAGATGTTTAATAGCATGAAAGAGCCGCTCCCCTGTTGCTTCTTCGTTGGCTATTACATATGCCCCGCCGATATTTTCTACCTCGGAGGCATTTTTCCACTGGTGCCCTCCGGCAGAATAAGGATAAGGAACAAGGATGGCCGCTTTATTGAAATAGGCCAGTTCAAAAATCGTTGTGGCGCCTGCCCTTGAAATGACAACATCTGATGCGCCGTAATATTTTTCCATCTCATTCGTGAAAGGAAACACTTCATGAGATATTGAGGTCTTCTTGTAGATGGCGCTCACGTGATCAAAATCCTCCTGTCCTGTCTGATGATACATGATGGTGTTTTTGTATTTTTCAAGATAGGGTAAAAGGTCGATTACGGCGTCGTTAATGCTCTTTGCTCCACGGCTTCCACCGAAAACGAAAATACCGAAAGTCTCTTCCGGCTTTTTTGTATCATCTTTCGCGAGCCCCTTGCGAAGAGGGTTACCGGTATGGACTATTTTTTTTGTTGCAAGATATTTTTTTGTATCTTCAAAACTGATGAATGTCCGTTTTGTGCATTTTGAAAGAAATTTATTCGCAAGTCCGGGTTGTACGTTTTGTTCATGAAGAAAGGCAGGTATTCCGAGGAGAACACCGGCGATAATGATCGGGACGGATGTAAAACCGCCCATGCCAAGTATCGCGTCAGGTCTTTCAGTTCTTAAAATACGGATTGACATAAAAATACCTTTTACGAGACGAATAAGCGTCAATACTTTATAGAGCGGTGATCTTCCCAGAAACTGGTGCGCTTCCACATAGAGGAGTCTGAAACCGGCGCGAGGAATAATCTTTCCTTCAAGGCCCTCCGTGGTCCCGATAAAGACTACCTCATTTTTAGCATCCTGGGCCGTAAAGGCCTCCGCGACAGCAACGCCGGGAAAGATATGGCCACCGGTTCCGCCCGCGGAGATGGCTAATTTCATGCGCGCTCTCCTTCTGTTTTCAGCATAACACCTATCAGGGGGCTGACAAGGGCAAGGAATATCACCGGCTGATATAAAAGCCCCGTTGATAGTTTAACGCCAAGCACCATGAGTATATCCATGGCAATATATAAAAAACCAAAGAATGGTAATATCTTCGCAACAGTATTTTTCTTCATGAACATGATAAAACTCGCCACGAGAAAAACAAAAGAAGAAGAAAGGAGTATATATTTTTCGATGCTTCCGAGACCCGTCAGGCCGCTTCCCAGAATATGTGCGCTTTGCCGCCAGATAAGGATTCCGGCAATAAGGGTATATGCAGCGATAAAAGGGACCATGGAGATCCTGTCGAGGATAAAGAGAATAAGCATAAGGGCAAGCGCGAAGGAGACAACGAGAAGGAGTTGACCTGTCATAAAGAGATTGAAGGAAGAAGAAATAAAGAGTATTGAAAGGGCGGTGATTTCTTTAAAAAATTCTTTTTGCTTATCTTCCATGTTAATAACGTAGAAGATAACGCTGTAGAAAGAGAGAAACACAATGGCAACCCGCGCAGGATAAACGAGAGGGACTTTGGGATATATAAAAAAGAGGGCTGTTACAAGAAAAGAGAGGACGATAAAGGGATATTTCATTGCCTCGATATAACGAGCGGGAATCCGGTAGATCGTGTAGACTGTTCCAATACCGCCAAGCATGAGCAGGACATTCATGGTGTTCAGCTCTCTTATGAAACCATAGAGTAGAAGCATCGCTGTTATGGCAATGAATGCTTTTTTCATAGCGACTCCACGATCCTCCTGAAGGTATTTCCTCTGTCCTTATAATCCTTGAACATATCGAAGCTGCTGCACATGGGAGAGAGCAATACCATATCGCCGGCCCGGGCAACTTCACGGGCTTTAAGGACCGCGTCCTCCATACTCTTTTCAGTATATGTTGTTATGAGGCCTCCCAGTTCGTGAACGATTTTTTCCTGTGCTTCGCCAATAACAACGAGGGCCCGTATCTTATCGGCAACCTCTGTGATTGCATGGTAGCTGCCGCCCTTATCTTTACCGCCGGCAATAAGGACGATGTTTCCGTCAACGCTTTCAAGGGCCCTTTTTGCGGCATCCACGTTCGTTGCTTTTGAATCATTATAGAAGGTAATCCCGTTGATAGTTCGTATATACTCAACTCTATGAGGGAGCCCCCTGAATGTCTTGAGCACATCTTCGGTAATCGCCTGTTCGATACCATATATGTGCGCCGTTAATAGTGCCGTAAGAATGTTTTCCGTGTTGTGTATACCGATGAGAGGAGAGAGCTCCCTCTTATAGACAAACTCATGTCCTTCAAATCTTACATAGAGATTTCCATTTCTCGCAAAAGCGCCTTCACTTACTTCCTGGTGTGTTGAAAAAGGGAGTACTTTCGGTTTTCCTTTCATAACCGGCAGGATATTTGTATTGATGAGTGCATAGTCGCCCTCAGTCTGGTTCTCAAAGATCCTGTACTTTGCTTCTTTATATTCATTGAAGTTGCGATACCTGTCGAGATGGTCTTCGGTGATGTTGAGAAGGATGGCCGTATTGGGTCGGAAGGTTTCGATGGTTTCAAGTTGAAAACTGCTTATTTCAAGGACAATGTGAGGTGTTTTGCGGTCTTCAGTTACATAACGAATAAGCGGCGTACCGATATTACCGCCCACAAAGACATCGCCGAAAGCTTTTTTAAATATTTCACCGATCAGTGTTGTTGTGGTCGTTTTTCCATTTGTCCCCGTGATAGCTATAATCGGTTCCTTGATGAAGCCGGATGCAAGCTCTATCTCCCCGATTATCCTGATTCCTTTCCTCCTCGCTTCTTTGAGTAGCGGCAGTTCAGTGTCCACGCCGGGAGAAAGAACGATCATGGGATAGGCCAGAAAATCTTCTTTCCGATGAGGACCGAAATGGCCCGCGAAGGGAATCCCGCCAAGCTCCGCAAGCCTTGATGTAAGTTCGCTTTCCGGTTTTTCGTCGGCAAGGGCAATCTGTTTCCCTATGCCATGCAGAAATTTCGCGGCGGCAATGCCTGTTGCCCCAAGCCCGACGATAAGTATCCTGTCCGGTAAATTCATATCACTCCACATATGACTGCCAATGCCGAATTGCCAACGCTCAACAAATGGTTTATTGCCTTTACTAAATACTGTTCACTATTCACTAAATACTGCATCTATTACCTCAACTTCAATGTGCTCAGCGCTATAAGCGCCAGTATGATCGATATGATCCAGAACCTCACGACGATTTTCCCTTCGTTCCACCCTTTCAGTTCGTAATGGTGATGAATGGGCGCCATTTTGAAAACCCGTTTTCCCCGAAGTTTGAATGAATAGACCTGAATGATCACGGAAAGTGCCTCCATCACAAAAATACCACCCGCGATAACCAGAAGAAATTCCTGCTTGATAATGACGGCAATCGTTGCAAGGCCCGCGCCTAACGAAAGTGAACCCGTATCGCCCATAAAGAGTTCAGCTGGATGCGCGTTATACCAGAGAAAGCCGATACCGGCCCCGAGCATGGCTCCGCAGAGGATCGGCAGTTCACCGGAACCTCTTACATAGAATATCTGCAGGTACTGGGCAAATTTTATATTACCGACAAGATAGGTAAAGAGCAAAAACGTCGCAGTAACTGTTAAAACAGGGCCTATGGCAAGGCCGTCAAGGCCGTCGGTGAGGTTCACACTGTTCGAACTGCCCACAATGATAAACACACAGAGCAGAACATAAAACCAGCCCAGGTGAGGGGTTACGTTTTTGAAAAAAGGGGACCGTAAGCTGCGTATTGAAATCACCATGAAAATATATGAGCCCGCTTATAACGAGCGCAAAGAAGGTTTGGAGAAGAATTTTCATCTTTCCCGATATGCCTTTGTTGCCATTCCCGTTGCCGCCATTGGCCTTAAGTTTTTGAATATCATCGGCAAAA
>CAWAOG010000013.1:0-20625 GCA_963783625.1 uncultured delta proteobacterium | reverse complement strand
AGTACCATCACGGTCTAGATAGAGAGAAAACTTAATACTCGATGAACTCGCGTTGAGGATGGCAACGGCGTCAGACATGGTGGCTTCCCTTCACTATACTTTACAAATATACATCAGCTGTTACCACCTCTAATGTGGTACTACTGCGAATAAACCAAAGGTGTGGACTTTAGGAAGTTATCGAGTATTTGGTAGTGGGTCAGTTTGATTCTTATTCCACTTGCAACTGTCTATTCATTCATGGATGGCTTCCCCTTGGTTCACGATTACATTGGTTGGGGCTATCTCACCCGCGCGCCGCAAAAGCGGTGTCATGGACAATCCCTGTGCGAAAATAGAGAAGGCAACTACAGCAAATGTAACCGAGATGATCGCTTCCCGATTAGGCACCCAAGGTGGCAGTCCCACTGCCAATGCGAGTGCCAGGGCACCGCGAAGACCTCCCCAAAACAAAACGAATTGGTGCTTGCCTTGTACGCGTAAGTTAGAGCGGCCAAATACGGCACAGCAAGGGTAGACTGCGACCGCTCGACCCAGCAGCACAAGGAGAATAGCGATGATCGCTGGTACCAGTACACTCGTGAAATGCTGATGGGACTCGTGTATCCCGATACCAATGAATATCAAAGAATTGGCGAGAAAACCAAGGTATTCCCAGTAGGCTGTAATTGCCTCTTTACCGCGAGGAGAAATCGCCCCGAGGGGTCCCAGGTTGCCGACAAGAAGCCCAGCTGTCAGCGATGCGAGCACACCAGAAAAATGAAAATGCTCTGCAAGAAGAAAAGAACCGTATGCGGCGACGGTGGTGAATGTAAACTCAACGAGATAGTCCTCTGTCCGTCCCGCGAGTAGCAAAATCGCACCGGCTACCAGCGCTCCACAGAGCACTCCACCTGCTATAGTAACCGTCAGTGTTCCTGCAATGCCGCTGATGCTCGAAGCGCTCCCCGCTGCACTGGCGAGAATGACAGCAAAAGCAACGGCTGCCGTGCCATCATTGAACAAGCTTTCCGCTTCGACCAACAGTCGCAATCGGCCGTGAACCCCTGCCTCCTTGAAGGTGGCGATTACGGAAACGGGATCGGTGGCCGCAATGAGTGCACCGAACAGTAGCGCACTAACCCACTCCCAACCTACAAGATACCTCATCCCCAACGCGGTTACAGCCGCCGACAGACATACCCCGACGGTTGCCAGCATGAGAATCACAAAGAATTGCTTTCGTAAGTTCTTTCCAGTGAATCTGAATTGCCGCTTCAAAAACAAGCGGTGGAAGGAAGACATTGAATATCAGATCTTTCGTGAAGGGAATATCCGAGAAAAAAGGGAAAAGAGATAAAATAATTCCGGCGAATACTAACCCGACACTATAGGGGACCCTGAGTCGCCGCGTCAGTATCGCCACCACGCCTGCGATGAGCAGTAAGGCCATAAACCGATCCAATTTGATGATGACTTCCAGCTCTTTATCCTCCTTGCATCTCGCGCAATGTCCTTGAATATTAGCATAGTTAAATAAGTTTGCCATTTTTTACCAGATTAAAGATTACCGATTGTAATCTTGGCAGTTTCGGAAAGCCTATCTGTTAAGAGACTACGAAGTAGTTCACAGAGTATCGACCATTTGTTTATAAATAACGAGGCGGGCACAATACCGGACACAATCGCAATTTCAGGCTATAGGAAGGGAGGATAGAATGTATTGTAAGTCCTTGATATTATAAATGCCTAGGGCGGGGCTTGAACCCGCACAGTCGCGAGGACCGAGGGATTTTAAGTCCCTTGCGTCTGCCAATTCCGCCACCCAGGCATTGTTTACTATTGTCCTTTCTTCTTTACCGGGTCCCTTTTCTGCCCGACGAGGTTCGGATCTATATTTCCGGGACCTCCGCAATCGGGTATATAACAGCTTACGTCCCGGAACGTACAATCTTCTTTACAGGAAGGACATTTATCAGGAGGAGTATCTGCCCCGAATGTATATCCGCAATTTGAACATTGCCACTGAGTCATATTTCACCTCCAGATATATCCGGTCTTTCCGAATATAACCTCTTTTTATTCTAATGTATATATCAGGAATTGTAAGTCTTGTAAAGTATTAACCGGGCCGTTAAGAAATACAAAGGTTCAGGGAAAACAAACCCCCTGTTTCTGAAATATAGGCAGAGTAAGAGGATTGGATATGAGATAAGTTTTTACCACAATTGCCGGTTAGTTGTTGACAATGGATGTGCTTTTAAATATTCTTACTGCAATGATCCAGGTCCTTTTGATCCTTTTCGCGTATCTCACAGGTTCAATACCCATTGGAGTGCTTCTCGCACGGTTGAAAGGAAAAGACCCGAGGAAGACAGGGAGCGGCAACATCGGGGCCACCAATGTCATGAGGTCAGCAGGAAAGGCGCTGGGTATAGTAACACTCATTGGTGACATTCTGAAGGGTTTTGTTCCTACATTCATTGCCGTACAGTTGGGAGTGCCGGCCTTTATTATCGCTCTTGTTGGCCTTGCGGCGTTTTCAGGACACCTCTTTCCGGTCTTTCTGAAGTTCAAAGGAGGAAAGGGTGTTGCCACAGGCGCAGGTGTTTTTCTCGCGATAAATCCTCTCGTCATCCTCATAAGTTTTATTATTTTTGTCATTGTTTTTCTGATATGGAAATATGTTTCTCTGGGGTCACTTGTGGGCACAGGTGTTATCCCTTTTTCATTCTTTTTATTCAAAACACCCACGGAATATATCCTGCTCTCCCTTTTGATTGCCTGCGGCGTTTTCATAAAGCACAAGGACAATATAAAACGGCTCCTTGCAGGAACGGAAAGCAAAGTCGGTAAAAAGCCGTAAATCGGAAATCGTGAATCGGAAAAACATCCTGACTGTGCTATCATCTATGTCCGATTCACAATTACCAGTTTTTGACTTAACGATTTACCATTAGCGATTTACGATTCACGGGTTCACTACTTAACAAAAAGCGATACCAGTTTTTTCTGTTTAATGTCCGCGAGTCCCTTGTCGGTGATGCGTAAGAAAGGCAATCCCGTAAAGGGGATTGTCTGGATATTCAGAAAGGGTTTTTCGAGATGGGCCCCGATCTCATTTAGTTTCAGTTCAAGTTCTTTTATTTTTGCGCTTATCTTCTCCATGGTCATAAGTGGCATGATGCCGAAAAGCTCCATACGAAATTCGTAGGTAACCCGACCGTTCTTGACGATGACGATTCCCCCCTGGATTTCGATGAGGCGGTTTACTGCTAATGCCATGTCTTTTTCGCTGCTGCCGATAGTGAGGATATTTCCGGTGTCCCAGGTCATGGTTGTTGCCACGGCCCCGTTCTTAATGCCTGTTCCCTTGATAAAACCTTTGCCGAGATGACGGGTCATTTCTTTTATTAATCATGGCGACAGGGATAATATCGTTATTGAGGTCTTTTTCCAAGAAGGTATCCTTAGTCGTTGTCTTTACGTGGATCTCTTTTGTGATGGTCGGGTTTACAATCTCGATAACACGAATTACGGTTTTGCTCTTATGGGCCTTGATTCTAAAATCTGCTTCAGAGAATTTTGACGCTTGTATTGTTTTTTTCAATGCCTCCGGATATATATGGGGTCTGATTTTTTTTGTGAACTTTCCTGATTCACAAACGATCTCTCCTCCGGCCATGACTTTTTCAATGGTGATCTTTTCCAGATCGCTGAGAAAAAGCATATCAGCGTATCTGAGGGGGGCAATGGCCCCAAGGTATCTGAGGCCATAGTAGTCAGCGGGATTAATTGTCATCATCTTGATGGCTTCAATAGGTGAGAATCCGTGTTGTATTGCTTTTCGTCCGATGAAATCAAGATAACCATCTTCAGAGAGCATAACAGCGTCGAAGAAGTCCGATACAAGAATAATCCTTCTCGTATCTATATTGAGGTCTTTCAATTTTGAGAGCTTCGGCAATTCCTGCCGAATGGAGCCTTCACGGATCATGATGTAAAGACCGAGCCGCAATTTTTCCATGAGTTCATCGATAGTGATCGATTCATGACATGACGTAATACCTGTCAGCATATATTCAACGAGCCTCTTTCCACGGGCGCCCGCTGCGTGGCCATCAAGACGCTTATTGAGAGAGAGCGCTGCCAATGCCTGATCGAGGACCTGTTTATCTCCATCCACTATACGGGTCCAGTATGCTTCGCCTATACCGACAACATCGTCTCTTTTGAGCATGGCAGAAAATTCCTTGAGGTTTAAGCCGAGAGAACTTTCCATTTTGGGAAAAGGAGGCGTTAAGGGGGGCGCAAGAAAAAAAACCCTCACCGGATAACCCTTCATTCCATCCATGAGTGCCCTGATACCCTTCATACCAGCGGAACAGCCGGTGGCACTTGTTTCTGTAATAACTGTTGTGGTGCCTCCCCGTATCGAATAAGGGACGAACTCAGCGAAGGGATAGATGCCGTCAATGTGCGTGTGGGCATCAATGAAGCCGGGGCAAAGATAGAGACCCTGGGCATCGATAGTCCGTGTTGCCTTGTAGGAGGAAGCAAGGATGTTTCCTTCAACCGACGCGATATAACCGTCTTTGATAATGACAGCGCGATTTTCATCGATGCTGTTCGTGAAGACATTGACGATTTTTCCGTTAGTAATGATGGTGTCGGGCTGCGTTTTTCCTTTCACAACATCCAGTAATGTTTTTATTGTTTTATTGTTCATAGTATATTCCTTTTCGTATTTCTTATTGACAGAACGTTATATTGTACATAAAAAAACAGCATCTTTGTATATTATTCCTTTAAAAGACATTGGAATCCATGATACATAAAAATAATGAAAAGCATACTACCTTACAGATGGTGGATTTTCCTGGTACTTGCAATCCAGTACCTTATTGTTTATTTTCACAGGGTCTCTCCCGCTGTTGTTGCTTCTGAACTGACGAGTGCTTTTTCCATATCAGGGGCGTCTCTCGGGATTCTCGCGTCAGCATATTTTTATCCCTATGCGATTATGCAGGTTCCTGTGGGTATCCTCTCGGATTCCTGGGGGGCGAAAAAGACTATCATCCTCTTCAGCCTTGTCGCGTCTTTCGGAGCAATATGTTTTGGGTTCTCGCCGGATTTCACTATGGCTATTATATCGAGGGGTCTTGTGGGATTCGGTCTTTCAGCTATTTTTATAGCCGTCATGTGTATTTTAATGAAATGGTTTCGTCCCGCTGAACTGGCCCGTATCTCGGGACTGCTTATGGCTATCGGCGGGGCAGGGTGGTTTCTCGCCACAACCCCGCTTGCCCTCTTGTCACAAAGTATTGGCTGGAGAGCATCCATCGTTTCAGTCGGTGTCGGGTCACTCCTCATTGTGTTGTTCATCTGGTTGACGGTAAAAGATGCACCCGAAATAAAAGGCTCCGGCCATATTGACGGGAAAGCTGACGGGCCGGTTACCACAAAAAGAAATACTATTGACGATCTGAAAACTATTTTTGAGAACAAATCATTCTGGGCCATTTCAATCTGGTTTATAATGCGCGGCGGCGCGCTCTTTGGATTTTTTGGTCTTTGGGCGGGGCCTTATCTCATTGATGTCTATAAGCTCTCAGGCAGCGCGGCGGGGAGTATCCTTTCCATGGTAGCCTTCGCGATCATATCGATAAGCCCTGCTATGGGCCACATTTCCGATAAGATATTAATGAGCAGAAAAAAAGTACTCGTCGGGACTTCAGTTCTCAATGTTTTCTGCTGGCTTGTCATGCTTATGTTTTTCCAAAATCTGCCCATTCCCGCCCTTTATGTGCTCTTCTTCTTTATGGGTATTACGATCAGTTCCGTGGGGACCATCGCTATCGTCACCGCGAAGGAACTATTCCCTCATGAAATGGCAGGGACCTCCATGGGCGCAACCAATCTTTTCCCTTTAGTGGGCGCTGTTATTTTCCAGCCCCTTATGGGCTACGTCCTTGATAAAGGGGGTAAAATAGGCGGTATGTATACGCCCTCGTCATACAAGATACTCCTCTGGGTGCTCTTTATTACGAGTATTATCGCCCTTATCAGCATTATGCAATGCCGGGAGACATTCAAAAAGATGTAATACAAGCCGGCTTATTTACAGGTTATTTCACGGAGTGTTTCCCAGTTCAGCGTCAGTTACGTTTAATTCAAGCATCTTGACGCTTGCGCGGAGCCGGACAAGATTCTTTCTGACCGCTTCAACATCTCCTCCAAGGGTTTCAATCTCTGCTGCAGCCTCTTTTATCTCTCGTATCTTTGTGCTAATTTTATTGATTTCATATTCTTTTACCATGGTTATCCCCTCATCTCAGTGTGGTCTCAGATCTTTGAACCTTTTTGCTTTAAGCGCATACCTTGGCAGACTCTCATATGGGTGGACCTCAATCTTGTAGCCAAGGTTTGTTCTGACCCTTAACTGGTCTTTCAGCCGATTCAGAATCTCAGCCTGCTGATCGTTGAAGTCGGGCCTGATTTCGATCTTGAGCATAATATCGTCGATGTCACCTTTCTTTGTGACTATGACTTCATATTCATCACTCAATTCACTGAAACTTCTCACAACTTCCTCTATGGCTGTGGGCGCGAGGAGAACACCCTTCACCTTGGTAATGTCATCGGCCCTTCCGACTACGCCGCCATCAATAATTCTAAAGGTGCGGCCGCATTCACATTCATAATCTGCCCAGCGGATAACGTCTTTTGAATCAAAACGGATGCACGGTTTTGCCATACGATCAAAGGCAGTGATAATCATCTTGCCATTCCTCATGGGTTCCTCAATTATCTCTCCAGTTTCAACGTCTTCAATCTCGACGAGAAAGAATGCGTCATTTACATGTAGACCTTTCTGGGCTATACAGGAATAACTCCAGGCCCCTATCTCCGTGGCACCGACGTGGTCATACACTTTTGCTCCCCATGCTTCTTCCATCCGTTTCTTTGTTGTGGGGATGCTTGCCCCCGGTTCACCAGCGCATGTTATCCTCTTTATCCCTATTGATGTTGGATCGATCCCGATTTTTCTTGCCGTATCAGCCATACCGAGCACATATGTGGGAGTAGCCCCGAAGGCGGTACATTTGAGCTCCTGCATTTTCATAATTCTCGCCTCTGTGTCGAGGACACCGCCGGGGACAACCTCGCAACCTAATTTCTCTGCGCCGTAATGGGCAGCCCAGAAGGCAACAAAAATATTGTAACCGAAGGGGATGAACATTCGGTCCGTATCTCTGTAGCCGTGCGCGTAAAGGATATAGGCCCAGCATTCTGCCCACCATTCCCAGTCCTGCCAAGTGTCTGCCTGATATACGGGTGTACCAGTGGTGCCGCTCGTCTGTCTGAATTCGGTTACTTGCTGGAGTGGAACTGCAAGCATGTCTCCATAGGGAAATGGCGGCCTGTTCTGTACGTCCCGGAGCATTCCTTTATCTGTTGTGGGAACCTTTTTAATATCATCATAAGTCTTTATGTCTCCCGGCTCCATGCCGGCATCCTTGTAAAGTTTTTTGTAAAATGGCGAGTTGTTGTATGCCCATTCAAAAATCCGCTTGAATTTCTTTACCTGCAGTCTCCGGAGCTTTTCGCGCGGCATTGTCTCCAGAATAGGATTCCAGTAAGTATTCTCGTCCTTTGCCATCGAAAACCGCCTCCTTAATATAATTTAGCACTGGGCGCAACAAACTCTGTCAAGTCAATAAAATAGGTCCTCCCAACACGACCTTTAAATCCCGTTCAGATATGGTCATTGAAGTCTCTCCCCGGGAGGTAAGTTGTCCCCAGTCCATTGAATGAAATAGATGTTCATTGAGTGATGATAGCACTTTCAATAAATTATGTCAACAAAACTTAATATGGTTTTGGTATAATTGTAGGCGAATGTTATGGAGAGAAAAAGCTGAAGGGGGAAAGGCCCGATGTTAAAAAGTGTAAAAGAAATTTTCACCGACTGTACCTTGTGTTACCATAGCTGTGGAACAGTTGTGACTGTTGAAGATGGAAAGGCAATCGAGGTTAAAGGGCTCAAATCCCATCCATTGAATCAAGGCATGCTTTGCCCGAAGGGGAGAGCCGCCCTTGAAAATGTTTATGACCCTCATCGTCTGAAATACCCGTTGAAAAAGGTAAATGGCAATTTCGAAAGGATCACCTGGGACCAGGCACTCACCGAAATTGCTGAAAAACTGTTGGCCCTTAAGGATAAATACGGCCCTGCCGTTCTCGGCGTTTTCAGCGGTTCAATCGGCGTGGAAAACCTTGAGATGGCGGGTTTAACTCATCGATTCGAGGCCGCTTTTGGTTCACCCAATTTCTTCTCTGTAGAAAGTATTTGTTACAGGATGAGGATCAGAACGCGGCAGATCACCTTCGGAAAATACCCCTCTGAGGAACTCGACTCAAACCTGTATATTCTATGGGGGCACAATCCTCAGGAGTCTGATTTTCCTCTACTCCTTGCCATGAACAGGAACCTGAAGAAGGGGGCAAAGCTGGTCGTCATTGACCCCAAAAAGATTTCTCTCGCTGATCGCGCGGACATGTATATCAAAATAAGGCCGGGAACCGATGGAGCCTTGGCCCTGGCGATGATCCATGTTATTGTCAATGAAAGGCTTTATGACAGCGATTTTATCGAGAAGTATACCACTGGGTTTGACAGTCTTGTTCCCCATATACAGAAATATACCCCCGAATGGGCAGAGAAGATCACATGGGTCCCTGCGTCTGATATTCATAAGCTTGCCCGACTTTTCGCTGAAACAAAAGGTGCGAGTATTTATCAAGGAACATGCACACAGGACCAAACCGCGAACGGCACACAAAATAGCCGCGCCTTTTCAGTCCTTCAGATCATCACGGGAAATATCAACAATCCCGGCGGATGGGTCATTAATCCGGGCTTACCGTTGGGGAATGTCGGCATGACTGTGGAAGAAGAACCACTTGGCGCTGACCAGTACCCGCTCTTCTACGCAATACGCGGAAAGAAAAGCCATTTCGGGGTCGTTACCTGCCTTCCCGAGGCCATTCCGGAAAAGATCAAAGCCTTCTTTGTCATAGGCGGGAACCCCGTTGTCTCAATGTCGGATTCGAATGCTTTCCGAGAGGCCTTCAAGAATTTGGATCTCCTTGTTGTCCACGATCTTTTCATGACGGAAACGGGAGAGCTTGCCCATTATGTCCTGCCGGCATCTTCCCATCTCGAAAAGTGGGGGCTCGCTTACACCTATAATGTATGCCATGGTTTGCCTTACCTTATGTTGAGAAAAAAAGCCATAGAGCCCTTATATGAGAGCTGGTCGGAATGGAAAGTGTTTACTGAGCTTGCGAAAAAGCTTGGAATCGGGGATATGTTTCCCTGGCAATCCGAGGAGGAACTTGTTGCCTTTGAGTTGGAGCCGACAGGTTTAACCTTTGAGCAACTCCTCAATGAGAAACCGGAAGGCCTTTATTTTAAAGAAAAGATATATGGTATGAGAGAGGGAGGATTTCCGACACTTTCCCGAAAGTTTGAAATATACAGCAGCGTACTGAAGGAGATCGGGGTTGATCCGCTACCTACATACCTTGAACCACAGAGGAGCCCCGCGAGCTCTCCTGAGTTACTTAAAAAATACCCCTTGATTCTCTCTACAGGGAACAGAAACCGCTACTATACCCACGGTCAATTCAGGAGGGTAAAATCTTTACAGGAAAAGAACCCGGAACCCAGAGCCGAGATGGGATTACAAACTGCCCGTGCTTATGGAATTTGTGACGGGGATGATATTATTATTGAAACGAACAGGGGACATGTGAAGATGAAAGCCCTTGTCAGCGAAAGGATCGCCGAAGGGATAGTGCTTGTCCCTCATGGTTGGCCGGGAGAAGCCAACGTAAACCTTTTAACGGATACTGCTTGCCGTGAGCCTATTATGGGTTATCCGGAAGTCAAAGCACTTTTATGTAATGTCAGAAAAGATATAGATTTCCGACGGAAAGCGACAGCACCCCCTTGTTAGATCTATCGTCTGTTATAGATAATGCTTCTCTTGTTATGAATTGTCCCCTGTTATTTTTCAGAGGATTTTTTTGTTGACAGCGTTCAGAACCTGTGACATGATGATTGTCAGACAATATGACTATATGAATTACGACTATAATCACGAATGCTGCCTTTCATGATATGACCTGTCCGACTGTTCCACCTTAGACAGGATGGAAGGGCGGATGAACGGTACTTTATACGAGGTATGAGGCTATGAATCTGAAATCTGCGCTTAAAAACAACAGTGCGACATCCCAAGAACCCTTTGTTGACGGCACAGAGACACTTTTCAACCCAATCAAGACGAGTCGGGCCTTTGAGGCTATATCAACGGAAATCAAGGAACTTATTTTTAAAGGGGCACTGAAGCCCGGCGACAGGTTACCATCAGAGACGGAACTGGCGGGCCGGTTCGGTGTAGGCCGGCAAACTATCAGGGAAGCTCTCCGGCTTCTGGAACTGTCCGGTTTCATAAGTATGCAGAAGGGCGGATCGGGAGGTCCCCTTGTTGTAAATACCGTCCTGAATACCATCGGCAACTCTTTCCTCGACATCTTTCGGATGCAGCGCATTACAATCGATGAGGTGACAACAGCACGTATACAGATTGAAAAAGTGATAGTTGCAAATGTTATTGTACATGCTACCGACTTGGACATCAAGTTGCTCCGGGCCAATATTATTGCGGCACAATCAAAAATAAGCCGGGGCATTCAGGCATTCGAAGAGAACATCGATTTTCACAAGATTCTGGCGCAGGCTTCCATGAATCAGGTCTTTGTCGTTGTCATGGAGTCGATAGCAGCGGTTGTCGCACACCTGCGTACGCTCCTCGGGATGGACCTGGAACTATCAGCGCGGGCCGTCAGTGAGCACGAGGAACTCCTTGAAGCCATCATAAGAAAGGAGAATGACAAGGCTATGCAGATCCTTGAGCGGCATCTGCTGCATGTTGACCGTAAACACAAGGATTTTTTTTCGCGTCACATCAAATGAGCGGCTTTAGGCTGTAATGACACATCAAAAATAAGGGGGTTTAATGAAAATCGATATCTTTAACCACATCTTTCCCAAGAAGTACTTTGACAAAATGGTCGAAGTGGCGCCCAATGGCAAGGACATGCATAAGCGGGTTAGAGCGATCCCGTGCATCATGGACCTTGACGAACGTTTCAGAATCATGGATATGTTTGAGGATTATGCCCAGATCATCTGTCTTGCGGCACCTCCCATCGAAAGCTACGGACCGCCACCCCTCTCCACTGAGATGGCTCGGCTGGCAAATGATGGTTTAGCTGAGCTGGTCGCCAAATATCCGAATCGTTTTCCCGGCTTCATCGCATCCCTTCCTATGAACGATCCTACCGGACTTCTCGTTGAAGCGACAAGGGCCGTGAAAGAACTCGGGGCTGTTGGAGTACAGATCTTCACCAACGTCCTTGGCCGGCCTCTTGATAAACCTGAGACGATGCCGATTTTCGATCTGATGGCGGAGTTCGGGCGTCCGATCTGGATGCATCCCGCACGGGGTGCGGATGTCCCGGACTACAAGAGCGAGACGAAGAGCCACTATGAGATATGGTGGACCCTTGGCTGGCCATATGAGACGAGCGTAGCCATGGCCCACCTTGTCTTTTCCGGGCTTTTTGACAGACACCCGGACCTCAAGATCATTACCCATCACATGGGTGGGATGATTCCGTATTTTGAAGGGAGGGTTGGTCCCGGATGGGATCAGCTGGGTACACGAACGTCCGATGAGGACCTCACGCTGGTGCTGAAAAGGCTGAAGAGGCACCATCTCGATTATTTCAAGATGTTTTATGTTGATACGGCACTTTTTGGCGCCAGGGACGCAACAATCCTGGGACTTAAGTTTTTCGGCGCGGAACATACGCTTTTTGGCTCCGACTCTCCCTTTGATCCGGAAAAAGGCTCTGCCTATATCCGCTGGACTATTGATCTCATCAATAGTCTCGATATCACACCAGAGGAGCGTTACGCGATCTTTGAAGGAAACGCGAGAAGGCTGTGCGGTCTTTAGATGGTGCGGGCAGATATGAAAGGATTGGATGAAAAAGAAGTAAAAGAAATTGGCTCGGGATTGATGATCTAAAGTTGATGCTTGATGTAACACAAACCAATGAGAAGGGGGAGCACCATGAGACTAAGGAGAGTTTTTAGCATTCTACTTGCAGTGTCTGTTGTCGCAGCAGTTTTTTTATCGGGCCATGCGCGGGCCGCCGATGAGCTTGTTCCTTTTATCACACCGCCTGCCGGTGGAGGCGCTTACATAATAGGCGTCGGCATGATCAGCGTCACCAACAAGTACATATCGAATCCCAAAATGGTCCATGAGGCCGCAACAGGCACGATGGATATTGTGAGGAGAATGATGCAAAGGGAGACCGCAAAGACACCGGCTTTCGGCATTTTCGGCACTGTTGACGCTTACAATGCCTACAAGGGCGAAACCGATTTTAAAGGAAAGCCCTTTAGCAACCTCCGTATGGTTGTCGCAGTGAACGGGACAGATGTTTATTTCGTCGTTCCCGCTAATTCGCCCATCAAATCCTATGCTGACGCAAAGGGAAAACGGCTCGGCATGGGCGGTCCCGGCAGCACTCCGGCTAATACTGCTCTATTTCTACTTGAGCAGTACGGCGTTGCGAAGAAGGATTTCAAGCCATATTTCTTCACCTATAAAGAAACCGTCGAAGGCATTCAGGACGGGAGCCTTGACGGTGGGTTTCTCGCAGGAGGCTATCCCATAGCTTCTTACAATGAACTGGCAACACAGCGCAACGTTCGGATTGTGCCCGTGGACGAAGCCGTACTGAAAAAGATACTTGCTGACCATCCGTACTATTACAAGAACGTGGTAAAGGCGAAATCATACAAAGGCCTTGAACAGGATACGACAATTATGGGCTTCGCAGGGGCGCTGTGGACCCATTCAGGTGCGAGTACGGACTATGTCTATAGTGTACTAAAAAACCTCTTCGACCATAAAGAAGAGTTTTACAGCATCCATACCGCCGCAAAAGAGGTGACCTTGCAGAATGCCCTGAGTGGCCTTTCCGTGCCTTTGCATCCCGGCGCCGAAAAGTATTACAAGGAGATGGGAGTCTTAAAGAAATAGCAGTCTGACGGAGGCGTGGAAGATGAAGAGCTGGGTAACCATTCTTGCAGACAGAAAGAGCTGGACCACCAGGAGGGTGCTCATATTCTTTATTGCCATAGCAATGGCGCTGTTTCACCTGTATGCCGCCGGTATCCGTCCCCTTCCCGGCGTTCAGCAACGGACGACGCACCTTTCTTTTGCCCTGGCACTCATCTTCCTCATATTCCCGTTCCGGTCAAAGAGCGATGAAAGCAAAGAGACCAAGGTTAGCGACGAGCAGGGCCCATTGTCATTCTTCGATATTACCCTGGTCCTTCTTTCATTCTTTTTGGGTGTTTATGTCTTTTGGGAATGGGAAGCGCTCAGCTTCCGCACGGGGATGCCGAACTTCATGGACAACCTGTGCAGCTTCCTCGGGATTCTCCTCGTCCTTGAGGCAACGCGGCGTGTTATAGGTTGGTCTATCGTCATCATCTCCGCCGTAGGTTTCGCCTATGTGGCCTTTGGAACGCACCTCCCTTCATATCTTGCCCACACAGGTTTCAGCTTCGAGCAGGTTATTAATTTCATGTTTTTCAGTACTGAGGGGATTCTTGGCTTGCCCCTTGGTATCTCATCTACGGTCATTGTTGTATTCATCATCTTCGGCTCTTTTCTTCTTGTATCGGGAGCAGGCTCTTTTTTCATTGACATGGGGCTCAGCCTTTTCGGAAAATACCGGGGCGGCCCCGCCAAGGCATCGGTTCTCGCCAGTTGTTGTTTTGGCGCCATTACCGGCAGTCAGGTAGCCAACGTCACTGCCGTAGGTGTTCTGACTATACCGCTTATGATAAGGGTCGGTTACAGACCTATTATAGCCGCATCGGTGGAGGCTCTGGCTTCCACAGGTGGGATGCTCGTGCCCCCTGTAATGGGCGCTGTTGCCTTTATCATCCCGGAGATGATAGGAGGCACTTACTGGGACGTCTGCAAGGCAGCCATAATACCCGGGCTTCTCTTTTATACGTCCGTGTATATGGTAGTTGAGCTTCAGGCTGCCAAGTACGGTCTTCATGGTCTTCCGAAAGCTGAACTGCCGAATATTAAGAAGGTGTTTCTCGAAAGAGGGCACATGATGCTCTCTATTTTGGTCCTCATCTTTTGTGTGGCAGTACTTAAGATGTCAACGCCCAGGGCAGGTTTCTGGGCCATCGTTACCTGTTTTCTGATGAGTCAGTTCAGTTCCGTGACCCGCATGAATATAACCAAACTGGCCATAGCGCATGGAGCGAGGGGCGAAAGCGAGCCTGATTGTGGCCGCCTGTTGCGCGTCGGCAGGGTTGATCACCGGAGTCATAAGCCTCACCGGCCTGGGTATGCGTTTTTCCGATGTGCTCATCAGTGTTGCAGGCGGAAGCATGATTACCCTCCTTGTCCTCACGATGCTGTCTTCGCTCATTATGGGGCTGCCACTTCCTCCTGTCACGTGCTACCTTATTCTGGCTGTACTTGCGGCGCCCGCCCTTATTAAGTCAGGGGTCAATCCCATGGCAGCGCATCTCTTTGTCTTTTTCTTCGGTGCTTTGGGCAACATCAGCCCTCCCGTAGCGCCTACATCTTTTGCCGCTGCGGGGATCGCCGGGACAAACCCTATGAAGACGACGAATCTCACTTTCCTTATACTGCCTCCCGGCTTTTCTGGTGCCCTATCTCTATGTCTACGCGAATGAGCTGCTGCTGATGGGTTCTTTTGTGTCGATACTAATCACCATACTTTCCTCCTTCATAGGAATCAGTTGCATGGCCGTTACCTTTCACGGATACCTGTTCCGTTCCCTCAATTGGATTGAACGTCTCCTTTTTCTGATCGGTGGTCTCATACTGGTATACCCCCACTGGGTAGCCGATCTAATAGGATACGCGCTTATCGGCATACTCGTCTTTCTTCAAGTAGGAAAGACAGGGATAAAGAGTACACAGATGAAAACGGAAAACGTTGGTTCAAGGTGAGCTTTGTCCGAGCATGAGAGTAGCATTCTTTCTGATGTGAAGTAATTGTGAAGTAGAATCGCCACGTGAGAGTAAACAACAGCTATATAAAAATCCCTTACCCTCTTTTTTTTCCAACAACAGCAAGCAAGAGAGAGTAAGGGATATGTTACAAGCTGCCTTCCTACATATCTGGCAGTCAAGGGGTCGAGGGTTCAATCCCCTTCAGCTCCACCAATTTTAAAACAAATAAGGGGTAGGTCTTTTGGCTTACCCCTTATTCTTTACATCCTGAGGAACCCTTTAATTCTATTAACCGTGTAGTCTAAAAAAATCATATTTTGTATGCCCTTTGGGTATAGGATTTGGAATAAGCTTCAAGAATGTTTATATACTGCAGGGCCGATTGTCGATCTTCCTCTAAAAGAGGTTCCTTTATGAGAATACCCTTAACTTCTTTAGTAATCCTTTCATTCATTAAACTAACGGTTATCGCGTGAAAGAGCTTATACCCATCTCTCATCGCATTATCAGCCTTCTTCTGATCGTGAAGCCTCACCAGATAGTGGGTATAAGCAAGGGTTGCAACAACATCAAGGATAACCGGCAGGACATGAAACTTTAGTTCATCTATCATTGTATTTCGAAATAACTCCATCATGACCACGATTAAATTAAACAGGTCAGGGCTGTAATCCTCGCCATTAAACTCGTTAAGATCATTGTTGTATCTCTCTGGATTATCAAAATCTTTGATGGCAGAAGCAACCTCCAGGATACGGCTCCCGAAGAGTTCTGTAAATTCATTTGTATGCTTATCCAGTGTAGACATAAAGAGTGGTTCTGTCCGCCACTTCAGGACAATGCCATGAGAAACATTCAATTGTTCAGCAATCTCCTTGAACGTCATCCTCGTTAGCATGAGTAATCCCGCCTCATGCTTCACCTTTGATAAACCGATGGGGTCACCCTTCATTGTACCTTTTCGCTCAGGCTCGATATAGCTTTTCAGCTTCTTTTTGATGAATTCTTGAAGTAGTGTTGCCATGACATAAGTAATATGGCAAAACAGTATTACTAAAGTCAAGAACGATTTTTAAATATTTTCTTTAAAAGGAAGTTCCTCTTCGACTCCACCAATTTTGATAAAGATTAAGGGGTAAGTCGATTGACCTACCCCTTAATGTGTAATAATTAAAGGTGGTATATTCCACAACCAACTATGTAATTATCAATCTTTTCGATGTATGCTCGTTTACCTTCCAGTTTCTTAGAAATCGGGTTAGTAAACTTATATTCCTGCCATCCTTTACCTTTTGTTTTGGCAATCTCGACACGCTCTTTCACATAAAATTTCCCATCAGGGTCCTTCATTTCAATTAAATCCACGCCGATCATTTTTTGATTAAAACCATGTGCCACACATTTCCCGTTCATGTCATAGACAAATATATAGAGGTCCCTGTCAATAAACTTGCCTTTCGGATTGGATATTTCAGCAAAAGCCTTCTCGGCCCCTTGGGTCTTAATAAGCGCTGTCGCCTTCTTTACTAATGCCTCTGCCTCAGCGGCAGATCCGAATTCAGCCGCTCTGACAACTGTTGCAAAACTGATCGACAAAAATCCTGCCAACAAAATCATAAAAAACCGTTTCATATATTGCCTCCTTTTTTTATTTATTGGGTATCGAAACCCTTAATAGCCTAAACAATAAAACGTCCCACAATCTGCTGAAGATTAACAGCCAGATTGGACATCTCGACTGACGACTGAGTTGTCTGTTCAGCGGCAGATGAGTTTTCTTTTGCCGAATTTGCGATGTGTCCGATATCTTTAGCTATTTCATCTGTTGTCGCGCTCATTTCTTCCGTGGCTGATGCAATCTGCTGGATCATGCCCTGCAGGCCTGTTACGCCGGTTACGATATGGTCGAGGGCTTTTCCCGACTCGTTCGCGAGAGCTACACCCGACTTCACCTTGGAAGCCGTATCGTCCATTGCAGTAATGGCCTTCTCTACCTCTGTGCGGATAGATCCAATTGTCTGCTCTATCTCTTTCGTGGCCGTCGTTGTCTGTTCTGCAAGTTTTCGTACCTCATCGGCAACAACAGCAAACCCTCTTCCGTGTTCACCGGCCCTGGCAGCTTCAATGGCAGCATTAAGGGCAAGCAGATTGGTTTGATCGGCAATATCACTTATTGTACCAATGATATTTCCGATCTCTTTCGATCTATTACCAAGCGTCTGGACGATGCGCGCTGACTCAGCGGCTGTCACGGCGATTGCGTCAATATCCTTTACAGTCCGGTTAACCATCTCTCCGCCTTTCTTGCCGCTTCCGACGTATCCGTTGAAGAGACTGCTATACTTGCCGCATTTTTTGCCATGTCCATCACTGTCTGAGTCATTTCTTCGCTCGATATTGCCACCTGGGAAGCCCGGTTTGACTCCTCAAGGGCATTTCTTGACATTTCTTCAGAACCGGCACTTAACTGCATACTCGCAGAAGCAAGATTGTCTGCAGCATTTTTTATGTTACGGACCATTTCCCGAAGCACTACGGAGGTGTTTTGTATTGCGCCGAGCAAAGAACTCATCTCATCCTTCCCGGAGACCACTAAATTTGCCGTCAGGTCACCTGCAGCAAGCATGTTTGCTGTTTGAACAGCTTTTTGCAGCGGAAACACTACGCTGCGTTTTAGTAAACCGGCAATCACTGTTGAGAGGAAAATAATGAGAATACTTATCCCTGCCAGTATATTTCTTACCGAGAATATGTTTTTTCCGCGTTGTTTTTTAAAAGACGCTCTGTTTCGCGTGAGCCTCGACAACACCGTCACATATTTCCAATATAGTTTTTGTGGTGAGCATATTTCCCATATAGGTACTCATGGCAAGTTCTTGTAGATCGGACTGGGCAAGTTGGATAACTTTATCGTTATCTTTGGCGACACCGGCGATTGTAGTTTTTAGTTTTGCTATATGGTCCTTCATTTCCTTGACTGTGACGATTTCTCAAGCATCGCCAGGGAAGTCTGGTAGTTTTTTGATGAGTTTTCCAGTATTTTCTTCTGCGTTGTTCTTGTTTTTTCATCATTTACAAGAGCTACTGTCATCACAGCGCCGTTCACTTTCTGGATTTCATTCCGCACATCGTTTGCGAACTCTATATTTCGACTGTTCTCTGATATGTTGCTGAAATTCCTGTTCATTTGCCAGAGACTATAAATTGCCAACGCGGATAGCACAGTCATGAGAATCAGAACGATTCCAAAAGCCAGACTGAGTCTCGTACCTATTTTATAATCGTTTATATTCATAGCTCTCCTTTCGTATCACCGTTTACGCTGCTTGTTTGATAATCGGCAATATTATGGATTGCTTAAGGATTTGTTTATTTTGAGAGACATCCGCCCTTCAACTATCTTTTTTGTTGTCACAATTCTCAAAACGAGTCACCAAAGGGCAAGCTTTCAAGACATGAAAACGTCCTTGCCATTTTTTATATCTTGCAGGTGAAAACATTGTGAGGAAAGGGGGGTGGTTTAATGATCAAGTAGTTTTATAAAAATTAAAGGACAGATCAATTGACCTGTCCTTTAATTTTTATTTTATGTCCTGAGAAACTATTTTCCTTTTGTCTGCAGATAGTCGTCCATTGCTTTTGCTGCCGCTCTTCCTGCGCCCATTGCGAGGATAACGTCGCTGCGCCGGTTACGATGTCGCCGCCTGCGAAGACTCCTTCGCGGCTTGTTTTACCTGTTTCCGGATCTGCTTCTATGTTACCGGATTTTTTCAGTTGCAGTCCCGGTGTCGAGGAAGTAAGGATCGGATTTGGCCCCTGACCGATGGCGATGATCACAACATCAACATCGATGACATAGTTGGAGCCTTTAATCTCAATAGGTCTTCTTCTGCCTGATGCATCGGGTTCGCCAAGTTCCATCTTCACGCATTCGATACCCTTTACCCATCCATTTTCATCACCGATAATTCTGACAGGGTTTGTGAGGAGCCTGAAATCAATGCCCTCTTCTTCCGCGTGGTGGGATTCTTCCGCACGGGCAGGCATCTCATCACGGGAACGGCGGTAGACAAGATACACATCAGCTCCCAGACGTCTGGAAACCCTTGCTGAATCCATGGCCACATTACCGCCGCCGACAACGGCAACTCTGCTTCCCACTCGTATCGGCGTGTCATACTCGGGAAAAAGATAGGCCTTCATGAGGTTCGCCCGGGTGAGAAACTCGTTCGCGGAATAAACACCATTCAGGTTCTCTCCGGGGATGTCCATGAAATAGGGAAGGCCTGCTCCGGTACCGATAAAAACAGCATCATAACCGGCTTCAAATATTTCATCGAGGGTCATGCTCTGACCGATAATCTGGTCAACCTTTATCTGTGCACCAAGCTTTTCCACATAATCAACTTCACGCTGCACAATCGATTTCGGTAAACGAAATTCCGGAATGCCGTATACAAGAACTCCGCCTGCCTTGTGCAGGGCCTCAAAGATAGTCACGTCATGTCCTTTTTTCGAAAGTTCTCCGGCAACAGTCAACCCCGCAGGTCCCGCGCCTATAACGGCAACCTTCTTTCCTGTCTTTTTCGCAATTACCGGCGCTTTCACTTCTCCCTGACTCAATTCGTAATCTGCCGCAAAGCGTTCCAGACGGCCAACTGCTATTGGCTGGCCCTTTTTCCCCAGCACGCATTTCTCTTCGCATTGCGTCTCCTGAGGACATACACGTCCACACACCGCAGGTAAACTATTCGTCTCTTTGATGGTATGGATGGCGCCCATAAAATCGCCTTCTTTTATCTTTTTTATAAATTCGGGAATCTGGACACTAACAGGGCAGCCTTCCACGCAGGGAGGTTTTTTGCATTGGAGGCATCGGGATGCTTCCTTCAACGCATTTGTATCTGTATAACCAAGGGCAACTTCACTAAAATTCTGAATTCTCTGTTTCGGGTTCTGTTCAGGCATTTTCTGCCGGACTTTCGATTTCTTCATCGACTGTGCCTTTGCTTCCAGCTTACAAGTATGGTCCCACACCGCGCGCTTCTCTTCGCGACCGTACATTCTCTGACGAAGCACAAGTTCTTTAAAGTCAACAAGATGAGCATCAAATTCGGGACCATCGACACAGACAAACTGGTTTTACCCCCGATTGTAGCACGACAGCAACCGCACATACCGGTCCCGTCTACCATGATCGTGTTGAGACTGACAACGGTCTTGATATTAGACGGACGGGTCACATCGGCAACAGCTTTCATCATAACAACAGGGCCGATACCTACAACAAGATCGATCTTTTTCTTTTCCTCGATGACCTGTTTCAAAACATCGGTTACGAACCCGTGATGGCCATAGGTGCCGTCATCAGTTGTTACATAAAGCTTTGTGCTTGCCTGTTTCATTTCATCTTCAAGGATGAGCATCTCTTTTGAGCGGGCGCCGATGATGGAAATCACCTCATTTCCAGCCTCGAAGA
>CAWAOG010000012.1:0-23902 GCA_963783625.1 uncultured delta proteobacterium | reverse complement strand
GTTAAAGCAGTTAATGAGGTTCTCTGTGGCAATAATAGTATTCAAAGAGTAGATGAAAGATATTCTGATAGCAAAATCCAGGATAAAATCAATAGACTTGAAGGGCCGCAAGCGTCAGTCCTCATATCGGAACCAAATATATCAAAAAGAATGGCGGCGGGGAATACAATTGAGCAGTGTGTAAAAATATGGAAAATCAACCTCAGTAAAAAGGCGGATAAACGGCAAATTGATAATTTGTTATGTCAAATTCACGAAAAAACCAATAGAGGGAGACAGGTTTAATTATCACTACACAAAATAGCGCTTCAATGATACAATAAAAAAAGGGGACAAATGAGTGCCAACCGGGACGAGGAATACAAAAAAACAATCAAGGATGCAGAGAAAAAGGGTTCGACAGGGACACAGGGGTGCTCCCTATGTGGATCACAACACATGATCCCGGTATCTTCGCCGCGAGGCCAGACATTGCTGACACAGTTTCACCGAAGATAAGGGGGGTATATGCGTTTCAGGATTTTATTTTTGGCTGGTATTGTGCTCCTGTCCGCTTCCTGCACGACTATATTTACAAAAGGACCAGACAGTGAATGGGCGGCATATACTGATGAGATCGAATCGCTTTACAACCAAGGTTTATATAGCCGCGCGCTGACTCCTGCCGAGAAAGCACTAAGGATCGCGGACGTACCGAAGTATAATGATCATCTCGCCCTCGCTATAAGTCTTAACAATCTGGCAATTGTATACAGGGACACCCAAGGTAAATATACCGAGGCGGAGCAACTTTTAAAACGGGCGATAAAGATTGAAGAAAAGAACCGCGGCATCGGGCAGGAATTAGTCGCTATGACCTTTGAAAGGGACCTTCATTCCGTGAATGATTTACTCGCTACGAGTCTCAATAATCTGGCCACGGTTTACAAATGTCAAAGTCGATACGACGAAGCAGAACCTCTTTATAAGCGTGCAATGGGAATTGAAGAAAAAATGCATGGTCTAAATAGTCAGCAAGTTGGTACGAGTCTTAACAATTTGGCGTTGTTGTATCGAACTCAAGGCAAGTATCCGGAGGCGGAATCGCTCTTAAAACAATCGACAAAAATAATGATAAATAAATTAGGCTCGTATCACCCTGTATACGCTACAACTATAAATAACCTGGCCTTCTTGTATTTTGACGAGGGCCGGTACGCAGAGGCTGAACCTCTTTTTAAAGATGCACCGCAGATAAGAGAAAGAGCCCTGGGGCCGGAAAGTGTCTTTGTTGCCGCAAGCTTGGACAATTTAGCTATTCTTTACCGCGCAACCGGACGGGCAAATGAAGCTGACAAGCTTGAACGGCGGTCTACTCAGATACGCACACTAAAAAAATAATCTTCCGGATTAATTATACAGATACGAATCCAACAATGTCTACGGCCACTTGTGCACGCCTGTGCTTCGGCCAAGAACATTTTGTAGCCTTAAAATCTCCCGTGTTAATCTTCGACTTAATAACCCCGTATACGAGATCTGTTTTTCATTCCGTACCATCCGCTTCGATTGTTGTAGTAGTCCTCAATATCATTATAGTAGGTAGTAATCTGTTCATCAATTAGCTTTTCAAGCACGGGGAAATCGATCTTTCCTGAGCGCCACATGTACTCCACGTCCTCGATATTCATAAGATAGTCAGAGTGCCGGTACACCTCGATGTAATCGTGAAGGGTATCAAGACCAGCCTTGGTTGTGCCAGGTTTCAGCGCGATGAGGGCCTTGTAGCCTGCAATCCGAAGGTAGGCAAAACTCCTTCCACCACGCTTTTCCGCTTCCTTTAGATACTGTGCCGCACGGTCAAGATCGCCAATCTTGAAGGCTGCGATAGCCGCATAGGAGTATGCGTCCGCATCCGGACTCATTTGCGTTGCAAGAGTAAAATGTTCAAGGGCCTCTTGGGGATGATTTCCTTTGAGCATCCTCTTACCGTCATTCATATTCTCATTGTAGACCATGCCTGTAGTGCTGCAACCCAAAAGGATCACCGATAGTATTGCTGCACTAAAGAATACCCTAATTCTCATGATTACCTCCGGAAATTTTACTATCTGTTAGATATTTCATTTTACCTTAGCGTGCTACTTTAAATCAATCTTATAATATAATAAACATCAGATCTTATGCTGTCAATTACGGAGGCCGAATAAATGTCTTTTAACCCGTAGATTCTGAGACAATTGATGACTATATCGCAAGCGGCGTAAAGGCTGAACCAATGTCTTTTAATCCCTAGGTTCTGAGTTCGATTTCCGGCGGGGGTGCTTAGTTTGTCTTTAAGAACCTACCGCTGGTTACAATCCCGTTTATTTAGCTTCTTAAAAGCAATACAGGGCATCTTGCCCCTTTTGCCACTCTTTCCGCAACATTGCCCATAAAATAATGCAAAAGCCCTGTTGAACCATGAGAAGCGATTACGATGAGATCGATGTTCTTTTCCGACTGGTCCTTCAATATTTCTTCGTAAGGCGTGCCTTTTTTCACCTCAGGGACAATAGTGACTGCATTAGATTCAGGAAATTTATCAATTTCTTCCTTGATTCTCTTTTGTGCTGTTTCAGTGCTCTGCTTTTCCAGATCCCCTATCATGTCGCTTGTCATGCAATAGTCAACAGCACATTGCCGGACCAGACTGTTCACATGAAGAAGATGAATTGTCGAACGATGTTGCTTTGCTATGTCTATGGCTTCTTTCAGGGCGTTGTCGGAATAGGTGGAAAAATCTGTTGGTACAAGAATCTGTTTTGGCGCGAACATAGGGCCCCCTTTTGAATATTTTTTAAGCTCGTATGGATAGTCTCTGTTTTTGTGCCTCTTTGTATGTTGCTTTTTCAACTTCAATCATTCTGGCCAATATGGCATTAATGTCTTTTAAGCTGTTATCCTTAAAACTCAGATACCGTGGGTGCAGACTATGGCCTGCTTCAATAGTCACGTCACTTCTGTCGGGAAGAATAAGAACAATGCGCATATTGATAAGGAGAGGTTTGATAGAAAGGGTTCCCTTCAGGTCTTCTTCATCTGCAATAAGAAGGACCGCGATAGAAGATTCGCTCAGCGGCATACGAAGTCTTACTGTAAGTTCCGAAGTAGTCCGGCATATTACTACATTTACTTTTGAACCAGTCCCTCAAGCATTTTTTCAAGTTCCATCCCGAATTTATTTTTATCCCTCGAATAGACAATTAGTATTGGTTTCTTTTTCATGAACTACGCTATTCCCGTACTCTACGCTAATGAATTTCTTGTATATTTCTTTGTCACCAATTATACATATATCAAGATGCGTGCCACGATATGTGCCGAAGATAAATATTTTAAAAACCATATTAATATCGAAATGTTATAGATGACTACTCGCTGAAATTGAGAATACAACAATTCCATCGGTGTCTTGTAAAATAAGATAATATCTCTTTCAACAAACTCTTATCTTGTTTTGGAAGACTTCCGCCAGGCCCAAAATGTCGTCAGGCAATCTTTTTTGTCATATTAAATTTTTTCAGGAGCGCATATAAACGTGGTCTCGATAGACCGGATATTTGGCAGGTCTCTTTGATGTTGCCTTCGGTAATCTTTATGAGATCTTCAAGGTATTGTTTTTCTGACTTTAAAATTGCATCTTCCCGATAATCTTTCAGAGTAGGAAAGAATTTTGGTGAATGCGGGGTTTGTTGATCAGCCGTGTTTGGTATAATACTCTCTTTGGCAAGCTCGGTTTTTTTCAACCTGACCCGTATATCAGTGGGAAGGTGCTTAGGGTAGAGGGTCGGTTCCTGGAATGCGTCTGAAATGGCTTTTTCCAGAGTGCCTATTAATTCCCGAACATTACCCGGCCATTGATAAGCCATGAGCGCGTTGAGGAACTCCGGAGCAAAACCCTTTGTACCGATTCCATATCGTTCGCAAAGCTTTGCCATGTAATGGACCAGCAGATCTTTTATATCTTCGGGGTGTTCCCTCAAGGGAGACAGGTCAATATTGAGGGTACGGACGCGGAAAAGGAGGTCTTCACGAAACAGCCCTTCGGCAGCCATTTTATTCAGGTCTTTATTCGTAGCCGATATGAGCCTGAAATCGCTTTCTATTTCCCTGTCAGCTCCAAGGGGGCGAAAGCGATGCTCCTGGAGAACTCTCAAAAAGCTCTTTTGGAGAGCCGGCGGAAGTTCACCTATCTCATCGAGAAAAAGTGTACCGCCATTGGCCTGCTTTACAAGGCCTTCCCGTGCTTTTTCCGCACCGGTAAAGGCGCCCTTCTCGTGTCCGAAGAGGATGCTCTCCACAAGTGTCTGAGGCAATGAGGCGCAATCCACGACAACAAAACTCCTCTTTGACCGCCTGCTGTTATTGTGGATCGCCCAGGCAAAAAGTTCCTTTCCTGTGCCGGTCTCACCGGTTATGAGCGCGCTCGCGTCACTGTGTGCCGCCTGGGCGACAAGGTTGAGGCATGACTTTATGTGCGCGCTATTCCCGATGATTCCTTCCTGTCTTAATGCGACAGGCGGTTGTCTCAACATTTTTTCTTCACGGTATTGAAGCGCCCTGACCAACGCGAGAGTCATTTCCTTTACTGACGAAGGTTTTTCGATATAGTCCCAGGCGCCGCTCTTGATGGCCAGTTCCGCGCCATTCGAATCGCTGTACCCTGTAATAATAATTATCTCCGGAGAGGATGCCGTATCCCGGATTGTCGGTAAGATGTCAAGGCCATTTCCATCGGGCAGATGTAAATCCAGAAAGACGACATCAAATGGTTCGGATGAGGCTTTTTCAAGACCTTCTTTAATGCTCACAGCTCCGGAAGCGCTATGGCCGGACCGTATTACTATATCCGATAACATTTCGGAAAATATTTCATCATCGTCTATGATAAAAACACGTGCCATTCTTCAACCTCCATTCAATGTTTACCTTTTTTTATCAAGGACGCGTCGCACAATCTGGCCAAATTCATTCTTTCCGATGGGTTTTATAAAAAATTCCCGGATACCGGCTTCTCTGATTTTTTCCGTGGGAACCGGTTCATTCAAACCTGAACACATGATTATGGAGAGATCAGGTCTTATACTGAGCAATTCTCTTGCAAGCTCAAGTCCTGTCATATGAGGCATGGTATAATCTGTGACAACAAGATCAAATTTATGGGGCTCATTCCTGAAAGTCTCCAGTGCTTCAACACTGCTTGTCGACCCTGCTATCGTATAACCAAGACGTTCCAATCTTTGTTTGTTCATCTCAACCAATAAAGCCTCATCATCTACAACGAGAATAGATTCTTTCCCTCCCCGGACGTTCTCTGTATGCTTCACCGCAGTTGTTGAATCTAGTTCAATTTTCGGAATGAATAAGTTAAACGATGAACCCTTGCCGGGTTCGCTGTATGCCCTGATGTTACCGTCGTGGCCCTTAACGATTCCGTGGACTACGGAAAGTCCGAGTCCTGTTCCTTCGCCTGTGGGTTTTGTGGTGAAGAACGGATCGAATATCCTTTCAAGCACTTCCGGTTCCATGCCGCAACCGGTATCGCTGATAGTCAGCCGCACATAGTTTCCAGGTTTCAGCCCATGATTAAACTGATGATCATCGGGACTGATATTTTCGTTCGCGAGAATGATTTCCAGAACACCCCCCTTGTCACGCATGGCATGGGCTGCATTAGCACAGAGATTGAGGATTACCTGGTGTATCAGTGTCTGATCCGCGAATATTATATCATCTTTCGTAAAAATATTCTTCCTGATTTCAATCGTCGAAGGCAGTGAAGCCCTGATTAAAGGGAGAGCATCATTGAAAATATGGTTCATTGAGACCGGTTTTTTCGTATGTTCATTCTTACGGCTGAAAGCAAGTATCTGTTTAACGAGGTCGCGGCCGCGATACGCCCCTTTCAAAATAAGCTCAAGCTTGCGATGCATGGGATTTTCAACGGTGACATCTTCAAGCCCCATTTCGGCAAAACCGATAATTCCCGCGATAATGTTGTTAAAATCATGGGCAATCCCGCCGGCAAGGGTCCCGATGGCTTGCATCTTCTGCGCCTGGTGGAATTCTTTTTCCAACCTGACCTTTTCAGTGATGTCCCTTGCCGCGGCAAAAACACCTGTTATCTGGCCCGTTTCATCCTTATACACGGCAGCATTGTAAAGAACAGGGGTCACCCGCCCGTCTTTATGAAGGATTTCAAGTTCATAATCTCTGACCGAACCTTCTTTGAAAGCCAATTGGTAGCCGATTCTTGCTTTCTCAGGATCGGTAAAATAATCTGAAAAATCCGTCCCGATCAGCTCATCACGAGAACATCCAGTTACCTCTTCTGTCGCTGTATTGACATCACTTATTTTACCTTCGGCGCTTATGGTAACGAGAGGGTCCAGACTTACCTCGATGAGATTTCTATTATAAGCGCCCGCAGACCGCAAAGCAGACTCCACGGAAAACCTGAGCAGAGCTTCACCGATAAGAGGCGATACGGATTCAAGAAATTCTATTATCTTCAGTGGTACCTTTCCGTCGAGATCATCGGCTATGTGTATCGCACCGA
Organism: uncultured delta proteobacterium; assembly: GCA_963783625.1. Taxonomy (GTDB): domain Bacteria; phylum Desulfobacterota; class Syntrophorhabdia; order Syntrophorhabdales; family Syntrophorhabdaceae; genus PNOF01. The sequence goes on along the minus strand of CAWAOG010000012.1, from coordinate 17,322 downwards.
TAGCCTTGTCATTGCAGCGGATGGGAATAACAGCAAGACTTTTGTATCCATGGTGAACACAGACGCCCCGGAACCTCTCTTTTTCCTCCTCTGAAAGCCCGCTCACAAAGGCAACAGCATCATTACAGTAAAAAGAACCCCATTTTGTCATACAGGGCATATCCTGTATTTCCGGTCTTCCGAGTACGACCCTTGCACAGGCACAGCAATCCCTCGTAAGAGAAATCCTGTTTTCCGAATCCCAGAAGGCCTGGCTGAATCCTATATAAGACTCATAGGGTATAAATCCGTCCTCCTGAAGTATCCTGATGCCGATAGAAGAACAATCACTCCAGAGCCTCAACTGTTCAACAACACCGTCAAGGTAATCCTTGAGCGACATCTTTTCCGCGAACAACTTAAGCAGGGTATGGGTAACAAAGGTCTGCCTTTCAGTTTCTTTTTGTTCAGTAACGTCCTGATTGACGACTATTGCTCCTGTGATCTTCCGGCGGGCATCATAAACAGGCAGAGTGGAATTGAGGATAATCCTGCTTGTTCCGTCGTGACACTTAATCTCTATCTCTTCATTGGTCGATGTTTCTCCCTTGTGAATTGCCCTCGTCAGGGCCAGATCTTCAAAGGCAATGAGTTCTCCGGTGGCCGCCCGACGGTGTTTGCATTCACTGTAACCCCCCGGTTCTGTATATCCCGCGTCAGCATATATCTTTTTATCGGCGGGGTTCTGTTGAACGATGACGCCGTTTTTGTCTGTCACCTGAATGCCAATAGGCAGGATGTCCAAAATGGTCTTTAAAAACCCCTTGTTCTTTTCCAGAGAACGCGCTGCCCGGATTCGCTCTGTTGCACCTTTGGAAGCCTTCAGTTTTGAACCATGTACAGACCTCCCGGTCGCTTCCTTTTTAGACATAAAATCCCCGCTCATCGCTTAAAGAAATTATTTCATCATAGTTATTCTTTTAACATAAATCAATCAACCGGCGTTAATTTATTTGGTGCTTACAACCCTGTAGACAGAGCCCGTGCATAAATCCCATGACACGGAGGAGACACCCGATACTTTTTAATATATCCTGTAGACCCGACGAGTTGCCGGTAAGGGGATCATTTCATTACACAAATATTTAACGGTATTGACGATCAGAGTATTCGGTCACATATTGTCGAAAGAGTATTATAGATAGAAAGGATTGATAAACTGAAGAGGAGGGTTAATAGTATGGGATTACTTAAAGAAAAAGAAATCAGGGCATATCAAACAAAGAGCAAAACATTCGTCTGTCCCGTCTGCGCAACCGATGAAGAAAGGGAGACCGCCGAGGCGGACAAAGTGATTACCGAAGATGCGATTCATGATGATAACCCAATGTTCTGCAACCGGTGCAAGGTGAAAATCAAATAGGAGATTGCGCTACGGGAAGACCATGTTATTCTTGAATGATTTTCAATATTTTGCTTAGGATTGTCTGCCACGACGCGGATTGAGTTTCCGCGTATACTTTTTCAGCGATAAACCTGTTGTGATCTAATTCCTGCTCAGCGTGCCGGTTTTATGTGTTTTCTCGCGCACAATGAGGAAAAGGAAGAGCCCGATGAAGACCAAAACAGAGCTTCCGGCCAGGGTCAATGTGCTCCGGGTAAAAAATATGAGTGAAAAGCCGGCAAGCATTACTATGAAAGAGATGATGTAAATAATCATTGTGCTTTTATCACTGCTCATAATACGCTCCCTATATTTGATTCTTTTAATATACCACAAGCTTCAAATTCCACAAAATATTATTTTAATAACCCCATCTGATGTCTTGCCTGACAATGGCTTAGATGCAATGGCAAGATTACCCGATATAAAGGAAAAATACAATATTATTACTGAAATAGTATCGTATTGATCGTGGCAGAACATAATCAATATTTCTATCTTTCAAGACTATACTTTTGGGGCAAATAGCACAATATTCTTGACAGGAATTTAATATACTATTAGATATATATAATAATGTTTATATATAAGTCTGCACTAAAATGATAAACACCTTCATAAAATATAGGGTCTGCAACTTTTTTATAACTATCCTGAATGCTCTTCCCACCTATTTCACATATTATACAAGTAAGACATTGTTCCTTTTTGCGGAATCATTTACCACGATAAATATGGGAGCAATATTAAGACATAAAAAAGACTTTATAGAATATAGGAGCAATGTATGAAAGAACTGACAAATATATTCAAGGCCCTTTCGGATGAAACAAGATTGAGAATTTTAAAACTCCTTGAACACGGAGAGTTGTGTGTATGTGATGTAGTTGCCGCCCTCGACATGATCAGCCTCGAGTCTCATTTCACTTACGCATATTGAAAGAAGCGGGTATTCTCAAAGGCAGAAAAGATGGCAAGTGGATACATTACCACATTGATGATACGGACATATTTAAGAGGCTCCTTATTTTGTCTATTTTTGAAAGAATACCGAAAACATTAATGGACAAGGATATAAAGAGACTCGATGAATTCCTGAAATGCAAGGCCGAGGGATCTGTCAGCGGGAGTGCGGTATGCAATAGTTGCGTCAAGAAACTAAGAGGAGAAAAAAGGAATGAAAGACATCTATAAATTTCTTATTCTTGCATGCGCATTTGTTGCTGCCTACTTTATTCCTTTTGATAGCGTCAATGTTCAGAAGGCAATCCTTGAATCGTTCTATATGATCCAGGATTATGCGCAAAAGCATGTGCTTCTCTGCCTTGTTCCGGCATTTTTCATCGCGGGAGCTATCTCGGTTTTTGTATCACAGGCAGCGGTCATGAAATATCTCGGTCCCGCGGCGCATAAGCTCCTTTCCTATACCGTAGCGTCTGTTTCCGGGACGGTACTTGCCGTCTGTTCCTGCACGGTGCTCCCTCTTTTCGCGGGTATCTATCGGATGGGGGCAGGCATCGGGCCCGCAACAGCGTTTCTCTATTCCGGGCCAGCTATAAATGTTCTTGCCATTGTCCTCTCCGCCAAGGTACTGGGTTGGCAGATCGGTCTTGCGCGGGCCATCGGCGCCGTTGTTTTTGCCTATGTAATCGGTCTTCTTATGGCTTTTACCTTCAGACATGAGGAGAGGGCTAGACAGAATATTGTCATGCCCACCGTTGACGAACCGAAGAGAAAGCTCTGGCAGGACACGGTCTATATGGCGTCCATGGTCGGAATTCTTGTCTTTGCGAACTGGGGTAAACCGATGGAAGCTGAAGGTATATGGTACGGAATATATGCTGCGAAGTGGTATATCACGGGGATTTTCGGACTCCTTTTTGGCTATACGATTGTGAAATGGTTTGAGGCGAAGCTTGTTCCCACAATCATCACCGGCATTGTTGTGCTTCTTTTGGCCTTCATTTTTCCGAAATGGCCTTTGCTTGCGTTTACCGCAGGGATTGCCGGCCTTGTCTGGGTGACAAGGACATCTTCGGAAGAGACAAGAAGCTGGCTCGATTCCACCTGGACATATACGCTCATGATAGCGCCGCTTCTCCTCGGCGGTGTCCTTGTAGCCGGATTTCTCCTTGGTATGCCGGGGACGGATAACGGAATCATCCCTTCGCGATGGATCGCCATGCTTGTGGGAGGGAATGGTTTTTTTGCCAATTTCTTTGCATCCGTCGTGGGTGCTTTCATGTACTTTGCCACCTTAACCGAGGTGCCTATTGTGCAGGGGCTTCTCGGCTCCGGCATGGGGAAAGGTCCGGCCCTTGCCATTCTGCTCGCAGGTCCCGCGCTATCGCTTCCGAGCATGATCGTTATTAGGAGTATTCTGGGAACAAAGAAGGCCTTTGTGTTTATAGCCTATGTGATTATTCTTTCTACTTTTGCGGGGATGTTGTTTGGATGGATAACAGGTTAAGAGGGGTAAGGTGAAAGGTAAAAGGATAGAAGTAACAGTCATGAACCGAAAATACGGAGCAAAGAAAGGAGGTACCGTATAATGAAAAGGATACAGATACTCGGTACGGGATGTGCCAAATGCATGAAACTTACGGCAAATGCCGAAGAAGCTGCAAAAGAAGCTGGAGTTGTTTATGAAATCGAAAAGGTAACGGATATCAAGAAGATCATGGATTTTGGTGTCATGATGACACCGGGCATCGCTATTGATGGTGAGGTCAAGGCGGTCGGCAAGGTCCTCTCCGTGGAGGAGATAAAGAAAATGCTTTAAGGCGCAATCCAAGAGGGAGAGACTGGGAGAGGCGGTCATTAAGATATATTTCGCCGCTTTACGGAGAATCTCTTTGTTACAATACTAAATGAAGTAAGGGGAATGATATGTCGGAGAAGGATACAGGTTTTACCATAATACAGGATACGTGCTGTTCAACAGAGGTGAAGGCGCTCATTGCGACTTGCTCCGGTGCGTCAAATGTGGGACAGGCTGCCAATAATGCCATGATCGAACTCGATAAAGCAAGTATTGGTAACGCCTTCTGTCTTGCCGGTGTGGGGGCAGGCTTTTCCGGTTTTATCAAAAGCGCGAAAGCAGCAAAAACATTGGTTATCGATGGCTGCCCAACGGGGTGCGCAAAAAAGGCATTCGAGAAATATGGTATTACGCCGACACAACACTTTGTCGTCACCGAGATGGGTATCGAAAAAAACCACAAATTTAATTCACTGGATACAGAAATGAAAAAGGCTGTCGATTATATTAAATCGTATTTATAGAAAAGACGAAGGAGGTTGAAGCGATGGCGGAAGAACATTTAAGCAAAAAACTTTCATTTCTGGATCGGTATTTAACATTGTGGATTTTTCTCGCCATGTTCATTGGAGTGGGGTGGGGCTATTTCTTTCCGGGGGTTGTCGACTTCTGGAACCAGTTTCAATCGGGAACAACAAATATCCCCATTGCCATTGGACTCATCCTCATGATGTACCCGCCCCTTGCAAAGGTCAAATACGAGGAACTTGGCGAGGTATTCAAAAACTGGAGGGTCCTCTTGCTCTCCCTTATTCAGAACTGGGTGGTTGGACCGGTCCTCATGTTTATCCTCGCCATTCTGTTTTTAAGAGGCTACCCCGAATACATGGTGGGTCTCATTATGATCGGTCTTGCCCGGTGCATTGCCATGGTCATTGTCTGGAATGATCTTGCAAAGGGAGACACGGAATACTGTGCCGGTCTTGTGGCCTTCAACTCCATCTTTCAGGTCCTCTTCTTTTCTGTGTATGCATACATCTTCATCACGGTTCTGCCCCCTATGATGGGCCTGAAGGGGGTTGTAGTCAATATCACCATTGGTCAGATCGCAGAGAGCGTTTTTATCTACCTCGGCATCCCTTTTATAGCCGGAGTGATTACCCGTTTTGTCCTTATAAAGGTGAAGGATAAGACATGGTACCATGAGAAGTTCATACCGAAGATCAGCCCTATCACCCTTATAGCCCTTCTCTTTACCATCCTTGTCATGTTTTCCCTTAAGGGCGAATTTATCGTGAAGATTCCTCTTGATGTGGTGAGGATCGCGATCCCGCTCCTCATCTATTTTGTCATTATGTTCCTGGTATCTTTTTATATGAGCGCAAAAGCAGGGGCGCACTATGGTCAGGCCGCGACGCTCTCTTTTACCGCCGCGTCGAACAACTTTGAGCTTGCCATTGCAGTGGCGGTTGCAGTCTTCGGGATCAATTCCGGACAGGCCTTTGCTGCTGTTATCGGGCCTCTCGTTGAGGTGCCGGTGCTCATTAATCTTGTTCATCTCTCCTTGTGGATAAAGAAGAAATATTTTCCTTATGCAGTGGAGACCCCGACAGGGGTCTGTTATGTACGATGCAAAGAATAAAAAAGGAGGACTATATGACCGATAAAAAAAGGGTATTGTTTGTTTGTGTTCATAACAGCGCGCGGAGCCAGATTGCAGAGGCGTTCCTGAACGCCCTTGCGGGAGACAGGTTTGAAGCGATGAGCGCCGGACTTGAACCGGGGACGCTCAATCCTCTCGTTGTGGAAGTCATGAAAGAGGCAGGCATCGATATTTCCAGGAACCAAACGAAAAGTGCTTTTGATCTCTTTAAAAAGGGAGAGCTTTTTTCCTACGTTGTTACAGTCTGTGATGCGGCAAGCGCTGAGCAGTGCCCGCTCTTCCCTGGCTTATTGACCGCGCAGATCATTGGAGTTTCGCGGACCCTTCATCATTTATCGGTACCCACGAGGAGAAGCTGGCGCAGACAAGGCTCGTTCGGGACACGATAAAAACAAAAATTGAAGAATGGCTCAAAGAAGTGGCAACCTGACGAGGGCTATTGTGAGGAGGAAGAAATGATCCCTTTTATACAATCGAAAAAGTATATTCTCACTATTGTTCTTGCTCTCATTGCCATGGGTATCGAGTTCTATTACAGTATCTGCGCAGGTTCCTGTTCCTATCTGAAGGGCGATATTTTTGGTATCGGCCTTCAATATATCGGCATCGCCTTCATGGTGTTGTTATTATTTTAAGTATTATCAAGAAAGACTTGTTGCTGCTTGTGTTGCTCTCCGCCGGAGTCGGGGTGGAGATCTATCTCGTGGGATTTCAGATCTGGCACAATACCTATTGTGTTTACTGTCTCTTTTTTGGAGGTGTTCTTGTGGCACAGTTTTTCATTAATCTTGATTGGAAGAAGAAAAAGACAGTCTTTGTTATGATGGCAGCGGCGCTTCTGATTTTCCCGATTGTTTTTCATGGTTCCGTAACTCCGGTGTATGCGGCTGAGGATTTGGCGCCGCCTACATTCGGCAAGGGGCCTATTCAGGTGCGGCTCTATGCGGACTATTTCTGCCCGCCCTGTCAAAACCTGTCAGCCAAGACAGGACCCATCCTTGCGGATATGGTCAAGAGAAATATTATTACGCTGACCTTCATCGACACACCCTTTTATAAACACTCGTCGACATATGCGCGATACTTTCTCTATGCCATGCACGAGAAAAAGGATATCGATACGGTCCTGACGGTAAGAGATGCCTTGTTCACCGCGGCGAGGCAAAACATTACGGATACTGTGAAACTGGAAGAAACATTAAAGAGTAAACAAATTCAGTTTAGAAACTATGAGGTAAAGCCGATATTTGATCAATATGGTGTATTGCTTCAGAAGGACAAGGTTGACGCTACACCGTCCTGCATGATTGAGCAGGATGGAAAAAAAGAACTTTTCGTCGGCGACGGTGATATTCTGAAAGCCCTTGAAAAGCTTTTGAAATAGACTTCTGATATCTTTATAGAAATGAGGTGAACAATGAAAATAATTGTGGTTGCGATTTTGGGTTTTCTATTGTGCGGCACGCTCTCTTCCTGTTCTACGAGCTGCGCAGTGCCAAAACAACAGGGTGCCGGTCAGCAGTATTCTGCACCAGTGACAAAATAGGCACGATGGATCGATTTAAAGCAACGTATTGTAGGGAGGAACAACGATGAAACCAACTGCCGACAAGATGCTATATCCGGTAATTGCTTTTTTATTTCTTCTTTCTTTGGCAATGCTCCCCATGCCGTCAGAAGGAAAAGAGCAGAAAGCACAAGAAACAAAATCTCTTCCTACCCTCATTGAGATTGGAAAAGGCACATGCACACCCTGCAAAATGATGAAGCCCATCCTTGAAGGATTGAAGAAGGAATATGCAGGAGTCCTGAATGTTGAGATCATTGATGTGCGGGACAACCCGGAGGCAATGAAAAAATATAACATCCGCGCTTTCCCGTTCCAGATTTTTTATGACGCTGCAGGGAAAGAAGTCAAAAGAAACTATGGATATACCGACAAAGGAGCAAATCTGGACATGTTCAAGTCGGTGGGCATTGACTTACGGCAGGCCAAAGCAGAAAAAAAGAAGTGAGGTAAGATGCCTGATTGTTCTTTATGCAGGAAGATGGTTGTTATGGCCACTGAAACGGAATGTTCTTATCCGTATCTGAACGGATACTCTCTCGACACGATAGCTTCCCTGTGTTGCGATCACGAGAAGATACGGGTTATAGTGAAAATAGGGCAAGGACCTGTTGGACCTTCTCCCCTATATAAAAGGGTATTTAAAGAAGGGCATATATCTGAAGGAAGTGCCTTTTTCTGTCTTTTAAAGAAAGAGGGAAAGATATATCTACCCTCTACAGGGATAGCATTGCTATAACAAACTCCTGACTTTACAAATTTAGCCGAAAACAAACTGCGGCCAGTGCGGAGAAGCAACGTGTCTTGCCTTTGTTATGAAAGCTTATCAATGACGAAAAGACTGTTGCAGAATGCCCTCCGCTCCTTACTGCCGGGTATGAACAAGAAAAGAGAGGGATCGTTGAAGCCCTTGCTGAATAAAGGCTCGTCCTTATCGGGTTGGTGTTCTCATATAAACCCGGGAGGGTTGAAGAGACAAAAGCAATTAGCTGTGAACAAGAGCTTATAAATATGAAAGAGGAGGAATCATGTTATCGAATCACAAAAGAAAGTTTGTAATCGTTACGTTTCTTATCGTTATCTTTGCGGGTATATTCATTTTTGTGTCTGCAAATGCACAGAGCAACGCAAAAGCATCGCCTGCGGCAAAACTTCCCCGTATTGTAGACGTTGGGGCGGATAAATGTGTGCCCTGTGTCATGATGGCCCCCGAACTTGAGATGCTGAAAAAAGAATATGCGGGAGTTCTGGATGTTGAGTTTGTCGATATCTGGAAATATCCCGAAGAGGCAAGAAAATACGGGGTACGGGTCATACCGACACAGATATTTTACGATGCCAGCGGTAAGGAACTTGGCCGGCACTTGGGATTTATATCAAAAGACGACATTCTGGCAAAATTCAAAGATCTGGGCGTAATGATTGCAAAAGTAAACACAAAGAGGAAATAAACCATGCTCGAGTATCTGTTCGCCGTCTTAAACTCGGCTGTCGGAGGGAACGCTGCAATTGCGCTTTCAGCATCGTTTGCCTGGGGGGTACTGAGTATTCTCCTGAGCCCCTGTCACCTGTCGAGCATTCCACTCATTGTGGGGTTTATTGACGAGCAGGGACGTATATCGACAAAGAGGGCCTTTTCTATCGCCCTGTCATTTTCCCTGGGTCTCATGATAAGTATCGGTGTTATTGGCCTTATCACGGCTCTTGCGGGACGCATGATGGGAGATGTGGGAAAATACGGCAACTATTTTGTGGCAGGTATCTTCTTTCTTGTCGGCCTCCATCTCTTCGATATCATTCCTATGCCCTGGTCCGGTCCGGGCAAATATCGGTCTTAAGAAGAAAAGGGATTTTAGCGGCATTCATTCTTGGATTCATCTTCGGCATTGCTCTCGGCCCCTGCACCTTTGCCTATATGGCCCCCATATTGAGCATTACCTTTCAGCTTTCCGCTTCACAGATGTGGTATGGCGTCCTTCTCCTTTTATTCTATGCCATAGGCCATTGTTCAATTATCGTTCTTGCAGGGACCTTTACGGAAGTGGTCCAGAGATATCTGAACTGGAACGAACAATCAAGAGGACCAGCTCATAATAAAAAGGGTCTGTGGTGGTCTGGTCATAGTGGGTGGATTTTATTTGCTGTATACGGCCTTCTGAAATTTATTCAACGAATAAGCTGGAGAACTCCAAATAGGGTGATGGTGACAGAGGAAATAATATCTCATCCAGAAGTATCATAACGATACGGACAATCTTATTACTGCTTCTTGTCGGTTCGACTCGCAACATACTCTTTGTACTCCTTCAGCAGGACATGAGCAAACTCTTTACGGGCAAGGTCCGACGAAGGGATATAGTTCTGTTGGGCTTCCAACCTTTTGATGATTGCTTCGGCGACCTCTTTATTCGCCTGTTGGCCTTCAGAGTAAAGGTCGGCCAGTATCTCGTCCAGACCAATAACAGCAACCTTTGTCCCATCAGTAAACCTTAGTGTACGCCGACTAACTGTCGGCGTTTCGCAATCGCCTCAGGTAATTCATCCTATTACTGGAAATAGTGACATATTCCATCTCCTTAACTGTTTCTTACCGGTCTTCCGGGCAAGCCATGCGCATTCCCTACAGACTCTCTTATTAGTATATCAAATATTTGACCAGGTGGCCAGGTGCAATGGAATCATGAAGACTTTCATTACGAAAGCGAAGATCATTTTTTCTTGAACACAGACCCGGAAATTATCCACTCCGAGGTGCTCGCTCCGTCTTAGATGGCCGTGCCCGTGAGAAAGACAATAGTTGTTATGAAGGAGAGTTGCATGAAGGCCCTGCAATAGCGTCGATTACATTCTGAACAATCTCACCCTTAAGGGAGACCTCCCCGAAGATGTCTTCTACGGCAGATGCGTTGAGGCACTCAAAATCTCTTTCCATGGGAGTGACCAAAACGCCTCCCATTTCTATAACAGCGGGGCTGACAACGACCCGGGCATCCCCTTTTCTGAAAAAGGCATCGGGCCGGTGTTTTGCGCGGGGAAAGACCATGATGCGCAATTTTCCCCTCGTCATGAGAACCGATAATACTCATCATTGGTTCCTTATCTGTATTGCAAGCCTTTTTTAATTCAGCCACAATTCGCTTGAATATATCTATCATGCCCTTCGGATCATCTCCCTCGATGATTATCAACTCACGTCCAAGGCCTTGTGCGCATGAAACCCGGACGCCATCAATACACGCAATCTGGGGAATCCTTTTATCATCCATTATTTCCCTTTCTATCGGCATTTTCCCTGATGGAATTGCCTGAAAATGAAGGTGGTCGGGTGCGGAAGCCCCGCATCTCGGCCCATTATAGAGGACCGACCAGTTGCCGCCAAAATCAGTCATGAGGTCAAGAAGAGTGTCTATATGCTCAGTGATGGCCTGAGGCTGATGGATCAGGTGGGCGATGGTGAAATGACCGGAAAACACGGGCATGGGATTACAGAGAATAAGGAATTTCTCATGGTAGAGGACCCCTTTTTGTTCTTCCGGCAGGTTGTTAAGACAGAGAAAGCATGGTCGTTCGTTGATGTTTTTGTCTCCCACATCTGCCAGGGTGCTCCTGATTCTTCCGGGGTTACGCTGAACGTGGACTGAAAACCCGTTGCAGGTGATTTCCCGTGCCATGGTATCTTTCAGAGACTCGTAGCCTTGCTCCAGATCAAGCCACGTCTTTTTTTGCTCCGACAGAAGTTCCATACAAAGTTCGGGAAGAGGCTTCACGTTCTGCCCCCTTTCAAAGGCAGTGAACATTTTTGTATTGAGAAATGAGGGGTGAATGTTGATATGAGCCTCCGAATATCAAACTGATGATTTCAGCCGATGTTTATTTATTTTTTGTCTGGCAATGATTTCGACGGTCCGAATCTTGTCCTTGAAGGTATCGTTCTTGTTTGCCTCCTCGATACTCAACGACGCGTCGGTATTCCCTGGCCATCTCCTGCACAGGTAGAGGCTTTCAAATATCCTGCCGATCCGGTGTTCCCTGCAGATCTGCAGCGCTGCCGCGTAATCTTCGCCATAGCTGACGTTCAAAAAACCGATGCCGCGCATTGTGCTGGTGTCGAAGGCCCGTGGGGCCCCCAGACCATTTACGCGCAGCGCGTTATTGTGGCCGTTCTCATCGGTCCATTCGCAATGGTCGATGAGCCCCGGCGGAATCTCATTCAAATTGAAGTCGACGATGGTATAGGACCCGATTACCATGGCATCGTTGTCCCGACGGAGCATATGGACAATTCTTTGCAAGGTCTGTGATGTATTGTAGAGATCGTCTGAATCAAGCTGGACAGCATAGCGGCCGCAGGCCTGCGAAAAAAGGGCCTCATTCCAGCAGCCGCCGATACCGAGGTCGGTCCTTGGCGGGATAATATGATGCAGGGTGGAATATTGGCCTGCAAGATCGGAGACCACTGTTGTTGTCCCGTCTGTGGAATGGTTATCGACAACGATGACGTTAAATGAAAAATCAGCTTCCTGCGATAAGGCGCTTTTGATTGCCTCTGCAATGGTGTTTACCCGGTTTCGCACGGGGATAATTACGGAAGCCTCTACGGGAAATTCTTCCAATGTTACCTTCGCTTCACGCAGACTCTGTGCCGGTAAATAAGCCCCGATGTTTTTCAGGTAATCCGTAAAGACAGCTTCCATTTCTTTTTGGACAGCAACATTGCGGGGATCAACGTAGGCAAATATTCTTTCGCCGACGGAAGGTTCTTCGGTCTTGATCACTGAATAGAGAGGCTCCGGCAGGTGATATATATTGTGGTCGATGGAGACCTTCAGGCGAATATCGTAAAGTCCCGCATATTGAACAGAGGGTATCGGGCCAAAGTTGTCGAGGGCCTTTCTGATTGCGGAAACCGAATAGAGTATCATAGCGCCGAAATCGAAATCGTTGCGGACACTCCCCAACTGATAATCGATGAGCGGATGAAGGGTCTTCCCTTCGTAGCTCTCGTCATAGAAATCCGAATAGACCATTCCCGATTTTGTGGACTCAGCCATCGCAAGGATTCTCTCCAGGCTCCTCTCCTCAATGGAAATCTGTACAAGCCCCGGCATGATAAGAAGATACGAAGTTCTGACATCGCTGAGAAGAGATTCGATAGTTTCCTGCGAAGTAAGAGGCCCGGCCACAAGAAAACGACACCCGGGTATTTCTAATCCGGGCGGCTCCTGACAGATGACAACGATATCTTCTACCAGGCCCGACCCTGCAAAGGCAGACATGGCTTTCTGAAATAAAGGCCCCGGCATATATTGGATAACGACAGTGAGAGGTTTCATTTACAATTCCTCATGATATTATTGTTCTTATCATATTTTCACAACAGATGCACGAACTGGAGAACGTAGGACGTAAGATAGTTCATTCGCTTCGCTCATAGGACGTGGTTACTGAAATACATTTACGTCCAAGCTGAACAGCATAACGCATAGGAGCATGGCGCATAGAGCCGTAAATCGGTCTCTCAAATGCACCGTCGTTACGGGAAGGAGATGCGAATCGTGAAAAAGCACTTGTATGATTTGTTTCGAACTTCGAACGTTGAACCTTGAACAGCCTATGGCAGAGGGGCCGTCCCAGCCCAGGGGTTGACATTACATTATGAAAAGTAATAGTTTAAAGCAGATTTAGCCTTGATTAAAACCATCCTTATCTGAGAGGTATCTTGACCGTGCAGTCGAAAAAAGGACCAATAATGACCGTGGGCGTTATGGACCGACAGTCCGAGGTCGCGGGTTGTCTGAATGGAGACTTCTTCGGTGATGGTTTTGGCCCTGTGACGGGGAGGTTTCTCGCAAAAGCGACATCCGGCATGGTTGTACTTTTTGATGAACAGGACCGCGAAATTGCCCGTTCCACATTCATCAAGCTCGCATCCCATAATGATTCCACCTTTACCCTCTTCAATGTAACTATCGGGATCAGTTTCCATTGGGAAAGGGCGGAAGACCAGACCTTTCAGGGAAACCTGATTTTGATGCAGCGCGAGGATGGAACCATCGCCGCAATCAATGAAATCCACCTGGAGGATTACCTGCAAAGTGTAATTTCTTCGGAGATGAACTCCATTGCTCCGCCCGAGTTTTTGAGGACCCACGCGATACTCTCGCGGAGCTGGCTCCTCAAGGCGTTGGAGAGAAAAAAACAGACACAGAAAAACGCATCAGGCCCGGTTGCGGAAATAATCGGAACCGAAGAGGAAATTACACGCTGGTATGAACAGGAAGACCATGATCTCTTTGACGTCTGTGCTGATGATCATTGTCAGCGTTACCAGGGTACCACAAAGATTGTTTCCGAAAAGGCCGCAGAAGCTGTCCGGGAAACCCGTGGACGGATTATCGCGTACAACGATGAAATCTGCGACGCCCGGTTTTCCAAGGCTTGTGGAGGTCTGACAGAGGGATTCGAAACAGCATGGGCCGATAAACATATCCCTTACCTGACAAGTATTTCTGACGCGCCCGTTGCTCACAGCCCTATCGAAACAGAGGAAGATGCCGCGCGCTGGGTCCTTTCTGAACCGGATGCATACTGTAATACTAAAGATGCGGCTCTTCTCAAAAACATTCTCCCTGATTTTGATCAAGAAACAAAGACCTTTTTCCGTTGGAAGGTCGATTATTCCCGTGAAGAGCTGGAAGAGATTTTGCGGGAAAAATCGGGTTTTGATTTCGGGACCCTCAAGGAAATCCAGCCCCTTTCCCGTGGTCTATCAGGACGGATATACCGGCTCAGGATTGTCGGTTCAAAGAAAAGTATGATCGTAGGCAAGGAACTGGAAATACGGCGCTGGCTTTCCAGGAGCCACCTTTACAGCAGCGCGTTTATTGTCAAGACGGAATGCGACGCTCACGGTGAAGTGAAACGGTTTATCTTTCACGGTGCGGGCTGGGGACACGGCGTTGGGCTGTGTCAGATCGGCGCTGCTGTTATGGCAACCAAAGGATTCATTGCGGAAGATATACTGAAGCATTATTTCCCGGGGATTGAGATAAAGGACATCTATTGAAAAAACGAAGGTTCAAGACCGCTTTTATTCTGGGCGCAGGACTGGGGATGCGGCTCCGTCCTCTGACGGAGAAATGCCCCAAACCACTCCTTCCAATAGGTGGCCGTCCGGTCATTACATACGCCATGGACCACCTCCTGAATATAGGAGTGGATCGGTTTATTGTGAATACCCATCATTGCCCGGAGGTCTTTGCGGAGAAATTTCCCGACAGACTGTGGCGGGGCAGGCCGATTATCTTTCGTCATGAACCTGTTCTTCTGGAGACGGCAGGGGGCCTCAAAAACATAGAAGACCTCCTCGAAGAAGACGAAGCCATTATCTGTTACAACGGCGATGTACTCTGCGATTTTCCCCTTCAAAAGCTCATGGAATCTCACGAAGAAAAAAGACCCGAGGCAACACTCATCCTGAGAAGCACCGGCCCTCTCCTGAATGTGAATATTAATGAGCATGGCGAGATCTGCGATCTCAGGCACAGGCTGGGAAACCCGGGAGTTCAAAGCTGCCTTTTTACAGGCATCTACGCGGTGGAGACGTCCTTCCTGAGACACCTCGAAGCCGGTAAAATAGAATCCGTCATCCCCGTTTTTTTAAAACGCATTACAGACAAGCCAGGGTCTGTCCGGGGAATCATTATAGACGAAGGCAGGTGGCACGATATCGGCTCAGTGGAAGAATATGAAGCTCTTAAATCTTCCCTGTCAGGCCCGGAGGCAGCCCAATGAACATGATCGATTTTGCGCGGGAGTCCCTGGGTCTTCCGGAGTCCTCTTCCTTTGAACTTACTCCGCTGGCGGTGAGAGGTTCGGACCGGACTTTCTTCAGGTTGACATGGGACAACAACGGTTCGGCAATCCTTATCCATTATGACCCGAAACGCTTAGAAAATGCTTACTACGCGGACATCTCCATTTTTCTCCAGAGCATTGACGTTTCAGTACCAAAGCTTATACGTCACGACCGGGGTGACTGCCTCATCCTCATGGAAGACATGGGCAATAAAGATCTCTGGTCATTCAGAGATGCCCCATGGGCCGTAAGGAGCGTGCTTTATCAAAAGACACTCGTTGTTCTGCACAGACTCCACGGTGTTTCTGAAAAGAATTTTCCTTCACGACGCGTGAGGCTCATGGAAGGCTTTGGTCCTGATCTCTACCGCTGGGAGCGGGATTATTTCAGGGAGCATTTTATAACGGGTATTTGCGGTATCAAGCTCGAGCAGCCCCTTGAAAGGGAGCTTGAAGCAGAACTTTGCGCCCTTGCGACCCGCCTGGACGGGACAAAACGCTTTCTTGTACATCGTGACCTGCAATCTCAGAACATAATGGTCCGCGACGAGGAGCCCTTTCTTATCGATTTTCAGGGGATGCGTTTCGGAAGCCCTTTCTATGATCTGGGCTCTCTCTTGTGCGATCCCTATGTTGTATTTTCCGATGACGAGATCGACGAACTGCTTTCGTTCTATTACAAACTTTCGGAACAGAATCTTGATTGGCCTGCCTTCCAGATTTGTTTCTGGGAAGCTGCCGCACAGCGTCTCATGCAGGCCCTTGGTGCTTATGGGTTTCTGGGACTTACAAAAGGTCTGACAGCTTTTTTGGCCCACATCCCTCCCGGACTGAACAATCTCATACGTGCCGCATCACATACAGTTTCACTGCCCTTTTTATCTGAACTCTCCCGGTCATGTCTTAAGGAAATCAAACAGAACAACCTCCTGCTGCACGCAGATAATAAGACAAACAATACGGTCCTCCTTAAGAAGTTGGAATAGCCGAGACGATATGGGATTGCCATTGACCGGAAAAGGGTGATTTTCCAGTTGTTATATTCGGGGGTTGTTGCTATAAATAATGAAGAAGGTCAGTGTATGGGAAATGATGCCATAGAAAAATTGAAGAAACAGATAGAATCGGGTTATGCACTTCCTGCCCTTTCGCCCGTCGCGGTGAAGCTTGTCGAAATTTCCTCTGACGATAACTGTTCCCTTAATGACCTCATATCTTTAATAGAAAAGGACCCCTCTCTCGCGGTGAACCTCCTTAAAATGGCCAACAGTGCTTTCTTTAAATCGGGCCAGCCCGTGGGAAGCCTCCAGCAGGCAATAATGAGGATCGGGTTTCATCAGCTCCGTGTCATGGGTCTTTCGCTGTCGTTGAGGAACACCTTTCCTATGGGAAAAGTCGGGCCTATCGATTACGAGAATTTCTGGCGCATTTCGCTCTATCGGGGGCTCATCGCGAAATCGCTTGCACATCATTTAAAATCCTGCAATCCCGATGAAACATTTGTCGCGGGGTTGATCCTTGAAATCGGTTTTTTGATTTTTTACGACCTTTTTTTAAAGGGCAGGAAAGATGAGAATATCCCTGATGTGGGTGAACTGGAAGAGCTTTTGCAGTGGGAAGAAGAACACTATGGAATTCATCACCGGACAGTGGGAGAATTTGCCCTCAGGTATTGGAAATTTCCTGATCAGATTGTAAACTGTCAGAAAAACTTTGGAGAGCAGGCGATGGGTAATGAAACACTTCCTCTTGCCAAAATATGTGAACTCGCGCGTATCTTTTCTCATGCCATGTTGCACAAGGAGACAGCTTTCCATGCCTTATTTCTGGGTGTGCGGGAATCGCTCAATCTTTCTGACGAAGTTATCAATGACATCATCCTTGCCACTTTTGAGCAGGTTGATTTGATCGCCGAAAGTTTGAAGCTGGAACTCAATAAAGAAAGGGATCTTCTGGAGCTTATTGAAAAGGCGAACCAATCTCTGGGCAAGGTTTCGGAAAAGATCACCACCTATCAGGACGCCTTATCACAATACGCGCTTCCTGCATTT
>CAWAOG010000011.1:0-108110 GCA_963783625.1 uncultured delta proteobacterium | reverse complement strand
TCCCATTTGTCACATAGCGGGATTGGTTCGTTTTTCCGTCAACCTCTTCCAGAAAAGCGAAGAAATATCCGTCAGTTGAGGTGGATGCGGCCCAAAGATGAATAACCGGAGTGCCGGTGATCTGCATATCAGCGTTAAGCGGAGCGGATGTGTAGGTCATCCCCTTCGAGTCGGTACTCTTCTCCATATCTCCGTTCCATGTCCGGCTGTTCTCTCTGAATTTATCAGTATTCCCTTCCTCAAATACCTTGATGGAATAGTCGAGAGGACGGCTGTCCTTTGCGTCCGGAATGGTCGGTGGCGAAGACCCGAGACTGCCATCGTTTAGGGAGGCAGAGGTCTTGCTTGGACCGGCGCCGAAGTAGAATTTCGTCATCCGTTGTTCCGGCAATGGCCATTGCGACGCGAAACGCCATTCCTTACCGGGAGGGGCATTGAATGTGTAATAATATATCGGAGGCTCCTGAGCGATCCCGTTTTTGATCCCTTTCAGAGTGTAGTCAAACCATCTCAAGTGCTCTATTTTGGCCATTTCCCCCGCAGTAGTATGCGCCCATGGGCCGATAATCACTTTGCCGCCCCAGAGCTTCCATGCTGCCAATGCCTGGGCGGGTGCCGCATCATACCAGCCGCCGATACCATAGGCCGCCACACCGGATGCTTTGATATCATCCTTATAAGTAATAGCACTCTGCGCAATGAAGTTCATGTTCCTGATTTCAGGTTTGTATTGGTTACGGAATGTTTTAAAGGGGATCCATTCCTGGTCGCTGTATACGTTCGCCGCGTGTTCAGCGACCGCTGCTTCCAGCATGACCCCCTTCGGATCTGCATCTACGGTTTGTGACGGGTTTGCCTTCATGCCTGCTGTATCGAGAGGAAACATGATTGATTTCGGAGGAGCGGGTGGTGTCCAGACCACACCGTTCGGGCACCGAAAATATTGGTCAATTGTGGTTACCTGGGGTACGATTGCTGTTAAATGCGGAGGTTTCATGGCCGCAATCATAAACTGGATTCCTCCCATGAATGAGCGTCCCCACATGCCCACTTTGCCCGTTGAGTATGGTTGTGATGCAAGCCACTCAATCACTTCTTTTCCATCCAGGGCTTCATCAATACTCCAATCCCCCATTCTACTGCCGAAAGACGCACCTGCGCCTCTCGGGTCAAGTATAGCCACAACGTACCCGCGTTTGACCCAGTCATTGATCACCGCGCCATCAGTTGCGATATCTCTTCTCCTTTGGTATCGCATGTTCTGAAAGATCACCGGATGGGGCTTGTTTACTGCTACCCCGTTTTTCGCCGGCCGATAGATATCGATTGCAAGATTGTTGCCTCGTATGAGGATATACCGGGAACTACGCACCACCTCAGTGTAAATCTGAGGTGAGTATCCGTTGTAGACACCGGGTCTGGATTCTTTCTTCGCCGGTGTCTCTGCAAATCCATCTATGGCAACTCCAGCGCTCATCAAGAACATACATCCGACTGACAAGACAAGAAATAGTCTCCGTCTGATCTTCATGATTTTATCCCCTTTTTGTTCTTAGATTCTGAATAATAATTCCGCTACGTGCCATTACGCTACCAGGCCAATAATCTCTCTCATTTCCTGAACATCTTCCAGTTCTGTGATCTTTTCTATTACCCGATCGATATTCTTCCCGGGAATCGGCTTTCGCTGAGTAGGAAGCACAATCTTTGAATTTCTCGACCAGGTCATCCCAGCTCATGGGGTTCTGAGGATGACCGTAGACCAAATCAACCCTCTTCGAAAAAGTCATTCCGTCAATAGTCTTGATTTCAACAACAGCGGGCAGCATCGTCTTTGAATCACTCTTCAGGCCGGGATCATATCTGGGAATCACTTTCCGGCCAGTCCCAGGAGTATCTCTGACTTGATATTTTCCTGAGAGAAGTCTCCGATTTCCATCTTTCTTAAAGCCGCTGCCATGGCGATAGTGAAGGGCAGACTCAGTTTTGCTTCCGGAGGTGTCTGCGGGTGTTGCCTTGCTGCGATTGGTTCACAACAATTCTTTACATTTTCCGCTTCATAGCTCGCTCTTATTTCCATGATCTGATCCGGAAGGATGTTTTGCTCTTTCACTATCTGTAGCGTGGCGTCCACGTAAGGGTTGGTGAACCTGCAAGAGGGCCACGGTTTAAAGCTGACACCGGCGCCTTCAAAGACCCGGCCAAGATCACGGGTCAATGATTCCCGATCATAGATGCCCCGGAAATATGTATTGTAAAGACCGGCCTTTCCTTCAAAACAGGTTTTAATGCCTGGAATACCCTGATGGGCCATGAGCTGCCGAAAGCACGCCGGTCATCGCCGGAAATGCCGCGTAGAGGCCCCTCAGAGGACCGGGGTCCAGGACAATCTCGAGAGGTCCACCTGTCCTCGTCAAAGTGATGCCAAAGGCATTTACTACCCGTTCCTGGTCAAGCCCTAATAATCTGGCGGATACGGCGGCGGCGGCAAACCCGCCAAGAACGAGCGGCGGCATCCAAAGTCCCTGCCGGGCAGGATCACCGATCCGTGACAGAGAATATGCAAGACGGCAATGCAGATCATCACCGAGGGCCATGGCAGTTATGAATTCCTTACCACTTGACTCTTCGTTCGTTCAGCCACGGCCAAGGCTGCCGGGACAGTTGAGCTACTCGGATGAGTAAATGCGTCGTCGTGGACATTGTCATAATCCAGCGCGTGTGCCATTGCCCCTGTGGCAAACGCTGCCGACCAGGCATTTGTTTTCATGTCTGTATCCGAGGACGGAACTTTCCTCCTGTACCGCCTCCGGCCTTTACGAGGTCGACTACTTCTTTTACTCCTGCCCCTGCCCCGCTCCCACCGATGATTACGCCAAGAGTATCGAGAATGGTCTTTTTTGTGATGTCAACCACTGTGTCCGGTATTTCCTCATATCTGAGAGAGGCAATGTTGGCCGCAAGCGTGTATCCGACGTCCTGCTGCACATCAGCTATGGAACAAGCATGCTCCGTGCCACAAACACCAATTCCTTCTTTTTCTCCGCTCACTACAACCTCCTCGCTGGATCACATGACTGGTTCTTCTTTCATATTCTCTACAAAGAGTCATGTTTCTATCCGCCCAAATAGATACATTACTCTCCAACGTCCGTAAGCTTCGCAGTCAGTTCTCCGATTACCCGGCCCATCGCGATTGCCTCGGTAATATTCGTGCCGCCGGGATAAAATTTGTTGACGATGGAGCCGAGTTCGCCTGCCGCAAACAGTCTCTCAATGGGCTTCTCTTCCACGTCAAGAACATGTCCATACTCGTCATGCTGCGGACCGCCCTGGGTGTTGAGCAATGCCGGCCAAACCTCAATCGCGTAGAATGGCAGGCGGTTGATTGGACCCATGGTATGCGCATTACGGCCAAACTCAGGATCGTAGCCAGTCAGCGCGCACTGGTTATAATCGGCGACAGCCTTCTCCAGAACTCCGGGATTGAAGCCTAGCTTTTTACCAAGATCTGCCACGGTGTAGGCCATCTTGATCCAGCCCTTGCTGATCTCGGCCTGATTGTCGTCACTCCAGCCTTTCCATGTCGGATCTTCCTGGATGATTCCGGGACAGTGGCCGATCAGGCTGCCGGACTCACGCGCCTGCTCGTCGAAGATCAGCCAGGCCGGAAGACGCGGATAAGACATCTCTTCGGCGACACATGCGGTGAAGTCGAAAGCCATCGCATGGACATCGACGCCGGTTTCGTTCAGGAAACGTTTACCTTTTTGATCGATATACAGATAGTTTGAGCTGTGGAGACCGATGGCGATAGGATCTTCATGATCCTTGACCTTGTAGCTGATGCCGCAAGAGACACCGGTCATGTGCCACATCTTCGCGCCCAGCTCAGCGGTCATATCAATACCGTCGCCGTAACCGTACTTTGTGCCCTGGGCAATGTACTTCAAGCCGAGATAGTTCAATTGCTTTTCCGCGCTTCGATGGAAGCCCCCGCAAGTCAGGCATACAGCTTTTTTAGCACGAACGTTGATTATGCCGTTCGGCGTCTCGCATTGAATACCAATGACTTCTTTGCTATCATTGGTGATAAGGTGTCTGCCGCGTGTCTCATACATGATTTCAATGTTGCGCTTTTCAATACCATGCATCATGGTCTTGAACATATTGAAACCGCCGTTCATTTTTTCGCTACCGCCGAACTTATCCGCCACGAACTGTGAGCGGCCGCCCAGACCTTCGCACCCCGGCAGGAAATCCCAAACGGCATTCGGAGCAGGTGGAAAAGGCACCTTGGTCGCTACCATGAACTCTGCGTCGCATTTCTCCTTGAACCACTCGTGGCTCGTGGCGGTGACATCAATAAGCTTGTGGATCAGTTCGTCTTTTACGGTCTCATCAAATATGGCCCGGTAATATTGATAGACCTTGTCAGTGTCTTTGAAGATACGCAGCGTGCCGCCGCTCAGGCGGGTATTGCCGCCGGCAACTATGTCGGCTTCCAGTACGATGACCTTCGCACCATTGTCGTGCGCTTCAATAGCCGTGCAACTACCTGCCGCGCCGAGACCAACGATGACTACATCAGCTGTTTTATCCCATTTCATTTTCTCATCCTTTTTCATACATACTTTTCCATCCTAACCCTAAACGCATCGTATTCTTTTACCCGAATTCATAATCACGGGAGCACCAGGACCTCGTCTCCATCCCATTCAAAATTGACACTGAGCCCTTCGCTCCGGGAAATCTCTTCCACATAATTGAACACATCCTGGCTGCGAGGATCGTTTCTCTTGAGCGGTTCCGGTTCCTTGTCATCCCTCTCATAGCAGGGGATATACGAGATGTGCGTGACCTTTCCATCTTCAATGATCGCCTTTACCATCATTGTTTTCCGGCGATCATGCCAGTCTTTCACGCGGTACAGTTTATCCAGCATACCAACATGTTTGTGGTCTCTCATATGCGGGCCCAGTTCAAGACAAAAATTCCCTAAAGAATAGAAGATAGGTTTCCCTTTATACATCTCAATACCCTTCAAAATATGGGTATGATGACCTAAAATCATGTCCGCTCCCGCGTCAATAGCGGCATGACTGATCTCAACACAATAATCGGGAATAATCGCAGGCAATATATGCTGTCCCCAGTGCATAAGCAGAATTACCACATCAACTTGAGTTTTAAGGTCTCTCACTCTCGTAACAAGATCCTCCAGATCCTCCTTATGTGTTATGGACACGACCAGTGGAGGTGTCGCGGGCTGGAAATCAACTCTTTCGTAGATTGTCCAGACCTTTATCGGGGAAACGCCGGGACGGTCATCGGTAGCCGCAAATTCCGGAAGGTGTACGGAACAGAAATTGAGGAACCCGACTTTTGTTCCCTTTCGTTCAATAATTGCGGGCTTCCGCGCCTCCTCCAGATTCCGGCCTATTCCGCAAAACGGAATACCGGCCGCATTCAATGTTTCTATGGTCCCGAGAACACCTTCCACACCCCAATCTCCGGCATGGTTGGTTGCAGTTGAAACAACATCGACACCAGTCAATCTGTATGCATCAACTATTTTAGAGCTTGCGTAAACTGCCTGTCTCGGATCAGGTGTTCCTTTATCGGATAAAACCTGTTCCATGGCAACACAGGTGATGTCGGCCGATCGAAATCTGTCGACGACGTGCCGGAACACAGTTTCAGGTTCTTCCCGGTCAATAATCACATCTCCAGTGCCAATGAAAGTAATTGCCTCTTTCTTCATACAATCCGGCTCCTTTATCTATAATATTTGTGATACTCGTTCAGTCAATTCCGGCGTTAGCGTTCCTTTGCAGTAACCTTCCGCATCAATTCGAGGGCTTCCTTTGCCGGGTGTCCTTTTGCTTCCGCGTCTTTCACGTATTTGTCAGCTACGCTCGCAGTAGCTTTTCGCCACCGTGCTTGTTCCTCTTTGCTGATGGGATAAACCTCAACCTTCTTTCCATAGTCACTCCACAGAGTATCCTCAGCTTTTTGCCGTCTCTCCACCTCGCTTGCGGAGATTTCGTTGGCAGTTTGTTCTATGAGTTTTTGAAGTTCCGGTGGGAGACCATTCCAGGTTTCCTTGTTCATCAAGAGCAGGTATATCCCGTAATAGAGAGGCTGTCTCGGCGCATACTTGGCCACCTCATAAAACTTACGGTCAAGTGCCATGTCGATGCCGCTGATTGCACCATCCAGGACACCTGTCTGGAGGGCCATATATTGTTCTCCGCCGGGCATGCTCACTCCCGTGGCCCCGAGGAGGGCAACGCTCTGACTCTGTGCAGGTCCTCCACATCTGATCTTGAGACCTTTGAAGTCATCCATCGTGACCACCTTCTTGTTACGCATAAAGACTGTTAATGGATGAGTGGAGAGGAAGAAGAGCACCTTGAAGTTGTCGGTCAGTTCCTTCAACTGGCCCGCCTTTAGCCATTCGTTCACGGTTAGCCAAGACAGCCTTTTGGCTGGGCAATTCCATTGGAAGACCGACCATGCCGAGGATGGGCATTCGAGCCGCATTATAGAGATCACTGGTAAAAGTAAATTGGACTGCATTGTTCTTCACCATGTCCCAGGCATCTGTAGGGGCTCCAAGCGTGCCTTCGTATAGACTGATCTTAACCTTTCCCTTAGTTCGCTGGTCCAGCAGTCTGACAAACTCGACTATGCTTTTATTACCGTCTTGACCGGCGTTCATTGCCGAGGTCATTTTCCAGTTATACGTTTTGTCCAGGTCTATTGCACGTGTTTCGGCTGCTATAGCCCCTGTGAGAGCCATCACAAAGAGAATAAGACCGACCAGCGAGCCTGCCGCCATTACCACAAAAGCATTGCTTCTTTTCTTTTTCATAACCTTCTTTACCCCCTTTTATTCATAAATCAGTCCCACGGGATGATAATGTCTCACAGACCATCTTAGGTTCACAACCTCCTCCATCCGACATCAGCTATCAGACATTGAATATGGAATAGATCTCATTATTTTTACTCAGCTGCTACTTTACGCATAAGCGCAAGGGCTTCTTTCGCCGGATGACCTTTTGCCGCCAAATCCTGCACATATTTTTCCGTATTGGGGCGGATAAGCTGGCGCCACTTATTGAATTCTTCCTTGCTTACCGAATAGAATTCCCCGCCGCGTTTCTCGTACGTACGTTACCAGTGTCTTGTCTTCGTTATATCTTCGCTCCATTTCAGCGGTGTTGACGTCCTTCGCGGTCTGGTCAATCAATTTCTGAAGTTCCGGAGGGAGACTATTCCAGGTCTCCTTGTTCATAAGAAACACAAACATGCCGAAAATCAGGTTCTGCCTGAGCACATTCTTGGCAACCTCGTAAAATTTGCGGTCATTCGCCACATCAATGCCCGTAATCGCGCCGTCGATAACTCCCGTCTGAAGAGCCATGTAGACTTCTCCGCCGGGCATACTGACACCGGAGGCTCCAAGAACGGTCATGGCCTGGCATTGGACGGCTCCGCCACACCTGATCTTCATGCCTTTGAAATCATCCTGTTTGGCCGGTTTGCTCTTTCGAAAATACATGCTCAGAGGGGAGCTCGATTGGAACCACAAGACCTTGAAGTTGTCTGTCAATTCCTTCAGGTAACCGGCCTTTAGCCACTCGTTTGCCGTCACCCATGCGTCTTTTGCTTCGGGCACTTCCATTGGAAGACCTATCATGGAGAGTATGGGCATACGGCCGACATTGTACATATCACTGGTGAAGGCAAACTGGACGGCATTATTTTTCGTCATGTCCCAGTGGTCGGTAGGGGCACCTAAAGTGCTTTCATAGAGTGTTATCTTTACTTTTCCGCCTGTGCGCTGTTCCAGTTGTTTGACAAATTCCACAATACCGATGTTGGTATTCTGCCCGGCCGCCATTGGGGAAACCAGTTTCCAGTTGTACGTCTTCACTCGATCCAGACGCTCTGCCGATGCTCCCGCGAATTGACCAGATAGCCGTGAGCAGCAGGATTGCTCCAATCAAAAATATCACTCTTGTTAGTTTTAGACATCTCGTACCTCCTTTTTTTCTGTACAAACAAGGTAACAATAGATCACGGTGAAACCACAACAGATCATGATAAACCTAATGAAGGCATAACCTCAATGAGCTCTTCCACCGTCCACTTCCCCACTTTACGAACAAATATTGGTGCTTCCGCCTTCAACTGAAGAGGAAGGCTGTAAAGGCAGAAATCGCCGCCTGATGAATAAATAAACTTGCCCGTCACCTCTTGAGCTTCATCTGTGGCAAGAAAGGCGATCATCGGTGCGATGTAGTGTGGTTCAAGAAACATCGGCTCTATCATGGTTTTTCGCGCGAACTTCGGTCTCGGCCCGGGAAACATCTTCGTATCTGCGCTGGGTAAGACAGCATTAACGGTTATCCCGTGCTCCTTCATTTCTACGGAAAGCATCGTGGTTAAGCCGAGAATTCCTGCCTTGGCAGCGGTATATGCGAGGTTCCCGCCACCGCCAAAAGCGGCGCGAGACGAGAAATTGACTATCCGTCCCGTTTTCTGTTTTATCATCTCCGGAAGAGCTGCTTTGATGCAACTGAAATGGCCTTTCAGATGAACTTCGATTATTGAATCCCAGTCATTTTCAGTCAGTTCAGTTGTCGGCTTGCCCTGAAAATTTCCGGCACAATTTACGAGGATATCAATACGACCGTATGCATTCAGAGCAGTCTTGACAATATTTTCTCCTCCTTCCATTGTAGCAACACTGTCGTAATTTGCAGTAGCCCTGCCTCCTGTTTCCGAAATTTTCTCAACGGCATTGTCTGCTCCGTATCGCCCCATAGAATCGCGACCAATGTCATTTACAACTATCAAAGCCCCTTCAGCAGAGAGTGCCAGAGCTGTGGCTTCACCTACACCACCTCCACCGGCACCGGTAACTACAGCTACTTTACCCTTGAGTCTCTCACCCATTATCTAACCTCCTCTTTTTTCTACAGATCATCCATTTCCCCGGATTATCTCCCGATCACGGCCTAAACTTTCCCTGCTAAGTCAAAGGATATCGCTTTAATCTGTACATATTCCTCCAACCCTAGAATTGAGTTTTCTTTGCCGAAACCGCTCTCCTTATATCCGCCCCAGGGGTATTCTGCCCCCAAAATCTCACCGTTAATCCAGACTGTCCCGGCCTGAATCTCGTTCGCGAACCGTATGCCCTTTGTCGTATTTCTCGTCCAGACGGAAGCCGATAAGCCAAAAGTGCTGTCGTTCGCTAATCTGATCACTTCTTCATCCGAGGAAAACTTTATGAAACAGGCCACTGGACCAAAAATTTCCTCTCTTGCTATCTTCATGTTCTGGGTTACATCGGTAAATACTGCAGGCATGACGAAATAACCTCTATCCAGCGGAGGTGCTGTGGGCCTTTTGCCACCGAGTATCAGTTTGGCCCCTTCCTCCACGCCGGATTTGATATAATTTTCTACCCGATCTCTATGCTCGGCGCTAACCACCGGTCCCATATCCGTCTTTTCGTCAGTGGGGTCGCCAACAACTATTCTCTCTGTCTTGGCAATGAACTTTTCCACGAATTCATCATACAGCTTTTCATGTATGTAATATCTACCGGTAGCCGCACAAACCATACCTGTGTTATGGAATGAAGAAAATAGCGAGTAGCCCACAGCAGCATCAATGTCCGCGTCTTCCAGTACAATACATGGATTCTTACCGCCTAGTTCCAGTGCCAGACGCTTCACTGTTTTGCTTGCTACGGACATTATTCTCTTCCCTGTTTCGCAACTTCCGGTAAAAGAGACCATACCAACGCCGGGGTGAGAAGAAAGTGCTTCGCCCACCGTATTGCCGAAACCGGTGACCACATTTACCGTGCCCGCCGGCAACCCAGCTTTCTCCAATATCTCCACCAGCTTGAGTACAGTCAGAGAACAGATGCTTGGGGGCTTGATGATACAGGTGTTGCCGGTAGCCAAGGCCGCAGATAGTTTCTTAGAGGTTCCAACGAGAGGAGCGTTCCATGCTACAATAAGGGCACACACACCTCTGGGTTCGCGCTGAAGATAGCAAAATTTATTGGGGTTGGCTGATATTACTTGCCCCATAAAGGACCGGCTTACCTGGGCAGTATACTTAAACATCGGGGGCAACGCCATAATCCCAAAAAGGGCCGGTTTTTTCGGTGTGCCATGACTTACAATATCAAGTTCGGCAAGTTCATCCGCGTGTTCCGCGATCGCATCAGCAACCTGATACAGTATTTGTGAACGCTCCGCTTGGGACTTTTTGGACCAGACGGGGAACGCTTTTTGGGCGGCTTCTACTGCTTTGTCGACATCAGCTTTACCGCCGAGAGGGACTTGGCCTATCCCTTCCTCTGTTGCCGGATTAAATGCCGTAAAAGTTTCCCCGGATTCGGCATCAACCCACTTTCCTCCTATAGACATTCTATATTTCTGCATAACTCTCCCCTTTGCACATTATTTACCACAATGCCCACACAACAATTCTCGTTGTTTACCAGGGTACAAGCATGGAGGGAATTATAAGAAAGTTTCCCCTACCGGCTAGACCCGCCTAACTTCGATATTACTTCTTTTCTCCACTCACCACTTTTCGCATCAGTTGAAGGGCTTCCCTCGCAGGGTAACCTTTTGCCGTTATATCTTTCACGTAATTGTCATCGACATCCGAAACTGCCTGTTTCCACTTTGCCACTTCCTCTTTACTGATGGAATAGACTTCAACCTTTTTTCCGTAAGTATCCCACAAATCCTGTAAAGCCTTTGACCTTCTGTCTACTTCAGCAACAGAGACCTCGTTGGCTGTTTGATCAATAAGTCTCTGGAGCTCCGGTGGAAGTCCATTCCATGTCTCTTTGTTCATAAAGAGCGCAAATATTCCGAAATAGAGAGGCTGAGTTAACGCGTACTTGCTCACTTCGTGGAATTTTTGAAAAATCGCATAGTCGACACCGCCAATTGCTCCATCTATGACTCCTGTGGACATGGCCATATACATATCCGGGCCAGGCATGCTGACTCCTGTCGCACCGAGAAGAGCTACGCTCTGGCCTTGTACATTTCCTCCGCATCTGATCTTGAGTCCCTTGAAGTCATTCATGGCGGTTACTTTCTTGTTACGAAGAAAGAGGGTTAGCGGGTCGGTGGCCATGAAGTATAACACCTTCAAATTATCAGTTAGTTCTTTCAGATAACCGGCTTTCAGCCATTCGTTCGCGGTGAGCCAGACAGCCCTTGAACTTGGATATTCCAGAGGAAGACCAACCATTGAGAGGATTGGCATACGAGCCGAGTTATACAGATCGCTCGTAAAAGCAAACTGCACCGCATTGTTTTTCGCCATGTCCCAGTGGTCACCAGGGGCACCCAGTGTGCTTTCGTACAAAGTTATTTTCACCTTACCATTAGTACGTTGGTCCATTAATTTGATAAACTGGATAATGCCCTTGTTCCCATCCTGACCGGTGGGCATAGGCGAAGTCATTTTCCAGTTATAAGTCCCGCTCAGGTTCAGTGTCTGACTCATCACCGGAATTGATGAAACAAAAATGCATACCAGAATTACTGCGATAGAAAACAATACTCTCTTTGGTTTTAACATTTCTACCTCCCCTTTTTTAGATTCGTTCTACAACAATATTTCCGTCAATCAATCTGCAGGTTCCGACATAATTATGGCTGCGTTTTTAATTTCTTCACCGTACCAGGCGTAGCCGGCTTTTCTGCAGTTCCGATTCGGCGACACCGCGAAGGCTGTCCAAATATGTTTCTTCCTGCACCTCCTTATGTTCTTTTTGCCCTTTTCCCAGGCGCTCGTATTTTCCTTCACCCAGGGGGTTATAGGCCAGTAGCTCCATCTCAATCTGATTGGGCAGTGATACAACAAAGTTTGCAATTGATCTGATATCGTGTTCCGAATCGTTGAAGCCGGGTATAAGTGGTACTCTTACTTTCATGGGCTTGCTTTCAGCTATTCTTCGCGCGTTTTCAAGTATGATCTCATTGCCGAATCCGGTTCCTCTCTGATGCCTCCCGGAATCCCAATGTTTGATGTCGTAGAGAACTAAATCAGTATATTCCAGCACCCTTTCGAAAACGCTCCATGAGGCATAGCCGCAGGTCTCCAGCGCTGTATGTATCGCAAGTTCCCTGCTTTTCCTGAAAAGGGCTGATGCAAACTCGGGCTGATACGTTGCTTCGCCGCCGGAGAGTGTAATGCCGCCGCCTGATGTTTCATAAAATTTGCGGTCTTTCAGGACCTCCTTCATTACCTCGCTCACTGTTAAAGATTTCCCTGCTATTCTGCGGGCCTGGTTGGGACATATCTCAACACAAGCCCCGCAGCGAAGACATTTCTCACGGTCCACATCGGCGCGGTTCCCGGAGAGACTATTTGCTCCGGCAGAACAGCCTGCTACACATCGCCCGCATCCTCCACAGAGGTTTTTGTTCAAAAGAAGTTCCGCCTCTCTACCCTGAGATTCCGGGTTTTGACACCAGACACACCTGAGCGGACAACCCTTTAAAAAGACCGTTGTCCTGATGCCCGGTCCATCGTGGATCGAGTATCTCTGTATATCGAAGACGATACCGGAAGTTCTCCGCCTCGGCCTTGCTATGTTCTTTTCGTTATTTTGCATCCCGCATCTGCTCCGCCAGTTTCTTGACCTCACCCCGGACGTACTCGATATCGCGGTACATCTCGCCTCCCTTCAAACCGTCCATACGGCCAGGCACTAAATCACCAGGACGATCGCCATAAAACCCTATCCACCAGAGGCCTTCTTTCCTGCGCTGCCCATCCCCCCTTCCCGAAAAATTCAAACCCTGGTGGACACCTTTTACTTCAATGTCCCGGTAATGCTTTCCTGAGTGAGCATGAGAGGGTTCCAGCCCAACATACCCGCCCAACCATAAGAACCTGTCCCGAAGGATCAGACACTTGATTCCCGCATGCTCGAACTCCAGCTTGTTAGGCTCTTCCAACCACTTCCAATCGTCATTTAATACACTCACTATTCCACCTCTCTGTTATGTAAATCTATTTTGACCCGTCTGTACAACATTCTGATAGACGTGGGCTACCATGTCTGCTCCATACGAGCTATAATCTCATTCTGCAGCAAAGGTTCGATTTCAACCCAAAGCGCACTGTATCCTGCAACACGGACCACGAGATTCCGGTAATTCTCCGGTTGAGTCTGTGCATCGCGCAGGGTTTCTTTGCTTACCACATTAAACTGAATATGTTTTCCTTTGTATCCTTCAAAATAAGTCCTTATCATGGCAAGAAATTTTATTATGTCGTCCCTGGTTTCCAGAGAAGAGGGGTTAAACTTCATATTGAAGAGGGTGCCGAAAATGGGAACATGGTCGATTTTGCCGGCTGAATTAATCGCCGCCGTAGGACCTTCGGTGTCGGCTCCCTGACAGGGCGACACCCGCCATCAGCTAAGAGAAACCCCGGCAAGACGTCCATTCGGCAATGCGCCTACCCTTTTCCCGTTCTCCCCCTGGAGATTGATGGTATGTGGAGCACATACATATTGGGCACCATAACATGCATCCGTCCTGGCACACATATCGACCAGGAATTTATACATATCGGCCGCAATATTATCTGCATAATCGATGTCATTTCCGTATTTCGGCGCTGACATCAGCAGACGCCATTCTTCTTCGTAACCTTCGAAATTCGCGGCGAGGCAATTGAGGAGATCATTTTTACTGAGACTGCCGTCCTCGAAAACAATCTTCTTCAGTGCTGCCAGCGAGTCAACGACATCCATAACGCCGACAGGACAGAGCATCATCGCGGAGCCCTGGTAGACACAGCCTCCTCCTGTCGGGTCCTGGCCACGCTTAATACAATCGTCAAAGAATGCCGTTCCCCAAACCTGTGGGAGCATCTTTGACCGGAAAAGCCGGATCTGGTTCTGAACACCCGCCGCTTCTGTCATGAAAAATGTAGCCTGTTCTCTTACAGCATTTACCAGTTCCTCCCATGTTTTCATATCCTGGAATCTACCCGTGTGCGGGCCGCATTGATATCCGGTAGCCGGGTCCCAGCCATCGTAAAGAGCAAGCTCGAAGATCTTTCCCATATTGAGAATCAGCGGGGTTGTTGCCGGCGTCTTGTGCGGGAATAGTGTGGAGAATACAACCGCTCAAATTGTAATCACGGGCCTCTTCGAGATTTGCCCGCATATTCGGCCCAGCAGATAGGGAATGATAGTCCCATCATAGAACCATGCCGGGTATCCCATCCCGAGACTGCTTAGTTCCGCGGCCCTGATTGCGAAATCTTCGTTGATCTTTTCGTGCCATCTGCACCGAAAGCGTGGGGTGAGGGCTCCTTACGCGGAAAGCAGCCTCCAGCCATAAGAAAGAAAGTTCATTCACAGCATCGCTTCCGTCCGCCTTTACTCCTGCAAGAGTACAGTTATGGAAAAGACCTTCACCGGCGCTGTTGACATGAGCGTAAACATTTTCGAAGGAGCGTCTGGAACTCATCTTGACACGGAAGCACTCGAGAAGCTGGATGACTTCCTCATCGGTAGTCTTTCCCTCGGCAATATCTTTTGCGTAATAAGGATAGAGGTACTGATCGACCCTTCCCGGAGACCATCCTACCAGACCGCAGTCCATTTCCCCTAACACATGTACGAACCAGACAGTCTGCAATGCCTCATGAAAGGTGCGAGCCGGATGAACAGGCGCCCAGTCACAGACATCGGCAATTTTGTTCAAGTTCCGATTTTCTGGGTTCTTCAGCATTTTGAGCCAGTTCACGCGCCAGAGCCGCGTATCGTTTCACATACTCCATGGCTGCCTTGAGTTCTACAACCAAACCCTTGAGAAGATAATTTTTCTCACGTGTAGCATCGTCACGGGGCGGCGTATTTTTCAGCTCATTTTCGACCTCTTCCAGAATTCCCGAAAAACCAAGTTTTACTGCCTTTTCATAGTTCGGGGAATACCAACCTTTACTGCGCGACATCTGCGCAAAGGCCATATAGACACGGGCGCCGGGATCCGCCGTCGTCTCCAGTCGCTTTACTGTTTCGTCGCCAAGACAGGCGAGCAACCCGCCTCGAAGGCTCCTCTCATTCCAGTATTGAACAATTTCATTCAGTTCCTCCACTTCCTCTTCGCTCAATCCCAAAGGCGGACGTCCCGCACTCAGTTCCTTCTTGACCCAATCGATAGAGTTCTCAAGATGGAGCTCGGCTCCGGATGTCCAGGCAGCAGGATCTCCGGCCAAAAGCTGTCCCTCATCAAAATAGATGGGTATATTCTTCACAACGTTCTCAAAACCCCTTGCCAGCCTCATCGGCTGAGGCGCTCCTTCTAACTGTCTGAAGCCCTCAGTAAAAAGCCTTGCCCGCCATAGAGAAATTGGCGCTGTATCTCTTGCTTCACGCACTTTTTCCCACAGCCTTTGTCCTCTTGTTAATTCATTCGTGACTATTTTATTCGCTGTCTGTTCCATGTATTTGTCTCCTTTTTCAGTGGATCGCTTTCAGTTAAACAGCACGCTTTATATTTAGTATGTAAAGTTCTCTATAAAGAACCGTGTTTCTCTCACTCGAAACACAGATTATACCCAAGCGAGTAGTATGTCAAGAAATTTTTACAAAATTATATATTGATTTATCTGCTTGATATGATAGCATTAACTGTATTTTATAGTCTTCAGGACTGCGGCCATCCTTGGCTGTTTATCATCAAATAAACATCTCTTTGTTTAAAAAGACAGATCTTAAAAGAATAGCCGATAAGGAAATTCTATAGCGAAACAACATTTCTACACTGATTGTGCTGTCTTATATGATGATCCTGACAATTAATTGACCTTGGCCCCCAACTGCCTCGATAGCTTCCTCCCTGCCTCGGCAACCAGATGGTCCAAGCCGACGGGCATCATCAGCGAAAAGAATGCCAATGATATTTATGTGACCGATGGGGCTTCCGTCCGGACCAAGCACCGGTGCCGCAACAGCATTAAACTTCTGATTAATCTCAGCCAGGTCAAGCGCATAGCCTGATCGACGGCAGTCAGCAAGTTCCTTCTCCAGGCGTTTCCTATCGAGCTTCTCCGGCTTGCCATGAAAATAGAGCTCATCTTCCTGGAGCAGTTCATTCAATTTTTCCTCAGAAAGAAACGCAGCAATCGCCTTTCCTTCGGCCCCATGACTTACAGGCCAGCGACGACCGATCCGCACTGTCGCGACGCCGATATCCCGCCGGTCCTCATACTTAGCGGCAATAACCAGGTGCTTTTCCACTATGAGACCCAATGTAGCCGTACTGCGGGCCTCTTTGGCTAATTCTTCAAGAATCGGCTCTGCAATCCGGGGAAGGTTAAAGTCGTCAAGGACCTTTCGTGAAAGCGCAATCAGACCCGG
This sequence comes from uncultured delta proteobacterium, assembly GCA_963783625.1. Lineage (GTDB taxonomy): Bacteria > Desulfobacterota > Syntrophorhabdia > Syntrophorhabdales > Syntrophorhabdaceae > PNOF01. Next base: position 91,663 of record CAWAOG010000011.1, on the reverse strand, counting down.
TCCCAAGGAATAACCTCTGCCGGCCACATTCCTCTGCGCGAGTCCGAACTTCTGAAGCGTATGGAGAATAGCGAAAGTATGGCTCTTATGCATTCCTGCCCTGGCACAGATTTCATTGAGACTGAGGTGCGAAGTTTCGGCATCAGCCAGGCAGAAAAGCAGTCGGGCTGTCTGCTCCACAGCCGGCACTATATAACGATCACGTGATTTGAGGTCTTTTCCTTTATTCATTGGTTCTCCTTATAAAACATTATATCTCTATATAGAACTATACAATTTCATAATTTGAATTGTCAACGGGTAAGAAGTAAGGAATGTTTCATAAATACGGGAACACTATAGACGGCGTTAGCAGTACATTAAGGTTCTTCATTGCAGGTTTTTTGCAGATATAAGAAAGGCGCTTTTTCAAGCGCCTCTTAATTTGGCTCCCCGGGCAAGACTCGAACTTGCAACCTATCCCGTTGCAACGGGAACGCTACTGCCGGTATTGATTGAGGTCGATCCCCAAACTTTCTATAATTCTTTTCGATGACTTCCACGATTTTATTTCCTTTTCTCTAATGATGGCTTGTTGCTTGACCTGGTATATTTCAGAATAGACAAGCACCCATGGCCCTTTATTCTTCGTAAAGGAGCTACGGTTATTATTGTGGTAGTAAATTCTTTGTTCAATATTAGAAGTACTGCCTATGTAGAATTTCCCGACAGTTGACGAATAAAGTATATACAGATAGTACATTCTTAAAAGGTTTTCAAGCGTCTTATTGGCTCCCCGGGCAAGACTCGAACTTGCAACCTACTGGTTAACAGCCAGACGCTACTGCCAAGAGCACTCGTTAATTTAGCTCCCCGGGCAAGACTCGAACCTGCAACCTACTGGTTAACAGCCAGACGCTACTGCCGATTGAGCTACCGGGGAATACTTATAATCATAATATAAAAGAACCATTTAACCTATCCCGCCAGTTGGCGGAACTGCCGTGGAACGGTTATTAATAAACAACAAAAGTGCCCTTTATGTCAAGGGTTACTCGTCTTTAAACACGGCCTTTTTAAAGGTCCGTTTGCCAACCTTGAATATTATCTCCCCCACTGCATCGGCAAGCGGGAAAGATTCGCCTGGTATTTTCACAAATTTTCCTGCATCCGCATAGGAGACACCACCCTGTTGAATCATGCGTTTACCTTCAGCCGTTGATGATACAGCACCGATATCGCGCAGGAAATGCGGTAACGAAAGAGGGCTTTTTGGTCGCGGTACCGTCACTATCTCTATTTCTTCAGGCACTTCCTTGTCCCTGAACATCTTTTCGAAATTCTCGTGGGCAGCGTTGGCATCTTCAGTACTATGAAATCTCGCGATTATTTCCTTCGCGAGATTTACCTTTGCCTCTTTAGGGTGGGTAGTGCCAAGCTTGATTCCCTCTTTCAGTGCATTCAATTCTTCCAGGGTGATATCACTCAAGAGTTCATAATACTTGATCATCAACTCATCCGATATGGACATGAGCTTTCCGAACATCACATCAGGCGGCTCATCGATACCGACATAGTTGCCGTAACTCTTGCTCATCTTATTTACACCATCAGTGCCTTCGAGGAGCGGCACGGTGACAATGCACTGTGATTCCTGACCATAGGCACGTCTGAATCTCCCGGCCCACAAAAAGATTAAATATCTGATCGTGGCCGCCCAGTTCCACATCAGCCAAGAGCGCCACTGAATCGTATCCCTGAACAAGGGGATAGAGAAATTCGTGAATGCTGATGGGAAGATTATTCTGATAACGATTACGAAAGTCTTCCCTCTCCATCATACGCGCCATGGTATACTGGGCGCAAAGACGGATCATATCTGCGGCGTTCATTGCCTCAAACCATTCGCTGTTAAATCTCACTTCCGTTTTATCGGGATCAAGTATTTTGAAGACCTGTTTTTTATATGTTTCAGCGTTCGCAAGGAGCGTTTCTTTCGATACCTGGGGCCGTGTTTCAACCCTTCCTGTCGGGTCGCCGATCATGCCCGTGAAATCACCAATAAGAAATATAACAACATGTCCCAGTTCCTGGAATTGCTTCAATTTCTGGAGGACAACGGTATGTCCGAGGTGCAGATCAGGCGCTGTAGGATCAAGACCGAGTTTGACTCTGAGGGGTTTTTTCAGTTCTTTGGACCGCGTCAATTTCTTTCGCAGTTCAACCTCATTGATGAGATCAACAGCCCCCCGTTTAATCACCTCAATCTGCCGGTCTATATCCATAATCTGCACCTCATCTTCTTACTGCGGTATCAGCTTACCTTCTCTCTCACTCTTTCAATTTTCAGACATTTATTGCTCAGTGTATCAATGGTAATGTAAACCCCCTGGACCTCGTTGTCATCCCTTCCAACTTCAAATTTGTGAGGTAGCTGCGTGAGAAATCTCCCCAGGACGGCTTCCTTTGCCATACCTATTACGGAATCAACAGGTCCTGTCATACCCGCATCGGTCAAATATCCCGTTCCTCCCGGCAATATTCTCTCATCAGACGTCTGCACATGGGTGTGCGTTCCGATCAAAGCTGAAACCTTCCCGTCAAGAAACCATCCCATGGCTATTTTCTCGGAAGTTGCTTCAGCGTGGAAATCAACAAGAGTGGGTATTTCGTTACTGCTCAGCAAGAAAGCCTCCATGGCGCGAAAGGGACAATCAAGAGTACCCATAAAGATACGACCTTCAATATTGGCAATGCGCAGAGATAGATCGTTCTTTTTCAGGGTTGTATATCCAAATCCCGGGGCCCCTTGTGGATAATTGAGGGGACGTACCACTTTCTGTTCTTGCATTAAAAACTGGCCCATTTCTTTTTTTTTCCAAACATGGTTGCCTGTTGTAATCCCGTCAACACCAAGCTCAAACATCTCTATGGCTGTTGCCGGAGTAATGCCGATGCCCCCGGCGAGATTTTCACCGTTGATTATAACAAAATCAGCACTGACGGTTTTTATATATTGCGCGACGGCTCTTCTCCCGGGCTTGCCGATGACATCGCCCAGGAACAACACCTTCATACTACTTGGCATATTCGACCGACCTTGTCTCCCTGATAACAACAACTTTTATTTGCCCGGGATAAGACAGATCCGTTTCAATCTTCTTCGCGATATCTTTGGATAATATAATGATATTTTCATCGCTTGTTTTTTCACTGTTCACAACGATGCGTATCTCTCTTCCCGCCTGGATCGCGTATGATTTTTCCACTCCCTGGAAACCATTTGCTATGCGCTCCAATTCATCCAGACGTTTGATATATGTCTCCAGCATTTCTCTTCTGGCGCCAGGCCTTGCTCCGGAGAGCGCGTCGGCTGCCTGGACAATGACGTCCAGCAAACCGGTAACGGGAACATCCTCATGGTGCGCAAGTATGGCGTGGACAATGAAGTCGGGCTCGCCATGTTTCTTTGCCAGATCAGCTCCAATCGTGGCATGCGATCCCTCTATTTCATGATCAACCGCTTTTCCGATATCATGAAGAAGCCCTGCCCTCTTCGCTTCCTTCACATTGACACGAAGCTCTGCCGCAATGGCCCCGCAGATGAAAGCAACTTCCAGTGAATGCTGATATATATTCTGGGCGTAACTGCTTCTGTATTTCAATCTTCCCAGCAGTTTTATCAGTTCGGGATGAACATTATGAACTCCAAGGTCGAAAACTGCCTGTTCACCGGAGTCTTTGATCTTCTCTTCCATCTCTTCTGCAACCTTTGAAACGATTTCCTCAATCCTGGCCGGATGTATCCTGCCGTCGCCAATCAGTCTTTCAATGGAAATACGGGCAACTTCCCGCCTGATAGGATTGAAACAGGAGAGAATAACAGCTTCGGGTGTATCATCAATAATGATGTCAACACCTGTAGCGGCCTCGAGGGCACGAATATTGCGTCCCTCACGACCGATAATGCGGCCTTTCATTTCTTCATTGGGGAGGGCCACAACCGATACGGTATCTTCTCCTACATAGTCTCCGGCATATCGCTGAATGGCGAAGGCAATAATTTCTTTCGCTTTTTTATCTGCCTTTTCTCTGGCTTCTTCTTCAATCTTTTTAATAATTTTTGTCGCTTCATATTTTGCTTCATCTTCCATGGCCTGCATGAGCATCTTCTTTGCTTCCTCAGCAGTCATATCCGATATCTTTTCAAGACGGGTTTTTGCCTGCGCTATTAATAATTCATGCTCCCTGATTTTCGTGTCGAACTGAGACTGTCTGGCAGAAACTTCCCTCTCTTTCTTCGCCAGTTCTTCTTCTTTTTTGTCAAGGGAGTCTGCTTTCTTGTCAATATTTGATTCTTTCTGGGAAAGACGACGCTCAGAGTTCTGCATCTCAAGTCTTCTGGCCTTCGTCTCTTGTTCAAGCTCATTTCTTGCCTGAAGAACAATATCTTTGGCCTGGATTGATGCTTCCCGGGTCATAACGTCGGATTCTTTCTTGGCATCTTCCAGTATCTTCTTGCCTATCTTTTCATATTCACCTATTTTTTTCTTTTGAACAAACCAGGCAAGGGTGAAACCGGCGACAAGCGCCACGATAAAACCTATTATCATTATTGTTGTCAGTAATATTGTATTCAAAAAAATACCCCCTAAATCTATATTAAATTCAGGGGTCAGAATTATAGGAAAAGTGAGGAGGAGGGCTTACATCCTACATAGGAAAGCTATTGTATACCTCCAAACAACATAAAAAATATGTATGTTAAACCTCTGTTCCCTTAAACACTGCCCCACAAAAAAACCCCGCGAGTGCCGTGTAAACGGTATGTCTTGAACCTCGATGTTAAGTGGGCGCCATTTTGTCGTATCAGGCTTCTCGCCTAAGCGAGCATGCACACAACAACAAGATACAGCTCCCGGCAAAGAGGTGTTGGCTCACAGCCTACCATTTATCACCTGCACTGCAGGGTACATCTATAGCTTCGATATCTTCGAACTTTTTAATAAGCCGAAGTGTTCTACCTTCAAACTTTTCCGCCTGTTTTTTCATCTCCAGATACTCATCGGTAATCTCCATCATAGCCATAATAACAGCATTCAGCGTATTGATAATCCCGTAACGATCGATAGCATGGGCAATCTTGTCATCTACATATCGAGCATCTCTCTTGATCCTGTCCTCATCTTCTCCAACAAAGATAAACGGTTGTTTCAGAATAGTTACTTCAACCTTTTTCTCCATTATTCCCTCTATCTTACTTAAATTTCTACCTTTTCAACCTTCTCCAGTATTTTTGTCACCTTCTCGATAAGGAGTTCCCGCTCTGTGGCTATCTCAGCCATTTTCTTCTGCACGTCCTTGTCACTTGACTCTACTGACTGGAGTTTTGCTTTCAATTTTTCGTTTTCTTCTTTCGTTGTTTTGTAGCTTTCAATGATCCTGTCGATCTTTTCTTCCAGTTCTTCTATACGGTTTTCACTAATTATTTCTCTATTTATGCTGAAAATTTCCATATCTTCTTAATTATCCTCCCTTTTCTGGTTAAAAGTCAAGTATAAAAGGTATGATTTTATAAAAGCATCGATATCTCCGTCAAGTACCGCCTCTGCATTATGCTCTTCATATTTGGTCCGATGGTCTTTGATAAGTTTATATGGATGGAGCACATAAGACCGGATCTGACTCCCCCAGGCTATGTCCTTTTTCTCTTTATTGAGGGCATCTATTTTCTCATCCTGTTTCTTTTTTTCAAGTTCATAGAGCCTGGATTTCAAGATCGCCATGGCCATTGCCCTGTTTTTGTGCTGCGACCGCTCATTTTGACATTGTACCACAATATTCGTTGGAATGTGAGTGATACGTATTGCTGAATCAGTTTTGTTTACATGCTGCCCTCCAGGCCCGCTGGAACGAAAGGTATCGACACGTATCTCATCGTCTTTAATCTCTATGGGTATATCCTCAGAGACTTCAGGATAGGCATAGACTGAGGCGAAAGAGGTATGCCGTCTGTTATTGGCATCGTAAGGGGATACACGGACAAGTCTGTGAATACCGGCTTCGCACTTCATATACCCGTATGCATGTTTTCCGCTCATCATGAATGTCACATTCTTGATCCCTGCCTCTTCTCCGGGGAGCAGGTCCGCAATCTGTGTCTCAAATCCCTTTTTTTCCGCCCACTTGAGATACATCCTTAAAAGCATTTCTGCCCAATCCTGGGACTCAGTTCCACCGGCGCCTGAATTAATATACACAATAGCATTGCTGTCATCGTTTTCGCCGCTAAACATCCGCTGGATCTCATAAACCCCCAGCGATTCATCGAGAGATTTTACCCGTACAACAAGTTCCTCGACATCATTTAAGTCTTCGGTTTCTTTAACAAATTCACTGAGAATAAGAATCTCTTCCAATTCCTTCTCTTTTTTCTCCCAGTCTTCTATTTCTCCCTGTATTCTTGATCTTTCTTTGAGGGTCTTCTGTGCTTTTTCCTGATCATCCCAGAAGGTGGCTTTTGAAATCTCTGAATCTAATATCTGGAGTCTGCTATTTAGACCTGGAAGGTCAAAGATAACCTCTTAAAGCATGTATCCTTTCCTGCACTTCGTCGATTTTACCTTTTATTTCGTCAATCATAATCTCTTCCCTTCTTTAATTGTTAATTATTCCAGTATGTTAATACTAATTTGTTCAACCATTACATGCGCTTTACAACCTCATTCCCGAACCGGGAAGAACTCACCGGTTTTACTTCTTTCATCTGTCGCGCCAGATCATAGGTGACAATCCCATCCTGGATGGTCTTCTCGACTGCCTTTTCAATTAGTATTGCGGCTGAATCAAATCCCATATAACGGAACATCAAGGCCCCGGAAAGGATCAGGGAGGTCGGATTCACCATATCTTTGCCGGCATATTTCGGCGCGCTGCCGTGGGTCGGTTCGAATATGGCAATATCATCACCTATATTCGCACCGGGTGCCACCCCAAGACCACCGATCAGCGCCGCGCAGGCATCAGAGAGATAATCGCCGTTCAGATTGGGACAAAGCAAAATATCATACTCATCAGGTCTTAAAATCATCTGCATAAACATGTTGTCAGCAATCCTGTCATTAAAGAGGATCTTCCCCGCGTTTTCATCGAAGCTGATTTCTTTGGGATATCCTTTTGCCGTTTCGTAAGCCCATTCCCGGAAAGCACCTTCGGTATATTTCATAATATTGCCCTTATGGACAGCAGTAATGGACCTTCGTTTGTTCTGAATGGCATAATCGATGACCCATTTCGTAAAACGGGTTGTCGCTGTCTTGCTGATCGGTTTTATTCCAATACCCGTATCGGAAGGAAGGGTAACATCCATCTTTTCTTTCAGGAAATCGATAAGCCTTTTTGCCTCCTCTGTTCCCTCTTTCCACTCGATCCCTTTGTAGAGATCCTCAGTATTTTCCCTGAAAATGATAACATCGATCTTCTCCGGCGCCTTGAGCGGGCTAGGCAATCCCCTGAAATACCGCACGGGACGCATACAGACATAGAGGTCAAAAATCTGCCTGAGATGAACATTGACGCTCCGGAATCCTCCTCCGACTGGTGTTGTCAAAGGACCTTTGATGGCAATCTTATATTCTCTTACTGTCTCCAGGGTTTTACCGGGTAAAAGCTCATCCCCGTTTTCGAGGGCCTTGGTCCCCGCAATGAGGGATATCCATTCTATTTTTTTATTTCTGTCTGACGCTTTCAAAAGAGCTTCTTCGAAAATTTCTTTCGACGCGTTCCAGATATCTTCACCAGTACCGTCACCGGCCATGCATGGTATCGTTATCGTTTCCATCAAATCTTCAACACTCCGTATTTTTTAATGTAATTGTCGAGTCCGCCTTCATTGAGGATGTCTCTCATAATAGCAGGCAACGGAGAAAAATGTTTTTCTTTCCCGGTTGTCTTATCTATCAGTACTCCTTCATCAAGCCTGATCTCCAACTGCTCCCCTTCCTTAATATCGTCAACAGGACAAATAATTGCCGCAAGTCCCACATTTATGGCATTCCTGTAAAATATGCGCGCAAATGACTCAGCTACAATAGCGTCAATGCCGGCCATTTTGATAATAAGCGGCGCATGTTCCCTGCTTGACCCCAAACCAAAGTTTTTTCCGGCGACAATCACATCGCCTTTGGTGATCATCCGGGAAAACCCGGAGGTAATATCATCGAAGACGTGTTTTGTAAGTTCCTCAAGATTCGATCTGAGGTGATAAAACCTTCCCGGTATAATATGGTCTGTGGAGATGTCGTTTCCGAATCTCCATACTTTTCCCTTAATGATCATGCAACATCTCCCTTGGATCCGTCAGCTTTCCCGTAAGCGCGCTGGCCGCAGCCGTTGCCGGTGACGCGAGTATGATCCCGGCCTTCGGGTTCCCCATTCTCCCCAGGAAATTTCTGTTCGCTGTTGAAACACAGATTTCGCCGTCAGCAAGCACACCTTGATGGACGCCTATACAGGGGCCGCATCCGGGCGGCAGTATGACCGCGCCTGCTTCAAGCAAAGTAGTTATCACACCTTCACTGATAGCGCGTTGATAAACAGCTTTTGACGCGGGGCACACGATAAACCGCACGTCCTTGTGTTTCTTTTTCCCCTTTACTATCGAGGCCGCGACAAGCAAGTCTTCAAATCGACCATTCGTACAGGTCCCGATAAAGACCTGGTTTACCGGCTTTCCGCCAACACCTTTTTCCTCAATGCTCTTCGCGTTATCAACAAGGTGGGGTAAGCTCACTGTAGGCACAAGCTTCCCTGCGTCAATTTCAAAGACCTTTTTATATTGGGCATCTTCATCAGGCCGGAACTCTCTATACGCTTTTTCCCGTCCCATCTTTTTGAGGTACTTGGCGGTCATCGCATCTGAAGGAAAGAGCCCGCATTTCGCGCCGGCTTCGACTGCCATATTTGATACGGTAAGTCTTTCTTCCACATTGAGCCGTTCCACTGTTTCTCCGACAAATTCCATTGCTTTATAGGTTGCCCCGTCAGTCCCGATCATTCCTATGATCTTGAGAATCAGGTCTTTTACAAATACACCCGTCGGAAACTCCCCATTGATAATAAATTGAAAACTCTCCGGTACAAGCATCCATGTCTTTCCAAGCCCCATGGCAACAGCAATATCGGTAGAGCCCATGCCTGTTGAAAAAGCGGCAAGCCCTCCACCCGTGCATGAATGGGAATCAGCTCCGACAAGGACTTCTCCCGGTTCAAGGACAGATTCAGCCATAATCTGGTGACAGATCCCCTCGCCTATCTCGCTTATCTGCGCTCCATGGGCCCTCACAAAACCCCGGATGATTGCGTGGTCATTTGAAAGCTCCAGCCTGGGACTCGGTGATCCATGATCGATAAAAAAAGTTACTCTCGTACCGTCAAATAGTTTCTCAAATTTCATATCATTGAATTTCTTGATCGCCAGCGGCGCCGTACCATCCTGCAAAAGTATCCTGTCCACGTTTACAATGGCATACTGGCCCTGCCGCAAGTCTGACTGAGTATTCATGCTCAATATTTTTTCGGCTAATGTTTTACCCATCTCTCTATTCCACTTCAGCCTTTGTAAGGTCTTCAAAACGAATATCGAAACCGAGGATGCCATTAATTTCTCCAACCTCGTCTCTGATGGGACCGGAGACCGTCACGCAGAGAGCTGCTGTGATTCTCGACGAATATATATCGGTGACACTGATCTTTCCGGTCTTCATGGGAGCAATAAACCAATCCCTGTCTGAAAAATCCTCATGTAACCCGATCTTATGATACTTTGCCCTGTCTGCCGCCTGAGTGATATTTTTCGTAGTCTTGATACCTTCGCTGTTGACGATATAGGCAAACTGAATAAAGGGGAAATCCTGGACAACTTTCTTGAGCATCAATTCCTGTTTTTCAGGATCCATGCTCTTGATAGGGGTTTCTTCGATATAACGTTCAATAAGATGTGCAGCCATATCGTAGGCCCTCTTCTTCAAGAGCGCGAATTCAGACACAAAAATGCCCGGTATATGGAGTCTGGCCTGATGTTCAATCTCTTCTTCCGATATGCACGTTACCCTGCCTTCGTCGTACTGTCTGGTTATCCATTTATTAATCCTTGCAATACCAGGGTCAGTTTTCTCTACCTTGTCTTTGTCAACGAGAGCAAAGTGGGAATTGATCCAGTGGGCGATACCCGCGAGGCCTGATTTATCGGTAATATTTACCGCGATGGGTCTTTTTAAAATCTTATTGGTATCAAAGGGTGAATAAATTTCTTCATTCTTGATGATACCGTCAATATGGACACCGGCTGATGTAGCATTAAAATCAAGGCCGATAAAAGGTTGATTTTTCGGTATATGATGGCCTAATTCCTTTTCGAAATAATTTCTGATTTCAGTAATGACTGTTGTGTCGATTCCGTTCTCTTCACCGACAAGAGCGATATATTCCATAATGATGCTTTCTATGGGAGCGTTGCCAGTCCTCTCTCCGATGCCGAGCAAGGTACCATTAACAAAAGTACATCCATAGAGCCAGGCGCTGACACTGTTGATGACGACTTTATTAAAATCATTATGTCCGTGCCATTCAAGATATTCCGACGGAACACCGGCATCATCAATCATGGCGCGTATGATCTTCCCGATTGACCTCGGTATCGCCGATCCCGGATAGGTGATGCCAAGACCAAGGGTATCACAGAGCCTTATCTTCACAGGGATTTTCGCTTCTTCGGACATACTCATGAGTGCTTGAGCAAAGGGAACACAAAATCCGTAAATATCAGCTCGTGTAATGTCCTCAAAATGACATCTCGGAATAATCCCGTGTTCCAGGGCACCCTCAACAATCTTCAGATAGTCCTTAAATGCCTGCGACCTTGTTTTGCTCAGTTTCATGAAAATGTGATAATCGGAAACACTGGTAAGAATACCCGTTTCCTTGAGATGGGCGTCCTTTACAAGCTGCAGATCATTTTTATTTGCCCTTATCCATCCTGTTATTTCAGGATAACGGTATCCCTTTTCAAGACATCTATTGAGGGCCTCTTTGTCTTTATCAGTATAAAGAAAAAACTCGGACTGCTTGATCACCCCGTTTGGCCCACCAAGACGATGCATGAAATCAAAGAGGGCTTCAATTTGTCCTGTTGTAAAAGGAGGTCTTGACTGTTGCCCGTCCCTGAAGGTCGTATCGGTAATATAGATCTCTTCCGGAGGATCGATAAGTTCTATTTTATGATCAAACTTGATTTTACAAATCTCATTATAGGGGAACACGTCCCGGTAAAGCTCAGGATTATCAACATCAATGAGCGGATACTTGGTACTCTTTACGACGTTTTTAAAGATAAAACCTTTACCTTTATCTTTCTTTTTCAAAGTAACCTCCTCAATACATATGCCACAAGTTAACCAACTACAAGGGTGCTTTTAATTTTAAGCTCATTCAACTGTTTCTGCCCGATCTTTGAAGGAGCGCCGGTTAAAGGACAGGTGCCTTTCTGCGTTTTTGGAAAGGGGATGACATCGCGTATGCTGTCAAGACCAAGAAACATCATGAGGATCCGGTCAAAACCAAAGGCAATACCGCCGTGAGGCGGCGCGCCCATTTCCAGGGCCTCCAGCAAAAAGCCGAACTTTTCCTGGGCATCTTCTTCTTTGATATTAAGAAGTCTGAACATCTCCATCTGTTCTTCCATTCTATGGATCCTGATACTGCCGCCGCCGATCTCCACACCGTTCAATACAATGTCATAGGCATTGGCGAGGACCGATTCGTAATCGCCCTGAAAGCCCTTAATGTTTTCTTTTGGAGAGGTAAACGGATGGTGCCGGGCCACATATCTCTTATCTTCCTCACTGTACTCAAGAAGGGGAAAATCGATGACCCAGAGAAACTTGTCAATGCTCTTGTCAATGAGATCATATTTCTCTCCAATATAGAGCCTGAACCTTCCCATCATGTCGTTCACTTTGCCTCGTTTATCTGCCATGATAAAGACAATATCGCCTGTTGAAATACCGAGTATGGTTTCCATTTGATTCTTCTCGCTGTCACTTAAGAATTTCGCAATCGGTGATTGCAGGCCTTCAGTATCTCTGCGCATCCAGATAAGGCCGCCTGCGCCCATTTCCTTTGCAACCTCGACAGCAGTATCGAGGTCCTTCCGTGAGAGTGTTTTACCGGTAAGAACAAGGGACTTAATCACTCCGCCATCTTCAATGGTTTTCTTGAAAACGCCGAATGCGGTATCTTTAAAAATATCCGTAAGTTCAAAGAGGGGAAGCCCAAAACGCAGGTCAGGCTTATCGGTGCCATATGACTCCATTGCTTCGGTATAGCTCATTCTCGGAAATGGCATTTCCGGCGGTTTTTTGCCCTTCAAAGCCTCATAGAGAGCAACAACAAGACCTTCGCTGAGTCTCATGACATCTTCACGGTTCACAAAGCTCATTTCAATATCGATCTGGGTAAACTCGGGCTGACGATCAGCACGCAAGTCTTCATCTCTGAAACAACGGGCAATCTGAAAATATCGTTCAAAACCACCCATCATCAATATCTGTTTGTAGAGTTGAGGCGATTGCGGAAGCGCGTAGAACATACCGGTATTGAGCCTGCTGGGAACGATAAAATCTCTCGCGCCTTCCGGGGTGCTCTTTGTCAGAAAGGGTGTCTCAAATTCGTAAAAACTCTTGGCAGTGAGATAATCCCTGGTCACTTTATATGCCTTGCTTCTCTCAATAAAAACCTGCTTTACTTCAGGCCGTCTCATGTCGAGATACCGGTATTTAAGTCTCATGGTCTCATTGACATCCTCTTCGTCAAGCTGAAACGGCAGCGGCTTGCAGGTATTGAGTACCTCAAAGGTTTGAACATACACTTCGACATCGCCTGTGGGAATATGAGGGTTTTCTGTTTCCGGTGGTCTCTTCTGGACTTTTCCGACGACCTTGAGGACATACTCCTGTTTAATATCCCCTGCCCGCTCATGGGCTTCTTTCGATATCTCAGGAGAAAAAACAATCTGTACACTGCCCGTAACGTCACGGAGGTCGGCAAAAATAAGCCCTCCATGATCTCTCCTTCTGAAAACCCATCCTGTGAGCGTCAGATCTTTCCCGATGTCATCTTTTGTCACGAATCCACAATATTTATCTCTCACTGGTTTACTCCTTCAAAAAGTCTTTTATTATATATGTTTGCGCCCTCCAAGTCAAGGTCTGCAAATCAATCTGACAGTTCAGTTTAACCTATTGATCTCAGAGGATAATTTTGGGAAATAGATGAATTGCATGCGTTATGGAATTGCTGAAGGATACTCCCATTCCATCTTAAGCAGTGGTACTTTTCCAAGGGCTGTTTTAAGATACTCCAGCATAAGTTCTTCAACCATCTGCTCTTTCGGTGTATTAGCAGGGGACAATTCTTCTTCCCCTTCAGTCTTGCTGATCTTACCGATCTTGATAGCCGAAGATCGTTGCGCCTGCCGCAAGGCCACATATCTCTTAGTCAAAACATCTGCCGGCATATCCGAAAGCCCCTGGTGAACTGAGAATATTTTATTCGGAACGGGCAGGCGCGGAGATTCGAGGACCATTTTGTAATCACGACCGAAGCGTTTCATCCCTCTCAGGATATGACCCGAGTTGACAAAATTAATGCCGGACCAGCCTGCCCTCAGCCATTGAAAAACACCGGTCTTTACCATGGTTGACGCGCTGCCTGATTCCACATAGACACTCACTGAAAAATAATCATAAATATATGATTTGGCCCATCCAAGGCCAGTCATCGTGGACCCGGTTTCTCCTGTGTAATAGTACTGCCAATCATTGTCGCTACCCAGAATATATCCTTTTTTTCCAACGTCGGATTTACCTATCTGTTTTGATATAGAGAGCATTACCTGGCGGCCTTTGTAATTGAGCAGGACAAGCGTTCTTTTCAGATCGTATTCATGATAGACGCCGGTATTGAGGTCGGGTGAGTTTGAATCGCGCTCCTTACCGTGAATGATAACAGGGGTTCCACCGGGGAGAACAGGTTTCCAGTTGACGGGCAATCTTTCTGCTTCATTTCGGAAGGCTGTCCAGAAAGAGTACCTGACCGAAGACGGTCTCGTGATAACCGATAGAATGAAAGGACTATACGAGTAGTCTATGAATCGCAGAAAGTTGATTTTTGTGTCGAATTCGTAATAAGCCCCTGTACATCCCTCTGACTTGGGAAGAACATATTCATTATTTTTTTTTGGAGTTAAAACATAATCCACAAGAGAAGCGACTGCGCGTTCATCAAGACCCACCTTTGGCTCATCACACAATTGCACCAACTTCATTGCGGCATCTTTGACGGAATTGAAATCCTCTGCGGAAAAAGATGCCGCTGCAGGTTGATATGGTACGATCAAGAGGATCGCGAGAACAGAAAAAATCAATATTGACGGAAAGCGGATCTGTCTTTTCATAGGGTGAATGCTACCAATAACATTTTTTTCATGCAAAAAATCATACGCCGCGCACTCAGTCAAGTCAATATTTTATTGATTGCGTTTTTCGATTTCCGATTGCGATTTACGATTTCCGGCCTTTTGCCATTTACGATTACGATTTACGAACTGCAAGTTTCTTTCCCGTATCGGTAAGGCATTTATTCTGCACATCGTCGGCCACATCGGGTTGCGCTTCCCGGGGAGCGCCTGTTTTCTCCTCATGCGAGGCAATCAGGTGGGCGTCAAAAAACACCTTCGCGTCTAACAAATCCCCTGCATCCCCCGCAATGAAACGGTCGATGATATCCAACACTTTCCCGGTCAGTTCCGGCCCGGCGCCGAGCTTCTCTAAAATATCCGTTGCGGTCTTTCGCCCTGTGTCCATTTCCTGCTCACCCTGAGATTCATAGAAAACATGGAGATAGGCGGCGCATATCACAAGGGCCGGCGCCGCTTTCTCTTCCCGCGCAATCTCTTCGGCATAGCGGGCCACGTTTATTGCATGGGCGATCTTTCGAAAATCCCGTCCAAGGCGCCTTTTTACCTCTATGGCAAGACGGTCTTTGAAAAGGTCATCCCGTTTCGCAAGCAATTCCGGTCCCAGATCTCCCAGACATTGTTCGGCAAACTGACAATAACCGGCGCAACCAAAATTCATTCGTGGATTGACGATTTTATTCTTGCAGTGAGCGCATTGTCTGGTTGCTTCATCCTTGAAGAATTCTACTTTATTCCCGCAATGGGGACAATCAACATCAAAAATATCCCCTGGTTTCCAATATCTCGTATCCTGACCGGGGCATTTCATAAGAAACTCCTTTTACTATCAATGTAAGTATCATAACGATTAATAGCAAAGGTCTCCTTGACTTCAGTCAAATTCTTCTCTGTGAAGTGCGAAGAGACTGCGGCTTGGAGCGGAAGCACATCTCGAGGCAAATCACTTCGGCCGGAAATGTTGATTCTTAGTAAGTTATGAACGTTACCAACGGTCTCAAAGCCCTTGAAGGATATCATCGCTTCCCTCGGTGTCCCTTGTCAAGGACTGGCCCCTCTTCTCTTCTTTTTCCAACGAATAGATGGCTACTTTGTTTTCGACGACCTTTTTTATCTTACCCTCTTCCTCAAGGTACCTGAGACGCCCAAGGGTGCCCGCCACAAAGACAAAGACCTGCAATATGGACAAGCGCTTTGTGCTGCCCTTGTTTCTCGTGCGCATTATGTGCGATGAGATCTCATACGGGGTCTTTCTCCCTTCCCGTAATATGGAAAGGATATTCAGGTTCTCCTGGTGATGGTGTTCTATTGTCTCCCTGATTCTCTGTTTGCTGTTTCTGAAGGGCCGCCCATGGCCGGGCAGTACCAATTCGATATCCAGTCCATCTAAAGCAGCGAGGCTCGACAGATAGTCCTTCAATGGATTGTCATTATCAAATCTCCCGGGGATCACAGGGCCGGCGTCTTCCAATAGGTGGTCACCGGAAATAAAAAGTTTTTTGTCCGGTTCGTACAGGCACATATGTCCTTTACTGTGACCCGGCGTCTCTACACAGGTGAACTGATATTTTCCCCTTTTGAGAATATCCCCTCCTGCTACAAATTGAAACGGAAGCGTGCCCCCGGATTTTAAATCATCTCTAACAAGATAGAAAAGCATTTCTTCGACATTACCCTCAGGAATACCACTCATTTGATAAAGTGCCCGGAACGCTCTGGTAAGCGCGCCGGATTCAACCTCACGGATGTGGTTGGCTTCCAGCCTGTTTAGGTATACAGTTGACCCCGCCTGGATCAGCCGGGCAGCAAAGCCGATGTGATCTCCATGGCAATGCGTGAGAAATAGATCCGCCTTTGCTGCATTTACGCCAAGTTTCTTCATGGCTGCTTGCATGGCCTCCATACATTTGTCAACCTGGAGACCTGCGTCAATAACAAGGCTTCGCTCTGCGTCTCTTACTACATAGGCATTGACGGATTTAGGATAATTCCTGGGCAGAACCAGCTCGATTCTGTAAAGATCTTCTGAAATTTCTTCAATCATGTTTTCACTATGCCCTTACTCTGCACTTTTCATATTCGGATTCCATGGACGGGCTGTCCTCTCAAGGCCCCGGACATGCTTTACGTCTTCTCCTCACATAAAACTGGAAATAGCAGAAATTGATGAAACTTACAACGGCCAGCCAGCGAAACATCACAGAATAGCCTGTGAAGGGTATGACGGTCCCCATGGCTACAGGTCCAAGACCTAATCCCAAATCCTGCAATACACGGAAAGTCCCCACAGCCGTGCCGCTCGAAGAGCCGGAATACTCAAGGGAATACGCCATAGACACGGGCACGAAAAACGCAGTTCCTATCCCCCAGAGCGCTCCCACAATGAGAAACATAGGGAGAGTTCTTGAAAAAGAGAGCGCTACCAAAAGAACAGTTATTGCAGAAATGAAGATTACAATAAGCTTTTCCTTATTGCAGGTGTCCATAATTGCTCCACCAAACATCCGGCCTATGATCATCATTATGGCCATAGCTGAAAAAAAGAGCCCCGGATTTGTCACACCGCAATCAACGGCGTAGAGAGGGAAGAATGCTGCAACAGCCCCCCACGCAAAAAACTGCAGGAAAGCAATAATGGCAGGAATAATGATCTTCACATCAAGAATGAAACTGGAGCGATCGGGAGCGGCGCTGTCATCAATGGTAATCTCCCGTCCTTTAATCTTCCAGGTCATGAAGAGAGCGCAGAAGGAGAGACCTGCGCCGGCAAGGAAAAAAGCAGTGAAGCCATACCCGTTAATAACGAACATACCAAAGGGGGCGGCAATAGCCAGAGCCAGACTTGGTGCAAGCATGTAGTAGCCCAGCGCCCGTGTCCGATACGCAAGCGGGATAACGCCGATTATGAACGCGAGGACTGCAGTATCCATGCACGCTAATGTGGTCCCCTGAAGAACCCTGATTATGAAAAAGGGCCAGAAGGGGCGAAATACGATAGACGCGAGGAAAGTAAGGATACATAACAAAGTCCCGAATATCATAACGGTCTTTTCACGGTACATGAGCAGGGCTTTCCCCATGAAAAGTCTGGAGACCAGCGTTGCAACGGCAAAAATCCCGACGAGCACGCCTATTTCTTTTTGATTCGAACCTAATCTCGTGAGGTAGATCGGAAGAGTGGGGGTGAGAGAATGGATGGCAGCCGCGGAAAAAAAAGCGGCAAACACCGCAAAAATAAAATCACGGGTGAACAGGATTTTCGGGGTATGTTGAGAGATATTTTCGGTATTTTGCACGCCGCCTTAGTATCACACATTCGGCTGCATCCTTGCAACATAATGTGGTTTCCCTGTTTCACTGATTTTTCTAAAGAGGCAATTTGTCTTTAACCAACGCAATGATACCGGCGATGAACGCTTTAAGCCTGCTCAAGATGTTTTGCTTGTTCTCTTCAATGGACAATGCCCGTCCTTCCAATTGAGCCTGCAGCCTTTCAGCCCTCTTATCAGGGTCGGGATGGCTTGAGAGGAATGTGTGCCCCTTGCTCAGATTCGCAAGTTTCTTCAGGGCTGAAACAGAACTCCCCGGGTCGAAACCCTTCTTCTTCAGGAAGAGTAACCCGTAGTCATCTGCCTCTTTTTCTTCAAGCTGTGAAAACTGCGCATTCATCAACGATTGAGCGAGGCTGCCAAACAGGGACCGTGCTATGTCACCTGCGGCATTCTCCTGTGACGCTATGCCTTTCCGAACAGCACTCGCTGCGTAAGCGAGCTGGATCTTTTTCTTGATGTGCTTCTTTATGACGTGACCCATTTCATGTCCGATGACAAAACGTAATTCACCGTCATTCATCATCTCCATAAGGCCGCTGTATATCCGGATAGTTCCATCAGCCATGGCAAAGGCGTTTACCTCCGGAGACAAATATACCCTGTAGTTAAAGGCAATTTCCCCGTCCTGAAATTTCTGAGTCACTATCCGGTTCAGCCGTATCGAGTAAGCATTATCGGGCGGGGCCAATCGGTTCTTTTTATCGGACATGTCGGAAGATTTTGCGGCTATGGCAAGAACATCTTTATCGGAAAGCGTGATTGCCTTAACTGCGTCTAATCCGGCATCCGTCGCTGTTTGCAGATCCGTATTATCACAGCCAAATGTCAGTGATAGACAAAACAATATCATGAGGAATTTTGTCATATGTGGAACCATTCGCGGATAATCAATCCCTTAAATTGTACAATATTCCGGTTGAGAAGTCACGGATGAGGTAAAGGGGTATTGGCTCTGTGCCTCACGATGGTCCTTTTTCTCTTTGTCTTCTCTGCGCCCTCTGTGTCTTGTATCCTGCTGTTGACCCCAATGAAGTACGATTGACGATTTGCGGTCTTTCAGCCTGTGACTTGCGGCTTGCAGCTATTTCAATAACTTCGGTAAAAAATGCGATTTCTTTGTGGGTTACGGAAGTTATAAATCTCGCCCAACGTCGTACAGGATAATCTCTATCAGGTCATCGGAAATAGCGTCTATGCGCATTGTATTCTCGACGGCATGAGGATATATAAGACCTCTTGCAGCAGAGGCTCCTCGGATGGTAAAATATTGTATTGAGAGACGGGGGAATGATTGTGAACTCAGACTACATGCTGCCATCAGGAAAAACGCTTGTATATGTGATGATCGGTCATCCCGTGACACAGGTAAAATCTCCGACAACATTCAACAAATACTTCAGGGAAAAGCAGATGGATCGGGTAATGATCGCCATCGATGTCCAGCCTGACTTCGTGGGCCCTTTCTTTTCACTCCTTCGTGGATGGCGAAATTGCCCCGGCTGTGTTGTCACCATTCCCTACAAACAGGAAGCTGCACATTCCGTCGACGAACTCTCGGATCGGGCAAAAGATCTGGAAACAGTTAACGTCATAAGGAGGACAGAGAAAGGGCAGCTTATCGGGGATATGGTCGACGGTCTGGGTTTTATCGAAGCATTGCGTTCCAACGGTTTCGAGGTAAGCACCAAGCGGGTGGCGGTTTTCGGAGCGGGCGGTGCGGGAGGAGCTATAGCATATGCGGTCGCCCAGGCAAAAGCTGCAGAACTTGTGGTCATAGACACGGATATCAGCAGACAGGAACGTCTTCTGGATCTGCTCGCACTGCGATTTCCCTCAATATCTCTGTCTCAACGCATTGATTCGCTCGCTGGCGTTGATCTCGCCGTAAATGCAACGCCTCTTGGTATGAACGGCGATACGCGCACCCCTTTCCCTCTCGACAGTCTCAGCTCCCGCACCTTCGTTGCAGATGTAGTGACCGAGCCGGATATCACACCCTGGCTCTCAGCCGCAAAGGCGCGGGGTTGTTCTATCCAGACAGGGTACGAAATGACGCTGGGCCAGTTTACCCTCATGGGCCGTCACATGGGTATTGAATTCGGAAATGGATAATGAAACTATGCGGCAAGCTAAAGGAGGGTGTATGCGGTTTTCCGATATGATTTATCAAAGGCCTGATTTCGATAAACTGGAATCCGATTTCCGTCAGAAGATAGATGTTTTTGTCAATTCTGCCGACAGCGCGAAACAAGCCGATGTCATTAAGGAAATCAACCTCATCCGCGAGGATGTTGATACCGCAATGAGTCTTGCCCGAATACGGCAGACCATCGATACCAGGGACGCTTTTTACGACGCGGAATCCTCATTCTTTGACGAGAATTCCCCACGCTATCAGGCCCTGATCGACGAATATTACCGTGCCCTCACAACCTCCCCTTTCCGTCCGGAACTGGAAAAACGCTTCGGAAAACGCCTTTTTGCCCTGGCGGAGGCAGCGCAGAAAACCTTTAAACCGGAAATTATGGAAGATCTCTCCGAGGAAAACCGGCTCTGCACAGAATATATGAAACTTCTCGCTTCTGCACAAATCGATTTCGATGGAAAGAAACTGAATCTATCCGGTCTTGGGCCATATCGGGAATCATCAGACCGGGAAACCCGCCGTTCGGCTTCGGAAGCCTATTTCGGTTTTCTTGAGGAAAACCGCGAAAAACTGGATTCGATTTACGATACCCTGGTTTCCGTCCGAAACCGGATGGCTATTAAACTGGGTTTCAACAATTTCATTCCCCTTGCCTATCTCAGGATGTCCCGGCTCGACTACGATGCAGACATGGTCCGGAATTACCGACGAATCGATTCTGAAGACAATTGTGCCTGTTGCCAATGAACTGAGGGAAAATCAAAGAATCCGGCTGGATCTGGAACATCTCTATTATTATGATTTGCCCTTCCGTTTTAAAAGCGGTAATCCTAAGCCGCAGGGCAGCGCGAAAGACATTATTCAGGAAGGCAGAGCAATGTACCACGCACTCTCGACGGAAACAGGAGAATTCATCGACCGGATGCTGGACGAAGGTCTGATGGACCTCGAAACCCATCCCGGCAAAGCGGGCGGCGGTTACTGTTCCTGGATACCGAAATACAAAGCTCCCTTCATCTTCTCCAATTTCAACGGTACATCCGGCGATGTTGACGTCCTGACGCACGAAGCGGGACACGCATTTCAAGCACACATGAGCAAGGATTTTGAAATCCCGGAATACGTCTGGCCGACCATGGAAGCCGCGGAAATCCATTCGATGAGCATGGAATTCATTACCTGGCCCTGGATGGACCGCTTCTTCGGACCTGAAGCCGACAAATATCGTTTTATGCACCTTTCCGATGCCTTTACATTCATCCCCTACGGCGCCCTGGTGGACGAATTCCAGCACGTTGTTTATGAAAATCCAGGACTGTCACCGGCAGAACGTTTTACAACATGGCGCGAACTGGAAAGAAAATACCTGCCATACCGGGATTTTTCCGGAAACGCCTATCTTGAAGAAGGCGGATTCTGGCAATGTCAGGGGCATATTTATGAAGCCCCCTTTTATTATATCGATTACACCCTGGCTCAGGTCTGCGCCATCCAGTATTGGGAGAAATTTCAGAGAAACCGGGGATCGGCATGGCCGGATTATCTGAAGCTCTGTAAGGCAGGAGGAAGCGCCGCCTTCCTGGAGTTGGTTAAAATCGGCGGATTGGAATCGCCATTCGATCCCGGTGTACTGGAAAAGAGCCGTACAACCGGTAAAAGAATGGTTATCAAAAACAGATTCGTCGAGATTCTAAAGTACTTTTCCACCTGCAAGCTTGACAAATATAGATTCTATGACAATATTCGCTATTATCAGTCAATCTATTAACTAATAAGGAGATCACCATGAAAAAATCAATTCTAACATTTCTCAAGGGTATTGTTTCCGTCGCTGCTGTCCTGGTATTTGTTATTGCTATCTCCGGCTGTCAGAAAGAGGAAGGAGCCATGGAAAAGGCGGGTAAGAAGGTGGACGAAGCTGTGGAAAAGGCCGGTGAGAAGGTAAAAGAAGGCGCAGAGAAAGTTGAAGAAAAGGTCAAGTAATAGAGGTGCCATCGGCCACTCACACCGCGGCCCTCAGCTATCCTGCAGAGTCCGCGGATATTGCATCTGAATTATCAATTGGCTTGAGGTGTTTTGGTCTTTATGCTTGCCATTTCTTGTTCTTTTCTTTTACCAACACGGCGGAACGGTAATCTTCGCTGTCCTGTTCAATCTCTTTCAGCCGTACGTATTCGCTATAATCAAGAACAACTGATACGGGTTCTTTGTCTTTTCTTATAATGTGTTTTAACATTATACGCCTCCTGCCGGTGCTTTACTTATAGACAAACATGACCTTACCGGCATTCTCATATATATCAAAGTCACGATATTTCCACTGAATCCTTGTCCTGTCCGATTAACGATCTGCGGTCTTTCAAACCTGTGACCAGTGACTTGCGACTAGCGGCCGTTTCAATTGCTTCGGCCAGAAATATGATTCTTCGCAGGTTACGATATCCCTATAATGCTCCTTTCACTCGTTCCCTTGCGCAACAACTTTTCCCTTTGAAATTCCAGTTTTTCTCTTTCTAACTCGATTTTGAGCCTGTTCTGAGTCTCTTTTTGCTTTCCCCTCTCCTCCATCAGCTTTCTCCAGGATTCAAAACGGGCTTTCTTAAACTTCAGCGATTCCTCGCGCAACCTGAGTCTTTTTGATGCCCGGTACTTGCCATGTTGAAACCAGGACGTCTCTCATTGCCCTTGTCTTCGCTTACCATTATTGGTCTCACGGCTGGTTGTCCCTTCTCAATGGCTGACCCCTACTTCCCTCCCAATCTGCATCATGTGGGCTGCATTCTACCAGAGCATCGTGAATAAAAAGTTGAAAAGCCATTGCATATATGGAACACTACGGAGTCATGCACGATGAACCTGTCTCCGGACGCGGCATACTGGGAATACTCAATCGTAATTACCTGTTCAATTTTGTCGCTTTCTTCCTCTGCCTGACTGCTTTCTTTATGCTTTATCCTACGCTCCCTATTTTTCTCGCAAAATCGGGTTCCAGTGATAGAGAGATAGGCGTCCTCATCGGAATACTCGGGGCCTCATCATTGATTTCCAGATTCCTGGTGGGCAAGATCCTGACGAAGTACTCCGCTAAATCTATAATGATGGCCGGCGCGCTTTTATTGATGCTCACTTTGCTGGGTTCCATTGTGATTCCTCCCTATTGGCCTTTCCTGGGGTTAAGGTTTTTTCAGGGAATCGCATACGCGTGTCTCAGCACGGCCGCGGTTGCATGCGCTATCAACATTATTCCTCTCAGATACCGTGCCCAGGGACTCGGCTATTTCCTCCTGGCTCCCAGCTTTGGTCTGGCCGTGGGTCCCTCTTTCGGCATGTTGCTCGTCAATCACTTCGGCTTCACCATTCTCTTTCTCGCATGCACGTTTTTGTCAGCATGTTCTCTCATCTTTTCATACAGAATAGAACAACAGAAAATTGAAGAATCCGGCAACAGGGCATCAACTCCCGGCAATTCTTTTGTTGATTTGAAGATAATCGCCCCGGCCGCAGTAAATGCAGTCCAATTTTTTATTTGGGGAGCTTTCGTCGCATTCTTTCCGCTTTACGCAATCCAGTGCGGTGTGAAGAATCCCGGTTATTTCTTTACCGCGAATGCGGCCATGCTGATCGCAGGCAGAGTCGTGGGAGGAAAGATGCTGGCGACGCCAAAGAAGGAGAGGATAATCCTGACTTTCCTTTCTACCGCAGTAGCCGTAATGCTCGTACAATCGTTTTCTAAGACACTTCCCCTGTTTGTTTTTGTGGGAGCGGCCTGGGGATTGGGAGCTGCATACCTTACCCCGACTCTCTTCACGTACGCGCTCGATTACACGGGCTCATCAAGCGGACCCGCTGTGGGAACCTACCAGGCCTTGCAGGACCTGGGAATGACACTCGGGCCTATGGCTATGGGTATTATCGTACCTTATACCGGCTACCGCTGGATGTTTGTTTGCCTCGCGATGATAGGTCTGCTTGATTTACTTTATTTCTGGTTCTTTGTGCGGAAAAGAAAGAAATGTTCATCTCACGAGGATAGTTAATCCCAGATCATGCATTAGGATTCACCGGTATCGGATTACCCGTTGAAAACACGCTCATTTCGCTCCGGCGGCTACAATCGCTCGCGTTCGACTTCGAAACTTTTGCCTTCCGGCAAAAGACCGAGCTTTCTTGCCTCTCGACGGTTTTCCAGGGCAACCCGATATTGGTGCTAACGAAATATTTGGGTTAATGTTCAACAACCTCAGTCCTTTGGCGCCTTGATCTGTGCACCATTCATTTGTTATTTGTGTTCGGATTAGGGCTTGTATTTGCCTTCTCACGGTTTATTAATTTGTACAGGGCTGTTATTATTGGTCTCGAGGCTGTTTGTCCCTTGTCAAGGGCTGCCCCTGGTCCCCCTCCGGCATGCGGAAAGTTTTCAAGCGGGAATTGGGTTTCGATATCTTCGCCATCCTGAGGCACTTTATTATGAGACGCAAAGGCATCGCCATTTGAGCTAAATGCACTCGGCACTTCCAGGATATTTGCAAAGCCCAAGGCTTGTTGCAGACCTTGGTTCACCGTTTGGTTGTTGTCCTTAGCTTCTATCACTGCAATAGGGACATCTGCCTCCCAGTAAAGTACATAGTCGGCAAATTTCTTCTTTTTCTTGTTGCGGGATGACATGTTTCCCCTGACAACGATTGGGCCAGGTGTAAGGGTCACCTCGCGTCGAACTTGCTTTATTTGATCCCAACCAGCATCTTTAATCGCGGGCGTTATGAATAAGTCGCAGACATCTATTTCGCTGAGCAATTTCCTATCGCTCTTATCCAAAAAACACCTCTACGAGACGTCAAGGATTGCCGTCTGGAAGAAAACCTGAATCGTCGTGCCTGTCGCCATCAATCTCCCCGCCGATTAAAGTAAAAACTGTTGTTTATCAAATATATAATGTACGGAAGGAAAAAACCATTAAAAAGATAGAAAAAACAGTGTTAAGTTTTACGTTTTAGGTGTTAAGCCACACCCAAGATCGATCATTTTGTTGACGACGACAAAATGATATAAAAATTATAACGTTCGGAGGGACTAATGATTACCACGAGGAACTAAGATCGTTTGTAAAGCTCTCTTCTGTGGCCCACACGCAACACCACGATGTCTTTGCCCTCAATATCAAAAATCACTCTAATCGCCAATTCTAAATCGGTAGGTTCCAAGATTTGAGTCCGTTAAGGATTCAGCATAATCTAAGGGGTTGTCTGTAAAACGTAAAAGCGTCTTGCCAATTCTTTTATTTGTAAAATCATCAAGCTTTCTTATGTCTTTTTCTGCCCTGTGCGTAAATACAAGCCTGTATTTCACCCCCCGAAGACCTCTTTGTATGTCTTAATCTTTCCAGTTTTATAATCAGCCCTTGCTTCTTTGATGCTCTCCAGATACATAGGAGAAGTAGCCGCGAGGAGGTCTTCGAGAAATGAATCTCTTTCTTTTTTCTTCATAGCCTTTATTGCCTTTATTAATTCCTTACGATTCAGATCTACTTTAAGGGTATTTATCACATGTACCTCCCCATTTCTTCTAATTATACAATATCACTTTTCCTAATGCTATCAAACACAAAGAAGGAATGCAAGGATTAAAGACCGAAGGACGACCGTCCCGCGAGATGCGGGACTAGGACGTAGGAAGATGGACGTAGAAAATGCCGCACGGAGCAGAGCGCAGAGCGAAAAAAATAGTTCTTCAACGTTGAACATAGAACTTTGAACTGGCCGAAGGTCATGGCAGAGAGGAAAAGAGACCGTGAAATCGGAGATCGCAAATCGAATATCGTGAAATCGGCAATGACATAGAAGAACGATGGACATACGCTTCCCCAGCTACTGCAGGTTATTTGTTGATCTTCTTTCCCTTACAGTATAAATTGCTGGAGAATATGATAAAAACCAGACCACAATGCGGACTCCTTATAGAAAACAAAGAAGGTCGGGTATTACTACAATTGAGAGACAACAACCCCGGTATCCCCTACCCCAACCACTGGGGCACATTCGGGGGCCAGATAGAAGAAGGAGAGACTCCTGATGAAGCTATTGCAAGAGAGATAAGAGAAGAACTGGAATATGAAGTATCAGACCCTGAATACTTTGGCAACTTCCCTTTTGACGGATACGATATTTACATGTACAGAATAGTCGACTACAATCTTGCACTTGATGATTTGACAGTGAAAGAAGGCCGGAAAGGGAAATTCTTTTCATTGGAAGAAACCAAAGAAGTTGACTGTGCTTTCAATTGCCGGGAGATTGTCGTTGCCTATTTCAACATGTTTCATTCTACGAATAGCTCACCGGGAAAATAAGGTTCGGAATACGCGGTCAGGCAAGCTGGTCCCTGAGACGATTTAAATAGCCATCGATTCCGCCCTTCGCTGTTTTGTCGATTCTTTCCAGTTCAGCTCTGATTTGCTTTCATGTTGTCTTCATTGCGGACTACTTCAATAGATAAGTTTCCGTAGGAGCCTCGCTTCAAAAGCGAGTATGCCTGCTTCTGCTCTTTCGAAAGGGAGAGGTAATCATCAAGGTCTTTCAGCATCTGTTCCTTATTTTCATCGAGATACCCATTAACGTACATTAAGAGGTTCAGGCTGTGATCGCCGCAACTGAAATAGCTGTGCATCGTCATTGAGGTTTACCAGGAGCAAGCGGATTTCTCTTATGATCTCTTCATCGGTCATGGGGACGAATGTATTGTTTTCAACCATTTTCTGCATGGGAGACTTACGATGCATGGCGAAAGTACGGACCCGGATAAAATCAGGCCGAATCATGTTTAAGAGCCTTGCAGTTTCTGAGGCATGCTCTTCGCTTAAGCTCCTGCCGCCGACGCCAGGCATGATATATTCGGAGAGTTCCATCCCTGCCTCTTTGACGTGTCTGCCGCCGATGATAATATCATCCCCGGTTATCCCCTTCTTGATCATCTTCAATACCTTTTCCGAGCCGCTCTCCATACCGACATGCAACCTTGTCAATCCGGCTTCCTTCAGTTGTTTGAGCTCCTCGACGCTTCTTCTTTTGAGCGTCGGCGCTCTTGCGTAGGATGTTATCCTTTCAATAGCAGGGAATTTCTGTTTCATATATCTTACAATCTCCAGAACGTCGTCGGTTTTTAGTACAAGAGTATCGCCATCCTGCAAAAATACTGTCCGGACCGGATAACCCTCATATTCCCTCGCCATACTGTCGATATCCTTCTTCACTTCTTCCACCGTTCTCCGCGAAAACTTCTTCTTTTTATAGGACGCGCAGAAGAGGCACTGGTTCCATGGGCAATTTCTCGTTACCCTCACCAGGAGGCTCGAAGCCTCGCTCGGGGGTCTTATAACACCTTGTTCATACATGATGTTAAACTCCTGTGTAATTAATACCTGTCAGACCAGCGCTTTCGTCTTCATGCTTCTGATTTTCGGATATACGGGAACCGCCGAAACGTAGGCGGTTAGCATCGTTTCGATTTCCCTGCAATGCCCGCCTTCTTTCTCACGTGTAGTATTTGTGGTTCTTTCTGAATCAAAACCTGACTACTCTTGGCTCTTCTCCACGAGCTGAGAAGGTTGCCGTAGCATTTTTGAGATAGAAGACCTGGCAATTGCCGTCATCAGCCGCATACATATTCTTTAATTGGGGGTGCGCATCCAGCATTGCCTGTCTTGCTTCAATCCTGTCATCCTCAACAGCCAAGGCTTCCACACGAACCCATTTGCGATCTGTCAGAGCACAGATTTCTATCTTGGAATTCTTCGCAATCTGTTTTGAGACATTCTTGATTTTCCCGGTTTGGAAATAAAGCCTTTTTTCAATGATCAGTAGAGAGCCAAAGGGCCGTACTCTGGGTTGATCACCATCCATCGTTGCGATAAAATAGCTGCCACACTTTTTCAAGAACTCGTAGACTTCTTCCATGGTTATTTCCTCCCTTTGTTTTGATTGACTTTCCATCCTTTAATTTAAGAAATCTGAAGAACAAAAATCAATATAAATTTACGTTGTCTGTGGGGTCACATCTTGAATTATCAGCTCTTGTATTTATCTTTTCCCACCCCAACATTGCTTTTTCTAATGACATTAAACATAAAGGGGGAATGCAAGGATTAACGACCGATGGACGACCGCTCCGCTAGGACGTAGGACGTTGGACGATGGACGAGAAAGGCGGTTTTGACTATCCGCTCTTCACCTGTCCTCGCTTGACGGGGACTAATGACTATTCATTGCATTTTCCTAACAACTATTTGTTATATTATGAGACATTACCCTTTCTTTTACCCTCTTTATTGATTATTACCTTCTTTTCTTCCACGGCGCTCCTGGCCCCCGGCCAAGGCATTCGACCCGGTTTTCTTTTGAGAACTTTCAGAACCTTCGTGCAATATTCAACAAATTATTCACTGAGACTACACATTTTGGAGTGTCAGGCATACTGTATTCCGTGACCGTATTATCTAACGTGCTGTAATTTATGCACCTTTTATGCTTTTTCGTATTATCCCGGATTGTGGCACGTTTTTTGAAGTAATTATTATATCTGGCAGGGGATTTGGGGACACTCTCTGACCCGGATTCAAATGTCAGCGACATATACGAAAGGCTGGGTATCGGGATATGAGATTCTCGTTGAGTGAGCAAAAGGGAAATGGACGCATTGATTCAGATCACGGCTGCGTCCGGCTACTCAAAAGAATAAAGAGGAGGAGATGAATACCATGAAAGAGATTGGGATCAGAGAAATGGTACGACAGGTAGGGGAGTTCGCTGATACGCATCTGACGGATGAGGAAGAATGCTGCGCAACCGTTATTGATAACGATATCGTTTTATGTGTAAAAAACAAACCTGCCTATTTTGTAACGGGAGTTAAGTTCGACGTTGACACACCGAAGATGCTCATAAATGCCGGGACCAATATCATCAACAAAATTGCTTTTAACATGGACCCGAAAGAGACGTTCGCGATCATAGCATCCACTATGCCCAAAACAAGTGCCCATCGGAGGAAGAAGCCACAGTTGGCGTATTCAGCTTGAGAAGAAACGGTAACCGGACACACTACCTGTGGTCATCTTTATGATTCATGGCACAAAGCGTTAAGCTTTTAACCTTTAGCTCCGCTCTTACTACCTTTAACCTTGAACCTTTAACCTTGTACCTTTACCTGTACCTTTAACCTTGCACCTTGTAACCTTTTACCTATTACGATTGGGTTTGACCATTCTTCCCGGCCGTCGCACCTTTCTCGGCGCTGCCATCCAGAGAAAAGGACATGATGCCAGGGAAGCTCCGATGGCGATGAGAAGGGCAATCCGATAGGTTCCGGTCTGATCGAAAACGAAGCCGCCCAGCCATGGACCCAGGGCAGAACCGAGTCCGATGACTGCCTCATTGATTCCGTAAATAAGACCGAACGATTTACCCTGAAAAAGATCAGCCGCTACGGCCATGAAGGTCGTTGCCGTCACGCCCCATCCGCATCCGAAGAGGAGGACAAAAAGGTAGGCAGAACCAGAGGGGAGCGCCCCCCTCAAGCAGCAGTAAGGCAAAAACACCAAGAGCCATGGCGAACGCACCGAGAGTAAACGTGATTTCCCGTCCGATACGATCAGAGAGCCATCCCCAGAATATTTTGAAAACAGATGAAGAGATCCCTGCCAGGGCCAGCATAAAAGCCGCGTCCATTTTGGTAAAACCTCTGTCAATAAGGAGTTTGACACCATGTATAAGCAGCACGTAAATGGGGATGATAATTAGAAAGGAATAGGCCAGAACTGCCCAGAATCTTCCCTCCCGTATTGCTCCGGAGAGTGTCCAGTCTTTTGCTGCCCAGATCGGGTCGATTACTTCGACGTTTCGCTTCGATATTTTGACATCACCGCCGGTTTCCGAAATCCCATCTACCTTAAGGCCCAGTTCGGCAGGTTTATGGCGAAGGAATATGGCTGTCAGCGGAAAGAGAACAAGAAAAACAGCACCACCCAGGATCATAAAGGCGGAACGCCACCCGGCAATGTTGATCAGATACTGCGTCAGCGGAACAAGGGCAAAGGTACCCACGCCCATGCCGGAAACAGCGATGCCGCTCGCAAGACCCCGGCGGGCCTGAAACCAGTGGGAAAGAATAGTTGAGTAGACGATGATGCTGACAAAGGTGACGCCGAAGGCCACCAGCACTCCGTATATAAGATAGAGATGGAAAAGAGACTTGACAAAGGCGGAGAGGAAAAGGCCGGAGCAAAGGACCACAATACCGGGGAGGACCACTTTTCGGGCCCCGTACCTGTCAATGAGCGCACCGACAAGCGGTGCCGCAAAGGTATAAACTACGAACGAAACAGACTGAACGCCTGCCACGGAAGCGCGGCTCCAATGGAATTCGTCAAGAAAGGCTACAAGGAAGACAGAGAATGTTGTCCGCATTGCAAGCCAGACCCCCATGGAGAGAAAAGCCAATGAAACAATGATCCACCCATAGTAGAAGGGCCACTTAAAATGCTTTTTATCCAGAGTACACCAGCCTTGCGTCCGAGATCCCTAATGCTACCAAAGGTGGTTTTTTAATGCAAGGGAATTGACAAACGGCATGGAGCATAGCGCATGGCGCAGAGAGGCAAAGAAATCGTGAAATCGGAAATGGCATGTCTTTCTTAACCTTGAACCTTGAACATAGAACATTGAACTGGCTGAAGGGCATAGCGCATGGCGCAGAGAGCAAAGAAATCGTGAAATCGTGAAATCATAATATCGTGAAATCGGAAATGACATGTCTTTTTAACCTTGAACCTTGAACTGGCCAAAGGCCCTGGCGCATGGCGAAAAGGAAGCTCATAGCTCGTTGCAGAATCGATTCTCTGCGGTGAGGATTTTGCTACGGGGCAACGACTATTCACTAATCGCCTGTTCTGTGATATGAAATGTATATATGGATCGGAATAAACTATAACCGTTCAAGAAAGCAATAGTAAAGGAGGCGGGCAATGATCGAGATGCTTAGAAGCAGGCGCAGTATAAGGAAATATGAGAAAAAAGGGATTGATACGAACATGCTGGATATTCTCAAGGAGGCCTTGCTCCGTTGCCCCTCATCGCGGGGCATCAATCCCTGGATCTTTATATTCGTAGACGATCGTGATTTACTCCATCGCCTTTCTCAGGCAAAAGAACACGGGTCCGGTTTCCTTAAGGACGCGGCGCTGGGCATCGTCGTCTGCGGAGATGAAACCAAATCAGATGTCTGGGTCGAGGATTGCTCCATCGCCTCAATCGTCGTACAGCTCACAGCCCATTCGTTAGGTCTTGGAACGTGCTGGATCCAGATTAGAAACAGGTCTCATACAAACGAAACCACCGCGGAAAAATATATTCAGGAACTCCTCGGCATTCCGGAACACCTGCGCGTGGAATGCATGATCAGCATAGGATATCCGGCGGAAACCAAAACACCCCTTCCCTTCGAGCGGCTCGATTTTGATAAGATAAAAAACAATGGCTACCGATGATCAACTTCCTTACCATAGGATCATATCAGGGCTGTTCGCCGTGGGTGGATTCGTTTACGTGGCTTTCCCGGAAGGCACAGGCCTGCCCGGCTGTTACAATTTATTCACTAAAAAACATTTTGGATACCGGCAATATTGTATTCTGTGACTGTGTTGTCTAATACCTGTTTTTATTTAAATTTCAGCTTTTTATCACAATCACGGATATGGCACGTTTTTTGAAGCAATCATTATATCTGGCAGGGGTTTTGGGGTGCTCTCCGACCCGGATTCACCTTTCAGTAACATATACGAAAGGCTGGTATCGGGTTATGAGGTTTTCGTAAGTAAGCAAAAGGCAAATGGACGGATTGATTCAGACCATGGCTACGTCCTAATAATTATAGCAACCAAGAGGAGGGGTTCGAATACCTATGAAAGACGATCGGGATCAGAGAAATGGTAAGACAAGTCGGGGAGTTCGCTGATGCATATCCTGATGGATGAGGAGGAATGCTGCGCTGCCGTTATTGAATAATGACATCATTCTGTGTGTGAAAAACAAACCCGCCGATTTAGTAACGGGAGTTAAGTTCGACGCTGACACGCCGGAATGCTATAAACGTCGGGACAAATATTATCAACAAGATTGCTTTTAATCTAGATCCGGAAGAGACGTACGCAATGATGGCATCCACTATGCCCAGACAAGTGTTCATCGGAGGAAGAAGCTGCAGTTGGCGCATTCCGTTTGAGAGAAAAAGCAAACGGCCTTTTCGGGATTCTAAATCTTACTTCCCGCAAGAACCTCGCGCTTTCTTCCGGCAGTGCTGTGTTGATGTACATGCCGGTGCCGAGCTCAAAACCGGCTGTCTGCGTTATTCTTGGAATGACCGAAATGTACCAGTGAAAATATTTTGAGTCGCTTTCCGTTGTTGACAGGGACCGGACCACATAATTGAAATCGGGATTTTCAAGCCCCACATAGATGCGAAGAAGCACATCTTTTAATATGCCAGCAAGCCCTGTAATCTCCTCATCCGTTATGCATCCATAGCAGGCACCGTGCCGTTTCGGAAAAATCCATGTATGGAAAGGTGAGTGAGCGGCGTAAGGGATAAAAGCGACAAAAGATTCATTCTCACTGACGATCCGTACTTTTTCATTCATCTCCCCATGCATGTATGTGCAGTAGAGACATTCGCCGAAATTGACATAATAGTAATTTCTGATAGCCTCTTCGAGCCTCTTCATCACCTGTCCGGGGAACACAGGGGTTCCGACGATTTGAGAATGTGGGTGCTCAAGAGACGTTCCCGCTTCCGCGCCATGGTTCTTGAAGATGATAACATGCTCAACACGGGGGTCTTCGTAGAAAGCAACGAGACGGTTCCTGTATACCGTCAAGATTTGCTCTATATGGTCTGTTGGTAAAAGTGCTGTGGTTTTATTATGTTCAGGCGTCTCGATAATTACCTCGTGACGTCCGACACCGGAAACTACCTGTTTGAAATCGATCTTTTCCTTTCTTACATCTCCTTCCAGCGTTAAAGCAGAATATTTATTGGGGACGGATCTTACCGACCATTTCCCATCGGGACCTGTAAGACGAAAGGTTTCATCAGGCGTCATACCTTCGTTGCCCGGACAAAAAGGACAGGAAGCAACATGAACGGGAATTTCCTTCCTTTCTTTTTTTACGGCAAATTCCTCCGGTCTCTTTGCCCGTTCTGTGGAGATAATGACCCAATCGCCGGTAATATGATTTAAACGGACCTCAGACATCGTTCACCTCCTGCAAAACAATAATCACATAATCCCCTTTTTGCAATCTTATGCCAAAAAGAAAGCATTCACAACAGAAAATATTAGCCGCACAGGTATATAGAATTTATGTACAGAATTTTTTTCTCCTCATTTTCCGATAATTTATTTATAATGATGACAATTAAATAACTCCATGAGGCTGGATAAAACATGCGAAAAGAAGATCTTCTCGAGTTGCTCACCATGTACAGACAAAATGACATCATTGAATATTTCAAGGGGCTCTCAGCTCATGAAGAAAATCTGTTTTTAAAAAACCTTGAAGGACTGGACTTAAAACTTGTTTTTGAGCTTCATAATAAATTCTCTCTGAGCAATTGCTCGTCCTTCGCTGAAGACACCATGGCCATAAAGCCGGCCCCTGTTATTACAATACCTGAGACAGACAACGAAAAAGAAGGGGAACAGAATGCGAGGCGGGCAGGAGAAGCTCTGCTCCGGAATGGCAAAGTCGCCGTTCTTATCGTGGCCGGCGGGCAGGGTTCGAGACTCGGCTTCGAAGGTCCGAAAGGCATCTACATGATTTCACCTATTCAACAGAAATCACTTTTCCAGCTCTTTGCTGAACAGGTCAAGGCCTTGTCAAAGCGCTACAGCACACAGATCCCTCTTCTTATCATGACAAGTGAAGAAAACCACGACGAGACAGTAAGATTCTTTGAAAGCAAAGATTATTTCGGTCTCGGAGAAGAGACTCTTCGCTTTTTCCGGCAGGACATGCTCCCTGCTGTCACACCCGATGGCAACCTCGTGCTCCAGAGCAATTTCAGGCTTTTCACAAATCCCAACGGGCACGGGGGTTCACTAAAAGCACTTTACGATTCCGGTGTCCTTGAAACACTCCTGAAAGAAGGCTTCACCGAGCTTTTTTACTGTCAGGTCGATAACCCTCTCGTGAAAATCGCTGACCCTGTCTTTCTCGGTCACCATACTATTGCTCACGCGGAAGTCTCTACAAAAGTTGTAAGAAGGCGAAGCATCGAAGAGAAAGTGGGTGTATATGTCTCCTGTAATGGAAAAGATGCGATCATCGAATACAGCGACATGAGTCCTGAAAATATGTCGGCCCTTGATGGCGCGGGAAACATTCTCTATTGGGCCGGTAATACCGCAATCCACATCTTTTCCCTTCCCTTTATTAAAAGAATCAACGATCACAGCTTCGCCCTCCCCTATCATTGCGCCAGAAAAAACACTAATCTAACTGACAGGAATGGAAAACCGGCATGTCTTGATGTCTGGAAATTTGAGACCTTTGTTTTTGATGCCATTCCCCTGGCTCGACAAGAGCTTGCTGGCATGGAAATATTAAGAGAAGAAGAATTCGCGCCAATAAAAAATAAAGACG
Organism: uncultured delta proteobacterium; assembly: GCA_963783625.1. Lineage (GTDB taxonomy): Bacteria > Desulfobacterota > Syntrophorhabdia > Syntrophorhabdales > Syntrophorhabdaceae > PNOF01. The sequence goes on along the minus strand of CAWAOG010000011.1, from coordinate 56,983 downwards.
GCTCAGACTCTCCTGAAACAGCAAGGTCTGCTATGATTGGACCTATACCGTAATTGGCTTAGAGAAGCAGGTGTGATCGTTTCCCCTGATGCCGCAATCGAAATAAGCCCCCTCTTCGCACTCGACGAAGCAGAGCTTGGCAGCAAACTGCGAAATAAAAACCTGTTATTGATACCGACAGATATTTTGGAGAATAAATACTTTTATAGCGATGGAGGATTGTTACGGACATTCATGCTTCAGATGACCTCAAAGGCATCATCGACACACTCATCCGCATGTTGGTATGAACCTGTATTACGGGCTTGCGTGAAATGTTTCTCCCCAGTTATCCCGAATGGCTTCTTTTATCTTCTTTACTTCTGCTGTTTTGAGTTTCGGTAAAGATTCTCCGCATATATTTCTCGCGCGAAGCATAAGGTCCATATCCCGAATAATGTCGCCAACCCTGAATCGGGGAATACCCGACTGCCTGGTTCCCAGCATGTCCCCTACCCCGCGGATCAGCATATCTTCCTCTGCTATTTTGAATCCGTCTGTTGTTTTCTCCATTATGCGGAGCCTCTTTGTGGCAAGTTCGGTCCTGCGGGAAGAGGTCACAAGAAGACATTTTGACGCATGGGCACCCCTGCCGACACGGCCCCGTAGCTGATGAAGCTGTGAGAGACCGAACCTCTCCGCGTGCTCAATGACAATCATCGTCGCGTTCGGAACATCTATTCCTACTTCTATGACCGTCGTGCAGACAAGAATATCGATCATTCTGTCTTTAAATCGTGTCATCGTCTTCTCTTTTTCTTCAGCTTTCATGCCTCCGTGAAGGAGGCCTACTCTGTATTGAGAAAATATTGACTTCTGAAAATAGGAAGCCATCTTTGTGGCATCCAGGAGTTCCATCTTATCGGATTCTTCGACGAGGGGATAAACGATAAAGACCTGACGGCCGTCCTTTATCTCATCCTCAATCATTTTGTAGACCCTGGCCTTGTCATCGTCGAGAAATACCTTTGTTTTTATGCCCTGTCTGCCTTTCGGCATCTCGTCGATAACAGAGACATCGAGGTCACCATAGACGACCATTGAAAGGGTTCTCGGAATCGGGGTCGCCGTCATCATAAGTACGTCCGGCGTCAAACCCTTTTCGATAAGCCATCTCCTCTGAAGCACACCGAAGCGGTGTTGTTCATCAATGACAACCAGACCGAGCTTGTGAAAGGCCACATCTTTCTGTATGATTGCGTGGGTCCCGACAACAACGGTGATACTCCCGTTGTTTATACCATCCAACACAGCCTTCCGGTCTTTCCCCATATTGCCTCGTAAAAAAGCGATAGGTATGTGGAGGGCTTCAAAAAACCTGTGGATAGAGAGGTAATGCTGTTCCGCCAGTATCTCCGTGGGCGCCATGAAAGCAACCTGGTAACCGTTGTCGATTGCCACGCATGATGCGATAACGGCACAAATTGTCTTACCGGAACCGACATCGCCCTGGACCAGACGGTTCATCGGCTCGGCACTGGCCATATCATTTTCAATCTCATGAATGACCTTTTTCTGGGCATCCGTCAGCGCAAAGGGCAAAATATCTGTGAATTTCTTGTAGAAAGGACCTTGTGGAAGAAAAAGGATGCCTTTTTCTTTTTTACATTCCGCTCGGTTCATCCATAAAGCTGATTGAAAAAGCATATATTCCTCTAAAATAAGCCGTTCCATATCTGTATGTCTCGGGCCTTCTTTATACAAGTCTTCTTCAGGAGAGTGAATATGCCGGAATGCCATTGGCAGCGGGACAAGCTCATGGCGTTGCTCAAAACTCTCGGGAAAGATAGATTTCGCGTCTTCTCCGTAAAGGTCCAGTGCTTCCTCAATGAGCTTTCTTAAAATACCCTGCTTTACTCCATCCATTGGAGAATAAAGAGGAATAATTTTTCTGAATTCGTTTCCTTCGTCTCCATCCTCAAGAACAACAACATCGGGGTGGATCATTTGCAGCTTCTCGCCAAATCTGCTTACCTGGCCTGACAGGAAAAGAATGTTCCCTTTTTTGCAGATCCTTTTCAGGTATGACGGTGACCATTGGAACCATTTCAGAGAAATAGCTCCTGTTTCATCTTCCACAACCACTTCATAGCCTTTTTTTCGGGCGTGTCTGAAAAAGAGCGACCGGTAAGCCGTCACTGTTGCTCTGACATTTCCCCTCTCACCTTCCGCTAAACCCTCGACAGTGTGGATTGTCCGCCTGTCCATATAGCGCAGGGGAAGAAAATAGAGCAGGTCCTCGACGGTTCTTATGCCTTTCTCTTCCATGCTTTGGGTGATTTTCGGACCTACACCCTTTAATTGCGAAACAGGTGTTTTTATCTGTCTGGAACTCATTTCTCTCTTTCCCATTTACGATTTTTATATTACACTATACAGGTATTCTTTTAAATGACTATGTTATAAATGTTCCACAACATATAGACCGTGAAAAACGTTTTATCCTAATTCACTGTTTATTATTACCCGGAACTGATAATGGCTGATTGAATTATGACCGCTGCATTAATTCTCATGAAAAATAATCAATAATTATGGAAATCATAAAAGATATTGTAATCAACAATGTAATAATTAAAATTATGAAAGGCGATATTACAGAAAGCAATGTCGATGCAATAGTCAATGCCGCGAATTCCCATCTTCAGCACGGCGGAGGGGTGGCAGGAGTAATATCCAGAAAAGGCGGTCCTGTCATTCAGGAAGAAAGTAACGCCATCGGTTATGTACCTGTTGGGGAATGCGCGATGACTTCGGGGGGCAGGCTAAAGGCGCCTCATGTCATTCATGCGGTGGGCCCTCGCATGGGAGAAGGAGATGAAGAAAAGAAGCTGAAAAAAGCGATCAATAATGTGCTGGAACTGGCAACTTCGAAAGGACTAAAATCCATCGCTATACCGGCTATCAGCGCCGGTATATTCGGATTCCCCAAGGATAAATGCGCCCGTATTCTCGTTGATGAAACCGCAACATTCGTAAGAGAAAAAAAGACGACCTTGAAAGAGATTGTTTTTTGCCTTATAGATACAGATATCATTAACTTTTTTACGGCTGAGATAACGAAACAGGAAAGAGGTGGGCAATAAATGTGCGGGATATTCGGGATATTCGGTCATAAAGACGCGGCAAATCTAACCTATCTTGGCCTCCACGCCCTTCAGCACAGGGGACAGGAGAGCGCGGGGATAGCAAGCATTAACGAAGCTACAATGAAATCCCATCGGGAAATGGGACTTGTATCGGATATATTTAATGAAGAGGTGTTAACAAAACTCGAAGGTAAGGCTGCCATCGGACATGTACGATATTCAACGGCCGGTTCCAGCAACCTCGGCAACGCGCAGCCATTAGTTGTGGAATACGCGAAAGGTTACCTCGCTATAGCCCACAATGGAAATCTTACCAATGCACGGATTATTAAAGAAGAACTCCAGAATTACGGGTCCATATTCCAGTCGACTTCTGACACTGAGGTCATTATCCATCTCATTGCCCTTTCTCATGAAAACTCGACTCTGGAGCGTCTCATCAGCGCCTTGAGCAGGGCTGAAGGTTCTTATTCCATGGTTGTTCTCACAAATGAAGAACTCATTGCCGCCAGGGACCCTCTGGGTTTCAGACCTCTCGTACTCGGAAAACTGAAAAAATCCTACGTTGTCGCCAGTGAAACATGCGCTTTCGATCTCATCGGGGCAAAATACCTCCGTGAAATTGAACCCGGTGAAATCCTCCTCATTAACAAAGATGGTTTAAAATCATACAAACCCTTCAAGAAACAGGACCGGAAATACTGTATCTTTGAATATATTTATTTCGCGAGACCTGATAGTTTCATGTTTGGAAAAACCGTTTATAACGTGAGAAAAGCCCTTGGACGTCAGCTCGCGAAAGACACACATGTTGACGCCGATATGGTAATCCCCATCCCTGACTCCGGCATTGGAGCGGCCATCGGATATTCACAGGAAACCGGTATCCCTTTTGAACTCGGCCTCATCAGAAACCATTACGTAGGAAGGACTTTTATTGAACCGAAAGATTCCATACGCCATTTTGGCGTCAAATTGAAACTGAATGCCTTGAGAGACATCGTCAAAGGTAAAAGAATCGTTGTTATCGACGACTCTATCGTCAGGGCAACAACAGGCAGAAAGATTATCAAGATGCTCCGTGACTATGGCGCGAAGGAAATCCATTTCCGTGTAAGTTCCCCACCGACTGCATACTCCTGCTTTTACGGTATTGACACACCTAACAGGACCCAACTCATCGCATCTTCTCATACCCCGGAAAAAATCAATGAATACATGGGGTCCGACAGCCTGCGATATCTGAGCATTGAAAGCATGAAGGCGGCCCTTGGTAACGGGGATTATGAATATTGCGACGCATGTTTTTCAGGCACATATCCATCCAGGTTTCCATGGGGAATGGAACTGGGACAGATGGAATTATTTCTCAGAGGTGAAAAATGATTAGCGAACGGGAAACCCTATTAAAGATATTGAAAACACTGTCTTATGAAGAAGGAGAGTTTGTTTTAAAAAGCGGGAAAACAAGCACCTTTTATATTGACGCGAGAGAGACCGCTCTCAACCCTGAAGGCATGCATCTTACCGGAGCAATCATGTATAAGATGGTCCGTGAGCTACCCGGCATAGGAGCCGTCGGCGGAGTCAGCGTAGGAGCGGACCCCCTTGTCTGTGCTGTTGTTTTAAATGCTTATGCTCTGAAAGATGATCTGGCAGGATTCTTTATCAGAAAAGAACCGAAGGGGCATGGGAGAAATCTGTGGATTGAAGGAGCAAAAAATCTGAAGAAGGCAATGAATGTGGTAATCCTCGAAGATGTTGTGACCACAGGAGGATCATCACTGAAAGCGATTGAGGTTACCGAAAAGGAAGGATATAAGGTGGTGGGGGTTATTGCGTTGCTTGATAGATTAGATGGTGGGAAAGAAGCTATAGAATCAAAAGGTTATCTATTTAAATCAATATTTAACCTTAATGATTTGAGGCAATTTGAATGATATTACGTAACTGCTAAGTATTTGTAGCGATTAAATCGAATAGCTGGCGCTCATAAGTAGCATGCTGTTCAATTCAGCTAATTATTCAATAGCATTTGCCATATAGGACAAAATCTCTCTTTTCCCCAACCCTGTTTTTGAAGAATACGTGAAGACTTGTCTGTTTTTAAGATATGTGTCGAAGAATCTTTTTTTCTTTGCTATAACGCTTTGTGTTTCTTTATCACATTTCGTGAGGACCACACAAAAATTCAGATTATTTTCTAAAAGCCATTCTATGAGCATCTCATCCAGTTCATCTATCTCCCGACGAATATCAAAGAGCCATATGATTGTTCTTATCTTCTTGTTTTTCAAAATATAGTTTTCAATCATCGCCTGCCAGCTTTTAGAAACGGATCTCGATACCTTGGAAAAACCAAAACCGGGAAAGTCGGAAAAACAAACAGACTTTCTTACCATTTTTGATTCATAAGAGATGGTAAAAATATTAATAAGCTTTGTGGCTCCAGGGGTAGAACTTGTCCGCGCAATCTTTCGCGTGACAAGGCTGTTTATCATAGAAGATTTCCCAACATTTGATCTGCCGATAAAACATATTTCCGGCAAAGGATCGCTATTTGTCTCTTCATAGACAGCAATACTTTTAACAAATTCAGCGTTCAGGATTCTCATATCTGTGGGAATGTTGGAAGAAGTCATCAGTTCAGCTCATTTTCAGAAATCATTGAAGCTAACATCTTTCTCATTTTACTTAAATCGAGGTCATTCATATCACTAAATAGTTCATCAATCTTTCCCCGGAAGCTCTGCCAATCAACAGAGGATGTTTTTACCAGCATGATTTTTTCATGTGGAGTTTTTTCTATTTCCTCTGAATGAGATACAAGCTCCTCGTGGATTTTCTCGCCAGGTCTGAGGCCGGTATAAGTAATATCGATATCTTCTCCTACTTTCAGGCCCATAAGCCTGATCATATCTTTCGCCAGATCAACGATCTTTACCGGTTCACCCATATCAAGAACAAAAATCTCGCCGCCCTTACCGATAGCACCTGCCTGCATGACAAGCTGGGCAGCTTCCGGTATGCTCATGAAATATCTCGTCATTTCCGGATGCGTGACGGTTATCGGGTCCACCATTGAGTATCTGCTTTCTAAAAAGAGGAATGACACTGCCCGCGCTATTTAAAACATTTCCGAACCTGACGGCGATAAATTTTGTCTTTTCTCCCCCATTCATACCCTGACAGATCAATTCCGCGATTCGTTTTGTTGCCCCCATGACATTAGCCGGTTTCACTGCTTTGTCTGTTGAAATCAATACAAACTTTTCAACACCATATTGCGCCGAGATTTCCGCCACATTTAACGTGCCAAGAACATTGTTTTTTACAGCTTCAAAAGGGTTTGCCTCCGTGATGGGAACATGCTTATATGCCGCGGCATGGAATACCACCTGAGGCTTATATTCCTGCATTACATGCTCAAGCCTTTTTGTGTCGAGGACGTCACCGAGTACGAGCGTATATGGTCCATCATGGAATGTTTCCGAAAACTCCATTTCAACATTGTAAATTTCATTTTCAACTCTTTCAAAGAGAATAAGCCTTTCCGGCCCGACCTTCATAATCTGGCGACAAAGCTCCAAACCGATTGAACCGGCGCCTCCCGTAACAAGGACACGTTTGCCGGAGAGATAATCACTGATCTGCTCACTGTTGAGCTCAATATGTTCCCTGCCCAAAAGGTCTTCTATCCTGATTTCCCTGATCTGATTTATTGTGATCGTACCGTTCAGAATGTCACTGATTGCCGGAAGCGTCTTACATAGTGATTCCCGCATTACCGCACTGATATATTATCTTGCGCATTTCCTTTCCGCTGATCGATGGGATTGCGACAATTGCCTCTTCGATTTTTTCTTTTGCTACCTATTTCTTCTATATCATCAATCTGTCCTAAAATAGGGACATCGTGAATTCTTCTGCCTTTTTTCGCCGGATTATTATCAAGAAATCCAACAATATCATAATCAATATTCGGATTCTGTCGCATTTCCCGTAACAATCTTTCAGCAGCATCGCCTGCGCCGATTATGAGAATTCTTTTACCATTTTTACTTTTCGTAAATATAAAACTCGCGGGAAAGTCTGTACAAAAAACGTGAACCGCCAATAAAACATGATTACAATAAAACAATCAATGATAAAGACTGAACGTGGAAAATCCGCAAGTCTGTAGAAAAAGGTCACATATGCAACAAAAAGAATAGAACTGAGCGCAACTGCTTTCAATATTCTTGCCAGATCGCTTATCGAAGCATATCTCCAAATCCCGCTGTAAAGACCGAAAAAAAATGAAAGAAGATGACCTGATGGCAACCAATATCGGCATTGACATCAGCATTTTTTGATAAAAAGCTTCAGGAATGGAAAAATTAAAACGCAAAAGGAAGGCAAACCAATATGAAATAACAGTGAGTAAAAATATCACTGCCAACAACGATAATTCTTTTCCATCCTCCAAATAGTTTCATGTTATCTCGATCATTTCTGATTGTATTTTATAAATTGAAAATGAATATTCACGATAATGGTCCATCTCCGGTGTTGTAAGCTTTTCAAACATAGGTTGTTTTATGATCTTTCTTATGCCGGGAACGTAACCATCAATTGTTCTTTCATCGAAAATCAACAGCGTTGCCTGATGCTCCTTCGCGAGTTTATCCATAGTCGCTATTATCAATTTTATCCGGCAGCAGAACATACTGCGCATCGGCATAGAACGCAACCCTGCTCAAGTTTGGTTGTACTATAAATGTTGTTTTCGAGAAACCCATCTGCTTTAATTCAATCCCGGCCTTTTTAAGTTCTACCTTGTCATCTCTAAGAGAAAAAACCGTTTGAGGAACCAGAATAATCAATATGAGAACAATTAAAAAAAACGTATCAAAGCGAGCATATCTTCTGAAATAGCTTCGTACCGCCAAACCATTTTCTTATCCTTTCCCGAATCTCAAAAAAACCAATCCCCGCCCATGCCAGGGCTGGAAAAACCATGAGTAATCCATGGCGCGTCCCCAGATAGTCTACTTTAATTAAATATGAATAAAGTCCCAGGAAGACTACGGAAATCCATATAAGGAGCATTGTGTCGCTTTGAGAATAAGGAATCAGCTTCCTTCTGTATATCCCGCACAAAAATAAAAAAAAGAGAAGTACGTTAAAAGATTTAAAGAACTTGTAAAGAACCTCTACAAATAATGTTCCATACCGATGTATTCCTGAAAGTCCAATATATCCTTTATTTCCTTTAGAAGATTTGTCGGAAAGTTCTGCGTGAATCTCTTTATTATCATCACTACGGATTAATTGTGCAATTTTCTCGATTGGATGTCCCAGTTCCCACTTATGAGTATCTTCTTTTAATACGAATAAAAAAGGAGCCATGAGCAGAGGCAGAGAAAAAACATAAATGGCCATATACACAAGAGTTTCCTTTCTCTGTCTTGTTTTCTTTAACAAACAACCATGCAATCCACAAAATAACTACTATGCAAATGAGTATACCTTCGGAACGCGTAAACATCGCCAATCCCGTAGATAAACTTGAGAAAACAAAAACGAAGTATTTCTTACGTGAAATACCTACCCATGCAAGCCATATGGCAAAAACAGAAAAAAACCAATATGTTGGTTCCCTCAAGACGTCAGATGCATACTCCACAAATCGAGGATGTACTATATAAAAGAGCGTTGAAACAATAGCAACTTTCCCATTGAATATTCCCTTTATAAACAAAAAAAGAGGGATTATTGTCAGGGAACCAAAAACAATGGAAACCATTTTCCCCGAAAGCTCCCAATTATGAAAAATCATTTGAAATAAAGCTATCAAAAAAGAATAGAGGCTAAGAAAACCATACCCGGATATGCGTTGAAAATTACCCGCTAAAACATCCTTTGCTACTTCGATATAGAGAATACCGTCTGGTGCGATAATCTGGGCATTTGCGAAAACATATCTAATAATAAAAGCTGAAATAACGAGCAATAAAAGAATGGTGCCATAATGTTTATCAATTAGAGAACCATTTGACATATTGTTCATCTCATTGAAACCAAAATTACAATCGTACTGTCCCTTACACTTTTTGTTTGTCAAGTCTTATCTCTGTTTTTTTCAATACGAACAATTTTAGCCGGTACACCAACCGCAAGAGAATACTCCGGCAGGTCACTAATTACCACACCACCAGCCCCAACTGTTGACCATCTGCCAACCGTTATCCCTGTTATGGCTTTCCCTCCAATTCCACAAAAAACTCCCTCCTCTAAACACACCTCTCCTGCCAGATTCACGCCCGGTGAAATATGAACATAATTTCCGATCCGACAATCATGATCTACCGTCGCGCCGGTATTGACTATACAGTGGTCACCAATCACGGTATCCGGTTGAACCACTGCTTTTGCAAATACCACAGTTCCTCTTCCAAGACGGACTGATGGATGTACATAAGCATCTGGATGGATAACCGCCATCGCCCATTGCGTATGTTGATATTTTGCGACAATATGGTTTCTCGTTTTATTATCCCCTATCGCAATTATGGCATTTCCTGCGCTGTTGTTGTCAATTTCAGAAAGGGGTCCCGTTATCTCAATGCTAAGTATGCGACTTCCCCATTTATCAGGATTGTCATCAAGTATTTTGTTGATCTTAACATTCGCCGACAGAAGTGTACTTATAACTACTTTCGCGTGTCCACCGGCACCAAGGATTGTAACACCATTATCCATGTTCATCCCTCTTTCACATGCGAGCCGGTAAATTCAGGCATAGTCGCGCATCCGTCAGCATTTATTCCTTCTTTTTTGAATACCTTCATGACCGTCAGCCAGAGAATCTTCATATCGAGAAAAAAACTCTGGTGCTCAACATACCATATATCCAGTCTGAATTTCTCTTCCCAGCTTATTGCGTTTCGCCCGTTCACCTGTGTCCATCCGGTTATTCCGGGTTTAACGTCATGTCGTCGGGCCTGTTCCGGTGTATACCGCGGTAAATACTCCATAAGGAGCGGTCGCGGACCCACAAAACTGAGGTCTCCCTTGATAACATTGAGAAGCTGGGGGATCTCATCAAGGCTGTATCTCCTCAAAAACCTTCCCAGGGCAGTCAACCTATCATGATCCGGTGGCGCCTCTCGACGAGTGTCGCTTGCCTCTTTCATGGTCCTGAACTTATAAATGCGAAACGGTCTGCCTCTATAGCCGGGCCGTATCTGTACAAACAGTACAGGGCCACCCATCGCGACACGGATTGTCCCGGCAATCAAAAGGGAAAAAGGCATAATAAAAGGCGCAAGTAGTATTGACAGGAGTATATCAAAACACCGTTTCACTGGTGACGGCCTACCTTATCCCGGAGGTAATAGTGATTCATAAAAAGCAACGAACGAGGAAGTGACCTTTTCTTGCGAAAAAAGCCTTATTACCCTTTCCCGGGCTTTTTCACCCATGGCCTTTCTCCCGATCGGATTTTCGATCATCTTTAACATTTCCTGTGCCAGCATATGTGCGTCCCCGGGAGGATAGAGCAGTCCCGTGACCCCTTTCTCAATTGCGTCAGTTACACCATATATATCTGTTCCGATTGCAGGCATGCCTGCGGAAGCAGCCTCGATGATTGCCATGCCAAAGCCTTCACGATAACTGGGCAGGCAAAAAACATCGGCCCCAGCCATGAACTCCTCCGGCGTATTCGTTAAACCCTCAAAATGCAACCGAGCTTCACATCCTTTGCAAATCGCCAGGATTTTCTCTTTCATGTTCTCTTCATCAGGCCCCACCAGCATAAAATGAGACTCTTCGTGGATAGCCGATACCTCCTCGAAGGCATGGGCAAGATCAAGTAGACCTTTGTCAACAGTTAATCTGCCAAGAAACAAAAAAACAATATCCGATTCGAAAAGAGAGAACCTTTCTCTCAATTTCTTTCGTCCTTCAGGATTTGGAGCAAAACGTTTCGTATCGACGCCGCAGATAGAGCCATTTGCAATAACATACGATTTTGATTCCGATACTACCTTTTCTTTAATCAGAAAATCTCTCTGAGAGTGACTGTCAACGAGAACGTGAGTAGCACAACGCGCTATTGCTCTGTCGGCAGCTTTCAGACACCACCGTGTAATCCCTTTGCGATTAGCCCACACTTGCCCGGTAAATGTGTGTATCCTCAACGGTATCCCTGCAGCAAATGCGGCAAGCATTGATAACAAACCCGCCTTCGGCGTAACCGAATGTACTGCCTCAAACCGTTGTTTTTTGAATAATAAGATCAATCCAAAAAGGGCCCTGATATCGCGTATTGGTGATATTGCCCGTTCGATGAATCGTGGTGTAATGTTCAGATATAAACCGAATGGTTTTAAAAAATCTAAATTGTTCGTATTTGTGACAACACTTATGTCGTATTGCGTTGACAATGTTTTTAAGTGGTTCACCAAAAAAACCTTCACAGTGATTTCAGCAGCCGTAATAAAACATATTTTTGGCTTCTTCATTTTGTCGAGCTAAATGTCCGGGGCATTATTATTGAAAAAGGATTGCTGGTCCATAACAAAACATGATTCCTGAGAAAATTCTATTTACGTCCACGGAACATGCATATGATAGCATCGAATTCAACAAAGCCTATCCTTTTGCCTCATCATTTTGCCCTTTCTTATAAACAAGTTTGTGGAACTCTTTTGCCAGTTCATCAGGTATCGATTCGGAAATTTGTCTGAAAACAGGTCCTCTATTACCCGCCACAATGTAAACAAGATCTACCACAATCTTAGACAAGGCAAAACCAAGGGATAAAGACATGTTTGACCATTGTCGGCGGCGAATGAAATGTGAGAGTTGAGCTTTTAAGAGCGCCCTTCGAGCGCGCCAGGTCTTGTTTGAACGAAAAGATTCCTTACGGTACGCAAGCAACACCTCCTCCATGCATGCGAACCTACTGTCTGGATAAGCACGAAGCAAAAGTTCCTGATCGTCGGCATGAATGGCTTCAGGAATGCGATAGCGATGACGACGAAACCACTCAACGCGACCCATCCAAGACGGAGCGGCCAGATATAGACCGCGCCAGGGATAAGCACAAATCTCTTCATGCGTGCCGCAAAAGGGTGTAAGTCCTACAATATCATGAGAATTCCGAAACACTATTACACGACAGCCAAGCAAATCTATTTCAGGGTGTGTTTCAAGAAATTCGAACTGTTTTGCCAGCCTTTCAGGGAAGCAGATATCATCCTGATCCATGCGAGCGATATAACGGCCCTGCGCAAGATCAATCCCTTGATTAAGGCGATATGCAAGCCCATGGTTTACTCCATCATGGATAACGCGAAGCCTGGGATCGGAAAACGTCCTTGCTACATCCAATGAGCCATCGGTTGATCCATCGTCCAGAAGCAGTATTTCATAGTTTTTAAATGTTTGTTCAAGAACAGAACATATTGCGTCTGAGAGCGTTGCTGCACCGTTGTAAACCGGTAGAATAACAGATATCAAAAGGGGGGTCATTTATTTTTAGAATGTAAACAAGATGATTGGAATATAGATTATAGGAGTATTTTTATAAGAACTTTCCTATTGAGGCCGTATCCCATCGAAGTATTTATGCAAAAAAAGAGAAGCCGGGGTTTAAGCTGGATTCAAGTTGGACATAACTATTCGACAGGCATTCCCGCCAATATTTTTTCATAATCAACAACAATTTTAGCCCAGGAATATTTCTCTTTCCAGCGATTATATCCTCTTTGACCAAGTTCTTTGAGCAACTGAGGGGAATTCATTGCGTCTTTCATGTGTGCCGCTAAAACCTTCGGTGACACTCGCGTATAGCCTTTTGAATCAACATTTCCGGGACAAATGATACCGCATCCGGTCCATTCGGCAATCTCCTCAGCATTTCCAACAGGAACAGTGAGAAACGGCGTGCCAGCTGCCGCTGATTCAAATAAAACAAGTGGTGAATACTCGATATTTGATGCGAACACAAAAAGATCAGCATTCTTGAACGCCTGAACAAGTTCATCTCTTGGCAGATCCAACAATAATGTCTGTTTCAATGGAAATTGTTTATTTGCTTTCTTAATCCAGTATCGTAAGGGATTTGCAAGCTTGAATGGTATGCACTTTACTGGAAACCAGGTCAGTTTTCGTTCCAAAAAACTGACGGCAAGCTCTATCAAACGTGACCATCCTTTTATTAAATAAACTTCTCTTAATCGAGACACAAAATCAATAAATCCTCTCAATCGTTTTTTCTGTTTTTTACTTTCTTTATACTCACTACCAGTGGCAGCCAAGGGAGGAGCAGGAAAGTTGCCATTTAAGAGTAGTACCGCAGGACGGTTTCCTGTGTTTAATTTAACAAATGCCTCTGCTAATTCAAGATGACCTTTCATCCCGGTTAAACTTCCAACAGTCAGAAAAAGGAAACTTTCTTCAGGAATATTGTAACGCTGTCTAAAAAACGAATCGCCAGGTACATCAAACTCCGTTTCGCTTGCTCCGTTCGGTATAATTGTGAAATGGCGTATATCATGTTTGCGCACAAATTCAACATCGCGATATTGGCTTGCATAAAAGATGAGATGGTCAAATGATCTCAGAATATCGGGTATCTCTTCAAAATAAGCGGTGTAAGCGGGTTGATATAGACCTGAAAACCCGCACGGTATAAATACTTTCCGAGCTTTTATCCGATCAAGCACCGGCCACAATGCATCAAAAGTCCATTGTTGTGCCGCTTTTATGAGAATTGCGTCAACTTCAGCGTTGATAACATAGTCTTGATAACGTTCAATCTCCCCTTTCATTCCTCTTATGCCATTACCAACTACTGAAAATTCCTCAATATGGACACCATTTAATTCCGTGAATGTTCGGTCTACCAGTTTTGTTGTAGCCACAATTACTTTATGACCACGCTTTACCATACGTTCTGAGATCTGGCGTATTACTTCCTGGACACCGCCGGTGCTTGGGGCATAAAATTCACAACAGATTAGCAAGCGCATTTATGATTTCTTAGTTGTTTTGATTGTTGATTTAACTGCAATTTATAAGTCTCTTCCAAGTGGATAGGAATAAGATCGCGAGTATCCTGAGACGCTTTTCGAAACCAGATCCGTGGAGCGATAACTATTTTTTTGGGCGATGGGTTTAACCAGGCTCCCCACCAGCTGAATGAGCTGTTTGCAATAATTTGATGTTTACATAAGCTCATTAATCTCAAATCTTCATACCCCTGGTCAGGATTATTATGGTCAATAAATATTGTTTTATAATCAAGCTTCACATTATCTTTTACCCACTCAATATCATCAGAAAAAACAAAGAAAACGGGCTTATTAACTTGTTTTGCAATTTCTTCAACTGCTAACTGATAATACTCCGGTGGACATAGTCCATGAAATGCGTTTGCTTGAGCAAGTGTTACGTAATCGCCTCGTCTTATATGGACAGCAACAGATTCTGCGGTAACAATTGCATCTGATGCCTCCCGATTTCTTTCCGTTGGATCATTTTTAAAAGTAAATTCTTTTCTAATTATTTGCTCAATATCAATAAAATACTTTTCGCTTTGCCAGTAACCATCGAGATAAATATTATCTTTTACATTCAAAATAGCTGGATCAAAATTAAAATATTTCTCAATAATATGGGTCTGATTTGTATTGAAAACTGTTTTCTTGAGAAAGTTAGGCAGGCGTCTTGAGAGCGGATTTTGTCTTCTCGTTTTGAGTGCAAGAATATTGGAAGGAGTTGCTATCTTACCGATGACATTAAATACTTTAAGCTCATATTTTCTGTTTGCACTCAACCCTGATTCATTAAACCAACCTAAGTCTATTTGCAACTGAGTATTATTAACATAAGACATTCTTCGAGCGGCGGCGTATTGGAACATCTGATTGCCAATGCCACCTGTAAGCTTTACAATAATCATAATCCATCAAAGCTTTATAATCTTATTTTTTGTAGAGAAGAGTCATCCCCGGTAAACCTAAATCCTGACAAATTACCTTATAGTTATGTGCCGCCGTCACAACATCTTTAATGGCTTGATATGGGCCGATATTATAGCCCGAAGCAGATGTTTGAAAAAATGTGTCATGCAAAAGGATGCTGGCTTCAGGTGCTGCGCTGATTATTCCTGAAAGTTCACGTTTGACAGATTGATAATCGTGGTCACCGTCAATAAAAAATAGCGGCTTGCATTTGTTTTGTTGTTTTATAGTGTTATATTCTTTTAATGATGTTTCCAATCCATCCCCTAGGAGCAAATTGACACCTTTTAGATTCTTTACAAAAACACCTCTTTTTTCTTTAGGATGCTCGACATGTTCAATATCGTCAGGTAAGTCGATAGAATATATTTGAGTGCTGATCCCAAATCTACGAGCAACTTCATAAAATATTCTTGCGGATTTTCCAAGATTTGTTCCCCATTCAAATATATGAGTGGGCTTTAAAGTGCAGACAGATGCTACCATGAGACACTGTTCATTGATTGGATAAGGATGTACTCCCACAATAGGCACCAGTTTATGTATAATGAAATCAGATATTACCCAATTGTTAACTTCAAACTCACAGCATAAAGGGTTAACAACCGCATCTTCACGCGAAAAACTTGCACTTTTCATTTTATTTTTTAGAAGATCAAGTATACTTTTCATGCCTCTCCATCCTCTTCACCGGCGATTTATTTGTCTCAGGTATATTTTTTCTGTTTGCTATTGAACCAATCCCAAGTCTTTCTAATACCTTCGTTAAAAGAAACCTGTGTCTTCCAGCCCGCACAATGGTAAAGTTTTGAGCTATCAAGCACGTTTATCGGAACATCATATTTACGAAGCGGGAGTGTATTCAGCTTTATTTCCAGTCCCTCTGCTCTTGCAAGGGGCTGGAGGGCTTCGAGAATATCCTTGTTACTTTTCCCTTCTCCACTCCCGATATTATATGCATCACCTGGTCGTCCATGTATCAGTGCGGCGACAATCCCGCGGGCAATATCATTAACATAGATATAATCGCGGACTGTTCCTGATTTTCCATAAAGTTTCAGTTCCTTTCCCGCAAGGATAGATGCTATTGCGGTTGCGACAAAACCCTGGCCGACAAAGGGTTTCTGTGTTTCTCCGTAGGCATTCCCCGGTCTTACGCATACCACAGGTAAATCATGTATCATATGAAACATTTGCGCGTACTTTTCAATAGCAAGTTTTGTAATACCATATGGCGAAATAGGATTTGTCACATGTTCCTCATTGATTGGCACCTGGTCAGTGGGCCCATAAATCACACCACCCGAAGAAACCAAGACCACTTTCTTCAGTTTAAATTTACTTGCCACTTCGAGCAGGTTTACAGCATTCGGCAAATTCGCGAGAATGTCATTGACCGGATTTTCATAGCTAGTTTTTGGAACAGTGGCATATGCAAGGTCGATAATCTCATCAACACTCCGTCAGAACACCTCTTAGGAAGTATGTATCCCCAAAATCACCAGGGATATATTTAACGTTATCTGGAAGGTGCCTTGTGGGATGTTCGTTCCTTCCCACTACAATAACTTTTCTTCCCTCACTCAGAAGAACGTTCACCACAAAAGAACCGATAAATCCTGTTCCCCCTATGACGCAGCAACATTTCATCATCTGAGGCCTTGTTTCCATGTTTTTTGAAGCAGCGTCTTACCGGCACGGATAATGCCCGTCAAAGCACGCCTCCCCGAATCCCCCAGAAATCCAAAGTATCTTGCCTGATTGTAGTGATATCGCAGGCTATTGATGCGAAAGCGAACCTTGTCCTGAATAGCATTGTGCTCAACACTTTCTTGATCACACAAAAAACGTGCAGCCTCGCGAACTATCGAAACCACCTCTTTCCAGGATGTTTCTCCAGTGAAATGCGGATAAGCTCCGTGAATAAGAGCGGCGAGGTCTTGCAATGATTGGTTTGAATAACGGCCTTCCGTGGCCCACGCCAGATTCTCCACATTGATTTTCAGCAGGTGCTGGAGGAACGGGTTGTTTCCAGTGCGCGACATGCTCCGGGGCATCTCCCGGTAGACATGCAGGACCTCCGGGATATTAGCAACCCGAAATTTTCTAGCTACTCGCGACCACAGTTCATAGTCTTCGGGAGGCTGTCGATTCGGATCAATACTGTATATCCCCACCTCACTGAAGACCGTCCTTCGGATCATGAGCGAACTGTGGACAAAGGCATTATCAAACAGGAGGTCAAATTTCAGTGAGATGTTATCCACAGAGTGTTTGTGAAAGCGCTCTGTTGGTTTCGTCTCTTCCCAGATCGCCGCCCACGTCCCTACCATGCCGTAATCGGGATTAGCGTTCAAAAAGGCTACCTGCTTCGAAAAACGATCGGGCAACGATACGTCATCCTGGTCCTGCCGGGCAATATATGCACCTTTCGCGAGAGTAATTCCCTTGTTGAGAGCACCCGCAAGCCCTTGGTTCTCTTGTGAATAAAAACGAATCCGCGGATCAGCATAAGTTGAAACGATTGAAGCGGAATTGTCTGTGGATCCATCATCAATAATAATCAACTCAAAGTTTTCATACGATTGCGCAAGTATGCTATCAATTGCTTCACGTAAATACTGAGCTCCGTTAAAGACGGGAAGAATCACACTAATAAGCATTTCATGAAATAATGGTGGTTCATCCTGATTTAATATCTTCATGCCAAAGCACTACTTTCATTATTTGCCTTTTTTGCTTCAACCATATATCCGACAGTAAATTCTTCAATGAAAACTTCTTCATCAATTTTTGCTAATAATTTTGGTAACCAGCACATTAGTGAATACTTTAACAATATAGAGAGTTTTTCTGGTGCACGTTCTTCAAGGACTCGGCCAACTCTCGATACCTCCTGAGCAACGTGTTTCATAAGCCCGCCATTAGGTTTAATCTCTATAATGTCTAGACCTAATTCAGGTAGGAATTTATTATAAAAATACGGTGAGTAACCACCATAATAATGATAAGGCTGCTGATGAATTCCACTTGAAAGTGGTGCTGTCAAGAGAAGGGTGCCATTGGCTGCCAGCACTCTCACCAGTTCTTTAATCGTCTCAATCGGTCTGGGTACATGTTCCAAAACCTCTGTGCACAGCACAACATCAAAAGATTCGTCCGGCACGGGAATATTCACAATATCACATACATAATCGATTTTCCCGTATCGCCACTCCTCTGCCAATATACCAGATGGTGTACCGGAGTATTGGGAAAAATCTTGTGTCTTATAGTCACAATGTCGGAAAAGGGGTGCATATTGACATTCGCCAGCACCGGCATCTAAAACCTTGACACCCTGTTTCAGCTTACTCGCTTTATCAGCAACCCAGGCATTTCTGGCCCTGGCATTAAAATTAACGACCTCGTCGGGAGCGAATTGTTTTTCAAACAATTTATTTAATATTTTACGTGCCATCAACATTATCAACTCTTTTTGGCAACCAAAATTAATTGTATTTCTTTAGATAACTCATAGCTGACTTAATGTTCGATATCTAAACCAAGGTTAACAAGTAATTACCGCTTACCTGTTTTTCCATTTCTGTTTATCTACAAAAACAGTATTGATGTATGTATCTGCATAAACCATATAGCTGTTTTCAAGCATATATTCGATTATTGGATATTCTTTTTCTTCAGAATTATCTTCAGTATAAGTTATTGTTTCTATGCAAATAACTTCCGGACGTTGCTTATCAAAATCGAATGCCTTGATAATTTCAAAATCTAAACCTTCAACATCAAGAGAAACAAAATTCAACTCTTTACCTATGAAATTGTCCAGAATATCATTAATCGTCATCAATGGTATTTTGACAACTTTGTCAATTGTTTGCCTTCCATAGCTCTGATAGCGTTCAGCCTCTGTTCTTGAAAAGGTATTCAGGGTTCTTGTGCTCATTATGTAGAAATCTGCCTCAGAAGCAGAGTTGATCCCAATGCCTGCATTTATGCATAAATCATTCTTACGCTTTTTCTTGATTTTTGCATAAAGCTCAGGATCCGGTTCAATACAAACTCCAAATGATCCTTTTTTATAAAATAAATATGTGTTACTCAGATAGGTGGGATGATGGGCACCGATGTCCAGATAAATTGGATTATTAATTTTTAAATTTGTCAAAATAAAATCTGCAATTAGATCTTCACCGGACTGAGCATAACTTGTTTTGCCATCTCTGTTAGGCCTAACATATTTAAGCAATCTATCCAGCATTAGCACCACCACAAATTAGTATCTTGTGTAATATATTTAATATTTTATTAAAGTTAATAATTAGATGTAACTCTATTTTTCTGTAGATGGGGGTTTGATTATAGCCTGACTCATGATGGATGTAGTTAGTATTTGAAAACTGCAAAAGTGCGCAAATTAAAATAATTTTTTGTCTAATCGCAATATCCGAATTACTTATAGATTTCAATGTATATAAAATAAACGGCAAATACTCTAATCTCGATTTAGCCGACGCGTTCTTAGGCTTAACTTTATACTCACTATCATCAATACCTGCTGCATACAATTTTTTGTCACAGATTCTGACATTTGATTGCGACAAAATACGTATCATTAGCGCGCAGTCATAAAAATCAAATACCCTCGTAAAGGCAGCCAAAGAGTTAAGACTTGCTCGTCTATGCAAACCGTATATCATACTCGGTGCAGCACACTTTAAGAAAGCGCTAATCCTCTCATATGTTGAAACACATTTATTAAGATCAGGCAACTTTATGGGATCTTTTTTGTTGCTGAGCCGCCATACCAATTCCATTTGTGGACAAACCAACGAAGTGTCATTATCAAATAACTCTATACACAATTCTATAAACTCCGGCATCCATTCATCATCATCTGCCGCCCACATGAAATAATCACCGGTTGCTTTATCGAACAGAAATTTAAAGTTTTGAAACACTCCAATATTCTCTTCCTGCCTAAAATATTTAATTCTTGAATCGCTCGACAGAAACTCATTTGCAATCAGTTTTGTTTCGGGAGTAAACGATGCGTTGTCCGAAATGATGATTTCCAGATTGGCGTATGTCTGTTTTGTTATATACTCTAACGTTCTCCGTAATCCATCGGGACGATTATACGTAGGCACTCCTACGCTCACCAATGGCTTTTCAGTCTTGGCGATGTTCAGCTTACCCTCTTCAAATATCCGTCTTGCGCAACTGTTATTAAGAGTTTGTTCTGAATATTCTTATCAATCTCAAATTCTGGATGGTTCTTAAGATAACTCCAAACCGCAGTCTTTGGATTATCACCAGGTCCCCATGGACGATTGCCCGATAATTCTTTTGGTATATCTTCAATTATGGTATCAAAAACACAGCAATAGCTACCGACTGAAACAAGTGAAGCATATGCTTCCAACTCTGCCAAAACGTGTGCGTGAGTATGGTTTGAATCGAGGCAGACAAGGATGCATTCATAGTCCTTTGCGCGATTGCGAACTTCGGTAATTATGTCCGGCGCAATACTGGATCCTTGAATCATATCTATCATATGCGCCATGGGGTGGGCTTCAATCGCTTGCCGGTTATGTGCACGTATATCAATATCCAGGCCGAGTACTCGCCTTTTATTGCCTGTAGGATCGATAGCTTGTCCAGCTTTCACAACGTCGCAATAGTCTAACAGTGCTAGCATGGAAGCACTCATGATCAGCGAACCACCATGTGCTATCCCGGTCTCAATAATAAGATCAGGACGTACTTGCCAGATAATTTCCTGCATCGCAATGATATCTTGGGGATACTGTATAATTGGACGACCAAGCCAGGAAAAATTATAAGAATATTGAGGAGCGAGAGATGCTTTCATAAAATCCCGAGCACACTTCTTTAGTTCCTTATCCCAGCTAAGTTCTCTAATTCTCTCCACCACCTCATCACTAAAAGTCATTCTAATCCACCCTTATATAATGATACTTATTCCCTGAGAGATCAATAATTTCATCTAAATAATTCGAATTCATGACAAAGATGTTATCTCCCGCATGCAACATATTCATCGCCTCATCCGGTGTTGATACTTTTAAACCGTTTATTGGCAGATATTTCCCCTGTTTAGCGGGATTAATATCAATAACAAAATCAATATTGACCCCTGCCCTCTCCATATAGAGTGCAAAGATTACGCCTTTGGAAGCTCCACCCCAAACAGCATTCACTTTTCCTTTTACAGAGGCAGCCAAGGACTCAACACATGTAAGAAAATCAGATGGGAAAAAAACTCGATCGTTTTCTTTCCAAAATGGCTTTTTTAAAGAGGCAATATCAGCTACTATGTATAAATACTGCCCCCCAAAAACATGTCCAAAATCAACAATATTGTCGAATATTCTACGAAAGTCCGCAAGCCGAAAGTAATTAACATGCTCGTAATAGATATCAAACCATAACCTCTTTTGGCATATCCAATCAAAACAGGGCACTTCAATATATATTAACCCTTTGCCACCGTTTGCTTTAGCAATTTTGAAAAGAAATTCAATCGGATTAGGCATATGCTCCAAAACATGGCGCAATATAATGCCTTCTGCCGAGATCCCTGATTTGTCATCAAAAAATGCTTTGATGATATTCGGGTTCATTCCTTCATAAGCTGGATCAATGCCAGAGATAGAATAGCCTTCCTCGTGCAACAACTCCAAAAAATATCCCTTACCACATCCAACCTCAATAAGTGATTTATCATGAAAATACCTCTGAATAATCTCCTTTACGTTATAAAGATGGTTCCGGAACACATCCGAACAAGCTTGTTCATTCTGATAATCAGAATTATATTTGAGCAGTGCCTCATCAAACACACTATTGAATATCAATCCAGTCTTTGTGTTCTGAACCAGAATAACATCGCCTCTCAGACACGCCATGGCAGTCGCCTGATCGGGAAACATCTTGTTCTGAAATACAGGAAGACCCTCTACCCTAAATAATTCATGGTACATTATTGTTTCCCCAAAATAGAATCGAGGCGCTGACGATCACCCCAAAACACCATTGGTTCATAATCCGGATATGGATACTTGCCAAGGTTCATTTTAATACCCCATTTATTTTCGTTTATCCACCCTTCGACCAGCCGTTGTATGCTGATAGGTCGCCCAGAGCATATGTTGACTACCCCGGCATTGGCTCGTCTCATTACTAATTCTACAATCAATTGCGCCACCACCGTAACAGGGAGATAATCTCGTAATTGTTCCCCGCCAGACATGTCAAAGCTTCTATCGCCACGCGACTCAGCAGCCAGAAGTTGTTGATAGAGCGAGGTGGCTGATTGACCTTCGCCATAGGTATAAAAAAGGCGTGCCCATATCATTGAAAAAGTGCGTTCACAACGAAGAAATTCCAACTGTTTGCGAAGACAATCTTTCGCAAACCCATACGCGTTTATCGGAAACGTTGGTGTGTCCTCAGATAATGCCCCTGATTGCATGCCATATTCAAAACAGGTTCCTGTAACCAACAAGGAAGTAAGGCCTGCCTCAATCATCTTCTTAAGAAAATGATAGTGTCTTGGTAGTTCCAATTCAAAGTGGTGCAATGATTTATAGTTTGGTAAGCCATCCCAAGCAAGGTGTATTAGTGCATCCGGATGTCCCATTTGCGCAAAACAATCTGTCCTCGGCGAAGAAATGTCCATTTCAACTACATGTATATGTGCGGATAAATTTTGTAAATGTCTTTGGTCACGTGTAACAGCAACAATCTCCGTTTGAGTACACGCAAGTTCTGCCAACACATGACGACCGATGAACCCGCTTGCCCCGGTAACTGCTATCTTCACAATGCGTTCCTAAATGACCTGTAACAGCGGCACTGCGGTTACAAATTTCCCGCCCCATTCGCGAACATAACCGTGCTGAACGATAACTTCTTCAGCAATGTTCCAAGGAAGTATCAATACGACATCTGGTCTATGTTCCCGCAGCAGTGATGGTGCAACAATGGGTATATGGCTACCGGGCAGGAATTTACCTTGCTTGGAGGGTGCAGCATCGCAGACGTATGGCAGTAGATCTGGCCTTACCCCTGCATAATTTAACAAAGTATTCCCCTTGGCAGCAGCACCGTAGGCAACAACAGTCTTGTCAGCTTTTTTCTTTTCCAGTAAAAATGCCAACAAATCGTTTTTAAGCTTATTCGCTTTTGCCTGAAGTCCCTGATAAGTTGTTAACGTGCACATGCCAAAACTTCTTTCTTCCTCTAAAAGCTTACTGACTGCAACGGTATTATCGCGTGTATCATTCTGGTGACAGGCATAAATCCTTAGGCTGCCGCCATGGGTGGGCAACTCTGCCACATCCCATATTCTGAGACCGGATTGCTCAAAAATACGCTGCACTGCATGCAGAGAAAGATATGAAAAATGCTCATGATACACCGTATCGAACTGAACCAGCTCTATCAGCTTCATTAGATGCGGGAATTCAAGGGTTATTACGCCACTCGGTTTCAGAACAGCCTTCAGTCCCGCTGTAAAATCATTGATATCCGGTACATGGGCAAAAACGTTGTTACCCACTATCAGATCAGCTTGTTTCCCTTCTATGATGAGCTTTCTTGCCAATTCAAGCCCAAAGAATTCCCTCACAACGGGTATGCCCAGTCCCTCAGCGGCCTCAGCAGTTCCGGCAGTTGGCTCAATACCCAGACAAGGGATACCAACTGCCACAAAATTCTTAAGCAAATAGCCATCATTAGAAGCAACTTCGATTACAAAACTGTTTGCATTCAATTCCAGTTTATTGATAATCATGTTTGTATAGTGGGCCGCGTGTGCGAGCCAACTGGTCGACGTTGAGGAAAAATAGGCATAATCATATTTAAACAACTCATCGGCACGAGCATAATCCTCTGTCTGTGCCAGCCAGCAGTTAGTGCATACCTTTAGCTTCAACGGAAAACACAGTTCAGGCATGGAAAGCTCTTGCGCTGTAAGATAGGCATTTGAGGGTGGAACACATCCAAGATCAAGAAATGTCTGTTCAAGCAGAGTATGACAATGGCGACAGTTCATATGAGTAAACCTGAAAAACTTGACTGAAGAAACGGATGTGACTTGTCACGGTCTGATACATCTGATACCGGCAATGGCCACCTGATCGAAACCAAAGGGTCATCAAAACGAACTCCACCCTCTGATTCTGCCGAGTAGCTGGCAGTATGGAGGTAAAATAGTTCACTTTCCGGCTCTAGTACCTGAAAACCATGGGCACATCCTTCAGGAATCACAAACATAGTACAGTCTTTCGCACTTAATTCAATCGCATACCACTGTAAGTAAGTATCTGAGCCTTTCCGCAGATCGACAGCAACATCCCAAATCTTTCCCTTAATACATCGGATAAGTTTCATCTCTGCATGAGGCTTACGCTGAAAATGCATGCCGCGTATAGCACCGACCGTGTCAGTTCGCGAAATATTAATCTGCTCAACTTGACGATTACCAATGATTGGAGCCAACTCACGGTGGCAAAAGGCCCGATAAAAATGTCCCCGTTCATCACGATACGGGGTCGTTTCCACCAAAGATACACCCGAAATTGGAGTTGAAACAATTTTCATTCTGTAACCCAACTTAAACCTTTATCTGAAGCAGCTTCAACAAATGTTATCAACTGCTGTCGACTAAGAATCCTTTTGTCTTCAATAAATGCGCTGTACCATTGAGCAGTAGCTGCAAGTCCTTCCTCCAGCGCCCAGACCGATTGCCACTGCAACTGTTTTTTTGCTTTGGAACTGTCCAAATAAAGAAGGTTGGCCTCGTGTGGCTGGGCATCCGTTGTCTGATGCCAGTTTATCTGCGGCCAGTAGCTTTTTATACTTGTCAGAACTTCGGAAACTGTCCTGTTGCTAACCTGTTCCGGCCCAAAGTTCCATGCATCGGCAAATTCAGACTGCCCCTCAAGCAGTTTTTGGCCTAACAACAGGTAACCACTGAGACATTCCAGCACATGCTGCCATGGCCTTGTTGCAAGGGGGGAACGTATTTCCAGTGAGTTGCCCGTTTGAACAGCACGTACCAGGTCAGGTATCAACCGATCTGCCGACCAGTCGCCGCCGCCGATAACATTTCCGGCACGTGCTGTGGACAGAAATAGAGAAGATGGAACATAAAAAAATGATTTACGAAAACTGTTTACAACCAGTTCTGTTGCTGCTTTCGAGGCACTGTAAGGATCATGTCCCCCAAGACGGTCCGTTTCGCGGTATCCCCACGGCCATTCATTATTCTCATAAACCTTATCTGTTGTGACAACTACAACTGCCTTAACTCCTGATGTGTTCCGACAAGCTTCAAGCAGATTTGCTGTACCAATTACATTGGTTGACCATGTCTCCAGCGGATCCTGATATGAACGCCGAACCAGAGGTTGGGCAGCAAGATGAAAAACAATCTCCGGCTTTATACTATCCAGGCATTTTTCCACAACAGCACTATCGCGGATATCAATCCGGTTTTCCTGTATATCCAGTTTCAGAAGATCCCAATGGTTGGGATGGGTATCAGGCGCAAGGGCAATCCCACTGACACTCGCCCCCATCTCCTGTAACCAGAGTGTAAGCCAGCTCCCTTTGAATCCGGTATATCCGGTAACCAGAACACGCCGGTTATGATAAATATTATCAAACTGCTGCATTACCAGACCTTCCATGGGGCCTTACCACTGTCCCAAAGTTCCTCAAGATGGTTCTTGTCCCTGAGCGTATCCATTGGCTGCCAGAATCCGCTATGTTCAAATGCCATTAATTCACCCATTTCAGCCAATCGGTTGATAGGCTCCCCTTCCCAGCTACTGGAATTGCCATGTATCAGATCAATACATCGGGGAGAAAGGACAAAAAAACCTCCGTTGATCAGACCGCCGTCACCACGCGGTTTTTCAGAGAATCCAGTTACCTGCCTATTATCAAGCTGTAGCGCGCCATAACGCCCCGGTGGTTTAACTGCCACAACGGTCGCCAGTTTACCATGATCCTTGTGAAATGCAAGTTCTGCAGTAATATCGATATCGGCAATACCGTCGCCATAGGTAAAGCAGAAAGCTTCTTCATTCTTAAGATAGTTGCCAACGCGTTTGAGGCGACCACCAGTCAATGTATCCTCACCGGTATCGACTAGTGTTACACGCCATGGTTCTACGTGTTGCTGATGTACTTCCATTCGATTACTCGTCATGTCAAAGGTGACATCAGACATATGCAAAAAATAATTAGCAAAATACTCTTTGATGATATACCCCTTGTAACCGCAGCAGATGATGAAATCATTTACACCGTGGGTAGAGTATATCTTCATGATATGCCAGAGGATCGGCTTTCCACCCACCTCAATCATCGGCTTGGGCTTCAGGTAGGTTTCTTCGCTGATCCTTGTTCCAAGGCCACCGGCTAGAATTACAGCTTTCATGTTAGTTTTTGTACCTCCCAATCGAGTTGAGGCCTCACAACGCCGGGCATCACATTCGCATATCCAAAACCATATCTTCCTACCGAACCATCCATTGGATCTTTAATATTAAAAGTCAGTACGCCTGGTTCAAAAAAGTGGATTGTAAGCCCTGGTTCATATGAAGTTATCGCCAGACCTACATAGTAAGCTCCTTCATTCAAGAAATTTCCCGGTATATAGCAAGTAGCTCCATAATCTCCAGACGACAAACGATCAAGTTTTTGTGGAGATGAGACAAATGCATATGCGCCGCCAGGAATAATAAAATGAAAGTTTGGAATGTAACGAATTGCAGAGCCTTGGAGTACTCTGAAACACATGCGTATAGCTAATGGCTCCCTTATATCTATCTCATTTACCGGTTCCTGGTCATTGTTGATTACTTCACCCATCAATAACTGTACAAAACTGTCTCCAACAACTTTTCCTAAATTCATAAAATCAGCACGGCTGCTTCCACCTCCGCCCAAATATTCCAGAACAACTTCAGTGGTAGTGCCAAACCGTTTGATCCTACCCTCCTCTAACAGAAGACACTTCTCGCAAAGCGATGATATTGTTTGTAAGCTGTGACTAACAAAAATGACTGTACGTCCTCCCTCGCTGATTTCTTTCATTTTCCCCAGACATTGTTTTTGAAATTGGATATCTCCTACCGCCAGAACTTCATCGACAAGGAGAATCTCCGGCTCCAGATGGGCTGCCACGGCAAAAGCAAGGCGTACATACATTCCGCTGGAATAGCGCTTGACAGGAGAGTCCAAGAATTGTTCCACACCAGAAAAACTCACAATACTGTCCAATTTCCTTTTGATTTCAGTTTTTCTCATCCCCAGGATGGTCCCATTCAGGAATATATTTTCCCTGCCAGTCAGTTCGGGATGAAAACCCGTTCCCACTTCCAGCAAACTTGCCACACGTCCCTTGATCTTTATCGATCCACTGCTTGGTGCCGTAACTCGTGAGACAATCTTGAGCAGCGTTGATTTGCCCGCACCATTGCGCCCGATTACCCCAAGCACATCACTCTGTTTGACCTCAAACGAAACATCATCAAGGGCTTTAAATGTACCGTTCCGAACTCTACAACCGGCTGAGTTTATTTTCGAATTAGGATCTTCCTTGCCCAGCAGCTTTGCACTAAAGCTCTGCAGATCACGATAGAGCGTACCATGGCCGATAGTGCCAAGGCGATATTCTTTAATGATATTTTCAACCTTTACAACAGTGTCGCTCATACTCGCTTATACCGTGTCCAGAAACGTCTTCTCAATCCTGCTGAAAAGAACAATGCCGATCCCAAACAAAATCAAGGTAATACAAAGACTTATTAACAGGGACTTTGTATTTAAAGAACCAGCCCCTAAAAACCCGTATCTGAAGGTTTCAACCACCGCAGCCATTGGGTTAAGCGCGTAAAGCCACTGCCACTTCTCCGGGATCTGTGACATAGGATAGACTATCGGTGTTGCGTACATCCCAAGTTGTGTTCCAAACCCGACAACAAAGGTCAGATCACGGTATTTTGTGGTTAAGGATGAGACAATAATGCCGATGCCAAGGCCGAGAATACCCATCTGGACCATCAGCAGGGGTGTCAACAAAATCCATGCTGATGGATGTATGGGGACATCGCGCAGCATAAAGTAGAACAGAAAACAAAGAAAAAGTACAAACTGAATAGTAAATGTAGCAAGATTGATGATGACATCTGATATAGGCACTGCAAGACGCGGAAAATAGACCTTACCGAAGATATTTGCGTTGGCAGTGAACGTATTGGCCGTATTGGTCATGCAGCCGGCAAAATAATTCCAGGCAACAATTCCAGCCATATAAAAGAGCATGGGTGGCATTCCATCGGTTGGTATATGGGCGATCTTACCAAAAATGACGGTAAAAACTAACGTGGAAAATAATGGCTGAATCAAAAACCAGAGCGGCCCCAGAATGGTCTGCTTGTAAATAGCCACAAAATCTCGCCTGACAAAGAGTACAATTAGGTCCCGGTAACGCCAAAGCTCCCTCAAATTGAAATTGAGCCAACCACTGACTGGCCTTATAATTGTTGTCCAATGTTCCTGCCTATTCATCCAGTCCTTATTCTCCTGCTAAAATCTGTGACATCCAATTATCGTGACCTTTCCTGGACTTTGCACTCATCTTTCAATTCATCAATCTCACGTTTCAACTGCTCGTATTCTTCCATCTTTTGCTCAAAAATACTTGAGTTTGCTGAATACGAGCATTAATTCCATGAGGTGTAAGAACATAAATATAGGCGGCTTTATTACTGGAGTTCTTGAACCGTTGGGTTTTGACATATCCCTTCTTGATTAATTCCTTCATGATATAGTTGATGCTGCCAAGGCTTAAACCTACTTTTTTTGAGAGGTCACGCTGTGAAACTGTACCTTCTGCGGATAATTCTCTTAGAGTTTTGAATTGAGCTTCGTTCATTGAATTATTTTAACAGGCTACCGCCATACGGTGTGTTTAAAATACCAGGAAACAACAATAATTTTTGATATGTTCAACCACTGAACATATACATAATGACAGTAAAAAAAACCTAAGTCAAGAATAATATGATATTTCTTACCGTAAAGAAAAATGTCGCTTCCGTTCAACCGCCCCAAAACGATACTTGATCCAGTCTGCTATGAGGTCCTTTACCATCTCGACAGTAATTCCTTTTGTCGTGGCTGTATAGCTCATAACTTCACGATCTGAAACATCCATGAACAAAGACAACCCGTACCCTGTCTCCATTAAAACAGAGTATCTCGAAGCCATCTGACATGAACTACAGAGCATGTTGTCGGTAAGAGTAATGATCGTTCCTGTATGCAGACGTGAAGTCTTCATGCGTATTTTGCTAAGAGCAGGTGATTGATTCTCATAATCCGGTATATCCGCTTATGGTTTATCCCTTCTTCCCGTTCACGATTCGGCTGAGAAGTTATCCCTCTGCAACTATACAAAGGTCTCTTATCGGTAATTTTTCTGATCTGAGAGAGGTAGATCTCAACATCCGGTTTCGGGTTATATGTGCCTTTCCGGATCGTTTCGCTTGTGTGCTGGTTTCAACGGGATATCTTAAAAATATCGGTAACCTTTTTCATGGGGTAGAGTCCTTTCCGGATAAAGGTGATTATCTTAGTTTCCCACAATCTGCCAGTTTGTGTCGGAGACACCAGTAAGATAAACGGAAGATACCGGTGTTGTCCCGTTCATATACCAGACGGCGTTGAGACCAGAAGAGTGTCTCCAGAGAATGTCCGGCCTCCCATCGTTGTTGAAATCACCTACGCCCACAATCTGCCAGTTTGTGTCAACAGCAGGAAGAGGAATGGAATCTGCCATTGTCGTCCCGTTCATACACCAGACAGCGTTGAGACCAGTAGAGTGTCTCCAGAGAATGTCCGGTCTTCCATCGTTGTTGAAATCACCGGTACCAACAATCTGCCAGTTTGTGTCACTCACGGTAGGAAGAGAAGCGGAAGATATCCGTGTGATCCCGTTCATATACCAGACCATGTTGGCCCCTGTAGAGGTGTTTCTCCAGAGAATGTCCGGTCTTCCATCGTTGTTGAAATCACCGGTACCCGCAAGTGTCCAGGCGGTAGTAAGGGAAGGAAGAGAAGCGGAAGATACCATTGTGATCCCGTTCATATACCAGACCATGTTGGCCCCTGTAGAGGTGTTTCTCCAGAGAATGTCCGGTCTTCCATCGTTGTTGAAATCACCGGTACCCGCAAGTGTCCAGGCGGTAGAGAGGGAAGGAAGAGAAGCCTGAGATGCCACTTCGTTCCGTTCATATACCAGACCATGTTAGCCCCTGTAGAGGTGTTTCTCCAGAGAATGTCCGGTCTTCCATCGTTGTTGAAATCACCGGAAGTTGGGGAAGATCTGAGCGTAAATGCAGCGCTTACACTGGTGTTTGAGTTCATCGTGACCTGGCAGGTTGTACTTGTTCCCGAACATGCCCCTGTCCATCCTGTAAACGTAGAGTTCGCGTTTGCTATGGCTGTAAGAGTCACGGCTGTCCCGGCACTGAAGGTTGTAGCCTGTTGGATTTCTGGTTATTGTTCCTGTTCCCGTTCCTGTGGTGGTAGTGCTGAGGGTATAAGTCTGTGTCTGGCTTGTAGCTGCGAATGTTGCCGCTATTGTGCGGTTTGCCGTAACATTGGAAAAGGTATAGGAACTGACTGCACCTACAGAAGAACCATTAACGGTGACATTACTGATCGTGTATCCGCTATTTGGTGTAATTGTAAAGGTCCTGCTTGCCCCGGAGGTTACGCTCACACTTCCTGACGGGGAAATTGTCCCCCCTGTTCCCGCTGAGGCAGTGATAGTATAGCTTGTTGGTGTTGTGGTCGTAGCCGCGAAAGTTGCCGCTATTGTGCGGTTTGCCGTCACATTGGAAAAGGTATAGGAACTGACCGCACCTACGGAAGAACCATTAACGATAACATTACTGATTGTGTATCCGCTATTT
The DNA here is from genome assembly GCA_963783625.1 of uncultured delta proteobacterium. Classification (GTDB taxonomy): domain Bacteria; phylum Desulfobacterota; class Syntrophorhabdia; order Syntrophorhabdales; family Syntrophorhabdaceae; genus PNOF01. The sequence continues at coordinate 25,816 of CAWAOG010000011.1, read as the reverse complement.
GGTGTAATTGTAAAGGTCCTGCTTGCCCCGGAGGTTACGCTCACACTCCCTGACGGGGAAATCGTTCCCCCTGTTCCCGCTGAGGCAGTGATAGTATAGCTTGTTGGTGTCGTCGTAGTAGTACTGTTGTAGCTTACTTCTGAAGAATAGTCACTTTCATAATTAGAGCTATCGTAAGCAGTAGCAGCGAAATAATATGTTCTGCCATCAACGAGGTTGGTGAATGTATACGTTCTGACGTTCCCGACATCAATAACTGAAGAATAATTATGGCTTGCTGTTCCATAGTAAATTTTATAGCCGACAGCTCCGCTTGATGCATCCCAGGCCAGGGTCACCTGAGCGGCATAAAGGATACCTTGAGAAAAAAGGAACGATATTCCAAAGGCAAGGCAGCAGAAAGCAATAATGCCGAATCGGTAAAGTCTCCTGTTTTTCTTGAAATCTGTTTTGCGATGTTCAGTTTTATTTCTAAATATATTTACCAAGTCATTTAATATTTTCTTCAAAAACGATATTCTCCTCGGTTGAATTCTTGTCTTAATTTAAAGCAAATTACATGCCAACTAAGTCCAATGGAGGTAAGTTGCTGATATAATATGGTGTAATAATACAATAAGCTTGATTATAAAGTGATAAATGTATGTAATAGCCTACACACTGGACTGTAATGGTGAAGGTTTATTCATACATTCCATATTAGTGTAATCAGGTATCACCTTGAGCCAGTACCAAAATCTGGCCTCGTCTCTTTAAAAACTTTCTTCAACTTTTTTAACAATCTTGCTGTAATATCAAAAAGATCCTGATTTTTTTCCATGAACATGAGGGCGATATCGAATCAGGTAATACCTGGTCAAACATCTGTTTCTGTTGGACTGTAACATAGCAATTACTCAGAGTCGCATTCTTTCAGTTTGTTGATAATCGGGGCCATTTTGACTACTTCAGAACGGTCCCAGGACCAGAAACATTATGCATACTTCATTCCGCTTATTTTTATGCCTTCTATAAAAAGTGACGGAGAACCAAAAACCCCATAAAATCTGAGGTCATTCCCTGCTTCCTTGACGTTTTTCAATAATTCGAATACATTTCCGGAAAAAATGACCCCCTGAAAGGGTCTTCTTTCACCATTTTTGCATATATATCCTACGGCGCCGAGAGAAAAGTCTCCTGTTATAGGATTTGCCGTATGGGCACCCATCAATTCTTCTATAATGACTCCTCTTGATAACATGTCTCTGATATCTCTTTCGCCCTGTCTGATAAAAGTTCCTCTTGAGCCGCATTTGGGCGGTTCCTTAATGCCTGACCTGGTACTGTTGCCCGTTGAATCGACACCATATTTACGCCCATAATATGAATCATAGAGGAAGGTTTCAAAATATCCATTGTTCACAACAAGGTTCTCTTGAGACGGTATGCCTTCACCGTCAAAAGGAAAACCGTCAATACCCATTTTACCTGAATCTATTATAGTAAGAACATCTGAAAAACATTTCGTGCCTTCCTTTGCCTTCAATCTCGTCTTGTTTTTGTACAGGTTTTCAGAAAGAAACGCGTCGGAAAGAATACCCAGCATATCACACGCGGCTTGGGGCGCTAAAATACCTTCATAAATGCCTGTATCGATCTGCTTGCCGGAAAGAAAGGAAATTGTTTTCTGAGCAATTTCCTTGGCCAGCTTTTTTCCATCTAATGCATTTAAACTGTGCGACCATGACCAGTCATACCATGAAACCTCGTCCTGATCTTTCGCCACACAAAGGGCAGAGAGCGTGTATAGGGTTTTTCTTCCTTCCGCGGTCAACCCCTTGGAGTTTCTGATTTTTACCTCATATTCTATTTCCTGGAGTTCACAGTTTCTCACCGTAACGATCCTCTTGTCGTAATCTCTGATGGTGGATTCCATATCCATGAGGAGCGCTGTTTTTTGTGCATCGTCAATCTTTAGACTTTTTTCATCGTAAAAAGGAAGGACCGGATAATCATCTTGCTTACCGGAAAAAAACCTGTCATCATCTCCTTCCATGTGCGGCAGAAGAGCCATCGCATTTTTCAAGAGCGCTTCCGGCGCATTATCACGGTCATAAGTATAGGTAAAGATCATCTTATGGTCTTTGATTGCCCTTAATGCCATACCCTCCTCTTCTTTAATTTCGATGCAACAGATCTCACGTTCTTTACTTTCGAATTTTTTGCTCCGTTCTTTATGATAGTAAAGCTCGCAACTGTCGAACACATTTTCAATGGCATCATATGTTTTTATAAAATCCATTTCTATACCCTTTCTATATCGACAAAACAGAGCATTGGTCTTCTTTATTTACGACTACTATTGCCATCTACTTTTTACCTACTGCCTACTGCCTATCACCTACCACCTGCTACCTGTTTTTCATATTTCCCTGATCATTGCTATTTCATCACACTCGGGAAATTTCGCGCATCGTATACAATCAGACCATATCTTCTGCGGAAATATCTTTTTATCGGTCACATGAAACGCGCACTTTTCGAAAAAATCAACCTTGTATGTAAGAAGAAATATTTTTCCGATCCTGAACTGCCGCGCCTCTTCAATGCAGGCGTCGACAAGCATCCGGCCAACACCTTTCTTTCTCGCTGACTCGGCTACACAAAGAGAACGTATCTCCGCAAGGTCATCCCAGCAGATATGAAGCCCCCCGGTACCGATAATCTCCCCTTTTTCCTCACAGACAAAATAGTCCCGCAGGTTGTCATAGAGTTCACCGAGAGGGCGCGCGAGCATCTCGCCACTCGATGAGGAAATATTGATGAGACTATGGATTTTCTTTACATCTTCGATACACGCTTTTCTAATCATGGCCAAGCATCTCCTCTGCTCTTTCTAATGTTTTTTCCGTAATGGTCTCACCGCCCATCATACGGGCAATCTCCCGTACCCGGTTATCTTTTGAGAGTTCCCTGATATTGGTTTTCGTCTCTTCTTTTTTGAATTCCTTTTCAACGAGAAAGTGATGGTCCCCGTATGCCGCGATTTGCGGCAAATGGGTGATACAGAGCACCTGATGCTTTCGGGCAAGTTCCTGCAATCTCCTGCCTACCATATCGGCCACCTTTCCACCAATACCGGCATCAACTTCATCAAAAATAAGCGTCTTTTCTTCTTCACCGCCGATAACCTTTTTAATGGCCAGCATAATCCTTGATAATTCTCCACCAGACGCCACCTTCCTGAGGGGCTTCAGCGGTTCTCCCGGATTTGTGGAGATCATAAGTTCCATATCATCCTGCTCCGTCTCTATCAACAAACCCTTTTTCTGTTATCATCACTTTAAACTGGAGGCCTTTCATGGAAAGAAATCCCAGTTCGTTGATGATGGCCCTTTCAATCCCCGAAGACCCTTTCTTCCTCTTCAAAGAAAGCTCGTCAGCGCCATCGTTTCACCTCTGCTTCAAGGCTTCCCTTCTCTTTTACCAGCTCTTCGATATCCGTTGAAAGAGCGCTCAGATAGGCGAGTTTTTCTCGCGCCGACCGGGCATAGTTCATTATTTCTTCATAGGTCTTGCCGTATTTATCCTTCAATTTAAAAATGTCTGTCAGCCGCTCTTCCAGTTTTTCCATCTCTTCGGGATCAAAGAGGAGCGTCTTCTCCACACTTCTCATCTCCAGCAAAATATCTTCAACATCAAACGAAACAGATTCAATCTTCTTTCTCAAGGTCTCCATCGCTTCAATGGTACTGAAGGATTTGAGCAAATTGACAGACCGTTTAAACAATGCCTGCACCGGATTGTCTCCACCCTGGAGGCCTTCTGCTATTTCCGCGAGAATAGCGTTTATCTTTTCAGCGTTTTTCAATATTTTGAGCCTTTCACGGATCGTTTCTTCCTCGCCTTCACTGATATTTTTTTTCTCGATTTCGTCAATTTGGAATTCAAGAAGTTCTATTTCCTTTTCCCTGCCCTCAGCCTCTTTCTTTTTCCGGTCCAGTTCCATGCTTATTTTTCTGAGAGCATCAACCTTCTCTGCCAGGGCCTTCTGTTCATCGGTCAACGAAAGAAGGCTGTCGATTATGGTCGTATAATTCTCTTTATCAAGCAGATGCTGAAATTCGTTCTGGCCGTAAATGCTGATCAACATACCTCCCAGCGATTCAAGCTTCGTGAGGGTAACGGGCTCATCATTCAGAGATGCCCTGGACCTGCCGGAACTACTGACAATCCGTTTCAGGATATATTCTTCCGACCCGTTTATAAAATGACCCGTTATTTCGGCTTGCGCGGCGCTGCTTCGCACCACATCAGGAGATACCTTTACATTCATGAGCGTCGACAACGCGTTTATGATGATCGATTTACCTGCCCCGGTCTCGCCTGTTATTACGTTGAACCCCTCTCCAAACTCGACCTTGAGTTCATCGATGATAGCAAAACCCTTTACGCTGAGATAGCTCAACATTCCTAACGGGCACCCCATTTCAACTTTGTTCTCAATATCTCAAAATATCCTCTTGACGAAGATTTGATGAGATTTACCGTATGAGACGACTTCTTGATCGTCACCTCATCGTCATACTGAAGAGGAAAACCGACCTGTCCGTCAATGGTCAAGACGACCTTCTCTTCTTTCGATTTCAGTTGTGCCCTCACTTCAACACCCTCTGGAAGTATAATGGGCCTGTTGGTCAATGTATGGGGACAGATGGGTGTCAGAATCATGTTGGGAAGCGACGGATAAATAAGAGGACCGCCAGCCGCCAGGGAATATCCTGTTGATCCCGTCGGTGTTGAAAAAATAAGACCGTCAGCTTTGTATGTCGTAAGATATTCGTCGTTTACATAGGTTTCAATATCAATGATCCGTGCAAGGGCGTCTTTCGTGATCACGGCATCATTGAGAAAAGTGATTGAAAAGATGATCTCTCCTTCTCTTTTTACACTTACATCGAGCATGATCCTCTTGGAGATGCCGAAATCACCTTTGAGTACTTTCGCAAGCGTTGCAGGCAGTTCTTCTACGGATGTTTCCGTCAGGAATCCAAGGCCTCCAAGATTTACACCGAGAATCGGCACTTCTTTTCTCTTTCCATGTCTTGACACGTTCAAGAGCGTCCCGTCGCCTCCGAGAACAATAATCAGATCGGCGCCCTCTCCGACATGTTCCATCTCAAATGTTTTATCATATCCAAGTTTTCGTGCAGTTTCTTCTTCAACACAAATATTGAGAGTATTCCCGAATGTTGCGCAAAGCTCTCCCGCAATCCTCATCGCGTCTTCTTTTGCCCGTTTACAGACAACATGCACTGTTTTTATAATATGTTCCATTCTGGACCCCTTTTTGAATAATGCCCAACAATATCAAGTTTCCATGAATCGGGTATTTATCTTCTTTTCACAAAAAACACGTATTTCATCATTATAAACTATTGGTTTGCCATTCTCATCTACTATTTTTTAAAAGTAGGACCGGGAAAAGTCATGTCTTTTTATACAACTTTTTTATCAGATGGTTGTGATACTGTCAATAACTGATAAATTAAATTACATTTAGTATCAATATGTTACGAACATATAAACACTTTAGGGGTTGACATTATCTGTTGCAGGCTATAAAATACCTCTACATCATGACAATTCATAGCAAACATATGGTTCTTCCGGCAACGATTATATTTTTTTTAATGTCTCTATCCACGGTCCTCTCCTCTTCGAATATAGTCATTGATGGAGATGATACCAATAAAGCAATGATCGTATCGAAGACTGTCCAATACTTGAAGGGGGAAAAGATACGAACAACAGACGCAAAACTGAAAACTATTGCCAACAGCGTATACGAAGAATCACAGAAATACGCTATCGACTACCGTCTTGTCCTTGCTGTCATGAAAGTAGAAAGTAACTTTCAAAACGAAGCTATTTCGAGCAAAGGCGCCCGGGGGCTTCTCCAGGTAAAACCGTCACTGGCCAAATATATCGCGAAAGATACCGGTATGCAGGTGGAAGAGGTGACCTCACTGTCCCTGCATGAGCCGGAAAAGAACATTAAGATTGGTGTTAATTACCTCTCAAAATTGATAGACATGTTTGAAAATCTTACATCCGCCCTTCATGCATACAATGCAGGCCCTTCGAAGGTTAAGAAAATCGGCGCTCTCAATACCGCGCCTTCAACACATTTTACGAAAAAAGTTATGAATGAGTATCAGAAGATTATCGAAGTCCTCCCCGATCCTGAAGAAGATTAAGCTCTCATAACCATCAGTACTAATATTTGATAAACCGGCGCTTTTAGTGCCTCTGGCGCTCGCCCTCTCTGCCTGTTCCCTGCGATTGTCTATATAAATATTTTTCCCGGATTGAGGATATTATTGGGGTCAAAGAGTTTTTTAATTGCCTTCAATGTGTCAAGCACTTCCGTGGAAAGTTCCATTCCAAGATAGGGGGCTTTTGATGTTCCGATGCCGTGCTCACCTGATAAGGTCCCACCAAGGCGTATTGCCTCGGTGAAGATCTCCTTCACTGCTTCTTCGGCTTTTGCCCTTTCTTCCGGTGTGTCCTTGATCATGATGTTCACATGAAAATTACCATCCCCTGCATGGCCGAAACTTAAGATAGGAACACCGAATTTCTTCCCCATCGCTTCCAGAGCGTGAATGAGCGTTGGTATATGGGAACGGGGCACCACAACATCTTCGGCAATCTTCACAGGATTAATCGTGTAAAGGGCCTGAGAGAGGGCACGCCGGGCCTGCCAGAGTTTATCTGATTCCTGCAGGTCCTGTGTCACATCGCATCGGATCGCCTTTTTTCTCCTTAACAATTTTTTTTACCTTCTCGACCTGCGGCACAATAGATTCTTTGTCTCCATCCACTTCAATGAGAAGCAAGCCCCCTATCCCTTCGGGAAGGCCCATAGGAGAAGCCTGTTCACTGCACCAGATTGATGCCTTGTCCATAAATTCAATTGTTGAAGGAATAACCTTGGCGGCAATAATAGCGGAAACAGCCTCGGCGGCATCTTCCACTTCCTGAAAGAGCGCGAGAATCGTTGCCTTCGCTTCCGGCAATGGGATAAGTTTCAGGATAATCTTTGTCACAACGCCCAGTGTCCCTTCACTGCCTACAAAAAGACGGGCAATATCATAGCCGACAACACCCTTCATGGTCCTGACGCCGGTATTGAGTATTTCACCGGTCGGTTTGACTACCTCGAGGCCCAGAACATAATCTCGGGTCACTCCATACTTGAGTGAATTGGGACCGCCGGCGCATTCAGCTACATTTCCCCCGATGCTGGAATATTTATAGGACGCCGGGTCGGGCGGGTAAAAGAGTCCGTATTTTGCAGCTTCCTGCTGGAGTTCAAAATTAATGACACCGGGCTCAACGACAGCGATGAGGTTATTTGTATCGATTTCCAGAATACGGTTCATTCTTGAAAAGACAAGGACAACACCCTCTGAGAGCGGGATTGATCCTCCGGTAAGGCCTGTGCCCTGCCCTCTCGGTATTACCGGAAAAAGGTATTTATTTGCCAGTTTCAGTATACCCGACACCACCTCGGCAGATAAAGGGAACACAACGAGTCCGGGAATAACGCCGTCTGTCCGGCCGTCATAGGCATAGCATTGTCTGTCTTCCGGGGAAGTCAGGACATTTTCCCTCCCGGCAATCTGTATGATTTCATCAATAATCTTCGCGTCCATCCTGTTTATCCTTCCCGTAGATTCCACAACTTCTTCATAGCTTGTTCTTCAGATCTTAATCAATCTTTGTCGCCATTATGCTATCTGCGACAGTCACTCAATGAAGTTGGCGTCCCTCGGTCTTACGTTTCCTCCGTTTTAAACACTGCGCCGCTTGCCGCCCCTGTAACGAGCTTTGCGTAGCGCGCCATATAGCCCTCGGTAATATTCGGTTTCGGTTGTTTCCAGCTTTTTCTGCGCTTCTCCATCTCGGTCTTGTTTACTTTGAGATGTATTGTTTTTTTATTCAGGTCTATTTCAATGATATCGCCATTTTTCACCAACGCAATGGGACCACCCTCTGCCGCTTCCGGTGATACGTGACCGATGCAGAGACCACGGGTGCCTCCTGAAAATCGCCCGTCAGTGATAAGCGCGCAGACCGTGTCAAGACCTCTACCGGCAAGAATGCTCGTTGGCGTCAGCATCTCCCTCATGCCGGGGCCGCCTTTTGGGCCTTCATAGCGGATGATCACCGCGTCACCAGCCCAAATCTTATTGTCCATGATCGCTTTGCCTGCCTCTTCTTCGCTATTGAAAACCTTTGCCTTTCCTTCAAAATGCCATATCTTCTCTGACACGCCGATACGCTTTACAATGGAGCCCTGCGGCGCAAGACTTCCCGTGAGCACAGCAAGACCGCCTTTTTTATGGTATGCCTTCCCCAGAGGACGGATCACCTCATGGTCTGTAACAACAGCGCTTTTGATTATGTCGCCCACCTTGCCGCCCGTAACAGTGATACACTGTGTATTGATGAGTTTCTTCCCGGTAAGTTCTTTCATAATGCCGGACACACCGCCCGCCTCATTCAAATCTTCAAGATGATGCGGACCAGCGGGACTCATATTGCAGATGTGTGGCACCTTTTCGGATATTTCGTCAAAGAGCGTGAGAGGCAGTTTGATACCTCCCTCATGAGCAATAGCAGGCAGATGCAGGGCCGTATTGGAAGAACCACCGAATGCCATATCAACGGTAATAGCGTTTTTAAAGGCATTGATGGTCATAATATCGCGAGGTTTGATGCCCTTTTTAACAAGATCGAGAATCCGATTACCTGCAATCTTCGCGAGACGAATCCTGTCCGCGTGGACAGCAGGGATAGTGCCATTACCGGGGAGCCCGATCCCCAGAGCTTCCGCAAGACAGTTCATGGAATTTGCCGTAAACATGCCGCTGCAGGAGCCTGCTCCAGGACAGGCGCACTGTTCGAGTTGAGCGAGTTCTCTTTCTGTCCATAAGTCCCCCCGCCACCTTTCCTACACCTTCGAAAACGGAAATAAGGTCTACTGCTTTTCCTTTAAAGCGGCCCGCGAGCATAGGACCACCACTGATCATGATTGCCGGGATATTAAGCCGCATGGCAGCCATCATCATGCCGGGAATGATCTTGTCGCAATTAGGGATGAGGACAAGCCCGTCAAAAGGATATGCCTTTGCCATAACTTCAACAGAATCAGCCACAAGTTCTCTCGACCCCAGGGAATATTTCATGCCCTCATGATTCATAGCAATACCGTCACAAATACCGATTGTCGAAAACTCCATCGGTGTTCCGCCTGCCATCCTGATACCGTCTTTCACGGCCTGGGCAATCTTTCCGAGATGTATATGTCCGGGGATCACTTCATTCGCAGAACTTGCGACACCGATAATCGGCCGTTCCAATTCTTCGCTCAGATACCCCATGGCGCTAAAAAGGCTCCTGTGCGGCGCCCTGTCAATCCCCTTTTTCATTCTGTCCGACCTCATGATCCTGCCTCCCTGTGAATATATTTCCATCTTAATCAAAAATTAACAATATACGACTAAGATATAGAAGAGTATTACACGCTGCCTTATTTTTCAATAGAATATTGAGAGTGAGGCCAGATAGAAACAGCTTTGCAAATGACACATTTTGGAGTAATATCTATAGTATGAGCAGTTATATAGCGATCATCGATGATGAGCCTGATATCCTTGAACTGGTGTCCCTCAATCTCAAGCGATCAGGTTTCAGAGTGAAGGAATTCAGCGAAGTGGAGCCCTTTTATCGCTCCCTGAGAACCGAGACACCCGATCTTATCATTCTCGACCTCATGATGCCCGAAGTAGATGGCTTTGAGGTCTGCAAATACCTGAAGAACCAGGAGGGATTTGCTTCCATACCAATCATAATGCTCACAGCAAAAACAGAAGAGACCGACAAGGTACTCGGCCTCGAACTCGGCGCAGATGATTATGTAACAAAACCCTTCTCGCCCCGCGAATTGGTTGCCCGCGTGAAGGCCGTCCTCAGGCGGCATGACAGGAAAGAACCGGAAACAAAAAAGATACTTATCAACAATATGATGTCCATAGATATCGAACAATATGAAGTCGAAATAGACGGCAAAAAGATAGACATGACGCCAACTGAGTTTCGCATACTGCAACTCCTTGCGTCAAAAAAAGGAAGGGTCCAATCCCGGGACCAGATCCTCAGCTTTCTCTGGGGGGAGGATAAATACGTTATCGACAGGACTATTGATGTCCATATACGACATCTCCGGGAAAAACTGGGAAATGCCGCGTCTGTCATAAAGAATGTCCGGGGATTAGGATATAAGATAGAAGAAAACGGGTGATAGGTAATGGTGATAAGGGATGATGAAAAAGTCCATATTCTTTAAGATATTCGGCGGTTATTTATTGCTTACGACCGCGCTCTGTGGTCTCATCATAGTCTTCTCATATTATGTCATACGAAGTTCCAACATAGAGACAAAGGCACAGGAACTGACAGACCTCGCAATGGCTCTCAAGGCAGAAATCACCCCCTTTGTAGAATTAAAAAACATAAGTCAATTAGACGCGTCTGTGAAAGATTTGGGAAAGGCAATCCACACACGCATCACCGTTATAGCCCCGACTGGTGTCGTACTTTCCGATTCGGAAGAAAATCCGTCAATTATGGAAAATCATCGGACACGGACAGAGGTCGCACAGGCCATGGAAGGAATACCGGAGATTTCTCAGGGTCAGCGATACGCTGAAACAGGAAATGCTCTATATTGCCATTCCCGTGGTGAAAAATAATAAGATCATTTATGTCCTTCGAGTCAGCAAATTCCTGAAGGAAATTACAACCACAACAAAACAACTTGTGGAAAAAATCATCATTATCGCCATTATAATTAGCGTTATCGCCCTCATCTTTGCTTTTCTCTTCTCCCGAAGCATCTCCCGGCCCGTCAGGGAACTGCGTGGCTGCCCTTCATAAGGTGGCAGGACACAATTTTAACATCAGGGTATTTTTAAAAAACAATGATGAACTGAAGGAACTTGCCGATAGTTTTAATTATATGATTGCGGAAATGGAGAGGCTTTTTGGTGAGCTCTCCCGTCAAAAAGAAGAACTTGACAGCATCATATCGTCACTTCAGGAGGGCATTCTGGTCCTCGACAAAGAAGAGCGAGTCCTTATCGCTAACGAAAGCCTGCACATAATTACAAGCAAAAACCTTGAAAAGGGCACATTTTACTGGGAAATACTGCGAGAACCAAAGTTGAATGAGCTTATTAAAAGAGTAAAAACTGCCAGACAGAACTCGACTGAAGAGATCGAATTGAACAACAGGATATTCCTCTGCAGCGCCACTTTTCTCAGCTACAAGGAAGAAATCACAACTGTGTTTCATGACATAACGGAAATCAAAAAACTGGAAAAGATAAAAACTGATTTCGTCCTCAATGTGTCCCACGAGTTGCGGACACCCCTCACATCAATCAAAGGGTTTATTGAAACTATTGAAACAAAGACGATGGATGACGAGAACAAGCACTATTTGGGGATTATTAAGCGAAATACCGACAGATTGATAAATATTATTAACGATCTCCTTTCCCTCTCCGAGATGGAAGAAAAAGGGACAAAACTCCAATTGGAGACAGTCAATCTCAAAGAAATTATTGAACAGGCCTTCGTTGTCTTCGAACAACAGATACATTCAAAAGGATTTTATATCAATCTCTCTGTCGATCCTGATCTTCCGCCGGTGCAAGGTGATCCATTTAAACTGGAACAAGTCTTTATCAACCTTATCGACAACGCAATGAAATATACGGAAAAAGGCGGCATCACAATAGAAATGAAACTCTCAGGACAAGAAGATTTTCATTACCCTTCAAGACACCGGGGCAGGCATTCCGCCTGAGCACCTCTCGCGCATTTTTGAGAGGTTCTACGTAGTCGATAAATCGAGATCAAAAAAACTGGGTGGTACCGGTCTCGGACTTTCTATCGTCAAGCACATCATCCTCCTCCATAACGGCACAATAAAGGCTGAGAGTTTGCCGGGCCATGGAACAACTTTTATAATCACCTTGCCCATCTAATACAGTCGAATACAAAAAAATAAAACATTATTTTATGATATAATAATAAATATTTAAGTAAAGGAGGGTGTAATGGCTGATAAGAATACGAAAAAACGTGTCACTTTTAAGCTCAATAACTCTGAAGCCCGGGAAGTCTTTCTTGCCGGTTCCTTTAATAACTGGGACCCCTCCACACGACCTTTAAAAAAAGATGCAAAAGGCGTCTGGAAAACAATCTTGATGCTTCCAAAAGGTACCTACGAATACCGGCTCGTCATTGATGGCCAATGGGTAGACGACCCGGACTCTTCTGAAAAACGGTTGAACGAATTCGGATTTTATAATTCGGTATTGAATGTATAACTTAATGCAGCATGTAAGCCTCTTGTGATAGTTCTGAAAAAATCGTCCCGCAAGGCAGGTATCGCATTTACATGGGATGTCCTTCTTCTCTCTTGAATAGCTGCCATCTACTCAATCCATGATTCGGCAAATGAATATTCTTACGCAAAAATAATCGGTCGTTAGTGAGATCACGTCGTATCCATACCACAGATTAGAAACTCTGTCTTCGAGTCAATAAAAGATTGCTATAGTGACAATTTCAAGCGGCGTTCATTATCTGTGGCTCATTTACCGTCGTCACCTTGCGGTTTTCACTTGTCACTCCTGCTATTACGGAGACAATATCCGCTTCCTTGGAATCTGCGTAAAATAGAAAATTCGGCTTCATCCTGTAAGCCAATGCTTGAAGAGCACTCGTCGTTATCGGGAAGGATCAGAACGGTTAAGATACTGCGAAAGAGAAAATGAATACAGTAAATATCCAGCAAGGCTTCCTCATTTGGTGCAACGAGAATGGCTAAGGTTTTTGATCCGTGTCCAAGCAACAGATCATCTTTTAATTTCTCGATGTCCGAGAAGGTTGTAATCTGTTCTTTCGGGAGAACTGCCTTCATGGCTCTTAGCAGCTTGCCTTCTTTTATGTCATGCTCTGTTGAAAAATATGCAATTTCCATGTGCCCCTCCTTTTATTTTTTTCTACTATGAAGTTTATAGTTTTTGGATTAAGGAGTGATTAGAAAGCGGTTAAGTTTTCGTTAAATCTACGACGGTCATTAGTCTGTAACCAGACAGACAGATAAGTACCGTGCGCAAGTCGGCAATGAACGAAACATCAATGGCTGTTTTTTGCCGTCCGGTAAAATTGAATATTATATTTCCTTATTCTCTTTATAAATCTGGGGATACAGTTTTTTCACACATTCTTGACACAAACTATGAGTGAAATCAACCTCAGAATGTTCTCTAAGGTACGATTCAATCTGGTTCCAATATCCCTTGTCATCTCTAATCTTTTTGCATGAGGCACATATCGGCAACAACCAGCTTAGGGTTTTCACCTCAGAAAGAGTTATTCTTAGCTTTTCAGTGTGCTCTATTTGATTGCCTAAACTTCACGCTCGTCAACACGAATCGTATACTAAGCGTTATCTCCGACCCACAATGCTACCAGACATTCAGGACATGTTTCGGAAAACTTAACTGAAATCTTACTTTTCCTTAACAAGTGTCTGCTACCTTAAATACCATGAAGGAATGTCGTATGGCCGGTACGGATATTTTCTGAAAAAGGAGGTGATAAAACATACAAAAGACTGGTTTTTATGGGATGTGTAGCGTTGAAATCCGGGCAAAAATGCAATTGCTACCTTAGAATCGCTGTGAAGTATTCAAACTAAAAAAGGAGAATAATTATGCAATTTAAGACAATATAAGTGTCACTGCGCTTGCTCTCAGTCTGGCCGTTGCCGGCCCTGTATGCGCGGCTGAGAAGGGTATTATCGGTTCACACAACCTTAATCGATCATTAGATCAAGATCATGCCGCTTCTGCGTATGCTTCCGAAAAATGGATGATTGGCGATTTTCATCAACACACGACTTTTACGGATGGTAGCTATCCCATGAACGATTTAACTGCGGCTGGTGTGATCGCTGACCACCCAGTGTCTGACCCGACCAGCTTGTACAGAAAGGAGTTATGCCTCAGGGCTTCCGTTTCGGCCTCGACTTTCAGGCAAATTCCGAGCACGGAGGCATCCGTGAGCGCGACGGCTTTGGAACATACTGGTACAACACATCAGTGTACCCTGTCCTGCCCTCTATAGGGGATACCACCAGCGGAAAGATGTGGCGTTGGCAATCCCTCATCCGCACATCCGACATCCCGGCTACGCTGGACCGTCTTACATGGGCGCTTACGACTGGATTATTGGCATACGCGCCAATTATCCGAAAAAAATGTAATGACCGGCATGGAATGGAACCCTCCGGGTCATGAACATAGCAGGTGGAATAGTCTCGAAAGATGCAAAAGCGATTGCTGAATCGAGTACCGGTTGACAAGTCCGATACTGATGCTACAACAACGACAACCACCGCTTCAACCATGGGATGGCCCGGAAAGCTGCAGAATAGCATCTACACAGCCCCCGATTATTCTGCCGTCCTTGCACTCAACACCCAACACGAGAAGACAATGGATGCCATCGATGGATGCAGGCCAACTATCCGACACCGGTGGATATTCCGGCCCACGTCGAGAGGAGGCTGCGGGGTTGGTGCCTGGTCAATTGCTGCTTTCCGCGATATGAATGATGCTGGTCCTTCTGTAGCATTTGGCTTTGAAGGAATCCCCGGCCATGAGAAGTCCGGTAACCGCGGTGAGTTTGGAACAAGCGCGTGCGGAGGTGGAACATATGGAGGGGCCGGCATCTATGTAGCTCAAGTGGGGGCCTTGGGACAATCCGTGCTGATGGCGTAGATTCTTCAGCTTCGCAAGCTCAGACTTTCATAACGACATGGGCGCCGACTTCTGGCCCGGTGAATATCTCAAGACTTACGTGAATGTAAAGGATGTGAACAGGGATCGTGTTTATTCACAGGAAGAAGTCGTCAACGGACTTCGCTCCGGCAACGCATTCTCCGTTCATGGCGACATTATCAATGCGCTCGATTTCAAGGTATTCCACGGATCATCTTTCCGCAACAACGGCGCGCACAACTATGCCACCATGGGCGAAACCCTCAATATTCTTCACGGAGAGAAGATCACCGTTCAGATCCGCTTCGACACGACCACAAACAATTGTCAGGCAAACATTAATGCAAGCGCCGGCTATTTCTGCCGACCCCGACTGTAAACCATATCCAGTTGATTCAGGGGCGAATCAACCCGGCCAGAGCCTCTAAATTACTCGACGATGATGTAACACGAACCCGGCATTCAACTCCATTGACACAACGGTAGCGCACATTGCCAAGATATTTGACGCCTCCTCGTGGACCACAGATGAAGAAGGCTACACCACTATGAGATTCGTCGTGCCGAAAGTTACGGATGACATGTTCTTCCGGATTCGTGGTACCAACCTTGGCTATAACACGGTTAAGATGGACTCCACGGGAACAAAGATTGTGTATGGGACTGACGCCGAAGGCAGTCCACTTCTCAACATGCCCGGCACCAACAGCGCCGACATGGCATGGGATGATCTCTGGTTCTACAGCAACCCGATATTCGTGAATGTTCTGTAATTTCTGATAAACTACCCTCCCCTTAACAAAAAAAAGGGGAGGGTCTTAAATACCATTCTCAATCTACCACAAAATATTGCTCAATTCATATAAAACTGAATTGTAATTAACAATTTTTTTTCAGAAATTAATAATTCCCTAACTTGAATAAGGTATTAATCACTAAATACGCATGCTAATGTGCGTCATATTTTTTGTGTTTATAATACGGCCGGACAGAAAGGAGAAAAACATGGACAATGGTAATCTGGTAATCGTAAATAAGATCTTTCAATTAAACATGCCGGCTCGGACACCGATCCCGAAAAAGGCTCTTTCTCTTCTAAAGGGAGGTATCGAAAAAACCTTACTTCTGAACAGGCTCAACGACGTCTATCATCTCGTTGCTGCATACACCGACCCGAAGGAGTTTGTCGACAAAAGTCTGGACAGTCTCAACATCTCCTATGACATCAGCGACGATGATCTTGCTTCAATCCCACGCGAAGGACCTCTTGTGATCGTCTCCAACCAACCGTTCGGCGGCATCGAGGGTCTTATTTTATCGTCTATTCTGCTCGGCATACGTCGTGATACAAAGATCATGGCCAATTATCTTCTTGGTAGGATCCCTCAACTGAAAGATATTCTATTCTATGTCGATCCCTTTGAAACTGATTCCGCGGCACGACGGAACCTGAAACCCTTAAAAGACTCTATTTCATGGTTGAAAGCCGGCCATGTACTGATACTCTTCCCTGCCGGTGAGGTTTCTTCAATACATCTTACGCAACGCCAGGTTACTGACCCCATGTGGTATGCAACAACTGCACGAATAGTGAGAAAAGCAGGCGCTCCCGTTCTGCCGGTCTTCTTTGAAGGGGCAAATAGCGCTCTCTTCCAGGCGGCCGGGCTGGTACATCCAGGATTGCGGACAGCGCTGCCGCCCCACGAACTGTTGAACAAACAGAACAAGACTATCAAAGTACGCGCTAGGGGGCTTGTTCCATTTCAGAAGATGAAAAGACTCGATGGAGACTATGAACTTACAAACTATCTGCGTATGCGCACCTATGCCTTGAAACACAGGGAAACAATAAAACTGATGAACAAGAGGAAAACTGTGGTTTCGCAGAAAGGTTCAGATGCGCCCTTTCGACTGATCGAACCGAAACCAGGCCAGGGGTTACTGGAAGAGGAAGTAAGAAAACTGCCTCGTGACAAATACTCATTGAAACGGGCGATTATACTGTCTTCCATGCCAGAGCCCACAATATACCAAATATTCTTTACGAAATAGGCCGTTTAAGAGAGATAACCTTTCGCAAGAACGGAGAGGGTACAGGTAAAGCTGTTGATCTTGATCGTTTTGATCTTTACTACACCCATCTCTTCGTGTGGAATAACAAAGAACGGGAGGTTGTGGGGGCATATCGTCTCGGATTAGTAGACTTAATCCTTGACCGGTTCGGTCAAGAGGGTCTTTACAGCAGTACACTTTTCAATTACAAAGATAGTTTCCTTCAACGTATCGCCTCCGGCATTGAGCTGGGAAGATCTTTCGTAAGATCTGAATACCAGAAGCTATATCTTCCATTACTTCTGCTGTGGAAAGGCATCGCAAGGTTCACAGTCCAAAATCCCTCCTATACCACTCTTTTCGGCCTTGTCAGCGTCAGTGATGCCTACTCATCTCTCTCGAAACAGCTCATTATTTCGTTTCTCACAATCAATCACTATGCAGCCGAACTAGCACAATTTGTAACACCAAGACACCCGTAGACAAGGCTTTGAAAAGAAGACGCCGACTCCAGTGTGCATCGTCACTCCCCTCAGATATTGAGGAATTGTCATCGCTCATAACTGATATCGAGAGTGACCGTAAGGGAATACCTATTTTGCTGAAGCACTACGTTAAATTAGGAGGCAAAGTGATGTCTTTTGGCCTGGACTCTGCCTTTGGAAACGTCCTTGACGGCCTCATCCTTGTCGACCTGCTTAAATCTGACCGTCGGATTATAAATCGCTTTATGGGTGAAAAAGGTGCTTCGCGTTATTTCGGCTATCATCAGGAACCTCCGCTTCTTGATGTTGCCTCCTGACTCAGAATAAGGTCTTCTCTTCATCTCCAATGAAAGACAATGAGAAAAATACCACCTAAAAGAAGAATCCAAAGAAGAATATCGAGGCTTAGTTTTTCAAGACCCTTAAGCATCGGGTAAATCTCCAGGAGATACGAGAATGGCCAGCGCCCGGATAATGCCGAGAACAAAGAGAAGCAGGGAAAAGGCATATATATCCATGGATACGATCTTATGCTGGAAGCTTCCGATCATGATTTCTCTGAGTATGAAGACGATTGTCCCGTCGATGATAAAGGTGATTTTGAGGCGATGTATCGCGAAATATTCAATGAGGCTTCTGAGAAGCTCCATAACAACGAACATGGAGAGAATATTTGTCAAAAGAAGATTGAAACCTTCGTCGATACGGGGGTTTCGAAAAATTACAGGTGTATCGAGAATAATCCTTGCCATACCGAGCATGAGGGTAAATACCACAAAAGGAAGCATGAGTTTCGTTATAATGTTGATTATCTTTTTGAATATTTTCATATCTATAATATAGAAAAAGAATGTTATGAGAGCTGTTAATAATAAGTAAATATTAAGGGACTCGTGATATTGCTGCTACTATTAGAGATGCATGCCCTTTCAAAATTATCTTCGATGACGACTTAATCTTATATCCGTTGATGTCTCGGTAAAGGGCCTGTGAAAACAGATTGTCCAGAAGATAGTTAAGAGCATATCGACAGCCTGTTTTAAGGATACCCTCCTTTGCAAGTCTCCTTCCTGAACTATAGATAGGAAAAGAAAAGGAAAACTTCACGTCTCCGACCTCACGTATGCGGCAGGCAATATCCGTGTCTTCACCGTAGAAATCGATCGATGTGTTGAAACCCCCTATCTTCGTCGAGAGCGCTTTTTCTGAGAACAAAGTTCCCTCCCTGAAGCATTGCGCCTTTTTTCAGGATAAACCGGTTGAAGAGGTGTGTCACGTAGCCGAGAGTATAGAATAATTTTACCTGCATATTGACGATCCATGAGAGATCATAATAGACGAGAGGACCTGATAAAGCTACCAGATCGCTGTTCCGTGAAAATTCCCTGAATGCCCGCTCTATCCATCCTTCAGGAAGGATGTTGTCGGCATCTACATTGGCTATGATGTCGCCATTGGCCGCTTAATAACCTGCCTGACGGGCCTTGACAATTCCCTTTTGGGGCTCATCGATGACATGTACTGATGGAAAAGAAAGAGCCACATCTTTGGTTCTGTCGGTGCTGTTGTTATTGACGACAATAACTTCCACATCGAGACCGCTTCTCTTTTTTCTTCAAGCACAGACGACAGGCATTTTCCGATACACGCTTCTTCATTGTATGCCGGTATGACAAAACTGAGCTTCATTGTAACCTCCTCAGGCGATTTTTCGTTCATATCGAGCATCGTCATGATAGAAGGAGCAGCCCTCAAATATTGTTCCCACAGCCTCTTCCCAACGGTAACTCTCAACAACATGTTCACGCGCGTCATGTTTCATTCTCCTAAAGACCTCAGGAGTATTTTCAAGAAGGTCTATGGCATAGACAACCTTCTCCGTAAAATCTTCAACACAGTTCGCGCGGGCTTGTAAAACCGGTGACACCTTCTATAATGTTCTCCTTTGGGCCCCCCATATCAGAAACAATAGCTGGAACACCGCATGCCTGCGCTTCCAGGACGGCCCTGCCAAAGGTATCAGTGACACTGGGGAAAAGGAATAGATCTGCGCGACGGTAGAGATCAGGAAGTTGCTCTTGCTCAATACGGCCTGTGAAAACAACCAAAGGGAGATCTTTGGCTTTTTCCATCAATATCTGAAGATAAGGACCATCACCGACAACAAGAAGCTTTGTGCGGGGACGTTCTTCGACAATCTTTCTATATGTTTCTAAAAGAGAATCAAGCCCTTTATCGCGGGATACTCGTCCGACGTAGAGAAGGGTTATCTGTCCCCTGTCTGCCCCATGCAAAAAAGGAGGCCTTACCTGTTCCTGATTTGAAGGGCTGAAGAGAGTCAGATCTATACCGCGACGAAAAATGCTCATCTTTGCAGGATCAAACCCCCTTCCCTTCAGGATGTTTATATAGTCCAATGTAGGAATCTTAATGTTATCGGTGAGTGAGTAAAACCATTTTGTGTATGATTCCAGCATGTCTGATGCTGATTTATCTTCAACTATCTTTTTAGCTTGAAGAGCAAAATCGGTGTGATAAAATCCCGTGCAAGGTATATTCATCAGCTTTGCCCCGAGAAGGCCCATGAGACCCACAGGTCCAGGTGTAGATATATATATTTTGTCCGGATCAAAGAGATGCATCTGCTTGAGGGCATTGAGAACAGACGGGATATTCAGTTTGCAATGGTTGTAATAGGGCAGCTTAAATGTATAGACAGAAGGCAGGTTTATAATATTTGACGGCAGATTGTCCGGTGTATCTGCAAAGGGTAATGAGGTGACAATCTTCAGATCAATACCTGTCGCTGTTGAGCAATGGAAGCAATTTCTCTCAATGTATATGAAACCCCATTAAGATCGTTTATGGTATCGGTAAACCAGAGGATGCGGGTGGGCCCATTGTCTTTTTCAAGGCCCAGGTTTGAGGCCAGATCTCCTGCCAGGTTCCTGCTGCCGTGGATATGATTGAAGGTCATCAGAAAAGGCAGCAAAAGAAACAGACCGGGCAAAAAGGTGGAGACATGTCGTACAGTCTCGAAGAGATTTACCTCTGCCATGTCTTTCTCCAGGCAGATAAAGGTGGCCCTCAAGCATTCGTCGGAGATGAGGGCTATTTTAGAATCCGCAAAAGCAAGTGCGTCCTCCGGTGAGACGAAATCGCTTTCCTTTATTCCGTGGGCCAGACCATGGAGGGCGCGATAAATATCATTGCCGCTTTTTTGAGCCTGTCTTTTCATCCTCCGTATGCGGACCCTGTTGAGAAGACCCAGGGGTTTTTTCTCAAAGAGACGTTCCGAGAGTTGCGTCATGAGAGATCTGGAACCGTTGCCATTTTGCTGTGAGTAATCATAGGTGATCTTATAAATCTGATAAGCCAGAGAACGGTAATCTCCGTGCCTGCCTGTTGCCTCTGTTTCCTTCCTCTTCAATGCTTCAAGAAAGTTGCCTGCGTCGGTTGCCCTTGCTTCAGTGTATGTGATACCGGTAAAAATAGCGGCATGATCATCAGACCCTCCGGTAAACCCTTTTATCCAGGACCGCTCTCCAAAAGGCATGATATTGTGCTTTTCAATGAGGCTCTCGATACAATCAGGGGTTATTCTCTTGAGAATATCTTTCCAAGCGAGGTTGTCCCGTTGGTTTCTCGCGCCATTTATAACCTCAAAGGTGTCAAAGAGGAGGATCAGTTTTTCGAGGTGGTTTACGGTCAGTTTTTCACCCTGCACCGGATAGGTTGCATGGGCCACCGAATGGGCGATGTCTCTTTCACGGAGATATTCGCGCAATGTGTAGATATCCTTCCTCAACCTTTGGATTTCAGCGAAGTTGCCTTCGGTGATACCGTAGATGAGCAGATGTATCTTGCAGCCGTCCTCGGGAAAGGTGACCGTCGATTCTGTGCTTATGAGTACTTCTTCGCCGCAGCGTTCCTTAAGAAGGAGGCACCCGTCGATACTGTTATGGTCAGTTAGAGTAAAGAGAGTCATACCCGATTTCCGTAAAATATCATAGATCAGGAAGGGGTCAGAATAGGATTCTGCTATTTGCCACAACTGCATATACCAGTCAGTTGACGGCTCAGAATATCTGGAGTGAACATGCAAATCGATTCGGGATCGTGCCAAGACATTTTGCGCTAAATTCAAAATTCGACCTCCTTTTAGTCTTCTCTTATCTCTATTTCTCTCAATGCAGTTTATTCCTCAATATTTAAACGATGTTTAATAATTGATTAAGTTTGGGTTAATAGACTATAAAGGTCATCAATAACCATCAGGAATATTCCTCTTGATGGTTATTGATGACCTTCCTTTTGGCATTTTTTCGCATCACTCCATAATGCGCTGTATATATCGTTATTTATTAATGCAATGAATCGTTTACTCAAAAGATACCTATTCCATTAACTATCAATAAAATCGATTATTAATTATCTGTTAATTTCCGCTGTAGACAATTAAATACTCAATGCTTAAGGTTCAATTGAGTGAACGAAGAAATGAACAAATTAACCGTTTCTTAACAATTCCATCACATGAAGCTTAACAATTGGGGCGTAATATCTACCCAGGTATTATAAAATAAAGGAGGAAATTATGAACAAAACACTTAAACGTATCGGTTTTATTGCATTACTTTTCATTTTTCTCGCTACAGGATTTCAGGCTTTTGCAGCAGATCAGGAACTGCTCGGCGCGGGCGCCACATTTCCCCAACCACTCTATTCGAAGATGTTCGATGCCTATTATCAGCAGTATAAGGTGAAGATCAATTATCAGGGTATCGGCTCAGGCGGCGGTATCAATCAGCTTACGAAAAAACGGTCGATTTCGGCGCAACCGATGCATTTATGACCGATAAAGAATTGACAGGCAGCCGGGGCAGCCGTACTTCATATACCCACCTGTCTTGGAGCAGTCGTCGTCACCTATAACCTCCCCGGCAGTCCGAAACTCAATTTTACCCCTGAGGTCATTGCCGATATCTTTCTCGGCAAGATCACAAAATGGAATGATCCGAAAATCGCCGCCGCAAATACAGGCATAAATCTTCCCAATCTTCCCATCAGTGTTGTAAACCGGGCCGACGGAAGCGGGACCAACTATATATTCACTGAATATCTGACAAAGGTCAGCACCGAATGGAAAGAAAAGATAGGCGCCGGCAAAACAGTGAACTGGCCCGCAGGACAGATCGGGCAGAAAGGCAATCCCGGTGTGGCAGGTTTTGTGTCACAGACCCCCGGCGCTGTCGGTTATGTTGAACTTATCTACGCGATCCAGAATAAAATGGCCTATGGCAATGTAAAAAACAAGGCCGGTAAATTTATTGAACCGACTCTGAAGGCTGTCAGCTCGGCAGCAAATGTGAAGATACCTGACGACACAAATGTATCCCTTACCAATACCGATGCTGCCGATGGTTATCCCATCAGCAGTTTTACCTGGCTGATCTTCTTTAAAGAACAGAACTACGGCGGAAGATCAAAAGAAAGGGCTGAAACCCTTGCGAAACTTTTGCTGTGGACTGTCAATGACGGTCAGAAATATGCGGAACCGCTCGCACTATTCGGCGCTCTCAAAAGATGCTCAAGCGAAGGCAAACAAATTGTCCGCTCTATAACATTTAACGGCGCACCCCTTTTGAAGTAGATATAGTCATTGGGAGACAAAGAACCATACGGTTCTTTGTCTCCCCTTTTTGAATTCTATCCACAGTGTCGCTTTAGTTTTGCTCTGTGGTATAATGGAAAAGGAAAAACATTAATGATGAACAAGAAGGCAAAGATAAAAATTATTTTTATGTGCGCCCACAACTCAGCGCGGTCACAAATGGCTGAAGGTTCGGAAAAGTTTGGTGAATATGAGCAAAAATAAAGGTTCAGCAAGCATTGACCGATCGGAAAAACGGTTCTCCCGGATTCTTACGGCTTCCGGCGCTTTTATCGTTGTATTGCTCATAGCCATTTTATTTACGCTCTTCATGAAGGCATTGCCAGCAATACAAAAATTCGGCCTGACCTTTTTCATCAGCACATCATGGAATGCGACAGCAGGGTCCTTCGGCGCCCTCCCCTTTCTTGTGGGCACGCTCCTGACATCCTTTCTTGCCATCTTCATCGCTATTCCTTTTTCCTATTGCTATCTCACTATTTCTCGGCGAATATTTCAAAGAAGGGGCAATCTCCAATTTTTTGCGCAGCGCTATTGAGGTGCTCGCAGGCATCCCTTCGGTTATTTACGGTCTCTGGGGTGTTTTCCTCCTCGTACCCCTTGTGAGGTCTCTTGAAATGAAACTCGGTGTCGCGCCTCATGGAGTGGGTATTCTCACATCTTCGCTGATCCTCACCATCATGATTATACCCTTTTCAGCATCTCTCGGAAGAGAAGTCATATCTCTGGTGCCGTCAGATCTGAAGGAGGCCGCTTATTCTCTGGGTGCTACACGGTTTGAGGTGATGAAAAATATTGTTATCCCTTATGCGCGGTCAGGGATTATTGCAGGCATACTGCTTGCTTTCGGAAGGGCCATAGGAGAAACAATGGCCGTTACGATGCTCATCGGCAACAGCAGTTTTCTGCCCACAAGCATCTTCAGCCCCGCCAATACCATGGCCAGCGTCATTGCCAATCAGTTTTCCGAGGCCACGGGCATCGTCGCATCGTCCCTTATCTACATAGCCCTCGTGCTCTTTCTCGTTACTACGATTGTGAATATTGTCGGAAATTACGTCATCCGTAAAATCGGCATCGAAGCATCGAGAGAGGTGACATAATGGAAAAACACATCGGGTTGCGCCTTGTTAAAGATGGGGTCTTTCAAGGGTCCTCGTCTGTCTTCTTGCTTTTGCGTCCGCGCTCCCGCTCTTTCTTATTCTCTACCACATTACAAAAAATGGTATTGCCGTCATAAACTGGAGCTTTCTCTTCAATCTCCCGCGACCTTTCGGAGAAACAGGCGGCGGGATTGCAAGCGCTATCGTGGGGACCATGATGCTTATTGTGCTTTCCGGCATCATTTCCATTCCCTTCGGCATCGCGACCGGAATCTACCTTTCAGAAAACAAAGAAGGTAAACTCAGTAATACAGTCCGTCTCTGTGTTATTGTTTTGCAGGGAACACCATCGATTGTGATCGGTATTATCGCCTATATCTGGGTTGTGGCTCCCCTAAAAACATTCTCAGCCATGTCCGGCGGCATCGCGCTGAGCATCATGATGCTTCCCGTCATTATCAAGACAACGGAAGAAACCCTGAAACTCATACCCTATCACTTGAAAGAAGCTTCTCTTGCCCTCGGCGTGCCTTACTATAAAACAATTCTGAAGGTCATCCTGCCCGCAGGATTAAGCGGCATCATAACGGGCATTCTCCTCAGCATTGCCCGCATTACCGGCGAAACAGCGCCGCTTTTATTTACGGCCTTTGGCAACCAGTTTATGAACCTCAATATTCTCAAGCCTATCGATTCTCTTCCGTACCGGATTTTCTACTATGCAATGAGTCCCTATCCGGAATGGCACACCTTCGCCTGGGGCGCATCCTTCATTCTCGTCATCTTTACACTGGCATTTAACCTGATCGCAAGGGGGATTTCCGCAAAATGGAAAATACAGTTCTAAAGGTTGAAAATTTTTCAGCCTATTTCGGCGATAACAAGATCCTCAAAGAGATAAACCTTACGGTCACGAAAAACATCGTCGCCGCCCTCATGGGGCCATCAGGCTGCGGAAAAACGACCCTCATCAGGTGTGTCAACAGGATGCACGAACTGATCCCCGGAGCAAAGGTGTCCGGAGAGATGTATCTCAACGATCATAACATCTATGGCATGGAGCCTATCGTGCTTAGAAGGATGGTTGGCATGGTTTTTCAGAAACCGAACCCATTTCCCACCATGAGTATCTACGACAACGTCATTGCAGGATACAAACTCAACGGAATCAGACGCCCGAAAGACGAGTTTGATAACATCGTGGAACAGTCATTAAGGAAATCCGCTCTCTGGGATGAAGTAAAAGACGCTCTTCACAGAAAGGGGACCTTCCTCTCCGGCGGCCAGCAGCAGAGACTCTGCATCGCACGGGCCCTTGCTATGAACCCGGAGATACTCCTTCTCGATGAGCCGACATCGGCTCTTGACCCGAAATCAACATCGCAGATAGAGGAACTCTTCGTTGAACTGAAACAGAATGTCACCATGCTCCTCGTTACGCACAATATCGCCCAGGCCGCACGGGTATCAGATGTTACGGCCTTTATTTATCTTGGGGAACTTGTTGAATCAGGTCCCACGGAAAAGATGTTTACCGTACCAAAAGACAAACGGACAGAAGAATACCTGACAGGAAAATTCGGATAGAAAGGA
>CAWAOG010000010.1:0-13514 GCA_963783625.1 uncultured delta proteobacterium | reverse complement strand
GAGTTTGTGATTTACAACCATGCCTGTTGTCGCAGTTTATGCAAAAACCTTTTTTCGGTTTCATAATATGATTCCTTTTGATCCCCTCAGAGTATAATACCAGTTTTCTGCTAAAAATAAAAAAAGATGCCGAGGATGCACAGGTAGGGAAGAGCAGCGTATATATGTGCGTGCCAGTTGAAGACCTTGCTAAATCTGCCTTTTGAGCGTATTATATAGAAAATGTATAAAAGAGGTGGATAATGCCAACAGTGATAAAGAAGGGCGACAGGGCTAAAGAATTTACGCTTAAAGACCAGAACGATAAGGATGTCCAGCTGTCGGATTTCCAGGAAAAGAAAGTGCTCCTCTCCTTTCATCCCCTTGCCTGGACAAGTGTCTGCGCGGAACAGATGAAGGCATTAGAAGCGCATAAGAAAGAATTTGATGCTCTCAATGCCGTCGCCCTGGGGTTGAGCATCGACACTGTGCCTTCTAAAAACGCCTGGGCTAAAGAACTTGGTATCAAGAACACAACGCTCCTTTCCGATTTCTGGCCCCACGGCAAAATCGCAAAGGCATACGGCATATTCAGAGAAACAAATGGCTTTTCAGAGCGGGCAAATATTGTTCTCGATGAAAACCACCGTGTTATCTTCGTCAAAGTATATCCCCTCAAAGAGTTGCCCGACATAGAGGAAATTCTTCAGGTCCTTGCCAGTTAAAAAACGGCTCTGTCTAGCCCATCTTCCGCAGTTTACCCCCATTTTAAATAATAATTGTCTATATTTTTTACAAAAACCCCCATGATTCCAATACCAGTTCTCAGCAAAACCTCATGTAGTGGAGACACTGATCCCCGATCCCTGATCCCTGATCCCTTTGTATTCGATAGAAAACAATATTTATTCAAAAACTCGCAGGGTAGATAACGCATCCTGATTACGGGTAAAATACGTCTTCTACTGACAGGCGGTTACGGCCTTCACATTTACTTTTGTACATAAGCTCATCGGCCCGCTTTATCAGGGTTTCCGCGGTATCATCTTTACGGGCAAGTGTCGCGCCGATTGATATTGTGACTTCTCTGTTTTTCCCTTCAACAGAAATGCTCGATTTCTCAACAAGGAGACGGATTTTTTCAGCGACGTTTTTGAGATGTTCTATATCGACTTGCGGGACCAGGGCAATAAATTCCTCGCCACCCCATCGGCTGACAACATCAGAGGACCGCAGGCCATTAATCATCGTTGTCGCTACTATTCTCAATATCCTGTCACCCACATCATGACCATAGAGGTCGTTTACTTTCTTAAAATAGTCTATGTCCATAAAAAGAACTCCGAAGGGCCAGTCATACCTTTCCAGTTCATTCAGCTTTGCCGCAAGACTCAGATCGCCATACCTTCTGTTCCCAATCCTTGTTATCGGATCAAGTAAGGCCATCTTTTCCAATTCTTCCACCTTTTCGGCAAGCCGCACCCTGGGAGAATTGTCGCTGAATATCTCTACGGCCCCGACGGTCTTGCCATCGGTGTCACGAATAGGGGTCACACGAACAAGGACCGGCAACCGGTGCCCTTCTTTATGATGAAAATAGACCTCGCCCTCGACCTTGACACCTTCCAGGATCGCTTTCTCAAGAGGACAATGGGCCAGACAGAGATTGACCCCTTTATCATCGACATGCATGAGGAAATCGTCATAACAATGCCTGTTAAGTATCTCCGATTTGGCAAAACCGGTCATACGTTCCGCGGCTTCATTCCAGTAGACAATCGTACGGTCGCGGCTTACAAAATAGACCCCGTCATAGAGGTTGTCAAGCAGTGTCCGATAAAGCTCATTATCTAACGGCATGTTGTTTGTTTGATCCATGTTATTGTCCTCTCCCGCCGACAACAATCTCCGGCATACGGAGCGTCGGCTGTGCGTCCGCGATAGGAACACCCTGTCCATCTTTGCCGCAGGTGCCTACGCCAAAGCCTATGTCACTGCCTACCATGTCGATTTCACGGAGTACTTTTAAACCATTGCCCATCATTGTGGCATTCTTTATCATTGGTCCTATGGATCCCTTTTCTATGAGGTAACCTTCAGATATCTCAAAAACAAAATCGCCTCTCACTGTATCAACCTGTCCGCCGCCCATTTTCACAACGAGGATACCATCGTCAACAGAGGCGACTATCTTCTTCGGATCGTCTTTTCCGGGGAGTATCATGGTATTGCTCATCCGTGGAATCGGCTTGAATCTGAATGACTCCCGACGGCCATTGCCGGTCGATTTCTGTCCATACTTCAACGCGTGGAACCGATCGAAAAGATAGTTTTTGAGAATCCCATTTTCGACAAGGATCGTTCTCTCAGACGGTGACCCCTCGTCATCGTAGGCATAGGTCCCCCGCATATGAGCAAGAGTACCATCATCAACAACACTGATCAGATCGGACGCCATTTTCTGTCCCAGCATCTCTTTGTAGCAGGAAAGTCCTTCCATGGCAAGATCAGCTTCAAGCCCGTGACCGATGGCCTCGTGTATCATGGTGCCGCCGGCCTCAGAGGCGAGAACAACGGTCTTCGTGCCCATAGGCGCTTCACGGGCGCAAAACAGGCCTGAAAGGCGTTTCACTGTCTTAAGGGCAAGTTCTTCAATAATCTGATGAGTAAAAAATTCAAAACCATAAAATCCGCCGATGGCTTCATAAGAAGTCTGCATCTCGCCATTTTCTTCACCGACGAGAAAAATATTGAGAACAACCTGGGTGCGATTGTCTTCAATAGCACCTTCTGCGCTGCTATACATTTTTACCTTCTGGCGGGTGTCCCGGTAGATCACCCGCACCTGTTTGATCCTCCGCTCCATCTTCTTCACTGTCTCTTCAAGAGCTTTCACCATGGCAAGTTTCTTTTCGATTTCGACTTCATCAGGATTGATAGTGATAGAGAACGGGTAGTCTGCAACAACACACTTTTCCGGGCCGATCTTTCCATCGCGGTCTTCTTTTGAAAACTTTGCCAAATGATACGCTGTTTCAACAAGATTGGCTTCATCAAAAGAGTTCGTGGAAGCATAAAATGTTTTCCAGGGGTTGATGACACGAATACCGACTCCTTTATCCTCTCCCTTTTCCAGTTTCTCTATTTTTCCTGATTCGAGCTGAATATGTGTGTAGGTCCTTTCCTCGGCAAATATATCGCCATATATGCCGCCGCCCTTCATGAGCGCTTTCAATATTTTTTTCTCATTGAACATCGCGGACCTCCCTGATCTCAATTCCGTAATGCGTCATATCTTCAATAATCCCCTGAATATCATCTTCGAAATGAGAGGAATAGATTAATTCTATCAGACCTTTGGTTCCATCAAGGACGGAAAAGATGCCCAGATCCTCATAGGATTCCAGGATTGCCTTGAAAAAACCTATACCCTCACGGTTGATAAGATATTTGCGTGTCCTTTCCACTATTTCTTCCATCTTCCCTTTGACTCGCCCTGTGGGCAGTTCAGTGTTCAAGGTTAATGTTCAAGTTAAACGAACCTACCATTCCCCGATTCACGATTTACGGTCTCTCTACCTGGCGCCCTATGCCCTTGCCCTTAGCTCCATGCCCTATGCGCTATGCCCCGAGAGCATTTCAATAAAAGCCTCTATGCGCAATCTTGTCCTCGTATCGAGTTTCCTCGGCAAATCACCTTCTATACTTATAATCGGAACATTGAGGACTTCTCTCAATATAACATCTTCAATTGCCCTGTAGCAAAAAGCCTGCACATAGTGAATAATCCCCTGAATGCGGCGCCTTTGTATCTCTTCTTTTATGTCCTCAAGCCGCGCGAATATACCATAGGGATAGGTATATCGGAGATAGCGGTCAACAATGTCAGGTGTCTCATGAGGCAATGAAAATTGGCGTTGGGTTTCATTGTACACCACATAACCACCAACACTTTCGATAAATTCAAAGATATCGAGGAGTATGGGCGGTACCCCGATATAACCAATCCTTACGCCCTCAGTCTTTTTTCTTCCATCAATTTCAGATATAAACACCTGTGCTGTTTCATTATAATTCCCGTAATCACCAAGCATATCAGAAGCCCGGACAAGCCAGAGATGGTTTTCAGCGCCCGTAACAAGGCCTTCTTTCCAGGTCATTTCGTCAATTGTCGCAAGGGTTTTTCTCGTTTCAGTTATATCTTTTTCAACATCCGTAAGCATCTGCCTGTCAACTCCAAGTTCCTTCATGAGCTTGCCAATCTCCCGCGCGAGAACCTCTCTGTCTCTGTCGTAGGGAAAAGAAAAAGGTATGGTGCGAATTCCCCGGTACCGCAGAATTTCGGCCAGCGCCTGGGTATTGCTGCAATCTCCTTCCATGACGGTGATGACGGCGTCAACACGGTTCTCCATAACAACACCGTATATGCCTTTCACCCAGTTGCACATGCTCTTCGGAAAGCCGTCCCTCTCAGCCCGGTCAATAAAGCGTGTAGGATTTTCATCGGTGATAAATACATTATTGAGATCACAGGGCGTATATCCTGCCGCGAATATTAGTTCTACAGGTATCGTTGTCGTAAATCCAATAATGCCTTTTTTCATGTTCTTTTGTTCATTTCCCTGAATATTTTCATGAATTCCACAGCAGAAACAATATTTATTTGTTTGAATTTCCCCAAGACACACAAATCTTTGTCACCGCTCACTATGTAATCTGCATGAGATGAAACAGCACATGAAATGAACTTGTCGTCCTGAGGGTCTCTGCATATACCTTTTATGTTATCCGCTACCTCAACCGCCTCAAAAAAAGGGAGTACCTCTTCTGTAATAATGGCGCTAATCTCATCTTCTTTAAGAGAAAATTTGGGATAATGAAGGACTTCTCTGAACTCCGCGAAGGTTTCTTTTGTAAAAACAGGCAGAATACTTCCATTTTTCCAGAGATTAACTATTTTTGATAATTCTCCGTGAAAAAGCAAGGCCGATACAAGGATGTTTGTATCAAAAACAACTGTCAGTCTCTTTTTCGTCGTGCCCATTTCACCGCATCCGTTACGTCACTTTCATCAACGCCAAGTTTTTTCATCTTTTCACGAATAGCAACGAGGGAACCACCGACAGGAGAAAGCTTAACAGGCGTAAGAACGATTCTCCTTTTGTTTACTGCCACATCAAAATATTCCACATTGGGAAAATCCTTAACGATCTCTTTTGGTAATGTAAGCTGGTTTTTTGAGGTTTTTTTAGCAAGCATTTCCTTACCTCCTTACTGTAAGATTATATGATTTCCTTACCTTGTGCAAGTATATTATTTACCCAGTTGTCGATACATCTCTACAAATGTTTCCGGTTCTATTTCTTCCGCGCGGACCGATGGAGAGAACCCCATTGAAACGTAGAGTGCTGCTATTTGTTCTTCCGCGTAATATTTTGATAAGGCATGTTTCAGATATTTTCGCTTGTTTTCAAAACACCGCTTGATAAAAACCATAAGGGCACTATCTACGTATTGAGTGTCATCCTTGAAAACCATTGAAAAGTAGATGCTATCGATCTTCGGCGGGGGAACAAAAACACCCGGCTTCAGAAGAAAAAGAATTTTTACATCGGCAACAAGACGGCAAATAACAGAGAGGGCGCTATAGGACCTCCTGTGAGAAAGGCTTACTATCCGTTGTCCGATCTCTTTTTGCGTTGTCAGGTACGCGCTCTCAACAAAGGCCCTTTCCTCGATTATCTTAAAGAGTATGGGTCCTGTAATTTTATAGGGAATATTACCTATGACCTTGACTTTCTTTTCACTGCCGAATCGCGAAAAAGGCACTTTCAGGACATCGTCAAAAATGACTGTGAGGTTCTTCTGCTCCTCCTCCAACGGTTCGAGATAGCACCTGAAACTGCTGTCAAGTTCGATGGAATACACACGACCCGCGGCGCCACATATCGCTCGTGTGAGATCGCCATG
The DNA here is from genome assembly GCA_963783625.1 of uncultured delta proteobacterium. Lineage (GTDB taxonomy): Bacteria > Desulfobacterota > Syntrophorhabdia > Syntrophorhabdales > Syntrophorhabdaceae > PNOF01. The sequence continues at coordinate 7,565 of CAWAOG010000010.1, read as the reverse complement.
ACCAGCGCCGATCTCCACAACAATATCATCATTCGTGACATCCGCGCTTTGCACCATCTTCGCGAGGATTTTTTTATCTTTGATCAGATTTTGGGAAAGACTCTTTTTCAACATAATATTAAAGACAATGACCAATGCCCAAATTACAATAACCAAACAAAAAGATAAGACCCATCGGAAATAAGTAAAATTCAAAAAATGTCTTGCAAAATTCGGCGCATTTATTGATTAATTGAATATTGATTATTGTTTGGTTATTGGAGATTGGTAATTGATCATTGATCATTTCATTGTCATCCTCGAATATCCTTTTATATCAAGGGAAGAGGTAATCCCTTTTTGAAAATAAAAGTAACCGAGGGACGCCACCATAGCGCCATTATCGGTACAAAACTGCGGAGAAGAAAAGAATACTTCAATACCCGCCTGTCTGCCTCTCTCCGTGAAGACTTCCCGCAATCTGCCATTGGAAGCAACTCCACCGCCGACGACTATCCGCTTCACAGTATGATCCCTTGCCGCGGCAAGTGTTTTAAAGGCAAGAACGTCAAAAGCCGCCTCCTGAAAAGAGGCAAGCACATGGGCCAGATTGGAATCGTCTATTTCGTTCTTTTTCGTATAATTGATAAATGCTGTTTTTAATCCGCTGAAACTGAAATCATAATTCATACTGTCCATCATGGGTCGCGGAAAAGCCACAGAATCCTTTTGTCCCTCTCGCGAGTATTCTTCTATGATCCTGCCGCCAGGGTAGCCGAGACTCAGGTATTTGGCGATCTTATCGAAAGCCTCCCCAGCAGCATCATCGCGTGTTGTGCCAAGGACCCTGTATCGGGAAGGTTCCTCAATGAGCAAAATAATCGTGTGCCCCCCTGAGACGACAAGGGCGACAAAGGGAAATTCAATCTCCCTTTCAAGAAAGATGCTCATAGCATGGGCTTCAACGTGATTTACACCGATAAGAGGTTTGTGTAACGCCAGTGCGAGACCCTTCGCGAAACATAACCCGACAAGAACAGCGCCGATGAGCCCAGGGCCGTTGGTGACGCTGATAAGGTCCAGCTCTGCCGGTGAAATACCGGCAGAGCAAAGGGTTTCTTCAAAGAGAGAATCGATAATCTCCACATGTTTGCGGGAGGCGATTTCAGGCACCACCCCTCCGAAAACCCTGTGGAGGTCCGTCTGGCTTGAAACAACATGAGCGCGGATATTTTTGCTGTCATCGATGACAGCAAGGGATGTATCATCGCATGAAGTGTCTATACCGAGGATTAACATTATATAAGCTTCCAGTTGTCAGATATTAGCAGATACGGCCCCATGAAAGATTGACGATCAGGAACCAATACACATATAAAGCCGGACCTCTAAGGGATGCCAAAAACAATAACGTATTTCAACCTGCGGCGGTTTCCGGTCGATGTATTTTTATTGTTTTCTTCAGTTCTGTCAGAAATGAGTTGAGAAATTCTCCCCTGTTCATTTCCACGAAATATTTTGTGTAGCTTTCTTTGTCTTTTGCCCACTCCTGTTTTTCGGGAAGCTTCTCATCTTTATAGGAAAAAACATAGTAGTTGCCCGATATTTCAACCGGTTTTTCGTAGAGAGTCTTTGTTTGCGAAAGGGAAAAGATTCCGCTGTGCTCCTGCGGTATCTCGCCCAATCCTACGATACTATGGGTATTTCTCGTTACAAACCCTGTCTCGTTTTTCACGCTCAAGGATTTATCTTTTATCGCCCCTTCGGCGGCAAGTTTTGCCATTGCTTTTGCCTTTTCGCCAATAATTTTCTCTTTTATTTTCGCAAGGGCAAGTGTCTTATCGAGGTCTTTCCCTTCCGTCATATCAACAAACTGGAAAATATAAGATTGTCCGTCCGTTGATCGTATGAGCCGCGAGATCTCTCCTTTTTTCTTCATCTCTCTCAGGTCTTCCATCTTCAAACCCTTGAATTGTTTTATAAGATCACTCTCTTTCATGTCTGCGAGATCTTTTACAGCAAGCCCCTTTCCCTTCCCATAGGCATCGATGTCCTTCGCTTTCAGAAGGTCCATGTAAACCACGTCATCCTTGAGAGAACTCTTTTCGTCAACAACGAGCATTTTGAACCGGTACGTGTTCTCCGCCCTGTAGGCGCCCTTCTCTCTTTCATAAATATCAAGAAGCTCCTTTTCGCTGACGCTCACTTTGTCCCTGAAAACCGAAGGATCAAACAGGGCGTACGCGAGGTTCACTTTCCCCTTTTCCCTTACATAGCCCGCCCATACATCGGATTCATTGAAAAAGTTACCCGTATCCTGAATAACTGCGGTGACCTTCTGTGTTCTTCTATCCTTCTTCCAGGTCTCCTCAAATTTCTCAGGATCAAGTTTCTGGCTTCTGAGGACTGCGCGATACTGTTCATCATTGAATTTGCCGTCTCTTTTAAAGGCTTCGATACTGTTCAAAAAATCCTCAAACTCCCCATCACTTACCTTAATATCAAGCTCGTTTGCTTTGACGAGAAGAACATATTTGTTCACAAGGCCTTCCATCACCTTTTCCTTAAGGTCTTTGAGCATCTTTTCATCAAGGTCGCCCTTCATGAGCATTTTGTAGAAGTCCCTCTGTTTGTCGAAAGCCTCTTGATATTCACGGGGGTTTATCTTATAAGGACCTATCTGGGCGACAGGTTTTTCTTTCTCTGATAACGTTCCATACCCGTATGCACCGACAAAGACAATGATGATGCCCCAGAGCAGTACTTTGATCATCCAGCTTGATGCGTGTTTTCTCATTAATTTTAACATGGGCTCTCCTGCTCATTATTGTTTATTGATTTTGATATTCTAAAATAGTATATTAAGACTGTTTTTTCAATATCTTTTAAATTATTTAAAGAAGGGACAACCGATGTTTGAATCGCTTTTCGGTTTTATATCGAAAGATTTGGCAATAGACCTTGGCACTGCGAACACTCTGGTATACGTAAAAGGAAGAGGCATCGTTTCCAATGAACCATCCGTGGTAGCTGTCCACAAAGATACCAGAGGAACAAAAAAAGTCATCGCCGTCGGCGAAGAGGCAAAGAAGATGCTCGGGAAAACACCGGGTAATATCGTCGCCATACGGCCGTTGAAGGACGGTGTTATCGCCGACTTTGAAATTACCGAAGCAATGCTCAAATATTTTATCCAGAAGATCCATAACAAAAAATCCTACGCGCGGCCCCGGATCGTTATCTCTGTTCCTTCAGGCATCACACCTGTTGAAAAACGGGCGGTAAAAGAATCTGCAGAATCTGCCGGCGCCAGAGAGGTCTACCTCATCGAAGAGCCAATGGCGGCAGCCATCGGTGTAGGACTTCCCATTACGGAACCGAGCGGCAATATGATCGTTGACATCGGCGGCGGCACGACAGAAGTGGCCGTTATCAGCCTTGCCGGCATTGTATACTGTAATTCCGTGAGGGTCGCCGGAGATAAAATCGATGAGGCCATTATCCAGTATGTAAAGAGAAAATACAATCTCCTCATAGGTGAAAGAACAGCGGAATTGATCAAGATCAGCATAGGTTCCGCCTATCCGAACCCGAACGAAGAGGAAATCACTATGGAGATCAAGGGCCGGGACCTTGTCGGAGGCATCCCGAAAACGCTGGAGATCTCATCGAAAGAAGTGAGGGAAGCCATAACGGAGCCTGTCAACGCTATCGTTGAAGCCGTACGAATAGCTCTTGAGCGGACCCCGCCTGAACTTGCCTCTGACATCGTTGACAAAGGTATCGTGATCAGCGGCGGCGGCGCCATGCTCAGAAACCTTGACCTTCTCATAAAAGAGGTTACCAGATTGCCTGTTATCATTGCGGAAAATCCCCTGACAGCGGTTGTTGAGGGGGCAGGTAAAGCGCTTGATGAAGTAAGCCTGCTCAAGGAAATTGCGACGTATTTTTAAAATAAAAGTGCATTGAAAAACTCTATCGCAATCATATTAGCCATCTTCGTACTTGTTGTGTCATTTCTTTCATTTACGAACACACCTGTTGTCGTCAAAACCTTCACCGCCATCAAGGGGGGGTTGAGTATCGCCATCGGGCCCGCTCTGAAAGTAATCGGCAAGCCAATAGATGGAATCCGCGGCGGCTTCAATACTTACATAAACCTCATCGACACAAAAAAAGAGAACGATGGACTGAAAGCGCAACTCGATAAATTGCGCATGGAAAATCAAAAACTCCAGGAACTCGAAAGAGAAAACAAGAGGTTCGCAACTCTTCTCGGTTTTATGGAGAAAAAACCGAACACGCTGATTGCCGCGAAAGTAATCGGTGAAGACCTTAAAAACTGGTTCCGCTGCATCATTATCGATAAAGGGAAAAGTCAGGGTGTAAGAGCAAAGATGCCTGTCATTACACCAAAAGGCATTGTAGGACAGGCTGTTGAGATTGATCAATGGCATTCAAAGGTCATGATTATCAACGATACAAATTCCTCCATCGATGTTAATATTGAAGGGAAAAGCACGCGGGGCCTGTTGGAAGGCACCGGACAGAATATCCTTAAATTGAAATATGTTATCAAGAATGACGCAATCGAGATCGGAGACAAGCTTTTCACGTCCGGCAAAGATGGCATTTTCCCGAAAGGGATCCCCGTTGGGATCGTTATGACCGTCGACAGAAGCAAAGCGGGTATCTTTGCCGATATAGATGTGATGCCCTTTAATAATTTTAAAGAGCTTGACGAAGTCCTCATCATCAAAAAACAATGAAAGTATTTGTCTATATTATAATCTGTCTTACCTGCATGCTCTTTGAGTCATCCGTATCATCCCGCATTTCAATGGACCTTTTTAAACCTGATTTCGCTATACCGCTTATTATTTACGTTACCTTTTTCATGGGACCCAGAGCCGGTCTCGTTGCCGCGCTCTGCGCGGGATTTATTCAGGAAGGGCTGTCGAACGCCCCCACCGGTTCTATCATGTTTGTGAAGATTTCTATCTTTCTCATTACCGCCTTTATGAAGAAGCAGCTCTATATCGATTCGAAATACAGTTTCGCCTTTGTGTGCAGCGCCGCGATCATGCTCGAATCGTTTCTCTTTCTCATGCTCTCTGTCCTCGGAAAAGGAGAGGCAGGTAACGTATATAATATTCTTTACTACGCAGTCCCGAATGCCATATTTACCGGCTTTGTGTCTTTATTTATCTATTCACTGCTTGAATATTTGAATACTGCCTGTTTCGACAGGGAATAATAAATGAGAGAAGAAATCCCTTCAAACAAATATAAATGGTGTAATCTCGTACTCGTTATAACCATGACAGTCCTTTTAATCAGGCTCTGGGACCTCCAGATCATGCGGGGACCTGAAATGCAGCAATTGTCCGAGCAAAACCGTATTCGGGTAAAAAAGGTTGTCGCGCCACGGGGCATTATATATGACAGGAACGGGAAAGTCATTGCCGATACCCGCCCCTCCTTTAACATTTATATAACACCTGAGGACATCAAGGATTTCAGCCAGACTGTCGATGGACTCGCGGGCCTCATTGGTTGGGACAGGGAAGAGGTTGTCGAAAAATTGAAGGCAGCCAGCGGTATGCCCCCGTCATTCCCCGTAAAAATAAAATCCGATATCCCCATGGATGAAGTCGCAAAAATCGAGGCCCATCGGGTCTATATACCGGGCGTAACCATACAGATAGAGCCGAAGAGGAACTATATTTACGGCGCATCATTGGCGCATGTCATCGGCTATGTCTCGGAAATCAGTGAAGAAGAATTGAGCAACAAAAAAGTGTACAAAGACTACTCGCCCGGTGATTATATCGGTAAATACGGGCTGGAAAAAACATATGAAAAGGATTTGCGGGGAATTGACGGCGAAAAACGTGTTGAAGTAGACGCCATGGGAAGAGAAGTACGGACCCTCGATGTTGTTGATTCTATCCCGGGTCATAGCCTCCATTTGAACATCGACCTCGAATTGCAGCTCATTGCCGACAAAGCCCTGGAAAATAAGAGGGGAGGCGTCGTAGCCCTGGACCCGAAAACGGGCGGTGTCATCGTCCTCGCGAGCAGGCCCGGCTTCGACCCGAATAAATTTACGTCAGGCATCAGCAAGGAAGACTGGAAGACCATCACAACAGACAAGGCACATCCTTTACAAAACAAGGCTATCCAGGCCGGGTATCCTCCGGGCTCCACATTTAAAATCCTTATGGCTATAGCAGCCCTGGAAACGGGAGTCATTAACGAACATACAACCTTCGTATGCCCTGGAGGGTTTCGCTTCGGAAACCGGGTATTCAAATGCTGGCAGGCCAAAGGGCATGGAAGCGTTGCCGTGCGCAGGGCCATCGTGGAATCCTGTGATGTATTTTTCTACAATGTGGGGCTTAAACTCGGCGTCGACAGGATACAAAAAATGGCCGACGCTATCGGTCTCGGAAAAGTGACCGGCATCGATCTGCCGGCAGAGCAAAAAGGAATCATCCCATCTACGGAGTGGAAAAAAAAAAGGTTCGATGAACCCTGGTATGAAGGAGAAACAGTCTCCGTATCCATCGGCCAGGGCGCGGTATGGCTCACACCTATTCAGCTCGCGCAGCTCGCTTCTTTTGTCGCCAACGACGGCAAAAATTTTAAACCGCAGATCGTAAACCGGATCGTGTCAAATACAGGCCAATTTGTTAAATCATTTCCCCCCATTGTCAACGCGGAGATAAAACTGAAACCGGACACATTAAGGATCGTGAAGGACGGCATGCGGGGCGTTGTCAATGAACCGGGAGGCACCGCTTACAGCTCGCGCGTCGCCAATGTCGCCATGAGCGGAAAAACAGGAACGGCACAGGCAGGATCCATGGACAAGGGGAAAGATTTCGGTGACCATGCCTGGTTTATCGCCTATGCCCCCTCCGAAGAACCGTCTCTTGCCATGTCAGTGCTCGTGGAGTTCGGCGGACACGGCGGATCTCAATCGGCGCCTATCGCCAAGGCAATTACAGAAAACCTCTTTAAGGTAAAAACCGTAATAAAGGAAGCAAAAATATATGAGAATTGATAAGCGTAAATTCTATCATCTGGACTGGTATCTGATCATATTATGTCTTACCCTCTTTGCTATCGGCATCATGAACCTCTTCAGCGCGACAAGCTCTTTTTATAGCGGTTCTTACAACTTCATTATAAAGCAACTTGTCGCCTTTGTTGTAGGTATCGTCCTTATTGGTATCATTATTTATTATGATTACAGGGTCATCGCGTCTCAGGCAAAATGGCTTTACGCTTCGGGGATTCTCTTTGTTGTCCTTGTCCTCATTATCGGAATGGCCGCGGGCGGCGCAAGGCGCTGGATCAGTCTCTTCGGCATCAGCCTTCAGCCTTCGGAATTCATGAAACCGATCCTTGTCATTTGCCTTGCCAATATGCTCCATGAGAGAAAAAGGCAGAATATCCCGTTGAGCCTCCGCGATATCGGTAAGCCGCTTCTCTGGATTATGATACCCGTCATCTCTCATTGTGAAACAACCGGACCTCGGTACCGGTATCGTTGTCCTTCTCACCTGTTTTTTAATGCT
>CAWAOG010000009.1:0-14928 GCA_963783625.1 uncultured delta proteobacterium | reverse complement strand
GGTTTCTTCAAAGAGAGAATCGATAATCTCCACATGTTTGCGGGAGGCTATTTCGGGCACCACCCCGCCGAAAACCCTGTGGAGGTCCGTCTGGCTTGAAACAACATGAGCGCGGATATTTTTGCTGTCATCGATGACAGCAAGGGATGTATCATCGCATGAAGTGTCTATACCGAGGATTAACATTATATCAGCTTCCAGTTGTTAGATATTAGCAGATACGGCCCCATGAAAGATTGACGATCAGGAAACAATGCACATATAAAGCCGGACCTCTAAGGGATGCCAAAAACAATAACGTATTTCAACCTGCGGCGGTTTCCGGTCGATGTATTTTTATTGTTTTCTTCAGTTCTGTCAGAAATGAGTTGAGAAATTCTCCCCTGTTCATTTCCACGAAATATTTTGTGTAGCTTTCTTTGTCTTTTGCCCACTCCTGTTTTTCGGGAAGCTTCTCATCTTTATAGGAAAAAACATAGTAGTTGCCCGATATTTCAACCGGTTTTTCGTAGAGAGTCTTTGTTTGAGAAAGGGAAAAGATTCCGCTGTGCTCCTGCGGTATCTCGCCCAATCCTACGATACTATGGGTATTTCTCGTTACAAACCCTGTCTCGTTTTTCACGCTCAAGGATTTATCTTTTATCGCCCCTTCGGCGGCAAGTTTTGCCATTGCTTTTGCCTTTTCACCAATAATTTTCTCTTTTATTTTCGCAAGGGCAAGTGTCTTATCGAGGTCTTTCCCTTCCGTCATATCAACAAGCTGGAAAATATAAGACTGTCCGTCCGTTGATCGTATGAGCCGCGAGATCTCTCCTTTTTTCTTCATCTCTTTCAGGTCTTCCATCTTCAAACCCTTGAATTGTTTTATAAGATCACTCTCTTTCATGTCTGCGAGATCTTTTACAGCAAGCCCCTTTCCCTTCCCATAGGCATCGATGTCCTTCGCTTTCAGAAGGTCCATGTAAACCACGTCATCCTTGAGAGAACTCTTTTCGTCAACAACGAGCATTTTGAACCGGTACGTGTTCTCCGCCCTGTAGGCGCCCTTCTCTCTTTCATAAATATCAAGAAGCTCCTTTTCGCTGACGCTCACTTTGTCCCTGAAAACCGAAGGATCAAACAGGGCGTACGCGAGGTTCACTTTCCCCTTTTCCCTTACATAGCCCGCCCAAACATCGGATTCATTGAAAAAGTTACCCGTATCCTGAATAACAGCGGTGACCTTCTGTGTTCTTCTATCTTTCTTCCAGGTCTCCTCAAATTTCTCAGGATCAAGTTTCTGGCTTCTGAGGACTGCGCGATACTGTTCATCATTGAATTTGCCGTCTCTTTTAAAGGCTTCGATACTGTTCAAAAAATCCTCAAACTCCCCATCACTTACCGTAATATCAAGCTCGTTTGCTTTGACGAGAAGAACATATTTGTTTACAAGGCCTTCCATCACCTTTTCCTTAAGGTCTTTGAGCATCTTTTCATCAAGGTCGCCCTTCATGAGCATTTTGTAAAAGTCCCTCTGTTTGTCGAAAGCTTCTTGATATTCACGGGGGTTTATCTTATAAGGACCTATCTGGGCGACAGGTTTTTCTTTCTCTGATAACGTTCCATACCCGTATGCACCGACAAAGACAATGATGATGCCCCAGAGCAGTACTTTGATCATCCAGCTTGATGCGTGTTTTCTCATTAATTTTAACATGGGCTCTCCTGCTCATTATTGTTTATTGATTTTGATATTCTAAAATAGTATATTAAGACTGTTTTTTCAATATCTTTTAAATTATTTAAAGAAGGGACAATCGATGTTTGAATCACTTTTCGGTTTTATATCGAAAGATTTGGCAATAGACCTTGGCACCGCGAACACACTGGTATACGTAAAAGGAAGAGGCATCGTCTCCAATGAACCCTCCGTGGTAGCAGTCCACAAAGATTCGCAGAGGAACAAAAAAAGTCATCGCCGTCGGCGAAGAGGCAAAGAAGATGCTCGGGAAAACACCGGGTAATATCGTCGCCATACGGCCGTTGAAGGACGGCGTTATCGCCGACTTCGAAATTACCGAAGCAATGCTCAAATATTTCATCCAGAAGATCCATAACAAGAAATCCTATGCGCGGCCACGGATCGTTATCTCTGTTCCTTCAGGCATCACGCCTGTTGAAAAACGGGCGGTAAAAGAATCTGCCGAATCTGCCGGCGCCAGAGAGGTCTACCTCATCGAAGAACCAATGGCGGCAGCCATCGGCGTTGGACTTCCCATTACGGAACCGAGCGGCAATATGATCGTCGACATCGGCGGCGGCACGACGGAAGTGGCCGTTATCAGCCTTGCCGGCATCGTATACTGTAATTCCGTGAGGGTCGCCGGAGATAAAATCGATGAGGCCATCATCCAGTATGTTAAGAGAAAATATAATCTCCTCATAGGTGAAAGAACAGCGGAATTGATCAAGATCAGCATAGGCTCCGCCTATCCGAACCCGAACGAAGAGGAAATCACCATGGAGATCAAGGGCCGGGACCTTGTCGGAGGCATCCCGAAAACGCTGGAGATCTCATCGAAAGAAATGAGGGAAGCCATAACGGAACCTGTCAACGCCATCGTTGAAGCAGTGAGAATCGCTCTTGAGAGGACCCCGCCTGAACTCGCCTCCGACATCGTTGACAAAGGTATCGTGATCAGCGGCGGCGGCGCCATGCTCAGAAACCTTGACCTTCTCATAAAAGAGGTTACCAGATTGCCTGTTATCATTGCGGAAAACCCCCTGACAGCGGTTGTTGAGGGCGCAGGTAAAGCGCTTGATGAAGTAAGCCTGCTCAAGGAAATTGCGACGTATTTTTAAAATAAAAGTGCATTGAAAAACTCTATCGCAATCATATTAGCCATCTTCGTACTTGTTGTGTCATTTCTTTCATTTACGAACACACCTGTTGTCGTCAAAACCTTCACCGCCATAAGGGGGGGGTTGAGTATCGCCATCGGGCCCGCTCTGAAAGTAATCGGCAAGCCAATAGATGGAATCCGCGGCGGCTTCAATACTTACATAAACCTCATCGACACAAAAAAAGAGAACGATGGACTGAAAGCGCAACTCGATAAATTGCGCATGGAAAATCAAAAACTCCAGGAACTCGAACGAGAAAACAAGAGGTTCACAACTCTTCTCGGTTTTATGGAGAAAAGACCGAACACGCTGATTGCCGCGAAAGTAATCGGTGAAGACCTTAAAAACTGGTTCCGCTGCATCATTATCGATAAAGGGAAAAGTCAGGGTGTAAGAGCAAAGATGCCTGTCATTACACCAAAAGGCATTGTAGGACAGGCTGTTGAGATTGATCAATGGCATTCAAAGGTCATGATTATCAACGATACGAATTCCTCCATCGATGTTAATATTGAAGGGAAAAGCACGCGGGGCCTGTTGGAAGGCACCGGACAGAATATCCTTAAATTGAAATATGTTATCAAGAATGACGCAATCGAGATCGGAGACAAGCTTTTCACGTCCGGCAAAGATGGAATTTTCCCGAAAGGGATCCCCGTTGGGATCGTTATGACCGTCGACAGAAGCAAAGCGGGTATCTTTGCCGATATAGACGTGATGCCCTTTAATAATTTTAAAGAGCTTGACGAAGTCCTCATCATCAAAAAACAATGAAAGTATTTGTCTATATCATAATCTGTCTTACCTGCATGCTCTTTGAGTCATCCGTATCATCCCGCATCTCAATGGACCTTCTTAAACCTGATTTCGCTATACCGCTTATTATTTACGTTACCTTTTTCATGGGACCCATAGCCGGTCTCGTTGCCGCGCTCTGCGCGGGATTTATTCAGGAAGGGCTATCGAACGCCCCCACCGGTTCTATCATGTTTGTGAAGATTTCTATCTTTCTCATTACCGCCTTTATGAAGAAACAGCTCTATATCGATTCGAAATATAGTTTCGCCTTTGTGTGCAGCGCCGCGATCATGCTCGAATCGTTTCTCTTTCTCATGCTCTCTATCCTCGGCAAAGGAGAGGCAGGTAACGTATATAATATTCTTTACTACGCAGTCCCGAATGCCATATTTACCGGCTTTGTGTCTTTATTTATCTATTCACTGCTTGAATATTTGAATACTGTCTGTTTCGACAGGGAATAATAAATGAGAGAAGAAATCCCTTCAAACAAATATAAATGGTGTAATCTCGTACTCGTTATAACCATGACAGTCCTTTTAATCAGGCTCTGGGACCTCCAGATCATGCGGGGACCTGAAATGCAGCAATTGTCCGAGCAAAACCGTATTCGGGTAAAAAAGGTTGTCGCGCCACGGGGCATTATATATGACAGAAACGGTAAGGTCATGGCTGATACCCGCCCCTCCTTTAACATTTATATAACACCGGAGGACATCAAGGATTTCAGTCAAACTGTCGATGGACTCGCTGGGCTCATTGGTTGGGACAGGGAAGAGGTTGTGGAAAAACTGAAAGCAGCCAGCGGTATGCCCCCGTCATTTCCCGTTAAAATAAAATCCGATATCCCCATGGATGAAGTCGCGAAAATCGAGGCCCATCGGGTCTACACACCGGGTGTAACTATCCAGATAGAACCGAAACGGAACTATATTTACGGAGCGTCACTGGCCCACGTCATCGGCTATGTCTCTGAAATCAGTGAAGAAGAGTTGAAAAACAAAAAGGCGTATAAAGACTACGCGCCCGGCGATTATATCGGTAAATACGGGCTGGAAAAAACATATGAAAAGGATTTGCGAGGAATTGACGGCGAAAAACGTGTCGAAGTAGACGCAATGGGAAGAGAAGTACGGACCCTCGATGTCGTTGATTCTATCCCGGGTCATAGCCTCCATTTGAACATCGACCTCGAATTGCAGCTCGTTGCGGATAAATCCCTGGAAAATAAGAGGGGAGGCGTTGTGGCGTTGGATCCAAAAACGGGTGGCGTCATTGTCCTCGCGAGCAGGCCCGGGTTCGACCCGAATAAATTCACGTCAGGCATCAGCAAGGAAGACTGGAAGGCCATCACAGCAGACAAGGCACATCCTTTGCAGAACAAGGCTATCCAGGCAGGGTATCCTCCAGGCTCCACATTTAAAATCCTTATGGCCCTGGCCGCCTTGGAAGCAGGTGTTATCAACGAACATACAACCTTCGTGTGCCCGGGAGGGTTCCGCTTCGGAAACCGGGTGTTCAGATGCTGGCAAGCCAAAGGACATGGAAGCGTGGCCGTGCGCAGGGCCATCGTGGAATCCTGTGATGTATTCTTCTACAATGTGGGACTCAAACTCGGCGTCGACAGGATACACAAAATGGCCGATGCTATCGGGCTGGGAAAGGTCACCGGCATCGACCTGCCTGCGGAGCAAAAAGGAATCGTTCCTTCCACGGAATGGAAACAAAAAAGGTTCGGCGAGCCCTGGTACGAAGGAGAAACGGTCTCCGTATCCATTGGTCAGGGCGCGGTATGGCTCACGCCTATTCAGCTCGTGCAGCTCGCTTCTTTTACCGCCAACAATGGCAAAAATTATAAACCCCAGATCGTCAACCGGATTGTGTCAACAACAGGCCAACTGGTAAAATCATTCCCCGCTATCGTCAATACAGAGATAAAACTGAAACCGGATACTATACGGATTGTAAAGGACGGTATGAAGGGCGTTGTCAACGAACCGCGCGGCACTGCCTACAGTTCACGCGTTGCAAATATCGCCATGAGCGGGAAAACAGGTACAGCGCAGGCAGGCTCCATGGACAAGGGGAAAGATTTCGGTGACCACGCCTGGTTTATCGCCTACGCTCCCTCCGATGATCCTTCACTTGCCATGTCAGTGCTGGTGGAGTACGGCGGGCACGGTGGATCTCAATCGGCTCCTATCGCCAAAGCAATTGCGGAAAATCTCTTTAAGGAAAAAACCGTAATAAAGGAAGCAAAAATACATGAGAATTGATAAGCGGAAATTCTACCATCTGGACTGGTACCTGATCATATTAAGCCTTACGCTCTTTGCCATCGGCATCATGAACCTCATCAGCGCCACAACCTCTTTTTACAGCGGCTCGTACAACTTCATCATAAAACAACTTGTAGCCTTCGCTATAGGTATCATCCTCATTCTTATCATCATCTATTATGATTACAGGGTCATTGCGTCTCAGGCAAAATGGCTTTACGCTTCGGGGATTCTCTTTGTTATCCTTGTCCTCATTATCGGAATGGCCGCCGGTGGCGCGAGGCGCTGGATCAGTTTCTTCGGTATCAGTCTTCAACCTTCGGAATTCATGAAACCTATTCTTGTTATCTGTCTTGCCAATATGCTCCAAGAGAAAAAAAGGCAGAATATACCGTTGAGTCTCCGCGATATCGGAATGCCGCTTCTTTTCATTATGATACCTGTTATGTTCATCGTAAAACAACCGGACCTGGGTACCGGCATTGTTGTCCTTCTCACCTGCTTTTTAATGCTCTGGTTTGTGGGCCTCAAGAACTCGACATACGCAGTCCTTTTCAGTGTTGGCGCAGTTTCACCCTTTATTGCCTGGCTTTATCTGATGAAACCGTACCAGAAAATGAGGGTCCTCAGTTTCATCAATATCGACGCGGACCCTGCGGGTTTCGGGTATCACGCCAAACAGGCGATAATCGCTGTCGGTTCGGGAAGGTTTTTTGGTAAAGGGTTCATGCAGGGGACACAGCACAAACTCCAGTTCATTCCGGAACATCACACGGACTTCATCTTTACGGTTTTCGGCGAAGAATGGGGCTTTGTCGGCTCCGTTGTCCTTTTTTCCCTTTTTATCGCTTTCATCCACCGCTGCCTGAAAATTGCCATGAATGCCGGTGATGAACTGGGTTCGATCATGGCTTTTGGCATGGCCTCTATTATTTATATCCAGTTTACCATCAACGTGCTCATGGCAATACACCTCGCCCCTGTCGTCGGCATCCCCCTTCCCTTCATCAGTTACGGCGGGTCGTCACTTCTCTCCACGCTGGCATGCGTAGGAATCCTGCTCAATATTCGCATGCGAAGATATATGTTCTGATATCGTCCAGCCGGTAGCTACAGGGCTTACTTCTGTGGTTACTGCTATCCTGCAATCCTGTGCTGTTCCCTGTCTTTACCATCAACCAATCGGCTTGACAAAATAGAGAGGCATCGTTATGTTCCGAGTGTAAGACAATAAAACAGTGGGAGGTATCACATGAAGATAAGCGCACGTAACATGCTGAAGGGCAAGGTAAAAAAAGTGATCCATGGGGCCGTTAATTCAGAGATTACCATTGAGCTGCCCGGTGGCACCGAACTTGTTTCCATAATCACAAAAAACTCAGCGGAAAACCTTGGTCTTTCACAGGGAAAAGATGTTTACGCCGTCGTCAAAGCCTCTAATGTGATGATTGCAGTCGACTAATGCTTTCCTGATTCTTGCGAACACGGTTTTTACCGCCTTTACCGCATGAGCATAGTCTCCTTCTTTGGAAGAGCGAAACATAAAAGAAAATAACAGGGAAGAATGACCGGATGACGGTCATCTTCCCTGGGCTTATTGTCTTGCTTATTTTCCGTGGCTCTTCCGCCAGGCATCGGAATTGGGGAAGAATAACGGAGCGCCATATTGGCCCTTCCCGAAGTCCCGGATAATCGCCTGCCCTTTCTCCGGCGCTGTCAGCCACTGAATAAACTGCATCGCCGCTGCCGCATTCACACGAGGAAATTTCGTCTGGTTGACAGGGATAACAGACATGAAGTTCAACATCGCCTCGTCGTTCTCGACGAGGACCCCGATCTTGATCTGATTCTTGATGGAGAGGTAGGTCGCCCGGTCGATGACTGTATAGGCCGCCTTCTCATCGGTGTACTTTAAGGTGGGGACATTCCCGTCGGCCCCTTTTTCATAGACCTTATACCAGGTGCCGGTGGGTTGAATCGCCGCCTTCTTCCAAAGATCCATCTCAGCAACATGGGTCCCTGACTGGTCACCCCGGCTGATGAATAACACTCCCTTGGCGGCAATCGTCCGGAGTGCTTCTGCTGCCGTCTTCATCCCTTTGATCCCCGCAGGATCGGCTGCCGGGCCAACGATAACGAAGTCGTTGTACATCAGCGGTATTCTCTGTGTACCGAAGCCGTCCTGGACGAACTTCTCTTCGAGAGCCTTAGCGTGGGCCAGGACCAGATCAAACTGCCCATTTTCCGCCATCTTCAGTGCTGCTCCGGTCCCCGCGCCCACATGGCGCACCCGGATTCCCGTCTCCTTCTCAAACTGGTCTTCCAGGGCACCCACGATGCCCGCATCGATAGGCCCGATCGTGCTGGCCAACAGGATAAACTTGCTTTCCTGCGCCTGTCCCAACCCGGCACAGAAAAACACCAGAGAAAATAATAACAATGCAAAACTTCTTTTCATTTGACTCTCCTTTCTTTTGCTTATTGTTACGGTTTCACTAAGGCATTCTATTGGCCTATTTCGAAATTAGCTTTCCAAGCCGCACCGTAGAATATATAAAATAAAATCCTCTGCCAGCTTCTGAACATTCATGAGCTTTGTGAAAAACCTTTTTTATGTCAACCTCCTGATATGATTTATCAGAAAAAGATGTAACATAAAGAGAGTAATAATATAAAGAAAATATATTGTAAATAATTACTAATTAGGATAATATATAACTTATAATTACTATATATGATATTTTATCAACATATTTATAAAAGGTAGAATAAGACTGGGCATGTTCGCTGAAGTAACTTGTAATTCATGGAAAAGAACCATCAACGATTCAGATGCGCAATCTCGCGTGCGTCAATATCAAGGTTAGGAGGAACAACGAGAATGAACCGTAAAAACACAATAATCACAACTGTTACTATTATATCGTTTTTCATAGTAGCCCTTGTATGTTATGCAGCATACACGCACCAGGGCGAGATCGACTCGCCAAATTTTCGAGCCAGCCATCCTCAGACCGCAGGTACAAAGCTTGACAGCTGCACTCTTTGCCACAGAGGTGGTTCCTACACGTCAGGAGGAAAAACAACAACCCTCGGCAGTTGTCAGTGGTGCCACTACACATATGGCTATAATAAGAGCGGCAACATCGACAACACGCTTAATCAATACGGACGGGATTACCTGAACCATGGTAGAAATGCTGCCGCGATAACAGCCATACAGGACCTCGACTCCGATGGGGATGGTTATCCGAACAGGGTGGAGATTGCAGCTCTGAGATATCCCGGTGACCCGAATGACGACCCTGCCAAAGTGCCTGCACCTTCAAAGTCTTCACACGGGAACAACTCGAAAAAATGCCGCAGCATACCCAATTTCTCCTCATGAGTGCGAGCAAGTCAACCGACAGCTATGTTCAATACACGGGAGTTCCCATGGAGGACCTGTTGAAACGGATCGTGCTCCCTTCTGCCACGGACGTAATGGCCCTTTCCCCGGACGGTTTCGCGCAAACCCATCCGTTCAATTACGACTCGACTCTCAACGTCTATTACGTCAATGGAATCTACCCTTCTGCAAAATTTTACTATGACATTCAAGCTGATGTCGCAAAGAACCCGTCAACCGGCTGGTGTGACTACTCCGCTCCATCAGCAGCAGGAAAGGGTATGATTGGGCCTATCGGATGCTGCAGGACAGCGTATTAGCAAAAATGAACGGGTGCGCATCATCCGGTTGTTCCGACGCGAACGACTGGCTGAAAGATTGTGACACAGCGACAAAATTGTACTGGGCTGTTAATGAGATCACAGTGCTCCTGAAGATACTGACATAAGATCACAGTCGGCAGAGGCCCCTCTGTTCTCTTGTTTAGGGGTCGATCATCGGGGTCCCTACCGCATGCATTCTGAGACGAACGACTTTGATTGTTGTACGTTAAGCATGCAGTACAACAACTGCGAAAGTATTTATGTGCCCGACCAATGCTCTGTAGAGAGCGTCTTCGGGAAGCTATATTTGCGACGTTCTGTCGTGCCTCGTATCCTCTTACAATTAATACCTTTATCGCCCATAAAGCAACTGCGGCAATTATGGCAAAAAACCCTCTTACCGGGGTCTTGTCAGATACCCTAATCTTAAAATTAACACCTTTAATATTATATTGTTACAGTCTCTTTGTGAACATGTGAATAGAATTACCCTCAAGGAGACTCATTTGGATTGTGAGGCTTGTGAATTATTTCCCTTTTTGTCTTGACAAGCATTTTTCAATTTGTTAATTTAAGGATATTTTGGTTGGAGAAGGTGCAAAATAACATGAACAAACTGATAAGCAGAGAGGATAAAAAATGAGGTACGCAGAGACAGGATTTAATTTAGAAATTGATCTATCGCGAGGAAACATTGAGAGGGTAGAAACTGACCCGAAATTAACCGAACTTCATCTTGGGGGTCTGGGTACCAACGCCAAGATACTATGGGACAGGGTTCCCCCTGAAACCGAACCCTTTTCTCCTGATAATCTGCTCATATTCAGCACCGGCCTTTTATGCGGCACGCCTGCTCCCGGCGCCAATCGTACCATTGTTACCACCTATTCTCCTCAGACTTTATTGATGGGATATTCAATGATGGGAGGATTTTGGGCGCCGGAATTGAAGTATGCCGGTTATGACAAAGTGATCCTTCGCGGCAAGTCCCCCAAGCTGGTTTATCTATGGATACATAATGACAAGGTAGAAATACGCGATGCCTCTCATCTGCAGGGTAAAGGCGCTGTTGAAACGCAGGAACTTATCCGGAAGGAATTGAACGAGCCGAATGCCCAGGTGGCCGCTATCGGCCTGGCCGGTGAAAACAGGGTCTTTACGGCTTCCATCGAGCAGGGCAGGTCCAGCGCCAGCCGGCTCGGAATAGGCGCCGTTATGGGAGACAAAGGGATAAAGGCCATAGCCGTCCGCGGAACAAAGGACATCAACCTTGCCCGACCGGCTGAATTTATGAAGCTCTGCAACGAAGTGCTGGAATACATAAAATACCGGAACGAGAATCCGGTTCCGAATGTAATGACCATTTTGCAGGGACTCGGGTCGCCGCAGGAGATGCTGCACGTTGATGAGAAGTGGCACACCGAGAATTTCATGTGGGGAAATTCCCGCACCCGGAGAAAAGACTTCTGGAACAAGGAAATCGAAGAGAGATGGAAGAGTATTCAATTGAGATGTGCGGAAGCGGTTGATAAGTTGCTATAACTGCCCGCATGAAATGCGGGGCAATAATCTCCGTCCCGGGACTTTCGACCTATATGATGAAATGCTTCTCGAAACTTACCTATACGATGGCGGCCTTTGTGGACGACCTGGATTTTGGTTTCAGGATCGCTCAACGCGCTACGGAATATGGAGTGGACGGATTCTCAACCCCGCAGATCATGGCCTTCGCCTTTGAGCTTAAAGAAGCCGGCATTTTGACCGACGCGGACTTTGCAGGAGTCCACAGGCATGCCCGTCCGATAACGAGGGGAAATTCTACTGGCTGCTTGACAGAATTGTCCGGCGGGAAGGGATAGGAGATATCCTGGCCGACGGCACCCATTGGGCGGCCCAAAAGATCGGCAAGGGCGCAGAAGCATATGCTCACAATAATATCAAGAAACATGAGCAGTTGCCCCTCAAGCTCGGCATGCTGAATCCCGTTTATTTCCTCATGTATGCAACCGGCGAGAAGATAAACATTACCCAGATTGAAGGACAGTTCCCCCAGTCGCCTTTCCCGACCATGGAGGAGAGAGAAGAATTTGTAAAGGATTGGATCCAGGTTCCTGATGAAAAATTCAAGCAATATGTTCTGGACTGGGAAATACGCGGGAGAACGCTCAAATCCATATTACCCGACTGTTGACATGTCCGTTGACATTGTCGACTGGCAGGAGATGATGCACTACATCGATGACGCCCTCGGGGTGTGCGCCGGTTTGTCGTCATTTCCCTTGAAGCCTCCCTATCATATACACAATTACCCGAAATTTATCTCGGCAGCGACCGGGATCGATATGGATGAAGCAGGCCTCAAGAAAGTATATAAGAGGAACCGGAATCTGCTCAGAGCCGTTAATGTAAGAAGAGGCTTGAGGAGAGCCGATGAGAAGCCGCCGGAAGACCATTGGAAGAAAAGATTCCCCGAGCTTGAAGAAAAGCTCCTGGATGCGTATTACAAATTCAAGGGATGGAATAATGACGGTATTCCCACGAAAGAGACCTTGCAGGAATTAGATCTGGGTTACGTTGCCGAAGACTTTGAACAGAGAGGGATAATAAAAAATGGGCAAGATTAAGAAGAAAATCAAGACAATCAAGATCGATCTCGATAAATGCAATGGCTGCCGGGCATGCGAGGTGATCTGCTCCGCCTTTCACGCTAACCCGAAATACAGCAGCAATAATCCGGCCAGGTCCCGTATCCGGATGATCCGTGACCGATAAGAGACGTATATGTTCCGGTATATGCCGGTGAGTATACCGCAGCCGAATGTATGGGCAGAGACAAATATATGATTGACGGAAAGGAATACGACGAGTGCGGCTTCTGCAGGGCTTCCTGCCCGTCCAGGGACGCTTTCAAAGAACCCGATTCCGGCCTCCCTCTTAAATGCGATATGTGTGAAGCGATCCGCCGGAAGAAAAGCCCTTGTGTGTTCAGTGGTGCCTTAATGATGCCCTGATTTACGAAGAAAGGGAAGAAGAAGTGGAAGAAGAGGTGAAGATGGAGGACGTGGAGACAGGATTGAAATCGATGGTAGACAAATACGGATTGGAGAAGATAATGGATACCGTTGCCCGGATGTCGCAGAAGAGCTAAACATTAAGGCGAAAAAAGAGGATTAGGAAAAACAATGGAAACTGTAGCCCCCTTTAAAGAAATCATAGACGAGGATAAAGACGAAGGGTGGAGACGCCTCAAATTCTGCTATCAATGCGGAAAGTGCGACACGGTCTGTCCCTGGAACAGGGTGAGAAACTTCAGCATGCGCAAGCTGATCCGGGAGGCTACCTTCGGTCTGACCGAGATGGAGAGGGAAGAGATCTGGCGCTGCACGACCTGCGGAAGTGCCCTCAGCGGTGCCCCAGGGATGTGAAACAGATAGAAGTCATGGTAGCCCTGCGCAGGATGGCCACGGAGTACGGTGTCTTTCCTGCCGCTGTCAAGCCCTACCGCACCGTAAGCTCAGGCCTTACCGCCGAAGGCAACCCCTTGAACGAAGACGGGAAAAAAGAGCAGCCTGGGCGGAAGGTCTTTCCGTTAAGCCCTTCACCGAGGGGATGGAGATTCTCTATTTTCCCTGCTGCTACCTCTGCTATGATCCGAGATTAAAGAAAGTGGCTCAGGCCACAGCCAATATCCTCAATAAGGCAGGCGTAGATTTCGGGATCTTGGGTTCCAAGGAGAATTGCTGCGGAGAAAGCATCCGGAAGACAGGCAATGAGGCCTTATTCAAGAAGCTGGCGAAGGAAAACATCAAGACCTTTATCGAGAACGGGGTGAAGAAGATCCTTGTTTCTTCCCCTCATTGCTACCACACCTTCAAGAACGAGTATCCCGAGTTCAAGGTGAACTTCGAAGTAGTTCACATCTCCCAGTATCTGTTCCAGCTTATCAATGAGGGAAGGCTCAAACCCACCAAGGAATATCGAGAAGAAAGTTACTTATCATGATCCCTGCTACCTGGGCCGGCACAACGGCATATATGACGAACCGAGGGAGGTCTTAAAGAAGATACCCGGCCTGGAGCTGACGAGATGCCTGAGGAACGGGAAGACAGTCTCTGCTGCGGCATGGGCGGAGGCAGGGTCTGGGCGGAAACGCGCAAAGGAGGAGAGGTTCTCCAACCTCAGATTGGAACAGGCTATCGGAGCTGGGGCCCAGGTGCTTGTCACCTCCTGTCCCTACTGCATCACTGCTCTTGAGGACAGCAGGCTGGTCATGAACTATGGCTGATGACATCGAGGTGAAGGACATCACGGAGATACTACAGGAAGTATTTAGGTAAGGCACTAAAAGACCGATACGAGGTGAAACGAAGTGGAAAACGTAATTAGTACTGAAAAAGAATAAGTCGAAGCAACTTTGTAAAAACTGCGGAGACAGGAATTTTGGAGATGTGATGGTCGTCGGCGGAGGGATCAGCGGCATTCAGGCCTCCCTTGATCTTGCCACTGCCGGTTTTAAGGTTTACCTGGTTGAGAAATCGCCGAGCATCGGCGGCCATATGGCCCAGCTTGACAAGACCTTTCCGACCAACGACTGCTCGATGTGAATACTCGCACCGAAACTGGTCGAGGTCGGCCGGCATCCCAATATAGAGATTCTCACCTATACCGAAGTTGAAAGCGTAGAAGGGGAAGCAGGAAACTTCAAGGTAACGCTGACCAAAAAGCCCAGATATATCCGGGAAGACAAATGCACGGGCTGCACGATCTGCGTGGAATACTGCCCGGTCAAGTATCCTGATCAGTATAATCAGGAGATATCGAAGAACAAAGCCATCCATGTCTACTTTGCTCAGGCAATCCCGCTTATCACCTATATAGATGAAAGCTGTCTTTATCTTAAAGAGAAGAAATGTCGCATCTGCGAAGGGGTATGTAAGAATAACGCCATAGATCTGAAACAAGAGCCGGAGAAGGAAGAGATAGATGTAGGAGCCATAATCCTGTCTCCCGGCTTTGAGCCCTTTGATCCGAAAGTGAGGGAAGAATATCGCTACGGAGAGTTTCAAAACGTTGTAACGAGTATGGACTATGAACGGCTGTTATGCTCTACCGGGCCATACGAGGGAGAGATACTGCGCGCTTCCGACAGAAAGCATCCCCATAATATAGCCTGGATTCAGTGCGTCGGTTCCAGGCAGGTCATTGAGGGCGGCAACAGTTATTGTTCGGCCGTATGCTGCACCTATACGCAGAAACA
>CAWAOG010000008.1:0-30243 GCA_963783625.1 uncultured delta proteobacterium | reverse complement strand
GCGAAGTTATGGACAGGGTGAAAGAACGGGATCCTTACGAGTTTGAGTTTCATCAGGCCGTTGAGGAAGTCCTTGAACCTGGGACCACCACAAAGAAACACCCGGAATTTGTTAAAGCCAGGATCTATGACAGGATCGTCGAACCTGACAGGGCGATTGCTTTTAGGGTACCCTGGGTTGATGACAAAGGCAAAGTCCAGGTACAGAGGGTTCAGGATCCAATTCAACAATGCCATTGGGCCCTATAAGGGCGGTCTTCGCTTCCATCCCTCCGTGAATTTCAGCATCCTCAAGTTCCTCGGGTTTGAGCAGATTTTCAAGAACTCCCTCACCACCCTGCCCATGGGCGGAGCCAAAGGCGGATCCGATTTCGATCCCAAAGGTAAGTCCGACGATGAAGTCATGAGATTCTGCCAGGCCTTTATGAGAGAACTGTTTCGTCATATCGGCCCCGATATTGATGTGCCTGCCGGTGATATCGGCGTCGGCGGCAGAGAAATCGGTTACATGTTCGGCTATTACAAGAAATTGGTAACGAACATACGGGCGTTCTCACCGGCAAAGGCCTCGAATATGGCGGCAGCCTGATCAGACCGGAGGCCACCGGCTACGGCTGCGTCTATTTTGCCGCCGAGATGCTGGCCACCCGGGGCCTCGATTTTAAAGGCAAGACCGTAGCCATCAGCGGATCCGGAAATGTCGCCCAGTATGCCATTGAAAAGGTCAATCAGCTTGGCGGAAAAGTCATTTCTCTGTGCGATTCAAGCTCCACCATCATTGATGAGAAGGGTATAGACGGTGAAAAATGTAATTTTGTCATGGATCTGAAAAATGTGAGAAGGGGCCGAATCAGTGAATATGCTGACAAATACTCCGGTACAACCTGTTTTATCGGCGAGAGCATCTGGGATGTCATCAAGAACCAGGGCATCAAGGTCGACATAGCCCTTCCCTGCGCTACCCAGAACGAAATCGACGGCCACGCATGCAAGCCCTGGTGAAAAACGGCTGTATATGTGTCTCAGAAGGCGCCAACATGCCTTCCACACCGGAAGCGATGCGGATCTATCAGGACAACAACGTCCTCTTTGGCCCCGGTAAAGCTGCCAACGCCGGTGGTGTGGCAACATCCGGTCTGGAAATGAGTCAGAACAGCATGAGGTTGTCCTGGCCACGCGAAGAGGTTGACGCACGGTTGCTCCAGATTATGAAGAGCATCCACAAGTCCTGCATCGACGCGTCAGAGACATACGGGAAAAAAGGCGACTATGTTGTAGGAGCCAATATAGCAGGGTTCCTGAAGGTTGCCAACGCCATGCTTGCTTATGGAATAGTGTAAGAGAACATGGAAGAGCTGGTTTTCTTTTCTGCTCTTCAATCAGAAGAGAAAACCAGCCATGCTGCAAAGGCCGAAGCTCGCCTGTGCCCCCGTTGCACGAGGACAGGCCCCGAAGGGGTATTTCGCGCCTGATTACGTTGCCCGTCGACCTGTGACCCGAAGTGATTGGGTCAAGAGTTGAACAAGGAGAGAGTTACTTCAATGGACAATAGCCGGGGAAAGACAGCCTTCAGCGTAACGTAATGTTAATTTACCGGGGAAAAATATGAAGAAGCCATCAGAGAAAAAACAGATCAGATCTGCTCATTACGGGACAGAGGTCCTTTTCGATCATTCCGCGCAGTATCCCGCAGCAGGCCTTGAAGATGAACGGACAGATCAAATTGGAATTGACCATCTCACCTCTTATATTGATCGGATAACACAGGCCCGAACTGACGGCTACTGGTCTGTCTTGAGGGAAGAACTGTAGCAGACTAATATTTGTGATACAACATCGGCACGGAGAAAAAACCGCTCTTTTTCGACATCCAGGACAATGACCGCATGTTCATAGCGAACGCTTTCCGGCAGGATTGATGAAAGTATATTGCGTCCTTTTTCAATCACCTTTCTATTGAATAAAGCCTGTTCCTTTTCAGGAAACAGGGCCACATAAAAAATATCGGTTTCCACCAGGTCCTGAAAAAAGTGTGTGCCGAAAGAAAGTTCGGGCATCAAACTGCCTGTCATGTGTGCAAGCTCCACAATAACGGCAATGTTATTGATTTCGGAAAACCGGACAGGTACGCCGAGGGAAGGTGTTGTTGTCCCCCATCTTCCTGGACCGATGAGAAGTGTCGGGCGCTCCTCTCTATTGCTGATCAGCCTGTTCAGTTTTCCGATGAGCCGGGCAATGTCATATTTTTCGGAGAGAGAAAGCATGCTGTATACTTCAGGGTCAACAAATATGATGCGTTGTATGGGCTGCATGATGTTGCTGCCCATAAAATTACCCTTTGATTGGAAGAGCATATGATCTTTCGGGATATGTTTCGGGATTGAAACGCGTTTCCCTTCTCCTTTTGTCTGAAGGGGCCTGCACTGGACGAGGTTTATCTGAAAGGCGTTGTCATTTGTAAAGTTGACTGTGAATTCTATATCGACGGGATAGTCATACTTCTTCTCCAACGTTTTGAGCATACGCCGCATGATCTCAGGAAAAGCACTTTCAGAAAGGAGTAGGTCGAAGGTAAGTATCCACGCTTCTTTTTCTTCAAGGCCTCGCTCCCGTAAATATTCTCCTGCTTCATAATCCTTGACGCCTATAAGATGGGAATAGGTTTTCATATCTTCAGACATGATCGTCGCCACCGGTATGGTTTCGAGCTTGTTCTCGGTGATGTTGAGCACGTCCGCTTCATGCTGGGAATATTTTCGTATGTCACGTTCTCCCGCGAGGGGCCTTAAAAGCGGCAAGTCAAGTGCCACGATCCGGGGATAATCGTTTTCAACACGATTGACCGCGCGGGTCCCGAGACCAAGGACAAGCCGCAACATACCTGCTTTAGGATCCATATCTTTTCGCCAGACAAAGGTATTGTATGAGATACCGACACCAGCGAGGTCAGGAAAGAAATAACGTTTCCGATAGGAACCTGAAACACGTTGGACAAGAAGGGCCATCTGTTCGTCGTGCTGGTCAAGACTTCTCTGAAGCCGGTAAGCAAGGGCGTCTTCATTCATGGTGCTTGCGAAGACCTGGCGGATACATTCGGTGAATTGTCTGTAACGTTCTTCCGGTGTGCCTTGATTGACACAGAATATACTTTCATACTTGCCGGCAAAGGCGTTTCCGAAGGCATCTTCAAGCAGACTGCTTGACCGCACGATGATAGGCGACTGGCCAAAATACTCCATGACACGCCAGAACTGCTCTTCAATCTCATCAGGAAAAGTCCCTTCAAGCATATTTTCACGCAACGTCCGGGCCACTTCGAAATATCCTTCTTTTGTCTTCTGTTCCATCCTGAGTTTCCACCAGCCATTTTCCACAAGGTATGAATAAAACACATCAGAACCGACAAAAAAGGAATCATGCGGTTCAAGATGGTTTTGCCAGTCAAAGGTGGTGTCTTTCATTAACATTTTTCTTGCTAATAACATGCCCACACTTTTTCCGCCGATATAACCGGTCCCCAGGAGTCTCTCTTTTATATTCAGGAGGTCTTCGAGGGAAAAATATTTTCTTGCCAGGTCCAGTATTCTCTTTTCCCGTCCGATCATGATCTGGCAGAGATGGTCGAGGACCTTCTCTTTTTCCTGATTGGTTACGTTCTGGTGCAGCATCTCTTCAACCTGGATAAAGAGCCTGTCCCAATAATCGAGGTTCCTTGTGGCACGTTCTATCCCTTTTCCGGATATGTAAGTAAAGAGACGTCCAGTATCGACACTGCTTGTGACCGGTATAAATGCATTCTCTTTTTTCCGGTGCGGCAGGAACATGGTTGGGGAATAGCGACCTTTGACTTTCAATGGATGCACATAAATCTTTTTGTCAGCGTTATAAACATCGAGGAGAACCTGCGTCGTTTCACGAATTCTTGCAACAGTCTTGAAGGAGTGGCTGTCGCGTATGAGTGCGAAATAGGCTAATGTGTTGAGTTGGTACAGGTAAGGACAGGTGAGCATGAAAAAGTTGCCGATCATGAGGTCAGTGGCCCATGCCGACAGGAGGTCCGAGAGAGAATCAAAAACATAATAAACACCCTCACCTTCCTGTGTCGCGATATTGTATACCTGCGTGGAAAAGGATTCGAACCCGCTGCTCGCGTCGAGCTGATAGACGGCAACTTTGTCGTTGGCCTCCACAAGAGGTTTGTGCTGCGCGAAACGCATGTATACAACCCTCTTATTTTCCGAAAGTGCGCGGCGGACATAATGGGAAACAAAAAAGAGGTAATCTTCGATCTTGTCGACCTGCCAGACTACATTATCGCCGGTACGAAGACCGTCGATGACGCGATCGAAGCTTTCAAGGCCGGTACTGACTCGGGCCAGTAGTTTTGCCATTCTTAAGTATACCATATTTACATTTCTGATTCGCATCAGAAAAGTAAATATGGTATGTCAAATGAACCGAAGCTCGCCTGTGCCCCCGTTGCACGAGGACAGGCCCCGCAGAGGTATTTCGCGTCTAACGACGCCACCTGTTGGGTCGTACAATCCTCACCCATTAGAGGGCAACATAGCGCTGCTACGCCTCCGTCTGGCGGCCCCTTTTTGTCCGCCATTATTCATCAAAAATAACTTCGGCCTGAGAAAACACCATGGTACGGTCGTTCTACGTCCTGAAGTGGTTGACCTATGCCCTGAATAATTTTGTTCACAGACAAGGTATACTCGCCGACGGACTTCATGCTAAACTCTACCAGGAGATCTGATAATGAAAAAGTGCCCCTTCTGTGCAGAGGATATTCAAGATGGCGCTATAAAGTGCAAGCACTGCGGCGAGTTTCTGGATGGCTCCACTCCCCGGCGTCTTGCAGAAAAAAAGGTCCCCTGGTATTTCCAAAAATCCTTCATTATCTTCGCAATCTGCGCTGTGGGACCTCTGGCGTTGCCCCTGATCTGGTGGCGTCCACAAACGACCCTGGCATGGAAGATCGGACTCACCATAGGAATCCTTCTTCTCAGTTGGTTCTTGTTTCAGACAACGCTTGAATCCCTTCGAACCCTCAAGGAATATTACAGACTCATACAAGGACTATGAAATTATCTACCAGTGAAAGGAGACAGTGAACACCGAGGGTTTACATCACGGATTTATGTATTATACTCTGGTTACAGCAGATGATTGGAGGCAATATGGACCAAAATATCCGTGAAATAACACAGCGTATGCTTCACAGGGAATTTGAATCTCTCAGCCCCCGTGAGCAGAATGTCATCCAGCGCTTTACCCAACATCTTCATGTCAGCAAGAATGTCCATCAGGAGCGAGAGGGCCAACTCACATTCGGTCAGCGTCTTGCCGACAAGGTAGCATCTTTCGGGGGCTCCTGGACATTCATTCTGTTATTCGCCTTTGTTCTTGCTCTATGGGTTACCACTAATTCGTTCCTGCTGATCAGGTGGCATAGCGCCTTTGATCCCTTCCCTTACATATTGCTGAACCTCGTGCTTTCCATGCTGGCGGCTATCCAGGCGCCTGTTATTATCATGTCACAGAACCGGCAGGCAGCAAACGATAGAGAACATGCCGAGCATGACTATGAGGTCAACCTGAAGGCTGAGCTGGAGATTATGTCCTTGCACGAAAAAATAGACACCCTGCGGGAGAAGCAATGGGAAGAGCTATTGACAATGCAGCAGGATCAGATTCGCATTCTTAATCAGTTGATAGAAACTACACATACGATAAAACAGGAAAGATGACCGAATAAACAATCATGCCTGAACGCCTTATCAGTGAAGCTATAACGCCTGTCACAGCAACCTGCGATACCTCACGTATGGCAGCGGGAGAACCGGGGTTGCCTCGTGAGTTTCTGTGGCGTGGTGAGACTATTGAGATCGCGACTGTCTTGCGCACCTGGCGTGAAACAGGGAAGTGCCGTAATGGAAGCCCAGAGCTTTACATACGAAAACACTGGTATGAAGTTGCTACAACCTCGAAAGGAACCATGAAAATATATTTCCAAAGACAACCCCGCCGAGGGCAGAAAGGTCCAAGGTGGTGGCTTTTCAGTATTATTGAATCAGACGAAGTAAATTCCCAACGATAAGCAACAGTGAATCATTGCATTGAATAGACCACCAAAATAAATCTACCAACACAAGAATATATAGAGAAACTACAGAGTTCTTATCACTTTTTACTCTTTCTTTATAACGACCTCAACGCCTTCCACGACTATATTGTGTTTTCAGACTCTGGTTTCTGGTGATATCTTCCATATAGGTTACGATCTCTCCAAACATTGGGTCCTGCGGACCAAGTATTTCCGGTTCAGTCTGGTTGTTGATATAGACGGGCAGAAAAGAGACCCTCGTTATTTTCCTATTCGCAATGACGCATTTGACCATGAGCGTTTTCCGCGCTTCAGGATGAAAAGGAAACGTAGGACAGAGGGGATCCCACATAGCATGCGGGAGATATTCCGGGTTTTTTTCCCATCGTGCCATCTCTTCAAGGTGCGCGGGTTTTCGCTGCGGGTCCTTCGGAGCAGGCAACTCAACAGCAAAGTTACTGAGACTGTAAAAAATTACTTTTCCTTTGTATACTTCGATACCCTTAAGGATGTGGGAGTGGTGCTGCAACACAAGGTCCGCCCCTGCATCAATGGCCGCATGGGCGATGTCTTTCTGATAGTCAGCGAGCACGGCAGGAATGAAGTGGATGCCGCAGTGCTGGGACACAATGACCAAGTCAGCTTTTGTTTTTGCTTTTTCGATATCATCCACCATCGCCTGGAGATCGCCACGATGGGGGTATGTTGCTACGCGGCTCGGCCTTCCCGGTTGGGCAGGTTCAACAGGCTCATAAACTGTTGTCGCCCGGAGAGGAACACAACCGGGTCTATTAAAAAGGGCCCAATAATTCGTTGGCAGTATTGAATTATAGGCAAGGAAAGCGACTCTCGTGTTCTTGCGTTCCAGAATGGCCGATTTCCGGGCTTCTTCAAGATTGGCCCCGACACCGACCATGTCCATCCCCTGCTCTCTCACGGCGTTGATGGTATCAAAAAACGCGTCGTATCCTAAATCCAGGCAGTGATTACTTGCAAAGGAAACAACATGAAATCCGGCATCTTTTATCGCGGACCCATAGCGGACGTCCTGATGCGTAAAAGGTTTGTTGTTCTCATCCATTACAGCCGTTGCCTGAGGTGTTCTCACTCCCCTGTCCGATATAGAGGCCTCTAACTGACAGAAGGCGAGGTCGCCCTCTCGCAGAACAGGTTTTACATGTCGAAATATTGTGCCCGGATCATCCCTCCAGGGGGCTATATCGCCAACCGCGTAAAACACCATATCCTTAGATTTATTCATGATCCCTCCCGTAAACAGAAAGAACTAAATGTTTTCTCAGTCTACCCAATACCGGCTCCTTATGTCAATAGTGGAGAGGGTTTAGTTGCGCGAAGGGTTAGCATTATGAATCATGAATCAAAACATGCTATTATTTACAGGCACAGGCAATGAGAAAAATGATCTCGGGGATTCTTTTGAAATCGACAGGACAAATATGAAAACACCGCTTCCGACAGTCGAAGGGATAGGGCCGAGCCATCTTACACTTCGCGGCGACCGCTGGAAGAATATTCTCGATTATTTAGAAGAGCGGTTTCCAGACGTAAAAAGGGCAAGCTGGGTCTCACGGATGAATAGAGGAGAGGTAGTGGATAGCAAAGGGCTTCGCTTACATACCGACAGTTTATTTCGTGAGGGGACCTGTATTTTTTACTATCGTGAACTGGAGGGGGAACCTCCGATTCCATTTGAAGAAACCATTCTTTACCAGGATAGCAACATCCTGGTCGTTGATAAACCTCACTTTTTGCCGGTCATTCCTGCCGGGCGTTTTCTCCATGAGACCCTCCTTGTGCGCCTGAAAAAGAAACTCGCTCTCGAAGACCTTGTGCCAATTCATCGCATTGACAGGGAGACTGCCGGGATTGTCATATTTTCTCTTAATCCCGCGACCCGGGGTGACTATATGTCGCTTTTCAAGAAACGAAAAATAGAAAAGGTTTATGAAGCACTGGCGCCGACCCTTCCAGACGGCCATTTCCCCATGACGCACCGCAGTTGTATGGTGCGGGGAGAGCCTTTTTTCCGCATGAAGGAGATTGGGGGCAAACTTAATTCCGAAACCCGTATTGATATCCTTGAGAACATGGGCGAAATTACCCGCTATCAATTACATCCCGTCACCGGAAGGAAGCACCAACTGCGAGTACACCTTGCGGCATTGGGAATCCCCATTATCAATGACAGTCTATATCCCGATGTGCTGCCGCTCGCGGCAGATGACTTTTCCCTTCCACTGAAGCTGCTGGCAAGAGCGATTTCTTTTCAAGACCCTTTAACAGGACAAAACCGGCATTTTGAAAGTAACAGAAAACTGTAACATTCGTGACAGCATCAGTTGCTTCTTACCTTAAAAAGCAGAACTTATGGTATCCTTTTTTGCATGTGATATTAATCAATCTTACTGAAAAAAGAGCATGTTATGATGTAAGATATCAAACGAATGTCCCCTTCCCTGCCATTGAAAATCCTTGCAAACAAATCAGAATTGCGGGAAAATATAACCGGGTGGGGTGGAGTTGAGGTATTTCTGGTAATTCTTCTTGTGATGTTTTGTGCCAAAATTGATGAAATGTTCCGCGCGCGGAGGATGCGTTGAAACAAGATCCCGATGAATCAGGCATCATCGTCTATGACATGCATGATGACTACTCTGTCGGCGCTTCGTCGAAGTCAAAAAAATCAGCAGATAAGGGGGGAACGAAAAACGTTGCCGCTTCCGACCTGGAAAATGGCGTCACCGGTTCGACGGCACACTTGGGGAGTCTGACCGGAAGGGTATACGACAAATTGACATACCGGACAATTGAAGGCGCTTTGGTTACTATCACAAAAGACCTGTCAATAAAAACAGATGAAAGGGGGGTCTTTCTTGCAGCTCATATCAAGCCCGGCGCCTATCGGGTAACTGTCTCCGAAGACGGTTACGTGGTCCAATCCCGGAAAAGTACCGTTGTCGCCGGTGAAACAACTCAATTGGAATCCTTTCATCTTATTCCGGATTGTCTGGCCGCTGAGTATCCCGATGCCATTGCAGAGGGAGAAGAGGAATCATTAGAGGAAGAACCGATAGAAGAACAAGAGCCAGAGCCCTCGCAGGAACCTGCTGTAATGAGTTCTTCTGGAGAGATTCCAGCCACTCCGGCGGCATCTGTCGATGCAAAGAGAGAAGAGATAGCGGTAGAAGAGATAATGTTGGAGGAGTTATCCGAGGAAACCACAGTTACAGGCTCGTTCAGTGTCATCTTTGAAGACATCGAAAATGAACCGGTTATCGATTCGGAAATCACTGAAAGCATCACTGAAGAAAAACCGATTGAGTGCTCTGCAATCGATGTCAGCGAAGAAGCTTTTTCTGCCCTTGACGCAACAGTTGAGGAAATGGCAAGTGGCGATACTATCATTGCTCCCGTTGAAGCAACACAAGAAGAGCTGGTTGATGAGACGGTTTCCATTTCTGTTGAAACAATCCAAACTTCTGCCATCGTTGTTGATTCAGCAAAAGCTGGCATGTCTGCATCTGAAGAAACAGTTATTGAAAATGTCTCTTCCGTCGACGAACCTGCTCCTGTGTTCGTTGAGACCGGTATCGCGGAGGTGGCACAACCGGAAGAGGTCTCAAAGGAACTCGCCGGAGAGGAAGCCCAGCCGAAATCGTCATGGAGAACATGGCTTAAGAAGAAGCTGAAGATGGAGGTCCTCGAAGAAGAACACACAGACCCTCCTGTAGAGGTTGTCCCGGAGGCAGATACTCGAGAAGTGATTGCAGAAGAAGCCCACAAGGAAGAACTATCTGTTGACGTCACTCTCGAAGAAACTTTAATCCCCGCTATGGCCGCTGATCTCGCAGAAGCTTCTATACCAGAGTCTGAGAAAAGAATTGTTGAAGATATCTCCTCAGTCGATGAACTGCCCGGCGCTCCTACCGAAACCAATATCACGGAAGCAAAACAATTTGAAGAAGTCTCAAAGGAGATCCCGCAGGAACCCGTTATCGAAAAAACCCCTGTTGATATTGCTCTTGAAGAGATGGCGCTGGAGGAAGACAGAGAGGACGTTCCTCAGGACGAACTTATAGAGTTTCACATTGAAGCCGCCGCCGAGATCACTACTCAGGTTATGGTTGTGGAGGAGATCCATGTGCAAGCGCTCCTGGAACCTTCAGTTGAGGGTACCTCGGAGATCACTGCTCAGGAGGAAGTTTTAGAGAGCGTAAAGGGAGAAACACCATCAGAGCCTTCTATGGACGCTACTTCCGAGATCACCAATCAGGAGATTGCTTTAGACAAAGCCAACAAAGAAGAATCATTTGCTGACGTTTCTGCGTCTGATGAGGCTGTTTCCATTTCTGTTGACGAAATCCACGCTCCTCCGATTGCCGTTTATTCAACAGGGGCCGCCATATCTGTCTTTGAAGAAAGAATCGTTGGAGACATCTTATCCATTGATGAGCTTTCTCCTTTACCCGTTAAAACCGATATTACAGAAACTGCGCAATCTGAAATGTTTTTAGGAAATGTCCCGGAGGAAACCCCGCAGGAACTTTCTTTAGAGGAAACTCAGATTGAGCTTGTCGAGACAGAAATTGCGGAAGAAGCTGCCGTAAAATCTGTTCCGATTGCGAAATATGAGGAACCATCCCTTGAACCTTCCGTGAATATTGTTTCAGATACCACTGCACTGGAGATATCACAACCGCAAGAGATCAGCGAAGATGTCCTCCAGGAACCCCCAGGAGAAGAACAACAATTGAAGCTACAGTGGTGGAAACTTCGCAAAAGAAAACAAAAAGATACTCAGCCCGAAGGGTTGGCTGTTGATACATCTGTAGTAAAAACTCAAACTCCTGTTGTCGCCGCGGAACCGACAGCAGCTCTTACATCCACATCTGAAGAAAAAACAGTTGTCAGCGAGGAGTCTTCAGCGGAGGAACAACCCTTTAAACCTTCTTTAAGTGATGCTGTCGAACAAAATGGACCGCTTCCGGAACATCCAAAACAGCCTTCGGTGTCTTCCCCGGAAGCTGCTCCCGGGACCACAGCTCAGGAAAAGATTGCCGAGCCTACTCAGGGGGAAGAAGAGCCTATTGAACTCGCGATTGAAGAAATTATAAAGAGCAGCACGGCCGATCCCGCATTGGATCAAATCCTTACAGAGATTGACAAGCAGACAGCGTCAATTCATGCCGTGACTGCCGCTGAGGGCGAAGGAGAAGTCAACAAGACCGGCACTAAAGGACAACCGGTTGAAGTACCCGATGATGCTTTTGCTTCTCTGTCTGATGAAGAAAAGGCGGCAATGTTAGACGATCATGACACAGTCGAAGTGGCGGGATTTGTCGGTATTATTAACGCGCAACCGAATCCTGCTTACAAGGGGTTACCGATAAGTATTGCTTACGCTTTGAAAAATCTCGCATGCGATGATCCCGGCGATTTTATGTTGCGCATTAAAGTAACAAATCCTGACACGGGCGCCATTCATGAAACCTTTGAAGCAGAGGTAGCATGCATTAAGGGCACATTTTCAATGGGCGGTTTTGTTATTTTCACAACCTCCTATGAAACATCTATGTACAGGTTAACGATGCAGCTTGTTTCAGAGAAAACAAAGACATCTCATCTGCTTACCGACATTCCCCTCGAAATCAAGTCTATTTTTTGATGTATGCTGTTTTCTGCTCTCTTTCCAACAGGAAGCATGACCTTTATTTTCCGGCGCAGATATAGAGCATGAGGAACGCATCCAGCACAACATAAACAAAATAGAGGTTTTAGAGAAGAAATGTTACCTGACCAGCCCAGACAGAATGAACCGGTTAGGCAACAAGAGAGATCTGAAGGTCCTCTTCCCTCACACCTGATTTTATCGACACCGGCGGTCATGCCTATGAATCATCAGCCTCATCCGCGTTCGTCATTTCCACATGAGCCCATACGGCTGATGTAACTTTCCAGCTGCCCGATTCCTTCTTCAGCGATACATTAAAATCATACATACCGAGGGACTGAGGAATCAGATCGGCCGGGGAACCGGACTTGTTAGCGCTGGTAAGGACAGTCCGAAATGTAACCTTTGACGTTGCGTTCTCTATCGATATATCGAGATTGTTGATATAGACCGATATCTTCGGGTATATCAAAAAATAACCGAGCAGCGGTCTTTTGATCGTTTCGTAGTTGAACCCCTGAGGATCGCTGTAGGTTTTCGAAAGGTCGTTCATGATCTTCTTAACATCCTTCTCTTCAGCCGCCTTTTGTATATCAGTAATGACCTTCTTAACCTTGTCCAGTTCAGTCTCTTTGTGACAACCGAAGATAGAAATAGTTATAACCAAAATAAAGAGAATCGTCGCAAGTCGTTTCATAACATATCCTTTGCCCCATCCTGCCAGTGGCTGGTTATTATTCAATCAACATAAAAGCGTATCTGTTCATAACGTCTTTGTAGTCTTTCACAACCTGGATCGGATAGCCTACGCTTCGCACTGTCGCGTACACATCTACACCCAGCGCGTCTGCGCCAGGACGGGCGATTATCGGATTCCTGCATTCAGCGCGACTGCCCGTGCAGGTGTCACAGAGCATGCAGGCATCGAAAGCGAGCAGCAATGTTTTGTAGTAACCCGAAAGGAATATTTCTTTTTCAAGCTTCACAAGTTTCGAAATGAGTTCTTTATTCCACGGTTTGTACTCATCAATTTTTTCCAACCTCTTTTCGAAATGGAATACCGCTGCCTGACTGTATTCCGAGATCATCTGTCTGCATTCCTCTATAGGCGGCATATTTGGAGGGCACGTTCCCTTTTTTCCGTAGTTCCTGCAGCCGAACATACAACGGAACCTCACCCACTGAGCTACTACTATGTCCTTTGTACTGATCCATTTGAAATCAACAAAACCATAGTCTTTAAAGAGCGCCTCTAATGCTTCCTTTTCCATGTAACACCTCGCGTATTAAACTTGTTCTCATTATTGTTTAAAGGGCATAGAATGATGATATCATTCGAAAAAACAGCTGTCAATGAATGATTTAATTACTTAAGAATGTCTTTTACTATTTTATGGACTAATCACATCCGCCAGCCTAAATATCTCTCGAGGAAATGATTCGGCTGATTACCGGAATGCATCTAAGCAATTGTGATCATTTCATTCAGGTTTGGTTTCCTGATGACCGCACACACGTCTTATGCCGTGCACAATGACGCCGGCCAGCATGAGCGCCAATCCAATAACTGCGGGTATCCAGTAACGTGGAATATTAAGTTCTTTGAACAATATGATTGTTAATCCAACCAGAAACACAATCGCGCCTGCACAGATCAGTCTCATTCCAGGTCCATTCCTCTTACATTTCTCTCTCATGTGTTTTCCTCCCTTTGATTATATTTATTCCGCGTCGCCTGGCAATTATTTGCGCAAAAGCATGGGGGCAACATCAGTTGCCCATTTCTTGATGGCTGCCCAGTTGCGAAAGTCCCCTTCAGATTTTCCTTTTATCTTCAACATCGACTTGTCCATAAAGGACAATTTGCTGAAATCTATAACTCCTGCGAAAAGGCCTATGTCCATCGGTTCGATATTCGGAGTTGCTTTACGCACAGGGTCGAGATAGGCCAGGACTTTTTTACGGTTCTCTGGCGTATCATCTTTCATGGTGCCGCATACCACAAAGTAGGCTGTAGGCACCAGGCTCAGCTCGTCGCGGTGTTTCTTTACAAAACCAACCGCTTCCGGTAACCATCTGCCCATGCGAATGGCACTCCCCACGATTACAGCCTGATAATGGCTAAGATCATTCACATCCACAACTGATTGAACATCTGCGGATGCTCCCATTTCACTCAACGTTTGTCCTACGGCCTTAGCTACTTCACCAGTAGAGCCGGCACGACTGGCATAAACAATGAGAATTTTGTTCTTCATTTGAACATCCTTTTTTAATGTCGATTCGATGGATTCCGGTCCGGCCTGCTGGTCTGATGCATATGCGATACTATGTAGCGCAAGAGAAACACAGATTATCCCGACCAATAGAAGCAAAAAGCGCTTCCATCGCATTTCCCATCGTTCTTTTCTATTATTCCGCATGATCAGTACGTCTCCTTTTTATTAATCTGTCAAACACCTTCATTCGAACCTCCCTCTTTTTTTACCGCTAGATATGTTTCCCTTATTGCATGTAACAGGGCTCCACTTCCCAGCAAAATAACTCCAAATCTCACAACAAAGGCAAGAGCGGGAAAAACAGGGCCTATTGCAGGCAGTGTTCCTAATACCATCAGGAAAAACATGCCTGCGTTGAGCATGATCAGGCCGGTACCGAACCTGTATGCCAGTGGTTTTTCTCTGAGTACCAATGTTCCCAACCAGAGCGCAACCGGTATTGTTGCGAGAAAGAACACAAGGGCATAAAAACCAATGGCAGTTATGCTTGATACGATGCCGAAAGCGGGCGACATCAGAAGAGAAAAGATCAGCAAGACCACACAAACGATGGCAATCACAATGGTCGAAAATACTGAAATCAGGCCGCCTCCGATGACATTCCATGGTTTTTCAGCAATATATTCGGCCTGTTCTTCTGAAGAACGAGGGGAATAACCTGAAAACCAGCAGGCCGATCAAAAAGTAAAAAGCGGTGGTGACCAGGAGCCGGACAAACTTCCACAGATAATAATAGACTTCTCGTTTTTGTTTGTCCGGAGCGGTCACTTGCGATTTGTCCCATTGGAAATCATTGATTTTGGCGCCCTTTTGAATGTCAGCATTGGCGCCTCTGAACGTCAACCTCCCATGAATAATTGTGCCGGGAAGCACAGTCAGCTTCGCTTCACCGGGCCTGTAACCATATCTTGGTTTCTTCGTTCCGGAGCTATTAATATTGACATTGCCGAAGAACTCTCCGGTCAGTACAATGCTATGCCCGCCCGCCCGGACATCTCCCTTGACCTTGCCGTCAAGATTGATCCTCCCGCCATAAGCGGTTACCGTGCCGTTGACGACAGAGTTTTGTGCAAGGGTAATAGCACCCCCGAAGGCGGTAACATTTTTTCCGACCTGACCCGATAGATTGATGTTCGCTCCCGCGGTCCTGACATTGCCCAGAATACTGCCCGCCAGGTCAATATCCTGGGCCGCGCCAATGGCATCCCCCTCTATGGTGCCCTTTGAAGAAATGTTTTGAGCCCAGGATATCAGATCACCTTTTACAGTGCCTTCATTTCTGAAACTGGGCCCTGACGTATTTGTCACCGGGCACGACCTCCTTGTCTTGAATCACAACCGTGGCCGATGATCTCGCAAATACCATTCCCGGTATCAAGAGAAAAGCAATGCCGAAAACCAGCCAGCCCATTTTACGCATGTAATGTTTCATATTCTTCACTCCTTTCATTTGATGCCTACCCGTGAAGACTTTGCAGTCCGCACGATACGCAATTCTCATCTGCTTACCGTTCCCGAAATCTTTCCCAACTGTTCCTATGATACATCCCGGTATTCTCCCGTTGATCCGCCAAAGACTGTCCTCACGACCACAAAAGCCAGCATGAACATTGTAATGATGAAAATGAACTGAATGCTGAGAAACAGCGAAAAAATTTCCGATGGGAATAGACCTGCTACGATCTGATAAACAATCTGCATATCAACCATAAAGCCGGACAACATATCAAGATAGCTCCTTCCTGCCAGGATGAGGTCCATAAGACCCCAGTCTTGAATCGTCAGGCTTATTATCCACAAAAGCGACGCAACAATCCCGGCAAACGTTCCGTAGATCAGTCTGACCGGTCTGTATTCTTCGTTATTGTCCAGTTGGACAGGCAACAACATGACCTGTTCCATGACCAGCCTTTCCAGATCCGGCCCCGGCTTCGGCGACTCCGTATTTTCCAGAGTATTCAGATTCCGCTTAATTGCGATAACAAAAGGCGGCAACTCGAGCAGGCATCGAGATGCTGATTCAGTTTTTTCCGTTCCTGCCCGCTAAGGTCGTTATCGAAATAGCGCATAACAAGGGCTTCATATCTGCCACATTTCAGCATGATGGTTTCTCCTTTCCTGTGTCCGGATTCAACTTGTCCCTGAGCATCAGGCGTGCCCGGTATAAACGGTTTTTAATGACGGTCACCGGCTGTCCCGTGATCTCGACCAGCGCTTCATAGGAAAACCCCTGTTGGTGGAAAAGTATCACCGGCACACGGTAATCCTCGGGAAGCTCCTGCACCGCCTGCCGGATTCGCTCAAGCCGTTCCCCGGCGAGGTAGCGCTCCTCGGGATTCAAGCTGGTGTCAACGACTTCTTCTATGTCTTCCAGAGGGACCTGCTCAGTTCTCTTCTGCCGCAGCCGGTCCAGACACACATTAGTAGCGATCTTGACCGCCCAGGTAGAAAACTGATAGTCGGGATTATAGCTTGCCAGCGATTTGTATACCTTGAGAAATACTTCCTGAAAAAGATCGCTCATGTCAGGAGAGTTCCCCATGAAATTGTAGATTGTAGCGTAAACAAGTCTCTTGTAACGTGTGACAATCTCTGAGAAGATGTCCCGCTTGCCGGACAGACAGAATTTGACCAACTCATAATCCGTATGTTCCAGGTCCTTCCCACCACCTCTGATCATGATCGCCTGCTCACCGGCAAATTCTACCATACCCTATATACGGTTGTTTCAGGTTTTTGTCTGATTCTTTTTTATTTTTTTAATCAAGTCTGGCATTCTGAAGGATGAAAAAATCGGAAGGATCAGGAGTGTGCATCATTTGAGATAACAAAAGCGAGAAGTCCTCCCATGGGGTCACGCATACCTGCGCAAACAGCGGCGACTTCTTCAGCTGAAGTGTCCAATGACGTAACTAGGCCCTTATCGCCTCCGGTTTTCTTCATAAGTCCGTGGGCTGCAATCCGGCATTTCGTCAATCGCTATCAAATTTCAAGGAAGCTGTTTCGATGTGTTCGAAGTCTCATACCCGGCCGCGTCTGTGTCTGTGGTCAGATAGGAGCTTCATTTGTGACAAGACTTGCAGCTTGCAAAGTTTTCCTTGTGGTGACATTCATAACAGGTCTTGACGCCGGGTTTGGGCAGTGCTGCTATCTCACCGGCATTCGGTGTCGCTGAATGTGGCTTATGACAGCTCACGCACTCCGGAACATCTTTGAGATCATGAGGCACGTACCGGTGAGGATTGATCTTCTCCCCCTTTTCCGCGACGAACCTGGGGGGTGCAGAGATGAGTTTCTCAAAGGGTCCGTGGCATTTCAGACAAGCCATCGTAGTCTTCTCAACCTTTGCCGGGACGGCCGGCGGCTGGGGCTTGGCCGCCTTGGCTGGTCCCGCTGCAAAAACTGGCTCCGCAAAAAGGAACGTCCCGATAACAAAAAACAACGAGACAAGTATAATACGAGTTAAATGATGCCCCTTCATAAATCTCCTCCTGAAAGCTGTTGCAGATGATGACTCAATCTATCCACCTAATCTTAGGTCCAGGGTTTTAGAGTCATGACATTCGTCGCGGCAATCTTACCGGTCACCAGCGCCTCGGCGTTGTTCCCTCCACCGTTGTACATCCATCCATAGAAGGACCCCATCTCACCTCCGCTGTACAAACGGGGAATCGGCTGCCCGAATACGTCCAGAACCTGACACTTGCCATTGCGCTTTGGTCCGCCTTGCGTATTGTAGGTTGCCGGGTAAGTCTTCATGGCATAGAAGGGCCCTTTTTCCAGCGGGATCAGGCTTGCGACCGGTCTTTCAAACTCCGTGTCAGCTTTGTTCTTGCAGAATTCGTTATATTTGGCTATGCTCTTGGCAAGATCATCGGGCTTCACCTGCATCTTTGACGCAAGCCCGGCTACATCCGGGGCAGATAAAATCCACCCTTTTGCAACCTCGGCACCATTGTCGTCGCTCCATTTATAGCCCCCGTGCGCATTAAACCATGTAAAGGTCGTGCCACGGGCCGCCGCGACAGGACCTTTCTTTGCCGTTGCATCATCAAACACAGTCCACCAGGGATTACGTGTGAAATCACCCAGGATGCCGTCAAAGAAGAGCTGATACTCCTTGTGCCCGAAACCGTGCCTGTTGTCGCGCTTCTCATTCATGAAGCGCTGACCGAACTTGTCTGTAAAAACGAAGCTATTGGCCGGCATCCCAAGATTGATGAGGACAGGCGCGAATTCGGGAACCATCAGGCAGCCGAAGCCGCCAAGGGTGTTGTTCATGTGCCAGAGCGCCGCACCGGCTTTTTGACACATGCGGATGCCATCGCCCGTATTATATGGCGTACCGCGACTGTAGACGGGCCAACCAGGCAGGAATTGTTTCGCCATATCGAAGTCAAATTCAAAACCCCCACTGCCGAGCACCACGCCACGTTTGGCCTTGATAGAAATCAGCTTGCCACCCGCTTCCGCCTTGACCCCAACGACGGCCCCGGCCGGGGACTGGATCAATTCTTTCGCTGGAGTCTCATACATAAAATCAAGTTTTATCTTGTCCGCATAGTCTCGAATCGGACCATAGAGCTGTCCGTTGAGTGTCTTGCCCCCGTTTCCCCAGGTTCGAACACAATCCTTCCCGGGCAGTTCTGGGTGCTCGGGCTGGAAAAGCCCGCCGATGGCGGCCGGTTTGACGCCGAACTTGCTGGAGAGCCAGTCGTTCAGTTTGACATGTTCCGCCTCGAAGGCCCTGAGGCTTTCATCATCCGTGGTCCCTATGGCCATGGCCTTCACGTAAGTGAAACCATCCTCGGCATTCGTGGGTGTCCACCACATGTTGCCGGAGATCTTGCTATTCCCCCCTTCATGGGCTTTCTTCGCCTTTTCCAAAACCACCACTTTGGCACCAGCTTCCTTCGCGGTAATTGCCGCTGCCAGACCGGTAAATCCGGTTCCTACGACTATCACATCCACTTCCTTGTCCCACTTTCGGGGAATCCCTGCCGCCATGGCCGCTGTCGGTCCATGAGGGCTAAATGCACCCACTGCTGCCGCTGCTGCTCCGGCAACTACTGTTCTCTTCATAAAATCACGTCTCGTTACTTTGTCTTCCTTCGGCATCTTACGTCCTCCTTTCTTTAATGGTCTCCAGAAATCTATGATGTTGTGAATGAAAAAACACGATGCAAAGGCCTCCATACTGGTTCGGCATTTCTCTTGTCGGACTACTTTTCCGAAATTACCGGACAAATGAATTCTATCACAAGGCGAAAGACCTGTCACGTCCAATCAACAGAAAAAAGTAAGAACATTTTGTGTCATACTTTTATATGATCAACCCGAGTGGTGCGAACGGGTTGAGATAATAGAATCTATCTATTATTCTTGTTATTTTTTAGGACTTCCCTGCTGCCTCTTCTAATCCATTGACAAAATCACTATTTCAATTAATAATAATTCTGGTTGATTCGCAGTGCACGATCGCATCTTTTTAGGAGTGATTACATGACCAGTTTTGAGTGGTGTGGAAATGTGTGAATTTTGTGTGAAACATGGCGAGGGAGAGAAGTGGTACCTGCAGGCCAAAAACTATTCCGATGA
Organism: uncultured delta proteobacterium; assembly: GCA_963783625.1. Lineage (GTDB taxonomy): Bacteria > Desulfobacterota > Syntrophorhabdia > Syntrophorhabdales > Syntrophorhabdaceae > PNOF01. The sequence continues at coordinate 10,563 of CAWAOG010000008.1, read as the reverse complement.
TCTCCTGAGCGATATTCATCGGCGCAGGTTCATCGAGGAGTTTATCTCCGACATGGACGGCCTTGCGCGGGCCAATAAGCGTCTTGAAATGTTCGGGAAAGCACCACGACTGATCAAGAGCATCATAGGCCGTGTTGTTACCCGGAAGATGAAGAAGAATCACTTTGGCCAGGTGGTACCCATTGAAGAGATTGAAGAGATCTTCGGATTTGTCAATTCCATTATACGCATCGCCTGTGTCTGCCGCCAGGTCACCCTTGGAAAAGAGAAACGTTACTGCTATGCCGTAAGTCTGGGGCCTGACGGTGGAGGGCTTGCCGAGATCATGCGCGGTGTTGACAACAGTTTTATCAATGGACCCGACGCCGCTGAAAATGAGCTGCTCACCAGGGATGAAGCGGTAAGAGCCATTCGCGAACACGAGCAGGAGGGCCTCTGTCACAGTGTCTGGACCTTCCAGACACCCTTCATTGCCGCCATATGTAACTGTGACCGCTCCGATTGTCTTGCTATGCGCGCTACCGTAACTCATGCACTTCCCGTTATGTTTCGGGCCGAGTATGTCGCGGAAGTGTCCCCGGAAGCTTGTGCGGGCTGCCGTTCATGTCAGTCCGTCTGTCAGTTTGGTGCCATTATCTATAGCGCGTCAAACAAGAAGGCAGTCATCGACCAAAGATGGTGCTATGGCTGCGGTGTCTGCCGCTCAGTATGCAAAACAAAAGCGATCCGGCTTGAAGAGCGCGCCAAAGTACCCGTTGCCGCAAAGCTCTGGTAGAAGAGGAGCAGAAAGAAAACCATCCAGGTGAGAAAACCGGTTGAAACAAGAGAAGCTACTCAAGAGGTCTATTATTTCCTTTACGCTCCCGATCCCGACTACCCATACTCATAATTAAAAACCAGCCAAGGGTGATTTAAACAGTTTATGTAATCTAATAATAAAGATCTCCAACGATGGAAAATACGGCAAAAAACAAAAAATTCAGATCGATCAGCAATTCATATTTAAATCTGTAGAAGTAATAATTCTTTCTAATATTTTTATATAAATAGTAATAATATATCATGTTTATCAAGTATAGAAACGTAAGCCAGTTTGCAAATATAACGGAATAGAATACTGAGACAATATATAACAGGCTTATTGAGATGATAATAATCTTTGTTATTTTCAGTCCGAAGATCGTTATCACGGTTTCAATACCCAGAAGCAGGTCGCCCTGGTAGTCTGTTAAATCTATCAGTATGTTCCTCACAAAGATGATTGAAAAAATAATCATGAAAATCGAAGCGAATTGCAGATAATCGTATTGATGCACGGAAAAAGGAATGATTAGGGCCGTGAATGCCCAGCTGAGGGAGGTAATAACGGATTTGACCCCGAACAATATCCTTAACGGCTTGTTCCTCGTATCATAAAATATCTTTGCCACTGAAGGTATCGCGTAAATAAATCCGCAAATAAAAACCACTAAGTATAAAATGAAGGCCGGATAACTGTTTTGCAGGCTGAAAAAAAGATAATACAGGAGCGCTATTACTGTTAAAATAATCAATAAATATTTATGCCTGGAATAAAGGTTGTATTTAAAAGGCTTGCTTAACTGCAATTCATACGGCCTGAAGAAATTGTTAATGGAATACATGATGAAGATGAATGAAGCGCTCAGAAAAGGCATCGTCATGTCGCACTCATGAATTCTGCAAGGCATTACGGCAAGAGTCATAAACACGGTGATCAGCGCGGAAAAGAGATTTGTTCTTATAAAGAATTCCAGGATCGATTTAAAAAGAAAATACAACCTGTTCTTTTTTCTTTTGTAATTGATCTCGTACAACCTCTCAAGTACGTTATTCACGATCCATGAAGGGGTTGAAGCGCCCGCGGATACCATGACATGCTTTACATCAGCAAAATCGTCTGCTGCCAGCTCTTCTTCGGTTTCAATATGAAATGTTTTTATATTGTTGTCTATCCCTATCTGTGCGAGGCGTTTTGTGTTTGCCGAGTTTTTCCCGCCTACAACAACAATCGAGTCCACTCCTTTTTTTACCGCGGTATACAGGTCTCTCTGTCTGTCATCGGTTGCCGTGCAGATGGTATTTTCTATTTCCAGGTTTTTCAGCTTATCTTTTATTATTGAAGACGCCTTCTTAAAAAACTCGATATCCAGAGTTGTCTGGGATACCAGAACATATTTTTCCGCTTCTGGTATTCTTCTTATGTCATCAAGGTTTGACACAATAAAGAACCCCCTCGATGCGTAGCTCGCTATTCCCTGGACTTCCGCGTGGTCTTTATCCCCGAGAATAATCGTGAAATAATTCTTTGCTGAATATTTTTTAACAGTTGCGTGGACATATGCCACATTGGAACAGGTCAGGTTGATTACTTTTCTTGCGCGTTTGTTTATGACCCGGTATTCTTCCCAGGTAGTGCCGTGAGTGCGTATAGCGGTAACCTGATTGTCTATGGCATCTCCCACCTTGATCGTTCTAAGCCCTCTTTTTTCAAGTATTTTTACTGTCTGCGGGCTGTGAATCAACGGCCCGTTTATTAAAATATCTTCATCACAATTATTAATTTCATCCACTATTCTGTTAACAGCGTTTCTAACCCCGGTGCAGAAACCTGAATGTTTAGCCAGTTCTATTTTCATTAATTATTTCTCATATGTTATTGTGAAATTATCTTAAGCGTCCTGTTTTTTTATCATCAAAGGATGCGGAAGGCAAATAAAAAAAGTAATATGATTTTGTATGAATATATTTGTTTTTTTGAATATTTTAAACCTTATCTTTCTTAATATAGTTATACTGTCCGGACGTCACCGTGGAAAAGTGAAATATAGGCCTGTCTACGCGGCGTATCACCAACGGACAATGAGCCAGTCCGCCAGGTACGAAGATCATGGATGATCTCGTGAGAATGTGCTGTTCATCCTCGATCCAGAATTCGATCTCACCGCCGAGATCGTACGGGTCTTCGTGGTTGCTGCCAAAGAAACCGATGATCTCGTCCGCATCATGAGTGTGAGAGAACCTTTCAGGCATATCGGGCGGGTTAGGACTTAGATACCACGAGCAGTTCATCTGAAAAGCTCCATCAACGACCTTGTCATCCATCCACAGTATGCGCGTCGCGAAAGTCGCGTACTTTGCGGCAAATTCAGGGGTAAATCTTTTCGTTTTCAGTTCCTGGACGATATATTTACCATACTTTGATTCCATAAGACTTCCTCCTTATTCTTTCTATTTTAATTGATCAGTATTTCTTTATAAATAACGTGGCGCTGAATAGCAGGCACAATGATGTCTTCCAACCGGGCCCGCAGCAGAGCGATTGTCGGTTCGAGGGTTTTTATTCGGCGCTGATTTCATTATAGTCTCTATTTTTCTTTTATTCATTATCTATTTAGGCTGCGAAACAAATCTATTGCATACGGTGTGTACAGGCTAGGCGTTCAGGTATGACAAAAGCTATTTGACAATCCTATAATTTCCCGGCTGTTCTATCCTTATGAAAATCCATTGTCAAGATCAAACACCTCTGTCTTTTTACCCAAATTTAAATATTGAGAATACCCCTAATAACGTCGTTACGAGGCAATAAATGGTCTTGACAGGATAAAAAGGGCATATACCCTGCATTTATACTATTGATAGGGAGGGCCTTATAGAACCTATATTCTGGATTGATGTCTTTGGTCTTTCACCGTAATGCCCTCATGAATAACATCACAGCAGTTCATAAATAGATTGAAGGCTGTGAGGTTCAACATGGCAGTGGTGCACTTTTCAGTATAGTTCACGCAAAGAGTTATTGAATTATTTATGACGTTCTGTCCTCCCATCCAATTTAAATATTGAAGAGTGTCCCTTACACCTTCCTGGCGAGATCAAATTGGATTCCTTCAAGCTCTGTCAATGTAACCCCCACTCTATCTGTCATTAAGTAACTGCCCAACAATGAAATCAGCGGCGGCGGCAAGACATCCGCCGGATTGCCGGGGTGGGTCTCCTTTTCATTTTATCGTTTCCGCCAACTCGACCAGTATATGGTTCACGGTGTCCAGTCGAATCAGGCCCTGGCGGGGATACTCTATATCGAGGATGACATAGAGGACACTTGCGATAATGGCGGCGAGTAAGATGTGGTAGAAATACGCGGGGCATCCCGAAATACCCGCTCGATATCCTGTCAATCCGGCACAGGCAAGAGCAATCACAAACAACATACCCCAAATGAGCAGAGGCGGGTGCGTGTATATAGCCACGGTACGCGTTGTCACGATGTCGATCATCTCGTTAAGGGCTGGCAGGAGTAGTAGGCGCGCGGAATGATATTGCGGATCGGCGCTCATGGCCACTGCTTGCGTCCAAATGTCTCTCTGAAGTGCACTCGCCGTAGCAAGCTCGCTTTTTGTCGCCGAAGCATCAGTGAGTTTGTTGTACAAAGCAGCGCGGGAAACTGCATAGGCTCGGAATTTCTCACGAAGTGGATCCTGGGCAGAAACCGGTAGGAGATCCAATCGGAGATATGCAGTTCCAATCGCGTTTGCCTCTTGAACAATCAGTTGTCGGCGCACATCGAAACGTGAATAGGCCCCCGAAAACGTGAAAGCCATCAAGAGGCCCAAAAGGGCAAAGACCGCACCGACAACAGCACCGGAAACCTCCTGCGGAGCGTCTTCTTCCCGCTGTCTATGATACCCCAATCTGTAGCAAACGATAGCGAGCAATGACATCCCGACGAATAGAGATATACATGCTATTTCAGACGCGAGAGTTTGGTTCATATCGGTTCCTCACATTATGGGAATAGTATCGAGGCAAATCGACAGATTCTTCTCCTATGTATGCCCAACAAGTTATTCTGCAACTTCTGGATAACTCAACAAATCAGTCATTCTTTCGTGACACCTTGCAACAACACTGTTCGGTTGTGCATACAAATTACGGTCTTACCGACCTCTCAAAGGTGCCTTACCCTGTTGATATAAATGTATAATAGTCTCTTGACAGACTATTTGCAACAATTTATTTTGTCTTTCTGTATATCATGCCAATTGTAAGATCATACAGAAAATAGAGGATTCCGGATGCTTGTTATCCCTTCTTCTATGAGCCATGAAGACGTCTGCGTAAAGAAGATCGTCAGTTCAAATATCGAAGCTCCTCTCCATCAGTCATTTAAAAGGATAATTATATTTCTATCATGTCCCCCCCCTTCCGACTCCTGTCTCTTGTCAAGGGCATACTTCTCTCCCTCTTCCTTCTAATACGCATCCTTTCTATCATCAATTGAAATCAGAGCGACGATCTTCTCTACTTCATCAATAATATAAAAAAGTCTGAAGCTCCCAATTCTGTATCGCCACGTTTCAGGTACATAACCTCGAAGTTTCTTAACATTTTTTCCGAAGTGCGGTTCCTGCTTCAATTGGGGTGAGATATACTCTTCGATTTTCTTTTCAAGCCCTTTTCTGATCCGTGAATCAATTTTTTTAAGTTGTTTCAGGAATTCGTTTGTCAGGAAAATACGATACATTAAACAAACCGGCCACTGCGTTTTTTGTAGTCCTTGATCCCCCGTTTCATTGAATCCTTTAATACGGTATTGGAGTTTATCTCCGCCATCTCGAACTCATCGACAAATTCAATTTCATTGATATATCGCATTGCGGCCGTTTCAATAAAATTAGAAAGAGGTCTGTTTTCCTGATCGGCTATAGTCTTGAAGGTGTTGTATATTTCATCATCCAGTCTGAGCGTTACGACTTTTGCCATAATATACCTCCTGAATATAATATATTCTCAAATGTCTTATTAATCAAGATCAAAAGGACAACAGATTATTCCTTGAAAAGGAAGTTACGAATTGAAATATTGAAGGACGTCCTCTACAACTACTTTATCCTCATCCAAAATTATCTTGAAAACAGATCCGAATAGATGGATAATGGACTTACGGGCGGGAATCTTCAACTTAGCCAATTACAGCAAGCCCGAAAATTTACAGGATCAGTTCTTTTCGTTTGATATTATGGGTTCGGAGAAAGAAAGTTCTGATGGTATGGGGGCATTTCCTGGAATGACCGTTGTGATAACCATATACATTGAGGTACAAGCCTATGCGAACTGACGATCAGCGCGATGAGTGTCTTGACCTACTCCTAAGAAGGATCAACGATTTAGAAAATGAAATTGCGGAGCTTAAAGGAGAACCATCTTTTGAAAGAAGGACAATTGCTCAACAGAAGATACGACCAATCAACCCTCATGTTTCTTCGGTTCCAAAACAAAAAGCAACGAAGGCGAGAGGACTATCAGATTCCTCCCTTGAAAGCGCAATCGGTACTCGTTGGATTGGACGCATAGGCATCATCGCTATAATATTCGGTGTTGCTTTTTTTCTTAAGTATTCTTTTGATAATAAGCTAATTGGAGAAACAGGCCGCGTTATTTTAGGTATATTTTGGGGGGCTGTTTTCATTGGAGCGGGAGAATACCTCCAGAAGAAAAGGAATTTGAGCCTGTATGGTCAAATGGTAAGCGGTGGTGGATTGGCAGTACTTTATCTCGCGCTATATGCAGCCTTTGCGCTTTACCATCTGCTTCCTGCACCACTGGCCGCATTATGCATGTTGGTAATTACGTCTACAGGAATGACCCTCTCTATCAGATATTCAGCATACTCTTTAGTCGCAATTGCCCTTCTTGGAGGATTTCTTACTCCGGTTATTTTATCTACCGGCCAAAATCAACCCGTGATCTTATTCAGTTACGTCTTGCGGCTCGATATAGGAATTCTCTTTCTACGACGGTTACGATATTGGCCATCATCAGCTGCTTCACTATTAGGTACTATATTGCTGTATTTTGGCTGGCATCTCGAATTCTTTACAAATGATCAACAGTGGCTCGCCTTCGGTATTGTGGTCGCATTTTTTATCTTCTACAACCTATATATTTTTCTGTCTCATTCTTCTATCAAAAAGAAAGAATCAGAAATTGATCAGACCATAATTTTCGGATCCGCAGCTTTTGTTCTTTTTGCTGCCTTTGCGCAAAATGATTGGGTCTCAACTACGACAATGAAAATATCAACATTGGCGCTCGCCTGGTGTGAAATCTGTTTTGCAGGAATTATGAATCGCCGCGAATCGTCTGCCCGCTTAACAACCTCTTCTTATGCGGTTGCTTCAGTTATAATGACGGTAATAGCAACGTTTGTTATCTTAGAACAGCAATGGATTATGCCCGCTTTAGCGGTGGAAATGGTAGCACTCGCATGGATTGGATTAGACTTAATTACCCTATCGTGCGGACAGGCGCTTACTTAATCGGTGTTATCGTACTCATCGAATATTCTCAGGATATTATTCTCTATCTGGAACCCTTTGAAAAATTTATACCGGTTTTTAATGGCCGGTTTCTCGTTTGTGCAGCAGCAATAGGGGGCTTTTATGTTCTTTTGAATTTTATGTCCAGATATCGAGATAAACTCGGCATAAATGCGCAGCATATGCTCACAGCTGTCTTTGTGATTACGCAGATTTTATCGTTGGCGCTACTTTCATTTGAAACCCACGATTTTTTTCGCTCCCGCTCAACACATCACAATCTCTACTGGGGATCATTTCATTACGCATATCAGCTTTCGCTTTCAGTATTGTGGGATTATACTCATCACTGCTGATAGGTGTTGGCATATTCAAGCGAATACTTGCAACACGAATATTTGGGACTCTACTTCTGGGTGCAACGGTACTCAAAGTTTTCTTTGTTGATTTATCGTCGCTGCAAACGTTCTATCGTATCATCTCTTTTATTGTACTCGGCTTATTACTGCTCGCTGTATCGTATGGTTACAATCGTTTTAAACATATTATTTTTGGAGAGAACCGATGACCACAAGATTTTTAGTCTGTGCTGTTTTATGCAATCTCCTCATGTTTGGCGGCACAACCGGTCAATGTGCCTCATTTGATGATAGAAAATTTTCTGGAAAAAGTATGCTGATATTGATATGCTCAGCGTCTCAAAAATAGCAAATCTTGCCGCAATATATTTAGAGCCTGATCAGTTAGGCAACATCAACACAAAACTTCCTTTTGCTGATTTTCGTATAATAACTGATCGCAAAGAAGAAGTCCCATGGCAGATCATATCCAGAAAACCTGAAAAACAGAGTCAGGAACTCAAATCCAAAATGCAAAATACATCGCGCACCGAAAAAGGGGAAACCTGGATCTGAGCTTTCGATCGAATCTGAAGAGACGATGTATCAATGTCCTGGAGATAATTACTACAGATACGGATTTTTCCAGACAGGTACAGGTTCTCGGCAGTTCCGATGGCAAGAACTGGAACATTGTACGAAAAGATGGTGTTATTTTCGATATCAACAGAGGAGAAAAGCTAAGACAAACCTACATTACTTTTCCCGAAATCACCTTCCGTCATGTCGCAATCAAAATTATCAATGGAGATGCGCAACCATTGAACATAACTAATATACGAGTGTTGCAGGAAATCTATTCATCGGGAAAAACCTACACCATTCATGGAACAATTGTAAGATCTGATATAGATACGATAAACAAGGTAAACATTATTCATGTTGGATGTCTTCTACTTTTCCGCTTGATCGACTGGTTTTTTGGACCGGAGATCGCAATTTCCAACGCGCGGTCGAGGTGCAGGTTAAGCGGGACAGCGGGAGATGGGAGCATTGGGCCAGCGGTACAATCTTTAATTTTGACACAATAACCATGCATGAGTCTAAGATGGTTGTAGGTATTCCGGAAAATTGCAGCACATGAGTTTCGTATCACATTCAAGAATCTTGATAGTCCTCCTCTTTCGATAAACGCTATATACGGGGAAGGTTACCGTAGACTACTTGTCTTTAAACAACAGCCCAGTGTAAATTATACCTTTTTTGGGGCAATCCTTTAGCAAAACAACCTCAGTATGACTTGACCCAACTTGTGCTAAAACAGAAACCGCATTAAATCCCGTTAGCACAACTGGCCAAACGACGATCAAACACAAAATTTGTGGGGGTAATAGTGCCCCACTTCCCTTTACTGAACGTTATAAGTACCCACTCTATCTTGTTGTTATCCTGGTAATCGCAGGACTTATACTCGTGCAATATCGAGTTTTTAAACATATGAAGGATCATACACATGATTAATGTAACTCTCAGATCGCAAGTAAGACAGGCCTGCATTGAAAACGGCGAATGTTTCTCAGAGGTTGATATTATTGGGTATTCTTTTTCTTTATCTGACGGGAAGAATATAGGATGTCCCCACGGGTACTCTGCCAACCAGGACATTTTTTTCATCTCAAAAGTAAATATGTAAACAGTGTTCTTTATGGTCCCGGATGGCTCTGACGTGACGGACTCCTGACGGTACACTCTATCGGGTTATACGGTTTCTTTGTCTGTATTAAAGAACACCATGCTGAAGTATGTAATGGTATCTATCCCATTGTTGTATTTGATATTGCATATTTTCGCTTGCTGCATCACCAGTATCCCGTATCCTTCCGTTGCGGGATACATGCGATTAGGAGACCTGTACAGCTAGCGTTGGGATACGTGCAGGTTTTGCACAAAAGGCATCCTTCAGTGGATAACACCAGTGACCCAGCATCGTAGGACCGAAAAATATCAGCTACATGATCCGTTAGCTTTCCTGTTCTTTGCGTGCATGAACCCATCCTTTGACATCATAACGGTTCTTGACTTTTATTGCCGTTGTAAACATGAATGCATGTTCATAAGCCAAACACTGTGCTTTACACTCTTCAACGCTTCCCACCGCAGGCGGACAGGCCCAAGAACTTCCATACATTTGTGGATCATTTGTTTTACATATATCCCGTACTTCTTCCGAAAAGATCATATCGGTTGACTTCATGAAAACATGTTCATGAATCAATAATCGATTAATGTCGTTCTGGATGGACGATATTTTGCTCATGCAATTTCTCTCATTCTCCTTCGTTAGTTTCACCTGCAATGTCCGCAAATATCTTATCTCCAAACCAATTCTTGTCATTAATCTTAACAACTGGTTGATCAGCAGCCATATTAATATTCATGTTGCTTCCTCAAAAAGCTAACAATTAATATACCAACTTACCTTTTTATCAATACTACACCCATTAGTTTAAAGATAACAAGGCATTTTTATGATATTCATACTCAAAATAGCACATCTTGTTAGCTCTCAATTGTCTTTTGCCTATAATAAGGATTAAAAGACAATAAACTTTTTGTGGGTTTTTCGGTAAAGCTGTCATTGATATTGAGAAGTAGTGTTCAGAACAATGAATCTTTTCGTTAAGGACGTCTCAAACTTCCCTCTGATGTAAAATCATAAAGTCTGCACCCATATGAGAGAGCGTTGGCTTCAGGAAGTAGTTAAGCCGCCAATCTCAGATGAATAGTGAAAGAATATTTTCCCTGGTCATGAATGAATTGATCCTGATAAACTTTTTATCTACAAAAACGCCTTGATAGCTAAATGTTTTCAGGCCGAAGGG
>CAWAOG010000007.1:0-86951 GCA_963783625.1 uncultured delta proteobacterium | reverse complement strand
TTGCCGGTTTTCTATGGAGTCAAAGGGTTTATGTTCCATATCTTCTTCGCATAATCCCGTATAGATCTGTCGGAGGAGAACTTGCCTACCCGGGCGACGTTCCTGATCGACATACTCGCCCATCCCTCCTTGTCAAAATAGGCTTTGTTAACGGCTTCCTGGCAATCTACATAGGACTGATAGTCGGCAAGGACAAGGTATTCATCGCGGTTGAGGAGGTCCTCTACGAGGGGTCTAAACAGGCCTGTATCGCCGCGGGAAAAGAACCCTGAGCCGATGAGGTCAATTACCTCTTTCAGTTCTCTGTTTTCTTCGTAGTAAACACGCGGATTATAGCCGCCGGCCTTGAGAGCAGTTACCTCTTCGGCGTTGAGGCCAAAAAGGAAGAAGTTCTCCCTGCCTACCTCTTCGCGGATCTCCACATTGGCACCATCGAGGGTCCCGATAGTGAGAGCGCCGTTCATGGAAAACTTCATATTGCCTGTTCCCGATGCCTCCTTGCCCGCAGTAGATATCTGTTCTGAAAGATCGGCCGCCGGATAGACCCTCTGGCCGTTCTGCACATTGAAATCGGGGAAGAAAACCACCTTCAGCCTATCAGCCACGTCGGGATCGTTATTGACTATTTCTGCTACAGAATTGATCAACTTGATGATGAGTTTGGCCATGAAGTAGCCTGGAGCAGCCTTACCGCCGAATATGACCGTCCTCGGCGGAACCTTGAGGGAAGGATCGCTCTTGAGCCGTCTGTAAAGGTTGATTACATGGAGGATATTGAGGTGCTGTCTCTTGTACTCATGGATACGCTTGACCTGGACATCGAAAATGCTATCGGCCCGAACGATGATGCCAGTCCGTTCCTTAATAAGCACGGCAAGTTTTTCCTTGTTAGCCTGCTTTATGGCACCGCCAGCTTTTTCTGAAGCCATCATCTTTGGCAAAAGGTTCCAGCTTGCCGATCTCATCTTCAAAACAACGAATCCATTTATCGCCGATAGCCTTGGTAATAATTCCGTAAGACCGGGGTTGCTCAGTACAATCCAGCGACGAGGTGTTACCCCATTCGTTACGTTATGGAATTTCTCGGGGGAAAGCTCGTAGAAGTCCCGCATCACGGTCTGTTTCAACAGTTCCGAATGTAATGCAGCAACACCGTTGACGGCATGACTACCCACGGTAGCGAGGTTTGCCATGCGCACATATTTTTCGCCGTTGTCGTCGATTATTGAAAGACGTCTGAGTCGTTCGTCGTCGTTGAAATATTTGATTCTCATCTCATTCATGAACCGGTGATTGATTTCGAAGATGATCTCAAGATGACGCGGCAGCATCTCTCTGAAGAGCGGCAGCGGCCATTTTTCAAGGGCCTCCGGGAGCAGCGTATGGTTCGTGTAGGAGAATGTCTTCTGAGTAATCGCCCATGCGGTATCCCAACCGAGACAGCGTTCGTCAACAAGAAGACGCATCAGTTCGGCAATGGCGATGGACGGATGGGTGTCGTTGAGCTGCACGGCGAATCTCTCGTGAAATCTGTCCGGAGCATCCTGGTTTTTTAATTCATGCATCCGCAGCATGTCCTGAAGTGAACAGGAAACAAAAAAATACTGCTGCGCCAGACGGAGCTTCTTGCCGATGGCGGGCTCATCGTTGGGATAGAGCACCTTGGAAATTGTCTCTGAAAGAACCTTCGCGTTGACGGCGCCGTAGTAATCGCCTACATTGAAAGCCTGAAAGTCAAAGGACTCGGCTGCTTCCGACTTCCACAGACGCAGCAAATCGACTACGGGCCCTTTGTATCCCGGTATGGGGGTGTCATAGGCCACACCTTTACAGGCCCGGTCTGGGACCCATCGGACACGGCGATGGCCTCCCTCGTCATCATAAGATTCCGTGTGACCGCCATAGTTCACGTAATAAGAGATTTCCGGACGGGGAATCTCCCATGGATTACCCAGGCGGAGCCATTTGTCCGTAATCTCTTTTTGCCATCCGTCACTGATCTCCTGATCAAAGATGCCGAATTCATAACGTATCCCGTAGCCGATTGCAGGAATCCGGAGTGTTGCCAGGGAATCGAGAAAACATGCAGCCAGTCTGCCCAGGCCACCGTTTCCAAGCCCCGGCTCCTGCTCATGATCAAGGAGAATATTCAGATCAAGGCCAAGACTGGTGACAGCCTGCCTTACCTGTTCATAAATATCGAGATTAACCAGGGCATTGCCCAGGTGCGGCCCCATGAGAAACTCGGCAGAGAGGTAGGAAATGATCCTCGTATTATGTTGGTAAGCCTTAAGCGTCTCGATCCAGCCGTCGAGCATCCGATCTCTTACCGTATATGCAACGGCCATGTACCAGTCGTTTCTGGTGGCAAGTTCGGGCGAGCGGCCCTGGACATGGCGCAGATTTTTAAGAATATCCTCGGCGATTACACCCGGATCAAACCCCGACTGAGCATCACTCCATTGTTTCAGCCGTTGTCTTGCTGTGCCTGGGGCAACTTTTTCCTTGGCATGAGATACCTCCCTCCTTAATTCATTCTCTGTCGTAAATGCAACGAAAACAGCCCGGACAAAACCGTAAATGACTTCGGCTCAATTTTCATGTCCCTGTTACCTCCCCTGATAATACAGTCTTGATGCCCTGTCCACCTTCAGACGAAACATAAAGGGTGCGTGAGGGAAAAGCGAATTTTGCCCCGCCCGCCTCGACAATTTCCATGATCCGTAAAAGAAGCCCCTCCTGAATCTCAAGGAACATGCTGTACTCAGATTCCCAAACGTAGGCAAAGATATCAAGCGTCAAAGACGACTCCGCGAACTTCACGAACCGTACCCTCACCGTAGATGACTCCACTTTTGGGTGTTCATGGAGCATCTTCCTTATCTCATCCATTACGTATCTGAGCTGGTCCGGTGTGGTCTCGTAGCAGAGATTCACGGCGTGACGGAACAATATCTTGGACCTCCTGGAGAAGTTCTCAAGGTTCATCAACGCGAGCTGACCGTTAGGGATTGACAGAAGGGTATGATCGAGGGTACGGATATAGGTAGAGCGAAGACCTATGTGCTCGACAGTACCGGTGTGTTCCCCGGCGCGACAGAAATCGCCTACGCATATCGGCTGATCTGAAATGATCATAATTCCCCCGAAGAGGTTCTCCAGGGTTTTCTGCGCGGCGAAGGCGATGGCAATACCACCAATTCCAAACCCTGCCAGGGCCGCCGTTACATTGAAACCCGATATGTAAAAAATAACCACTACGCCGGTAAGGACAACCAGAATTTTGGAAAGATTCGACACAAGTTTTATCACCGAAATCATGCCGGTGGACGAGACGGTCCAGTCCTTCTCTTTTGCCATCAGTATGGTATCCATGAGCCTTATGAGAAACCATACTGTGCCGACAACTGTAATGACCGAGCCCACATAACTCCAGAAAGAGCTGGCCACGATAGAATATGACAAAAACGAGAGGATCCAAATGCAAGCGGAGAGGATGAACAGACGCATGGGGGCAGTCTGTCTCAGCATGTATTGCCTGCTCTGCGCCTTCGTAATCCGACGAAAAACCAACGGAAGCATTCCGGCCAGAATCAGGACAACAAATCTTGCCAGGATAAAAGACAGGGGTACTGCCGCAAGAATGTAGCCCCATTGCCACCGGGGGAACCCCAGAGGCGTCGTCTTCTACCATGAATTCCGGCAGATATTTATCTATGGTATCGTCATCCAGTTCCTTGTAAATACCTGGAACCTTTGCCAGCGTTTCTGCGGAGAAGAGCCATATTGGCGGGCCGCTCTTCTGTTCGATCCGTTCGAGGAAGATCTCCGTGCTGCCGGAGCGGGGTATCTATTGCGCCAAGGCGTTCCTTGTCACCCAGGTTGCCTTCAGTACTGTTGCTCAGTATACCGGCCCTGCCGGAAAAACCACGATCCAGAACGGCATAGAGTTCCTTAACGAGTTGCTCCCCGGCCTTACCTTTTTTTGTCGTGTTAAGATACTGCAAAGCACGGTTGTAGTCTTTCTGACTAACCGATCTATTGAAGCCTCGCACTGTGCCTTCAGGTGTACCCCGTCCCAAAGGGTCCTTGACGAGCTATTTCCTGCTCAGGCGCGGAACGGTCTGTCGTCTTCGAAGCGCCTTGGGTGTTCATCCCGTTGGCCGCCAGGGCGGAAAGAGCAGGACAGAACAGGGCGACAAACACCAGCAGACTATCGCTGCATATTTCATACGATTCGGGCGGTAGAAAGCTTTTCTTCTCTTCATGACTAATAACACTGTATTAGACACTCTTACCAAAAAACTCCTCATGTATAATTATTATCGGTTGCGATTGGGGGAATCAGATCCTGACATCACAAGCGTCAGTTTTCTACAGCGATTAGAGGATCGAAAAATCGTAATTAAGAATGAAACGCAAGTCGTTGATAGACGTATTCCCGCAGTAGTGCCTCTCTGTTCGACACGGGCGTAACGGGCCCGAAACCATAATCCCTTGAGGGAATCAAATTTGGGACGCCACTGTACATCGAAATCATACTCTGTCTGGTTGTACACAGGTCCTCCGTGGCAGGATTGATAGCGCCCCAGCCGTTGACCATAAGTGCATAGGCTGTAAAATCTTTAAGGCCAAGGCTGGTGAAATCATAGGCCAGCTTTACCATAAAGGCCTCCTCGCTGGCCCGGTTAAAATCCTGGACCTGCACGCTTGTATACCCGGGATATCCTCCCCATGGACTCCTCATATTGTCGCCTTTCGCGGTGGTTGTGTACGCCAGGGTCAGGAGCGCACGTTCCGGAAACTCGACCTCACCTTTTACGCCGGTCTGGTGGGTAGAGAAGGGACTTCCCGTCACCAGGTTATCGCCATTACTTCCCTGGTTCGCGTACTGGGCGCTCAAGCTGAAGCCCAGTCCGGAGTAAGAAGGAAAGGTATATTTGCCTTCCGTATAAAAGATATTGATGATGTCCTGGGAATAATAATCGATGGCGCCCAGAGAGAGGCCCTTCCATTTGACATTGACGCCCCCTGTGCTCACACCCCGGTCCTCCTCAACACCCAATATGTCGCGACATGGGATGAAAATCCTGAAAGTCTTTCGGCTTCATTTTGGTGAAATAACCGGCGCCGAACCTGGCTTCGGGGGAACCTTCCTGCCCGCCCACTTTACCGGTGAATGTGTAAGCCTCAAAGGTATTGGGGACCATACGTGTATCGTCCTTGTTTATGTAGGGGGTATTGTACTCTTTGCGATAGAGATTAATGAACATGTTGTCCACAAGTTTAATCTCGCCATAAAGCTGGCCGAGGACCGTAAAACCTTCCTGCCCCTCCATGAGGAGCTTCGTACCGTCTCTCTTCTTCGGGAGCATAGATAGGCTGTGAGGTATAGCCCGCAGCGCCCAAAGCAAAATGATCCCAAAGGTAGCCCGATTTATAGACTAATGAGGCTCCTATGGCCAGTGCTTCGCTTTTTGTGTCATCAAATTTATCCCGGTAGAAGTAATAGGTACGGATATTGGCATCCAATTTGGTATCCCGGAAAAAGGCAGGCATGTCCTTCATCCCTTTTTTCGCAGATTCCTGGAACGTCTTGAGAGGCCGAGATTCCGTGGGCGGCGTCGTGAAGCTCTGTTCCATAGGAACTGTACTTTCTTCCACCGAGGTGGGGGGTGGTCCCTGCTGGGAGATTAACTCCTGGGCCAGAGCTGGTGTACCCATCCAGAGAGCTATGACACAAATTATCACAATCATCAACGTGGATATCATGCTTCCAGAGGAATACCGGTATCCTGTCCTTCCATTTCGCCACAGTTATGTTTCGCTTTTTCTCTTCTGTCATCTTCTCTTCCTCCTTTATTTTTTGCTATTTTATGTTTGCCATTAACGCCACAATAACAGGTCCCCACGCAGTGAGCAGAATGTTGCCGATTGCATAAGGCACTGTGTAGCCAAGGGCCGGAAGTTTGCTGTTCGACTCCTCCTGGACGGCGCGAAGGGCCGCGGTAATGGTTCCCGCGCCGGAACAGGCGCCGAGAAGAATCAGGGGATTCATCCTCAATACATATCTCCCGAAGAGAATGGACGTGATATGAGGAAGCACGGCTACTACCAGACCCACAAAAACCAGACTGATGCCGGATTTTTGCAACCCGGCAACAAAGCTGGGCCCGGCGCTTAGCCCCACCACAGCCATGAAGGTGGTCAACCCCACTGTGTCAAAGACCCACATGGCAGCTTCAGGGATACGGCCAAAAGTCGGGCGAACCGACCGGAGCCAGCCGAAGACCAGACCCATAATCAGGGCGCCGCCGCTGGCGGTGAGGGTGATCGGGAAGCCCACCTACGACAACCGTGGCAATGCCGATAAGCCCGCCGAAGAAAATACCCAGGCCGACAAAGATCATGTCCGTTGAGGCTGTCGGCCTTTCCGCATAGCCAATCTCCTTCGCGGCCCGTTCCACATCACGCCTGGCGCCGATGATACTCATCTTATCTCCCCTGTCAAGCTTGGTCTCTGTGGTAAAGGGCATCTCTTCCCCACCCCGCACGATCTTCTGCAGAAAGACACCTTTGGCAAACTCCAATGCCGCTATTTCCTTGAGGGTCTTCCCGGCCAGACTCTTGTTCGTAACAACCGTATCAAGAAACTCGACGGGAAAATCGAGAAGGGGTTTGTCGTTTACTTCCGGCCCTATTTCCACGCCGCGTTCCATGAGAGCCTCGCTCCGCGTCATCACCGCTATAATATCACCCTCATGAACAATCGTATCAGGCTCAGGTTCTATTATCTTCCCTTCGTGACGGATTCGGGAGATAAAGACGCGTACATTTTTCGGCATAGCTTCGAGTTCCGCAACTGTTTTGTTTATCAATCTTTCATTCGTTACACGGTAGGCCCTGACTCCAAAGGTCTGGTAAGAGGATAGTATACCCGGTTCAGCCTCTTCGCTCCCCGATATCCGGGCCTGAAGTTTCCTTCCTTCCTCTTTCAGATTGACCCCCATCAGTCGTGGTCCGATATTGGGCAGGAACCAGACGATGAAGGCCGTACCGATAAGGTATGTCACGGCATAAGCCACGGGAATATTATTCACCAGGGCAATTTTCTCAGCCGCCGAGATGCTCAGACGATTGATGGCATCGGCTGCCGTGCCGATGACCGTCGATTCGGTAAAGGCGCCTGCCAGCATACCCGCCGCTGTTCCCATGTCATATCCCATAAACTTCGCGGCCACAAAAGCGGTGACGAGGCAGGTAACACAGAGAACAACTGTGACCGCCAGTTGAGGAAGGGCGTCTTTCTTCAATCCTCTGAAAAACTGAGGCCCCACCTTGTATCCGGTGGTGAAGAGAAAAAGATCAAAAAAGACCGTCTTCAAAATGGCAGGGACTTTTATATCGAGCTGACCGATAAGGACGCCTGCCAACAGAGTGCCCACTACGGTACCGAGGCTGAATGTACCGAACTTAATCCGGCCTACGAGAAATCCTGCGGCGATGGTAAGAAAGATAGCCAGTTCCTGGTGTTCCTGAAGCGCTTTAATGAAATATTCCACGGCCTCCACCTCCTGTACTTATTTTGAATACAATCGTGTGAATAATGAAAATTATTCAGTTTCAAAGAGATCTAAATCCGAATGCAAAAATCGGAAATCCAAAACAATTCCATAAATGATCAAAATTAAATGTTTCGAAACTATAATAATCTTAAATTTCAAGTCTGTTTCTGCAATTGGCCAGTCCTTTTCTGACCGTGAGACAGGAAAGGACTGGCCAATATGTTCAAAAAAATCATTTTCTCTTAATTCATCGGTTTTATCCCGGGGTATGAACGATCTCAATATTCTACCCATGAACCTCCACTGTTGTCGTCTATTAATCCTGCCGCTATCACATTGCGATATGTTTCCCGCAGGAGTGCAGCCAGGCTGAAATGTCCGGCTGCACTCTATCCTTTCTTAGAGAATCATCGCAAAATAACCAAAGATCGTGAGCAGCACGCCTGAGACGGCATAGCCCACAGGGAATCCAACCCACGGGACAGAGGAGCCAATCTCCTTGGCAGCCTCCCTGCAGGGCCCCGAGTGCGAGCGGGCACCCGCGACGCCGCCCATCAGTACGGCCGGGTTGATCTTGAAGAGGTGAAAGCCGATCGCCCAGGTAACGAAGGGCGGAATGGTACAGGCAATGAAGCCGACGAGGAATATTTTAAAAGCCACCGCCCCGGTGAGCTGGGCCAGGAGCGAAGCGCCGGCATTGATGCCCACAATGCCGACAAAGGTCACCAGACCCAGGTCCTCGAGAATGTTCCGCGCCGCGTTGGGCGTGCTGCCGAAAAAGCGCAGGCGCGAGACTACTGACGAAACGAAGATGCCCGAGAGCAGCAGTCCACCCGCGTTGCCGAGGCCCACCTGGAAACTGCCCACCGGCACGTTAATCCCGCCGATCAGGAGACCAAGAATCATACCTACAGAAAGCGTCAGGAGGTCGGTCCCTGTACTCGGACGGGCCACCCGCCCCACCATCGCGGCCACTTTGTCAACGGCGCTCCTGAGTCCTGCCACAAAGATCACGTCAAACCGCTGGAGTTTGGTTTCCGACCCCCACGGGGAAAGGCACACCGCCGCGCTCCATGCGGAGCACTTGTAGCTGGCCGGCAAAATCCTCCTGCCGGAACTCCTTGAATTCTTTCCCTTCCACGCTCTTTTCGGTGACCAGGATCTCCGCCTGATCGAGGGGAATGGCCAGGGCCTTCGCATCGGCAACTTCAGGACCCAGCAACCCCATGTTGGCCGTAAGGTCTTCCAGACGGCCCCCAAGAGCTACGACATCGCCCATCTGCATCACCAGATCCGGGCTCGCCCCGAGTGCCTCTCCACCACGTACAATATTGAGGATGCGGTACTGGGGGTGGGCCTGGCGGATCTGGGCGATGGTCTTACCCGCGGTCTCTTTGTTCTCCAGACGATAGGCGCGAAGCCCTGCCGGCCGGTAACCGCTCAGCCCGACATCGTCAAGGTTCGGTACCCCGAATTTTTCTTCATACTCCTTCGCGGCTGTCTTAGCATCGACCCCCCACCACTTCGGCAGGTACTTACAGATCAGGATGATACCGACCGTTCCCCATATATAGCTGATGCCGTAGCCAAGGGCTATCATGGCCGACACCGATTCCGCTGTGCTTCCCGTCGGTATCTTGAACGCCCCCTGGGTGACAGCCATTTCCGCAGTGCCGATGGCCGCCGACATGGTCTGGGACCCGGCGAGGACGCCACCCACCGCGCCTGCGGGCAACCCGAACATCCGGCTGAGGACCACGACCAGGCCGAGGCCAAGGCCGGCGCAGACCACAGCAAGGACGGTGAATTTCAGGCCGTCTTTCTTCAGACTGTTGAAAAAGGACGGGCCGACCCGCAACCCGACCCCGTACATGAAGAGGTAGTACATCAGCGACTTGGCAAAGTTGTCCAGTTGCAGCTTAACCCCGTAGGTCGACGCCCAGGTGGCAATAGCGACTCCCACAACAATGGCTGCTGCCACCATTCCGAGTCCATACCCCTTGATTGAGAACCTGCCTATCCAGACTGCCAGCCCTACGGTAAGAAACAGAAGAAGAAACGGATTTGCTTTAAGAAACTCAAAAAATGCTTGCATTGTCAACCTCCTTTTTACGATTGTCGGCTTATGTCATAACTCCAGCCCCAGTGTCGGGGCTGGAGTTATGACATTTATCCCGTTATTCAGCTTTCGGTTTTCCCTTTCTGGCAGCCAGCACTGAAGGCTTGATTACCTTGAGTCCGTGAGTCGCATGGTATCCATGGATCTCTTTGACATCCAGTTTCCGCATAAAGTCTATAGTCTCTTTGGTAATCACCTGACCGGGCACCATGATAGGAAAACCGGGCGGGTACGGTATGACCAGGCTCGCCGATACAAGCTCAGGGCCTTTTTCGAGACGCTTGTCGATTTCTTTGCTTGCCAGTTTCACGTGCTCGCAGTCCTCGGCGTTGTAGCCGTAGTAAAAAGCAGGCCTCATGTGTCCTTCGGAGGTGGCGCTCTTCGGATTATCCCGGAAGGTATCGTGAAAGCAACTGAAGTTCGGAAGGTCGGGCACATCGGTCATAAGGGACTTCACGTTGGCGGCAAAAGCCGCTTCCGCCCCCTTCCCGCCTTCGGCAAGTTTCTTCTCAATTTCACGGGAAATATCGGCAAGGACCTTGATCAATTGGGCGGCATCACTCCGGGTGTTGTTGATATTGACCTGAAGCAGAATGCTGTTTCTGGATGTCTTATTGAGTTGAATGTCGTATTTATTCGCCAGCAGACCCTTGAAAGCCGTGCCGTCATAACCGGCAGTACCGCAGACCAGGGTCATCCGCGTCGGATCAAGGGCAAATTCATCGTTGTTCCATGCCTCGATAGCATCCTTCCACGTGGAATTTGGCGGCCCGTATTCCTTGATGCCCGAGGTACGGAACTCCTTGGGGATCATCTCCTCCGACGTGAGGATATGGAAGTATTTCGAAATGAGAGGATGATTGTTTACCTTACGCCGGATAAGGAGGGACAGTTCAGTGGCCTTCATGGTCAGCTTATATCCCTCGAGCTCCATCTGGCGTCTGGCCACATCGAGAGATGCAATGATCTGGAGGTTGGGCGATGTCGAGGTGTGGGTAAAAAAGGCCTCTTCAAATGCCTCTTCTACCAGATGGAAATCCTGATCGTAGACAAGAATCATGGAGCCCTGCCGGATGGCGGACATGGATTTGTGGGTCGAGTTTGTCTGGTAGACCCTGATGCGGACCTTGTCGGGGTCGGGGAGCAGGTGCATGTCGAGCAGCTTGGAATTCTTCGGGTCAAGTTCACCGGCCCTGGCTTTGAATGCCTCGTACTCCTTTCGGTAGGCAGGATCGCGGTACCGGTTTTCAAGGAAGGCTGCCGCGCCCATGGCAGTCCTGCGACGGTGTAACAGAGAGAAACGGGCAAAGCCGAACCACGCCTCATCCCAGAGGAAAATGAGATCGGGTTTGATGGCAAGGCACTCTTCCATGACCCGCCTCGGGTTGTACATGTGGCCGTCAAAGGTGCAGTTTGTAAGGTCAACTATCTTTGCCCGATTGAGTTTGCCTTCTGCCTTAAGGTTAAGGAGCGCCTGCTTGATCGACCGGAGCGGAACCCCGCCGTACATGGAATATGCCATCATGGGATAGGCTTCAACATAGAGAGGCTGGGCTCCTGCGAGGATAAACCCGTAATGGTGGGACTTGTGACAATTGCGGTCCACGAGCACGATATCTCCCGGTTTTGTGATGGCCTGCACCACGATCTTGTTTGACGTTGACGTGCCGTTTGTCCCCAGATATGCCCTCTTTGCCCCGAATGCCCGGGCTGCCTTCTCCTGGGCTATTTTGATATTTCCTGTCGGCTCAAGCAGACTGTCAAGTCCTCCTGTAGTAGCGGAAGACTCAGCAAGAAAGAGGTTGATGCCGTAAAAATGGCCCATGTCCCGGATCCAGTTCGACTTGAAGATCGACTTGCCCCTGGCAATGGGAAGAGCGTGAAAGGTACCGATGGGCTTCTGGCTGTATTTCTTGAGATTGGAAAAATATGGCGTTTCGTAGCGATCATTGACACCATCAAGGATGCTCAGGTGCAACTCCATGAGCTCTTCAATGTCATAGAAGATACGCCGTATGGCGGTACCCTCCTCGCTTCCGGCCAGGTCTTCAACATCCCTGTCGGCAAGAAGATAGATATCGATCTCCGGCCTCATTGTCTTTATTGCCTTAGCCAGCGCCATGGCAAGCTTTTGAGGCGAGACGGAATCGGAATTGACATCAGGGAGGATCCTTGATATGAACTCCCGAAACATGGGTAAAGAGTGATGGGACCGGTACGTGAACCCGTCATTGATTACTACAGCCTGGATGTCGGCATTAAAAATAACCGCGAGAATGGCGTCCTCGAAAGTGCCTGCGGCCACCATTTCATAGACAAAGTCTTCTCCGGGACGGCGTACCCGTTTCAGTTCCATACGGGTCCGTTCCCAGGTGGCGGGCGGCACCGGAGTTACTGCCAGGACCTCGAAATAGGGCCGGTAGGTCTCAGCAGTTGTTGCATAGGCATCCATCTTCTCCGCTACCGGTAGTTCACCCTCTTCCTCCGGCTCCCACGCCCCCTGGTCCCGACGATATGACTCAGTGAGCAAGGCCGAGGTGATCTTCTGTGTGAGTCGGGCAGTTCCTGAGGCATCGCCCGCGGTCATACGTTCCCGGAGTATGTCCATTAACTTTGGTCCGGGATAGGCCCAGAAGTTCTCAAGGGGCACAAGTTCAGCATACACCGATGCTGCTTCATTGGTAAACTTCTCAGTGGAATGGCCTGCTTTCATAGCACTTTCCCATGCCTGGGTGGTGGCATTAATCTTGCTCCACCAGTCCAGACGTCCTTCCGCCGCCGATAAGAAATCCGATAGATCCATAGTTATTCTCCTTTCGTGCGTTTATTTCGATAACCGAAACTACGGACCGGACTCAGGAATGAGTCTGCCGGTCCCGTAACTTCCTCAGTCTAACAACGTTCTCCGTCAGTATGAACCGAATGAAATAGTTAAATTTCATTTTTCATTCAAGGCATACGTGGCGGGAGCAGATAGAGCGCCACGGCAAATGTCAGGTACACGCCCAGAATCAGGACCCCACTGAACCAGGCGCTGCGGCCGCCGTTGGAAACGAAAGCGGCAATGATGGTGGCGAAAAGGATCATAGCCACCGCGCCGGGCCAGAACGCCAGAGTCATGGGTGACGGCCCGAGGACATAACTTGCCAGCACCAGCACCGGGGCCACGAAGAGGGCAATCTGGGCCGCGCTGCCCAGGGCAATACCGACGCTGAGATCCAGTCTGTTCTTCCGCGCCCCTGAGAAAGCAGCCGCCATTTCAGCCGCGCCCCCCACCAGCGCCACTACGATGAATCCGACAAAGGCTTCTGTCATCCCCAGCGCGAGAGCAGCATCCTGCGCGGACGCAACGAAGACCTCGCTGACCAGGGCAACCATCACAGTGACTCCGGCCAGGGTCCCCAGCGCCACGCCGAGCGGCCAGACTTCCTCTTCTTCTCCGCCTTCGTGTTCACCGGCGCTGAAGAATTGCCGATGCGTCTTGAGGGAGAAGAAAAGTCCGAGACCATAGATCACCATGAGCAGTATGGCGAGGTACAGGCTTAATTTCTGCGTGAAGATCACCTGTAGCGGATCTTCTCCGCCGCCCACGGTGGACGGTACGAGCAGCGCAATGGTCGCCAGAAAGAGTTGCGCTGCCAGAAGCCGTGTGCTGACAATGTTGAATTGCTGCGTGTGGTGTTTAAGCCCCCCCACGAGAAAAGACGCGCCGAGCATAAAGAGCGTGTTCGTCACTATCGCTCCCGCAATCGACGCCTTCACCAGCATGTATTGTCCGGCTTTGAGCGCGGCCAGAGCGATCACCAGTTCCGTCAAATTCCCCAGTGTCGCATTCAACAGCGAGCCGACGGTGTCTCCGGTCCTGGCGGCAACTGACTCCGTGGCTTTGCTGAGTAACACCGCCAGCGGAACAATGGCGAGGATCGAGATGACAAACAACAGGGTCCCCGCCTCGGGCTTCACGTGCTCGACTATGAACAGCACCGGCACGAACAGAATCAACCCGAGCAGGGGATTCCCACGCACTTCCTTGAGCAGGCGGTTCATATGTCCTCCTCTCTGGCCTGGCAAGACATCTCCCCGGGGATGTTAGCACACCGGCAGGTCAAATCGCGTACGTCGTTGGTTCCGGCAAAAGAAATAAAGTGCAAGGTCAAATAATTTCGTCTGCTTTGTCTGTGTAATTTCATCACTCCTCCTTCGCTATCTTCCCCTCGGCGACTTGTCTTATTCTCACGGGCAGGCTGTGTCACCCTTTCTTTTCCATCTTTCCCACGAGGCTCAGCGATACCAGGCGAGCAATAAGAATAGTCGGGTAAAAAGTGCCTATGAAAGTCTCGCACATGACAACAGAACGGGCCAGAGGAACGGCAGGCGTAATATCGCCATACCCGACTGTCGTCAGTGTGATGACGCTGAAATAGAAAAGGGCCTCCCCTGTTGCCTCAAAGGACTGGTCAATAGCAGGGGCAATGTTAAATGCGCCCGGCGCCAGATAGTAGATGAACCCATAAATTTTACTGAAGAGGACTCCAATAAGAAGATATGCGGCAATGGCGCCGCGAATGCGATGACCCGATACGGGCCCTTCCTGATATACCATGCGGAGAATAATGATAAGTACGACCAGTATGGCAATAGTGCCGAGAATGAAGTCCCAGGCACTCAGGGCGTTGAGGTTAAAAAGCGCTCTTGCAGCGCGGATTATGATGGAGAGGACCACAAAAGCCCCGAAGGAAAAATGATAGAACCTGTGACGGCTCATGGCAATCCCTCCTGCCAGAAGAAACAAGGAAACAATCACATCCGCTATCAAACTAATGATCACCCCGCCGCCCGTCAATGGTGTGATGGCAAAGCAGCGCACAACCAGGACCATCAGCAGGGCGGAAAGGCTGGTTTCCTGTGACCAGTAATTGAGGGAGCGTTTAATCATTGTTTCACGAATACTGAGGGGCGGTCGGATCGGTAACCGGTATCGGATCCACTTTCTCGTCCTGTCTTCTGATCACTGTTGTTGCCGGCCACCGCCGCTATCTTGTCTGCCTCGGCTATCCATCCTCCTCCCATGGCCTTGTAAAGATTAACAAGAGCCTGGAATAATACTCCCTGTGTTTGGGTGTAGGAAAGCTCTGCGTCAAAAAGACTCCGCTCGGCGTCAAGGACCTCAATATAACTCGTGTAGCCTTCATCATATCTAAGCCGGGCGATACGGGCATAATCTTTTAGCGTGCTAACCTGCTGTTTTTGTGACGAGAGCTGTTCGCGGGTACGTTTCTGATCGACAAGGGCGTCATCGACTTCACTGAATGCGGTCTGAATAACCTGCTGATATCGAAAGAGCGCCTGCTGCTGGAAAGCCTGTGTTGCCTTGTAATTGCCTGTAACGGCACCGCCGGTGAAGATGGGAGCAATAAAGTTGCCTGCCCAGCTCCACATCTGCGAAGGCCCGGTAAAGAGCATAGAGAGATCGGTACTTGACCATCCGAAGGCGCCGGTCAAAGAAATAGTAGGGAAGTAAAGGGCCTTTGCAGCCCCGATCCGTGCGTTGGCCGCAATAAGGTCCTGCTCAGCCTGGCGGATGTCAGGACGCCTCTCAAGCAAATCCGACGGGAGCCCGGTGGGAACAGTGGGGAGAACGAGTTCGTCTATGGTTCTACCTCTTGCGATTGGTCCCGGGTTTCTTCCCAACAATACACTCAAGGCATTTTCCTGAAAAGCAATCTGTTTTCGAATTAAGGGGATGCGCGACAGTGCCAGTTCGTATTCTGACTTTATCTGGGAAAGCTCCAACTGCGATATGACGCCGCCCTCGAAACGAAGTTTAAATAGTCTGTATGAATCCTCACGGCTTATCGCGGTGCGCTCGGCCACCTGCAATTGTTTATCAAGGTCCCGGAGGTTGACATATCCATTCGCCACTGAGGCAACAAGGGTAAGGATAACTGATCTCCTACCCTCCTCTGTGCTGAGAAGATCTGCCCTTGCTGCTTCATTGAGCCTGCGGAGCCTTCCCCATACATCAATTTCCCAGGAGCCCGCTGAAACCACCCTGGTAGAAGCCTGAAGGGTTGTTGATTGAGGACGGGACCGGGGTTTGTCCCCGCTCAGTCAATCGCTGACTGCCGGCATCACCGCCGGCATAGAACTGCGGGAATAAAGGGGAACGTCCCACCATGTAACGTCCTACGTATTCCTCAACCCTGGCGGCGGCAATTTTCAGGTCATTGTTTTCTTTCAAAGCCAAAACGACAAGATCATTGAGGACGGGATCACGGAACTGTTCCCACCATGCGTAATTCGCTAAATCCGTAGCCTCCTTCTCTTCCATTCTCCATGTTTGCGGCGTATCAACGACGGGGCGTTTATAGTCGGGACCCATGGCGCATGCGGTGAGTGAAACCATAATAAGCGCAATGATTATCAGTCTCATGGGGCATATCCTCATGGGGCACCTCCTGTGTCACTGCCGGGCTTTACCGGCGGTGGCTGGTGGGAGCTTTTGTCCTTTTTGTGCGCAGTCTTTTCAACGATGTAGAATAGCGCGGGGATGATGAAAATGGCGATGCAGGTGGCGGTCATCATCCCGCCGATGACTGCCGTACCCATGATCTTCCGGGAAGCAGCGCCTGAGCCTGAGGCAATGGCCAGCGGTACGCAGCCCAGAATAAAGGCGAATGAGGTCATAAGGATCGGCCGCAGGCGAAGTCGGGCACCTTCAAGGGCGGCATCGGTAATACTCTTACCCTTCTCGTATTCCACCTTGGCAAACTCAACAATCAGAATGGCGTTTTTGGCTGATAACCCAATAAGCATCACGAGTCCGATCTGGGCATAAAGATTCATTTCCATGCTCCGAAGCAGGATAAATGCAAAAGCACCGAATACGGCAATGGGCGTTCCGAGGAGCACGCTGAAGGGGAGAGACCAGCTTTCGTACTGTGCCGCGAGGATCAAGAAGACGAAAAGCAGCGACATAGCGAAAATCACTGAAATGGGCACGCCCTCACTGGCCTTTTTCTCCTGGTAGCTCATACCGATGTAATCATAACCCATCTCTGCAGGCATGGTTTGTTTAAACACCTCTTCCAGGGCTTTCATGGCCTGGAGGGAACTGTAGCCAGGAGCCGTGGCTGCGTTGATCTGGGCAGCGCGATAGAGGTTATAACGCATGGTGAATTCGGGACCTGAGCGCTGTTCGATCTTTGTCAATGCCGAGAGAGGCACCGACTCGCCCTTGCTGTTGCGCACATAAAACTGCCCCAGTTGCTGTGCCTGGGTCCGGTAATCTCCCTCTGCCTGCACGTAAACCTGCCACTGCCGGCCAAACCGGTTGAAGTAGTTGACAAAATAAGCGCCCATGAAGGTCTGCAGGGTTCGGTAAACGTCGGTAAGCTCCACCCCCTGCTTTAATACCTTATCACGGTCCACCTCGACGAAGACCTGGGGCACGGTGGGAGTGAAGGTGGTGGTGACCCGGGCCAACTCAGGACGCTTACGTGCCTCTGCCAGGAATTTCTGGGTATTCTCCCACAGGAAGGCAATATCCTTGCCTGCCCGATCCTCGACGACCATGGTGACACCGCCTGAAGTACCGATGCCGGGGATAGCCGGAGGAGAAAATGCAAAAGCTACCCCCTGCGGGAGTTTTGCAAACTCCTGGTTCAGGTGGGTCATGATCACCTCATACTTCTCTTCCGGTTTTTTCCGTTCCTCCCATGGTTTGAGGGTGATGAAGAAGAAGCCGCTGTAGGTGTTTGTGACACCGCTCAGCATACTGTAACCGGATACCGCCGTGCAATACTCGACACCCGGCGTCGCCATGATGATTTTTTCCATCTGTTTCACGGCATCCTCGGTCCTCTGCAAGGAAGATGCATCCGGCAGTTGAACTCCGGCGTACATGTACCCCTGATCTTCCTCTGGCAGGAAGCCCCCTGGAACCTTGCTGCCTATAATGCCAGTGCCCACGGTCATGACCACCAGCAGCAGCAGGCTGATCACTATTTTTCTGATGGCCGCACCGCAAATGCGCACGTACCCATTGGTTGCATTTCCGAAGACCCTGTTAAACCAACCATAGAACTTGGAGAGGGGTCCCCGCCCCGCCTTCTTAGGCTTGAGGATCATGGCACTGAGTGCCGGGCTCAGCGTGAGCGCGTTAAATGCCGATATAAAACCGATATGGCAATAGTGACAGCGAACTGCGCGAAGAGTCGGCCGGTGATCCCCGGGATAAAGATGGTGGGCAGAAAAACAGCCGAAAGCACAAGAGCAATGGCGACAACCGGTCCGGATACCTCCTCCATGGCCTTCTGGGTCGCCTCTTTGGGTGAAAGGCCTTTCTCAATATGGTGCTCCACTGCCTCGACCACCACGATTGCATCGTCTACAACAAGGCCTATGGCAAGCACCAACCCCATGAGG
Source organism: uncultured delta proteobacterium (assembly GCA_963783625.1). GTDB lineage: Bacteria > Desulfobacterota > Syntrophorhabdia > Syntrophorhabdales > Syntrophorhabdaceae > PNOF01. The sequence goes on along the minus strand of CAWAOG010000007.1, from coordinate 68,840 downwards.
GCAATGGTGTTAATGCTGAAACCCAGAAGGGGAAACATGGCAAAGGTGCCGATGAGAGACACGGGAACGGCCAACGCCGGAATGAGCGTGGCGCGCCACCCCTGGAGGAAGATGAAGACAACGATGATCACCAGGATCAAAGCCTCGTAAAGGGTCTTCAAGACCTCTTTGATCCCCTCACGAACAGCGAAGGTGGTGTCGAGAGAAACCACATAGTCCAAGTCCGGCGGAAAGGATTTCTTAGCTTCCTCCATCAGTTTTTTCACCCCGTCCACGGCCTGGATTGCATTCGTTCCAGGGAGCTGGTAGAGGGCGAGGACGGCGGAGGGCTTTCCGTTCAGTCGTCCCGACATGGCATAAGTCTGGGATCCAAGTTCAACCCTGGCTACGTCCTTGAGGCGCACGAAGGAACCATCCGGATTTGCGCGCAATACGATCTTTCCGAATTCCTCCTCTGTCTCCAACCTACCCTGCGCCTTGATAGCATAGGTGAACTCCTGGCCGGGAGGTGCCGGCTCGCCGCCGACCTGGCCGGCAGGATTGACCGTGTTTTGTTGTTTAATGGCGTTCACGATCTCCGGGATCGTGATGTTAAGCTTAGCTAACTGGTCCGGTTTTACCCAGAACCGCATAGAGTACTGGCCGGCGCCGAAGACCGTCACACTGGCAATTCCAGCTACACGGGTGATCTGGTCGTTCAGGTTGATATAGGCATAGTTCGCAAGAAAGGTTGCATCGTATGTACCGTTGGGTGAATTAAGGGCCACCATCATCAAGGGAGAAGCCGTAGACTTCTTGACCGTGACACCGTAGTCGCGGACCTCCTGGGGAAGCTTGGAGTCGGCCTGGCTCTTCCGTATCTGGGCGAGCACCTGGTCGATATTCGGATCGGTCTTTACATCGAAGTTCGTGTACAACTTCAGTTCACCGTTATTGGCATTGAGGGAATACATGTAATTCAGGTTGTCAACGCCGCTCATCTCCTGTTCGATAGGGGTCGCAACCGACTGCTCGACGGTCTGGGCATCGGCACCAACATAGGTAGTATTGATGACGATTTCCGGGGGCACGATATTGGGGTACTGGGCGATAGGAAGGCCAAGTATGGCAACCACGCCCACGATAACCATAACAATGGCGATGACAATGGCAACGATGGGTCGATTGATAAAAAATTTAGCCATGGCACCCTACCTTTTTTCCGGTTTTGGCTGGGCCGTTGGCTTTGGCCCTGCTTTCTGAACAGATTCCGGCTTTGCCTCGGTCTTCTGCCCTTCTTCGGGTTTTGACTGGGCTTCAAGTTGAAAAGGTTTAGGGTTTACAACCATGCCATCCCTGACCTTCTGGATGCCTTCGGCAACAACCTTGTCCCCGGCCTGTAGACCCTCATCAATGACCCAGAGTTGACCGTATCGCTCGGCAGCCTTCACCTGTTTAATTGCTACTTTATTGTCAGCGCCAACCACGGCCACCAGGTAACGCCCCTGCACCTCCGTAACTGCTCGCTGCGGGATGAGCAGAGCGTTCTTCTTCAACCCCATCTGGGCCCGGATTCGAGCAAACTGGCCTGGCCGAAGCAGATGATTCGGGTTCTGAAACGTCGTTGCCACACGAATCGTGCCTGTCCTCACGTCTACCTGCCGATCTGCAAAGGCAAATTCTCCTTTTTGGGGAAAGGTACTGCCATCTGCAAGGATCAGGTCAAGAGGCACTTTGCCGACTTGTCTTTTCCTGGCTTCCTGTGTTTGCAAATACTCCTGCTCGCTGACAGCGACGTAAGCTTTAATCGGATTGACGGTAGACACAGTCGTCAACTCCTCAGTCCCGCCCGGCCCCACGAGGTTACCTATCTGGGCCTTGGCAATACCTGCGATACCATCAATGGGGGATGTTATCTTCGTAAAACCAACGTCCAATGTGGCCTTGTCGAAAGCAGCCTTTGCGGACTGGACCGATGCTTGTGCTGACTGCTCCGCGGCTATGGCATCGTCAAGGTCCTTCTGACTTACCGCGTTCTGGGCCGCGAGGGGCCTGATACGGGCAAGGTTGGCTTTGGTCTGGTTCCAGCGTGCCTCCGTTCTTCCCAGTTCGCCTTTGGTCTGGTCGAGGGCAGCCTGGAAGGTTCTCGGGTCGATCTCAAAGAGCACCTGACCGGTCTTCACAGGATCACCTTCCTTGTAGTTCTGTCGGATGAGGTATCCCTGAACCTGCGCCCGGATCGTAGCGTTGACCATACCATCCAGGGTTCCAACCCACTCTGCAAAAATCGGAACGTCCTCGCGAACAACATCTGCAACCTCAACGGTCGGGGGACTCTGGGTCTTAACCTCTTTCTCGCAGCCCACGACCAGTGTGAGAGCACAAAAGGCAAGCAGTATCCCTCTCACTGTCCGGACCATACGAGTAGAACGGTGGGGTAAAGACGCTTCCAATGGTTTCATGTCGGTTCCTCCATATTCTTTACTTTTTAACTTTGATTATTTTCATAGTGTACAACGATCTCTTCATCTTTGCGGTCCCTATCGTTAAGAGCACTCTCCTGCTGTCGTCAGAACATCTGCCGGTTTGGGCTCTGTCTCGTTCATACCCTTCCTCATCCCCTATCTTTAATGTGTTGTCTGTGTCGCCGGTAACCGTTTACTGATTACCGATCATGTACTTTTCGCTTCTACCCGTTCAATTCCTGATCACCGGTCTCGCCCGATACCCATACTTTCAGAAGTGTGTAGGTCACCGCGAGCACAACAGGACCGATAAAAAGACCGATGATCCCAAAGGCCAACAGACCGCCGATGACCCCCGCAAAGATCATGACCAGCGGCAGATCCACCCCTTTTTTTATCAGGACAGGACGGACAAAGTTGTCGAGGGTCAACGCCAGAACCGTGAAGACGAGTAATATCGTTCCCCAGAGCACCCCGTCACTCCAGTAGACCCAGATCACAGCGGGGACAAGCACGAAGACAGGGCCTATCTGGGCCAGACAGAACATAAACATCACCGCTGTCAGCAGCGCCGCAGCCGGTACTCCGACAACGACCAGACCGATACCGCCAACTGCCGCCTGTATCAGCGCCGTGACCACAACACCCAATGCCACACTGCGGACCGCTTTGCCTGCAAGACGTGTAACCGTCACCCCGTGTTGTCCTGCCAGGCGGCGGGCAAAATTAATGATGCCTGCAGATGCGCCTTCACCCTTGACATACAGTATGGCTGTAATAATCACAGTTAATAAAAACTGGATGACCACCATTCCCGCGCTCCCTGCCTGGGCCACAAACCATTGCAAAGCCTGACTGGCGTAAGGGGCCACGTATGATGTGGCAAACCCTTCCGGGCCTGCCTGTACAAGACGCTCCCGGAAACCGGCGAGCTTCGGACCGGCTAAAGGAATTGCGCTCATCCACGCGGGCAGCGGCGGTACCGTGAATGATTTCAGAGACTTCGCCCAAACATAAGCGTCGTCTGCCCCTCCAACGATGGCTACTACGGCGAGGGAAATGGGTACAAGGACAATCAGCAAGAGTGCAGCCGTCATGATTGTCGCTGCTATCCAGCGTTTATTCTTCAACCTCACCTGGAGCGCGAGCAGGATTGGCCAGGTTGTTACAACGATCATGGCGGCCCATATAATGGAGACGAGAAAGGGACGCATAATCCACGCAGCAGCACAGATGAGTATGCCGATGAAAAGAACCTGAAGGGTCGTACGGGTCACATCGTAAGATATCTGAGTTGTTCCCTCATGGCTCGCTTTCGGTAGATTCTCATGGTTCACATCGTTATTAGTGTCCATTATTTCTCCCTTCGGTGAAAAACTGCATCCTTTTAATCGTCCTTCAACCACCCCATTGAGTGGTGTTTTGACTTAGAATCTGGTATAAGACACTTTATCTCTGTCGTCCCTAACCTTTCTGAGGTATTGTTTTCCCTACTATCTCCCGCAGGAGTTTTTCTCCAAACCTCTCTTCAATCTTCCAACCCCGCTCTTCAAGGGCCTTCCGTGCTCTCTGATCTACAGCACCTGCAATCCAGAGTTCCTTTTTTTGAACCCTCGGTATCTTCCGCAAGGCTTCCGAAACCGCTTTCTCCTTTTGCGCAAATTTCTGGGTCCAGAACAGGCGATCGACAGGGAATATGCCAACAATTGTTCCATTCTTTTTCTGAATAAAGGGAAGACCGTCAGCCTCGACAAAGCGTTCGGCTGATTTTTCCTTTTTGTTGTAGATAGTCATCAACTGTGCCATAACCCGCATATATACCGCCATTGATTCCTGTTGCGCGGAACATGCCGACACGATAAATACAGCCTTGTTCTGCACGCTTTTCATGTTCGCCAACTCTCCTATGAGCAAAGTCTTTTCCTGGGGGTCATAGGCAAAATTATTAAGGAAAACCTTTGCCAGAGATCCGGGGATTCCCATATCCGACAACCTCTGTCCATTAATTTTCTGAAGCTCAGCGGGCGTCTTATCTCGTATCAGGGTGCGGAGACTATCGGCGGTGCCCGTCATCGACACTACAGCACCTGCACCTCCGGGAATTGCTGAAAATGCTGCCTTTACCGTAAGGCTTCCACCGGTAGCTGTCCAGGCAATTGAATCCAGTGTCTTCTGGAGAGGGGGATAAGGTGAATAAGGGTCTACACCAAACTGGTAAGCAAATTCCCGTTTATTCGCCGCCTGCCCGAGAGCGGATTTCATTGCGTCTGGTTGATTGGGATCATTAGTCGTAACTGATGAACTAACCCTGCTGAAAAAACCACCTATCCCGCTCCCCACTGACTCAGCCGTCCCCACAGGGTCTTTCACTAAACTCTCTGCGGTAGCGAGAGGACCAGTAGCGGCACCCTGCGCGGCCTTCTTGAAAATGTCAGTCTCCTGCAATTGGTCCATCTTGTGGAGGGCCATGAGTTCCTGAATGCGTTTCAGCAACAGCACAGTGCTTTCCACAACCACCGGTCCGTAAGTTGTGTCCAGTTTATACGTGCTGCTAACACCATCATTGGTGATCGTTTCTTTAATAGTATAGTTTGGTCCTGTCAACCACTCTTTGGGAATGACCTCAGAGGCTTTCAGCACAATTGGCACATTCTGAAAATCTTGTGAATAGGCCTGCCCGACAAAAAGTGACCCGCCAGGGCCCGCTATCAAAGCTACAAGCAAAGCAAAAACGGTAAATCGAATTTTTTTACACATTGTGATGCCCCCTGAAATTTCAATAGAGAAAATTAGGATGTGGATCGATATAATAAACTCATTTCAACCAGACACCAGCAAGTTCAGAAAGCCCCATGGCCGAGGCCTCCTCGCTTACTTCGAGATCTTCTTAACCTTCATGAGGGCGCCTTCGCGAAACTGCCCGCCCACCATGAGGCCGCAATTGGGTAATGAGTGAAAAGACAGAATGGCCCTCGTCTTTTCACTCATTGTTCCGGCTGCGACTGATTCTTCTATTTCACTTCTTTGCAGCTTGTATGAGCGGTATATTTGCAGCAAGTTCATAGTAGAGTGCCGCATTGATCTTGCTCTCTATCTGGTAATAACGCGTCACCTTTGTCTCCGGCAATACTTTGCGGAACTTAGGGAGATAATCATTATTCAGTTTCAGCCGAAGTCCTTCAATTGCCATATTCTCATCAATGAGCTTCTTCGCCGTATCGTTGGTCATGCTGCTATAAGACTTCGCGTAGTCTTCAATCAGTTTTGCCGTACGGGTACGAATAGCCAACAGTTCAGACTGGTACTGTTCATAAACCGGCCAGAAAGCTTTTGCTTCTCCTTCAGTGAGTTGCATGTTTTCCGCCACAAGCAACTTCTTGTCTGCCTTAATCTTTTCAAGCATAATCTGCATGTTGCCGGAAGATTTTTCCTGAGCTGCAACTGTGCCGACAAAAACCAGAAGTATCAAAGCCAATCCTGCCATTAAAAATGTTGTTCGTGTTTTGTTTTTCATTGTCATCTTATCCTCTCATTATTTTTTTGTTGATACCGTTTGACCTAAGGGGTCGCCTATGATGGCCATTTCGATAAGCTACCGCCCTTTTATTTTTTCCATCGTCTTCTAACATATTGATATTACTATTTTTTAAAACTACCTTCCCCACTTCTTGTTTTGCTCATCCTTTAAATTAATCATTTTCCTTACGTTTCGCAATAGCCCACCAGATTGCATCCAAAAGTGCCTGATCATCAACAGGTTTTCGGAAAAACGCCACAGCTCCCAGTTCATGGGCATATTCACGAACCTGTGCGTCATCGCTGGCGGAAACCACGATGAGGGGTATCCGCATGTCAGAGGAGTTGAGCGTCTCGGCAAGATCAAAACCGGTTGACCCGGGCATTCGAATATCTGCAATAATACAGGCATTTTTTTCCTGTCTTGAATACATTCAAGAACTCCTCGGGAGAAGAAAATGTTTCGCATTCGAGCTTCTCAGATCGAAGGAGTCTCGCGAATGATTTCCGGACCGATTCATCATCATCAATCACATAAACGACTTTCCTTATTTTCATCATTATGGACCCCTCTGTTTTGTATCGATCGGGTCTTGCCAGTAATTTATACTATAATGCTGTGCTCTATTAAGGTTACGGTATAAGATTAGGTGAGTTGACCGGTTCTGTCTATGGGACTTTGGTCGTACGGAAACATCAGTGAATAGTTAATGCCATAGGGCAAAGCATAGAGCAGGTCATGAAAGGTACCAGGCTGCAGGTCGCAAGTCGCCAGCCACAAGCTACAGAAAAAAATGTTCTTCCTTGGGATTTGAGACATGTGACTTGCGACTGAGCATTGAATGGTGCGACGACAGCATACGAGTGGCGGGCGTGATTCCTTTGATAACTGCAATCTCTACTTTTCATCCGGCGGTTCAATACCTGCCTTTTCGGCAAGACGGACAAGGTCAGCGACTGACTCTACGCCAAGCTTCTCCATAATTCTACCTCGATGGACTTTCACGGTCTTTTCCGCAATACCCATCTTAAAGGCAATCTGCTTGTTCAGCATACCGCTGATAATGTAAGGCACGATCTCCCGCTCACGCGGGCTAAGCTTTTCAACAAGCCACATTGTATGATTGTGTTCTGCCTGTTCTTCTTTGGCTTTCTTATCGGCTTTGATTGCCTTATCCACAGCTTGAAGTAAATCTTCCTCATCAAAAGGCTTGGGGAGAAAATCGATAGCGCCTTTTTTCATGGCCCGAACGCTCATAGGGATATCGCCATAACCGGTGATAAAGATTATTGGCAACGCACGCCGGGCACTGATGAGTTCATCATGCAAATCCATTCCGCTCAAGCCCGGCATCCTGATATCGAGCATCAATACATCCTATACCATGATATGGTTCTCTCGACAGGAAATGCTCTCCGGATTCATATGTCTCCACGTTAAAACCCGATGTCCGCAACAGTCTTGACAGACTCTTACGAACAGAGGCGATCGTCGTCGATGATAAAAACGACCGGACTGGCTGCAACCATTATAGATTATACCAGACTTTCCCCTATTTTGCACTTGCCCCCGGCAGGTCGAAAAAAAATGTCGCTCCGCCGTCAGTATTGTGCTCAGCCCAGATGTGGCCGCCATGGCTTTCAATAATAGAGCGGCTCAATGATAGCCCCATCCCCAGTCCGGAGAATTTTGTTGTAAAGAATGGTTCAAATATCCTGGCAAGTTTCTCCTCGGCAATGCCGGTGCCGAAGTCTCTTACCGTCACCAGGACACCGCCGTCACTGGCCGCTGCTGTCTGAATGATAATCTTTCTGATCGTAGACACGTCGAGCATCGAATCGGCCGCGTTCATCATCAGATTGATTATTACCTGTTGTATCTGCACCTTGTCAACGTTGACGGAAGGTAATGCGTTTTCCAAAACGGTCTCAACTTTGATGCTCCGGATGATGGCTTCACTATGAAAAAGAGCAATTGCCTCACGTACAATATTATTGATCACAGTCACTTCCCGTTCGTTCTCCTGGGGCTTTACCATCGACCTGAGGCTCCGGATGATATTCCCGGCCCTCTTATCATCATTGACAATGTCCTGCAATATCTCTGTTAACTCTGCCTGGTCTAAGTGTGCCGGAGTCGATGAAGCGAAGGGCCGCCTGGGCATTACTGAGGATCGAGGTGAGAGGTTGGTTCAATTCATGGGCCAGAGATGCCGTCAGTTCCCCCATTTGCAGCAAACGATCTGTACGCTGCAGGAAACTCCTTGCGGTAAATGATTCAATGTCTTTCTCTTTTTGTCTGGTAATGTCCTTAACAGTGTGGACAACTTGTCTAATCTCTCCTTCGTCGTCAAAACCCGGGTCTACTGAGATACGAAACCAGGCATGCCTTGTTTCGTCATAAAGCTCCTTTTCTGCATGTCTTTTGGACCTCCTCATTTCTGCAAAAAGACCGCCTTCATCCGGTTTTTCCATTCCGTGCATTAAAGTATAGCAGTAATGCCCGACAATATCTTCCATTGAAAGACCAAGGAAAGAATTCGTCGCGGCATTAGCCCTTATAACTCTGTAATCCCGGTCCAGCATCATAACAACGTCCGGAATTGAATCAAAAACAGTCTGCCAATCTTGCGCAGCCGTTTTTATTTTTTCTTCCATTTGCTTGCGGTAAGTGATGTCCGTGTCGGCGCCGCGATATCCAACCAGATTACCCGCCTCGTCCAATACCGGCGCCCCGCTGGTTTCCAGATGTACAACTCTACCATCTTTGCTTATGTTTGGATTCGAAAACGCCCGGAATCGTTCTTTTGCGGCGAACACTTCGAAAGCTGCTCCTTTTAGTTCCTCGCGAACCTCCTCGGCAAACAGATCATAGAAACAGACCTTTCCGATCAGTTCGTCAGGCTGGTAACCAAGGATCCCTTCGATAGAAGGACTCACATACTGGTAGAGGCCATTCGTATCAATCTCCCAGATAAAATCGGCGACATTCTCTGCCACGTGCCGGAACCGCTCCTTACTTTCGTGGAGCGCAACCTGGGCGCGCTTGCGGTCGCTGATGTCGCGGATTATTGCCCACATCCCCGCTTTGTTCCCTGTTTCGGCCTTAGAGAGAAACGTTCTTAGTTCTACAGGGAATACTGTTCCATCTTTTTTACGGTACTCTTTCTCATAAATTTCAGAGTATCCCCGCACCAAAACCTGTTGTTCGACAATCTCCTGCTCGAAATCGTGCCATCTCTCCGGTGTGAGGTCCCGGTAGGTCAGCCTGAGTAATTCTTCAGGGTTATATCCTGTCATTTTCAGATAGGTGTCATTATACTCCATGATCATCCCATCGTGGTTCGCCATCACGAAACCGTCCATCATGCCTTCGTGCAAGCCTCGATATTTCGCTTCCGATCTTATGATCGCTTCTTCCCATCGCTTGTGAGCAATCACGTTGGAAAAGACTTGCGCGATCAGTTGCAGGTGCTTCACCAGCGTGTCCGGCCATTCGTATTGCTCCCGGATGGAGCTGAAGTTCAATGCGCCGGTGGCCGGCCGGCCACCCAACGACAGGGGAAAGGTGAGCACTGATTTGATGCCTAAGTGACGCCACTCCTCCCGATCGTGCTCCGCCTCCGGAGGCGTCTTCTCCACGTCTGCCACTGAGATGATCCTCCCGGCCATGATCTCATCCATGCACCACGGGAAGCTCTGTCGCGCATCCATTGCCTCCGGAATCAGCGGTCCCTCCGGCGAGCGATACACGTGAGTCATCGTGAAGGTGGGGGGGCTTTCGGCCGTGCGCTGCCAGAGCGTGGAAAGATCCAACCCCAGGTATTCACAGACACGGCGCTGCGCATCTTCTATTTCTCTGTCCACCTCGTCAGAGGTCAGATTGATTAGCCGCCCCAAAATATCGGTCAGCAGCGCTTCAAACTTCAGCTGTTCTTCCAGGGACTGCTTTGTCATCTTGCTCTCGGTGATGTCTTTATCCACGCCGCTATAACCTCTGAAATTCCCTCTTTCGTCCGGTATGGGCATAGCATCTGGTGATGATTTACAGCATTTTCTCTCGCGGCAACATATAATGTTTATAGAAAGCTCTATGTAATCTCGTTATTTTGTATCTCAACCCTGCAGAACACTGTATCTTTTTCAATTATACACCATTCTTCAGAAAATTGCTTGGTCGCCCCCTTCACTGCTCAGTCACAGGTCACAAGTCGCAAGCCCCAAGGAAGAACATTTTTTCTGTAGCTTGTTACCTGCAGCCTGGTGCCTTTCAAGTCCCGCTCTATGCTCCTTGCCCTATGCCATGAAATATTCACCATTCGCTATCTTCTATTCTCTGACATTTCGCCATTCACTGAATTCCTGAGCACTGATTTTAAATACGACCAAAGTCCCATAGACAGGCCTATCAATCCACATAAACTAATTTACAGATATAGACTGTTTGGTTGCAACCAAACAGAGGGCTCCACTGATACTGATAATAAATAGAAAAAAGTGGTGGAACTCAGATAAAAAGTGTGTTTAAATGAGTTAACCCAAGTTTTATATAGTGGGTAACAAAAAAACAAGAGGGAGGAAGGATATGAAGAATTTCACAACAGCAGTAGTTCTGGCACTCGTTTTTGGTCTTATGCTGACAGGCACGGTCTTTGCTCAGGGTGGTAAGGATTCGGGCAGTGAGTTGGCTACGGCAATCTCAAAAGGCTCCTCGGGTAACTTCAAGTCCCTCGAGGTAGTAAAATGCGACGCCAAGACGAACGTCTGTGTTATAAAAACCGCACAGAAAGGCGACCAGCCTGTCCTTATGACGTACGCCCAGTACAATGGCAGATTCAACGCCGCGAAAGAGTTGAAAGCCGGCAACAAGATTACCGGACAATGGACGGAACTCGAAGGGAAATACTACATCACGTTTTTAACAAAAGACTAAATCGCATGGAATGCCGGAGAAGGCTGGGGCCTGTTGCCCCCCTTCTCCTTGTCTTTCTTAGTGGTAACTATCTGAAGTTCTCGCCTCAACTAATTTCTGGCTGTGTCAACCGTAAGAAGCTTTTGCTTTCATCATTATGTAAAAAAGAGACAGACCGGCGGCGATCACTCCCGACAGGTATATGTTTTTCGTTCGTTGGAAAAGGAAGAATATGACACTTCAAGAAGAATTTGAACGCTCCGGTGCCTGGCTGTTTCGATGGAGGAGCTATCTTCCATTGGCGCTGACAAGCATTATTCTGCCGGCAATGCTTCAATTTCACTATCCAGGCGATAGCAAGAAGCTCCATGATTTGTGGGCGATAGCCTGTCTCCTGATCAGTTTTTTTGGATTAGGCATACGAATAATTACCACTGGACATACTTCTAAAAGAACATCCGGTAGAAACACAAAGAGACAAGTGGCAAATACCTTGAATACAACGGGAATATATTCCATAGTGAGACATCCCCTTTATGTCGGCAATTTGTTTATGTTTCTCGGGCCCGTGCTTTTTTTGCACCTGTGGTGGTCAACTCTCATATATCTTCTCCTGTTCTGGCTCTATTATGAGCGGATTATGTTTGCAGAAGAAGTGTTCTTGAGGAATAAATTCGGAGACGCATTTCTGACGTGGGCAAATAAAACCCCTGCTTTCCTTCCCCGGTTCAAGAACTATGTAAAGGCAGATCTACCTTTCTCAACAAAAAGAGTGCTGAAAAAAGAATATAATGGCTTCTTTGCGGTCATAGTCTCAATATTCATTCTCAAACACCTCGGAGAGATGGTCATGAACGAGAAATTTCATTTAGACCTCCCCTGGGCAGTTCTTGTATCTTTTGGTTTTATCGTCTGGGTGACTCTAAGGATCTTAAAGAAAAGAACAACATTGTTGAATGAACATGATAGATAAGTGATTTTTAGTCTACCAGACTCCTCTTGCCCTTGATAGATAATCTTCAGCGTATCGCAGACAATCTCATAGAGAACAATAGAATATTAAGCCTAAACATTAGTGTTTTTGAAGACAAAAAAAGAGGTTAGAAAAACCTCTAACCTCTGATTGTTTTTTGGTTGCGGGGACCGGATTTGAACCAGTGACCTTCGGGTTATGAGCCCGACGAGCTACCTGACTGCTCCACCCCGCTATTGATTGGCATATATTAAGGGAAGTGCGACGTAAAGTCAATACTATTCTTGTTATTTATGTATCTTATTTTCTCTTTTTCGGAGCTTTGATTACATTCAACAGACACTGCTAAAACATCCAAATGGCGAATTTAAACTGCCGATATCATAGGTAGGGATTACGGAACCTTTGAAAAAGAAAACACAGAAGAGAAGGCCGATAATGATACAAGAAATCATATACCACCTGCTTGACCAATTAAAATTAAAAATAAACTGACTTATTACGATTATTCCGAAAGCAAAGCAAAAGGGACAAAAAGTCCAATATGAAATCTGAAATCCAATGAGGTATACCTCAACGCCAAGGGCTATGGAAACAAAAAGCAGGATAGGCAAATCCCATTTGAGTATATTCAGCGAGATTAAAGCAATCATATATATAATTCCTGCGTACTTAAGATCTATTCCAAAAATTGATCCCTTTAGGTATGAACAGGTACCCCCGCATATGTCATAAAAGACAATAATCCCGACTGCAATTACAGAAAGCGCGATATTGATTATATGTATGGTTCTATTTGACATTTTTTTCATTATGGGAGAAACAGTCTTATGATACCCACAATGATCTGCCTGAAGACATAAATTACAGGGTTTAATACCCCTATCCATAATAAACCAAGAATTATAAACATCCCGTAAGGCTCAAGTCTTTCCACCATGTATCGTAATCTGCCCGATGAAAAACCCATTAATATCTTTGAACCGTCAAGGGGTGGAATGGGGATGAGATTGAAAGCGGCAAGCATGATATTAATATTTCCCATGTTATAAAGGAGAGTAAATATCCTATCAGAGGAAATCGGGGAAATAAGCCTGAGCAAAAGAAAAGATAGTAAAGCAAGAATGATGTTTGCAGTGATCCCCGCCGCTGAAACGAAAATCAATCCTTTCTTCTGGTCACGTAAATTAGCAAAATTAACAGGAACCGGTTTTGCCCAGCCAAACCCTACCAGGAAAAGGGCCGCCGTTCCTATTGGGTCAAGATGCCGTATCGGATTAAGACTGAGCCTGCCAAGCCATTTCGCCGTAGAATCACCCATCTTGTAAGCAACCCATCCATGGGCAAGTTCGTGTATGATAATTGAGTAAAGGAGTGGAATTGCCAGAAGGACAAAGGTAAGGGGATCGCTGAAAAGTAATTGTAAGAGACCCATAATGTTACTCACTTAATATCACACATGTCATGCTCAATTGCAATTTAAAATACCATGATAATATTTCATAATTGTTTATTATATTACAATTGACAAAAAAACATGCCCGTGATAAAAAAAACAGATTCATATAGTGACGAAAATTTATTGATTGTAGCGACAACGGTGGCCGTTAATGAAGATTTTCAAAAAAAATAAAGAAAATATTTCAATAACACACCCGGAAGATGATTTTCGTGAAATGCCTGATTTCAGAATAAACGAAGCCTTCGGTGTAAAGGCAGCCATCAGTTTTCGTAATTTTGTCATCCGTCATCTTGAGCTCTTTTTTGTTTTCCTTATAGCCATTCTTGTCTGTGCTCTCTTTTTTATATTTCCCTATAAATACGCATTCTTAAATCTTTTTTATCTGCCCGTATTGCTCGCGGCATACATTCTCGGAAAACAAAAGGCCTTTTACGCCTGTCTGAATATTATCCTCCTCGTTATCATCACATTTTTTATCAGACCTGAATGGTTTATGATAAGCGGTACTTTTTACAGCATCTTAATCATGATTATCATTTGGGCAGGATTTCTCATCATTACAAGTGCCGGCATTGGTTCCCTCCAGGAAAGGCTCTCTAAGGGTTTCGAGGAAACACGCCGTCTTTATGAAGAACTGAAAAGAAGCCGTGTTGCCGAAGAAATGAAAGAAAAAGTGGAAAAAACCCTTTATACAACAATGGATCCTGTTGTGGCAAAGCTTGCTACTGAAGGGAAATTACGTATAGAAAAACGCGAAATTAGTATCATGTTCTGTGATCTTACCGAATTTACGTCCTATTCCGACCAGAACCCGCCTGATATCGTCCTTGATGAATTAAACAGGTTTATCGGCCACATAGAACCTGTCATTGAAATGTTCCGTGGTCATATAGACAAATATATGGGCGATGGTGTGATGGTAGAGTTCGGAGCCCCTATTGATTATGCCCAGCACGCGCTTATGGCTGTTATTGCCGGATTGAAGATGCAGGAAAAAATGCAGGACATTGGTCTTCCATGGCGTTTACGTATTGGTATAGCGACGGGCTATACGATTGTCGGTATGATGGGTGTTCACCGCCAGGCATATAGCGCTATAGGTGACCGTGTCAATGTGGCAAAACGTCTTGAAGAGATATGTCAGCCTGAAAGAATCTATATTGATGAATTTACATACAAACTTGTAGATCCCTTTGTACATGTTATAAGACTTCGCAACATGGGCTACAGTCGTCAATCCGACAAAACACTGCTCGAACAATTAAGGGCCCTTGAAGTAAAGCTCACTGAAGAAGGAGAAAGCGCTGATCTTTTATACCAGATGGGTAAACTCCATTTCGGTTTACACGACGCGACAGCGGCTATCGCATCTTTTGAACGGGCTTTAACCCTCGATCCTGAATCAACTGATATACGGCTTGCTTATGCTGATGCGAATCTTAAAAAGGATGAATTTGAAAAATTCCAGCTTAAAGGCAAACTCCATAAAATTGCGGTTTTTGAAGTAAAAAACATAAAGAGCCGCTGGCATAATCCCGCGATTATTCCTTCTTCTCTGTCCTCACAATACTACGATATAGAGACGAATATAAAAGCGCCCTTTGATCTCATATTGTCCGTTGAATCACTGGATGGTTCCGTGGGAAGAGGACTTCTTGTGGGGATGCTCTCGTATATTATCGCCGACCGGCTGCAATTAAACGAAGATCTCAAGAAAATGATATTACAGGCAGGATTTCTCCAGGATATAGGAAAAGAGGCAATACCTCACCACATCTTAAACAGACCCGCCAGTCTCACAGAACAGGAAATTAAATTTGTCGAAAAATACGTCATAGAAAGTGTTGCTTCCCTAAAACGTCTCGGATACGTAAACGAGCAGATTCTTGAAGTCGCAAAACATCATCATGAAATGTGGGACGGAAGCGGTTATCCTGATGGGCTGAAAGGCGAGGAAATCCCTATTGGCGCCCGTATCACAGGAGTAGCTGAAGCATATAGCGCGATGACTTCGTGGCGTCCATATCGTGGCGCATGGGATGTAAAACTCGCGATGAACGAAATTCGCAAAGCAGCAGATAAAGGATGCTACGACCCCAGGGTTGTAGATATATTATTTGAAGTTCTTAAATTCGACACGCCGGTTTCAGAATAGCTCCTACCCTTCTCAAATGCACAGAGAGAACCGTGAGCATTTGCATTAACTAAATCAATAGCTTAAACAAACTCTAAGTATGACCTGTAGCATATTCATTGATAATTATTCAACAGTTACACTTTTCGCAAGATTGCGCGGCTGGTCTACATCTGTCCCCAGCAGGTTCGCGATATAATACGCAAGCAATTGAAGAGGTACCACGCTTAAAACAGGTTGGAGTTCATAAATAGTATCAGGCAGGACAAAATAAGAATCAACCCTTTGATTTATTTCCTGATCTTCCTTGTCAGTGAAGAGTATAATCTTTCCCCTCCTTGATATTACTTCTTCCATATTACTGCACGTTTTCTTATAAGTCTGATCAACAGGTGAGACAAAAACAACGGGCATCTGTTCGTCTATTAACGCAATGGGGCCATGCTTCATCTCTCCGGCAGCGTAAGCCTCGGCGTGAATGTAGGAAATTTCTTTCAATTTGAGGGCACCCTCCAGTACGGTCGGAAAGTGTATACCTCTCCCCAGATAAAGGAAATCCTTACATTGCATATATTTCCGCGCGGCCTCCTCAATTGAGGGAGCCATTTCAAGAATGTTCTGCATCTTATGGGGAATCTTTTTTATTTCGAGAATATGATTTCTTACATCCTGACTATCAAGGACACCCAACCTTTTCCCTATGTAGAGCATGAGCATGAAAATCACTGAGATTTGTGTTGTAAAAGCCTTTGTGGACGCCACACCGATCTCAGGACCCGCATGGGTAAAGATCACGCTGTCCGCGTCACGCGCGAGAGTGCTGCCAAGCACATTGCAGATCGATAGAGTATAGGCGCCTTTCTTTTTCGCTTCTTTCATTGCCGCGATGGTATCCGCGGTTTCACCAGACTGCGAAACAACGATGAGCAGGTCATTTTTTGAAATAATAGGATCTCTGTATCTGAATTCTGAGGCAATGTCAGTCTCAACGGGTATTCTGAGATTGGCCTCAAAAATGTGCTTTCCTATCATGCATGCATGGTATGAAGTCCCGCATGCCACCATCCATATTTTATTAATTTTCTTAACATCGGGCAGATTAATCTCTTCAAAATCTATCTCACCTTTTTCTTCTTTAATCCTTCCCAGCAATGTTTCTGAAATGGCACGGGGCTGTTCAAATATTTCTTTCAGCATAAAATGTTTGTACCCACCCTTCTCTGCCATTGCGTCGGACCATTGCACCTGGTGGATTTTCCGTTCGATCTTCTCTCCGTCAGTGTTGATCAACCGCACTGTGTTGTTCTTGAATATCGCTACATCGTTATCTTCGAGGAAGATAAACCTGTTTGTTCTGTTGATTATGGCAGGCGCGTCGCTGGCAATAAAATATTCCCCGTTTCCCACACCGACAATAAGAGGGCTTTCTTTTCTCGCGGCTACGAGAATTTTTTCCTTCTCGTTTAAAATACCAAGGGCGTAAGAACCTTTAAGCTCTTTGAGCGTCGCGCGAACAGCATCAAGAAACGTATTTCCTTTATCCATGTAATGGACAATCAGGTGAGGAATAACTTCGGTGTCCGTATCTGATAAGAACTTGTGCCCTTCATTCTTAAGTTCTTTCTTAAGCTCGATATAATTTTCGATAATACCGTTATGCACAACCACTACATCACCCGCTTTATGGGGATGGGCGTTTTTTTCCGATGGAGTACCGTGAGTAGCCCATCTTGTATGCGCGAGGCCAAGCTTTCCCTGAAAAGTACCGTCACAGACGGCTTTTCTTAGTTCATCTACCTTACCCTTTTTTCGCCCTATCTTGATAGTTCCCTTGTCCCAAATGGCTATACCGGCGGAATCGTATCCCCTGTATTCAAGTCGCTTCAAAGCTTCAATAAGTATATCGCACGCTTCCGAGTTACCTGAATATCCGACTATTCCACACATTTCTTTTTCCTCCTGTAATCTTCAATATGCTTTTGCTGCGCCCGGGTTGTCGCAAGGGCACCTTCCGGAACATTCTTTGTGATCGTCGAACCCGCCCCGATGATAGCATTCTTTCCTAATGTTACAGGGGCAACCAGTTCGGTATTGCTTCCAACAAAGACATTATCTTCGATTATTGTTTTATGTTTTTTAACACCATCATAGTTACAGGTTATGGTACCTGCGCCTATATTAACCTCTTTCCCAATCTCTGAATCACCGATATAGGCAAGGTGATTTGCTTTTGAATGTTCACCGACAAGAGAATTTTTTATTTCCACAAAGTTTCCTATGCGGGCTTCTTTGCCAATAATCGTTTGAGGGCGCAGACGCGTAAAGGGGCCTATCTTAGCATCCTCATGCGCTTCTGTGCCTTCCATGACGACGAATCCGTCTACTGTTACATTATCATGGATTTTTGTGTCTCTTATGACTACATTCGGGCCTATTGTCACTCCACTGCCGATTACTGTCTTTCCCGTGATATAGCAGTTTGGGAATATAGTCGTATCTTTCCCGATCTGTACATCCTCTTCAATATAAACATTATTATCAAGAAAGGAGACTCCGTTTTTCAAGTGTTTTTCGATAATACGCATTCTCATGGTGATGTTGGCTTCCATCAGTTCTTTTCGTGAGTTAATTCCGAGGACCTCCAAAGAATTTTCATGATAGTATTTTTTGATGGGATTTCCTTTATTTTGCCCGATTTTGCAAATATCCGTCAGATAATATTCACCCTTTTTGTTTCCGGCGCCGATTTCCTGTAAATATATAAAAGATTCCCGGGGAAAAATACAGATTCCGGTATTAATTTCCTTAATCTGTCTTTCTTCAGGGGACGCGTCGATTTCTTCTTTTATTTCCATAATCGCATCTCCATCACTGATGATCCGTCCATATCCCTTTGGGTCATCTACATCTGTAGTCAAGAATACAATATTTTTTTCTTTTTCAAAAAATGATAAAAAGCTTTGTACTGTGGTAAGTTCTATGAGAGGCACATCACCATACAATACAAGAATATCACCACCACCCAGAAATTGTGCTGACGAAAGAAGAGCGTGGGCCGTGCCCTTTTGTTCCCTCTGGACCGCGCAAATGACAGGAGTTCCCTTCAGATGGGCCTCGACCTTCTCCCTGCCATGTCCGGTAACAACGATTATATTATCAGGGTTCAGTTTTCCGGCCACCTCAACAACATAATCGATCATGGGTCTACCCATAATTTCATGCATCACCTTCGGTTTGTCAGAAACCATCCTCTCGCCCTTGCCTGCAGCGAGGATAACAATATCAAAGGCTTTCATTAAGAATCTCCTTTTTGCCAAAAAATTTCACTATGAGAATACTTACCTCATAGAGTCCCCAAAGAGGAAAGGCAACCATTATAAGCCCCATAGCATCACTGGTCGCGATTATGGCGCTGACAATAAATATGGCCAGTATCGCGTATCTTCGTTTTGAAACAAGTACCTTGTAATTGACTATACCTGCCTTCGAAAGATAGTAGACAACAAGCGGAATTTCAAATAGTAGTCCGAATAGAGCAAGCATTTTAAGTGTCAGATTCATATAGCTTTTCAGGTCCGGTAAGGGAACGATAAATTCTGTCGAATAACTGATAAAAAATTTGAAGAGAACCGGCATTATCACGAAATAACAGAATGCAATTCCTGATAGAAAACAGAGACTACCCCAGAACATAAAAGGATAAACATAACGTTTTTCCTTTTCATACAGTCCCGGTGATATAAAACCCCAGAATTCATAGAGTATAACAGGCAAGACCAGAAATAAAGAACTCACGATAGATATCTTAAAGTATGTCACAAAAGCCTCTGTGATCCCCGTAAATATGAAGGAACTTTTAGAGGGCATTACTTTTAAAAAAGGTTCCATGAGAAAAAGAAAGATTTTTTCCTTGTAATAGTAGGTAAGAACAAAAGCGATGCCAACGGCTGCAAGACAGATAAGGATCCTGTCTCTTAATTCCTTTAAATGAGAAAGAAAAGGCTGTTTATCATCTGTATTAATCGTTCCGGACATTAATAATCTGCTCCAAAGTGACATGGATGTGATAGCTTTTTGCGATCTTTCACCCTACACCATCTTCTCCCTTTTCATGGCCGGAATCGTTTTTTACGGGACTGGCTTCTTTCTGGAACAGTATCTATTTCACCTGATGTTTGCCCTGTTTCGTTCGTATTTTCTCTATGCTGTTCAGAAGAAAGTTTAGTATCCGTTGCCTCTTCTTCGAAGCTCTCTTTGACTTCATCAGCCATACGTCTGAATTCCTGAAATGTTTTTCCAAGAGACCGCGCGAGATCCGGTAATTTTGAAGGACCGACTACAAGTAACGCTACAACCATAATAACGATAAGTTCGGGAAGACCAATGCCAAACATTGTGCATAAACTATCATAAAACATGGATTTATAAAAGATAATTAATAATCTGCCATCTTCTCTATAATATAAAAATATCCCGCAAAAAATCAGCCTTTCATAGCGCGGTATCAGTTGACATGAGATTGATCATGTATTACGTTCAAAAAAGTCACACAGAGCATATTTATATATTAAATTTCATATAAGGAGGATGTTATGGCTGAAAAACTACAGGTCTTCAAATGTGACATTTGTGGTAATATTGTAGAGGTGTTACACGGCGGAAAAGGACAGCTCGTCTGTTGTAATGAACCCATGAAGGAATTCGTACCGAATACTGTTGACGCCTCATTAGAAAAACACGTACCGGTCATCGAAAAGACAGAGAATGGAATAATCGTAAAAGTTGGAAGCGTCCCTCATCCAATGGAAGAGAAGCACTATATTGAATGGATAGAGGTTATAATGGACGGTAAAGTCTATCGTGAATTCCTTTCACCCGGCGGGTCTCCTGAAGCCTTCTTTCCGGTAAAAGGGGAAAATATTACGGCACGGGAATATTGTAATGTTCACGGCCTTTGGAAAAGCAAATAACGGAGGATTATCAATGAAGAGTATCAAGGGAACAGAGACTGAAAAAAACTTACTTGCCAATTTTGCAGGTGAATCGCAGGCAAGAAATCGTTATACCTATTTCGCTTCGCAGGCTAAAAAAGAAGGCCTCGAACAGATATCCTGGTTTTTTACCGAAACGGCTGATAATGAAAAAGAACACGCAAAACGTTTTTTCAAATTCCTCGAAGGCGGCGATCTTGAAATCACCGCTAAATATCCGGCGGGGGTTATCGGAAATACCATGGAAAACTTGAAAGAAGCAGCTGCCGGGGAAAACCTCGAACAGACAGTCCTCTATCCTGAAGCTGCCCGTATAGCAGATGAAGAAGGATTCAACGAGATAGCTGAGGTATATCGGGCCATCGCAAAGGTAGAAGCGGAGCATGAAAAAAGATACCGTGCCCTTCTCAAGAATATTGAAAACAACACTGTTTTCAAAAAAGGAACAACAGTAAAGTGGAAATGCAGAAACTGCGGATATGTCCATGAAGGCCCGGAAGCCCCCGTTGAATGTCCCGCTTGCGCTCATCCAAGAGACTATTACGAATTGTTGGCTGAAAATTATTAGTAAAGCAGAGTCAGCGGTCAGTATGAATTACTGCAGTCACAAAAATACTGACCGCTGATTTTTTACTGTCTATTAGGTTTTCTGTTTGTTTTTCCTTGACATGTTTCGTTTCCATCTGGTAGTTATCTTCTCATTACATGCAAAAAAGTAAGGAAGAAAAATGATTTATAGTAGATATTTCGCTGTCTGCGATCCGGTCCCGGCAGAAACTCTTTTCCTTTGGGGCTTTGCCGTATCACAGAGAGAAAATGGGAAAACAATATGAAAATCGCTGGAATTCAATTTGCCTGTTCGGAAGACAAGGAAAATAATATTGAAAAAGCATTAAAGATGCTTAGCGTTGCCTTTAGTGAAGGAGCAAAAATTATCTGCTTCCAGGAGTTGTTCAATCAGCGTTGGTTCCCGAAAGACCGGAATGAAAATGTCTTCGAAATGGCAGACAGTATCGACGGCAGCACTGTCGCATTATTCAAAAATAAAATCAAGGGCACCGATGCGGTCGTCATATTACCAATATTCGAAAAAGCAGATAAAAAGTATTTTAATACTTCTGTAATTCTTCAAGGGGAAAATACTATTGGTTATTACAGAAAAATCCATGTAACTGACATCCCTCTCTGGGAAGAAAAATATTATTTCTCACAGGGCGATACAGGTTTTCCAGTTTTTGACACACTTCATGGAAAAATAGGTATTCAGGTGTCCTGGGACAATTTCTTTTTTGAAGGGACCAGGATTCTGAGAATGAATGGGGCTGATATCGTATTCGCCCCTACTTCATGCGCTTTCAAATCTCAGCAAATATGGCAGACGGTTATTTCAGGAAATGCCATTTCCAACGGTGTATGTATTATGAGGGTAAACAGGGTAGGAAGCGAAGAGGCACAGGATTTTTATGGCATGAGTTTTTGCGTGAATCCTGAAGGCGAGCTGTTAGGAGGTCCCACGGGAAGGGCCGACAGTGTGCTCCTTGCTGATGTTGATTTTGAACAGCTGCGTCAAACAAGAAGGGAATGGCCCATTATCAAGGAAAGACAGCCACAATTCTACAAAGATATACTGAGAGAAGATTAATGGACAATGGAAGAACACTATGCGTGATATGCGCGTGGAGGAAGGAATGCCAGAAGAAATTTCTCAGAGGCCAGGACCTTTCTGTCCGGTGTTCCGAATTTACAAAAGATATATCTATCAAAGACGGAGTAAAACCTGATGATAAGAAAGAAGATAGCGGAGATAATAAGTGATGCCTGTGAAAGTTGTAAAAAACAGGCTATTCTGCCGGAAGATATCACTATCAACCCTCTCGTCGAAGTCCCAAGGGAAGAAGGCTTCGGCGATTATTCAACAAATATTGCCTTTCTTTTAGCCCCGGTTCTCAAGAAAAGCCCCGCTGAAATAGCGCGAATCTTTATTCAGCATATCACCACCGAAAATATATGCGAAAGAGTAGAGATTGCGGGAAAAGGTTTTATCAACTTCTATCTGAAAGACGACGTATGGCGAATGCTCTTAAAAAGGATCTCCAGCGATGGCATTGAAACGCTTTACCCTGATGTTGGCAATGGGAAAAAGGTACTCATAGAGTTCGTCAGCGCTAATCCCACCGGTCCTCTCCATATAGGCCACGGGAGAGGTGCCGCTGTCGGCGATGTCCTCGCGAATATACTGGGGAAAACAGGTCATACTATTCTTAAAGAATACTATATAAACGACGCCGGACGACAGATTAAGACACTCGGTGAATCGACATACTTACGGTGGAAAGAGCTGCAGGGAGAAAAAATAACATACCCTAAAGAATGCTATCAGGGCGACTACATAAAAGACCTTGCTCAACAGTTACTTGATAGTAAAGTTGAAGTACCGGCCGAAGAAGAGAAAGCCATCTCGATGATGGCCCGGTTTTCCGGTGATGAGATTCTCAAGGGGATCAAAGGCGACCTCGAAGATTTTGGCGTCATCTTCAACAGTTTTTATAATGAATCAACGCTCTTCGACAAAGGCGTCGTCGATGACACGCTCAATCTTCTCAAGAACAAGGGCTACGCTTACGAAAATGAGGGGGCCCTGTGGTTCACAACAAGTAAATTTGAAAAAGATGAAGACAGGGTATTGATAAAATCCGGCGGAGAAAAAACCTATTTTACTTCCGATATTGCCTACCACCTGGACAAATTCAACAGGTCCTTTGATATGCTTATCGATATATGGGGATCTGATCATCATGGATATATTCCCCGTTTGAAAGCCTCAATCCAGGCACTGGGCAGAGATAAAGAGAGCTTCAAGGCCATTCTCATCCAGTTTGTAACTCTTTTAAAAGACGGAAAACCTGTCGGTATGTCCACACGTTCCGGCGAGTTTACCACTCTTAAGGAAGTAGTACAGGAAGTAGGAAAAGACGCCGCCAGATTCTTTTTCCTGACAAGGAAAAGTGATTCACATCTTGAATTTGACCTCGATCTCGCGAAAAAAACCTCTAATGAAAATCCTGTTTACTATGTCCAGTATGCTCATGCAAGGATTGCAAGCATCTTTAGAAACGCCAAAGAGGCAGGTATTGAGACAGGCAAGCTTGATGAAGCAGATATCAACCTCCTGACCTTAAGCGAAGAAATCAATCTCATAAAGGGAATACTGGGCTTCTACCAGGTTATGGAAGGGAGCGCGAAAAGTCTTGAACCTCACAGGATCACTTTTTACCTTATTGATCTTGTCGGACGCTTTCACAGTTATTATAATAAGACTCGTGTGCTTGGTAATGACCCGGAGCAGACACTGGCACGATTGTGGCTCCTGTATATGTTGAAACAGGTAATTAAAAACAGTCTTGACATTCTGGGAGTATCGGCGCCGGAAAGAATGTAATCCACTAATTCAAGCCGTAATAATAAGGAGTACAGATGATAAAAACAAAAAGTAAAACAAGAGAATATATTGAATCGATTCTTATAGCCGTAATTATAGCTCTTTTTGTGCGAAGCGTTTTCATTCAGGCATATAAAATTCCCTCGGGCTCCATGGAGCCTACCCTGCTTATCGGCGATCATCTTCTGGTAAACCGTTTGAGCTACGTCGTCAAAGTACCCTACTTCGATAACGTTATATATACTCTCGGCAAACCAAAACGGGGAGATATCATTGTTTTTCGTTATCCCAAAGATATTAGTGTAGATTTTATCAAAAGAGTCATCGCCACCGAAGGTGACATTGTCGAAGTCAAAGACAAGGTCATCTATATCAATGGAACAAAGATGACCGATCCATGGGGACATTATCAAAATATGCCTCCCATACCACGAGATTTCAGTCCAAAAGACAACTACGGACCATATACCGTACCTAAGGATGCCTGTTTTGCCATGGGTGACAACCGTGACAACAGTGCCGATAGCAGGTTCTGGGGGCCAGTAATGAAAGAACACCTCGTCGGCAAAGCCCTTATACTCTATTTTTCATGGAACACCAATACAACAGACCCTTTCGAATATATTCGATGGTCAAGAATCGGCCAACTGATCAAGTAAGGTAATAGATTTAAGACGCAATCTATGGTATCCTTTTAGTCGATGAAAAAAATATTCTTCTTTCTTGTAATACTACTATTGCCGGTTTCACTTCTCGGCAGTGATTATTCCAATTCCATTGTAATCTATCTGAGAGCCTACCAGAACGATAAAGAAGGTAATTACGATGAAGCCCTTGCGCTCTACTCGTCTTTGTTGAAGTTGGACCCCGCTTCTTCGGAAATACGCAACGATATGGCCTTTGTACATATAAAGAAAAACCAGCTCGATAAAAGCGGGCTTGATAAGGCAGAAGAACTTCTTCAAAAATCTATTGCATTGAATCCTTCAAATCGTCGCTCTTTAATAATGCTGGCCGGTATTTATGCCACAAAAGGCCCCGCCTATAAGGCGAAAACACTCTATGAAAAATGCATCGAACTGAACAGCGAAGATACGGAAGTATACACGCTTCTCGGCGCCCTTTATATCACGGAAAAGAAATATATTGACGCAATTTCTATTTACGAGAAGGTCCTTGAGTATGATGATGATAATATCCCTGCTCTTTACTATTCCGGAAAACTGAATTTTGAATTGAAAGAATATGGAAAGGCAAAAACGTATTTCACGAAAGTACTAAATCTGAAACCAAACTCTGAAGCCGCGCTTCTTGATATGGGTGCTATTTATGAGATAGAAGGCGATTACGGGAAAGCGCTTGAATACTATCAGATGCTTATCAGTCTTGATCCTGCAAGCAAAATCGCGCGGTCAAGAATCGCTGGTGTACTTGTCAAACAAAAAGAATATAACAAGGCAATCAACGTCTATGAAGAACTTTCCGGAATTGACAGCAAAGATCTGTCCGTGAGATTCGATATTGGACGTCTTTACCTCGAACAGGACCGTTTTGATGATGCCATACGGGAATTCTCTCTCATTCTTGCATCAAAGCCGAATATGAATATTGTGCGGTATTTTCTCGCCATGACATGGAAGGAGAAGGGTGACTTAAAAAAAGCCCTTGAGGAATTTCACAAGATTGATCCTAAATCAGAAGAATTCATAGATGCCCTGACACAGATCACCCTTATTCATATCAAGTCAGGCTCATTAGATGAAGGTATAGAAACTATCCGAAAGCATTTGCCGGGTGCGAAGAATATAAAGCAACTCTACACCCTTTTGTCGTTGCTCTACGAAGAAAAAACAGATTATGGGAAAGCCATTGAAATGCTTGAAGAAATTAGTAAGATAGAACCGAACGAATGTTGAAACGCTTTTTCATATCGGGATGCTTCACGAGAGAAATGGTGACTCAGATAAAGCGCTGCAAATAATGGAAGATGTTTTAAAAATGGAGCCTGATTATCCCAACGCCTTAAACTTTGTGGGTTACTTATGGGCAGAAAAAGGTATCAAGCTGGATGAAGCAGAGCTGATGATTAAGAAAGCTTTGTCAAAAAAACCGAACGACGGTGCAATCATCGACAGCCTTGGATGGGTATATTACAAGAAAGGTAATTACCAACTGGCACTTGCGGAACTGCTGAGGGCAAATGAACTGGTGCCTGATGACCCGACTATCGCTGAACATATTGGCGATACTTATATATCGCTGAAAGAATATAGCAAGGCTTTTCCTTATTACGAAAAATCAATCCAGTTAGAGAACGATGTAAAGAAGAAAAAAATCGTCGAAGAAAAGCTGAAATTGATCAAAGAGCCACGGAAGTGAATACATTTAAATTGTTCGCTTTCGTATCTCTCTGCGCGTTTTTCTTTTTGAATAGTTGTGCCCTCACACCCCGTAAAGCACCATCACATATTCAGTGGCCCGAGGATATTAATTTCATGGAGGCAGTCTGTGAAATCAACATATCCCGGAGTAATATGCAATACTCCGGGGACATGTCTTTAAAGCTTGATTACCCTGAAATGCTTCTCATGGAAGTCTACGGACCATTTGGAGATACCGTTTTTTCTATCGAGAAAAACAAGGGCTATTTCAAGCTAAGAGCAGGCAATGATAAAATCACCGACGAAAAACAGTTCTATGACATATTTAAAATCACCATAGACGATTTCATGAATGATATATCAATGAAAGAAAACAGACAACCGGATAAAGACGGCACATTCTCCATCCAGAAGGAACGTTACAGGGTTACCTATACCCTGCGTGATGAAAAGAATGAAATGTGCTGGATAAGTCCGGAAGGAACAATGTGTATCACGTTCCTTGAAGTCAATTTCGATAAAGGACAATCGATTGGAAAAGGTAGCGATAGAAAGATGTGATACCTATGATGTGGAGTTGTTGAAAATACTCCTGGACTCACTATTTCAGAAAATATCTTTTCTTCCCATCAGTCACGCGAAAGTCCTAATTAAACCCAATCTTCTCATAAGTAAAACCCCTGAAAAAGCAGTGACAACCCATCCGGCCATTATACGAGCTATTGCTGAATTGTTAAAAGACCATTCATGCGCTATCTCTGTCGGCGATAGCCCAGGCTTTGGATCAACAGATAAAGTGCTTAATATATCAGGTATTATGGATGTTATTGAACAATTAGGATTAACTATCTCTACTTTTGATAATAATATTATTAAAAAAACAAATGGCATATCCCCTTACAGAGAGTTCTTGTTCGGCGATGATCCTGAAAAATATGACATCGTTATTAATGTCCCCAAACTGAAGACCCATGGGATGATGGGTATGACCCTCGGGGTCAAGAACACCTTCGGTTTTATTCATGCTTTTGAAAAAGCAAAGTGGCACTTCCGTGCCGGTCAGGACAGGTCTCTTTTTGCTTCGATACTGATTGATATCCATCACATTGTAAAACCATCCGTGACCGTACTCGATGGCATCATTGGTATGGACGGTGATGGGCCTTCAAGCGGAAGGCCGAGAAATCTGGATATTCTTGGCGTAAGCAAAAATGCCTTCATTCTCGATGATTGCATTGAAAAGATTGTCCACCTCCCCTACCCCACACCCATAACGCATCTTGCTGGTCTGCACGGATTACTCCCCGATTATGAAATCACCTGCAGCAACTTACCCGAAATTGATGATTTCTTACTGCCAAAAACCATGGATACAGACTGGAACATACCTCACTTCGCGAAAAGACTCCTCAAGAACGTTTTTATAAACAAACCAAAGATTCAAAAGAAAATGTGCAAAGTCTGCGGAGTCTGTATCAAGGTCTGCCCGGCAAATGCGTTGTCAATGCAAGAAAAGGGACCTCTCTTTGATTATACGCGGTGTATTCGCTGTTACTGCTGTCAGGAAATGTGTCCGGAAGGAGCTATCAAAACATAAAAAGAATGGGTCTATTTGTCTCCACTATCCAAGATCAACATAGGTCTTCCCGTCAAACAAAAAACACTTTTCTGTTTTAATATCTTTAATATGTTGCTTTACAGTTTCTAAATTGTCTTCGAGTTTAACGCACATGCCGCAATCAGAACTCAAGTTTCTCGGAACAGGCACGAGTTCATAATGTACCTTTTCTTTTTTCAGAATTTTATCCACTCTCAGTACATCATGAATAGTATTAAAAAGCAGGAAGTATACTTTATGTTTTTGCAATTTGCCTTATAACCTCAAGAAAACGTTCAATATCTTCGCCTGTTGTGAAATAACCGGGCGCAGCCCTGACTGTTCCCTGTGAATATGTCCCGATTGTTTTATGGGCCACAGGCGAACAATGGAGTCCTACTCTTGTATATATCTGTTCTTTATTCAACAGGTATCCTATTTCCGAAGGTAACAGATGCTTAATATTAAAAGAAATAACAGGTAAAAGAGGAGCATGCGCTGTCTGTAAAGGACCGTATAATTCTACACCTTTTATAGTCGACAATCCCTTCGCAATGCCTTCCCGAAGAACCTTCTTTTTTTCAATAATCTTTGTAAATCCGGTATTCTCTATAAAGGTAAGCCCTCCATGCAGCGAAGCTATGGCAGGTGTATTCGGTGTGCCGCTTTCATATTTGTCGGGCAACACCGCAGGTTGTTCAATGGATTCTGATTTGCTGCCTGTGCCGCCAAACCGCAAGGGGTTGAGATTTATCTTCTCTTTCATATAGATAGCTCCGAGACCCTGTATACTATAAAGCGATTTATGACATGAAAAACAGAGCAAATCGATATCGTCCTGTTCCACATCAATCGGATATGCTCCTATGGTTTGACATGCATCAAGAATGAGAATCGTATCTCCAATAACCCGCTTCACTTCCTGAAGAGACTGTATAGTGCCGGTCACATTAGAACCATGGTTGACAATAACAGCTTTCGTGTTTTTTCTCATTAACGATTTCATATTGTCAAAATCGATGATGCCTTCGGGGGAGCACTTGGCTATGGACAATTGAATATTTTTCTCTTTTTGAAGAAAAGTAAGAGGTCTCATGACAGAGTTGTGTTCCATGGAAGTGGTAATCACATGATCTCTCTCTTCCAACAGACCCAGAATAGCAAGATTGAGAGACTCTGTACCATTCTGGGTAAATATGAGCCGCTCTGAATCGCGGCCGCCGATGAATGCCGTCAGCTTTTCTCTGGTTTCGAAGATTATACGCGCGGCCTCCAGTGACAGGGCATGACCGCTTCTGCCCGGGTTTCCTCCAATGTGAAGAACAAAATTATTGAGCGCTTCTATGGTCTCTTTTGGTTTTGGAAAGGACGTGGCGGCATTATCCAGATAAATCATAGGGAGGTTCTGTTTTGGCTCCATTGTATTACGGCCTGATCACATGCGTTGCTTCATTGAATGAGGAAAGGATTTCAAACATATTGCTTTCGCGCCCTACCCAGAATGTTTCGAAGGTCCAGATATTTCATCCTGTTATTTTAGAAAATATTCTCACTAAGAGCAAATGAATTATACGAATTATCTGCCGCGATACTAATGAATATTATCTGATAATTATATAAAAGAACGGGGAACCGATCGGTATCCCCTGTTCTAATATTCGTTTCTCTTTCTGTATTTTATCTTGTTCAGTTTTGTTTTGAATTTTTCAATGAGTTTCGGAACGACCTCTTTGTAGTCGCCGACGATTCCGAAGCTCGCTGCCTTGAAGATAGGCGCATCGGGATCTTTGTTGATGGCGACGATACAATCCGATGTCCTCATGCCGGCGAGATGCTGAATCGCGCCGGATATACCGCAGGCGACGTAAATTTTAGGCTTTACGGTCTTGCCGGTCTGTCCTACCTGATGCTCGTAGGGAATCCAACCTGAGTCCACGGCCGCACGGGATGCTCCGAGGGCCCCGCCGAGTACGTCGGCAAATTCTTTCAGGATCTTGAAACCTTCGTCGTTTCCCACACCGCGTCCACCGGAGACAATAATATCAGCTTCAACGAGGTTAACCGTTGTCGCTGAGGTGATGAACTCAAGCACCTTTGTGTTCAGATCAGCTTCCGCAAGTGAAAAAGACTCTTTGACAACTTCGCCGCTTTTTGACGCGTCTTTTTCGGGCATCGCGAAGGCTTTCGGTCTTACTGTTGTTATCTGAGGGACTGCCTTTTCGTTGACTACGGAAACTGAATAATTGCCGCCGAAAGCGGCCCGTGTCATTTTCAGTTTTCCGCCGTCTATCGCAAGGCCTATACTGTCCGTGCAGAGACCGAAACCAAGATTTGCTGCTGCTGCTGCCGAAACATCAACGCCCTGGCTTGTGCCTCTGAAGAGAGCGGCTTCCGGTTTATACTTTTCAAGAAGGAAACTTGCCGCCTTCGCGTAAGCTTCGCCCCTGAAACCTTTAAATACATCACCTTCAACGGCGAACACTTTCGAAGCGCCATAAGCAAAGGCTTCTTTCGCGAGATCGTCAACCTTATCTCCGATAACGAATGCGCAGACATTGGAACCAAAACCAGTTGCAAGCTCTTTACCGATACCAAGAAGTTCAAAGGACATCGGTGAAATACCACCGTCTTTATGTTCTATATATACCCAGACATCATTAGCCATTGTTATTCCTCCTCCCTATTTAATGACTTTTAAGTCAATCAGTTTATCGGTAAGTGTATTGACAATATCATCCACTTCACCTTGAAGTATTTCACCTGCTCCCCGAGGAGGAGGTACAGCGATCTCGACAACCTTCGTGGAAGAACCTGCGGCTCCGACTTTGCCGGCATCTACTCCAAGATCACCTGCGGTCCATTTTGGTATTTCTATTTTACCCGCTTTTCTGATACCCATGAGGTTCGGAAGCCTCGGCTCATTAATACCCTTAATAACTGATACTACTGCCGGCAGCTTTGCTTCAATGACTTCATTACCGCCTTCGATGGCCCTTTCAACGATAATCTTCTTTGCTGCCGCGTCAATCGAACGGACCTTTGAAACATAAGTAAGCTGGCTGAAACCGAGAATGGCGGCCACTTCCGCGCCGACAACACCGGTATTGCCGTCCGTTGATTGTTTGCCGAAAAAGACAACATCAACGTCGCCGACTTTCTTGATGGCTGCCGCGAGTACAGACGCCGTAGCAAAGGTGTCAGATCCCGCGAAAGCCGCATCAGTGCACTGGTACACGGAATCAACCGTCAATGCCAGGGCGTTTCTCAACACGTCGGCGGCCTTGTCGGGCCCCATCGTAATGGCAACAATTTCACCATCATAATTCTCTTTAGTAAGAAGCGCTTCTTCCAAAGCAAATTCATCAAAAGGGTTCGTGATTGAGTCCATGTTTTCCCTGTTCAGTGCTCCCTTAGGGATATCCCATTTGATTTCCGCTTCGGTATCAGGAACCTGTTTTAGACATACCGCTATTTTCACAGTATCCTCCTTAATAATTTTTACTCACCAATAAAGGTGGCTTTTCTTTTTTCTGTAAAGGCTGTCATACCTTCTTTCTGATCCTTTGTCGCGAAACACATTCCAAAATTCTTTGCTTCAAAAGTTAGTCCTTCCTTGCCGGCAAGAGATTGACTCTTATTGATACACTCTTTCGCGAGTCTGATTCCAAAAGGGCCATTAGCTTTGATTTTTTCGGCAATGGCAAGCACCTCATTCATGAGCTGATCGTGAGGCACTACTTTATTCACAAGGCCGATTTCGTATGCCTCCTGGGCGTTGATCGTTTTACCGGTAAATATTAACTCCTTTGCCTTTGCTGTCCCGACAAGCTTTGTGGTACGCTGTGTTCCGCCAAACCCCGGATGGATACCCAGAGTCGTTTCCGGAAAACCCATTTTCGCTTTGTCTGAAGCGTAGATAAAATCACAGCAAAGGGCCAGTTCAAACCCACCGCCGAGCGCAAAACCATTCACTGCCGCGATGACCGGTTTTTCCATGTTTTCCAGGGTGCTCATAGCATCATGACCACGCTGCGCAAAGGCGGAGCCTTCAATAGCCGTCAGGTCCTTCATCTCCAGGATATCCGCTCCCGCGACAAATGCCTTGTCACCTTCCCCTGTGACAATAACAACCCTTACGTTCTTATCGGCATTGAGAGTATCACCGGCGTGCTTGATCTCCAGACATGTTTCCGAGTTGAGTGCGTTAAGCGCTTTCGGCCTGTTAATTTTCAGGAAGCCGATACCATCCTTCACTTCAACGATAATGTTTTTATACTCCATTCTTATGCCTCTCTTTCCAGAATAGCAGCAAGTCCCATGCCGCCGCCGATACACATGGAAACAAGACCGTATTTGAGGTTCAACCTCTGCATCTGGTAAAGGGCCGTTGTGACGAGCCGCGCGCCGGTAGCTCCAATAGGATGTCCAAGAGATATTCCACCTCCGAACATGTTGCATTTATCCGTGTTCACACCAAGCTCTTTAATACAGGCAAGTGACTGTGACGCGAATGCCTCATTGAGTTCGATGAGATCGATCTGATCGATTGTAAGGTTCGCTTTCTTCAAGGCCTTTTTGATTGCAGGAATGGGACCAAGACCCATAAATGCCGGATCAAGACCGCCATTTGCCCATGAGATAATCTTGCCCATAGGTTTAATACCCAGTTCTTTTGCCTTTTCTCTTGGACATGAGCACCACTGCTGATGCCGCATCATTGAGACCCGATGCGTTGCCTGCCGTAACAGTCCCGTCTTTCTTGAATGCTGTGGCAAGTGCTGCCATCTTTTCGAGCGTCGTATCCATCGGTCTTTCATCGGTATCAAAAATGAGAGGAGGTTTGCCCTTTTTCTGAGGAATCTCAACAGGGACGATCTCAGGTTTAAAAAGGCCTTCCTTTATAGCTTTCATCGCTCTCTGATGGCTGACAAGACCGAATGTATCCTGCTCTACTCTTGATATGCCGTATTTCGCGGCAATATTTTCCGCGGTAACACCCATATGGTAACCATAGAATATTTCCCAGATGCCATCGAGGACCATGAGGTCAACAGCCTTTGTATCGAACATCCTCGCGCCGAATCTCAGAGACGGCAGAGCGAAAGGCGCCTGGCTCATATTCTCCATACCACCTGCCACAACAACATCATTATCACCGACCATAATCGACTGCATGCCGTTTATTATGGCCCTGAGCCCCGATGAACAGACCTTATTGATCGTATATGCCGCCGTCTCTTTCGGAACGCCGCCCTGAATGCTTGCCTGTCTTCCTGAGTTCTGGCCAAGTCCAGCCTGGAGAACGTTTCCCATGACCACTTCGTCGATGACGACTTCTTTCAGACTGCTGTCGTAATCGTACTGTTTTGCTTCCAGTTCCGTGTCGGTCTTTCCTTCAAAGATTGCAGGGGCAAACTCTTTGTCTTTGCTCTTGGAAGGCCGTATCCCTGCCCTTTTTATGGCCTCTTTTATGGCTATTCCACCGAGTTTTACAACGGGCACATCTTTAAGAGACTGACCAAATTGGCCAATCGCCGTTCTCGCGCACGATACAATGACTGCCTCTCTCATAGGGGATCTCCTTTAAATTGAATAAATTTTCACAATCTTTTATCGTAATTAAGAGTATTTGTCAACGATTTTAATGTGATTTTGTTCTTTGTTGTATTCGTATCAGTAAGACCTCCTGCCTTGCCATTTTTTTTGCATAAAATCTTTCCTCTAATGAATCCTTGAGATATTGAGCAAATATATGCTAACATAGCCATAATTTCAACTATAACAGACTGAAATCCCGGAAAGGAAACAGATGCCATGAATATACCACCAATCAATTTGAAAGCACAATACAAACTGGTAAGAAAGGAAATCCGTGCAGGCATCAACGAAATACTCGATGAGCAGAGGCTTATTCTCGGTAAATATTGCGGTACATTAGAACAACAGATTTCTGATTATGCCGGAGTTCCTTGTGCCATCTCATGTGCTAACGGCACCGACGCCCTTATCCTTGCCCTTATGGCTCTCGATATTAAAGCCGGTGATGAGGTCATCACTACGCCCTATACGTTTTTCTCCACGGCCAGTTCTGTCGCTATACTGGGCGGCAAGCCTGTCTTTGTCGATATCGATGAGACAACAATGAACATCGATTCCGCTCTTATCGAAAAAGCCATCACCCCCCGTACAAAAGCCATTATCGTTGTCCACCTATTCGGCAAGGTCTGCGACATGGACCGTATCGGCGCTATCGCTCAAAAACATGGCATCTACCTTATCGAAGATTGCGCCCAGTCCCTTGGTTCACGTAAAGACGGTGTCATGTCAGGTGCCTTCGGTGACATCGCTGCTACCAGTTTTTACCCGACAAAGAACCTGGGCGGTATCGGCGAAGGAGGTATGGTCTACACAAAAAGGGTTGACCTTGGCGAAAAGGTGAAGAAACTCCGCGTACACGGTATGGGAAACCAATATTTCCATGAAATGATCGGGCTCAACAGCCGCCTCGACGAGATCAAGGCCTGCGCTCTTGCAGCCAAATTTCCCCACCTGGAATCGTGGAACACAAAGCGCAAGGCAAATGCCGTCTACTATAACAAACAATTGAAGAAACTGCCTCTCATGCTTCCCGTCATCGAAGACAACACTTCACACATCTTTCATCACTATGTCATACGGACACAAAAACGAGACGAACTGCAAAGCTTCCTCAAAGAACGTGGGGTCATAACCGGGGTCTACTACCCTCTTCCGCTCCACTTGCAGCCCTGTTTCGCCTATCTGGGCTACAAGGAAGGCGACTTCCCCATCGCGGAGAGATCGGCTAAGACGTCTCTCGCACTGCCCATATATCCTGAATTGAAGAGCGTTGAACGCGACGTATGTGGCCAATTGTGTAAAGGAATTCTTCAAATCCGCGTAAAGGCCGCTAAAGATGATCGGGATTGTAACCAAAGATCAGAGTGTTTGCGTCATGCCAGGTTTTGGTTTGGCCACGAACTGCGCAGCAAAACCTTTCTGTTTGGCCTTCCAAAAACCCATCAAACCATCCTCTTGATCGGCAAAGTCAGCTGCGGTTACCTCTTTGGGCGCTGTATCGACGGAATTCAGTTGCCAGCGATATTTTGCGAGATATTCCGATGCTCTCTCCATGGCTTTGTCCGGGGAATTATCAACGATCCAGAAATAAACACGGGTCTCATCAACCTTTTCTTTCAGCGGGTTTTCCGGCAATGGTTTTACTTGAACTGTAATAAAGTAGGTTTTCACTTGATATGCCCCTTTATTCCTCCGAGCTTTCCTCGGATCTTTATTTGCTGAGCAATTATATTTCGGTGCCTTTCGGTTCCCTCAGCGGAAATCTATTTCTTAATCAGTTTCTTTCCCATCTCCCATGCCGCGCCTACGTCTTGACCGATTGCCCTGTACTTCTTGTCTGGCATGCTAAGGATAAATGGATTTATCTTCTTCAAATCAGGGGCGCCACCTGTGAGACAGCTCTCCTCGCAGTACGCTGCGACAATTTCCCCGATGAAGAGTTCCTCAGCGGGTAAGTCAATGGTCTGCACCAGTCTGCACTCGACGGTAAATGGACATTCCTTAATCATCGGAGCTGTTTCAAGCTTGCCGTAAAAGGTATCAAATACAGCAGCCTTGTCGAACTTCCGGCCCGAAACCATGCCGCAGTAATCCGTCTTCTCAGCCATCTCCGACGAAGGAATATTTACACTGAAAGTCCCGTTCGCCTTTATGCCGGCATTGGTGAAATGGGCTTTGTTCATCGCGACGGCCAGGTATGCAGGCTCGGGATTTACCATGCTGAACCACGCCACAGTGAGGAAGTTAGCTTTTCCTTCAACGTTGGCGCCGACAAGAGCGCAGGGCATGGGGTAGTAAATACGGTCGCTGTCTATTTCAATCTTTGCCATAAAAAACTCCTTTATGAAGTGATTGCAAACACTACTCTAATTCTAATGTTCCTAGTCGGAGTTTTGTCAAGGAAAGCGACGTTGTCCTCCCTTACATGATGTTCAGGATCTGAACATCTCTACTGGCAAACCAGCCTCTATTGTGCTTTCTCGACCAAGTGTGCTATGGTGATATGCATGGAACCGATAATTATTCCGCGCAAAGAACACCGTATATCGCGAAAGCAGATAAGTCCGAATGCCTTGCGCACGCTCTACCGGCTTCGTCAGAGGGGCTTCATCGCTTACCTGGTAGGTGGATGTGTTCGCGATCTCCTTCTGGAACGCACTCCCAAGGACTTTGACGTAGTCACAGACGCAACACCCGGCCAGATCAAAAAGCTTTTTCGCAATTGCCGTCTCATAGGCCGCCGGTTCCGGTTAGCCCATCTCCATTTTCAGGATGAAATCATCGAAGTCGCCACATTTCGCAGGTCTGCACGAACTTCCAACAGCACAGACACGGAAGAGACAGACCCCGATAGCCGCCCTTATCGCCACATCAAGGACGCCGATGGAATGGTCCTCAGGGACAATGTCTTTGGAACACCCGAGGAAGATGCACTTTCCCGTGACTTTACCATCAATGCTCTTTTTTATAATATTGCTGATTTCTCCGTCATTGACTACAGTACCGGATTAAGCGATCTCACACAGCGGCTCATTCGTCTCATTGGCGATCCTTACGTTCGATTTACGGAAGACCCGGTACGGATGCTCCGCGCTGCCCGTTTTGCAGCTTCCCATGGCCTTCTCGTAGAATCTGCTACCTGGGAGGTCCTCCGTGAGCTTTCCTCCACCATCTCACGCGTTCCCACTTCAAGGCTCTATGAAGAGATACAGAAGATATTTTTCCTCGGATCTGCCCGGCCTGTTCTTGACCTTCTGGACAAGAGCGGGCTCCTTGCTGCCCTTTTCCCGACCTTTATCGATGGATCTATGAAAATAATAGTCGCCTCGCGCTCCTGCGTGCGAACCTTGAAGGTCTCGACCAGTTATATCGAAACGGGATGCCTCCATCACCGGCATTTTTCCTCGCAGCCCTTTTCGGACCTTATCTTGAAGAAGAGATGCTGGCAAGAACGCGCGACGGTATCCCCCGACCTTTGGCATTGGATACCGTATGTACACATTTCATGGAAGAGATCCGCAAGACGGTATCTATACCGGGACGCGCAGGCAGTCAATTGCGCGCTATTCTCGCCCTCCAACCCGCCCTGCACAAAATGCCGCCACGAAGACCCTCTTCCATAGTCAGCAGGCCTGAATTCGCAGATGCCCTGGCGTATCTGCGTCTCATGTCGGAGACAAGAAGGGAGAACCGTACCTCTCTGGAATGGTGGGACACTTTTCTCCTGGCGCCGCCTTCTGCAGCATCTCTGGAACCGCAGGCCGATGAAGTCCCAAAAAGAAAACGAAGAAGGCGGCGGCGAAAGCGTCAACAGCCTGCTCAGCCTGATAGCTCCGAGCAGCTCCAATATCACCATCATGACTTAAAATCAGACGTATAGTTTCAGATGGTTTCTTTTTGTTTGCATTTGACTTTAAGACGGATCGTCTATTGTTTCTTACCTGCAGCCTGCAGCTTGTTATTTGTTATTATTTTCCTCTACGGATTGCCTGAATCAGATCATCGAGGCGTTGCAGGAAGCGGGAGCGGTCTCGCTTGTGGTAGGGAGGCAACCCTCCTGTCATGTTCCCCGTGTCCCGCAAAAAAGTCATAATGTCTCTGTGCGAAAGGGCTTCTCCGATGGTCTCTTCCGTAAGGACACGTCCATTGGGGTCCAGGACCCGGGCTCCCTTTTTGATACACCGCGAAGAAAGCGGCACATCAGCAGACACCACCACATCATTCCCGCTAACGTGTTCTACAATCCAATCGTCAGCGGCGTCCATATGGTCATTCACCACTATCCTTTCAACCAACTGGTAATCAGGAATCCTCATTCTGGAATTGGAGTTGGAGACAAGATAGACCTTAAGCCCATAACGCTTTGCTACCCTGATTGCTTCATCCTTAACGGGGCTGGCATCGGCATCTACATATATGTTGATCAATAGTTCATGCCTTTCCGGGTTCAAAACTTATTCCAATCATGAAAGAGATAGGGTTTGACCGCACGTTGGTTCGCCATAGCAGGTCCACTGATTGCAGTAAACACCTTTGCCGCAAATATATAATTTTATACGTCCAGTTGCAAGATAAAATCAGCCTGATTTCACCTGTCATTTGTTAACCAGGGTTTTAACAGGGCATACGTGAGCCGCAACACTAAAATAGAATTTCGTATCAGATATTATTTGCAAAGAAAATACCGGCCCTTTCTCTTGCTTCATCCACGCTGCTGCTGCTCTGGACGCAGCAGCCAAGTTGGTGTCCGAATTTGTAGTTTCTAGCGAAATAATGAGTGAATTCCTTAAGCCTGCCCAGCCTGCGTTCAGGCCGGAACAGTTCATTGATAAGATCGATAAAGTTACCATAAAGCACAGGCAGTGAAACTGCTGGTGACGCAATATTACAGCCGTAGAGGTCTCGTGCAATTTCAGCAAAAAGCCACGGTTTTATCACTGCCCCGCGGCCGAGCATCAGACCGTCGGCGCCACTGACGCGCAGACAATCTCCGGCATCCTGGACGGAAAATATCCCGCCATTGGCAACAACGGGAATCCTGGCCCATTCCTTTATTCTGGCAATCCACTCCCATCGTGGTCTTCTGGCAAAAGACTCTTTCTTGAGCCGGGCATGGACCGAGAGCATATCAATACCTTCATCTTCGAGCATGGTACAAAAGGCCTTCAGTTTCCCTTCTTCGAGTTCGACACCAAGCCGGATTTTCGCCGTAAGCGGTAATGCCGTTCTCTTTCTCGCTTCGACCACTATGCGGCGGACATTCTCCGGCTGTTCCATCAGCGCAAAACCAGCGCCTGAATTGCTGACAGAGCGAGCCGGGCAGCCCATATTGAGATCAATAGCATCGGCCTGGAACTTATGCAGGGCATCTATGGCGGGAATAACATCTCTCTCAGCGGAAATCAGGAGCTGATAAGAAAGCGGTTTTTCCTTGACAGTCCTGATGAGGTAAGGAGAAACACCGGGATTTTCCGTGGGCAGCCTTCTTGCCGAGAGCATTTCCGTTGATAAGAGCCCGACCCCGCCAAAACCTGACAAAATCTGCCGGAGCGCGCTGTGGGTAAGACCTGCCATCGGAGCCAGAAGCAAGGGTGGATTGATCTGGAGATCCCTAATCTTAATTTGATCTAAGAGCATATTTTATTTTTTCTTTTGCAATATTCACATTGAGACTCATCGTCTTTTGATCGTACAATATACACATCCGCGAGCCCTATAGCAAGAATATCAATCCATCCCGTCTTTCACGATTCACATTATCCGCTATTATATTTCCGACCTCTACAGCGAGACAATGAACAGTGAGTAGATACCCGCGGGCTTACGACCGTGGTCCTCAGCGTCAATTCTGATAGAGAAATCCTGGAGATACAAGAATCAACCCTTTGCTCTGTGCTTTGTTGCAATTCGTTATACAGCGCTTGCCACATCGATACACTTCTGCTACACTTCTATAGATTGTTAAATACAGGAGGATTGAATGCTTAAAACTGCCATCACAAACATTGAAAACAAAATAAAACATAATACTTCAATAAAAGATAAGGAAAAAACAGAATTGTTACAGCTCCTTTCCAGTCTGCAGGATGAGGTTTCCGAACTTTCAAAGACCGATAAAGAGCAAGCTGAAAGTATTACCTGTTTTGCTCAGACATCGGCACATGAGGCAACGCGTAAAGACAAAAACGAAGACCTCCTCGACCTTTCTCTTAAGGGTCTCACCTCTTCTGTTAACGAGCTTGAAAGTTCTCATCCAAAACTTGTAGAAATCGTTAACCGCATCTCATATATGCTGTCCAATATGGGTATATAGATTTCTTTTAAGGCAATTGACTTCAGGCTCTGATCCCTGTATATTTATCGCATAATATTCCTGAAGGGGAGTAGTTAAATAGACAGAGTCAACATACCGGTGTAAACCTGGCTTTGTCGTTGGTAAATTAAACCAATTAACGAGACCTTTAGTGTGAAACGCGCGTTCATGCTAAAGGTCTCTTTTTTTTGAGGCGGTGATATGGAAGCCTATCTTGCTTCTCTTGTTTTTGTTGTGCTTGCGGAAATGGGTGACAAGACACAATTGCTCGCCATGGCATTTGCCTCACGGTACAGATGGCAAACCGTTATGTGGGGCGTCTTCATAGCAACACTCGTCAACCACCTTCTGGCCGTCTTCGCGGGCAACTGGCTAACACATTTCATACCCATGCACTATATCCAGATTGCCGCCTCCCTGTCGTTCATTCTTTTCGGCCTCTGGACAATCCGGGGAGACAGTCTCGACAATGAAGATAAACGATTTAACTTCAGCCCTTTCTGGACAGTGGCCATAGCATTCTTTTTCGCTGAAATGGGTGACAAGACCCAACTGGCCACAATAGCCCTTGCCGCAAAATATATGAGCATTATTCCTGTATGGCTTGGCACCACAACAGGCATGATTATTGCCGACGCGATAGGTATTATCATTGGAATTGTTCTCGGCAAAAAGATTCCTGAGCGTTTCGTAAAATGGTTCGCGGCAATAATTTTCATTGCCTTTGGAGTAATAGGCCTTTATCAGGCACTCGCCTGATGTGATATTACAAATTAAGGCTAATATCTGATTTTTCTTAAAAAAAGGCCTTGTGGCGGTGCTGTGGGTCCCGCGTTTATCCTGTCCTTTGATTGAAGAACGGCAATAAAATCTTCTTTACTGATCTTCCCCTCCCCCACCAGTACGAGTGTCCCCACGATATTTCGTACCATATAGCGGAGAAATCCTGTGGCTTCGATAAAAATGTATATGAACCCCCCTCTTCTTCTTAACTCCCGCTCTTAATACTTCTCTTTCATGTCTTTTGTATATTTCATTTTTTTTCTTGAATGAAGAAAAATCATGTACACCAATAATCTCTTTTATGCTTTCATTCATGAGACGAGCATTAAGCGTATAAGGGATATGCCAGGAATATCGTACGTGAAACGGCGAATGATGACGGGCGTTTACAATGCAATAGATATATGACTTACTCTTAGCCGAATAACGCGCGTGGAATGATTCATCAACTTCTCTGGCGTCTTTTACGCGGACATCTCCCGGCAGAAGGCTGTTTACCCCCTTCGCGATACTTCTGATATCAATCGACTTTTCAGTAAAGAAATTAATTACTTGCCCGAAAGCATGAACACCGGTATCGGTCCGCCCGGCGGCATATATCTTTACCGGATGATCAAGGATCCTCTCAACGCTCCGCTGGACAACCTCCTGGAGCGTAATAGCGCTGGGTTGGCATTGCCAGCCATGATAATTTGTACCATCGTATTCGAGAACAAGAGATATATTTCGTTGTCCATTCATAGATACATGCAATTTACTGGATTATTACGGCAGGAACAACTACCGTCCGGTCTTCCCGTTTTCCGGTTTTTTTGTTCTGTCCGGCTCTGTTGTATCAGGTTTTTTCAATGCATTTTCTTTATTGAGGTTATCTTCTTTCTCTTTCGCTGCAGGTTTTTGCCTGATAAGGTCTTTCTCGTCGATCCTTTTATAAACTTCTTCAAGTTCTTTTCTCAAGGCAATATTATCTGCTTTAAGAAAATTATTCTCATTTCTCAGGCTTTTTATTTCTTCCCGTAAATCTTTTGTTTCTTTGTTGCAGGACGGGCATAATGCCAATATGAGGACAAGAAATATGGAATAACGGATAATTTTCATAGTTTATTATTTTCCCTGATGTTTCACCAATTGTCAACTGCTTATTATTTGTGGTAGAATAAACTCACCTTGAATAAAGCTTCGGGGAATTGTTTCAAATAAATACATATATGGAATAGTGCCAGGATATGGAGGGTAAATGAACACATCTGTTACAACGATACCGATTGAAGAAGAGATGAAAAGGTCTTATCTCGATTACGCCATGAGTACCATCATCGGAAGGGCCTTACCTGACGTGCGCGACGGTTTCAAACCCGTACATCGCAGGATCCTCTATGGCATGTATGAACTGAACAATATGCACGATAAACCATACAAAAAATCGGCAAGAGTTGTTGGCGATGTCATGGGTAAATTTCACCCTCATGGAGACCAGTCCATATACGACGCAATCGCCCGTATGGTACAGGATTTTTCCTTACGTTACCCTCTCATTGATGGCCAGGGAAACTTCGGTTCCATAGATGGCGACTCGCCTGCCGCCATGAGGTATACCGAGGTCAGACTTGCACGGATCGCGGAAGAGATATTAAAGGATATCGAGAAGGAAACAGTCTCTTTCAGACCCAATTATGACGATTCTATTGTTGAACCAGTCGTTCTGCCCGCGAAAATACCCAATCTTCTTATTAACGGTTCATCGGGTATTGCCGTCGGTATGGCGACGAACATACCTCCTCACAATCTGGGAGAAGTGGTTAGGGGGATTATTGCCTACATCGATAATAATGATATCAGCATAAGTGAACTCATCGAGATCATCCCTGGTCCCGATTTTCCAACCCAGGCAATGATTTACGGAAGACAGGGTATCAGGCAGGCATACGAAACAGGTCGCGGTCATATCATGCTTCGCGCAAAATCAGTGATAGAGCAAACTAAAAAGGACGGCAGAGAATCGATTGTCATTACAGAAATACCGTATCAAGTGAACAAGGCCCGTCTTATCGAAAATATTGTTGAACTCATCAACGATAAGAAAGATCGAAGGCATATCGAACATTAAGGATGAGTCCAACAGAGAAGGTATGCGGGTTGTCATTGAATTGAAAAAGGGCGAAATCGCGATACCTATTCTGAACAAGCTTTACAAGCATACCCAGCTTCAGACCACCTTCGGAATCATATTTCTCGCTATCGTCAACAACGAGCCGAGATATCTCAATCTGAAGGAAATAATCGTTGAATTTGTCAAATTCCGTAAAGAAATTGTTACCAAACGGTCTACCTTTGAACTCAACAAGGCCCTCGACAGGCTCCACCTTTTGGAAGGTCTTAAAATCGCCCTCGATAACATTGATGAAGTCATTGCCATTATCAAGCAAGCGAAGAACACCCCGGAAGCTCGTGCATCCCTCATGGAGCGCTTCTCTTTTTCGGAAAAACAGGCAACAAATATCCTTGAGATGCGCCTGCAAA
Source organism: uncultured delta proteobacterium (assembly GCA_963783625.1). Taxonomy (GTDB): domain Bacteria; phylum Desulfobacterota; class Syntrophorhabdia; order Syntrophorhabdales; family Syntrophorhabdaceae; genus PNOF01. The sequence goes on along the minus strand of CAWAOG010000007.1, from coordinate 25,777 downwards.
GACTGACTTCAATGGAACGGGAGAAGATCCTTGAAGACCACAAAAACACTACGGAAGAGATTAAAAGACTGGAAATGATCCTCAAGAGTGAATCCCTTCTTCTTGATATTATAAAGAAAGAACTGATTGAAATAAGAGATAAATACGGCAACAAACGACTTACGGAAATCGTCGACGAACTGCCGGACATCACCCTTGAAGACATGATCAAAGAAGAAGAAGTCGCTGTGACAATAACATACAAAGGATATGTCAAGAGAACATCCCTTGATCAGTACAAAAACCAGATGAGGGGTGGAAAGGGAAAGATCGGAATCGTTGTCCGGGAAGAAGACTTTGTGGACCACCTCTATATCGCCTCGACACATTCTTATATCCTCTTTTTTACGAACACCGGCAAGGTCCATGTGGTCAAAGTCTTTACAATACCCGATGCAACTCTGACGGCGAAAGGAAGACCAATCATCAATCTTATTAAGGTTGAGAAAGATGAACGCGTTACCGCCATCGCTCACGTGAAAGAGTTCTCGACAGATAAGTTCCTCTTTTTCATCACAAAGAAGGGACACGTAAAAAGACTAAGCCTCGACTTACTGAAAAATATACGGTCCAACGGCATAAAAGCAATTACTCTCCCTGATGACGACAGTCTCATCGGTATTCTCGAAACAAACGGGAATGAAGAGATTATGATAGCGACAAAGAAAGGACAGTCGATCCGGTTTCAGGAAACCCAGATACGCCCCATGGGGAGACTGGCATACGGTGTGAGAGGCATACGTTTCAAGAAACAAAATGACGAAGTCGTTGGCGTGGAAATTGTTAGCAAGTCCTGTACTGTTTTTACGGTCACGCAGAAGGCCTATGGAAAATGCGCCCGTTGTTCAGCTTACAGGATCCAGTCACGAGGCGGCTCAGGTATTACAAATGTGCGTGTCGGCGCAAAAAATGGTGAAGTAGTGAGCCTCAAAAATCTGGGCGAAAAAGACGATGTCATTCTCGTTACCGATACAGGAAGGACGATCCGTTTTAAATCTCATGATATTCCACTTCAGGGAAGAGGCGGCCTCGGCGTAAAGCTCATGGATCTTCGTGAAGGAGAATCTATAAGCGGCGTAGCAATCATCGGTGAAGAACAGGAATGAGTATAGCGGTTATCGGTGCAGGAGCCTGGGGAACTGCTTTCGCGATCCATCTCGCGAGAACAGGGAAACAAGTTCTTCTCTGGGTCTACGAAGAGGAACTTTGTGAGGTTCTGAAGAAAACACGAGAAAACAGAGACTTTTTGCCCGGCTTTGAGTTACCGGAATCTATCTATTTTACAACAAGTCTTGAAGAAATATCCGCGTATTCTGAAGACATCGTTATCGCTATGCCTTCTTTCGCTCTTCGAGGGACAATCGGGAGTATCGCTTCCAGACTTGCATCGAAAAACCTCCTTGTCCTTACAAAGGGTATTGAAACGGGAACTTTCCTCGGTATGAGCGGGGTTATAGCGGAATTAATCGGCGAAAGCACCGATCGTATTTCCGTATTATCGGGCCCCTCTTTCGCGAAAGAAGTTGCAAACGGCTCTTTTACCGCGTCTGTGATAGCCTCACAAAACAAACATCTTGCGCAATACTTTCAGCAAATGGTCCATAGTGACAGTTTCAGAATTTATGTCAGCGACGATGTTGTCGGTGTAGAACTCGGTGGTGCTTTGAAAAATGTTATGGCAATCGGTGCCGGCATCATTGAAGGTCTTAAGCTCGGTACAAATACCCAGGCAGCTTATTTAACGAGGGGCCTTGCAGAAATGAAAAGGCTCGGGAAGGCCCTCGGTGCCAGGGAGACAACCTTTATGGGCCTCTCCGGGATGGGCGACCTCATCCTTACTTCATATGGAAATCTGAGCAGAAATCGCTTATTCGGTATGGAACTTGCGAACGGAAAAAGTGCCCGGGATATAATCAATAGTCAAAAAAATGTTGTGGAGGGTTATTACACCATAGATGCCGCTTACAATCTGTCAAAAAAACTTGGCATTGACATGCCTATTACGGAAGAACTCTTTAAAATTCTCTATGAAGGGAAAGATATTAAAACTTCTTTGCAAGACATTATCAAAAGAGGTTTTAAGGAAGAAGATTGTTAGTATCGTGTTTATGACTATCGAAATTGATTCATTGACCGGTTTTAAAACTTCCCTGGCATAGGAAGCCTCAGGGCCTTCCTATGCCAGTTATATTTATCTACTTAGTTGTTTTTCTTGAGGTAATCCCTGGCCCACTTCAATACCTCGTCGCCGGGAAGTCCCTTTTCTTTCATTTTCTTTACATAATCAGCAAAGAGAGGTTCCGCTTTTGAGTACCAGCGGGCTTGTTCCTCTGCGGAGAGTGTTATAACCTGGTTGCCCCTCTTCAGGGAAGATTCCTTCGCTTCTTTATCCCACTGGTCCCAGAGTTTTCCGTGCTTTTCAATCCATTCCTGGTTAATCTGCTCGATAATTTTCTGCTCAGCCGGAAGGATGCTGTTCCATTTGGCTTTGTTCATGGAAACAAGGAAAGTAGCTGAATAGCCCACCCCGTAAGTTTCAGTGGATATTTAATGACTTCCGCGAGTTTCCAGCCCGTTAACGGTTCATAACAACCCATTAGTCCGTCTGCGACACCCCTGGAGATAGAATCATATGCCTCCTGCATGGGCATGGCTACGGGAGTACCTCCAAGTAACGTCATTAACTGGGCGTTTGAACCAAAAGTCCTAATCTTCATGCCTTTCAGGTCTTCCAGTTTGTTTACCGGTTTGGTCCTGGTATGGAGGATACCGGGACCCTGACCATGGAAATACATGACTTTCACGTCATCAAACTCTTTTGGCTTAAATTTTTTGTAATACTCGTTCATCAATTTTGTCGCAATATAGCCACTTGGTATATCCGAGAGGATAGTCCAATACCTCGGTAAGCGGGAATTTGCCCGCCGTATATCCAAGAATGTGGTTACTGAGGTCAACGACGCCTCCCACAACGCTATCGTATGCCTGCTGTGGGGGATTAAGCGCATTTCCGGGATAGTACTTGACAACGACCTTCCCGTTTGTTCTCTTCTCTACTTCTTTGCACCACTCTTCCAATACGATTGAGTTTCCACTGGTTGGCGCAAACTGGTTCGAAAACCTCAGAGTAATAACCTTGTCCTGCGCAAGACAAAGAGAAACAAAGATATTGCTCAGCAAGAAAAGCACTGCACAGACAACACCGAACACCTGCAAACGTTTCATACTGCTACCTCCCTTAAATGATTTTGATTCTCCTTTTGTTTTGCAATATAAATACCATACAAGTATAGATCGAGATACTACTGATATTATTATGTTTTATTATTTTGTACAATTAATTTAGCTCTGATTCTAAACGATATGGCACAACAATTACTATATATCGTAAATTTCTGTCGAAAGTCCTTTTCTCACGTTTGGTCCTCCGCCTTTCACCATCTGAACAACGATCAATCCTAATAAAAAGAGTAACGCGATAGAAAGGACAGCTGGCCTCTGGTTGTTTGTCAGAGACGATATAAAACCAAAGAGCAGTGGGCCAATGACAGCCGATGACTTGCCTACCAGGCTGTAGACACCAAAATATTCCGATTCGCTGCCATCGGGTATAAACTGGGCAAAAAAAGCCCTCGATGAAGCCTGAATTGTTCCGAGTCCCAGGCCTGCAATGGAAGCAACAATCATAAATTGCAGCTTACTCTGCAAAAAATATATCGCTGTTACTGTCACTATCCAGAGGGCAAGTGAGAGTAAGACGATCTTTTTAGGTCCCCAGTAGTCTATGGCGCTTGCCATTAAAAAGGCTCCGATCAGGGCTGTAATCTGTATGATGAGATATAAACCTACCAGTTCCTCCGGTCGAAAGCTAAGCGTTGTCGCGGCGAAGATGCCTGAAAAGACTATTGCTGTATTTACACCGTCTTCATAGATGAGGTAGGCAAGCAAGAACCGTCTTTGTTCCTTATTTAAAAGGATTTTTCTAAACATCGACAACGTAGTTTTGAAACCATTACGGGCCCCGCCAATAATACCGGCTCCACTTTTTTCGTCGCTCGGGAGAAACAGAAATGCGGGGATGGAAAAAAGGATAAAAAAGAGGGCAACCATGGGCCAGACAAAATTGATGGAACCGGTTTTAATAAAAATGAGGCCTATAATCAGCGCGATAACAGAGCCGAGATAACCCGTGCCAAATCCCCAGGCTGATACCCTGCCCTGATGGGTCTTCTCCACAATATCATTTAAAAAGGCGTTATAAAATACGATGCCTCCTTCCAATCCGACATTAGCCAATACAATTAACAGAAAACCTTTCAATGCCATTCCTTCGCGGACGAAAAAAAGCAAGGCAGTAGAAACAACACAGAGCGTCGTATAAAAAAAGAGAAATTTCTTACGCATCTTCGCGTAATCGGCAATACCACCGAGAAATGGCGAGCTAAGGGCCACGATTGCCATACTCAGAGATATAGCCCTTCCCCACCAGACGTCACCCTGATTGTTTTCATTGCCAACGACAACGGTTGTGTAATAAACAGGAAAAATAACTGCCGCGATTACAGCTGAATAACTGGAATTGGCAAAATCAAAAAGACACCAGGAAAATATTTTTGTGTTGAATAACAAGCTCTTCATTATTTTCGCTTATGATACTGTACAATAATTGCGCAATAAAATTCATCAATAAAGCAGCATAGTCATCGAGTCGGCAAAACCGCATAGCGCGAACCTCAAGCATAGCTCCACAGCTTTTTTGCGAGTAAATAAAAAGGGCCATTGCGCATGACCCTTTTTCGCAATAATTTATACGGCAGTTTGTTTATCTGACGATGACCTGGATGTAGCCGTTTTTTCCCGTTTTACCATCAAGCGCGAATAATGTAATCCGTTGATTCTTCTTGAGGGAACCGACAAGCTCAATAAAACTATCAAGTCCGGCAACGGCTTGTCCGTTAATCTCAAGAATCATATCTCCTGTTTCAAAACCGGCCTTTCCCAGCGGTCCATTCTGTTCTACCTTTGTGATAACGATGCCCTGGCCAGGGTCCAATTGGTATTTGTCTGCCTCTTTCTGTGTGGTCGTCCTCACTTCAGCGCCAAGTTTTTCCTTTACGGAAGCGCTGAGACTGGCCGAAGCGGCTTTAAGATCGCCGACTCTGACCACAAACTCATATGTCCTTGCACCCCTTAGCACAGCAAGTTTTACGTCTTTTCCGATAGGCGCCACAGCGACTTCATTACGAAGCATATTGCCGTCAGATATGGATTTCCCATTAAAATTCGTGACAACATCATCCTTCTTTACTCCGGCTTTTTCAGCAGGGCTTCCTTTTGCCACATCTACCACTAATGCTCCCTTTGAAGTCCCGATCCCGAGCATTTTTGCCAGATCAGGAGTGAGGTCTTGCGCCGAGACACCCAGCCAGCCTCTCTCCACTTTTCCATAGGTAATGAGTGTTTTCGCGACATGAGTGGCAATATTGCTCGGTATGGCAAGGCCAATACCTTCAAACCCGCCGCTTGAGGAGACGATAACAGTATTTACTCCGATGACTTCTCCTTTCAGGTTTAAAAGAGGTCCACCACTATTACCGGGGTTAATCGCCGCGTCAGTCTGAATGAAATCCTGGTAACTGCTCGGGTCCGTAATACCGCGACGGTGTTTGGCACTAATGATCCCGTGTGTTACTGTTTGGTCAAGACCACGGGGGTGCCCGATTGCCATAATCCATTCCCCCACTTCAATTTTGTCGGAATCGCCAAACGTGACATAGGGCAGTTGTTTTTTCGCATCGATACGGATTACAGCAAGATCTGTCTTGGGATCACCCCCAATCAATCTGGCGGAGTATTTTTCGCCGTCTGCCAGGAGTACTTCAATTTTTGTCGCTCCGCCGGCAACATGATAATTTGTCAATATATTCCCGTTGGAATCAATGATCATACCTGTTCCGATACCCTTGACGTCCCGTTTGAACTTTTTCGAGCTATCGGGAGTATCGAAAAAACGTCTGAAAAAAGGATCATTCTCAAAGGGAAGGAAGGGGTTTGCCACCTCCTGGCGGGCCGTCACTTCAATGTGCACAACTGAAGGAATGGTTTTTTTTGCTATCTGAACATATATATTACTCAAATCCTGCGGTGATTTTTCAGCGGCTCTTCCCGTAGTAGTAAATGGTCCTGTGAAAATAAAGGAAAGTAGTAAAATAAATACAACCGGTAGTCTGTTTTGTAATATTTTAAGCTGCATTCTATTATTCCCTCCTCACAAATATTCGTACTGAAATCTTTGTAAAATATAAGCCCCCTTTCTTTTAAATGCAACATGGATAGTTGCTGAAAGATTGCCATACATGCTTTATCAGTTGTTGCTAAATGGTTGGGAATAAATATGATTTATTTTAAGTGAGAATAATCCGGAATATAAATAAAAATTTATTTCTTCAGTATAAGCGTACGCGGCGCGGCGTGTTTATTTGAGGTTATGTTTTTTTGCCCACGCGGCTACATGTATGGGACTTTCGAGGACTTCGGCGCCTGCGGCTCGTAAAGCTTCCTGCTTTCCCGCCACAGTCCCGGCAGTACCGCGCACAATGGCGCCCGCATGACCCATCCGTTTGCCTTGCGGTGAATGTCTTCCCGCGATGTACGCGGCAACAGGTTTGGTCATTCTTCTGGAGATAAACCCGGCAGCTTTTTCTTCCTGTTCTCCTCCCACCTCTCCAACAACGATCACTGCGTCGGTGCCTTCGTCTTCCTGAAAAAGTTCAAGAATATCGGCAAGGTTCCTCAGGACGACCGGATCGGCGCCCATACCTACGACAGTGCTCTGGCCCACTTTGCTTTCAGAGAGAATACCGGCGAATTCATATGAGAGGGTACCGCTGCGTGAGATAACTCCCACACGACCGGGCGCGAACATAGATGCGGGCATAATACCCATTTTTCCTTTTCCGGGAACGAGAATACCGGGGGTTGTGGGCCCGAGGGCGAAGACACCCTTTTCAATAGCGTAATTTCGCATTTTTATCACATCCTGAACAGGTATGTGCTCAGGCACGATGACAATCAGTTTGATTCCCGCGTCAATGGTTTCCATAAAGGCATCGAGAACAAAAGCTGCGGGAACAAAAAATACAGACGCGTTGGCTCCTGTCTCCTTCACGGCTTCATGAACACTGTCAAACACAGGCAACCCTTCAACAGTAGACCCACCTTTACCGGGAGTCACACCTCCGACAACTTTTGTTCCATATTCGAGCATCCAATGGGTCTGTGTGCTTCCGATACGACCGGTGATGCCCTGCACAATAACGCGCGTTGAATCGTTTAATAGTATGCTCATTATTAACCTCGCCCTACAATTTCATATAACCGTTCCACAGCCTTTTCTGTAGCCGCTTCTGTTACCACATGGACACCGGCAGACTGAAAAATCTCCCAGGTCTCCTCCTGGCGGTTTCCGAGGGCCTTTGCGACGATGGGAATTTTTATGTTATGTTCTTTCATGTAACGGACTACACCTTTGGCGCCTTCATGGATAGGGTTGATTCCACCGTATACATTTATGAATATCGCTCTCAGGCCGGGTTTCATCATGATAAGCTCCATACAACGATAGAGCAGATCAGCGGTAATACCTCCTCCTGTTTCAAGAAAGTTGGCCGGTTTCATCTTTTCGCCGATAATGTCCATTGAGGCCATGCCAAGCCCGGCGCCTGAAGAAATAATCCCGATGTCCCCATCGAGGTCTACATAGGTAACTCCTATTTCCCTGCCCCTGCGCTCGAGAGGGTTCTCGATACGATCAACCCGGTCCGGCAACGCGAAGCGGATCCTTGACAAAGCGGAATCGTCTACTTCCAGTACAGCGTCAACAGCAAGAAGTCCGCCGTTAGGAAGAACAACAAGGGGGTTTATCTCACAGATAAGAGCTTCGTAACGCATTGCCACATTGTAAAGCTGGCCGATCACATCGGTCCAGGCGGTGATAAGCTGCTGTTTCAGACCGAGCATTCTCAAAAGGCAACGGGCCTGATACGGGTAATAACCGAAAGATGGATCGATATGGATGGAAGCAATCTTTTCCGGTGACGTCCTCGCTGTTTCTTCTATGAGCACACCGCCTTCAGTGCTGACAACAATGATCGGCTTACCTGAGTAGCCGTCTACCGTTATCCCCACATAAAGTTCTTTCGCAATCTCTACTTTTTCACACACGAGAATCTTGAGGACCGGCAATCCTTTAATATCAGAACCGAGGAGCGATTCGGCGACTTCTTTTAATTCATCCGGTGAGGATGCTGTTCTGATTCCACCGGCAAGGCCCCGGCCACCGACAAGGACCTGGGCTTTCAGCACAACGGGGTATCCTATTTCTCCGGCAACATGGAGGGCTTCATGCATCGTCCCGGCAATACCCCGGCGCGGAACCGGAATACCATTCTGTTCAAAGATATCTAAAGCTTCGTATTCATGAAGTCTCATAATAGTTCCTATTCCTTTAAATGTGTTTTACAGTCACGCGCTCTATTGTTCATTTACGTGATGCGCAAGTATAAAATCGCTGTATAAAGATGTCAATATAAATAATTATATATTTAATCATATTATGAATTAATGTATCACCGTGGATCTGTCCTAACAGACCAATGAATATACATTAATTGATTGATAATGTTCATTATATTTCCTATTTAAACTGATATTCACTTGTGTTCATATCCGACAATAACAGAGAGGCCGCAAAAAAAGCGTAAGACCTGGCATTTCGTGCTTCATAATAATATTTATAATATTTAATTGCATTTTTAATTTAATTAATATAGAATTCTGCATGGCTAAAGAAAAGAAAGAAAAAATAAAAAAACAACAGGAAGACAGCAGTCAGATCGCCTATCACGGAATACGACACATGCTTTACGCGAAAGAGCTTGTACCGGGCCAAAGGATAGCCTATCGGGACCTCGCTGAAAAGCTTCAATTGAGTCCGACCCCGATTATTCAGGCCCTTAAATGGCTCGAACTGCAAGGGTTTGTACAGCATGAGGCAAATCGGGGTTACTCGATGGCACCCTTCAGTCTCAAAGAGATAGAAGAGCTTTACGAGATCAGAGAGCTTGTGGAGCCATCGCTGATATCTGCTACGATCCAGCGCATTGACAAGAAGGGTCTCGGAGAGTTGAAACTGGCTCTGGAGGCCCATCTCTCAGCAGAGAGAGAATTTTATCTGAAAGAAAGACTTTTCAGAAACAGGGAATTCCACATGACACTGGCTTCCCTTTCCAAAAAAGGGACACAGATCCGCATATTACAGAACGTCTTCGATATGCTCTTCCTCAAATACGGCGGCAACTATTTTCCCATGTCATCGCTTTCAGCCACTGATCAGGCACACCAGGAAATATATGATGCCATCGCGATACGCAGCCTCGAAAGGGCCCAGACCATCCTCAAGAACCATCTCACCAATGTGAAGGTACAAGTCATGTCAAGCATTAAGAAAGTGCTGGCAGAGCAGGAACGATCTGAGTTCTGAAGCATATTAGATACTGTATCTTAAAATTAAGGAGGAAACATCATTATGGGTCTCAAAACAAAAGAAGAGTATATTGAATCTATCCGGGCGCTTAAACCTACCGCCTATATGTTCGGTCAGAAGATAACCAACGTTGTTGATAACCCCCGCATCCGGGCCGGTATTGAGGCAACGGCAGCAACATATGAACTGGCCTCCATGCCTGAAAACCGTGACCTCATGGTCACTACCAGCCCTCTCATCAATGAGCCTGTGAGCCGTTTTACACTGCCCCCATCCAGTATTGAGGATCTCGTAGCGCGGGTGAAGGTGAACCGGAAAATTGCCAATTACGTTGGCACATGCCATCAACGGTGCACCGGCCTTGACTGTCTGTCCAGCCTGGCGATCGTAACCTATGACATTGATAAAAAGTACGGCACCAACTACAACAAGAATTTTACAGAATTTTTGAAGTATATGCAGAAGAATGACCTTACCGGGAACGCAGGAGTCACCGATGTAAAGGGTGACCGCTCTCTCAATCCCACTGAACAGGTTGACAAAGACATGTTTCTCCGTGTTGTTGAAAAACGCGATGATGGAATCGTTGTCCGCGGGGCAAAAGCCCATCAGACCGGTTCACTTTCCTCTCATGAAATTATCGTTATCCCCACAAGAGCGATGAGCAAAGCTGATGTGGATTATTCCGTCGCTTTTGCAATACCTTCCGATACAAAGGGATTGATACATGTCGTCGGCCGGTCCACCCTTGATATGCGTGAACTGGATGGCTGTGATATCGGCAATGTCTACTATTCAAAATACTGCCCTACCCTTATCTTTGATGATGTCTTCGTCCCATGGGAACGGGTCTTCATGTGTGGCGAAACAGAGTTTGCTCAGGATATGGTTGTAAAGTTTTCCTCTTTTCATCGTCAGAGCCATGGCGGATGCAAGTCCGGCAAGATTGACTGTATGGTCGGGACAGCTCTCACCTTGATGGATTACAATGGAACCGCCAAGGCAGGTCATCTGAAACAGAAAGTTATCGATATGATCCACCGCGCGGAAACTCTCTACGGATGCTGTCTTGCGTCTTCTTATGAAGGCAAGAAGCAACCTTCCGGCGCGTATTTCATTGATACTGTCCTTGCCAACGCCTCCAAGATTCACGAAGGCAAAGAAATGGCAGAGGCCACAAGAATGATGATAGACGCTTGCGGTGGTTTTGTAGCTGATCTGCCTTCAGACAAGGATTTTGCAAATCCTGAAATAGGCGGTCTTCTGAAAAAATATTTGAAAGCTGTTGACAGTGTTCCTGTAGAAAACAGGATTAAAATGTACAGACTGGCTGAAAAGCTGGCCTTAGAGAGCGCCGACACAATTTCCGATATTCACGGCGGCGGCTCACCTGAGGCACATCGCGTTACTATATTCCGTGAGACAAACATCGAAAACAAGAAAAAAGCGGCAAAACGTCTGGCAGGAATTGATAAATAGTTGACCGGATACGGTTAAATTCTCCCTCCTTGTTGTACGGGCGGGCGTGAAAGCGCCCGCTTTTTTTATTGCAGAATTCTCACACCTTTGAATACCATTTTTCGGCAGCACTTTTGTTGGCTGACTTATGCATCCAATGCTGAGGGTGAGAGAAACGTGAGTAATGAAGGCATGTAGTCAGAATGAAGATGGATACCCCTTGCGGGTCCTGTCCTCCGGTGGTTTAGCGGAGGGTTATTAATCTGAAGCGTATTTCACTTTCGGAATGCGGATATACAGGGCGGCAAAAAGATTGCAGACGGCTATCAACGCTCCAAACAGGAAGACATATTGAAATCCAAGGCTATCCCAGATTATCCCTCCCAGGAGGCCAACGCTAATAGAAAAGATATGATCGATGGTGACAGAGGCGGTCAAGGCAGGCTGAACATGAGAAGCATCAAGGGCAATCTTTTTCATATAGGTGGAGCGGGCCATATTGACCGACATCAGCATCTGGTCCAGAAGAAAACAGACACAGACAATAATAAAGGCCACATTTTCCTGCATGAGAAACTTCGAAAATCCATACCCGAGACAGACAAATACGAGGAGCCCTGCCTCTGATAGCAACACAAACCGTTCACCGAGTTTGTCAATAGCCCGGCCCAGCAACGGCTGGAAGAGAATACCAATCCCACCTCCGATCATGACGAGTGTGGCGAGTGTCTGTGTTGGCTGATGAAAAACCGTGACCAGGACCCAGGGACCGAAGGTGAGAAATATCTGTTTCCGTGAGCCGTAGAGTATCGATAGCAGATAATACAAGCGGTATTCTTTATAGAATTTCAGATACACTTTCGGCTTCTGTGTCTTATCAGGCTTCATTGCGAACATAAGGGTTGCCGCTACGGCAAAAGCAAGAGCAGAAAGCGCAAAGGTGTGATGAAAGGTAAATCCCAGAAACTTAAATCCCAATAACACCAGAAGACTTCCCATGATAACAGCAAGGTTCCTGATCGCATTAAGCTGCCCCAGACGTTGCCCCATTTTGTCTTCTCTGGCAAGTTCCATCCCGATTGTGGAAGACAGAGGTATAAAAAGATGCTGCCCCAAACTATAAATGAAGAGCCAGGCTACCATGATCATATAGTTTGGTGAAGCAAAACCGATAAGAAAGACACCCACGGCACTCAGAAACTTGGCTACGGCACCGAGCCGCCGACTGCAGAGAAACCAGAGTGAGGCAGACACAAAAAGAACGAGGAACCCCGGCAGTTCCCGCGGAAATTCAAGGAAGGACCGCTGGAAACCCGTTAAGGCAAAGCGTTCATTGAGAAAATTATTAAACGTGGAATCGACAATGCTGTACGCTATACCCATGGCTAATGATGCAACGACAAAGAGCTTCAGCTCTCTGGACATATTTGATATTCGCGCAATATATTTTTTCATAGTTTAATAAATTTATTCCTGTGGTAATCACTACGATTCAAACATCCTCGCGGTTACAGCAGTATATCATAACAATGAATAAACGCATAAGACATTTTTCTCCTCATTATTACTATTTTAAATTCATTACATTTTTGCATAATTCTATTGTTGCCTTTATCGTCATATTATATAATACGCAATGTCATGTTAACTTGTTGTTAAAGTGTCACAGGGAATGATTGGAATGGACTCTGAAGTAATTATATACTTATTAAAAGGTGGGCATATTGGCACTCAAGAGCGCGAAGTTATGGGCATCTGGCCACACCCACCCTTACTGTTCAAAGATCTCGTTAACGAACTTGTTAAATATCTTGAGACAATTAAATGGTTCCCCCGTGAATGGGTAGAACGTAGAAATGGGGAACTCATCGATAATGTAGCAGTGATTGAAAAAATAGACGATAGAAAATTTATTTACCGATCACGCGCGGCCAATCCGTATGACATAACAATGATAGCCTCAAGAACAGAAGAAACTTTCAATTCCGCCACAGCAGTCGCGGAACACTATTTAAAAAATGCCCTCCATTTGCCGGGCAGGCTGGACAAATGGAAAGTAGTCGACACAAACTATTAGCAGGTTACGGAAATTATCAACACATATTCCTTCATCTGGATACCCAAGGCGCCGGACGAATGCATACGCGTTGCAATGTGTTACTTTATCAATCCTATATATTTCCAGTACGGGAAAGAAACAGCCACAGCGATAACAGCAACCAGTACGTGATAGAACGCCAGTTTTACCGTCTGTCCAGGTTCAAACAACCTTTCCTCCGTAGCCGACATCAGAGTCCGGTAGATTATGCTCTGATGGGAAAAAAACCAGGGTTCGTTGACAAGCACCACCACCAGAACGATCACAAAGGGATTAATATCGAGTGTTGAAGCAAGCGGCAGCAGGGCGAGTATGCAGACCACGAGAGCGGCAAAAGCGGGTAACACAAAGCGGATCAGAATCACAGAGACAACCACGACCGGGAGAAAGAAGAACCTGTTTTTTACAAAGATCTGGGCGTAGGGGCCTGCGGCCTCCGCGACGATCTGGGGAAGACCGCTGGCAGAGATAATGCTGCTAAAACCTATCAGGGCGCCAAGTGAAATGAGAAAAGGCCAATCGATACCCGTTCGGATCGTCGCCTCGTCAAGGACTGAAGTGGCAAAGAGGATAAGAAGACTTGCAAGGGCAATCCAGGCTCCGTCCACATGGTGCCAGGATTGGGTCAAAAACCCGGCAAGTGAAATAACGACGGCAATGAGACAGAATTTCTCTTCAGCCGTGAAAGGACCTAATATTCTCAACTGAGTCTTAACAAGAGAGGGCAGCAGTTCTCCCATTTCCTTCGGACGGTAGAGAGTAACAATGCACAGATAGAAGCCGATAAAATAGACAACTGTCATAACCAGGGCTGCCTTAAACCAGTAGCCCCATGTAATAGTCGCGCTGATCTCAGGCGGAAGAAGGCCTACCACAAAGAAGCAGACGAATGATCCATTCAGGAACATCATGTACATGTTTCCATAACCCAGGAGGCTGGCCATAGAAAATCCGATAGCACCGGGACTTCCCTTCTTGAATCCGAGGACTTCGCTGAGCATTACAACAAGGGGGCTCGCGAGAGCAATTCTGCCGTTAGGAGAAGGAATGACCGGCGTCATAATCACGCCGGAAAAGGCAATAGCAAGGGTTTGACCGAGATAGTTCCCGGGGAAAAACCTGATCATGTGAAGAGTGATCCTGTACAGGAGACCGGTTTTGGATATGGCCGCCGAGAGCCCGAAGACCGCAAGCACAAGAAACCATGTGGAACTTGAAAAACCGGAAAACGCCGTCGCGGGAGAAGCGGCTCCCAGAAACACGGCCGTGACAGGAAGCGCGATAGACACGGTATGAAACGTAAAAGCTTGGGAGCTCCACAGGATCGTGGCGCCGATAAGCAATTCCATAAGTATAATCCGCTGCGTGCTCAGGCCCGTCCCTTTCAGGAAAAACGCAGTGAGCCCGCATACAACTGCGGTCAGGGCAAGGCTCTGATAACGCCTGTCCCGGACTGATTCCTTCAGAGCGGCAGCCAGGCGCTTCCCCACCGGAGCTTTTGGCGCTGTCATTCTTAAGGGAATGCTCTGCTGACCAGTCGTGAAGAGTCCGTCGGGCGATATTTGCCCGCTTGTTTCGGTAAGTACATTGGTAGAGACAAGCTTGGAGGCCAGGACACTTGCCATGTTGATCCCTAACGAAGGGTGCTTTCTTATCAGTTGATTGAAATCCTCCCGTGGGAGCTTCAAAAGATCCAGATCGGTCTGAGCCTCGATCTCAGTAGTTCTGGTAGCCTCCCCTGTGAGCAGTGCCATTTCCCCGAACCACTGGCCGGCTCCGAGGCAAGCGATTTCGAGTAATTTGCCCTCGGGATGAGCAAAGACGCGTACGATCCCGTCTATTATAATGTAGAGCGCATCACCAGGGTCGCCGGGCCTGTAAATGGTTTCCCCTGATTTCACATGGATGCGCTCACAGTTTGATATCACTTTCGCCAGGGTGACCCTGTCCAGATCTGCCAGGAGCTTGATATTACTGAACTCTATATCTCTCATCAGACTATTGCTTTCTTCCGTTATTATTCCCATTCATATCTCCTCATAAAAACCATCTCCAGTGCCCGGCCGGACAGTCTCCCGCAGAAGTCCTTCGCCTTCTCCGGAACCTCTGCGCGCAACTCAATATGTACGAATGGTTCTACCATAATCTTCCTGCCTTTACACATAGTTTAAGCACTATAAGATGTTCAGTAAAGTTCCCTTCGACCCTTGTCCGCTCGGGCAGTGATGCTGACCCGTCCCCAAAGGCGGACAGAGTATCACTCTAAATGCAGCGCCGCGCCGCATTCTGCCGGCATCACCTTGTTTGCCCCGCGAGGTTTCGCAGAGTGGAAGTTACCTGCCCCTGAACGTCAGTTCATAATTGTAAAATAGTTAATTAATCCTGTTGTAAGGCACGCCCCGGCATGATACCATTGACCATGCCAGACGTCGAAATTGATTCGAGATACACGATAAATAATTTGCTGACCCGCGATTTTATCTTTGCCTTTCTCGCGCTTTTTTCCTTTTTGGCCACGATTTATGCTCTTTTCCCTACGTTGCCGGTTTATCTGGTGAAACTTGATTTCAGTGTTCGTGAAATTGGCATTGTTGTTGGAGTGTACGGTGCTTCATCACTGGCCTTCAGATTTGTCGTTGGCGGGGCGCTTCTCAGATATCCGGAAAAAAATATCATGATTACAGGTTCTCTGCTTGCGCTCACCAGCTTCCTTGCCTCTGTTTTGTTCCAGTCTTTCTGGCCATTTTTTGTCATACGATTTCTTCAGGGAGTGGCCCTTGCCACACTTGACACCGCGGCGCTCGCCTTCGTAATCAAGATTATGCCGCAGGCCCATAGAGGCCAGGGTATGGGCTATTTTCTCCTCGCGCCCACTTTTGCTCTGGCGGTTGCGCCAGCCTTTGGCATGTTTCTTGTCAACCATTTTAACTTTACGACTCTTTTTCTGACTTGCGCGGGCGTCTGCGTATGCGCATTTCTATTTTCATGGCGTCTGAAGAAAGACGAGACGTTTTCACCCGAAGCAGATGCTGCCACTCAGCGGGGCCTCTTCTTTGAGCCGAAAATCATCGTTCCGGCCATGATGAATTTTCTGCAGAGCTTTGTCTGGGGAGCCTTATCGGCCTTCTTTCCGCTGTATGCTGTCAAATGCGGTGTATTGAATCCGGGGTATTTTTTCACCGCAATTGCCGTTATGCTGCTGACAGGCCGAATTGCAGGAGGAAGAATTCTCGACCTGTACAGTAAAGAAAAGATCCTTCTTTCAGTTTTGATCATATATGTTTTTGTTATGGTCTTACTATCTTTTTCAAAGAGCCTCCCGATGTTTATTTTCGTAGGATTACTCTGGGGAACGGGAGGCGCGTTCTTTTATCCGGCATCCATAGCATACGCGCTTGAATATGCTGATTCATCAAGTGGTACGGCTGTGGGTACTGTCCGTGCTATTATGGATCTGGGACTGTCCCTGGGGCCCATAGTGATGGGCACGGTGATTCCCCTGACAGGCTATCGCGCAATGTTTCTCTGTTTAGCCTTCATCTGTCTCGTCGATCTTGTCTATTTTTATTTTTATGTGAGGAAGAAAAGGGCTTCTCAGGGCAGAGCAAGTTATGCGTAAATAAATTCCTGTTCTTTTGTGTCTGAATATACAATGCGCCTTGCACTTCGCTCAGGAGATACGATCTTGGCGTCCGGGTGTATTCCCGGGGCTTACGATTTATGATTGACGATTTGCGGTCTTTCCGCCTGCGACCTGTAACTTGCGACGCGCGGCTCTTTCAATTGCTCAGGCCGTAAAGCCTCCCATCATCCGGAAATGTCAGTGGTTGACAGGCTCGCTTCCACGGCCTTTATGGCGTCAGTGGCCGAACTTGTTATGCCGCCCGTGTAGCCTGAACCTTCACCTATGGGATAGAGGTTTTTTATATTCACTGATTCATATTTTTCGCTCCGTTTAATTCTTACAGGGCTGGAGGTCCTTGTTTCCGCGCCTAACAGGATGGCATGATCTGAAACAAATAATGGATAATCCTCTTTCCATTTATTAAATGCCATTACAAGCGCCTCGCATATAAATGTCGGGAAAATTTCATGCATGTCAGCCGCTACGGTCCCCATCTTAAAAGAATTTTTATTTAAGCGAAGGGATATTTTACCGGATAAAAAATCCATCAAATTCTGCGCAGGGGCTTCCCATGTGCCGCCCCCTGCATTAAAAGCCTTTCGCTCTATCTCCTTCTGGAACTCAACGCCGGCCAACGGGTCCGTTGATTTATAATCATCAGTATGACAGGTGACCACAATCGCCGAATTTGAGAATGCCGATGACCTCTTCGAGTAGCTCATGCCGTTTATTGCCATCATGCCATCTTCAGATGAAGCATTGACGATCTCACCACCCGGGCACATGCAGAAGGTATATACCCCCCTTCCTATCTTTTTGTTGGTGTAGGTAAAAGAATAATTGGCAGCCCCTATACCGGGATAGTTCTGATATTTTGTGCCATATCGTATTAAGATTGATGGTTTCAGCGGGATGCTCTATTCTCACACCGACAGCGGTTGGCTTCTGCTCAATAGCAATGCCGTTTTCATGAATCATCTCGAATGTATCACGGGCGGAATGTCCCGGCGCAAGATAGACCGCTGAAGAACGATATTCCTTCTCCCCGTTTATTACTATGCCTGAGACCTTACCGTTAGATATAAGCATATCCGTCATTTTCGCGCTATAATAAATCTCACCGCCTCTTTCAAGGATATAGTGCCTGATATTGCTCACTATTCTGCGCAGCACGTCCGTCCCCAAATGGGGCTTGCTGATGTACCCTATTTCTTCAGGGGCGCCAAACTTGATAAACGTATCAAGCACCCTGCTTACATATTCCGTATTTTTGATCCTGGAAAAAAGCTTCCCATCTGAGTATGAACCGGCGCCGCCTTCCCCGAATTGAATATTTGATTCAGGGTTGAGCACTCTTTCTTTAATAAATCTTTGAACATCAATGTGACGTTCTTCTATCTTTTTGCCTCTTTCAAATATGAGAGGCTTAATCCCGTAATCAATAAGCTCAAGGGCAGCGAACATACCGGCAGGACCGAAACCTACTATTATGGGCCTCTCTGCAATGTTTTTTGCTTTCCTCTCTGTCGCTATTTTTTCCGTGTACAGGGGGATATTTTCCTTGTTGTCGAAATTATCAGCAGTACTGACGACTAATGAAATCTCGTAGTAGAACTGCTTTTTGCTCCTCGCGTCAAGTGACTTGCTCAATATTTTTGTGAATTTTAAACTATTTTCGCTGATATTCAGTTTTTGCGCGGCGGCTTTTACATACTCATCTATCCCGTCTTTTTCAACGGGTATTCGCAAATTGCTTATTATTAAATCCAGGAAAGCTCCTCCATCGATAGCGAACTATATCACACATGGATACGCGGGGCAATCACTTCGGCAAGTAAAGGAAGGTCAATATGTGAATACCGAACATCTGTTTGTTATTCATAAAATCTTATGCTATACATACTAAGTAGCCATTTATTATGAGGAAAGGAGCGCGAACATGAAAGATATATTTTCTCTATGGCGTGTAGTCATGGTTGGGCTGCTTATGGTAACAGTTTGTCTTGCAGCAGCAGGTTGTCAGAATAAGAACGAGCCCGCGATGAAGGACACATTGACGGTGGGCATGGAACTGTCCTATCCGCCCTTCGAAATGACTGATGAAAAAGGTAATCCTAAAGGTGTCAGCGTAGACATGGCTAATGAACTGGGTAAGGCCCTGGGCAAAAAAATCGTCATTCAGAATACCACCTTTGACGGGCTCATACCAGCCCTCAAGACTGGAAAGATCGACATTATCATCTCGTCCATGACCATCACCGATGAACGTAAACAGTCCATCGATTTCTCCGACCCATATCTGACCACAGGTCTCTGTCTGCTGGCAGGCAAAAAATCTCCCGTCAAATCTATTGATGACCTGGATAAACCGGGCATCACCGTGGCTGTCAAGAAAGGGACAACCGGGCACACCTTCGCGACCCGGAATCTCAAGAATGCCAAACTGCTGGTATTGGACAAAGAAACTGCCGCGGTGCTGGAAGTTGTCCAGGGTAAGGCTGACGCCTTCATCTATGATCAGATGTCCACGTATCAAAACTGGAAGAAGAACCAGGCCAATACCCGTGCCCTGCTCAATCCCTTTCAGCAGGAAAAATGGGGTATCGCATTGCGTAAGGGTGATGATCAATTGAAGACGCAGATTAACCAGTTTCTCAAATCTTTCCGTGAACAGGGCGGATTTGAGCGTCTTGGTGATACGTATTTAAAAGAACAGAAAGAAGCCTTCAAAGAGCTTGGATATCCTTTCTATTTTTGATACATGAGAGGCTATTCCCTGCGCGGTATTTCAGAGGATAATTCCGTTAACACAAGCATCCCGTTCTGTCGGGTTTAGGGGAAATACACTGGAACGATTTTTTTTCATGACCCGCGATGGTAAAGGGGAGCGGGTGGCACCCATCGCCGCCCTTGCCAGCTGGCTGGCGGTATTTCTCCTGCTCAGTCTGGCTTTCTGGTTTATCTTCAGCCAGGTTAAATTTGCCTGGGGCTGGGATGCCGTCTATGTCTATCGGCAGAAATTTATCAACGGCTGGCTGATGACGGTTGCCATCTCGGCAGCGGCTTTGTTTTTAAGTTTGCTGATCGGAATTTTTATTGCTCTTGCCCAGCGTTTGCCTTTTCTCCCGCTCCGTTATCTGGCAAGGGTCTATATGGAAATTATCAGAGGAACCCCGCTGCTCGTGCAAATCCTGATTTTCTTCTATGTGGTCGCCGACGCCTTCGGCATAGACAATCGGTACTTTGTCGGTGTTGTCATTCTGGCAATGTTTGCCGGGGCCTATATCTCCGAAATCATAAGGGCCGGTATAGAAAGCATCAGTGAATCCCAGCTTGAGTCGGCCCGTGCCATCGGCTTCACGCATCTGCAGATATACCGCTATGTTATTTTTCCCCAGGTGGTCCGCCAGGTGCTGCCTCCTCTGGCTGGACAGTTCGCATCGCTGATCAAGGATTCTTCACTGCTGTCGATAATCTCTGTCAACGAATTCACCCTCAATGCCCAGGAAGTGAATTCCTTTACCTTCAGCACCCTGGAGAGCTATCTCCCCCTCGCGGTGGGTTATCTGATGCTGACATTGCCCATTTCCCTTTGGGCAAAGCAACTGGAGAAGAAATATCGCTATGCGACTTGATCTCACCGATATCAGCAAATCTTACGGTGACCATGTGGTCCTCGACGGGATCTCCCTTTCTATCCCCGAAATGCGGACCGTGGCCGTTATGGGCCCCTCCGGAGGCGGTAAATCAACCCTGCTGAGGATCATCGCCGGTCTGGAAATCCCGGATAAAGGGACTCTGTCCTTTGACGGGAACACCGTGCAGTTCGATGAGGACTACCTGTTGCCCTACCGGCGCCGCATCGGCGTCGTGTTCCAGTCCTTCAACCTCTTCCCCCATCTGACTGCCCTGGAGAACATATCGCTTCCGCTGGAAAAAGTACACGGCTATTCACCGGATGATGCCGCCGCCTATGCGCTGCAGCTTCTGTCACGTTTTCAGCTTGCGGGACACGCGCATAAAACCCCGGCGCAGTTATCTGGAGGACAGAAACAGCGGGTTGCCATAGCCCGCGCCGTGGCCATAAAACCTCGCCTGCTTTTGTTCGACGAACCGACTTCGGCCCTTGATCCGGAAATGACTGTGGAGGTACTCGACCTGATCTCCGAACTGCGCACAGAAGGCCGCCCCCTCCTGATCGTTACTCACGAAATCGGGTTTGCCCGCAAAGCAGCGGACCAGGTTATCTTTATCCACGAGGGACGGGTCCTGGAACACGGCAACGCGGCCGATCTCTTCGAAAAGCCGTCCACACCGGAACTGCAAGGGTTTCTCGACAAGGTCCTGCGGTATTAGCACGGAAGGATAAAATCTATATTCCTGTCGATACGTTTTGCAAACAGGATTTGCCGATTATATATACAGAAAAGCTCATTTTTCTCTCTAGGTTACGGAAATTGCCAGGGTTTCTAAGTCTCTAAGACGCCTGCCTTGACAGATGTTGCGGAAGGACTTAAAGGTTAATATAACGGAGGTGGTTATCTATGAAAAAACTTATATTTTCAAGTTTAGTCGCCGGCCTCATTGTTTTCATTACAGCCGTATACAGCAATGCCCAGGATATTCTTAAGGTCATAGCCGTTCTCAATCCCACCCAGAACAACAAGGTCACGGGGACTGTGACGTTCAGCAAGGTGGAACTGGGAGTAAAAGTAGTGGCCGATATAAAGGGCCTCACACCGGGAGCCCACGGATTTCACATCCACCAGTTTGGTGATTGCTCGGCTCCGAACGCAGATTCAGCAGGAGGACATTACAATCCCGCGGGAAAACCACACGGTGCCCCGGAGAGCGGGGAACGCCACGCAGGTGACTTCGGGAATCTTGTCGCAGACAGCAGCGGAAGAGCCCATCTTGAACGGACTGATACCCTCATCTCACTGAGCGGCCCGAATTCCGTTATCGGTCGCGGCATCATTATTCACGAAGCATCTGACGACATGACCACACAACCGACCGGAAATGCAGGCGCCCGCGTTGCCTGCGGCGTCATAGGAATCGCGGGACCATAGGGTTTTCATCATCCTTCACCTCCCCGGTTCCTTGCCCGCGTGGTACTTGACGCAATAGTCCATCCACATCCGTGGGTATCTGCTGTAAAACCTTCAGAGAATGTTTCGATCCCGATCGTGTGAAAAATGAGGTGAAACCATGAGAGGTAATGATCCCCGGGAAATCTATCCTGAAGGACTTTTTTCCTTTCAGAAGTTGTACGGCAAAGTCAATATCCATGGTACGCAACACATATGAGATTCCATAAAACTCTTGATAAAGCGGCATCACTCAACTTCCGATAGGCATTTCCTGTCTAAATGGTTTACCGATGTTTATGTCACCACTATTCTCCCGACCACATCAAAGAAAAACTCTCTGCTCCACACTTCAAGGGCCTCCTGATTTTTCACGAAAGGCCTTACCTCTTTGCGTGCCTGTTCGACGTCCAGTTTCTCTATGGCCGACCGGATAAGATCGATAAAGGTTTTCTTGTCCAGTTTTGTTTCCTTCTCCAAATGACCGCTTTGTATCATTCTTTCCCGAAGATGATTCAAATGCAGTTGTGGGTGATTAGCCGCAAACCACACCATATCATACCAGTCACGCCCCTTAACCCTGCCCTTCCAGCGACGGCAAAGAACAGCGTGCATTTTGCCGGCAAACAGGTCCGGAAGACTGAAAGCCTTTACTGAAAATGGAATGGGCTGAAGTAAAAAACGATTTTCCGTGTTGAAACCCGGCGGAGGATTCGTGTCGACCTCAAGCTTAATCTTTATTACCTGTCCTCTGGGAATCTGCGAGGAAAAACCTCCCGTTGTTTCTATGGCCAACAGTAATTTCAATGTATCTGCTTTCAGAAATGCCGATTGAACAGGACTCTCTCCGACTTTCTGTTTTTTTGTTACTGCTACCTCAAAACCAAAAGAGGCCAGCTCCCGTTCCAAAGCATTGGCGTATCGGGCAATATCAAAACCAGACATCGGCTTCAACAAGGAGAAGTCCAGGTCTTCTGAAAATCGGTCCATTCCGTAGAGTATCCTCAGGGCCGTGCCGCCATAGAAAGCGGCTTTCTCAAAGAACTTGCTTCGCCACAGGCCAAGAAGTGCAAGTTCCTGCAGAATTTCTCTGAGGGCCCTGACGCGGTCTTCTACTGTACGTGGTTCATATCGGTCCATCATTTGTGTCAAAGCGCTATTCATATTCTTCCCCCAACCGCATCATGACTAACCACTCCCGCCAATAGACGTACCTTACGAGACCGGTAGCGCTCACCTATTAGATTTAGAGCTTGAGCATCGAGCTTTTGCAGTTCCTCCGCATCAATACGAAGGCTCATGAACAGATAGTCTTTCAATGCGGATCTGCTGCGAATACAAATACCGCGGGAATCATAAAGTTTATCGCAAAGCGCCTTTTCCGGTGTGGCTATGAAAAATCTTCGACCCTCGATTTCAACCTGATCAATACCGACAGGATATGCGTTACGAGGAATTCCACGATAGGTAAAGAGGCCAACCGGGGTTGCGAATTGCCTGTTTCGCCCGGAAATAACGGACGTAACGGTCTCAACCCGTTCAGGTATCAGACCATAATAATGGAGAGCATAATCCAATGACACATAGGATGGTCCAAGGATCATGTTTGCCAGAACCTCCCGTGAGAATGGCCGCCGTGCGTATCTTTCGCCGAATATGTAAATGCCCTTTTTCACGCGAATAATGTCTTTTCGCTTCAGGAGCACGGTAATCTTATCCCGCGGACGTTCGTTACTCTTTTCAAAGCGTCCAGCAGTATCTGGTAGTCAAATTCCTCACTTGGTACCTTCTTTCTCAAGTTCTCCATCATCCGGCTATCCTCTCCATAATGATAGCACAATTAAGCATAGTATGTCGACAATTATTAGACATACTATGCTTATTATGACATTTTAACTGGTTCGTTATAGCTATCCTGCTGAGTTCGCTGACACTGCATTTGAATATATTGAAACGAAGATGCCGAAAAAGACCTTTTCGATATTTATCGATATGTTTCCCGGAACGATTCCGCCGGCAACGCGAATATTCTGATAGATAACCTCGAAAAAGCAATTTTGAAACTTGAAAAAATGCCGGACCGTGGGCATCTTCCGCCCGAATTAGAACGCATCGGCGTCCTCGAATTCAGGGAGGTATTTTTCAAACCATACAGGATCATCTATCAAATCATCGGAAATAATGTCTATGTTCACTGTATTCTCGATGACGGGAGGGATATGCAGGATACGTTGCAGCAGCGGGTGTTGCGATAACGAGCTTATGGCCGAAGCGCTTTTTGCGGCAAGCTTTGTCAACTGCGGGGCCGCGCAATCCTCAATGTAGCGCTGCTACACTTCCGCTTGACAACCCCTTGTTTTCGCGCTATCCATCAAAAATCGTTTCGGCCAACACAAAGAGAAAAGAAAAACCACATCCGAACCGTCGTCGATTCCACCCTCGCCCCTCAGCTATCCTGCTGGGTCCTCGGATTATTACAATCGTATCAACCCGCATTTTATATAATATGCATCGATAACGAATCACCCGGCATGCGGATAAGCGGGGCAATCACTTCAGCCAGAAATTGGGGTGCACAATTTTATAATTTTATGACGCCCCCACCGTCTTCATAAATAATTAAATCTACAGTAAAACCTATTTCTTTTAAATAATCAAAAGTTGGATCGTAAAACTTAGGTGGTCTAGTACAATCCTCAACATCACCCTCAGGAACAACAATTACCATTCCTTGACGAGCACGTGTTAGAAGTACGCGATAAGCATTTTTCAGATAGTTTTGTCGCTCCTCTTTGTTAATATGATTCCATTTATTTCCAACGAATGACCAATGCTTCCAACCTTTTTCAGTATATCTAAAATCAGCATCCCATGTTACACATACCCAATCAAGTTCTAATCCCTGAACATCAAATTCTGTGGCTACATCTTCTAAATAATATGAAGAACGAACATCATCTTTTCCATCAAGGAACCAATGTATTGGATTCATTGGTGATTTTACAAATATTGCATGTGGTTTTAATCTCTCTGCTTGTGATGAAACCACAATTCCATATCGTTCTGTACCGCGCGCTTGTTGTTTTAGCCATATTTTTGCTTTGGCAAGATCGCGCGTGATAACAATTGGATATTTTTCTTTCACTTTTTCAAGTGTATTTCTTGCCTCATCGATATTGAGATCGAGCAATTGTTTAACAAGTAGCGAAACATTTTCGGCTCGGAAAGAACGCATTGAAACAGCAAGATGTAACGACTCATTGTATTCTACATTGGGTCGTGACTCTAATTCTTTCAACATCTCTCCTGCATTATATTCGCTATCGGT
Organism: uncultured delta proteobacterium; assembly: GCA_963783625.1. GTDB lineage: Bacteria > Desulfobacterota > Syntrophorhabdia > Syntrophorhabdales > Syntrophorhabdaceae > PNOF01. The sequence continues at coordinate 595 of CAWAOG010000007.1, read as the reverse complement.
GAGCCGATCAGAAATATAGATATCCCAATCAGTAAATGATCGTTCCAGTGACTGAATCCATTCACTGATTCCCGCCTCGCCAGTATTTATTTCCTGACCACCTCCAACTAAACAAACAACCACAGCCCAATCTTTATGTCGATCAAGACAAGAAATTAGAAACTCTGGCTCAGACTGATTGAAATTTTGCCGATTCTTTTTTCGGCTCATAAAATTCGATGTTTGTTCTAAATTCCAAGCTCGCTGAGCTTCATCAAATAGAGCAACATGCTCGATCGGGGCTGATGTCAGATCAACAAGACATTCATCGCGGAAATTGTGTACATTCTGGATAAACATCTTAACCTCGCTCATCGCCTCGCCTTTCTTGATTTTACCTCCATTGCTTTTTCTCGTTTAACTTTATCACGAGTCAATGCTTCTCGTAAAATTGCTACAAGAGGGCCATTCCCAGAAAGAAAAACGCTATAGAGATCGTTGGATTTATCAATGTGTGTAGTCGCTATATGGAGTCCGACCAATGTTTTGCCAGCACCGGGAACACCGGTTACGAAACAAACGGATTTTCTAGAATTCTCTTTTGAGAAACTAATGA
>CAWAOG010000006.1:0-26150 GCA_963783625.1 uncultured delta proteobacterium | reverse complement strand
GTTATTTACTCCACTGTAGAATCGTTGAATGCCACTTGCAATCTTGCATATCGGAAAAATATACAAAGCCAACACTACAGGAAGCAATGCTTGATCGTCCACGGTTAAGATACCTAACTCAGCCATGCAACTTTTTAAGACACCAGGCCATCCGTTGCCCAGAGTAACGTTACTGCCTGAACACCTTCTTCATCTTTCTCCACGTCCCCCTTATCCCTGCCCACGCCAATACCTCGACCAATAATTATCATCTGTGCACCAAGAAAGAAATGATTTATGGAGTCCAGGGTGTGTACCGCGCCGGAACGACGTACAGCAATCACAGCTGCGCCGACCTTATTTATATACATCCCGCCGTTGGCCATGGACACAAAACCGGCACGATCAATGAGAGCCTTAATTTCAGGTGTGAGATCTGCAAAATAGACTGACCTGCCCCCACTCATTGTACCACCTTCAGAGTTGGACTTCCTCCTGTTTTTTGAGCCTCCGTCAGAGGGTACCGCAGATATGGTGTTCTTGTCTCTGGCGCAGGCGGCTTATAACCCAAAGAACTGTGCGGCCTGATGGCGTTGTACTCTCTTCTCCAGTTCTCGATCAGCACCTTGGCTTCGGTGAGGGTTGTGAAGATCTCTCTATTGAGCAGTTCATCTCTTAGCTTACCGTTGAAAGATTCAACATACCCGTTTTCCCAGGGACTACCAGGCTCGATGAAGAGGGTTCCCACTCCAAGCTTACCAAGCCACTTCCTTACTGCCTTTGCGGTGAACTCGGGTCCGTTGTCTGATCTGATATACTCGGGAACTCCCCTGTTGATGAAGAGGGTGAATAGTGCATCGAGGACATCCTGGGAGGTAAGACGGCGGGCCGTAATGATCTGAAGGCATTCCCGCGTGTATTCATCGACAATCACGAGGATCCTCAATGCCCGTCCATCAGTTGTTCTCTCAGCCACAAAATCGTAGCTCCATACATGGTCCTTATGCAGGGGACGCAGTCGTATACAGCTGCCGTCATTGAGCCAGAGCCTGCCTCTTTTGGGTTGTTTCTGTGGTACCTTCAATCCTTCCTGTCTCCAGATCCTCTCCACCCTCTTGTGATTCACCTTCCATCCCTCGTTTTTCAGCATGGCTGTTATCCTTCTGTAGCCATATCGTCCATACTCTTTGGCCAGCTCTATGATCCGTTTCGTTACTTGTTGTTCTTCCCGCGGTAGAGGACGTTTATGCCGCTGTGTTGATCTGGCCTGTCCCAATACCCTGCAGGCACGTCGTTGTGGTACGTGGAGTACCTCCCGGACGTGTTCTACTGCCCGGCATCTCTTGGCCGGGCTTAGAAGTTTCCCCTGGCCGCCTCCTTGAGGATGGCGTTATCCAGCGAGAGATCAGCTACCAGTCTCTTGAGTTGGGAGTTTTCCTTCTCAAGTGCCTTGAGCCTTAATGCCTGGTTCACCTGCATGCCTCCGTATACCTTCCTCCAGCGATAGTACGTTTGCTCGGTGATTCCCATCTGGCGGACTATCTCCACGACCGTCTGTCCCTTGCTCAAGCGTACTTCCACTTCCCTTAGTTTTGCGATGATCTGTTCCGGTTGATACGTATTCTTGCCCATTCCCAATATCCTCCTTTTCTGTCCAGATTCTAACATATGAACTGGACCGGTTTATTGGGGTCAGGTCATCTGTATAGAGGATTACCAGGTGAAAGCTGGTATAGTTACCAAAGGTTCACTTTCGTTGAGTACAGGAAGCTATTAATGACATCCGAAATAACATTTTGAAAAACTACCTTAGAAAAATGTGTTTTAATGGTGTTGCCAGGGTAAGAACATCGGGGTAAGTGATAAAGTCGACTGTGGGGCAATTTTGAGAGGGGTATAATCACAAAAGTGGGATAAGGCATATAATATATCTAATGGGAAAAGCTTCTTATGCGCAGAAAAGGATGTTCATCTTCACGCAAATATGGACAAAGAGACTCTTTCCAGGTATTATTACTCCGGCAAGTAAATATCTCAAGTGTTGTCATGCAGGACTTGATCCGGCATCCAGTCTTTTCAATGGATTCCGGCTTTCGCCGGAATGACGGAAACTTAGTTGTTTTATTGCCAGAGTAATAATACCTCCCGTTCAAGTCATGTCCTGATTTAACCACCCAGTATGCGTGCCCTACAGTTGGTTTCTCCACAAACAATTAAGTCATTCATAAGAACGTGTGCCCTTCCTGACTTCTTCAGGCTGAGGGTAGAAATTGCTCACCCCGAAGAGGCCAGTAATGCACTCTATAAAAGTCAGTCAAAAAAGTCTCGCTGTCATCCAATGCTATCGCTTCGTTTCTGCGGGGGGCAAATGCACTCACTTCGAGAATGCCGCTTCAACAAAAACGATCGTTTATTTCTTAATATCTTTCATATAAAGGCGCCACATTCCGGTATTTGGCAACCAGCTTGTTCCAGTTGGCGGGCAAGTCTATCTTCTTAGTAAGCCACTCCGCTCCTCCAAGGGCCGACCCGCAGACAAGACCGATGAAAGCGCCGGGCCCACCGGCTACAAGAATCCTGATGTAGTCCGGAACTGGTATGATGGCCATGGAGTCCATACCGTTCATGGGGACCGCCCCCTGCTTTGCTATTGCCTTATTTGTCTCGTACAGATGGGGATGCCGGTATGCGGGAACGCGGGCAAATTTGGACACATAGTTCCGAATCATCTCTTTTGTCCATCCCTTCTGCGCAAGGATCCTCGCGTGAACAGGGGTTATTATGAAACAACTTAATCCTCCTCTACCGGGCTGAAGGTTATAGATGATCGCATTGAGTATGCCCCTGTCATCGGAGCCATAGGGCCAGATTTGGCTGTAGCAGTTGGGATAGAAGAAGCTGACTGCACTCTCGTCTTTCCCGAACCCCGCGTCAACGTGGAACGGTTCCCAGGGGCTGCTCTCTTCATTCTCTGCGATTACCATAGAGTATCTCCCTGGGTTTCCGAGCACACCCATATCCTCCACACCCTTGCGCGCCCCCCCTATGTTTTTGATGATCAAGCCCATGGCCCGTCCGATTGCTGCGTTGGCGATATTACCCGGGCTTAGGGCTCCTGAACTGCTGTTCACATGTATGTCACCCCTGATGGGGCCGTTGATAACCCAGAAAGGTGTCCAGGAACCGGTACTAGTGTTAAACGTTCCGAATAATGAAAGAGGGTCCAGGATTACGTTCACGCAAGCTATCAGTACCGGCATATGTACGGGCAATGCACCGGCCATAACCGCATTCACGGCAATTTTCTCGATAGTTGCCTTGCCCATCCGGGGTTCAACCTTTCCCACAATATGGTCCGGAGGCAGATCAGTCCCGGTGAGCATCTCCCTCACTGCTTCCTCTGTCGGTGGTATAACGGGGAGACCATCCCCCCATCCTCTCCTGTAATAGAAGCGGTTAACTTCTTCCAGGCTTCCCTTAAAGGCTATTCTCGTGGACTTTTCCTTCTCTTTCGTCTTCGGTGACGCTTCATCGGCAGTGAGGGGCGTTGTGAGTGCCTCCACAATCCGGTCCATCACTTCGTTGATGCCGGTCTCAGCTTCATCCATGACACTGCATTCGCAGGGCACACTCTCCGATACGATCCGTACGCCTGGCATACCCTTGTTTGACGAGGCAGACTGCCCGTCGATCACGAAGCCCTCGTTCGCCAGCAGAACTGCCGGCCGCTGCATCTCCTCAACAGAGATCGCGTCATGAACGAGATACTTCGTGCAGGAACCTCAGTCACCTACCGCAAGAATAACGGCATCGACCCCCCTTACCCAGGCTTCAAATTTCGCCCTGTTTTTCGTCAGAATTTCCGGTACATTGACCTCAGTGAAATCATACCAACTTGTGGTGGTTGTAGAATCGCGTTCCTTCAGCTTTTTCTCGACCGCGGACAGCATAAGTGCTGCCGCCCGCTTGGAATTGCAGAAGAGACCGATCTTTTTTCCCGTCATGTTCTCAAGGCGTGGCGTTATGCCACGCAAAGGCACCGGGTCCGCTTCAGCCCAAGGGCTTATGACTTCATAGGTACTGCCATTATTACTACTCTCCATATGTACGCCTCCTTATTCTTGAATAACTGACTGCACTCCTCTAAAGTATTTCCCGTAAACCTATAATCTTACGCTCATGCGTGGTAGCTGAAGGAGGCATTCGAGGCTCGTCGTTTTGACGGGCCTGAATGAACCCCCTCTGTGAATATCGTGATGGATTGAAGACTCCGGTGGATGATAAACATTGTCACCACCCCCTCCTCAGGCTCACTTGCTCAGCCAAGCTTGTTCGGGAGTCCAAAAGGGCCATGTTGCGAGCTTAAGATGGCCCGTGTCGTGAACGTTTTTCTGAAAAACACAGGCCCGCACTGCGTCGTGAATAGGGATTACGGTAGTATCATCATAAAGCAGCTTCAAAAGCTTTTGTATTCTCGGTATCTCAGGATTAAGAGTTGACAGTCCATCCTTGAGGAGGGCTTCCTCCCCCGCCGGTTTCTTCACGCTCGGAAAATCAGCGGAGGTTGGTGCAAGGTATTCTGTGAGGAACTGAAGAAAATTGGGTCGGAGACCGAGCGCATGGATAAGAAGTGCATTCTTCCATCCCCCTCTTCGATACTCAACAAACTTCCCCTGGTCTGCAAACTCGACGTCAGCTGTTATTCCTACTTTAGCCAGGTACCCTTGAATTGCCAAGGCTACATCGCGATCAACAGCCCAAGGCTGTGGATACATCTTGATTTTTATACCTTCTTTATAACCGGCCTGAGTGAGTAATTGTTTTGCTTTTTCCGGGTTGTACTTTCGGCCCTGGAAATTCTTATCATAAGCCATCGTTCCCACGGGGGGCAACTGGTAAGCCGCTCGCCAGAAACCATAGCCTTTTGCTTTTGCGATAGCCTCTCTGTCAATGGCATACTCTATTGCCTCTCGGACTCTTTTGTCTGCGAAGGGAGAATCGGCATTTGAGCTATCCGGTAAAAGGCAAACAACACCCGTGGGGTTGGTAAAAACACCAAGGCCCTCTGCCTTCAGGTCTGCTGCAATTTTGCCGGTTTCTAGATTGAGAATATGTGCTTCCCCGGTTAGCATTGCACTTGCCTCCGTCATTGGATCCTTGATGTACAAATACTCTACACCATCGAGATAAGGCTTGCCTTTCTGCCAATAGCCCGGAAACTTCTTGTAAACGGTACGAACGTCACGTTCAAAGCTCACAAACTCAAAAGGGCCGGTGCCGACAGGATGCCACCTCACTCCATCGGCGCCCTTTGTCTTGTACGCGGTGGGTGAAACTATGCCGGAAGTAGTCACGGAAGAAAAACGGCTGAGTAATGTATTCTGGTATTCCGAGAGATTCACTTTGATTGTGTGCTCGTCAATGACATCGATAGAAGCCCAGGCATCCGTCCCTGCAGCTTTGGCAGCCTTTGTTGCCTCGAGACTAAACTTAACGGCGTTAGCATCGAGATCGGTTCCATCGTGGAATTTCACATTCTTTCTCAGAGTGAACGTGATCGAACTTTTGTTCGGTGCGATTTTCCAAGCTGTTGCCAGCATCGGTTCAACATGACCATCAAAGTATTGGCGCACCAAGGTTTGAATTGCGGGGATTGACGCTACTACAGATTCACCGACTGTCTCAGCCGGCCATCCGAATGGAGTTTTGGGACCATTGATTTCGATGATCTTCAGAACACCCCCGTACTGGGGCTGAACAGTTGGGGCTGGTACTGCTTTCGCTACGGGTTTCGGTGCAGCCTTTTCTGCCCCTTCGGAGGTACCGGTGTAAATGAGCGACAACATCAAAACGATGGAACTGAAAAACTTCACCATTTGAAACGATCCTCTTCGCATAATTGTTCCTCCCTGTTATTGTGCGATAAACCCCAGGCATTGTCCGAAAGAGGGTTCTCGCCAGTAATACCCAAATCTTCCTCATCCTCCCATTGCCCACAGCCCGCCATCTACAGCAAGTATCTGACCAGTAATGTACTGGGCCTCGTCAGAGGCAAGGAATACTGCCGCGTGAGCCACGTCCCATGGCAGGCCCATCCGTTTCATCGGGATCCGTTGACTCCTTTCACGTCTCATTCTTTCCGGATCACCGTCGTAGAACTGCAGGAGGCTCTGATAAATGACCGGGCTGTCGATCAACCCAGGCATTATACAGTTGACTCGAATCCCTTTGTCCGCCAGTTCGACCGCAAGGCTCTGTGTAAGGGAGTTAACCGCCGCTTTCGAAACGGTGTAGATAAACATTTTGGGGTCACCGTGACGCACTGCCGCCACGGAGGAAACGGTCAAGATAACTCCTTGTCCCTGGGCGGCCATAGTGGGAATGATGGCTCGCGATGTATGAAAAATGCTCTTCAGGTTGACGTTCATCACGAGATCCCAATCCTCTTCGTCAGCCCCAAGGATGCCGCTGGGTTTCCGGGGTACGATCCCCACGTTGTTGTGAAGAATGTCAATTCGGCCATACAGACGAAGAGCCTGCTCCACCATGGAGCGGCAATCATCGGCAACAGCGACGTTCGCGTGAAAAACCGAGCAGACCCCACCAGTTGCCTCGATATTCCTCCTCGTCTCATCAGCAGCAGACTCATCAATATCCACGGCCATGACCCTGGCACCTTCGGCAGCGAAGGCGATCGCCGCCGCTCGCCCGTTACCGATTGGCTCGTGACTGACTGGTGACGAAACTGTGCCGGCCCCCGTTATAATGGCCACCCTGCCTTTTAGTCGACCACCAGCCGAGCCCTCTCCGGTAGCGCCCAGTCCAATGAAGCCTCCTCCACTCGGTGTCATCCTGACTACCTCCACTTATCAACGGAGACCGAGCGAGGCCGCGAGAATTGCCAAGCCTGAACATAAGGATTCGTTTCACCACCGACCACTGCGATCAGGATGCTACCCTTGGGAAATGCCTGTACCACCCCATCAAGAGGAAGATCCAGGTATGTGGTAGGCCACAGACCTGTCTGGCCGTACCATGGCTTTCCCCTGAGTGACGGCTCGATAAATGGCGGGTAGAAAAAATCGGACCTGAACTCGGCAACCGTCTTCGTCGCATGCGACCAGATATATTCCTCGGCTTCTTGCTTGGTATAGCCCTGCTCCGAGACCTTTTTTGCCCACGTGGGATCCATGATGACCAAGACGCCTGTTGGCAGCTCATATGTGGCAATACTCTTGGCGATCCGGTCCAGATCTACGTGTCCAAAGGGCGAGTGGTGGCTGTATCCTCCGGACAAGATCGACACCACACTCTCGTCAGACTTGAAGCCCGCGGAAACATGAAAAGGATCCCAAGGGCTCCTGCTCTCATTTTCCGCGAAGGCAAAACTATATTTGGCGGGGTTACCGATACTGCTTAAGTCGTTAATACCGCTTCTTGACCCTCCTAGGCAGATAATTGCCAATCTCAAAAAACGTCCGATCGCAGCATTAGCCTTATTGCCTGTGCTCGATCCCAGGGCGTTGGTGCCGGCATTCATACCTATCTGCTTTGCAATGGGTCCATTCACGATGGTGACAAAGGAAAACGACGATGTCGAGCGGACGGATGACGAGAAGCGGTCATCCGAAAAGGCTTCAACCATACCGAGCAGAACGGGCATGTAATTTGGTTCACAGCCAGTCATCACGGCTACCGCCGCTACCTTCTCTACTGTGACGATCTGGCTCTCCGGCAGCATCTCCGTAGTCACGATCTCGTCCGGCGTGTGACTTGTCCCCTTCAACATGGCCCGAACTGATTCCTCTGTAGGGGGGAGAACGGGAAGGCCATCGGACCAGCCGTTCCGGTAAAAGAAGGTCTGGACCTCGTCCAAGGTGCCCTTGAAGACCACCCTTGTCTGCTGCTTCATCTCTTTTTTTGTGGGAGATTCTTCACTGTCGGTAAGAGGCAGCGTCAACGCCTCGACCAACCGGGACGCAATCGGGGGCACGTCGGCATCTGACACATCGCCGCAGGGATGGGGGACAACAACCCGGCGCAGGCCCTGCATCCCCTCCTTGTCACAGCTCATCTGCACATCGGCTTTAAAGGGTTCATCGATTACGTAAACACCCGGTACACCTGCTTTCTCGAGGAGAATAGACCAGTGGGCACCCCACATGGAGCATGAGCCTCAGGCCCCGCAGCCGTAAATAAAGGCTGCACCCTCCTTCTTTATCTCGTCCCATAATTCGGGATCATCGGACATGTAGGCGCTTGTTTTCTTGCGAAATACCGCTTTCACACCTGGGATCAATGAAGGCAGGTATTCTGCTATTTTCTTGAGAAACCTGTCTGCATCTCCTACGTGCTGGCTTATGCAATAAACCGTCTTACCAGAAAGATTTTGATCCCTTGGGGCTAACGGAAGAGGTATCGCCTCCTTTGCTAACCCGCTCGGGTTCAGTACAGTAAAGAGGCCGCTAGAATCGTTTTGTATCATCGCTTTTCTCCTCTCGAGTCTTTCACAGTCTACGCCACATTGTCCTCCACGATTATAGCATATCATAAAAACGGTCTCCCACATAAATCATTGTTTCTACTAAGTGCGCCATAATTTCCTCCTTTATAAATAAAGTATAGTAGACAACCGTGACAACTGTATGTCAGCTGGCCACATCGAAAAACATTTTTTCTTATGATCGCAAAAAAGAGTCAAAATTACCCGAAGGGTAGCTATAGGGTAGCACAGAATGCTTGTGAAATATTGATATGCTTGATAACTTATTGATATTATTAATGCGCCCAGCAGGAATCGAACCTGCAACCTTTGGATTCGAAGTCCAGCACTCTATCCAATTGAGCTATGGGCGCTTTTTTTGAACTCAATGCATAGTAGCATAGTTACTGAAGAAATTCATCTATTTCTGGGGCTCACGTCGCCCCCCTCCACGAGCATAAGCCCGTGGAGCCACCCCTTCTCGCTCACTGTGTGAGCTGTTCGATAGGCACCTGCTTGTGCAGGTTTTTTTATCGTCGTCTTGGTGCACCTTCGAATGCAACTCGGTATTTCTCAGAAGGCGAACTTCTTCAGACGTTTCATCGCCTCTTCAATCCGCTCTTCACCGATGGTGATGGAGATGCGGAAATAGCCTTCTCCGGCGTCGCCGAAGCCGCTTCCCGGTGTTACGACGATGCCCTTGTTCTTCGATGAGCCTCTCGCAGAAATCCGCCGAGGTATAACCTTTTGGGACCTTTGCCCAGATATAGAATGTGGCCTTTGGTTTCGGCACAGTGATACCGATGGCGGCGAGACCTTCAACGACCATGTCGCGGCGCTTCTGGAGCCTCTTGTTCAACGAGGCAACGGAGGTCTGATCACCGGTCATGGCCTCGATGCCGGCATACTGGATCGCCTGAAAGGCGCCGGAATCGATGTTCGTTTTCAGTTTTCCGAGATTTGAAATAGCCTCTGCGTTGCCGACAGCAAAGCCAATCCTCCAGCCTGTCATACAGTATGTCTTTGAAAGAGAATGGAACTCGACAGAATATTTCTTTTCCGGATCGAAGGCAAAGATACTCTTCGGCTGGTACCCTTCGTAAGCGATTTCGCTGTAGGCCGCGTCGTGACAGAGAAGGATGTCATATTTTTTCGCGAAGGCAACTGCTTTTTCGTAGAAGCTGTCATCAGCGATGGCGCCTGTGGGATTATTGGGATAGTTGAGAAAAAGAAGCTTTGCCTTTTTGCAGACTTCTTCCGGTATCTCTTCAAGTTTTGGGAGAAAGGCGTTCTCTTCCTTGAGGTCCATCATGTAAGGCGTGCCGCCCGCGAAGACGGTTGCGATCTTGTACACGGGATAGCCCGGTGACGGCACAAGGACATAATCGCCGGCCTCGACGTATGCCCAGGGCATATGGGCGATGCCCTCCTTTGAGCCGATAAGTGTTACCACTTCATTGACAGGATTAAGGTCAGCACCAAAGCGTTTTTTATACCAGTCAGCCACTGTCTTTCTGAATTCAAGCATGCCTTCATAGCTGGGATACTGGTGGTTTTTCGGATCAGCCACAGCCCTGTTCATGGCCTCGATGATATTGTGCGGTGTGGGGATGTCGGGATCACCGATACTGAAATCTATAAGGTCAATCCCTTTCTGCCGTACTTCGGCTTTTTTCTTGTCGATTCTGGCGAAGAGATAGGGTGGTATTTGTTCAACTCTCGTGGCCGGTCTTGCCATCTTTTCACTCCTTTATTTTTTCTATCAATGTACCGCAAGTTTCTCCGATAGCCTCTTTTCTATCATAAAATGATATAGTAAGTAAACTCCCAAAACCTCATATCTATAGAGTACGGCGAGCATGAGGGAGGATATGAGGTTGAATTTGTTTGAAATGACGCCGATGGATGTGTAAAAATAGACTATATGAAGAAGATTCTCGCCGAGCTGCCGTCTCAATTTCCTCTGACCGACAGGCCATACAAAGAGATGGCAGAGACAATAGGGATGAACGAGGACGAATTGATCAGCACCCTGAAGAGTTTGAAGACATCGGGGGTACTGCGAAGAGTGGCGGCAGTGCTGTACCACAGGAAGGTTTCCTATTCTCATAATACAATGGTGGTATGGAAGGTTGATGAAAAAGACGTGGAGAAGACAGGCACTGTGATGGCTTCTTTTCCTGAAGTGAGCCACTGCTACGAGAGAGATACAGGGGGGTATTGGCCATACAACCTCTATACGATGGTCCACGGGAAGCGCTATGAGGATTGTATGAAAAGCGTAGAGCGTATTGCTCTTGAGACAGGTATAAACGATTACCGTATCTTTTTCAGTAAGCGGGAGTTTAAAAAAACATCTTTTGCGGTGAACCCTGTGTGAAGCAGGGATCGGGTTAGATATTGGGATCAGGGGTCAGGGAAAGACGGAGAGGATTGGGGTCAAAAGACTGAGTGGAACAACCGGTTGTATTATGGAGGTTGATGTTTACAAATCATGAATAGAGAAAAATCACAGATATTATTTGAAGCAGCACAAAAGCTGATACCTGCCGGGGTTAATAGCCCTGTCCGGGCTTTTAGATCTGTAGGCAGCGAGCCGTTTTATGTGAAGCGCGGAAAAGGGGCTTATCTTTTCGATGTCGATGGCAACCAGTATCTCGACTACGTGGCATCCTGGGGGGCGATCATGCTCGGCCATGCCCACGATGGTCTTAACTCTGAGATACGTGCGGCTCTTGAAGAGGGAACAAGCTTCGGCGCATGTCATCCCTATGAGATTGAGCTCGCAAAACTTATTTGCGATGCCTTTCCTTCCATGGAAAAGATACGGCTCGTAAGCTCCGGCACGGAAGCCACGATGAGTGCTGTACGGCTCGCGCGGGGCTTTACCGGGAAAGACGGGATTATCAAATTGCGCGGATGTTATCATGGACACGTGGATAGCCTCCTTGTCAAGGCCGGTTCGGGGCTTGCGACCTTCGGTATCCCGGACAGTAAGGGCATCCCGGAAGACCTTGCAAAGCATACCTATGTGGCAGAATTTAACCATCTTGAAAGCCTGCAGGCCATTACTGAAAAAACAGATGACCTTGCCTGTGTCATTCTTGAGCCCATTATGGGCAACATGGGAGTTATACTTCCTGAAGAAGGTTTCCTGCAGGGGGTCCGGGAGTTATGCAGCGCAAAAGGTATTCTTCTTATCTTCGATGAAGTGATCACCGGGTTCCGGGTGGCCTTTGGTGGTGCCCAGTCTCTCTTTAATATCCGGCCCGATTTGACCTGTCTCGGAAAGATCATCGGCGGAGGTTTTCCTATCGGCGCATTCGGCGGCAGAAAAGAAATCATGGAGAAAGTCTCACCACTGGGGGACGTATATCAGGCAGGGACACTGTCGGGAAATCCTATCGCGACTCGGGCTGGATTCTATGTACTCAGTTATTTAAAAGAACATCAGGACAGCTATGAGGTCCTTCGCAAAGGGGGAGATACATTGAAATCGGGCATGCTTGCATGTGCCCGCAGACACGGAATCCCCTATACGATCAACAGCGCGACAGGGATGTTTACCGGTTTTTTTGCCGAGGGTGATGTTCACGACTATGAGAGCGCAAACGCGTCGTGACAGGAAGGCCTATGAAAAATATTTTAAGGGGATGCTCGAAGAGGGAATATTTTTTGCCCCCAGCCAATTCGAGGCCGCCTTTCTGACCCTTTCTCACGGCGACGATGAGATAGCAAAAACGCTCGATGCATGTGAAAAGGTTTTTCGGAACTTCAAAACGGAATAATAATGGAGAGGACATGGTAACAGGTACAGAGAGAGCAATTGCGTTTATCGATTTGGGTATTCTGGAGGAAAATCTCCAGGTGATTAAATCCCGTATTACCGCCGGAACGAAAACGCTCTGTGTCGTCAAGGCTAACGCGTATGGTCACGGCGCGGTGGAAGTGTCGCGGAAGCTTGAAAAAACAGGGGTTGACTATCTGGGCGTTGCCACTGTCGATGAAGGTATTGAACTGAGAGAAAAAGGCATACGGTTACCCATACTCGTTATGAGCGGTCTTTTCCCCTGGGATGAGATCGGACCGGTTATTAAAAATGAACTCAGCATGGTTATTTACGACGCCCGTATGTTGGAAAAAATCGTGGATACCTGCTCCTCCTTTGAAAAACCGCTTAGAGTCCATATAAAAGTCGATACCGGCATGGGAAGGCTTGGTTTCAGCGTCGGTGATATGTCTTTTGTGGGGCAACAGTTGAGGAGTGTCCGAAATGTTGTCTGCGAAGGCCTCATGAGCCATTTCGCTTCTTCCGAGATACGGGATGACTACGGGTTAAAACAGGTGGCTTCATTTCATGAGGCCCGATTGGCGCTCACGGATATTGGTGTTAAGCCGAATATAGCGCACATGGCAAACAGCGGGGGCATGATAGAGTATCCTGAAGCCCATTTTGATATGGTCCGTGTTGGCATAAGTCTCTATGGTTCTTATCCCGCCAGTAATCTTGCCGAAAAACTTCGTCTCAAACAGGTCATGAAATTTGTAACAAAAATTGCCCTTATTCGTGAATTTCCCGCAGGAAAGTCCCTCAGTTACGGGAGGACCTATGTGACCGAAAAAAAGAGAAGGATTGCCTATATACCGGTAGGGTATGCCGATGGGTATCCACGATCCCTTTCCAATAAAGGTTTTGTATTGATAAAAGACATAAAATGCAGTATTGTTGGAACAGTTTGCATGGATTGGTCACTCGTTGACATTACGGCTGTTGACGGTGTTGATGTCGGTGAGGAAGTGATTTTACTGGGTCAGGGCAATACACAAACAATCACTGCCGATGAGATTGCAGAGCACGCAGGGACGATTCCCTACGAGATTCTCTGTAAGATCTCAAAGAGGGTGCCACGATTCTATGTTTGATGATTTTGTAAGAAAATTCGGCAAATTCGTGCTGAACATTGTATGGCAGGCAGGCGGTATCGGCAGAATGTTCGGTCAGAGCATCTACCTGAGTTTCCGTAGACCCTTTAAATTTGATTACATCTTTAAACAGATGGAATTTGTCGGTGTCCATTCGCTCTTGGTGGTCCTCATTACCGGCACCTTTACCGGTATGGTTCTGGCTCTTCAATCATCGTACGGTTTCAAAAAATTTGGCGCTGAAGGCCTCATCGGGGTTATCGTGACACTAAGCATGACGAGAGAATTGGGGCCGGTCCTTACCAGCCTCATGGTCACCGGGAGGGCCGGTTCGGCGATGGCTGCCGAAATTGGAACAATGCGGGTGACGGAACAGATCGATGCGCTTACCGTTATGGCCTTGAATCCCATTAAATACCTCGTCGCTCCTCGGGTTGTCGCCTCCTTTCTCATGCTTCCCGTTCTAACAGTCATCTCTGATTTTCTCGGCATTATCGGCGGTTACATCGTTGGTGTAAAGATGCTCGGGGTTAACGAAGGCGCTTTCATGAACAGGATCGAGAAGAGCGTCGAACTTGCCGATATTTATAATGGTCTTGTCAAGGCGGCGGTTTTTGGTCTCATTCTCAGTATTATCTCCTGTTATAAAGGCTACAATACAAGGGGTGGAGCGGAAGGAGTCGGGAGGGCCACGACGGAAGCAGTGGTGCTGTCCAGTGTAACAATCCTTATCTCCGATTATGTTCTCACTTCTCTCATGTTCTGATATGGAAGAAATAGCCATAAAAATCATCGATCTCCAGAAGAGTTTCGGCAGCCAGAAGGTGCTTGATGGCGTCAATCTTGAGATAGAAAAAGGGAAAATAACGGTCATTATCGGAAAAAGCGGCGGTGGGAAAAGCGTTCTTTTAAAACATATTATCGGTCTTCTGAAACCGAATAGCGGTGAGATATGGGTGGACGGCACGGAGATAACGAAACTCAACGACAAAGCTCTTAACGAGGTAAGAAAATCATTCGGTATGCTCTTCCAGGAGGCCGCGCTGTTTGATTCGATGAATGTTTTTGACAACGTGGCTTTTCCGTTGAGGGAGCATCGGAAAATGTCCGATAGAGAGATTGAAGCAGGTTGTTGAAGAACGATTGAAACAGGTAGGGCTCCTCGATTTCATGGAGAAGATACCCGGGGAACTGTCAGGCGGCATGAAAAAGAGGGTAGGCCTCGCGCGGGCCCTCATTCTCGACCCCGATATTATTCTCTTCGATGAACCGACAAGCGCGCTGGACCCGGTTATATCCCTTACGATACTGGATTTGATCAGAGAGACCCAGTCATATATTAAGAAAACATATGTTGTTATCAGTCATGATATTCTTGGTATGTTCAGGATCGCCGATAACGTGGCTATGCTCTCTGATGGAAAGATTGTAGAATATGGAACACCTCGTGAAATCAAAGAAAGCAGGCACGAAGTTACGCAGGAATTCCTGAAAGCGACAAGAATCCCGGGATTCACAGGAGGCAATTATGGTTAAAAAGAAAATATCTTCTGAAATGTTAGTGGGTATTCTGGTACTCATCGGTATTATTTTGCTGTTTTACATGTCCTTCAGAATTGGGAGATTTGGTGCTATTGGCCAGCAGGGTTACGAAATTTCGGTGACCCTCAATAACGCCACCGGTCTTGATCCCAGATCACCTGTGCAGATTGCCGGCATAGAAGTGGGAAGAATAAAAACCATAAGGCTTGAGGGATATAAGGCAAATGTGGTGCTTCTTATTAAAAAAGAGATCAAGATACCCGCCGACAGCAAAGCGACTGTGAGAACGCAGGGCACCCTGGGCGACAGGTATGTTGAAATTATCCCCGGTACAGCTCAGGCTTATCTTGCCGCTGGCGACAGGATTAATGATGCTACAGTATCGGCTGATCTGAATGAAATTTTTTCCCAGGTGAGCGTGATAGCGAAAAACTTTGGCGAGACCATAGATGGCTTCAAAGGGATCATCGGAGAACAGGAAAAAGCCAACCTCAAGAAAAGCATTGAAAATATTCAGGTGGTAAGTGGTGATTTCAAAGCGCTTGTGGCAAACAATAAAGATAACATAGGCCGCATTGTGAATAATCTGGAAGCAGTATCGAAGGATATAGAAAGCGGCAAGGGAACAATCGGTAAACTGGTTAAGGATGAAACACTTTACAATGACGCGAAAGATGTTGTTGCCTCTCTCAAAACTGTCTCAAAGGATATTGAGGAGGGAAAAGGAACCTTTGGAAAACTGGCAAAGGATGAGGCTTTGTATACCGATGTACGAAAAGCCGTCGACAATATCACGGAACTCACTGACGGTATAAAAAAGGGTGAGGGTACCTTTGGAAAACTGGCAAAGGATGAGAGCCTCTATAACGAAACAGAAAAGGCCATGAAGAAAGTGCAGAAGGCTGCTGAAGGTATTCAGGAACTGACGCCCATAACAATTCTGGGAACCATATTCGGCAGTTTTTTTTAATGCAGAACATAAAGCTGTTTTCATTCCCATGTATGCATTCTCTCCTTGTGCTGTTTTTCCATACTCTGGCACGTATAACCAGCCATACGCGAGCGGGCCGGGATCCCTGCCGCTCTCCGGGTGTCCCCTTGCGAATGATCTTTTCACATCCGACGCTCTGTAAATTATTATTTCTTCTGTTTTTACTCTTCCCCTCTACTCTTTGGGCAGTTTGGCCTCTCTCGTGGGAATTGGACGGCGAAAAAAGATTTTTAGGCCCCCTTATTTCCTATGATGAAGAAAATCAGGAAAAGCACCTTGTAGTAAGACCTTTTCTTTTCTCCTATGATTCTGAAGAGGGAGGGTCCTATAACTATCTTTTCCCCCTTGGAAAGGTTACGCCGGAGAAATCTTATTTTCTTCCCGTCTATCTTTCCAGACAAAGCGAAACAGAAAGCGACACGTCGTTCCTGTTCTTCTTTGGCGGCAGATCGCCAAAGGGCAGCTACGGCGGTTTTTTCCCCTTCTATGGAAAACTCTACAATCGATTCGCGAAGGATGAAATGGGTTTTGTTCTCTGGCCACTCTATAGTTATTCCCATGATGAAGGCGCGACGAAAACAAACGTTATCTGGCCTTTTTTCTCTTTTTATGGAGGTGTTGACGAGGGGTTCAAGGCATGGCCTGTATATGGAAAGCATGAACGGCCGGGTGTCCGAAAACAACAATTTTTTCTTTGGCCTATCTTTTTCACGGAGGAGAAAAATCTCGATACCGATGAGCCCGTTCACTCTTTTTTTGCAATACCTTTCTACCTTCGTTCATCATCTCGCACGACAGAATATCAATCTGTTTTATGGCCCCTTTTTACCCACACAAAAGACAGCGAGAAAGAAACATGGGACATGCCCTGGCGTTTTTATTCCAGAACAATTGGTGAAGAGATAAAAGAATACAGCTTCTTTCCTTTTATGGTGAAAAAAACAAAGGGCAAGGACAAAAGTTTCAGTTTCCTCTGGCCTGTATACATGGAATCGGAGTGGTATGTGAAGGATGAGCGGTTTTTACAGCGGAGCTTTATTGTTATCAATCGGTATATTGAAGATGACAAGGGCACCTTTCTTAATGTCTGGCCTTTTTTTGAATACCAGGGCAAGAATGAAGAGTCAGCTTTCCTGTTCCCCTCTCTGTTGCCTTTCAGGGACCGGGGATTCAACAGGATTATCAAACCCCTCATCACCTTTTATGAACGAAAGAACAGGGAGGACAAGAGCATGACAAATGTTCTCTATGGGCTCTATACTCAGGAGAAAGCGGGTCAGACGTGGAAGGCGCGGTTCGCGTTTTTACTCACGCTTACTAAAGATCAGGACGGGTCAGGATTTGAATTGCTCTCAGGCCTTTTCGGAATTGACAGGAAAAAGATCACAATTTTCTTTATTCCCATTAAACGTTAAACGGTTTACGGTAAATTTCAGAGTGACCCCAATAAACCTGGTCTGACGTTCTCTTCTGTTTTGTCGGGATAGAGTTGCATGATATTTCTGAGGACATCCAGAACAGAGATAAAGGTGTCAAATATCTCAGGATCAAAATGTCCACCCCGTTCTTTGTACATGGTCTCGATTACCCGGTCTTCTTCCCAGGCTTCTTTATAGGATCTGCCCGAACTGAGCGCGTCGAAGACATCTGCAATGGCAACGATCCGGCCAAAAAGCGGTATTTCCTCCTGTTTTTTACCGATTGCCCTGCCGTTCACATCTTGAAGACCTTGCAATGGTTCTCCGGTCAGATAATCGATATGACCGGGGTATCCATGGCCGTCCCAGCGCTCATGATGGCTGAGGGTGACAAGAAAGGCAGCCGTGTCGAAATCGGAACGTTGATTTGAAAAAAGTTGCGCGCCCAGATAGGTGTGCTGTTTCATGAGCTCGTATTCGTAACTGTCGAGACGTGCCGGTTTCTTGAGAATCAAATCCGTTATGGCCACTTTTCCCACATCGTGAAGTATGGAGGCTATCTTGAGAGCATCTTTGTTCTGCTCAATCTGTTGCATGTCAATGCCTTTTTGTATGGCCCACGCTTCATAAATCTCCACAGAGAATGATGCCACGCGATTAACATGAGCGCCTGTCTCCATGGGGTCCCTCAGCTCTGCCATTTTGATCATTCTGAGGATAGTGTCCCTTGTCATGAGCGCCCACTCTATCGCAATGGCCGCGCTATTGGCAAAATGCATTATATAGGGCTCATCGCCTCTCTCAAAGGGAAGGACGCCGTTTTCTTTATTTTTGGCGTTGATGAGCTGGAGAACGCCGACGACTTCCCTGTTGTGTGACTTGAGCGGAAAAGCGAGTACCGACTTGGTACGGTAACCACTGATTTCGTCGTATGATTGATCAAAAGAATAGGGTACTCCATTATCTAAATGGTAAACATCGTCAATATTCAGCATTTCCCCGGTATTTGCCACATATCCCGCGATGGACTGATTGTTTACAGGAATCGAGAATACAGAATAGATGAGTTTTTTCCCCGCCGGTAATTTTTTCTGTTCCGTCTCATTCTGTGTATATTTAAACAGTAATGTATTATCTTCTTTAATGTAAATTGAACCGGCGTCAGCATTGGTGAAGTGACGTGCCTTTGTGAGTATCCTCTCAAGGAGAATATCAATATCTTTTATCTGTGTAACTTCAAGGCCGATATCAAGGACTTCCTGGAGTTTCTTTTTCTCATCTACCATATCGTTATGTCTTTTTATGCATCTGGCTATTGAGGCTGTATTCATAAAAAATGTTTAGCAGGCTTTGCCATCAACAACGATATATTCAAAACGTGATTTAAATTGTTCCGGTTCCATTTTTGCCACTTTCGCGATGTTGATCAAACGCTCACCTTGAAAATCTTCCTGTTCCAATCTGATCATATAATTTCTTGCTACCTCGTATGTCTCTGTATTGATATCAACTTTTCTGATTTTTGTTTTTCCTGTTGAATAGTCTATTAACTCCACGAAGGGAATAGGCCTGATGCTGTTTTCGAAGAGAGTAATCATAGAAGCGGTGCCTCCTTTCAGAAGGTATCGCACCGCACCGTACCCGAGATTGCGGGTATATTCCACGTCAAAAGGAATAGGATTCGCAGCCCGAAGTTCATATCCGATATTTTTATCGACGATCCCGATTTGCAGTCCCATGGATTCCAACGTCTGGTTGACGAAATTTTTCAGGACCCTGCCGAGTTGGATTTCTGAAAGGCGCAGTTCTCCTGCTTCATTTTTTTCTACATCCTCACAGCTTTTCAATTCTTCCACATCGAATTTTTCCGATATCCCTTCCGCGAGGATTGCAACGCCATAATCTCTTCCCATTGAAATACGCTTGAGAATAGATCCCGTAAGGGTATCGGCCACTTTTTTGAATGATATTTTCTTTTCAGGAAATTCTTCCGGTATAAGCGATATGGTTGCGCCTGCCGCCTTTCCCATGCCAAGAGCGAGATGACCCGCGTGTCTGCCCATTGTGGTGATAAAATACCACCGTCCCATGGTGCGGGCGTCTTCCATGATGTTGTTGACGATGTACACTCCTACGTGGCGGGCTGTCTGGTATCCGAACGTCGAAAATCCGCCGGGCAGCGGTATATCGTTATCTATTGTTTTCGGAGTATGGACGACACTGATGGAACCCCGGGCTTCCCTCTCTATCCAGTTTGCCATATAAAGCGTGCCGTCACCGCCGATGGTGATGAGGTATTTGATGCCGCTCTCTTTCAAGGTCGACATGAGTGTTCCAAACTTTGCCTTGGCATTGTCCGGGGCATCCCGCGATGTTCTCAGTATTGATCCGCCTGTCGCGTGGATCCTTGAAACATCGTCAATGGTAAGAGGAATAATTTTACTTGTGCCTTCAAAGAGGCCCTTAAATCCGCCTATAATACCGACAACCTCTTTCCCTTCATTGATGGCTTCTATTGTCGCGGCGCTGATGACGCCATTTATACCCGGTGCAGGGCCACCGCCTACAATAATTCCAATGAGATCTTTTTCCATATTTATTTATTGTGCATCTTTCCCGCTTTATTTGCAAGTCTTTTTGTTTGAGGGCTCAGCGCCCCCTCTACCGGTAATAGCCTGTTGAATCGTTGATCGAAAATCGGATAGCGTTCCAGGCTAAAGAAGTGGTAAGCTTTAACGTTATACGAATTCACATTTTCACGATGTACCCCGCTGGCTTTCAATTAGTCGGAGAATCTCTACTGCCAAGGAGGTTGAGTTGAAGATCGGTTTTCATATGTCTATCTCGAATGGTTTTGACTGGACGCTGGAGGAAGCGAAACACCTCCACTGTGAAGTGGTGCAGATTTTTCTGAAGAACCCGAGGTCATGGGAGGAAAAACACTGGAAGGATGAAGATATGTCAGCCTTCCAGACGGCTTCATCAAGAGGTCCCGGTTTTCGGACATCTTTCATATCTGCCAAATCTTGCGAAGATTGATGAAGATGAACGCAACCTTAAAGGCTTTGTGCATGAAGTAGAGCTATGCGAGGGACTCGGTCTTGACCGTCTCGTTATACACCTCGGTTCGCGGACCGATAAAGACGAAGGGCATAACAATGATCGCGCGGGCAATCAATTATGTTCTTGAACGATACGATATAAAGCTGTTTCTTGAAAATTCATCCGGTCAGGGGACCACTATCGGAAAAAACGTGGAGGAACTTGCCGCAGTGTATGAAAAAATAGACCGTAAAGAAAAGACCTTTGTCTGTATCGATACGGCGCATCTCTTTGAAGCAGGCCACAATATTAAGATAAAAAAAGTCTGGAATGCCTTCATGAACGATCTGGAAACGCGGCTTGGAGAGGACAAAATCGGATTTTTTCATCTCAATGATTCCAAAACCTTATCAGGCAGCCATGTTGACCGACACTGGCATATCGGGCAAGGTGAAATCGGACTAAGCTTTTTTCGGTCTCTCATGAACAATAAACGATTTGCCCATCTGGAAGGGGTCATGGAAACTCCCAAGATGGGCAAAATGGATGAAGAAAATATGCGGACTATGCGCTCTTTACTTTCTCCTTTGATGTCTCGTTCTCTTGCGTAACTTCCTATATTTATGCTTCCTGATTTTCTTTTTTCTCCACTTCATTACACTGCCCATTCAATCACCTCATTTATTTAAAAAAATTCGCTTTTTTTTAATTTAAGCAGGCCCGTACATCGTAAACGGTAAAAACATAACCTTCCTTGCGCTTTTTTGCAAGAATATAATGAAAATAACTGCTTTATTCTTCATATAAAACGCAAAACATGGCATTAAGGACTCTTTACGATTGAAATAAAGAATCAAAATGTCTATAATTACAACCACGC
Source organism: uncultured delta proteobacterium (assembly GCA_963783625.1). Taxonomy (GTDB): domain Bacteria; phylum Desulfobacterota; class Syntrophorhabdia; order Syntrophorhabdales; family Syntrophorhabdaceae; genus PNOF01. Next base: position 4,893 of record CAWAOG010000006.1, on the reverse strand, counting down.
GCCCGTAGCTCAATTGGATAGAGCAACGGACTTCTAATCCGTAGGTTGTGTGTTCGATTCACGCCGGGCGCGTTTAAATATCAATAAGTTACAAAACACAACAATACTCTGATAATATTAGAGTTAACCTATCGTTAATATCAGGCCCAATATTAAACCTTTTTGGTTCTCGGGCAGGACGCTTGAGACGGCTTTCGATGGTGGCTCTTGTGATGTCGCCGTATGCTTCACGAAGATAATAGTAAATCGACAGGATGTCCCCGGTTAGCAGACATCCATGAAGTCTACCGCGCTCTATGGAGGCGCGGTGTGCTTTGACAGTGGACATCCACCTTATGATATCCGATACCGGCAGTGGATGGTCGTTCGCTTGGCCCCGGATTTAATGACAGGAACAAATTCATTGAATCTGAAGACCAAGAGAAGTAGCATAACACTGCAGACGGATAGACTACGCCGGCCGATATGGAAATAGACATAAAGCGACTGTTGGAAGAAACAAATAGTCTTTACAAAAAATGGTATCTTGACCTTGAAAGAATTCTTCAAGACTGCCTCAATCCGAAACACCTTTACGGGATAAATCACGCCGATACACCCCTCGTTTCGTATTCAAGGCCATAACTGAAATTGTAAATGATCATTCCCTGAAGCCTTTATCATGGACGGATTTCAACAAACGATTCGCTAAATTTCTAAAATCCTCGGGTGATGACCGGTACGCTGCAATAGAGGATTTTTTGTCCTATTGGGAAGGACCAGATGCGACCTCACCTATTATACCAAAAGAACAAAGGGACCGCCGGGAAGGGACAGAAACAGGTACGGGACCCCATTTATAAAGAGTATAAAATAATCTGGGACATGTTCCTTAATAGTAGAAGTACAAACTATCTCTCTGGCCGCGACCAATTACTGCTGGGTAAGCTGACTCTCTTGACACACCTTGGACACAATCCAGACTTTTTCGAAGAGGTATGCACAGTCTATAAAATACCACCTGAAAGAATGCATGATAAAAAGGTTCAAAAATGGGCTGCATCAAAAGAAAAGGAGTTTATTTCCCGCACAGTCACGCTTGAAAAGTTTATGAACGAGATACCTGCGCTCCTCAAAGCAAAACCGCACGCTGAAAAATGGTTTGTCGACTACTTTGGGATGGCGGCTAAGCGATATGTGCCTGACTATGCAAAATACGATCCAGCAAAGACAAAAAAGAAGGCAGACTTTCAAGGAGCATTTATAGCTTTTTCCAGTTTCTTAAATGGAGCCACCTGTAAGAAACTCGGATATACTCGTCCGACCTATAGAAATTTCACCGAGACAATCCGTCCAAAAGGACACATTGTCCTGTTGTACATTGTTCACATGCTCTTTAACGGTCCAGTTGACTTAGTGGAAGAAGAAATAGCAAAACTTCTCAATGAAATAAAAACAAAGCTGAACTGCAATGATCGACTCGTAGCAAAGGAAGCCATCAAAAGACTTTTCCTTGAAACCCATCCTGAGCATGACTACGAAACCATCATCGAGAGTGTCCTGAGAGAAAAGTAATTCCCCCCCCTTATTATTTAGTATTGTATTTTATCCCCTCAAAATAGACCAAAATAAGACCCCTTGCATACAATACTACCCCTTGCTGTATCGTAAAGCATGTTCACAGATGCACACAATCTACTGACAGGGGGCTTGGAAGATGAAAAATGAACGCAGGGCATTAAGCGCTCGGGAGGTATCAGAGATCTACGGGATCAATCTGGGCTCATTAAGCAACCTCCGATGGTCGAAACGGGGGCCTAAATTCTATCGGGCCGGGACGGCGTATAGTCTACAAGCCTGAAGATGTTGAGCGGTGGCTCTTCTCGCAGCCTGTCCTTACCGTCGATTCGGTGGAGGTATAGAAAATGACCAACCACAGGCCGCTTCGATCATGGCTTTATAACCAGAAGATGTCTTGTATTCTTGATCATTGAAGCAGTACCCCTCGACGACCTACTCGAACACGCCAGGTTGATTATATCACTCGATCTTTTCGGAGAGGTACCCGATGAATCCGCTACTCGACGCCGCACTTAAGTATGAGAGAAAGGCTTTTCTGTAATTCCTTGCGAAAGGACAAGACCCCGCTTATTAAATGGCTACCATATAAACAAAAACGCGCCACAGAAGAACAAATACAGGAATGGTGGGACAAAGTACCCGGATGCTAACCCAGCAATCATTACAGGAGCCGTCTCTGGTGTTGTGGTTGTCGATATTGACGATATGCCGGATGGTATTATCAACCTGACGCAATATATCCCGCAAGACATTGAAACACCCGACAGCTGAAACACCTACCGGCGGACTCCATCTGTATTTCAAACATCCCGGCTTTCCGATTGCCAACAATGCCGGATTAATTCCGGGCTGTGATTTCCGGGGCGATGGCGGTTATGTCATTGCACCTCCATCATATTGCGAGTACGAAAAGAACGGTAAGGAAATCAAAGGCTCTTATCGATGGCTTAAGAGTTTTGACGATGTGCCTCTTGCGCCGTTGCCAAGCGCTTATATATCTTTTATTAATTCTTTTGCATTTAAGGGGTATAAGGGGAACGGAGTCAATGACTTCAATGGACTTCATGCGACTTCGTCTGACTTCCTGGGCCTCTTCCGCAAGGTCGGCGTGACGAGGATCTTTTCCGTGTGGCAAATAGTCTTTTAAGGGGCGGTTCTGAACCAGAGCTTGCTCGCAAAGTGTTAGAAATGCTTGCTCTACAGTGTGACCCTCCCTTCTCACTGAAAGAGGCATCAGGCCAAAATAGAGTCTGCTTTGAACAGAAAAGAGCGCAAATATGGCGACATCGCGGGTCCTATTCGTGACTGGGTAATGACTTCTTCTGGCTTCTTCTTGACTTCGGATTGCTTCTTTGGACTTCAGTTCGACTTCGAGAGAGGAACAAAAGGCAGGCTATCTTGTTTTATTAAAACTTTGCAAAGACGGAGTCCTCGAAAAGCATGGAGACAAGCGCGGTTGTTTTCCGGGTAGTAGATAACCAATGCGAAGAAATCGACTTCCTGAATACTACAGGCGCTTTCCTCAATATCTCTTGGCCCTTCCAGATCGAGAGATCTCGTCAAGACCCTTCCCAAGAATATCATCATCGTCGCCGGTGAACCCAATGCAGGAAAAACGGCACTCCTCTTGAATACCGCCGAGATGAATATGGATAATCATGAGGTCCATTACTTCTCAAGCGAAATGGGCGCCCTCGAATTGAAAGACAGGTTTTCTAAATTCGATAGGCCGCTGAATTCATGGAAAGTAAAGTTTAAGGAAAGGGCTTCTAATTTTGCCGATGTTATAAAACCCGACGCTATCAACATAATAGACTTCCTTGAGGTACATGACGAGTTCTACAAGATCGGTGGCCTCATTAAAGACATCTATGACAAGCTGACTACCGGCATTGCAGTCATCGCAATTCGAAAAAAATAAAGGAACCGATTTTGGTCTTGGTGGTATGAGGTCCCTTGAAAAGGCCCGACTCTATCTGGCTATGGAGCCCGGGAAAATCAGGATCGTAAAGGGGAAGAACTGGGCTTCACACGATGAATCCGAATGGTCTTGAATGCGAGTTCAGCCTTATCCAGGGCTGCCATTTTGATACGGATGGAATATGGAGGAAGCCGTAGGTGAATTAAAAAAACAGGACATATCCTATTTTTCTCTGGACGAGATTCGTGAGGCACCCGAGAATGAATTACTGTACGATGATTTTTCTCCGAACGCTGATGAAGATGATTACCAGCTCTATATGTCGATTAAGGAGGAAGGCATTCGGGAGCCCCTCCACGTATCGGCAGACCGGTTTCTCCTTTCGGGACATCGTCGCTATGCTGCTGCCCAGATGGTTGGGCCTGGAGGTCGTACCCTGTCTCATTGCCGATGGTATTGTCTTCGGCGACCTGTCAGCCGATGAACGGGCTGAACATACTTGCCATCTATAATAAACAGCGAGACAAAAGCCACTCCGAGCGACTCCGGGAAGCCTGCGCGAAATTGATCCCGGACGAAGCCTACGAACGCCTCTTGATCGACAGAGCTGAACGCCGCCAGGTTGATATCAAAGATAATATTACTTTGGGCGACTACAAAGGACGGTGCAGACGGATCACCACCTTCGTCTTTCTCCGGGCGGCGAAGAAAGCCATTGATTCGGAAAAAGAATACTGGCCATTGACGGTGCGGCGGGTTCACTACCTGCTGCTAAATGATCCTCCTTTCGCCACGATAAGAAACCAGACTCAACATACAAAAATGATCTGGCCAGCTATAAGGCATTAACGAACCTGCTGTTCGGGCAAGACTTGATCCGGAGACATCCCTCACACCGCCATTGAAGATGAGACAAGGCCCATAAGAGTTGTGGCGACATACAGAGCCCCGCTGATTACATCAAAGAAGAGACCGATCGATTTCTTCGACATTATGCCAGGGATCTGCTCCGGGGCCAGACGTGCCATATTGAGATTCTTGTTGAAAAAAACGCTATCCGAAAGCACGTCGAGCTTGTTGCCGATGAGTATTGTATTCCATGCACCACGGGGCGGGGGTATTCCAGTTTGACTCCGAAGATGGAAGATGGTCCAGAGGTTTACGCAGTCGGGTAAGGAGCGATTAGTCTCTTCTCATTCTTAGCGATTTTGATCCCGACGGTGAAGAGATAGCGAAGAGCTTTCCCAGGTCATTAAGGGATGATTTTGGGTTGTCTGATTTTACAGCCCATAAGGTTGCCATATCCGGAGCCGATGTCCGGGAACACGGATTGCCATCCGACATGGAAGCAAAAGTATCGTCGCCGAACTATAAGAAGTTTGTTACCCGCCATGGGGTCCACGTTGCCGAAC
>CAWAOG010000005.1:0-34437 GCA_963783625.1 uncultured delta proteobacterium | reverse complement strand
TGAAAGATTGACTCTCTCGCAATATGATTTAAAAAATATAGATGGCCATTCTTGAGATTGTAACAGTCCCTGATCCGGTATTGAGAAAAATTGCCGCTCCGATAGGTAACATTACCAGCGAGATCGTCAAGCTTTCCGAAAATATGATTGATACGATGGTAGCCGCGCGGGGTGCGGGACTTGCGGCAAACCAGGTGGGCGTGCCTGTTCGGCTTGTTATTATTGATGCGTCACTGAACACCAGAGAAAATAAACATCTTATCATCCTTAATCCTGTTATTGTCGAGGCTGTTCAAGAGAAGTTGGGGAAGAAGGATGTTTAAGTGTTCCGGGATTTTATGAATTCGTGAAAAGGGCCGGAAAAGTCCGCGCGCGGGGTATTGACCTTAAGGGCAAAACGATTGAGTTGGAATGTGAAGGGCAATTCGCGCGTGCCATGCAGCATGAGATAGACCATCTCAATGGAGTGCTCTTTGTCGATTATTTAAGCCCTGTCAAAAAAAATATCTTTAAGAAGAAGTTTATCGGGCAAAAAAAATGAGGACCATATTTTTCGGTTCTTCAAGTTTTTCCGTACCCATCCTCAAGTCAATTGCACGACATACGATCTGTGTTGTCACGAAAAAGGCAAGGCCAAAAGGCAGAGGTTACTCGCTTGATGACAACGAAGTAAAAAAGGCTGCCGAAGCATTGGACATCCCGCTCATAGAAATCAACTCATTTAAGGATGATATTGTAAAGACCCTGCCGGATTACAGGCCGGACCTTTTTGTTGTCGCTTCCTTCGGGCTTATTGTGCCTAAATGGGTACTCGATATACCTTCGGTAGGACCCATCAATGTCCATCCATCACTGCTTCCCCTCTATCGCGGTCCGTCGCCCATACAATGGGCAATCCTTTCCGGCGATGAAATGACGGGTATTACCCTCATCAGGATGAATGAAAAAATGGACGAAGGTGATGTAATCTATCAGGAGCAGATCATGATCGGGAAGGGGGAAAACTTTATTGACCTTTCCGAAAGGCTCTCGGCGAGGGTTGCCGGGATATTGCCCGATGTTTTTGACTATATTGAAATTCAGGGGATGATGAAAGGGACTGAACAACGCCATGAAACAGCAACCTATACGCCAATTATCACGAAGGGAATGGGTGTAATAGACTGGAGAAAAAGCGCTGTCGAGATAGACAGACAGGTACGGGCCTTTGTCTCCTGGCCTACCACTTATACGCTTCTTGATGGGAAGATGATGAAAATATTTGAAGCAGTTGTCGAAGAAAATTATGAAGCAGTGGACCCCGGACAAATAAGGAGAGTCACCAGGGAAGGTATGCTCGTCGATACCGGCAGCGGTGTCTTGAAGATACAAGAGATACAAATGGAAAACAAAAAGCGGATGCGGGCCTATGATTTCGCGCAGGGTTATAGAGACCTCGTCGGCAAAATGCTGACATGAATCAAGAGGACACCCCGATAAGAACACTATAATTCTGTGACAACCTATATAAATACATGAAGAAAAGAAATAATGTCTTGTAATTCAATAAGTTGCTCCATCATGACGATGTATGATCTTACAGTATCGTTGTTTCTATGAGAAATAAAAACACATTATTTTGTTGACATGAAAGAGCTTAGCCTTTATTATCAAAGTAATGGACAGGGTGTGGTATGATAATTGCTTATTAAGACAGGGTATGAAGAAATGTTTTCTTCTCCTTATCTGTGTATTGTTTTTAGCCGGTTGCGCGTCAAATGGTCGGGCTTCAGGTAATCAGGCCTACCCCGGACAGGTTCTTACGTTGTCCAGAACTGCCGAGACAGAAAGATCAACAGAGATATATCTTCCAATTGATGAGTCTTCGCTGAAGAGCCAGGAACAGCTTGTTGAAAATGATGACGATATTGAACCCCTTATCGGAAGCACAGATATTCAAAATTTTGACATACCCATTGTGTTTAATGATGCAGTAAAATATTACGTTCGATACTTCACCAATGAAAAGAAAAAGGTATTCGCAAACTGGTTGAGACGGTCCAGACGGTATGTGCCCATTATTACGGAAATATTGAGGAAAAATAATATGCCCGAGGACCTTGTTTATCTTGCCATGATTGAAAGTGGTTTTAACCCCAAAGCATATTCTCCTGCTAATGCGTGTGGCCCCTGGCAGTTCATTTATGCTACCGGTGGAAGATATGGGCTCAAGGTCAACTACTGGATTGATGAACGTCAGGACCCGGAAAAATCAACCGTTGCCGCTGCCAAGTATCTCCGTGATCTCTTCAACCAATTCGGCCATTGGTATCTTGCAGCAGCGGGCTATAATGCGGGCGAGGGAAGGATAGAGAGGGCCATCGAAAAACATAATACAAACGATTTCTGGGAGCTCTACAAGTACAATACGCTGCCGAGGGAGACGAAGAATTATATTCCACAACTGATAGCCGCGGCAGTTATCGCGAAAGAGCCTGAAAAATACGGTTTTGGAAGTATTACCTTTGAGGACCCCATACGGTTTGTTGAAATCAATGTCCCCCCCGCGACTCCACTGACAGCGATCGCAAAAGCTTCATCGCTTGATCTGGACGCGGTACGATCTTACAACCCTGAGCTTGTTCGAGGTATCACGCCGCCGGGCACTGTTGATTATGAGATAAAGCTGCCCTATCCGATGGATACACTTCAGTTTGCCGAAAGACTCGAAAATGCCCTTGAAAATGAACGAAAAGTTAAAAGCGTCATCACCTATAAAGTGAAAAAAAGTGACACACTTCCGAAAATCGCGAAAAAATATGGTGTAAAAAGCGAAGATATTCAACTTGTTAATAACTGTGCGGACGAACTGAAAATAAAGCCCGGTATGGTTATTGCCATCCCGAAGTTTACCGGTCCGGCAAAGACAGTTGTAGCAACGAATTTAAATAAAGAAAGTGAACCCGCGTCAAAGGATCGCGTAAAGAAGGAAAAAGAAAATACACAGATAAAATCGGAGAAAACAAAGACCCACCATATCGTTAAAAAAGGCGAGACCCTTGCGTCAATATCTGATAAATATGGTGTTGATATTGCCGATCTCAAGTCGATAAATGAATTGAAAAATGGCAAAGTCTACCCGAATATGAAGTTGGCACTTGCCAGTCATGCGAAGAAGAAAAGCGAAGCAAAAGTCAAATATCATATTGTCAAAAGAGGCGAGACTCTTAACTCTATATCAGATAAATATGGTGTTGGGATAAAAGCAATCAAATCGGCAAACCGCCTGAAAACCAACAAAATACAAGCGAATATGAAGCTTAAGATTGTAGTAGCCGAAGGATAATCCCGCCTCAGAAACAGTGAATAGCGAATGACCGATGGATGACCGTCCAGTTCAGGTAGCGTGACTATGACGAGGGACGAGAAAGGTGTGCTGCATGGGGCATGGGGCATAGCGCAGAGTGCTCAGAGCAAAGAGTTGCTCACTTTGGACATTGAACCTTGAACAGTTCACTTGGACGCGGAGGGGGCGCTGAGCCCAAGATTATGCATGGAGCAAAGCGAAATGGAAGCGAACTTCTGTGAGCGAGGGAGGAGTCTCTGCCGGCTTTGCCGGTAGAGGGGGCGCTGAGCCCAAGATTATGCATGGAGCAAAGCGAAATGGAAGCGAACTTCTGTGAGCGAGGGAGGAGTCTCTGCCGGCTTTGCCGGTAGAGGGGGCGCTGAGCCCCTGTAACTGTACTATACTTTGAGGACAAGGTTGATCATGTCGCCTCTGGAGAACCCCATGGCGTGGAAAAATTGCAGGAGGTCCCAGTCGTTCCAGTTTACCAGTGTGTAAATGGTATCAACCCCGTGTTGTTTGATATTTGCTATTAAGGCCATGGCAAGGACTTTCGCGATACCTCTGTTTTGATAATCCGGGTCTATGCCGATTGTGTCGATCCATCCGATGTTGTTGGGGACCTTAAATTCCCAGCCGCTGACCTCTCCGAGGATGAAGCCTGCGACCTTGCCGTCGATTTCAGCAACGAGAGAAGCATCGGGGGGTCTTGTATCGGCTTCTTTGATGATCTTTACAACCCAGTAGTCTTTCCTTGTTTCGCCAAGGACCCTTGTGTCGATGTCAACAATGGAGTCCAGGTCTTCTTTTACCATCTGTCTGACGCTGAGTTTATCGAGAAAATTACCCACTATTTTATACCTTGCTTGTTATTTTTTTAACATACTTTCCATTTTCTTTCAATATAAACTTTTCAGCTTGAGAAATTTCCAACAAGCTATACTTTGGTTTCCAGGAAGACGGAAAGAATATAGAAATTGATGTCAGATATGAAGAATATTTTTTGACCGGCGGGGATTGTAAAGTCCGTTATGTCTGCTCGATGTTTTACATTTGTATTGCCTCACGGAACGTTTACAGGCAGGGCATAACATGCCCAGATCGTCCGGTTCGGCAGTAAAAATAGTCTCGCAGAGATAACATATTTCCTGGTTTCCATTCCTTTTGGGATAATCGGGATATAACCTGTAAAGACAGGTCGGTTTTGTGCACACAAGAACTTTTACTTTGTTTGTGATGTCATCTTCGGGCCACATTGTTGAACCACATTGGGGGCATTTTATTGCATCGTTGTCAGGTTTACCCATATCGAATTCCTTTCATTTTTATTATCGACAGATTGGTCAAAGTATTAAGAATGTTTTTTATCTGCCGGAGAATCAAATGTGATCGAAAATATTTAGACCTTTTTCATTTAGACCTTTTCCATTTGATGTTGTTAGTGATACAATTAGGAGCATGTCAGAAATCAAAGATGAGAAGCAGAAAGATATATCAACAGAATACGTAATGAAGTTCTTTCATGAGGATGCGAGGATGTCCGGTTTCATGTACGGGAAAATCCTACGCATCAGAAACATAATGAAAGCCTGGAAAACAGAGAGCACGAAACAGGACAAGGACAGCCCTGAAGAAGAAGTAAACCGCTGACAACACGAATTTTATTTTCTATTGCCTGCATCACACAGTCGCGCAGATAATGAACATGCGCCCCGTAAGAATGGAACTTGGAACTTCTTTGGAATAAAGTCCATCCATCAATATGCACAGGACTAGACATTTTGGACCGGGTATGTTGATGAGGCGGTTGATACTCCGCTTTTTGTCCTATCGGACTGTTTTCGAAAATCAGGAGGAAATCCGTACCAAATTTCCGGGTATACAATTTGTTCTACACTTTAGCATGTTGATTTTAAACCTAAACCATTGAGCACTTGCCGAAGAGCCGCATCGGTTACCTTGTCGATATCTTCTTTTCTGCTATAATCAAACCAGTAAGTCACCCAGGTCATCATACCAAGCACTAAAAGCGCTGCCAAAGAAGGTTTGACGCTGGTGCATATAACGCCCGTTGATTTTAGCTCTTTTATCGTGTTGCGAAGAAGGGTATAGTGTTTTTTCCACTCTCCTTTGACCTCTCGAAAATATTTGTCCCTGGTTGTAAGCGTATCATGGATAATGACCCTCAATTCCGGATGAAGACAAATGTCGTTTACAAATGTACGCACCATATACGTCAACCGTTTCAATGGATCATCTATGGCTGTAGCCTTAGTAATCAGGGGTTTGAGATCCCGTTCAATAGTTTCCATATGAACAGCGAGAAGAAGGTTCCTCTTGCTTCCAAAATAGTGGTAAAGTGTTGGCCTGGTGATTTTTGCTGCAGCGCAGATATCCGTCGTTGAAGTGAGGCTTCCTTTTTTCAGGAGGAGATGAATTGTAGCCTGTATGATTTTGTTCCGTTTTTTCCGGGATGTCTTTTCTCTCTTGCCTAGCGCCATTCCTTTATCTCTTTGAAACACAAAGTGAAATCTACCAAATTCGATTTGTAGAAATATTGTATATCAGTGGAAGCTATAATTGTCAACAACTATATCACTTGCCTGCATCCAGGTGCACCGTATGTCAAGCATTGACAGAGGACAAGGACAAAAAGTTTCCTTGACACCCCTGTAAAGATTATTTATAGATATTACGGTATTTGTATACAGACTTGTATATATCATTAAAAAAAGGAGTCGATTATGGGCATATTTTACCGACGATTACCACGGTTCGACTACATTGTGCCAAAAACACTCGACGAGGCATTGAAAACTCTCAATAAATATAAGGGCGTTTCAAGACTCCTCGCCGGAGGGACCGACCTGATCCCCCAGTTGAAAAAGCGAGAGATAGATGCGCCGCAGTGGGTTGTCGATCTCAAGGAGATAGATGGTCTTGATGCCATCACCTATGATGGGGATGGTCTGAGAATAGGTCCCCTTGCGACGATCAATGCCATAGCGCAGTCCCCGGCAGTCAAGGAACACTACCCGATACTTGCCCAGGCAGCGCTGAGCATGGCTTCACCGCAAGTGCGCAACAGAGGGACTTTTGCCGGTAATATCTGCAGCGCCGTCCCCTCCGCGGACAGCGCACCGTCATTGCTTGCCTTGTCAGCCTCCGTAAAGATCAGAGGTCTGAAGAAGGAAAGGATAGTTCCAATGGAAAAATTCTTTACCGGACCCCGCAGTACTGTGCTCAAAGCAAACGAGCTGCTTCTTGAAATAATTGTCCCGAAACCCGTTCCCGCGAGCCGTGGCGTTTATCTGAAACTATCTCCGCGTCACTCCATGGACCTTGCTATTGTGGGTGTTGCCGCTGTAGGAGTTTGCGAGAACGGTATCTGCAAGGACATTAAGATTGCCCTTGGGGCCGTGGCACCGACACCTGTTCGCGCGCCAATGGCTGAAGCCATGCTTCAGGGTAAACCAGTAACTCCGGCACTGATCAACGAAGCGGCAAAGAATGCTGTTACACAGTGCAGCCCCATAGACGATCATCGGGCATCACAGGAATACCGGTGCGACATGATCTATGTTCTGACAAGACGGGCGCTGAACCAGATTTTACTACCGCAGGAGGCATGACCATGAAGGATATAACACTCAATGTCAACAATAATGAATATACGCTTCAGGTTAAACCATCGGCCACGCTTCTTGATGTTATCAGAGAGGACCTTGGGCTGATCGGTACCAAAGAAGGTTGTGGCGAGGGTGAATGCGGTGCCTGCACTGTCCTCATGGATGGTCTGGCAGTCAACGCTTGCCTCATACTGGCGGCGGAAGCAAACGGCAAACACATAATAACCATTGAAGGTCTGGCGGATGGTGAAAAACTCCACCCCATACAGCAGGCCTTTGTCGATATCGGCGGCATGCAGTGCGGATTTTGTACACCGGGCATGATACTCTCGGCAAAAGTCCTTCTGGACAAGAACCAGAACCCCACTGATGAAGAAATCAAGAAAGGGCTTGAAGGAAACTTCTGTCGCTGCACAGGCTACACAAAGATTATACAGTCGGTAAAGGCTGCTGCCCAAATGCTGAAGGAAGGGAGGTAGTGGAGATGGAAAAGTATTCTGTTATAGGCAAACGGGTACCGAGGATTGACGCGAAAGAAAAGGTAATGGGTCAGGCAAAGTATGCCGCCGATTATTCCCTTCCCGACATGCTCTGGTGCAAGGTGGCGCGAGCGCCCTTTGCCCACGCGAAGATACTCAATATCGATACGAGCAAAGCTGAGAGACTCCCCGGCGTAAAGGCCGTTATAACGGGAAAGGACTTCGGCGGATGGACTTGGGGTTTCATGGCAACCACACGGGACGAACCACCTCTTGCTGTAGATAAAGTACGCTACCTTCACGAAGGAGTGGCGGCAGTAGCGGCTATCGATGAAGATATCGCCGAGGAAGCATGTGAGCTTATCAAGGTCGACTACGAGGAACTCCCTGGCGTCTTCGATCCTGAAGTGGCTATGAAGCCGGGTGCTCCTGTCATCCATGACTACCGGCCCAATAATGTGAGCGTCGAGTACCACTGGGATTTTGGAGATGTTGAGAAGGCCTTCGCAGAATCATATCTCGTGAGGGAAGACCGGTTCGAGACAGGAAGGGTGTTGACCGGTTTTCTGGAACCCCCGGCATCTCTCGCTCACTACGATCCATCGGGATATATCACAGTCTGGCCTGCCAAGCAGAGCCCTTATTTTCACTATCGACATCTCGCCGGTTGTTTTAAACTTCCCTTGAGCAAAATCAGAGTAATCCAGCCCTATATTGGCGGCGGCTTCGGCGGCACGAAGAATGATTCCGTTGCCGGCGATTTCTGTGCAGTCATGCTTTCCAAAAAAACAGGGAGGCCTGTAAAGTTTGTCTATACCATGGAGGAAGTGCTCACCACCTGCCGAAGACGGCACAACATGACCGTCTACAACAAGATGGGCATGACGAAAGATGGAATCCTCACCGCTGTTGAGAGCAGAGTTATCGGTCATGGAGGAGCCTACACTGCCATTGGGCCGTTGACAATGTTCCTGACAGGCTACGGCACACCGGTTCCTTACAGACTTCCAAACTACAAGTACGACTGCTGGCGTGTTTTCACTAACAACCCCGTCTCGGCCGCCATGCGTGGTCACGGGTTTACCCACACCCGTTTTGCCTGTGATATGCAGATGGGGATGATGGCGGAGGAACTTGGGATAGATCCCGTGGAGATCAAGATGCGTAATGCCATCGATAATCTCAAACCCGGTGAGGTATATAAAGCTGTCACCGGTTTTAAGCTGAAGACGTGCGGCATTAAAGAAGCTCTGAAGGCGGTTACCGAAGAAAAAATTTGGGCGGATAGAGACAAAATGCCCAAACAAGATGGTCCTGTATCGTTCGGGGTCGGATTATCGGGAACTGCCTATCACGGCGGCGCCCGTCAGCTTGGCCACCAGTCCTGCGCTGCCATGATCAGGATATGTGAGGACGGCACAGTGAATCTCCTTACGGGAGCGACAGATTGCGGCCAGGGATCAGACACAGTACTCGCTATGATGGCCGCGGAAGAACTGGGTGTAAGATATGAGGACATGTCGATAAAACGGGTCGATTCCGCATATACCCCGGTTGACCCGGGAAGCTACGGAAGCAGGGTGACCCTGCTTGCCGGGCAGGCAACACAGTTTGCCGCGAGAGACGCAAAAAAACAGCTTCTCGAAGCCGGGGCGAAAGCCTGGAAAGTCAAACCGGATGATATTGAGATCAGAGACGGCATTGTCTCACTGAAAACAAATCCGGAAAAACGCATGTCTTTTGAGAAGCTGGCAAAAATAGCCTGTTATGAAGGCGCCGGGGCCGTAATCCTCGGCAGAGGCCATTCCGACTACGGTATAGATGAGCTTGTGGATTTCGATCACGGTACCGGGGAGGGAGGAATCAACTTCAGTTTCACCGCCCAGTCCGTCCGTCTTGGCGTCGATATGGAGACGGGAAAGGTCGACGTCCACGACTTCACCATTGCCCATGACGCAGGATTCCCTCTCCATCCTGTAAGCGTGGAGAGCCAGAATGAAGGCGGCGCAGTGCAGGGTCTGGGCCAGGCTATCTATGAGGGTTTTGTCATGGAAAAGGGAAAAACCCATAACAGTACGTTCCTCGACTACAAGATGCCCCGCTCTACTGACGCACCGGATATCAAGGTAATTGATGTCATCACCAACGATCCCGACGGTCCCTTTGGGGCGAAAGAGGCATCTGAGGGCTCTCATGTGAGTACCCCCCCTGCGGTCGTTGACGCCCTCCATGCTGCCACAGGGATATGGTTCAAGGAACTTCCCGTAACGCCGGAGAAGATCGTAAAAGCATTGAAAGAAAAAGGAAAGTGGATGAAGTAGGAAACAAGCTTACAGGTGATAGCTCAAAGCTCATAGCAAGATACAACTTAGTAAGAGCTGTCATCTGCGAGCAATAAATTATAAAACAGAGACGTTTATTTGTAGGTCACGGTCATGAAAATACACATACGTAAGACTGTTCAGATACCGGAGATACCGTCAGCGATTGAAATAGAATCGGGTACACTTCGCAGCCTCCTCGATAGCCTTTTGCGCCCGACCTATTTTGCAAAAGAGATCATAGACGCGCGTACGGGGAATCTGTCACTTGATGGATTGTTCCAGATAGATGTGAACGGCATTATTTACCACGGTCTTCCTGATGGTCTTGACACCGAGCTTCACGACGGTGATACGATTACGCTGACATTGATATTGCTTGGCGGAGGGTAAAATGTTCGAATAAAGAACCGCCACATTCGATAACAGAATGATCCTGTTGAAACCATAACAAGGAAGACTCATGGTCAATATCCCGCAGACAGAAGCTCGACACCAATAGCAAGAAAGTAGAAAGAGAAAAGATGAGGAAGGCAATTGTGGTTCGTTTAGCTTTTGCCGGCGGATTTCTCGCTTACCGCAGTCTATCGGGAGGCAGGAAAAGAGCATCGTGCCGCACATGACCACAATTCAGAAGGAACATCTTAACTTGAACAGTTGAAATCCAGAGATATTCTTAGTCTATTCATCGGACCGCTTCCGTAGGAATTTTGGAATTTCATACCTGTCATCATCTATATCGACATTGCCGTCTTTTGATTTTATCCCCTTGTCATGTAACGTATAACCAGTGACTGCCTTCCTCTTCTTCATAACCGCTCTGATCCCTTCCTCTAACAGTTCGCCAACAGAGGTTTTTTCATCAACAGCAATGTGTTTCAGCACCCTCAATAGGTCAGGGTTCAGTCTTACAGAATAAGTGGCTCTTATAGTTCCGTCTTTCTGTCTCGCCATGATATTATTACCTCCGCCAAATATATTACTCTATCATGGACAATAAAGAAATAATAATTTATTTATGATAAAATTACATGCAATAATGCAATAACATAATATCTATTATGGACATTATCGCGTAATATCAGTTTGTTCCCTTCTCCAAATTATATTTGAAGGTTTTTTGAAACAATTTCCCGGAGCATCTGCTTGTCGAACAAGAATTCAGGAGAATGATAGGAAAAAGTTGTGTAATATTGACTATAACATTATTCCTCACTTTCATCTACTGAGTGATGTGCAACCCGGCTGACTTTTATGTAATAAATTACAAATAATCTGTCAAAGTATATCAAAGTATTACGATATACACAACGGGCAAAATGGATATTTTAGGCTACTTTGTACCTTGAGTCAGCCGACCTTCGTATTGCACTCTGTTTCAGTTCGTAATTGTCAATTTTGGCGAGGATGCCCAATGTCTACTTTGCGGGTGTTCTAAATACCCGATCCCTTATTGTCCATCTGGATAAGTTCAATCATTTACACCTCATCTTGATACGCAGGTGCACCAGCTATTATTGGATATCGTGCTGGATAGATTATGATATTTTCAAAAAGTTGCGCGGCAATCTATGAGGCCTTCCCATCGGTGCCAAATCCGCTCTATTCGAACACTCAATCCGGTTTTATCCGAACGGTCTTCCGGTGATTCCTCACCTGCCGTTTCTACTCTATAAGAGTGTTCGATCTAAGTCAAGCCTGAATGAGTTTTTCTCATCGATTCTCCCGTTAATATGATTTTATGGGCATTATGAACTACCCGGTCGCAAATAGCATCTGCAAGAGTCGCATCACCTATGCGCCATAGATGGGATTGTCGGTTACTATGAACTAAAGCGCCTTCTAAACCATTCTGCTAAGACTGATGATGTTACCGCCGGTATGTCGTGAAAAATACGGAAATACTTCTTCCGTTCGTGCAGAAGGTTACAGAGCATATTTTGAGTCTTGTGCAGCTGAGAGACCTGGGTAAGGTTATTCCTTTGGACCGAAAATCGGAGATGACGTGACGGTGATGTCCCGGTGCTTGACGGCTGGACTCCCAACCATGGGTTAATTCACCTTCTCTACGTTTTCATTTCAGTATAATGGCAGTCATCCGCAATGGATTTTTTCACGCAACAAAGGGGTCGCTAAGCTTTGAGAACTGCCGACAGATCTTCTGCTCTCCATCCCCCCACATTAACTCGACAATACGTCCATCTCCACTTCTCATCTTTTGCCCAGTAAATGCACACAACATATCGTCCGAGCTGGTTCCTCAGAACCGTGCCATCAAAGAAGATATATTTAGGGGCATTCGTCGTACCCTTCCAATGCTTAGGAATAAGACGTTGGTTTTCCCATAGCGTTTGAAAAACCTTGGCGTCGAGCCGTATGTACCCCGTCTGGCCCAACCGCTTCAAATGTTCTTCGCCGCTGATTACCGTCTCATCCCTGAGCATCGATTCAAGGGCTATGGCGCAAGGATCTATTTCTTCCAACATGACGGAGCGTTCGTCCTGTTCCTCGATCTCCAGCCCTTCCTGCCGCAGAAACTGGACGGGGTCGAATAACTCTGCTCGGTTAATCTGTATGACAGCCTGTTGTTTCTTCTCATTTATGTCTTCATTAACCGTCACACTCCCGAGTCCCCGCTCCTCGACAATCAATCTTCCGATATTCTTGAGAAAGTCGGTGAATTCCTCCGCTACTTCATTGCCATTTTGAATGATCAAATTTAGGTCTTCGTTGCTGATTGAGTTAAATCTACAGTTGTGGCAAGCATGTCGATGACTTGCTCTAATTTTCCTGCTTTCAAAACCTCAATATCTGAAACGGCTCTATCTGTCTCATTTTGTTCTCTGAACGCATGTTCTCCTGCCACGTACTGCACGTGATTGTGTTTAAAATAAATAAGCATAACAATGTACCTTCATAGCAATGTTGATATCACCATGCTGCGGATACAGCAATATAGATTCAACAACATATCCTCTTCTTTGATTGAGGAGGCCTCTTGTCCGGATACTTGGAATAGTAGGGCGTCTGTTAGTAGAGAGGGGGCCTCCTTATCATGGTCTAATGATTGGAAGACTTCGCTAAAGTAACTAAACAGGATGAAATCAAATATCGAGAGGGACAGTCCGTATTGTGTGGCCGCGTCAACGAATTCATCCTTTGTCTGCGAGAAGAAGACTGCTTCTCTTGCTGCAACACCGTATAGCAGGGCGCCATATATTGGCAAATCACTACCCAAACGATGGACATAGCGTGGGTGCCTACCTGTATAATTATTCAACAAGCGGTTTAATGCTTGATTACCGTCACGTAGTGATGATCGCTTATCGGAATTTCCTCTCAGGTACTGCTCGTATGCAGCGTCGTCGGTTGTCTTCGTGCGGTATAATGTCATATACCCTTCCTCCCTGCAATCCAAGTTGGGTTATGGTAACGCTATCATTGTTATCATCTTAATAGAAATGACCTCTGTCACAAACCCAAGGGTGTCTGTGGATTCTTATGACGCAAACGCCCGCCATTTCAGTCATTGGGGATATCTTTGACCGAAAGATTCACAGCGAGTAAAACTTCACGATTGATGCATTAAAAATATAATATTACTGATAGAAGTTTGTCGAAGACGACAAACTCATCGTTGATAGATTGGGAGTCTATGATTACATTATATTTAAAATAGGAGTTGTGTATGACAAATTTTAAAACGGCAAAACGACCGAGCAAGTTTCCGCTGATGCTACCGACGAAATTCATCAAGAGCACCACAAAAGAATGTCCCTGAAAAAATACTGGAAAAACTTCATTTGAGATCAATGGTTCACCGGTGATTGACGAGCCTCATACCTGATCGATGTTCTTTTGCTTAGTTGTAAGCTGGAGAGTGGAGAAACGGGGTAAAGTTCCCTCTCTTGTAAAGCGTAAGATGCCAAAAACGGAAGGAGTCTCGTTCTGTCCTCATTGGCGGGACTGAACCGAAGAAAGCAAGAAGTAACCCCACCCGAAAAGCTCCCTCTAAAACCATTTTCGTTGTAATTTCGTGCAAATGGGTAAAAGGATGCTTCTTGATATTAGAACCTTGATGATTTTATGGACCGGAATAAGCAAGTATTTACATGCTGATGATAATCAAACTTGACAAGGTGTGCTATAATGATAGTCTGCTGGTTTCTTTCCTCCCCTCTGGGCGCCCTCAGTCAATGTATCCCTCCTTAAGACTGGCCCAGAGGCTTGCCATCTTTATGGAGTTGGTCTGGTGCTAATGCCGATTAGGGACAATAAACTATATGGAAAAAAGTGCATCACTTTTGAACATTATTACAATGAAAAGGCTCGAATTGTTCAGTCTGATGGGGGCTTCTTCCTCATGTTTCCATCTGGTGTTAGTCCCGCATGGACTGCCGAGGGCCTTCCCGAAAATAAGACTGACAACTCAAGCCTTAAAGAGAGTCTCTCCACCCATACTCCTCTCTTTTTGCATCGCCAGTCTAATGGTGGGTGGTCCACTCTCCGGCAGATGCTAATATAATTATAGCAGGCATTTTAAATCTGTCAACGCAAAGGATGATCGTTGACATGATGTGAATATTATACCATAAGGAGATCTAAGGAGATCAGGTGGCGAAGATATTATTTGAAGGTCTTGCAGCTAATTGTTTCATGGCCATTCTGCAACGATATAATCGGTCGGTTCTTCATAGGCATAGAATCTCCATGCGCTAATTCTTCTTATCTCAATCATCTTCATGTTTTTTTGGATATTCTTGCTCAAACTGTTATGTACCCGGGCATGCAGACTTATTCTGAAGATATCTCTCTTTCTTAATTCTTCCCTCAGAGCCATGAGCATTTTACCAAAGGCCCCTTTTTTTCGGTGTGCTGGAAGAATGGCCACATTTTCAATGTAGTATGCGCCAGAGTCTTTTTTCATAAGTGGGTCATGGTCCTTTAATTCCCCAACAGCGTCGTTATGAGGGATTGCAAAAAGGAAGCCGACTTTTTTTTCATTGTCACTGAGCATGATATGAATGTTATGTTGCTTCGTAAGCATCTGGCTGTAGTACTCTTCGGGATTGCTGCAAGCCCATCCTACCGGATAGGAATCTCGACTGATCGAGATGGTATCATTTACGATTGTGTTATCAATGTTATATACAACGTCTGCCTTTAACATCTACCACCTACCGTTTTCACTCAACGAATAGATAGCCACCTGTCCTTCCATTTTTCTTTCTACCTCACCTTTTTCCTCAAGATACCTGAGGTGCGTAAAGGCACCTTCACTGATCAGAAAGGACTGTAAAACAGACAAAGGATTTGTGGAGTCGCTATTCCTTTTGCGGGTCATTTTTAGTGAAGTCTCATAGATGCTCTTACCCCCCTCCCGCAGTATGGATAAAACCTTGCGGTCTTGTTGACGGTGGTGTTCCTGTATCTCTTCGATTCTCTGCCTGTTTTTCTTGAATGGTCGTCCATGACCGGGTAATACTGCTTCAACGTCCAGCGCGTAGACTTTGTCGAGGCTTAGTAAATACTCCTTCAACGGGTTATCATTATTGATTCTCCCCGGAATTGCGGGGATAAAATCATTCAGGAGATGATCTCCTGAAACAAATATTTTCCTGTCCGGTTCGTACAGGCACGTATGACCCTTGTTGTGGCCGGGTGTCTCTACACATACAAAGTGGTAACCTCCCCTTACTAAAGTGTCTCCGTCTTTCAGGAATTGAAAACGAGGCATGTCTTTTGATATAAAGTTACGTCTGACAATGCGGGCAGTAATCTTTTCGAAGTCCCCTTCTGGAAAACCACTCATACGATAATGCTCTTGAATCTCCTGAAAAAATACTCCGGATTCCATTTTTTGGATGAAGTCGGCCTCCAGCCTGTTGAGGTACACCACCGACCCGGAATGAATCAGACTGGGAACAAGACCGACGTGGTCCCCATGGCCATGAGTAATGAAAAAATCTGTTTTTGCCAGCTCTATACCGAGATGCCTAAGGTCTGCCTGTACGGTGTTCATGCACATGTCGTCTTGCAGACCGGCATCAATAATAAGACTTCGTTCTTTGTCTCTAACAACATACGCATTGACCGACTTTGGGTAATACTCCGGTAGAGGTATTTCTATTCTGTATAGGTCTTCCGCAATTTCTTCAATCACATTCTTACCGTCTTTCTATCTTGTATTTCCTGCCATGTCGGACATAGCTTGTTTAATATCTCATTATAAATCGACGAGGCCGTCCATATCCAGTATAAACGCAGCCCGGGCTAAGATGTATTCAGGAGATGGCGGTTTCCTGAGCAATGGCCGCGAATCGAAACCCATACATTACCGTGGATTAGGAAGATGCTATAATTGAAATCGGATGAGGAGACAAAAGAACATGGGTACGATGACACCGAAATTGAAAACCTTATTGGAAAAAATCAAAATGTTGAGAGCGAAAAAGCGGAGCTGGAGAAACTTTATCAGGTAGCACTTAAAGAGGAGGCCGCTGAAAGCAAGAAGTAACCCCGCCTGAAAGAAAGCCCTCTGCGATCGATCCCAACGCATTTTTCGGGCAAGCCAGGGTAAATGCCATGTACCCCTGAGAAAACATCGCAGCGCAGCCCAAGAAGACACCACAGGCAGAAGCTGCGGTCGATACCACGGCTGCATATTGCGGGTCATGGCTTATGGTAACAAAGACAGCGAGGAAGAGTATCTTCTCAAGCTCCCCTTACCCGTTATTAAAGAAAATGCTTGAACTGTTTCTGCCGAAAAATAGAACGTACACGTAGGGACTTTTTCTTCGTCTTGGAGCTCACACATTACGTTATCTGTATGCTATAATATCAGAAAAAGGACACATACATTGAAATACGAACAAAGCAGAGTCACAATCCCGATAGGGGATAACGACCACACGTCAGGGATTCTCTCGTTGCCAGGCAAAAGACGTAAGCGTACCGCCGTGATCATCGCCCATGGGGCTGGAAACGATATGAACACGCCTCTTATCGCTTCTTTTGCGGACAATCTTGCGACAGCAGGTTACCCTGTCTTACGGTTCAATTTCCTTTACAAAGAGCGTGGGAAGAAAGCCCCGGACAATTGGGATACCCTTACAAAAACATGGTCCGCTGCATTCTCATACGCTAAAGAAATGTTAAATGGCAAGGTTGATGTATGGGTAGCAGCAGGAAAATCCATGGGAGGCAGGGTGGCCTCGCAGATGGTCGCTGATGGCCTTCTTCCCGTAGATCGTCTCATCTTTCTGGGATATCCTCTCCACCCGGCAGGTGACAAAGAAAAACTGAGAGATTCTCATCTCTACCGTATTCAATCTTCTATGCTCATTTTTACAGGAACGCGAGACCCTTTATGTGACATGGAAAAACTTAAGGACGTGTTGCAAAAGATCAAAGCACCTTGGCAGCTTTTTGTTATCGAAGGAGGGGATCACTCCTTTCATGTTCCAAAAGCCCTCCATAAGACAGAACAGGAAATTTTCGTGCAGATTGCCCAGAAGAGTCTGGAATGGCTCACATAGTATGTAAAAAGTTGGACTCGGTCCGATGGACAGTGAAGCGGGAAATGTCAAACGAGCCTTCGCAGAAAAACGTCATTTGAATCCCCGTGGTGGCTCGCTTTTTTTCGCACCGAATGGAGTTCTAGATGCCCATCGACTCTCCAATCAATACGACTTTGATGCGTTCCTTATCAATGGGCATTTGACCATCAATAATCACCGTGTATCTGCAGATCCTCCACTCGTGGTAGCAATCAACACATTTACCCGTTTTCACACAGGGCACTTCATCAGGTCCTCCTGAGCCGTGTTTCAATCGGTGACGGATTATGTTCATGGGAGTACAAATGCCGTGAATTCGATCAAGACCTTGTTCTACATCTTTTACAATCTTGTTAGCGCCTGCAATGACAAGTACCTTCTTGGGTCCGAATACCATTGCAGCAACTCTATTACCTGTTCCGTCTATGTTAACCAATCTTCCATCCAATGTTACGGCATTTGTACTGGTCAGGAAGACATCCGAGAGCAAAGCTTCACGCTGAAGTTGACGCCTGCGCTCAATTTCAGGAAAAAAACCGTTTTCATCTTTCTGAAATGGATTGATCACTTTGTTTTGATTACGCTCAGTTAATGCTGCCATGATTCCCAAGTCAAAAAGAGTTACTGAATCCGCTCTACCCACCACTGCCCCGGGGGGAATCAATTTCATGACAGTAGAGAGTGCTTCAGATCGGTTGGACACATATTCGCCCTTTATATTTCTTTTTCCAAGATTCTTAATCACAAGAGCCGCTCTGGTTTCATTGAAGAGCTTCTCTTCGCGCGTCAAGTCAGATTCTTGCAGCATGATATACCTGTCCTTCCATGGGCATTTATGTATGCCATTTACATTTAATCGTATGTGCTACATCCGCCGGACACAATGTCGAACAGCTGTTAACGATAACCGAAATAAGTTGTACTACGTTGTGTGATTTCAATCTGATCACCTTCCAGTAGATTGAGAAATGTTAATAAGAATAAACAGGCATCAACCTTTTGTTTAAGCCTCAATCAATCGTTGCAACCCTTTTACTTCGGCAATGAATCGACTCTTGTCTCCCTTCCATAGTCCACCGTGATAGCAGATAACCTTCTCAACGTCGTAACTAAATAACTTGTCCAAAGATTTCAGCGCTAATCCCCAATCGAGGCTCGCCAATTTGGGAACAATACCAAGCTTCCCCCCTTCCGCCGAAAACGCATCACCGGCTACGAGTGTTTTGCTTTGACGGATGTAGAGGCATATATGGCCGAGAGTATGTCCCGGCACATGAATAACCTCAATTCCTCCACAGAACGGCAATGTCTCTCCATCTTGCACAACCTTATCCACCGTAACTGCGTAGTCGAGATAATCAAACTTTTGTGGCAAAAAGGTGGCTTTCATCTCCGGCGGATAGGGACTATCCAGAGCGTCAGCCAACGTTGCTTTGAAGGGTGGAATGCTTCCCTCGATATACGCTTTCTCTTCTTCATGAACTAAGACCAAAGCTTTTTGTGGTAGCTCAGACAGAATGGCGCGCAGACTGCCTATATGGTCACGATCATGATGAGTAATAATGATCTTATCGATCTTGTCAAAAAAAGCCCCAGCCTTAGCTATACTCCTTCTAAACTCGGGAACCTGGCCTGGAAATCCAGCGTCAACGAGGATTGTCGTGCTATCACTCCAAATCAGAGTGGGATAGATAAGGGTTTGTGTTCCACCTATTTCAGCGGGTATTTCGAGCATTTCAATGCCTGCGTCTACCTTCATTTTCTTCCTCTCCTCCGAATTGATTGCTGTGCCACAACAGTGGCTGATTTACACCCCTGCTCCGGCTACCACACCACATTCTTTCAGATCTTTTATCTCGCTGTCATTCATCTGTAGCAGACTCCTTAGTACGTAATCAGTGTCCTTTCCAGCAGTTTCCGGTGGGGGTTCATCGACGGAGGCTTTAGAATTGGTAAATTTAAGAGGAGAATTAAGCACTTTGATTTTGCCTAGAGCACTGTGCTCGATCTCTGTCAGCATGTCTCTGATCTCGAAATGAGGATCTTCAATAGCTTGGCCAGCAGTAACAACCGGTGCTGCAAGGATACGATAGCTTTGAAGCAGTAATGCCACGTCCGAGACCCTCTCAAAGGTCACCAACCAGTTTTCAATTATCTGTGTTAATTCTTTTGTGTGGTTTACGCGTTTCTCCTGTGTATTGAAGCGAACATCGTTGCTCAACTCTGGTTGTCCCATCAAATCGGCCAGTTTTCTCCATCCTTCGTCAGTCCTAGCGCTTATCGCGATATAACCATCCCGCCCTTTATAAATCCCGTGTGGGCTCAAGTCAGAATTGAACCTGCCTGTCCTGTGGATGCTCTTCTCACCATCAGTAAAAAGATGAAGACCAACCGCTTGATTCAGCGTAGCCATAGCACAATCCAACATAGCGATGTCGATGTAATCGCCCTGGTCGGTTCGTAATCGATTATAAAGTGCCGCACAAATAGCACCAAATGCATTGAGTCCGGCGAGAAAATCGCTAACCGGAAAACCAACAAGACTGGGAGGTTGATCGGGTTCACCGGTTAGATCCAGTATCCCGCTTTGGGCTTGGATGGATATGTCGGCAGCCATTAATTCTGATTTTGTTCCCGTTTGTCCCCATCCAGATATGGAACACATAATAATGGATGGCTTTACCTCCCTGAAGGCTTGATAATCAAGACCGAGGCTTTTCATTACACCAGGGCGATAGTTTTCCACCACAACATCACAGGTCTTAGCTAGTTTCATGACAAGATTACGAGCCTCGTTGTTTTTTAAATCAATGATGATACTCTTCTTGCCGCAATGGGTATAAATGTACTCGATTCCATATCCTTTGAAGAAAAACGGCAAAGATCGGTTCATCTTGCCGCCTGGCTTCTCAACACTGATTACCTCACATCCACAATCGGCTAGATACTTGGTGCAAAAGGGACCGGCCAGTGCGTCAGTGAAATCCAACACCCGAACACCGTTTAGTATTTTATTCATTCAAATCTCCTTCTCTCCATTCCGCTTTTAAGCGCTTGAATGTCAATCATCCCTTGACATAAGTTTCACCGTCGCCTTTGCAAGCGTATACTTTAAACCACTGAACATATTTTCAGCCCAGGCATCAATGTCAACCAGGTGTATACCGTTTTCAAGACGTTTTCTGACGACCCTACCTTTCAACCATGCAGTCTCGCCCTGAAACCAGATACCCCGATGTTCACACGTCAACCTCGTCACAAAACCATCGTCACCCATCCAGTTTGATATCAAGTGCCCCATAATACCTTCATTCTGGCGTCCTGTTGAATGGGCATAAGGTAGACCCATAACGCGAGCCATAGAATCAAGATAGTGCCAGTCGATCTGCAAATGATGTTCACCAGTTTCGGGGTCTATGAGAGCGCGTCCCAGAGTCTGCTTTAACACCTTCCATTTAAGCGCAAAGGCCATACTGTAACCTCCAACGCCTATATATGAGACAATATCTGAGATATCAAGAGGTCCTTTAATAAGTGGCGTTAGCTCTTCATTTTCCTGAACATCTTCCCAATAACGAACCTCGGCGCCTCGTCTGTTTTTCCCCTCAAGTTCGTCATCATAGAAACGATGTATCGTGTCCAATTCTTCCTGTGTATATCGATGTCTATTTCTATCTTCGTAGCTCTTTTTAGTTGCTTGCTGTATTCCCGGTGGGATGGCAGTGACTATCTCGTTTGCGATACCGATCGCAACAACTTCATCATGCTGATTCAAATACGTTCTCTGATTGCGAGGAATGAAGAGTCTATAGGGTTTATCCGGCACAACTTTTTCCTCGATTCCCAGATACTTGTTAACCACACGAAATTTATCACCAGGGCGAATCACTTTGAAACATTGATGTTCGGTCCCCCCGTGAAAAGCATTCCAGCCGGGAACATTGGCTTTTTCCGGAAATGATCCAGCCCAGGCCAATATTGTTTCGAAGGTAGGCGGAGCAATCATTGAACCCCAGACTGTCTTTCTGCCATAAGCGGGATCATGAAAAAGAGGATCGGCGTTGCCGACCGCCTGTGCAAATCGCCGGATAAATTCTTCTGAGACGGACAGTTCATTGACCGGAAAGGTATATGCAGTATCCCATTCATAAGGAACACCACTCATTTTTTTCCCCTTCATTTTGTCTCGTGTTAAATGATCCTCTATAATTTCATTCCACTCATCCCTGCTCATGGTCCCGTTTTCCCATCTGCTACGCATTTCTTCGGGGCTGTATTTCTTCATCGCATTACTCCTTATTATTGGATATTAATTACAATGCCAGGCAGAACAGATCACGAACGTCCGAATACTTGTAATGGTCATTTTCACCTCAATAAGGCCAATTTATCATGAAACAATTGTCCGTATACTGACAATATTATTATCATTCCTGATGAAATTGTGTCAAGGGAAAAATGATGATTCCATGGGCGAAAAAGCTTATGGCGCTGTACCGGTCCAATTCAGGTCTGAGGAGAAACTCGAGACCACGGGTATCACAGAGCAAATCGCATACTAGTCATCTAAACTATATTGGTCAGTTCCTCAGTTCTATGTGACATCACCTTTATGCAAAATAATGAGGGGGAGAAACAGAGAGCACGCCACACCATCAGCCGGCCTTAATCGTTATCAACAGCCACAGTCTTCGGGATATCGCTTTCGTGCAAAAAATGTTGACAAAGATAAATTGGCAGTGATATAAATCGATATGGTCAGTATACGGACAATTTAAGAAACGATGACAGTATGTGAAGATCGCTCTTGGTGTGCTGTCAAATCCAAGTGAATCTCCTACTTGAAAGTTTCCGACACGTGTGAACATGGCCAAAATATCTGCAATGGAGGGACTTATGGAAACAAAGGCTAAAGTATTTATCATATCAATGTTGCTTGTTCTTATGATGTTCGTTCTTCCAATCAACAGTACCGGTCAAACAGCCAAACCAATTGAGCTGACGTATGGCACTCAATATGCCGCCAATCACACCTTCAGTCTGGTAGATCAAATGGTATTTCAGAAAATAGAGAAAGAAACGAACGGACGAGTGAAATTCAAGCCATTCTGGGGCGGCGCATTAATGGGAGGCAAAGACACGATCTCTGAAGTGGCCAAGGGTGTCGTGGATATTGGCTTCATATTGCCAGGATCTGAAAGAACTGGTTTTGATCTTGCCCAAACCATAAGTTTGTTCATGTATGGCGCCGATCAAAAAGTGGGACGGCGTGTGTACCTAGAGCTTCTGAAAAAATATCCGGAGATGACAGCAGAATACAAGGCAGTAAAAGTACTGGCGTGGACTGGAGGAACGAATTATCAGATTATATCTCGAAAACCTGTAAACAAAATCGAGGATCTAAAGGGAATGAGGGTAAGAGCGACAGGGGACATGTTAACCATAGTGAAAGATTTCGGCGCAGAGGGTATTTCACCGGCAACGTCCGAATTATATGTTAATTATCAGAAAGGCATACTTGACGCCGGCTTGCTCCCGCTTGAATCGCTCAAAAGCATGAGATTTGCCGAGGTAGCGAAGTTCTGTGCTCTTTTGGGTTTTTACAAAGTACACGTGGGGAGTAGGGCGATGAACCTCTCAACTTGGAATAAACTTCCAGAGGATATTAAGAAGGTGTTCGAGAATAACATTGAGTTTTGGGGGTTGGAGACAGACAAGATGTTTGAGAAACTGGACGGTGAGGCGGTCGACTACGCAAAGAACATCGGTGTCAAGTTTACAACTCTTTCCAAGGAAGATGTGGCAAAGTTCAACAATGCTGTTAAAGCTTTAGCTCAACAGGAAGAAAAGAAGCTTGATGCAAAAGGACTTCCGGGCAGTAAGATACATAAAGAAGCGCAGTTGCTTATTGAGAAATATAGCAAGTAATCCGAAAAAACCTTGGGGAATATTCCTTGTGGGAAATCCTTATTGACCAGGGTGGTATCTCATGTGAGTTGTTGCCCTGGTCGCTCTTGCAGACAACTAACTGCCGGAGAGAACATTGACATTAATGATCGTGCTTTCCAATTACTTGCAGGGCGCTTCCAGGCAATCCGGGATAATGGGGACTTGGATGTTCAGGGTTGTCCTGTAAAGAAGAGAAGAAAGGGAGATTTGAAGAATGGAAGCATTTGAACGGATAGTCAGGAAAATCGGCGTTGTGGGCACCGTGTGCGGAGTTATTGTTCTGTCGGCGATTGCGTTGATCATTTCAATGACCGTGGTAGGCCGAGCAATGCATGTCGCCTTTGCCGGGACTTTCGATCTTGTGGAAACGCTTGTTGTGGTCACCGTTTCTTTTGCACTTGTCTACGGTCAATTAGAAGATCACCATATTAGAGCCGATCTTGCTATAGAGCGATTGCACGGAAGAGTCAAAGCGGTTATCGAGTGTTTCGTCGGAGTGTTCGCTCTTGTCGTATTGGGCCGCACTGCTCCTGGCAGGCTGGATAGTAATGCTTGAAAAATGGGGCGCTGGAGAGGCCACAGACATACTCGATGTGCCGGTAGTGCCTTTTCGAGGCATTTGGGTGTTTGCACTTAGTATCATGTTGGTACTGCTCGTTTTGAAGGAAATTCGCAATATTAAATGGCTGATAAAGGGGGGAGATGAAAAATGACCCCTGTTGAGATTGGTGCCCTTGGCTTTGTTGTTCTCTTTGCTGTTTTAATATTAGGTTTGCCTATCGGGTTTAGCCTCGGATTTGTTGGATTCCTGGGCATGTGTGTCCTGTTCCCGTTCAGTGCGGCCATGCTCAAAATGGCTACAGTGCCTTTTGAAATCATGTCAAGTTATTCACTGGCTGTCTTGCCTCTCTTTCTATTCATGGCCAATATAGTGCTGGTCTCGGGATTCGGGACTGATTTGTTCAAAGTCGCATCAAAGTGGCTCGGCCATTATCGTGGCGGTCTTGCGATGGCAACGGTCCTCGCGGCATCAGCATTCGCCGCTTGCACTGGTTCTGCTGTCGTGACAGCTGCAACAATGACTCTTGTGGCGTTGCCCGAGATGAAGAATAGAGGTTATGAACAGGTATTTGCGACCGGAGCAGTCTGCGCAGGAGGAACCATAGGGGCGCTCGTTCCGCCTTCAGCGG
Source organism: uncultured delta proteobacterium (assembly GCA_963783625.1). Taxonomy (GTDB): domain Bacteria; phylum Desulfobacterota; class Syntrophorhabdia; order Syntrophorhabdales; family Syntrophorhabdaceae; genus PNOF01. The sequence goes on along the minus strand of CAWAOG010000005.1, from coordinate 9,985 downwards.
CATTCATCATGTATGGGATTCTGACGGAGAATTCCATAGGCACTCTTTTCGTGGCTGCGCTTGTTCCTGCCGCCCTTACAGCGCTGTCTTATCTGTTGACTATTTATCTCCAGTGTCTGAGAAAACCTGAAAGAGGTCCCCGCATCGAAAAGACCCCTGTTTTGGAGAGAATTATCTCTTTAAAAAATTGTTGGGAAATTCTATTCCTAGCGTCCTTTGTTTTCGGTGGAATGGTTGCCGGGTGGTTTACCGCGACGGAAGCCGGTGCAGTCGGAGCGACGGGATCAACGATACTGGCCTTGTTACGCAGGAGATTGACCCTGAAGAAATGTTATGAGGCGTTTTCAAATACGATGAAAACTTCAGGCCTTATATATGGGATACTTATCGGCGCATTCATATTCAACTATTTCTGTGCCAAAACGACTATCCCGCAGGCCATCAGTGAATGGGCGGGAGGATTGCCTGTTCCTCCCTGGGTGATTATTTGTGTCATCACGGTAATTTACCTCATTATGGGCGCCCTCATGGATGAACCTTCTATCCAGGTACTCACCATCCCGGTTTTCTATCCCCTCGTTGTTAATACTCTTGGTTATGATCCAATCTGGTTTGGTGTTATACAGATCCGCCTTCTTGAGATAGGGTTTATTGCACCGCCTGTTGGCATGGTCTGCTTCGTTGTGGCTGGTATGCTAAAAGGGGAAATGAGTCTTCAGGAGGTCTATCGCGGTGTTATGCCTTTCATCTATATGGAGATCATTACGATGCCACTCTTTTTGTTTGTCCCGGCAATCAGTTTATGGCTCCCAAGCATAGTGGCAAAACTGTGAGTCGACAAATTATAACGCAACAGTGCGGCTCAGATGGAGTGCAAGGAGGCGAGCCATGACAAAGTGCATTGTTGTTTACTATTCCCAGACAGGAAATACTAAGAAGGTCGCGAACGCAACAACAGCCGGCATGAAAGAGGTAGTCAAAAATTGCGCTATGCTGACCCTGAAAGAAGTCACCACTAAAGAACTTTCGAAATACGATCTGATTGGCCTGGGGTACCCAACATGGTCAAGCAAGGAGCCTCCAAATGTTAGAGAATTTATTGAGCAGCTACCCTTCTTGGAGGGAAAGCATGTCTTCATTTTCAGTACCACGGAACCCGGCCAGCCGGTCTCATGACGAGCATCGTTCCATTACTGAGACAGAAAGGTTTGACGATACTTGGTTTCAAGGACTGGTATGGGAGCGTGTGGCTTCCTCATATGCCAAAGCCGTATGTAACGGACGGACATCCAGATGAGACGGATCTCAGGGAAGCTTTTGATTATGGCCGAGAAATGGCAAAACTGAGCATGAGAATAAGATCCGGAGAAATTTTCCTTACACCCATGCTGACGGAGGAAAGTGATGAAAAGGCACACGGTAAACGCGAGGATGCCCCGGCAGAATTTCATAATGCGCGTTTGGAAGCTAAGAAATCCATGCGAGTCGATTTAGAGAAATGCACAGGCTGTGGCCTTTGTGTAGAGAACTGTCCTGTGAATGCTATCGACTTTAATGCGTCTCCACCAGTTTTCAAAATTGACGTTTGCATACCCTGCTGGTATTGCGAACAGATTTGCCCTACTGGTGCCATAAACGTTGACTGGGGGCTCCTCACAAGAGTCTACGATAGGCATAATGAGGCTGAACTCAGCGCTACATTAGAGAAAGCTGAACGTGAGGGCCGATTCAGAAGGGTGACACCCTTAAAGGACCTAAAGTGGGACCAACACTGGTATCAGTGTTCAAAACACCCTCGAATAAAGGTACCTTAGTAAAGCGCCTCCTTGTTCGAGAACAAACAGTGTTTACGATGCTTTATACGTCAAAGGTTGTGCTTTTAAAGTTGCTTGGATCAACAGTACAGTGGAACTTAAAGTGTTTTTAGGATATACTACATGCTCAAAGTTGGCCTTCATAAAACACTGATTTTGGAAAAATACAATAAGGTAACTTGCGTTAACTATTATGAAAAAAATATCTAATGATGAAACATTGGACATTATGCTCCTGTTGCGGAGAACAGTAGACATACTCGTTCGTTCAAGGCAAAAAGAACTCTTGGAATGTGGGATTACCACGGCCAATGCAGCAGTTTTGCGTATACTTTCGGACTTGGGTGGCTCAGCAAGACCCATGGAAATATCACTATGGCTTTTCCGAAAACGTCAATCAGTCCATGATCTCTTGGATAGAATGGAAAAAGCCGGACTTATTAAGAAGATCGATGACACGAAACGAAAAAATGGTGTAATGGTTCAAATCACTGAACAGGGCCGATTACTGAACCAGCAATCAAGTAAGCTGACGCTCCCCGCCAAGATTTTGTCCGCACTATCAACAGATGAACGGCATAACTTCGCCAGCTACCTTGGCGTATTGTTGAAAATGGGAGAAAAAAGAGATGGGAGTTCGTGATAAATTGCCCTTGAGACCGAAAGCTCACGCCTCTTCGAATCAATACGACTAGTCAAAACCCAAATGCGCATTCCTTGTAGACTCCTAAATTATCTATGTCATCCATAAGGCTTGAAAAGTACCTGCCCAATGACTTCTAGCTCTGCAGCATTAAGGTACCACTGAAAACCATAAGATCTACAATATAGATTTAATCATTTATTCATCATCAGTATACGAGTTCGAGGAGTACAGTCAACTATATTTAATTCCTCCCTCCACAAAACAAGCTTTGCAGCTCAACATGACAAAGATAATACGAATGAGTTTGTGTGCCGTAGCGAGACCGCCTTCCCTCTGCATGTGAAACAGTACCATAAAGTCTATTTTTCTGGAGTCCTTCGATGAGCGGCGATAACTTTAATCCGCGTGCTTCTCTAATCAATTGCTTGAGAAACACGAGCTATTTTCCGGCACGGATGGCCGTTTCTTAATGTACAATCCTAAGAGTGGCCTTTGGGAAGATGCCGAGCGTATCTTAGAAAGATATTTGCGCGTACACATATTCAGTTTCGAAAAAGAGTATTTGAGAATTCGTTACATCAAGGAAAGTATTGGCGGATCTTAAATCAATCTCATTTGAGAATACTGAGTTTGAAAAGTCGCTCGGATACCTGGTTCCCCTTGAGAACGGGTTCTATGACCTTAAAACCTGTTTATTCAGCGAGTACACGCCGGAGGCACACTTCACGAGTAAACTGCTGGTGAAGTATAATAATCAAGCTCGGTGCACCATCATCGACGGCATTTTCAGTCAACTTCTGCCGCCCGACAAGGTTATTGACCTCTATGAGCTTGTGGCTTATTGCATGACCAGATCATACGCTTATCAGAAAGTATTCTTTCTGTATGGGAAAGGGGCAAACGGTAAAAGCGTATTCACGGCAATCCTTAAGAGACTCATCGGCCCGCACAATATAAGCCATGGGTCTCTCGAGATCTTCAGGGAAATCGCTTTGCGGGTGCAGAGCTTTATAAAAAATTTGCGAATGTGTGTGGCGAATTGGATAATCAGGAGTTAAAGAAAATGGATAAACTGAAACAACTTACCGGCGGCGATTCGCTCCAGGTGGAAAAGAAGTTTCAACCCTTTTTCAATTTCAGAAATACAGCAAAACTAATTTTCGTTACGAATGAGATTCCCAAGCCCCATGATAAAACAGACGCTTTCTACAGGAGGGTACACATTATTCACTTTCAGAACGTGTTTGATGGGAGCAATGCCGACAGGTATTTGATGGACAAAATTTCACAGGAAGAAATGGAGGGCTTGGCTTTCAAGTGTATCGGCATTGCCCAAGGGATGCAACACCGGGGGCTTTCTTTTACAAATGACCAGGCAACGGAATCAATGAGGGAACAATATGAAAATGATTCTAACCCGTTCGATGTGTTCATATCAGAGACTTACGAGGAAGACTTCGATCAATTTGTTTCGAAAACAAAATTTAAAGAGAAATTCCATCAGTGGTTGAAGAAGCATGGTTATCGAGAAAATAGGAGGAACGACAAAAGGATTAAGGCTGCTATGCAGGATAAGGGGTACTATTACCAAACAGAAGATAGACGGTGTAAGGGTAAACTGTTGGATAGGCTTGAAAGAAAAAAAGGGTATATGAGGTCCAAATGTGCCGTCAAGGGTGTCAAGGGTGTCAAGGGTGTCCATGGGTCCATTATTAACCACACCTCCGTTTATATTGTACATCAACTTTGGTGTCCACTAAAGACAGCGTACATAATTCATATATCGTTGGTTTTGACTTGACGGAAGACATGCTGAAGGCCTTTGAGAAAAACTTATCAAAGCATTCAGGAAATTTTGAGTTAAAGCAAGGTGATTTTCGCACGGACTCAATGGGCAAGGAATACGATATTATTGTTGCAGGCCTTACCCTGCACTATCTCACTTGGAAAGAAAGAGAAAAATTTTATGACACTTTGTACTCTTCGTTAATGAAGGTGGAATATTTATTGCCAGAGACATAATTATTGATGAGGATCAGGATGTTATTAAAGACCAATACAACTATTGGAAGGAGTTTATGAAATCTCAGGGAGAAGACCCCGAGTTTTGGTACACTAAGCATATTGAAAAAGATCATCCAATGACTCTATCCAGCCACTTTGCTTGGTTAAGGAAGGCTGGTTTTTCAAAGGTTGCGTGCCAATGGCGGTTATTTAATTTTGCAATTACCACGGCGGAAAAATAAAACAACAAAACAGCACCATGCTACATTCCTACTCATAATCCACAGTTCCTCAGAATACGTCCACTGCTTGCTTCGTAGGTGCTACAAGGCGTCGATGTCTTCCTGTAACAGATGAAATCAACTCTTACCAAGGGATAGTAGAATACGGATGGTAATCCGCAACAAGGTCAATAATTGTGGAGCATGGACGCTCCAATAATTCATTGAATAAAGCATATGATCTTAGCCATATTTGGCTCCCAATTCACATTGACAAAAACAGGATCGCCTGCTATACAGCATATAGGGGTTAGTATAGGGGGAAATCAAAGCTGCCACATATTTGATTTCAACATTTCAGCGACGGGTAGAAGTATCCGTCATCCAGTCGTATCTCATCAGGCACGTACTCGGTAAGACTAATTAAGCACATACCAAAGGAGTTATACTATCATGCTAAGAAAACTTTTTTTATCGATCTTTTTGGTAGCCGGGCTTTTCGTTTTAGGAGTCCATTCGGTGAATGCCCTGCAAACCGTTGTTGGGCAGGATAATCCGACAGTTGATGTGCAGGCGGTGCAGGCTGCCGTTTCCCAAGGCGGAGAAATTCTCTTGAAAAAAACCTTCGACTTCGGGGAAAAAGGATCTGTGATCATCAACAAAGACGTTAAGATCGTCGGTGAGAAGGATGGCCAGGGGGTTCCAACAACCAAGATCAAAGGGGGAAGTAGAACTTTTTTTAAGCCCTCTCCCTGCCCAGTTGCCTCCAACGACACCTGGGCCGAACATTGCCATTCAAAACATCCAGTTTGATGGAACTCTGGCGTTTCCGATTCATGTGGCCTATTGCTCCGGGGCAACTATTACTGGAAACAAAATGACTAACGTTCGACCTGTTGTTACCCCTCAGGTGAATTTATCCGTGGGTGTTATGGTGGGATCAAGCTTGGTCCAACCCCCAGCGACAAGAAAATATCAACCTGGGGCAATCACTGGTATTATCACAATTGCCGACAATGATCTCGATATGGCTAATGACGCACCTGCAAAGACCAATGGGTATGGTATATTTGTCACTTGGGCCACTGGTGTTACACTACAAATTTCAGGAAACACAATAAACAATTGCTCAAGAAGTGCAATAGAGGCATTGGATAATTATCTTGGTGATGACGGCAGTGGCTCAGTCGTGATCAGGGATAACAAAATTATGACAGCAACAGAGGGGACAAAATCCCCAACACCCCAAGCTCCCAACGGAATCTTGGTCGGATGGTTTCTTGACGGCACTGGTGCCGGTGCTTCGAATCCCAAACAAAATATGAAGCATACCATTAGAAACAATTCCATCAAGGCACTGGGAGAAACCTCCATGGGCGTGGCTATCGTAACTAATGAAGCAATAGTCGAAAACAATCAAATTAGTACGGAAAAACAATTGGCAAGCCCGATTACTGTACGAGGTGCGCAATGCCAAATTGTTAAAAATAAGATCCAGGGGTCAGGCGCCACAGCCATAGCAATTGGTCCTTCCCAGGTGTTAACGGCATTAACAGGAAGCAATAATAAATGTGAAGATAACGATGTGAGCGCCTTCAAGGCTTCCATCGCTGAAGTGAGCCTTGAAAAGAATTCCAAAAATAATATCGTCGTCGGCAGCAGCGGAAGGGTAAAAGATCTTGGGATAGATAACAAAATAACAGGATTAACGCGGGTTGCGGATTAGATTTAAAAGGAGGCATTGGGCTTCGTGCCTACAATAAGACGTATGAATACAATATAGAAAGTTATCTGGGATGGAAGAACATGGACTGTAATTCTCAGGGAAGTATTCCGAGAACAGTGGTAAACAAAGGAGGAAATTATCATGAAAACCTGTAGCAAGCTGATAGTGTTAATAACCGCCTTGACCGCAATCATGGCTTTGTTATCTGCATTTGTTTACGCCCAGAGTCCCACAGGCGACGTGAAGCCGACTTTTATCACCCTTACCTCCGGTTTGTACGTGCATGGTTGGCCGGCCTTTACCGTCTCTTATCCTAAGGAGTGGGTGGTCGCGCCTCCCCCGCCAGGAGCTTTTTTTAAGGTCGGCGCGCCCCGACAGGATCTGTCTCCTTTACCCCAACTCACGGTTACAGTGACCACAAGCATTCTCCCTTTAGAGGATTGGGCCAAGATGTACATGTCTATGTATTCGCAGGTTGGCACAGATATCAAGGTCCTCTCCGACAAACCTTCCCAATTGAAAGATGGCACTTCGACCAGGGAGGTAGAATTAGAATTTGTCCCTAAAAATGGTCCCAAAATGAACCATTTCATATTGATGACGAAGAAAGGCACTGACATGGATCTCAATCATGCTGGGCAATGACAAGGGAAAGATAGGGGAAGACCTGAAAAACTACGCCTATTCACTGACGTTCCAACCGAGCAGAGAAGTACCGGTGAAAGTGCCCCCCGATGTCCGGGCGTTCCTTGACAAGTACTCCAGTGACATAGTGAGCGGCGATGTGGAGAGAATCATGGCCAATTTCTCGGATCAGTTTCTTCACCGTGGCCAGAGGAAAGCACTTTTCGAACAATATTTTCGGAATGACCCTACTGCTCCCACTAGCGGGGTATAATTTCGAGCGAGATAACCGTGACGGTTTTCGAACCCCAGGGAGATACCAAGGCATACATCGACGGGTTCGGTGCAGGTAAGACAAAGAGCGATGCCAACGGTATAAAAGCACCTGTGGCCTACCAGCAGATCATCAAGGAAAACGGCCAGTGGAAGTGGTACGGCAACCAGAAATAGTGAGAGAGAAGGCAGGGTCATATCCATAAATGGCACTGCCTTTCTTATGTAGGTTTCAACCCGTAATTTATACGTTCTACAAATACTCCTAATACAACATTCGTAGGTGACTTCAACGGTCACGATGTTCTTCCTGTAGTCAACCAAAAATCAATCTCGAAGAAGATGCGGGATTTCAATCTGTAATAAATGCAATTCATGCCTGACAAAAACGTTGATGTACGTTGTCTTTAGTGGACACCAGATATTATGAAAGAAAAGCTATAAAAGAAAAATTACCATGCGCAATATAAGAAATGCCCTGCTTTCTTATTGCATATAGCAAATAGTAATCATATGTCATTGACAATATACCCCGCAGATACTAATATTTCGGAAATTGCTGCTTGAAGCAGATTATATTTTAGAATGACTGACTGAGTAGTATTCAATGCAAACAACTAAAGGTAGATCGAGTTCTACAATTAGAATCATAATAATAGCCTTACTTTGCGTACTGTTATTTTCCTGTACAACCATTTTAATGAAGAAGACGTCAATACAAGAAGATCTAATTGATGAGATTAAAATAGTTCAGCTGTCTGATATTCACTATAAAAAAAGAACAAAACAGCTAAATGATATTATCAAATTGATAAGTCAAGAGAATCCGGACATCATTTTTATTACTGGCGATCTTACGTCAAAAGGATTCTGCTTTGATGAAATGATTACCTACTTGGGAGAAATTGATTCTAAGTGTCCTAAATATGCAGTTCTTGGTAATTCTGATTATGGTTCTGGAATAAGTATAAGTGTGATTAAAGATAAGTTGAATAGTATTGGAGTCGATCTACTAATAAATGAGAACCGAACCATAATTGTAAGGGATACAGCAATCAATGTGTATGGGCTAGATGATTATCTATTTGGCATTCCTAGTTTTGAAAAATATAGACCTATTGATAATGGAATGAACATTGTACTTGGACATTGTCCCATATTGTTTGATGAAATGAATGAAAAATACCCAAATAGTAATAGTGGAATAGTAATGTTTAGTGGTCATACGCATGGAGGACAAATAACATTGTTTGGATTACCATTATATCTACCTAAAGGTAGTGGGAAATATGTTGCAGGAATCTATTCACAAAACAAAAACAGATTATATGTAAGTAGAGGAATTGGATATAGTACTATCAATGTAAGAATATTTTCGTATCCAACAATGGAAGTATTTGAATTGAAAGGAGCATTCTAACAATCGTGTCGCAGGTCAAGCGTATGTAATGCTCTATTTCTTTCCGTAATATGTGCCTGTTTATAATATGCCCAATGCGCGATTCGTAGGTGTTGTCAACAGTCTATCAGCTACCAATAACTTTCTATAATGCTTGCTTCTCCTTCCTCAGGAATCGTTCGAGTTTTCAAGCGGTACTGAATATATATGACCGGTGGTTTTTTCCACAGGAGGTAGTAGAATTTAAAGAACAATGATTTTATATTAAGCTCTCTAAGAGCTTTCACGCACCTGCTATCATTCTACATTCACTACCCCGTACCGACAAGATGTTGTTACTACAACAGTCGATAGGGAAGCGCTCGCTTGACCCACTCGTTGTGAGGATATTCCTTTGCGATACGTTCATATGCCTTTTTCAGCGGTCCGGCTTCGTGGGTGGTTTTATATCCGCAAACGCCATGGTAGTAAACCGCCTCCGGCGCGGCAAAACTCCATGGATAGTCATTCATAATCTTTTCCAGACATTGTACTGACAGGTCAAACTGTCGCAGATCGAAATGCATCTTGGCTATACCCAATAACATTGCGGGATAAACTCCTCCGGCGCGATATAGCCGACAGTTCTGGAGTGTTCTTTGCCGTTTGTGTCGAGTATAATCAGTGTCGGTGTCCACCGGACTGTGAAATCTTCAGCCACGTCGGAATCTGCCTGGAGTTGTATCGGGATTAAAGTCTCGTTAACAAACTCTACAACTTTCAAATCGGGATACGTAACCGCACCCATCTCATAACAGCCAATTCAGCCCGGAGAAAAAAAATCGAGCAGTATCGGCTTCTGTTCGGCTTTTGATCTTGCTATCGCATTCTTCATATCTCTTTCCCAGGTAAACGACTTTTCCATAATACACCTCCCAAGGATTGATATAAGCTTATACAAGCCAATATAGATACGGATACCAGAAATGGCAAGGATAATTTACCCGTCAGAATTGCGGCGGAAGCCCTGTCATGCTACGCTTCAAATGGTAATTCGCAGTTCTTCATGATATGCCCAATGCAAGATTGGTAGGTGACATCAACGGTCACGATGTACTTCCTAAAAGAGAAGTTTTTAGAACCCAAACCCGATATACAACATTACAATTGGAAATAAATTGAGATTTTATGAAGTTCTTGTTGTAGTTCTATGTAATTCCACTATACTTGAAAGTAGGGGTATCAAAATCAGGTAGACATTCCTCTTCTCGAAATAAGTCCGAAATGAAGGGTATGAGA
>CAWAOG010000004.1:0-102062 GCA_963783625.1 uncultured delta proteobacterium | reverse complement strand
CGCGCTTGCGGGAAACATTGCCCGGATAAGATATGAGGACCTCCCCGGTGATGTGGTTGACGTTACAAAAAAGACCATTCTCGATATCCTTGGCACTATCTTGGGTGGCAGCGGGGCAGGGGCAGGAATAAAAGAGATCGTCGAAGTTGTCAAAGACGGTGGAGGAAGGGAAGAGAGTTCTGTCCTGGGCTATGGAATAAAAACAAATGCCTGGATGGCAGCCTTTGCCAATGGAGCCATGGCCCACGCGCTCGATTATGATAATGTCCACGACGACGCATTTACGCATCCAAGTACCTCAACTGTACCGGCTGCCTTGGCCGTGGCAGAACGGGTCGGAAAAGTGAATGGTAAAGATTTCATTACTGCCATTGCACTGGGTGATGATCTCCACTGCCGGTTAGGTTACGCGCTTTGCCGGGCAGGGGACTTTTCCACTCAGGGGGCCTGGATGCCGCCACTGGCATTGGGTGGATTTGCTGCTGCGGCAGTATCTGCAAAGTTGCTTGGCCTTGACGAGGAACGGATAGTGGATGCTTTTGGTATCGCTTTCAACCGCACGGGAGGGTCTTTGGAGATAATTCATGACCCTGGCCTGCTGCGTGGACTTTACGCTGCCTTTCCGGGGATAACCGGTGTTCTTGCCGCAGTGATGGCTCAACATGGTATACCCGGCATCAAAACCTGTTTCGAGGGCAAGGCAGGGCTCTTCAATGTCTATTTCAGGGGGATTTATGATCGGGAATCATTGACTAGTTTAGGCAGGTCTTCGAAGGCGCTGGTGTTAGCTTTAAACCCTGGCCCTCCTGCAGATTCACAAATCCTTATGTTGATGCGACCCTCCAGATTGTGAAGGAGCAGAATATTCTCCCTGAACAGGTAAAAGAGATTGTTGCGAGTTACGAGGCCGATAATGTGAGGAACTGTTGTGAACCCATCACAGCAAGGCAGAACCCGCAGACACCACCTGAAGCCAAACTGAGTCTGCCCTTTACCATCGCAATGGCAGTGGGCTTAAGAAAGATGGAAATCGGAGACTTCTCTCCGGAAAACATCAAATCAGAGATTCTCCTGGGACTGGCACGGAAAGTGATTCCCCGGTTTGATCCCGGACTGAAGAGTGATTCGAAGACGATGCTACCCGCTGTTGTTGAAATAAAGACTATTGATGGAAAGACTTTTTCGAAGCGAGTTGATTTGGTCTACGGCCATCCACATAATCCCATGAGCTGGGACGATCTTATCGGGAAATTCAAAGATTGCGCGTCCTACTCAGCAAAAGCTATTCCCGGAAGAATATCAACCGGGTAATCGAAATGGTCACAGACCTGGAAACTGTCCACGATATGAGAGAGATTGTTAGCTTGGTAGCGTAATGGCATGTGGTGGGATTATTATTCCGAATCTAAGAAGAAAAAGGAAGGTAGAATCATGAAGATCAGATGGCGACTATTTCTTGTCTTGTCAGTCGGATGTATATTCTTAATGAACGCTGGAGTTGCCATAGATGGATTTGCAGGGACACCGGTAAAGAAAGAATCCAGACCTGGTGTCTACAACGGATACTCACCTCAGATTTACACTGAGGTGGTGCGCAGTTCCCGGTATATATTCATACGAGGCAACAATCTTGCAATCGATATCTATCGGCCGGCGAAAAACGGGGTGGCAGTGAACGAGCCCCATCCGGTGATCTTTCAGAATATGCGATACCAAAGGAGAAGAGATATCGCAACTGATGGCGCGGTGATCAATGACTGGGTCAAACGCGGATATGTTGTGGCCATACTTGACCCGAGAGGCGCAGGTGCGTCTTTCGGCAGCAGAATGGGGGATTGGAGTATTGATGAAGCCCTGGATGGAAAAGAGGTGATTGAGTGGCTTGCATCACAACCATACTCAACGGGCAAAGTTGGTATGTGGGGACGCTCATTCATGGGAGGAATCCAGTTTATGATTGCGGCCATGAAGCCACCGCATTTAACGGCAATCGTACCGGAGGTAACCACTATTGACCAATATTTTCGGTGCCCGAACGGTGTGGTCTGGACTCCACCCGCTCCTCCGAAGTCGATCATGTTTCCTCTCGATACAGCAGGCATGAAAGCCAACCCGTCACAGACTGTTGATGCAGATCCGAAGGGGGTCATGTTGGAAGCAGCGGTTGCTGAACACGGGGCGAACATATACAGCGACCAGGAGTGGGTTCCCTTCAAAACCTTCCGCAATCAATACAAACCCGAAATCAAAAATATGAACTTCATTGCACAGAGTGCTATTACTTATAAGGATGATATCAAAGCGTCCGGTGCGGCGGCCTATGGTATTGGCGGCTGGTATGATGCGGCTCCCGCCCAGGCATTGGCAGCATGGAAGCTCTGGGGCGGCAAGGTTATTATCGGCCCATGGGCGCATACTACTGCGGGAGAAATGGCCAAAATAGAGCACTTGAGATGGTTTGACTACACTCTGAAAGGGATCAAAAACGGGATCGCTCAGGAGCCTCCGATATATTATTACACGTTCAATGCCCCTCCCGGTAAGGAATGGCGGTTCGCGTCGCAATGGCCATTGCCGGAACAACGGATGACGAAATTCTACTTCGGCGCCGGTCCAAGCAAGACCTCAGCCTCCCTAAATGATGGCAGTCTTGGGTCTTCACCGCCGACCATTCCCGACGCAAAGGACAGCCGTCCTCTCGACTATTCCATCAAGGTATTTGAGGAAGGGAATACTGATAAATTCAGGGAGAACAGCCGGACATGGAACGGAGATATGGAAAAGAGTACCGACTCGAAGGGGATGACCTACACATCCGCTCCGCTCAACGCTGATATGCAGATCACCGGCACACCGGTTATTCACCTTTGGGCCTCATCCACTTCAACGGACGGATACTTCTTCGCTTTTCTGGAAGAGGTTGACGGAAAAACGAACCAATCTCGCTATGTGACAAATGGGATGATAAAGGCATCAAACCGGGCGCTGTCGCAGCAATCCCCCTGGACCGATCTGGGGATGCCTTACCACCGGGGATATGATATCGATGCTGAACCCTTGACACCCGGACAGCCGGTAGAGTTGGTCTTCGACACGTATCCCACGTCCTATGTGTTCCGGACGGGAAACCGGGTGCGGTTGACCATCACCGGTACTTTCCAGAGTACATACGCGGTGCCGAAGGAGGACCCGGCGCCGATTATCAGTATTTTTCGCGATACGTTGCGTGCGTCCTATGTTGAGTTACCGGTAATACCGGCAAGGAAGTAGATTAGATCACCGTACATTATTACTGGAATACCGTTCATATGTATAACTACTTGAATAGTTGTTTCCTTTACTTAAAAATAAACGAGGAGAATTATCATGTTGAAATTAATTGAGAAGGGGATTCACTGGGCAAGCCGGGGTTTTGCCTTGGTGAGTGTCATTGTTCTCTTCCTGATGGTAGTCTTCATCGACATCGACGTTGTGGGGCGGTATTTTTTTAAGAGTCCTGTCCCCGGCTCCATAGATTTTATCACCGTAATGATGGTTTTGGCTATTTTCCCGGCCATGGGCTATGTTACTTCCTTAAATGGTCATGTTCGTACGGATGTGATTTATGAAAAGTTTGCAAAGCGTGGAAAGGGGATTTGCGACATTCCCAATACTCTTCTGGCTCTGTTTCTCGTTGGTGCTATGGCGTGGCGGTTGGGCTCCAGAGCATGGTCAATAACCCAGCATCCACCAGGCATCTCGACAGCGTATTTCAATTGGCCCCATTTCCCCTTTATGATGCTGGGTGCGGTGGGATTGATACTCATGACTCTGGAGATTTTTGTCCAGTTTTGTCACGCATTGGACGATGCAATACACGGATAGAAGCTTTCATAGAGCATATTAACTTGTTGAAGGCTTTGATAGTGGCAAAGGGTTGCAATCGCGAAACGGAGGTATGCGTATGAGTCCGGAAGTAATCGGGTTAATCGGGTTCGGGTTTCTGTTCTTTTTCATGTATCTGGGTATGCCGGTCGGTTTCTGTATGGCGCTTACTGGTTTTCTGGGCAATGTTTGTCTCTTTGGCTGGAAAGGTGGGTTCTCCCAGTTAGGAATGGTTCCTTATGCCACAGTGGCCTCTTTCACGTTCTGTATTATTCCGCTTTTTATGTTCATGGGTAACCTGTCCTTCGCTGCTGGACTATCAGAGAACGCTTATTCTTTTGTATATAAACTTCTCGGGCGTTTCCGCGGTGGACTGGCTATGGCTACCATCGGAGCTAGTGCCATCTTTGCGGCCTGCACGGGCAACAGTATAGCGAGCGCGACCACCATGGCACGGGTTGCCTTTCCGGAGATGAAGAAATATAATTATCACCCCGCTTTATCAACGGGATCTATAGCCTCAGGGGGGACCCTGGGTATGCTTATTCCACCGAGCGCTCCCCTGATCCTCTATTCCATACTCACCGGGGCCTCTATCGGCAGACTTTGGCTTGCCGGCATATTGCCGGGTCTGCTTCTGGTTGTTTTGTTCTGTGTTACCATCTATGTTGTCACAAGAGTGAAACCGGAAATGGGTCCGGCTGGAGAACGCGCGACAATCGGTGAAGTTCTCAGAGAAACCGTGGCGCTCTGGAAGGTAGTGATTATGGTAGGTATGGTACTGGGGGGTCTTTGGGGCGGATTTTTCTCTCCTTCCCAGGCTGGAGCCATTGGCTCGACGATTGCGTTGGTTATACTCATCGCGAAAAAGAGAAAGTCCAGCATAAAGGATGTTGCCGAAGCTCTCAGAGGGACTGCGAAGAGCGTTGCCATGATCTTTACAATGGTCATTGGCGCTATGATATTGGGTGATTTTATGACTGCAAGCGAACTGCCTGCGTATCTCGTCAAGATTATAACCGACTACCAGTTGTCGCCTATGATGGTTGTTTTTATTCTTATGTGTGTTTATGTCGTGCTTGGGGCCTTCACAGACGAATTGGCCGTCGCGCTCATTACCATCCCGATCCTTATGCCTGCTCTGGATGCCCTGAAAATTGATACAGTTTGGTTTTCAATACTCCTTGTTGTTAACCAGCAAATGGGCATGATTCTGCCGCCTGTCGGCGTTATTGTCTTCATTCTTGCCGGAATGCTTAACGAGGTCCCTATGTACACGATATACAAAGGTATATTACCCTTTGCAGTTGCCATGTTTATCGCTATCCTGATGATAATGCTGATTCCGCAGATCGCCCTGTGGCTGCCAAACCTGCTGATGCCGGCCAAGCTATTATAAACTGAACTCATAAACCGGGGCAAAGAAGGTTCACATAACACAGGTATATAATATATGGAAGAAACCACAAACTTCAGAAAAGCGAGAAAGAAGCAAAATAATTTATAAAAGGAGGGGTATATGAAAGTAAAGGGGTTATGGTTTCAGACGGTAAGCATGTTTTTTGTTTTTCTATATGTATCATTATTTATAATGGTG
The DNA here is from genome assembly GCA_963783625.1 of uncultured delta proteobacterium. GTDB lineage: Bacteria > Desulfobacterota > Syntrophorhabdia > Syntrophorhabdales > Syntrophorhabdaceae > PNOF01. The sequence goes on along the minus strand of CAWAOG010000004.1, from coordinate 96,601 downwards.
GGAATGGGTGACCGTGCAGAAGCACAGGTATTACAGTTGTCAAAGACATATAACTGGAAGATGACCTCGGTTTTCCCGCGAGGAATGTTAAAGAATAAGTCTCTTGTTGAATTTATTGACGTGATGGACAAACGTACCAACGGTAAGGTAAAAATAACGATATACGAAGCTACTCTGGGTGCTCCAACCGATCAATGGGATATGGTAAAAGATAATAATATCCAGATTTCGTTACTGGCAGATGGATATAACGTAGGTCGTATGCCGGTCACTTCTCTTTTCTACATTCCCTTCGAATTGCCCAATATGGATGCTATAGGGCGTGTATATGATGAGTGGTTTAAGGCAGGCTACCTGAGGGAGTTGACAGACAATTTTAAGGTCCTTTGGCTTATGCCTACAAACCTCCAGCACCTCTTCCTGGCAAAAAAGAAGGTTACCACTATGGCAGATTTTAAGGGGTTGAACCTCAGGGCTGTATCGGGTCTCGCAGGAAAAGTGATCACAGCTCTCGGGGCTTCCGGGGTCAGTATGCCTGGTGGAGAAACCTATATGGCTTTGCAGACAGGAGTTATCGAGGGCACGATTACAGGCATTGATAACGTGATTGAGCGTAAATTTTATGATGTGTGCAAATACGCCCTATACCTGCCTATGATTGGGGGCACATTCGCTGTCGCCATGAACAAAGAAACTTGGAACAGTCTCCCGAAAGAACTCCAGACACTCATTGATCAGGTTAGCAAGGAAATTAGTCAAAACGATATGAAGAGAGAAATAGATATGGAAAAGGGGATGTGGGAAAACGTTCGCAAAGCTGGTGTGACTGTTTACACTGTCAGCCCTGAAGAACAGGCGAAGTGGAAGAAGGCCACAGAAAATATTGATGATGCTTACGTAAAAGAATGGTCCGCCAAGGGCTATCCTGTGAAGGAAGCATTGGCGCTGATGAGAAAGGTGGCGGCGACGAAGAAATAAATATGCTTTCCTGATTGAAGCAGAATCGGATTGCCATCTATGCCGAGAAGGGGAGACACATAACGAACAAGAGGAATTCACACTTACTATAGTGGAGGACCCTATCCGGAAGGGTTGTGACCTCTGTAGATAATGGATGGATGATTAACGATAAAGTTGAGCGACTCGCGGATCTCAGGGTCGTGACGGAGGGCATATAATGAGCATCGCAAAGAATCAACTCTATCAGGAAAGGGAAAAGCGTGTCACTGACACAATAGCGCTCAGGAAGACTGACCGGATACCCATATCAGTTACATTCGGTTTTTTCCCCGCTCGATATTGCGGCTACACAATGGCAGACATGATGTATGATCCGGACAAGCTATGGGAAGCAAATTTAAAGACCATCCTGGATTTTCAACCTGATCTCGGTTTTAACCCCTTCGCTAACTTTAAGGGAGCGCTTCTCGATATTCTTGATTGCAAGCAGTTTCAATGGCCGGGGCGGCAACTTGACGTTAACGTGCCTTTCCAGTTTGTGGAAGACGAATATATGAAGGCGGACGAATACGAGCATTTCCTCTCTGATATGACCGATTTTATGATGAGGAAGTACTGGCCCAGAATATGCGGTTCCTTGAAAGGATTCGAGAAGCTTTCTCCACTGCGTAATATGATAACCAACTTTATGGGTCTCGGCACGTTTGTGCCTTTTACCTTGCCGGAGGTGCAAGCGGCCCTTGAGGCAATGAAGAAAGCGGGTGAGGAAGTGCTACGAGTCGGTTCCTATTCCGCTCGGTTCACGGAAAAGCTCAAGGAAGAAGGTTTCCCGCTTCCGAGCGGAGCCGGCACGCAGACGCCTTTTGATACGCTGGGAGACTTCTTCCGCGGTACAAAGGGTTTGATGCTCGATATGTATCGCCAGCCCAACATGGTTTTAAAAGCATGTAGCCACCTTCTACCCATGATGGCCGAAGTGGCAATAAAAGGTGCCAAGGTGTCCGGTAATCCGCGCGTCAGTATTCCTCTCCATAAAGGAATCGACGGATTCATGTCTCTTGATCAGTTCAAGAAATTCTACTGGCCTACCCTCAAAGAACTTATGATGACCCTTATCAACGAGGGACTCACTCCGGTTCCCTTCTGGGAAGGTGACTGTGTGCTCCCGTCTTGAGATTATCAAGGACATGCCACCTGCAAAAGCCATGTATGCTTTTGAAGCAACTGATCTGTTCAAAGCGAAGGATGTTCTCGGTGACAGGATTTGCATAAAGGGCGGAGTGCCCATCTCCATTCTCGCAGCAGGTACTCCCGAGGATGTAAGCGCATATTGTAAAAAAATTATCGATTATGTGGGCAGAGACGGCGGATTTGTCTTGAGTACATCGACCAGCGTCGAAGACGCAAAGACAGATAACATCCGTGCTATGTTTGACTTCACGAGAGGATACAGTGGTAGCTCGTAAATTAAAGGTCCTGGGTGATGTCTATTCAGGGTAGATTGGGTGTACTGAGCAGGAAATTAATGATCTGGCAAATGAAGGGATAATCTAAGTTGTGAAATAATGATTTTGATGAGATGCAAAATACCATATATTTCCTTGACATTAGATCGAACGATCGATAAAATAGCAAGAGAGCTGGCAAACCGGAGAGTTTTAAGTGATTCGAAATTTATTTACCATCATTACATCATAAATGGAGGAGATCATGAAAGCAAGAAAGACATTTTCTATGGCCATTTGTTTCACGGTACTGGTTTGTTCTTTGTTCATTGCCACTGTGAATTCCAATGCTGCGTCACCGGCAACAATAACGCTTTCGAAAGCCTATAACTGGAAAATGACCGCCTGGTTCCCGGCTGGGCACGATGACAATAAACAACTCGTCCAATTTATAGACACGTTGAACAAGCGCACCAACGGTGGAGTAAAGGTAACCCTGTATGAGTCGACCCTTGGCTCCCCCAATGACCACTGGGATATGGTGAAAAACAACGCTACCCAGCTCGCCTTTCTGGCGGAGGGATATTCTGTCGGTCGGATGCCTGTCAGTACCATGTTGAGTCTGCCTTTTGAATTTACCAATATGGAGGATATGTACAAGGTCTACGCTGAGTGGATGAAGGCCGGTTATGTAAAGGAGTTGACGGACAACTTCAAAATACTCTTCTACAAACCAACTTCGTTTCAACATTTCTTTTTTCGCAACAAGAAAGTCACGAATCTCGAAGGCTTCAAGGGAATGAAAATAAGTGTGCTGGGAGCCCTTCAGGGCCAGGTTATGACCGCACTGGGAGCCACGGGTGTCAGCATGCCCGGAGGAGAATTGTATATGGCCTTGTCTACCGGAGTTATAGACGGTACGACTACGGGCGTCAATAACGTGATTGGCAGGAAGTTCTACGAAGTAGCTAAGTATGGCTTGCAGACTCCCGTCTATGCGGGCATTTGGGTCGTAGCCGTGAACAAAGAGACATGGAACAGCCTTCCGAAGGAACTTCAGGTGCTTATGGAAGAAATCGGCCAGGAGGTACAAGCAGCTGAGATGAAAAAGACTATAGATGCCCAAAAAGGTTTTTGGGAAGCTGTTCGCAAAAACGGTATGGAAATCTACAGCATCCCCACCTGAAGAGGTGGCCCGGTTGAAAAAGGCAACATCGAGTGAAGATGACAAGTATGTGGCTGAGTGGTCCGCAAAGGGCTACCCGGTGAAAGAAGCCCTGGCGATGATGCGGAGAATCACAGGTCAAAAGTAAAGGGTGTTAATCTCGACGTCTTCCGCCACATTATGGGTGCCCTTCGCAGGTGGATGAGAGGTAGCAGGGGCAATGAGATTGATGCTGAATTTAGGAACATAGAACCCTTTTGTTCGAGTAAATTAATAATCAGTAGGGTGACTGATCGGCGGTTTTGCGTATCACATAAAGCTCATTTAAGGAGGAGAAAGGAACATGACTGACAGACTAAAAAATAAAGTAGCGGTTATTACCGGCAGTGGAGGTGGCGTCGGGAGGGCTGTAGCACTTTTGATGGCATCTGAGGGCGCTAGCATAGTCGTCAATGATTTAGGTCGTGATACTGATGGTGAATATTTTGCGGACAAGGTGGTACAGGAAATTAGTAAAGGTGGGGGCCGAGCCGTTGCCAACCTCGACAGTGTTGCCACCATGGCCGGCGGAACCAGTATCATAAATACCGCTATCGAAAACTTCGGGCGAATAGATATACTCGTAAACAATGCGGGAAACTTTGTGAAAGCATCGACTGTCGATTTAACTGAGGCTCAATGGGATGCAGTCATAGCTGTGCATATGAAAGGCCATTTTGCATGTTCGCAGCCTGCCATTAAAGAAATGATGAAGCAAAAGCATGGCAGAATTATCAACGTGTCCTCGATGGCTGCTGCAAGGGGGGTTGGAGTAGCTTACTGTTCTGCAAAAGCAGGGATCCTTGGTTTTACAACAAGTCTTGCCACGGAACTGAAGGACTATGGCATTACCGTGAACGCGGTTTTGCCCAGTGCCGTTACCAACCTCTTTCCTGACAAGGTTGCGTCAATGCCTGGACTTACCGCCACAAAAGCGACTCGGTCCTGAGTACGCGGCCCCCATTTTTGCCTACCTTGCGACAGACGACGCAAGAGACGTTACGGGCCGCTTTTTTAAGATGGGCAATGGTGATTTTATTATCTATCCTGTGCCGCTTAGCGTGCCTGGCGGCCCAGCAACACCCGTCTTTAAGGATGACGTCTGGACCGTGGAAGAATTAATAAAAATTGTACCTCCATTGTTATCGAATGCGTTAAAAAAGTGGTGACAAATACCACGTCTAGAGTATTATTGTTCAATCAGGATTACAGGTAAATTGAAAGAATTATTAATAAAAGGCAAGATATTAATTTCAGAGAACTTATTTCTCTTAGGTAATTCGAGATCTGAAACAAGATGTGATACTGAAAAAACTTAAAGAGCTAAGAGCTGATTTGTTTATATTTATTCAAATAATGGCCGTGATCAGGTGCTCGGATAAGCTGTTACTTGAGTTGTGACATTCAGAATTGATGCTTAATGCGATTTTTAAGGTTTTTAATCTTTCCAATGCTTCTTCAATGATCTCGTTTTTTTAAAGTCTTCTCGTTGACCGCCAACACACCTGAGTAGTTCCCTGAAATATGCAAGGCAACAATCAAGTGAATTGATTTGAATTAACCCGCAGTTGCTGCGGGTTAATTCATTCCATCTACCTTTTGGTATCTGTAGACTTCAACTGATCTTGCGCCAGTAAACTTACAGGCGATGCCACATCTTTTGTTTTTGTCCGCTTAGATCAATGTAAACCGCTTTCAATTGTGTATATTCCTCGACCCCAAATGTGGAGCCGGATTTTCCCAGACCGCTTTCCTTAAAGCCACCCCAAGGCAGCTCAAGGAGGTTGAAACCGTGTTCGTTTACCCAGATGGTGCCTGCATTTATCTCATCGGTAAACCTGATGCCCCGGCCAATGTCTTTCGTCCACACCGAAGCGCAAAGTCCATATCTAGTATCATTAGCGAATCGTATAGCCTCATCATCATTCTTGTGCTTAATAATGCAAGCTACCGGGCCAAAGACTTCCTCTCGAGCTATCTTCATATTTTGGGTGACATGGGTGAATATGGTTGGTAGAACATAAAAACCCTTGTTCAAGGGAGGGTCGGTAGGTCGGACACCTCCCAGAGCAATCTTAGCTCCTTCATCCAGACCGGATTTGATGTATGCCTCAATCTGGTCACGATGTTGTCTGCTCACCACTGGTCCCATTTGCGTTCTTTCGTCAGACGGATCACCCACGATTATGTGTTTAGCCGCAGCGACAAATTTGTCCACAAACTCATCATGGATCTTCTCATGAACGTAATATCTACCCGGTGAGGCGCATATCATCCCGCTGTTGAAGAAAGATCCGAAAACAGCGCAATCTACCGCAGCATCGATGTCGGCGTCTTCAAGTACGATAAAGGGATTTTTTCCACCCAGTTTCATGTGCATTCTTTTCACTGAAGAGCTGCCGGCAGAGAGAATTGCTTTCCCCGTTTCAGTACTTCCGGTGAACCCGATTTGTGTTATTCCAGGATGAGACGCCATAGCATCGCCTACGGTATCACCTGAACCGGTAATAATATTGACAACCCCTGGAGGTACATCTGTTTTCGTCAGTAATTCTCCAAACTTCAGTGCAGAAAGGCAATTTATGCTCGATGGTTTGAGAACACAGGTATTTCCGACTGCGATAGCTGCGCCCATCATCGACATGGCTATACTGAAAGGAACGTTCCAGGGAACTATCAAGCCGCATACTCCCACTGGCTCACGCTTAACATATGACAGGGCATTGGATCTGGCTGGTATATGTGCCCCCATGAGGGATTTGCTCATTTGCGCTGCTAACTCTAATCCACGGGCTGATCCCTGAACAGGGCCGGCGGCCATTTTTATTGGAAAACCATGGTTGAGAGATTCGATTTGACCTATCTCTTTAGCATTTTTCAGTATCACATCGGCAATCTGGCTAATAAGGCCTGACCTCTCTTCCTGTGTCTTCCTGGACCATATGGGAAAAGCGTCGCGTGCCGCAAGGACGGCTTTTTCTACTTCTTCTTTTCCACCGTATGCAGCTAGGGCTAATTCTTCCCCATTGGCTGGATTGATGTTGGGAAACGTTCTCCCTGATTCAGCATCAACCAATTTACCTCCAATCAACATTTTATAGATCTCCAAATCTTCCTCCTTCGGCACCCCTGAGCATGTCAGATGTGAACACAACTAACATGCTCAGACAATCGGCCATTGATGATATGCTGTTCCTTCCACAAGTCAATCCCTTTGTCTCTGTTCTTTCTGCTATTCTTGTGAGCATTCCACAACCATAGTATGGAAGCATTGAGCTTCTCTTCACTATAGGATCATGTTCATACTCTTTGCCGTACGGTACTATTGTATCGATCGGTCGATCTAATGTCAAGCAGAAAATATCCTGAAGTTTCCCCAGTCTTTCTAACCGCATTCATCCAAGAAGCTGAAAGTTAATTGAAATTATGTCTTATTTGTCTTTTTTACTGAGGTCTGCATACCGGTCTTGTCGGAGAAGAGAAGCGTATGGAGACCGTCGGCGATGGCATCAGTTGCATGCCCTGGCAATGGGGCGGACACCCAGTTTCAGTTCCAGATACAGTCGTGTTACTTCCTTCAGTTTTCTCATCGGCAGTTTCCTCCCTTTCTTTTTCAATCATGCCCTCCGAATAATGATTTTTGGAAGGCAGTGTATCATGTTGGGCAGAGGAGAATAACCACCGGAGAGATAATCCGTTTTTACCCGAACACCAAATCCGGAGAAGAGGCAAAAAGTGTTCGAGGTGGAGCGGATTAGGTGTTCGGTTAAAACCGGATTGAGTGTTCGACCTTTACCGGATTCGGTGTTCGAGGTGGAGCGGATTTTACACTTTTGTAAAGTCCCGGTCATCAGGATTCCTTGAAAGACAATTTACTGTTTTGATGAGTTGGATAGGTTCAATCAACGCCCAGGTAATAGATGACAGCTTTATATCTTTTGCCGCCTGTATCCCGTAGGTCATCTCCCGTATGAGTTTCTGTTTTGGCTTGGGTAAACCTTTTGCAACGTTTCCTGAGAATTGTGACATTTGTCCTTTGATTACGGCCACAGTCCTTGAGTCATGGGTCATGACACCCCGATCTCAAGTATTTATAATCTGCTATAGCAGATAGGAGCAGAAAAGTGAGGAATCTTTGTTCAAAGCAGACCGGTCAAGATGATCAAAAGCCATAAAGATTTTGATACCAAGTTGTTATGAAGAATTGAGAAAAAAACTCGGGAAACTCCAGGTACTTTTCACTTGACAATAAATCGATCGATCGATATAATTTAGAATATGGCACTAAACGTCTGACCATTTTCGGCCAGTCATCGGGCGGTGATGCAATAGCTGACCTTCTGGTTTCCCCATTGTCAAAAGGGAAATTTGGCCGGGCTATAGTCGAGAGCGGCACCGGCATGCCCACTCTGCCAATATTCCTGGAGAGTGAAGAGAGAATTTGTCTTAAAATACCAAGGAGGTAAGCAATGAATACTTCAAAAAGGTTAATGTGTATTTTTGTCGTAGCTCTAGTCATGTTGGCTGCGGGGGTCGGATCGGGACTCTGTACGGCGCCGGTCATGAACTGCGCGGACTTCAAGAATCTTGCTTTCACGGATAACACCTTTAGTAAACCCATAACGATCACTTCGGCAACAACCGTTGTTGCAACCGCTGCAGTTCCGGAATACTGCGAGGTAAAGGGCACCATGTGGCCGGAGATTGTTTTTGTGGTAGCACTCCCTACAACAGGTGCTCCAAACGCTAAACTTTATCAGGTCGGTGGCGGGGCATGGGGCGGCGCTATTCCCAATGCAGCCACGATGGCCCCAGGACTTTTGTTAGGGTACACGGCTATCGGGAACAATGCCGGCCATGATGTAGTCAAGGAACCAGGGGCAAGTTTCGCCTGGAACAACCCCAATGGTTCGAACCCCAACTTCAAGCAAAAGGTGGAAGACTTCGGCTACCGCGCCAATGTGGAAACCAACCTTTTAGCGAGAAAGCTCGTTAAGGCATTCTATGGAGTCGACGCAAGCCGTGCATACTGGGTCGGTTGTTCCCAGGGCGGCAGAGAAGGGATGACACTGTCGCAAAAGTTTCCTGACTTGTGGGACGGATTTGTCGTCGGCGCGCCCGCACCTGGCGTAACATGGCTCAATCTGAGGGGTTTGTGGAACTCCCAGTGGGGCCAGGTATTTTATGATGTGCCGCCGTCATCTCCCGTGCCAGTGCCCCCTAATGCTGCCGTCCTGAAAAAGGACAAGCTCATTACCCTTGCCAGGGTAGTATATGAGAAGTGCGACAGCATAGACGGCCTGGTAGACGGTTTTATCGACGACCCCCGTAAATGTACCTTTAATCCCATGACTGATCTCCTTCCATGTTCCAACGATACGGATGTCCCCAATGCAGGTTGTTTTACCCTCGCACAGAGGACTGCCCTGAAGAAGATGTACGATGGGATAACAGATTCCAAAGGGACAAAGCTCTTCCCTGGAGTCGGCATGTCGGCGGAATACTTTCCAAACCCCGCTGATGCCATGAGTGCCGGTTTTGGCATTGCCCTTTACGACCGTAATGCACCCAGTTTTGTTTCCTACGTAAATAATCCACCTCCCGGACCATCATACAACTGGTTGCGTTTCAACTGGGATAAAGATTGGCAGCCAATCGTCAACCTTGGTTATTCGCAGTACTGGGACCACGCCGTTTACAAAGACGGTCAGTTTGTTCCGACCCAGGGAGGTCTGGAACCTTTGAAGGCCCGTGGCGGCAAAGTCATCCAGTATCACGGATTGGGCGACGTTATGTCTCCCACGTCTTCAATGTTCTATGATACATTAGTGAAAACAATGGGGCCTGAGAAGACTCAGAGCTTTTATAAACTCTATCTGGTCCCCGGTATGGGCCACTGTCGCGGTGGCATCGGATGTTATGATGGTAACACGAATCTCTGGTTCCTGCCCCTTGTAGACTGGGTTGAAAAAGGTATTGAACCTAAGTCTTTTGTCGGTAAACGTGTTGCTACTCCTTTTTTAACGGCAAGAACCAGACCGATCTGTCCTTATCCCCAGGTTGCCCGATACAATGGAACCGGAAATATTGATGAAGCTGCCAATTTTACCTGTGTGAATACAGTGAAAGCAAGCGTCCGTATCGAACCGGGTAAGCTGTCTCTTAGCAGTACAAAGCCATCCACCTTCTCGGCCCTTATCAGCCTTCCACACCAAGGCGACTGGCGAGCTGTTTCGGCGGTTTGTGAAGGCGCTTTAGCAGTGAAATTAACACGCCATGGTCGTGATTATAAGGCTACCTTCAACAAGGGGGATCTGAAAAATATAATACCAGGAGATAAAGTAACCTCCACGGTAACCCTCTTTGTTGAACGGCAAGGACATCACCGTGGGCATCCTGACGGACCCCCTATTGCATTTGAAGGAAGTGATGTGGTGAGGGTCACGGAATAAGACAAAGAACCATATGTTTCTAAAAAAGGCAGGGCTGTTATTATGCCCTGTCTTTTTGCACATACTTCAACCAGCAAATTTCTATTTCAATGGCATGTCAACAGTGCACTCAATTCATGCAGATTATCCAACCCTTCCAATTCACAAACGATATCAATGATATTCTTCGTATGTTCCTTGGTTAGGATCGTTTTGGTCAGTTCCCTGAATTTGTCCTCCAGTTCTTCTCTTGTCATTGGGTTCTGGATTGTTCCCTTTGCGAACTGCACTGTCCTTTCATGAATACTTCCATTTTTCAGTTGTATCTCTACCCGGGCAGGTGCATTTACGGAAGTGGATTTCTCAAATTTATCATCAATGTAATACTCGATTCTCTTAGCCATATCGATATTTGGGGATTTCTCAGGTTTTCTTCAGAATAGTCGTGGAAACCGTTGTCTCCCTGTATAAGCCTCAGGGCAACCCCGAATCGGCCGCTGAACTGCGCGGAAATGATATCCTGAGGAACGATTATGTTTCCAGTGGCCCTCACATCGCGCGCTTTTTGCGAGACCCGTATCTTCGTGATCTCTTCCGGTATAATAACGCTTTCCTTCATTATTTCAGAGACCGCCTCAAGGGCAGAATGCTGGGCCGCGCAACAGCAGTATGGTTTGGTGCCTGTTAGAAGTATGCGAAATTCTTTCCCCAAGCCAATAGTGATTTCCTCAAGGGAGTATTCGTTTGCAAAAGCCTGACATAGTCCTTTTCTACCTTCCAGAGCTGTTGGCGGGCCTGTTATACCTGCCTGAGCCAGCAGGGCAGCTCTCAGTCCGCTCTGAGCCGCGAAACCTGCGTGGACGCGCTTCACTGACCCTCCGGACTCGGTATATTCTGCAAGACCGCCTGATTCACTTGCGGCTATGGCAAGGGCATTGAGCGTCTTATCGACATCCAGTTTCAGGACTTTGCTCGTTGCGGCGGCAGCTCCCAATGGGCCAAGCACGGCAGTCGTATGAAATCCTCTGCTGATCATTGAACGTGTTGCCAGACCGACTCTAATGAAAACATCGTAGCCAGCCACAACGGCTGTAAGGAATTCCTTCCCGGTTATCTTTTCCATTTCACCCACAGCGAGAGAAGGCGGTATGACTGTCACTCCCGGATGGCTGGCAGACGATAGTTCCGTATCATCCATTTCAAAGCCATGACCAAAGATGGCATTTGCAAAAGCGGCGTCTTCCGCCGTTGTTCTCAAACCATAATGGATAACGGTACTTTCTTCACGATACCCTTTTCTCTCTTTGATATAGTTGTATATTGCTTCATTCCAAGGCAGGGCGGCAAATGCGAGCTGGCACCCTAACTGATCAAGAATCAGCAGCTTTGTCTTCTCGACAACTTCACTGCTTAGGTCGTCGAAATTGATATCTGTGATAAACTGTGCCAACCTTCTGGTCTCATCCATGGCAGACCCGGTTCTCCGCGCCTATATGGCCTTACCTACACGCCAGCCCTCTGCAATCGCGTCTATAATGAGCCGAGGATCTTTGCTGTCGCCGATAAGATACGTTTCAGCCGTTTTGCCTTTCAGGGCGTCAAATAGCGTGGCATTTGGCCTAAAAGGAAGAGTAGGCACAACAGTATCTGCTTCTATAGTCTGTTCCTTCCCCTCTTTTGTGGTGATGACGAGTCCTTTGCCGGTTATTTCCTTGCATGTGGCCCCCGTGATCATGGTCGCCCCTTTTTCGCCGAGCCACTCGACGAGCCGCTGTTGTTTTCTCTTCGGCAATCCGGCACTGATCTCTTCGTCGCCTGCCACAATGGTAACATTCCTGCCGCGTTTAACGAGAAATTCCGCCAGCTCCGCGCCCTGTATCGCGCCACCTATAATGACAACTCTTTTGCCGACAGGCATCCACAGTTTTGTGAGCCCTCTCAGGAATTTGGGGCCGAAAAACCGTAAAAAGAATTTCAATTGACGGTGCAGATCCGGCCCGCTTACGACATTGCTGCCCTTGATACCAGGCATGTCCGGAACAAAGGGCGTACCGCCGACTGCCACGACGACCGCATCGGGCTTCATCTTTTTAATCGTTGAGATGGTAAACTCTTCACCCAGCTTGACCTTTACACCAAGTTTTTTCATTTGGGTCTCAAAGTAATGGACAAAGGCAACCAGGTCTTCTCCTTCAAGTCCCTTTACGAGGGCAGCCAGAGGCAATAGTCCTCCCAGTTTGTGTTCTTTTTCATAAAGAGTTACATCATGACCCCGCATTGCTGCGACCCGTGCCGCTTCCAACCCTGCCGGTCCGGCGCCGACAACGACAACTGTTTTCTTTTTTAATGCCGGCTTGAGGTCGTATGGCTCGTCGCTTGCAATTGCGGCATTGATCCGGCATCGTACGGGTTCCCGATAGACGCGGAAACTGATACAGTGTTCGCATGCCGTACAGGGGGCGATTTCTTCCATCCTTCCTTCTGCTACTTTGCGGGGTAGTTCAGGGTCTGCGATGATTCGTTTGTTGAAGGCAATAAAATCTGCCTTCCCATCCCTGAGGATCTGCTCACCGAGTTCAGGATCGAGCCTGCCCACTCCAATCACCGGTATGGAAACGGCAGTCTTGATTGCCGCTGTTATCGGTATGTATCCTGCTGCTCCGTGCCGGCTTCCGTCAAGCATCTCACCGAGAGGCACCGGTGGTTCCGGATAGTGGATAAGCTCAGGATAATGAGAACTGAGATATTTGCCGACGCCGTCGACCCGTATATGCATGCAGTCTGCCCCTGCCTGTTCGAATATCTTTGCCAAAGCTTTTGTCTCTTCGATGGTCATCCCCTTCTCAATACCGTATTCCATACCATTAATGAGAACACTTATAGGAAAGTCTTTCCCTACGCGTTCTTTTATGCCGCGGAGTATGTCAACGACAATCTTACTTCTCGACTCGAGTGTCTGACAACCGTAAGCGTCACTCCGCGTGTTGAAGGCACAGGATAGAAAGCTGTTCAGCAGATGATTTCCGCTGGCGTTAATTTCCACACCGTCAAAACCTGCTCTGTGATAGCGTTCTGCTGCTGCAATAAATTTATTGACTACCCCTTCAATCTCAGCAATGGTTGCTGCTCTTGTAGCTGAAGGACGTCCCCCTTCTTCTACACGGATATTATCTGATGATGCAATTGGCTGGAGGCCGGACATTTCCGTTCTGTGCCAGGGTCCGGAATGGACCATCTGTGCAAATATGGGAACGCCGTGTTTGTGGCTTGCTTCGGCTACTTTAACCCATCCCGGAAGGTATTCATCATCGTCGATACGAAAATGAAAGACATCATGCGCGCCTTGAGGATAGTCGAGTGTTCCTCCTTCCACTATTTGCAAACCGACGCCGCCTTTCGCGATGGCTTCAACGAAATAGAGAAACTGGTCCGTTATGTGGCCGTCTACTTCGTCGATCTGGTACCCCATCGAGGAGGTGGGCTTTATCATTCTGTTTTTCGTTTTTACCTTCCCTATTTGAGAAGGTTCCAGAAGTCTACTGAATCTTGTATTATCACTCATCTATATTGCCTCCACGTTGTTAATTCAATCAGCATTATTGTATTAAACGTCTAAACGTTCATCAACCGGCAAGTCTTTAAGTCCTGACGACAATACTTGCCAAACTATCAATCAAGGTACAGGTCAAGAAATCTACTTTTTGCCTGTCACTTTTCTCATCATCTCAAGGGCTTCTTTTGCGGGATGGCCCTTTGCGGCTATTTCCGCCACGTATTTATCGTCTACTTCTGCAACGGTTTTCTTCCACCGGACCTTTTCTTCAGGGCTGATTGTGTAAACAGTTACACCTGCCTTGCGCGCGATTTCCCACTGGCTCTTTTCAGCTTCAATCTTTCTTTTCACATCTGCGGCGGCAACCTCCCGACCCACTTCGGTAACCAGATTCTGCAGTTCAGGCGGAATGCTGTCCCAGGTTTCTTTATTCATGGCAATTATAAAAATACCGGCAGCGATTGGAAAGTCCATGCCGTATTTGCATGTCTCATAAAGCTTGCGATCGTTGAAGCCCCCGATACCTGTGATTACGCCGTCTATGACTCCGGTCTGGAGACCCATATACATTTCTCCACCGGGCATACTGACCCCGGCGGCTCCAAGGGTGGTTACTATCCGGCCATGGAGGGCCGAAACCGTCCGTATTTTAAGCCCCTTAAGGTCTGCCGACGTTGCAACTCTCTTGTTTCTGAAAAAAAACTGCATCAGATCAACAGGTGTAATACCCAATAGCTTGAAGTTATCTGTTATTTCCTTCAGGTAGCCCGCTTTTGCCCATTCCTCACAAACACGTACTGTGCTGGCCATATCCGGGACTTCAAAAGGTAGATTGAGCATAGAACTGATAGGCATCCTGCCAGTGTTATATGCCTCGCCCAGATATGCAATCTGGATGGCATTGTTTTTAAGCATATCCCATTGGTCAGTGGGAGCACCGAGTGTTGCCTCAAATAGGGCGATCTTCACTTTCCCGTCGGTGCGAGAGTTCATTATATCTATGAACCGTTTAAGGATTGTGTTCTCATGATGCCCCGCCTGAAAAGTGGATGTCATCTTCCAATTGTACGTTTTGGAAAGGACTATCGGACCCTGGGCAGAATATGCGCTTTCGATCCAGGCTGTTGATAACAAAAACGTGGCAACCAAACACAGACATATACCCTGTAAAAAAAGCCTTTTACCTTTCATGGTGACCTCCTCTTTGCTATGATTTGCTACGCATTACAAGCACCTCGTCTCCATCCCATGCAAAGCTGACCGGGAGACGCTCGCTCATAGATATATCCTCCATGTATTTATACACTTCCTGCCCCAAGGGATTATTCGCCGCTACAATCTCCGGTTCTGAATTTTTGTTCACAAAACACGGTATGTAGGACAGGCGTACGATCTTTCCATCATCTATGACGGCTTTCACGATCAGGGTGGACCTCGACTCCCGGGACAAATTATAGGTGGGGCACTCAGGATCAGGGACACAACCGTACTTTTCGACGAGCTTTACTGCAAATTCTCCACCTGTTTTCTCCCGTTGCGCAGGTCCTATTTCAGCGGCAAAATTGCCCGTTGAATAGAAGATTGCTTTGTCCTTATACATCTCAATTCCCTTCAATATGTGGGGATGTGTTCCCTAGGATAAGATCGGCCCCTGCGTCAATTGCCGCATGGCCGATGTCCGGACAATACATCGGAATAACTCGCGGTATGATGTGAAGACCCCAGTGAATCGAAACAATGACCACGTCTACCAGGGTTTTCAGGTTTTTTATGTCTTCAATCATAGCGGCAAGGTCTTCTTTGTAGGGCATTGTGACTATACGGGGCGGGGTTCCCGGCTGATAATCCACCTGTTCATAAATCGTCCATATCCGCACAGGCGCAAGACCTGGTTTGTTCTCCTCCGCTTCGTATCCTTTGGGGTGAACGCAGGAATAGGCGAGAAAGCCGAGCTTTGTTCCTTTTCTTTCCAGGATTACCGGCTGGCGGGCTTCGCCAGGTTTTTTCCTGCGCCGACATAAGGCAGGCCGGCCTTTTTCAATCGTTCCATACTATCCAACAGGTTTTCCACGCCCCAGTCCAGGGTATGATTATTGGCCATGGAGACCACATCGAAACCTGCAGAGATCAAGGGCGGGATATTTCCGGGGTCAGAATTGGTTCCATGGCCCCTGATAAGATAACCTTTCTCCGAATAGGTTTGTTCCAGGTTTGCAAAGGCCACATCTGCGGAGCTCAATATCGGTGATACATGGCGGAAGATTGTTTCCGGTTCTTTCCGATCAATGAGAATATCGCCCACACCGACAAAAGTGATTGGTTCTTTCTTCATCATTACTTCCTCTCAGTTTTCTGCCAAGCCACGGTAAAGACAACCAGGGGGTGTGAAATTGCTGGGAATGTCAGTTCTTCCAAATATTTATAGTAATACCCTCGCCAGCTTCAGCATTTCTTAACATTTCAATCGGTTTTGATTTTTCACTGAACCAGAAAAGGGTCATTACAGTCTTTTTTTGTCCCTTTATCCATGTCGTCACCAAGCTGAAGAGCTGAGCTTCCCCTAAGGCCTTCCAGGACGACTTTCAGTGTTCGTGCCTTCTTCGGCATCAATAAGGACTTCCATGTGTTTAAACCGTTCATTTGCGCTGAAAAGCGTGAGCAAAGTGTTTTTCTCCCCTTTCTTTACACTCTTTTTCAATTTCAATTCTATATTTGCGAATTTGTCCATTGTTTATCTCCCTTCCAGACATTCCCGCTATGGAAGCAGTCTCTTATTTCCATTGGCTTGCAATAAGACCATTGTTATTATGAAATCAACTCACATCAGGAGACACCATATAGGTTTTGACATTGTTCCAATCCATAACTCCTTCACCGTCAGCATCCCTTGAAGTCATCGATACATACTCCCAGAGTACCCCGTTTGTGCTTGACGGGTGGATGAAAAAGAAATAGTTTCCGTTGCCTGTGTTGGCATTGAGAAGGGGTTTAGGATCAACCATATTAAAACCCGCCTCCTCCCATTGTTTCCAGCACTCATGGAGCTCTGTCCCTGACTATATAACCTGCCGCATTATGGTACATTGCGTTTCTTCCCCGTAAGGCCATCTCTTTATTGATAGGCGCATCTTTGTTTACCGTGCAATACATATTTATTCCTCCACCCCCTGAAAACTGATATCTGATGGGTATGAAGATATTTCCTCGTTTATCGTCTACCTTCCCATGTGTCCTCTTGTATATATCCCCGGCTTCAACCCAGGGACGGGAAAGCATTTCCGACCAGAATACCGGCTTTGTCTCAAAGTCACTGACAGTGACCATTACGCTTTTTACTGCTATGGCCGGTCTGATAATTTCCTCCTCGAAGGATACCGTCTCAAATCTCTGCGGTGTGTCCAGATAAATCGTATCTCTCCAGAGACGCATGCTGCGGGTGGCTTTTGTACAGAACTTTATCGGCAGTCCCTGTGTGCCGGTCTCTTCCAGCCAGAAGATGGCCTCACTGAATTTTCCGATGTAGGTTATTTTTTCTGAAACTGCATACCCCTCATACCTGAATCTGAGGTATGTATCTTCAAAGTCTTTCTGAGGCATGTGGATTTCAATATGGTGAATACCTTCGCCATATTTAGCGAGAGCCGTTCCCATCCTGCCTTCATGATGTACGGGGCTTGTAAAGCCCAAGATGTATCGGATGTGTCTTCAAGTAATATCCGTCTACTATATCGACGCTATCGTTGAGCCCTTTAGCTTGATTATCTGCTCAATATTGTTAGTTCCGAACATCTTCACATATGATTTTCATGGCCTCTATCGGGATCATTTACCAGATATGTTGATACTTCCGAATTGCATTCTAATTACCTCCTCTCTTGCCGATAATTAATTATCCGGACAATTTTGAAAACTCTTTAATGCAACGCATCTCAGGGCATTTGCCGTTTATCTTAGACTCGACTATTATGTGATACGTCATTACTCAAGTTTATCGATCGATCGATCATAATGTCAAGTAAAATTATACATAGCTGTCAGTCATTGCAAAAATTCAAGAGGTTTTTCATGGAGGCAATGTGTTGTCGTAGTGGCTTAATTGACTGAAAAGGAAATTAATGGAATACTATTTTCTGGATTTTCCTTTCATAATTTGGCTGTTGCCAATAATGCCGGATAATATGTAGTCTATGATAGCATTGGCGACTTCATCGAACGTCATGTCGCCACCGGGGCGATACCAGCGGAGGAACCAGATAACAGACCCAAGAGTGCTGAAGGCAAGAATAGTGGAATTTTTCTTAATTCTCTTGCTCGACAAAAGACGCTCAATTTCGGAACGATAGATAAAAAATGTTTCTGTTTGAAACTTCTTGTTTAAATCTTTCCTGCCGGGCGGAAACGTCTCTTCGCTCAGGGAGGAGAAGATAAGACTTTCTTTTCTATGGACATCCAAATAGGCGAGATGGGTTCTGATAAGAAGAACAAAACGGTCCAGAGGAGGCATGTCAAGACTTGCTATTTGTCTGAATTCCCGGGTTATTGGCTCAAGAGTCTGTTGTTCTATAGCGGCAAGAAGACCCTCTTTTGTATCGAAATAGTGATATATATTGGAAGTTGTCATGCCTATCTCGGCAGCAAGATCACGAATTGAAGTTCCCTTGAACCCTTTACGGGAGAATAGATCAATCGCCGCTTCAATCAATTTCTTAGAAGTCTGACCGGATTGCTCTCGACTTTTGGATATCTTACTCGGCACGGAATAAATTATATCAATCATTCGATCTATAGTCAATACTTATTTATATCAAAAACGCTTAATTTCGTTAAGTATATTTCATTATGGTTATTGCACGATATCGATGAATATCGATCACCATGATGATTCAGAGGAAGTTTTTCCTTGACAATAGATCGAACGATCGATAAAATAGCAGCAGAGCAGGGAAGTCCAAAGATATGAAGAACTCAATTCTCTGAGCAAAACAATAAGGAAAAAAAGGGCTGTCTTAACCCGGCCTGATATTACATAAAAAAGGAGTTTACACTATGGAATGGTCAAGAGAATGGCAGAAAGAAACAGCATTAAAACTATCACCCGATACGGTATATGAGAAGAAGTACTTCGATCAGGGCGGTGTAGCCAGAATCACCATGTCCCGCACCAACCCGAAGGGACTTAACCTGATTACCCCCGTTGGTATCCGGGAGCTTATTTACTGTATGCGCGATGCCCGTAATGACGCGAGCATCGGTGCGGTTATTCTCCGCGGCGCAGGAGACAAGTCATTTAATGCTGGCGGCGATGTAGGCGGTGAGAAGGAAGATTCCCAGCAGGTCTTTGAAGATGAGCCCAGTGTCCATGCGCATATGAGACTCCTCGGCAAACCCATCATTGCCGTAGTCAAGGGTTTCTGTATCGGTATGGGCAACCACCTGCAGTATCATTGTGATCTTACACTGGCAGGCGAGAATGCCGTATTCGGTCAGGTCGGTCCCAGGGTGGGAAGCCCGGCAGGCGGCAAAATCGTAGCCTATCTGGCCCATGTCGTAGGTCAGAAAAAGGCACGGGAACTGTGGATGCTCTGCCGCAAGTATAATGCCCAGGAAGCCCTCCAGATGGGTCTCATTAATGCCGTATTCCCTGTTGACAAAGTCGATGAAGAATCTGAGAAATGGGCCGAGGAATTACTCGCAATGAACCCAACGTGCCTGAGGATCATCAAAACCAGTTTTGATGATGAAGTCGAGAATATGCCCCATAATGAAGCGTACTTCGCGAACCTTATCTCCATGAAGTTCTTTGGCGGTGCGGAGCAGCTTGAAGCAATGGACGCCTTCCTGGAGAAGAGAAAACCTGACTGGGGTAAGACCTTGAGAGGCAAACCGGAGAGTTTTAAATAAGAAGAGGAAAAACGCGGAAGACTGAATGAAAGAAAACGTTCAGTCTTCCTGGACAAAAAATACTAATCAAATACTAAGGAGGAATTACCATGAAATTGAAAGACAAAGTCGCGATAGTTACAGGTGGAGGTCAGGGGATAGGGGAAGGCATTGCCATGAAACTTGCCCGCGAGGGAGCCCATGTTGCAATAGCTGACCTGAACCTTGAAACCGCAAACGCCGTAGCAGAAAAAGTAAAAGCCTTAGGATGCAAGGCGATTAGCTGTCCAGACAGACGTTACAAGCAGCGCCTCGGTAAACGCTATGGTGCAGCAAGTTATCAGCACACTGGGTACAATAGATATTCTTGTGAATAACGCAGGATATGTGGCTCCAATGATGAGGAATTTCACCAAGGAAACGGAAGATTACTGGAACCAGGTTATCGCGGTCTGCCTGAATGGTGTAATTCTATTGCTCACGCGCAGTGGTTGATACCATGATAGCAAGAACAGGCGGCAAAATCATAAGTATCGCCTCAGACGCAGCAAGAGTCGGGCCAGCAGGGACAGGCTGTATACTCCGGCGCCAAAGGCGGCGTGGTGGCATTCGCAAAGGCCATAGCCAAAGAACTTGCGCGCTACAACATAAATGTGAACTGCATAGCCCCAGGCGCCACGAATACACCTGCTTTTCAGCAAGCACCGGCTGAGATGCGGGAAGCAGCCGCGAAAATATATCCTCTCAGAAGAGTTGCAGAAGTTGAAGATATTGCCAATGCAGTTGCTTTCCTTGCTTCCGACGAAGCCGCTTTCATAACAGGACAGATCATCAGCGTGAGCGGCGGCTATACGATGTGCTAATACGGTAAATTTGATGGGTAGCCTGCCGTGAGGCAGGCTACCCGGTACTTTTAAGATGAGGAGGAAAAAATGGCTTATACTGATATCATTGTTGAAAAAAAAGGACCGACTGCCTGGCTTACCCTGAATAAACCTCATGTCATGAATGGAATGGGCCTTCAAACGATGAAAGACATAATTACGGCACTGGATGATCTGGAAAGAGACCCAGCAATCATGGTCCTGGTAATCAAAGGGGCAGGGGGTACATTTTGCGCAGGCGCTGATTTCAAAGAGAGAAGTGCGGCAATAGCCGCAGGCGATCCGACATTCAGGGCAGAATTCACAGAACTTGCAGATAAAGTGTTTATTACGCTGGAAAAGTTCTCCCAAAGTTGCCATCGCCATGGTACAGGGTGTATGCATGGCAGGCGGCATAGAAATCGCAGAGGTCTGCGATTTCATTATTGCAGATGAAAATGCAAAGATCGGCGACGGGCATATCAAGACCGGCATGGTGCCCAACGGTGGGGCATCGATCACGGATGCCGCGGTTCATCGGTATGAGAAAAGCGAAAGAACTTCTTTACACCGGTGCCCTCATCAGCGGGAAAGAAGCTGAGCGTATTGGATTAATAAACAAGGCTGTATCCGGAGATAAGCTGGAACAGGAAGTTGAAGATCTTATCGGAAAATTAATCGATAAACCGCCACTTGCACTGAAAATGATGAAACAGCTTGTTAATCTCGGAGCCAATTCCAGTCTGGAAGCAGGTATAGTTCTGGAACATCTGGCAGTCAATTCTCTGGAACAAACAGAAGATTTTCAGGAATCGATGAAGGCTTTTGCTGAGAAGCGAAAACCAATATATCAAGGTAAATAAAGCACAAAGCAGTTATAGACAAAAAAGACTTTCTGTGATAGTGGAATGGAAGATAGACGAATTGCATCTGTTTTCCGGGATATGAGGAGGGTAAGATGGCAGGAGCATTGCACGGTATGAAGGTGTTGGAGTTTGGTAATGTGTACGCCGCTCCTTTCTGCTCATTATTGTTGAAGGATTTGGGGGCCGAGGTGATCAAAGTCGAACGGTTACCGGTGGTGATGCTGTCAGAAATGATGCGCCACTCACGGAAGGCAATGAATCAGGCACCTTCATTATATTGAACAGGGGTAAGAAGAGCATCACTCTCAACATCGCCTCCGAGAAAGGCCGTGAAATTGTGAAGAGGCTTGTACAGCAGGTCGATGTTCTGATCGAAAACTTCAGCCCCGGTACTATGGATAAGCTCGGTCTTGGCTACGAGGAACTTTGCAAAATAAACCCGAAACTAATATACGCTTCAATATCAGGTTATGGTCATACAGGACCGCGCAAGGACGAAGTGAGCTTCGACCCTGTAGCCCAGGCAATGGGAGGCATGACGGCCGTTAATGGTTTTCCTGAACAACCCGTAAAATGCGGGGTTGCGATTGCGGATTTTACTACCGGCATGTTTACCGCGCTCGCTATTGTGGCTGCCTATCTGCATATGCAAAAAACAGGAGAAGGCCAAAGGATTGACATGTCTTTGCAGGATTGTATGTGGCAGCTTTCGTCCATTGAATGGTCACCCTTTTACTTCCTTGACGGCAAGGTCCCTGTTAGAACAGGAAACGGTCATCCAAAGGCAGTCCCTGGAAACCTTTACCCTTCCAGTGATGGCTCGGTGAGGATCGATTGCGGGGCGTTGTCTCAGGTCCAAAGACTTTTCAGACTGATTGGAGGGGAAGAACTTGTAAACTCCCCTTTTAGCTGCAATCAGGCGGAACGGATAAAGCATAAAGCCGAGATTGATGCCCTGGTGGCGGAGTGGACAAAGAAAAGAACTGCCGCAGAAATCGTCGAAGAACTCAAAAAGATAGATGTGCCGTGCTCTATGGTACCGTCTTTTGACCAGGTGTGCAATGATGCGCAACTGTTGAGCCGGGACATGATTATAGAAGTAGAGCAACTTGTCTCAGGCCCGGTAAAGGTTCCGGGGTCTGTATTTAAGCTTTCAAAAACACCGGGTAATGTAAAGTTTCCATCTCCCTTTCTTGGTGAACACAACACTGATGTCTATTCAGGGGTGCTTGGGTCTTACAGAGCAGGAAATAAGTGATCTTGCGAACGAAGGGATAATCTAAAATATAAGGTAATGATTATGAAGGGATATAAAAGTAAGTGTTTTTCCTTGACAATAGATCGAACGATCGATAAAATAGGCAGCAGAGCAGGGAATTCCAAAGATATGAAAAACTCAATTCTCTAGCAAGAACAATAAGAAAAAAAAGGCTGTAGTTAACCCGGCCTGATATTACATAAAAAAAGGAGTTTACACTATGGAATGGTCAAGAGAATGGCAGAAAGAAACAGCATTAAAACTATCACCCGACACGGTATATGAGAAGAAGTACTTCGATCAGGGCGGTGTAGCCAGAATCACCATGTCCCGCACCAACCCGAAGGGACTTAACCTGATTACCCCCGTTGGTATCCGGGAGCTTATTTACTGTATGCGTGATGCCCGTAATGACGCGAGCATCGGTGCGGTTATTCTCCGCGGCGCAGGAGACAAGTCATTTAATGCTGGCGGCGATGTAGGCGGTGAGAAGGAAGATTCCCAGCAGGTCTTCGAAGATGAACCCAGTGTCCATGCGCATATGAGACTCCTCGGCAAACCCATCATTGCCGTAGTCAAGGGTTTCTGTATCGGTATGGGTAATCACCTGCAGTATCATTGTGATCTTACACTGGCAGGCGAGAATGCCGTATTCGGTCAGGTCGGTCCCAGAGTGGGAAGCCCGGCAGGCGGCAAAATCGTAGCCTATCTGGCCCATGTCGTAGGTCAGAAAAAGGCACGGGAACTGTGGATGCTCTGCCGCAAGTACAATGCCCAGGAAGCCCTCCAGATGGGTCTCATTAATGCCGTATTCCCTGTTGACAAAGTCGATGAAGAATCTGAGAAATGGGCCGAGGAATTACTCGCAATGAACCCAACGTGCCTGAGGATCATCAAAACCAGTTTTGATGATGAAGTCGAGAATATGCCCCATAATGAAGCGTACTTCGCGAATCTTATCTCCATGAAGTTCTTTGGCGGTGCGGAGCAGCTTGAAGCAATGGACGCCTTCCTGGAGAAGAGAAAACCTGACTGGGGCAAGACCTTGAGAGGCAAACCGGAGAGTTTTAAATGATCCGGAATGATTTGCCGCAATTACATGAAGGATGGAGGGAATCATGAAAAGAAAAAAAGTATTATCCATGGTTATTTGTCTCTACAGTACTGGTTGGTTTTTTATTCATTGCCACAGGAAATTCCTACGCCGCCTCACCGGCAACAATATCACTTTCAAAAACGTATAACTGGAAAATGACTGCGTTTTTTCCGGCGGGACATAACGAAAACAAGCAACTTGTCCAGTTTATTGATACCTTGAATAAACGCACGAACGGCGCAGTCAAAATATCACTCTACGAATCCACGCTTGGTTCCCCTAATGACCACTGGGATATGCTAAAAAACAACGCTGTTCAGCTTGCTTTTCTGGCGGAGGGTTATTCCGTCGGTCGGATGCCGGTAGGCTCTCTGCTCAATCTGCCATTTGAATTTAACAATATGGCAGATATGTACAAGACTTATGCTGAGTGGTTGAAAGCCGGACTATTTAAAAGAGATGACAGATAATTTCAAAGTAGTATTCTACAAACCTACCATGTTCCAGCATTTCTTTTTCCGAAATAAAAAAGTGACGAAACTCGAAGACTTTAAAGGGCTGAAGGTGAGGGCTCTTTCGGGACTGCAGGGACAAGCCATAACTGCACTGGGAGCCACCGGGGTCAGTATGCCCGGTGGTGAATTGTACATGGCTTTACAAACGGGCGTCATAGACGGCACAGTTACCGGTGTCGATAATGTAATTGACCGCAAATTTTACGAAGTAGCCAAATACGGGCTGCGGACTCCCGTCTATTCAGGAATATGGATAGTGGCAATGAATAAAGAAGTATGGAATAGCCTCCCTAAAGAACTTCAGGTGCTCATGGAAGAGATTGGCCAGGAAATCCAGGGGGCTGAACAGAAAAGAACGCTGGACGCCGAAAAGACATACTGGGACACCGTCCGTCAGAAAGGCATGGAAGTTTACGATCTTCCCCCTGATGAAATAGCCCGCTGGAAAAAAGCCACAGCGGCCGTCGATGACAAATATGTGGCTGACTGGTCTGCCAAGGGATATCCGGTAAAGGAAGCCCTTGCAGTGATGCGGAAAATAGCAACTCAGAAATAGGAATTGTAAGAGACGGGTTTCAAGAGGCGCTTTTAGTCTTTTGAGGCCCGTCCATTGCCCCTTGGGAGTATATAATGCTGGAGGCTTATCATGTGGTCAAAGATTGAGAGGTCTATTCACGGAATATGTAAGGCTTTCGCACTGTTCAGCGTAATTTTCCTTTTTCTTATGATGGTGTTTATCGCCATCGATGTTGTGGGGCGTTATGTACTGAATATGCCTGTTCCCGGCTCTATAGATTTTGTCACTGTGATGATGGTTGTTGTGGTTTTCCCTGCCTTTGGGTATCTGACATCGCAGGACGGGCACGTCCGTACTGACATACTTTTTGAGCGTCTTCCAACCCGCTGGAAAGGAATTTTTGACATAATCAACTCTCTTTTCAGCCTCTTTCTCATTGTTTGTATAACCTGGCAGTTAAGCGCCAGAGCATGGTCCATTATTAAGAACCCCCCAGGTATCTCAACCAGTTATTTCCAATGGCCACACCTTCCATTCATAATTCTTGCCGCGGTGGGGATGGGGTTGATGACTCTGGAAATGTTCATCTGGTTTTTTCACTCCGTCAATCAAGCAAGGGGAGTTGAAAAATGATGGATGCCAATAAGGTCTGTTATGCCGCCGTAATAAGTATGCTTTGTCATTCAAATGTTCGGGAGGCTTTGGTATGGGTATAGATATGAGTCCGGAGATGGTGGGATTAATCGGATTTTTGCTGATGTTTGTGTTTCTGTACATGGGAATGCCGATCGGCTTTTGTATGGGGGTAACAGGTTTCCTGGGTCAACTGGTTCTCTTTGGCTGGCAGGGTTCGTTAACACAATTGGCGATGGTCCCATACGCGTCTGTGGCCAGTTTTACCTTCTGTGTAGTACCTCTTTTTATGCTCATGGGGGAACTGGCATGGGCTTCGGGTCTGACGGAAGGGGCCTACAATTTTGTCTACAAAGTCCTGGGAAGATTACGCGGTGGTTTGGCCATGAGCACCATCGGGGCCAGCGCTATCTTTGCTGCCTGCACAGGCTCCAGTTTGGCAAGCGCCGCTACCTTCACAAAAGTTTCCTCTGCCCGAGATGAGGGAGAAAGGCTATGACCCGGATTAGCAACGGGGTCTATTGCCGCCGGCGGGACTCTGGGCATCCTAATCCCGCCCAGCAATCCCATGATAGTCTATTCCATCATCACCGGGGCCTCAATCGGCAAATTGTTCATAGCCGGCATTGTACCCGGGGTGCTTCTCACTTTCCTGTTTATACTCGCTATCTATATTGTGGTGAAAATCAAGCCTTCTATGGGACCTGCCGGAGAAAGAGCCAAATTCATGGACATCCTGAGAGAGGGTAAGTCGCTCTGGCCTGCGGTTGTCCTGATAGGATCGGTATTGGTAGGCCTCTGGGGAGGACTGTTCTCAGCCTCTGAGGCAGGCGCTGTGGGAGCGGTTATTTCTTTGTTCATCATCATTGGAAGAAAATGGCGGTCTTCACCGAGGCTTATTGTTGAAGGTTTACGGTCAACGGCGAAGAGTACGGCTATGATCTTTATGATCGTTATCGGCGCCATGATTTTCGGTGACTTTATGACCGTGAGCAACCTGCCGGCACTTCTCGTCAATTTTATAAAAGATTATAATTTATCTGCCCTTACTGTTGTCTTTGTTCTCATGATTATCTATGTTATTCTGGGGGCGCTCATGGATGAGCTGGCTGTCATGCTCATCACATTGCCGGTAATTATGCCCGCCCTCACGCATTTAAACATCGACCCGGTATGGTTCGGCATACTCTTCATTATTAACCAGCAGATGGGTTTGATTCTTCCACCGGTGGGAATGATCGTTTTTGTAATGGCCGGAATGATCCCTGATATTCCGATGTACACGATATACAAAGGCATTATGCCTTTCGCCGTAGCTATGTTTGTCTGTATAGTGCTCGTTATGTTTTTCCCGCAGATAGCTATGTGGCTTCCCACGCACATGATCGGAAGGTAACGCCGAGTTCCGGCTACGATGAGGGAGGCCGTCGTCCAAAGTAAACGCTCTTAAGGAGATTGCATATGGATGCCATTATAGGCACAGGAAAGATTTCAAAACGGGAATTCAATATTGTAGCTGAACGGAACAAGCTTATTCGTATGAATGACAAGATTGATATTGATGTCGATATCTTTCGCCCGGATGGAAAGGGAAAGTTCCCTGTTCTCCTGACTATGGCAGCTTTTAATAAGGATGTTCAATCAGAACGTTTGTGGCCTGCAGCAACCAGAAGCCGTAGAATTCGTGGTACGCCCGATGCGGCGATAGAAGCGGGTCCTATAGATTTCTTTGTAAGGCGAGGGTACGTCCATATCATTGGGAGTGTGCGAGGAACGGGGAAATCCGGAGGGACGTATAACTATTTGTCTCCGAGGGAAGTACGTGATGTTTATGAAGTTATAGAATGGGCCGCTAAGCAACCCTGGTGCAATGGTAACGTAGGTATGATAGGGCTCGGTTATTTCGCCGCTCATCACACTACGGTCGCGGCCCTTAAACCTCCGCATTTGAAAGCCATTGTTCCTGTGGGTGGGTTTATGGATAATTACCGGGAATTCTGGTGGCCCGGTGGAGTCCTGCAAAAAGGTTTTGCGCGATGGCTTATTTCCATGGTCAACCTTGATGTCCATACCCAGGAAAGCGCCCTGAAGCTCGAATTAGGAGAAGAAGGTTTCCAGGAAGCCCTTTCCGGTGCTCTTAAAGATAAAGATTTGAGCGCTGCTCCGGAAATTGTAGAAGCTTTAAAAAATCCTGACCTGCTTTGTAATGCCCCATATCTTGATCTTATACTGCATTCTGAAGACAGTCCTTACTGGCGCACCCGTGATGTCGACTATGAGAAGCTTGAAATACCGGTTTATATGGGAGGAGCGGCTCACCGTCCCGGGCCATTCAACCACTGGCATGAACTGAAGTGTCCGAAGAAGATGATATTTCTCCCTCCGAGCTATACGGACAGACCATACTATCAGCTCTCATGGGAGCAATTGCGCTGGTTTGATTATTGGCTCAAAGGAATTGATACCGGCATTATGGACGAACCGGCAGTGAAGATGTTTGTCAGAAATGCCAACGAATGGATCATGGCAGATGATTTCCCTATCCCGGGTACGCGGTTTATTCCCTTCAATCTCCACGAAAACCACATCCTCTGCGACATGGAGCCCTGGCCCGAAGCAGCCTCAGCATCCTATGATGATTCTTCCGGGAATCGTGGCCATCTGAAGTATTTCTCACCTCCCATGGTAGAAAATATGGAGGTTGCGGGTCCTATAGTGCTCAACCTCTATGCCTCATGCCGGGGAATAGACATGAATTTCTTTGTCAGTCTCTGGGAAGTGGACCCTGAAGGAAAAGAGACCCGTCTTACCCAGGGATGGCTTAAAGCATCCCATCGTGAACTGGACAAAAAGAAATCGAAGCCATGGCTCCCTTACCACACCCATACAAACCCGCAATCCCTGGCGCCTGGAAGGATATATGACTTCTCCATTGCTCTCAACCCAACGGCAGTTCTGTTCAGGGCAGGATACCGTTTTATGCTGAAGATCAGCAGTTCTGATGATGAGCCGGAAAATCTTTTCCAGGTGGGCCATGAACACCTTCTGAGCCAGACACCAAACACCATAACAATTTATCATAATGCGGAATATCCTTCGCACTTGCTCCTGCCCGTTACGAGAGGCAACATTGTAGGCTTGTATGTCTCGGGAGGAGAAATCAGTCTGAAGACAAAGGAATTCATGAAGTTGGAGTAAATAGGACAACAAGGAGGAAAAAGATGAAGAAAAAAAGAATATCATTGATAGCAGATTATTTGTTTGGTCTCTCGTGTGCATTGCTCTGTCTTTTGCAGTCGAAAATGCCTTTTCCGGGGAGTCGCCGAAGTACAACTGGAAAATGACTTCATTCTTTCCCTCGGGGATGGCAATGAATCGCCCTATTGTCGAATTTGCGCGAACACTGGAACAGCGATCCAATGGCGCAATTAAAATTACCCTATATGAAGGAACACTCGGTGCCCCCGGTGATCATTGGGATATGCTGAAGAGCAATGCCATCCAGATTGCCTATACCGGTGAAGCAAATAACCCCGGCCGTTTACCTGTTCTCGGTCTTACTAATCTACCCTTTGAATTTCCCGAGCTAGTCCCTTCAGGGGACTGTTGCCAACGAATGGTTAAAAGCTGGATATCTGAAAGAACTGACAGATAATTTTAAAGTAGTTGGATTCCTGCCTCTTTACTTTGCAGAACATGTTCCTGAGTAAGAAGAAAGTAACATCTTGTCGGACCTGAGAGGGTTGAAAATCAGATCGGCATCAGGAACACAGGGTAAAGTGGTAAGCGCCCTGGGAGCAACCGGTGTCAGCATGCCTGGTGGAGAAACATATATGGCGCTTCAGACAGGGGTCATAGATGGCACAGTTACTGGTGTTGATTATTTCGTTGACAATAAGTTTTATGAAATATGCAAGTATGGAATTCAGAATCCAATATATGGTGGAGTGTTTATACTGATCATGAATAAGGAGGTCTGGGCCGGTCTTCCGAAGGACCTTCAGACAACAATTGACCAAATCAGCAGGGATGTATCGGCGAAATCGACGAAGATGTTAATCGATGAATCGGACAAACGTTGGGAGGCTGTTCGTGATAAAAAAATGGAAGTTTATGGCTTAACCCCGGTGGAACAGGCACAATGGAAAAAGGCAACGTCAACCGTTGCAGACACCTATTCCAGGAATGGTCCGCCAAGGGTTACCCGGTGAAAGAAGCCCTGGCACTGATGCGGAAGGTTATTACGGACAGCAAGAAGAAATAGAAACCAGTGCTGAATTTGAAAAGGAAATTGTTTTTGATTTACAAATAGTCCCCGGTTAGTAGTATAATAGGAGCTTCAAATTTAGCTTGAGATAAACAAGGAGGACGCGAATATGGCAAAATCGGTACTGGACGGCAGAAGGATTCTTGCTGTCGATGATGAACCGGACATATTAAGTGTGCTTGAGAGTGAAATAAAGGAGGCATGCCCGGATTGCCAATTCGACAAAGCCACGTCATACGAGCAGGCGGCAGAAAAGCTGAAAAGTAATGACTACGATATCGTAATCCTCGACATCATGGGGGTCAGGGGATTTGACCTTCTTGAGTTGTCAGTGGCGCGAAAATTTAGAACGACCATGCTTACCGCTCATGCCCTGAGTGCCGAAGCGCTCAAAAAATCACATGATCTCGGGGCAAGGTCTTACCTGCCGAAAGACAAGCTTGGGGAGATAGTATCCTTTTCTCGAAGACCTTCTGAACTACGATATGAAATCAGGCTGGAAGCGTCTTTTCGACAAACTGGATGACTACTTCAATGGTCATTTTGAACCTGACTGGAAGAAAAAAATCGGGGCCAGGCATTGGTATTAGCGATGCAGCCATTCCCCGGTTATTAGTGCCCGCATGTCAGAAACAATGGTATCATAGTCAGCCTTCTTGCCAAGCAGTTTCTCCCTTTCAGCAATCTTTTCACGGTGAAATTCCATCATGTCGTTCGTGAATGGCAGATTTCCGCAATTCAGATAGCGGACAGCGCCATGAGCGTCCTTAACTCCCATCACCTTTGCTTTTACACGAGGGTTATTGGCTACCGGATTATCCATAATCCCGTATTCATAGGCTTTCACAGCACCGACAAGCGGGTCGCCATCTCCCAGTTCAAGGACTTTCTCCACAATTGCTCTTGTCTCCCGCTCGTAGACCTCGACTTCTGTTCTAACCTCCTTACTGTTTACAAAATCAAGCCCGGGGGTCTTCATTATGTTGTACATCATCCGTGTACCTTTAGCGCTTTTTGCCTGATTCTCTTTGGGTGGAATGGCCCGTGTCTCATCAAAGGTTTTCAGTTCGACTAACTGCGATCCGCTGAGGGCGCCCACAATGCCCGCATAGACCACCTGTGAGAAAGCCTGGTCGAAATCAAGAGGATAGGGGCCACCCATACATCCGTTCGATATGAACAATTCCACGTCGGTAAAACCAAATCTGTCCAGGTATTCGCGGGCCATCTTCTGACCGGTAATGCTTGTGGCCACATCCTGAGCAATATTCCCATCTGAAGAATTCATGAGAACAATATGTTTAGGACCTTGCGCTGCTACCAATAAGGCACCGATTACGCGTCCGGCAATGCCAAGACTTGGAGGAGCGACACCTGGGGCGTTGGAGGCGCTGGCAGCGCTCGATGCGCGAATGGCTATCTTCACTCCTCTTTCCTCATAGTACCCCACAAGTCTGTTGATGTACTGGAAATTGCCCATGATTTCTTCAAGCGATGCCGTCTTTGTATAGGTCTCAAACACGATGAACGTGATGTCCTGCAACTGAGTATAGCCCGAGGCCAGGGCAATCTCAGACACAAGCCGGGAGTCCACGGCAGGTCCCGCTGCGCCAACGGGGCGGTCAACACCCTCAACGAGTTTTCTATTCCTCTGAACTCCGTAATTGACTATAGGAAAGCCGTTGAGCAAATTCTTTCCCGTTTTTTCACATTCTTTGATCACCTCTTCGGCCTGTTCAAAGCGGCAGGTTCTCGTAAAACTGTCGTAGATACAGAAGAGAACATCAACCTGTCCCACATTCTGCAGATGGAGGAGAAGGTCTGTCTGCTGATCCAGGGTCGTGAAACCGGCGAGGTTGTGAAATAATGTCTGTCCTGTCTTCTTTGCGTAAGTAATCCTGTTTACCAGATTTTTATGCGGAGGCATGCTCTTCTGGTACGATATGGCTTCGTCGAGGTCTAACATCGCTTCCTGTGGGCCATTTGGCCAGAACCTCTTTTCTCCGATATAGAAAGTCATCCTCATCAATCTTTTTATTCCGTATTTTCATTAGAGCATCCTCTATGAACAATAAAATTCATTTCAATTTAACTTTTTGCGGCAAGATCTGCTTTGAGATCTTTTATTATCTGTCCGGGCATTGTTGAAGTTGCATAGACCCTGGTGTATCCCATTTTCAAGAACATCTGCTCCAATTTTCCCAGGATGCATCACCTGTGGACAGACGTACCGCCGAGATAAAGAATAATATCTTTCAATCCTGCCTCAACACATTTTTCCCGCAGTCCCTCACAGAGCAGTCTTGCGTGCCCGCTCATGGAAGAAATCAGGATCGCGCCGGCATTCGTTTCCACTGCCGCCTCGATGAAATCCTCCTGAGATGTCTGGATACCGAGGGGGACTACTTGAAATCCGGTGTCGCTCAGTGCATGCTCTATCACCTTGATCCCAAAACTGTGAATATCATCGCCGATTGTTCCGGTTACCACTTTTACTTTCTCTTCAATAGCCATAATACCTC
Organism: uncultured delta proteobacterium; assembly: GCA_963783625.1. Lineage (GTDB taxonomy): Bacteria > Desulfobacterota > Syntrophorhabdia > Syntrophorhabdales > Syntrophorhabdaceae > PNOF01. Next base: position 64,591 of record CAWAOG010000004.1, on the reverse strand, counting down.
TTCAGTGTAACTCTATTCCCTCGTTCTCTCCCGCAACTGTCCCCGCAGTTTCATGCCATTCATGCTACTTGTCCAGCCACACCTCTTCAGGTGTCCAGAGGGCAGTATTCGGTGTTGCCATGTATCCATGATTATGGACATACTTCTGACTTATCGAATATTCAGACGGGCACCACATGAAAATCATGAGTGCATGTTTATCGACCATCAGCTTCATAATTTCCTGAACATACTTCTGTTTGCTTTCCTCTGTGGGGGCCGTGAGGGCCTTCTGTACTGCCTTGAGATAATCGTCGGGCAGAGCCATCTGTGCCCAAGGTCCTCCTCCGGCAAATTTCTGGGACAGAGGTACGACTACATCCGGATTAGGCGAAATGCTTGAAGGCACAAGGCCCTGTTGCCACTTGCCGGCGTACGTCATCTCATCCTGCCGTGCCCGTGTTACCAGTTCTACTTGAGCATCGATACCTACTTCTTTGAGGAATTGCTGCGCGGCAATGAATGGTTTATTTACCATAGCAACGTTACTGGCATAGATTGTTGTTTTAAAACCATTCGGATAACCTGCCTCGGCGAGGAGTTTCTTTGCCTTTGCGGGATTGTACGGATAGCCCACTACATTTTTATTATAGCCCCAGTGTGTCCTTGAGACATACTGATTGGCGGCCTCATTCTCCCCCTGGAATACTCCCTTGATAATCGCGTTTGTGTCAATAGCGTGCTGGGCGGCCTGACGGACTTTGAGATTTGAAAAAGGCGATGCAGGATTTGCTGAGTCGGGAATCATACCGTAGGCGCCGGAACCTGGCCTTCCGCGGACAATATTATAGCCCCTCTTTTCCAGATCGGGCAGATCAACGGGGAACATTGTGTGGAGAATTTCCGCTTCGCCTGCCTTGAAGCTCATCTCCTGAGTGTTCGTATCATCGACGATAATAAATTCTATGCGATCGACGTACGGTTTCCCTTTGACCCAGTACCCCGGGAATTTCTTATATACCAGCCGTACATTTTTTTCCCAGCTCACAAACTGGAAAGGGCCTGTGCCGACAGGGTTACTTGCCGCCCATTCAACGCCATTTTTCTTGCATGCTGTCGGTGAGACCATCAAACCGATAGTCATGGCAAGATTGCTGATCACGGTACTGTCCCATTCAGTAAGAGTGATACGCACCGTACCGGGATCAACTACGTCCAAAGACTTGAATTTTTCGGTGCCAGGTGTTTTATTCGCAGCACACTGATCCAGGTTCCACTTTACGGCCTCAGCATCAAAATCCGTACCATCATGGAATTTGATACCCTTCTTGAGGGTTATTATGATGGCATTATTTTTCACATCATTTTTGTAACCTGTTGCGAGCCATGGCACTGGCTTCCCTGTTTTGTCACTGCGAAAGAGGGTTTCAACGGCAGGAGCCGCGAAGCGGTTGCTGTTTCGTATAAGTTTTGCCGGATATCCGATCGATATGCCGTCGCTCGTCTGGTTGTAAATTCTCAAAGTGCCGCCATACTTAGGAGCAGGTTCCTTAGCGGCAGAAGGTTTTGCGGGTGCTGCAGGCTTCGCCGGAGCCGAGTACAATGGTGTAGCGCATAGAACTACAGAGGCTACAAAGAGAAAAACCAGCGTTACTGCCCCGACTGCGCTTCTTAGTTGTTTCATATGGACCCCCAGTATTAGATAGTCTTATTATGCTGTTTTATCATATTCAGTGCGTACAATTATATCATCCTGGATCGTCTTTGTCAGACGCACAAAGTAAGTGCTGAAACCTGCGACTCTTACGATCAGATCACGATGATTGTCGGGTGTTTTTCTGGGCGCTGAGCAACGTATCCCTGCTTACCACATTGAACTGGATATGTTTGCCGCCAAAGCTGAAATAAGTTTTTACCATTGACGACAATTTTTTCAAATCTTCCGTTGTTTCAGTGCAGATGGATGAAATTTCATATTGAGCAGTGAAGACTGAAAAGGTGTCTGGTTTATGGTCATGGCACTTCTCAAAAGTGCGAGGGGCCCGTTGACATCTCTTCCCCGCACAGCGGAGTGTGTCCCGTCAGCCAGGGCTTCCCCGGCATATCTGCCGTCAGGTGTAGCCCCTGTTATTGACCCCGCGGGTCCGTGGGCCGTAATAGAGATACCTGTGGGTTTGAATGTGCCGCCCACGTATGTGGGGATTGCTGTCAGCGTATCAGCCCAGAACTGGTAAAGCTCACGCGCTATGGAGTCAACATAGGGATCGCCGTTTCCGTATTTAGGAGCAGAGAGAAAGGTCTTGCGCATCTCAGGATAGCCGTTTCCCTGCCAATTGGCAGTGAGTCGCATCTTTCAGCTGTTTGGCGTGTATCTTCTTTCTTCGAATACCAGCTTTTTGATTGCAGCCATGGCATCAGCGAAATTGATCATTCCGATCGGGGTCAAGCCCAGCAGGTTTTCAAATGGCATCTGTCGTTCGAGAATGTCCTTGCCAATCCTAATTGCGTCGTGCATGAGGGACGAGTAGACGGGCATGGGATAGAAAGAGGGCCAGCTTGCCCACATCTGGTTCTGGGTTTCCGTGGTGAGGCGGATGAAATAGGCGAGCTGTTTCTTGAATGCATCCATGAAGGCATCAAACGTCTCGAAGCTCTCAAATTCACCTGTCCTGGGTCCGACCTGTTCACCGGATTGGAGGTGAACACCGTTATTCATTGCATATTCAAATACTGCGCCGACATTAAACATCGGATACATACATCTCGCTTTACCTGCTATACCAGGGTCGAGACAACCGACAAGACAGTAGTTGCTGTGCATCTTCGAGGGTTGCACCGTTGAGCGTGAGATAGTCGATGTACGATTTGTCCCCCACGAAAGCGGGAAGGCCGATGCCGGTCTTGACCACCTCAAGCGCCTTGAGCATGAGTGGCTCCGGAGTACCCTCGTGGACCCTGACTGTTATCGTGAAATGCGGGGTGCGACAGTCGAGAGCTGCTTCGAGTATGAGATACGAGAGTTCGTTGGTCGCATCCTTACCATGAATGTCCACGCCACCGATAGTGCAGTTCTGCCACCTCGCCATGCCGGCCTGTCTTTCGCGGAGTCTTTTGCCGCCAAGTATCGAAAGGGACATGACCTTGATGCGCAATAATTCAAAGAGTTCGACCACTTCTTCATCCGTAATCGCGCCGGATTCTTTATCCTTTTTGTAAAACGGGAACAGGCGCTGGTCGAGACGGCCCAGTGAGACGACATTCGAAGGGTTCAACATGAGGTACGTAAACCAGAATGACTGGATCGCTTCACGGAAGGTGCGTGCCGGATGGGCCGGTACACGCCGGCATGTCTCGGCGATGGTCTGGAGCTCTTTCTTTCTGAAAGAGTCGATTTCATTCTTTGCCATTTCGTCTGCGAGAACAGCGAGCCTGTTGGCGAACCGTATGATTGCTTTATGCGCTATGATCACGGCATTGAGAAAATAGAGCTTCTTGAGAGCGTCGGGATGACCGTACTCAAGCTTCTGTATTTCACGTTCTGCTTCTTCGATGATTGCCTTTGTACCTTCATGGAGTACTCTTTCGTGATCTACGTCTACAAGCACGAAACCGAGTTCCGGCTGTACGGCCCATCCACCGCCTCCGAAACCGCCAAGCCCTCCTGCTTCCTGCTCAGCACGTGTCTGTCTGGTGGGGTTAGGACCATAGAGTCTGAAGGGCCAGAACTTCTGATCGTAATTCAGAATATCCGCTCTTGCCTTACGCGTCTTGTCCCAATAACTGTTCATGTGTAACATCTCTTCTTCATCTTCTTTGGATACAATAAATCCTTCTTTTCTCAGTGCCTCAAGTTCTTCGGCAGGCCAGGGACCGGCGAGACTGGTGAGTTCGATGCCGCCCGGTTTACTCACCGAGTTACCCACAATCAATTCACCGTCTTCGATAAAGACAGGGACGTTGTCAAGCACGTTGGCGAAAGCCTTGGCATTTCTGACGACTTCGGGCTGGCGTTCGGTCTGCATATAGGACTCAGTTGCCAGGCGTCCTTTCTCAGTGCAGATGACATAGTGTTTTGGATTGATGTTTTCTTTTAGAGATCGTATTCGTTCATTCATGTGTTTACCCCTATAGTTGTGTGATCATCAACAGTAAACTTTTACAACGGGACGCACCCTTTGTCTGTTTGCTGTTGGCATTATTGTTTCTCAAGCCATGTCTCTTCCGGTGTCCAAAGTCCTGTGCCCAAGTTAGCCAAAATTCCGTGATTGTGAACAGCAGGCTTGCCGGCTACGAAGGCATATCGGGCAGCAATTGGAATCTGGAGAGCATATTTATCTATCATCAATTTTTGTGTTTCGTAAAGCCATTTTTTTTCTGTTTGGAAATCCGGCGCAGTGATGGCATTCTTAATAGCCCTGGAATAATCTTCCGGGATCAGCATGGAATTGAAGTAGATACCGCCACCGCTGTACCGTGCGGCAAGTCCTCCTGCGATATCCGGGTTCGGCGACAGAGCGTTAATGATTAAGCCTTCCCACTTTCCGCCCAGCGCCATTGCGAGCTGATCGTATCTGCCGGTAGTCATCGGTTCGAGTTCGGCGTCAATACCAACTGCCTTTAAATAGCTTTGGATAGCGGTAAAGACCTGATCATCTACCGGATTGGTTCGATAACCCAGCTTCGTCTTGAATCCGTTGGGATAGCCGGCCTCGGCGAGGAGTTTCCTGGCCTTTGCAGGGTCATAGGGATATCCCACGACAGCAGGATTGTAGCCCCAGTGCCTCTTCATTGCATACTGGTTGGCCGATTCTCCGAGACCAAAGTAGAGTGTCTTCACTATGGCGTCGGAATCTATGGCATGCTTGGCCGCGCGTCGGACTCTCACGTCGGCAAATGGGGACTTTGGGTTTGCGGAATCGGGTAAGAGGCCCATACTCCCTGAAGCTGAACGAAGATAATTCATGATAAAACCATCTTTCTCAAGCTCTGGTATGTCCTTGGCAGAAATCCAAAGCGCCAGATCGACTTCACCCTTTTTGAGACTCATTGTCTGGGTAAGTTGATCGGCCATTACGATGTAGTGTATTTCATCCAGGTATGGTTTTCCCTTTTGCCAGTAGCCGTCAAATTTCCTGTAGACGGTGCGTACATCTTTCTCCCAGCTGACAAAACGAAATGGACCGGTACCGACCGGATTTTTTATACACCAGTCTTCACCATTCTTTTTGTATGCGGTCGGCGATATCATCATGCCGACCATCTGAGTAAGGTTAGTTATAATCGTGATATTCCATTCCGTGAGATTAATGCGGATTGTGAAATTGTCGACGACATCGATAGATTTGAACATTTCCGTTCCCTGGGTTTTTGCGAGAATGGCCTGGTCGAGGTTCCATTTGGCGGCCTCAGCGTTAAAATCCGTGCCATCGTGGAATTTCACTCCTTTTCTGAGTTTGATGACGATGCTTTTGCCTTTGACATCGTTTTTGTATGACTCGGCGAGCCAGGGAACACTATTGCCCATATCATCAATACGGAAGAGAGTCTCTACAGCCGGCGCTGCTTGTCGGCTTGAGTTTACTCTCAGCAGTTTCGGAGGGTACCCGATAGATGTCCCGTCGTACTGCTCGGCAATCCTTAGCGTTCCCCCATAGACCGGGGTCAGTTTCTTTACAGCTTTGGCCGGAACCGGTTGTGGCGACTGTGCGGCGTAAATGTTTGCTGTGAGCGCAGGCAATAAGAGAAAAGTTGCCATCGCCAGGATCAGACTGATAGGTATTTGCGCTTAAGTTTCATAATTTCTCCTTGCGTTCCAGGATGAGAGTCTTTAAGACTTCATTTGCTTAACCACGTGTTTTCGGGTCGCCAGTCTGATAGCATACCAAGGTTCAGATGATCAGAGTCGTGCATCTTCTTCTGCTCGATGGATGCTCGTCCCACTGTGTATACAGGGATAATCGTTACATCGTCGTAGAGTGTTGTGAGGATCTTTTGCACCCTGGGAAGTTCCACTTTGACTGTCGAGCGTGCTTCCTTAAAGAGCTTCGGCAACTCGGCTGGTTCTTTCAAACTGGGGAAGTCCAGATCACCGGAAGCAACATAACCTTCAAGGTTCTTCAAGTAGTCTGAATATACTGCCATACCGTGGAAGAGGAGCGCGTTCTTCCATCCTTTCTTCCGATAATTGATGTATTTCTGCTGATCGACAAACTCCAGTTCAGCCTGTATACCCACGGCGGCAAGAAAGCTCTGGACAACGACTGCCACGTCCCGATCGATGGCGAAATGGGGGATAATCCTTGTCTTGAATCCGTTGGGATAACCGGCCTCCTTGAGGAGCTGTTTTGCTTTCGCGGGGTTATACCGGCGACCCTGGAAATTCTTCACGTAACCTATACCTGTCGCGCAGGGTATCTGATAGGCCGCCTGCCAGAAGCCATAACCCTTGGCGTTCACGATGGCGTCTTTGTTGATGGCATACTCGACTGCTTCGCGAACTTTCCTGTTAGAGAAAGGAGAATCAGAGTTCATGCTGTCCGGAATTAACACATTGGTCCCAGCGTCCTGAGTGTGTACATTGAACTGTCCGGATGCTTTAAAGTCGGCTGCAATCTTACCTGTCTCAACTTCCAACACGTGACCTTCTCCCGCCTGCATGGCGGCGAATTGTGTCATGGGATCTTTGATATAAATATATTCAATCCCATCCAGATATGGTTTGCCTTTCTGCCAGTAATCTTCAAATCGTTTGTATTTTGTGTTTACTTCTCGTTCAAAGCTGACGAACTCAAAGGGGCCTGTCCCGACCGGGTGCCATCTGACCCATTCGATACCGTTCTTGTTGAATGCTGTCGGAGATATCATAGTGCCTACCGCATCCCTTCCGGCGAGAATCGAAAGAAGGTCATTCGCATAATTTGAAAGTCCAATACGGATTGTATAGTTGTCAATTATATCAATGGAGGTCCAGGCTTCCGTCCCTACCTTCTTTCCCCGCACTGCCTCCAGGTTCCACTTAGCGGCCTCAGCGTTGAAGTCTGTGCCGTCGTGGAACTTAACTCCTTTTCTGAGATAAAACGTGATTGAGCTTCTTGTCAGAAGCAACTTTCCAGGATGTCGCCAACCAGGGAATGGGCTTTCCTTCCGGGCTCAAGCGCACCAGTGCTTCGATGCAGACAGGTTTTGATTCAAGCATCGTAGACCAGCTCTCAAGAGGCCACCCGAATGGCGCCTTGTGCCCCACTGGTTCGATGTGTATGAGGACGCCGCCTCTTTGCGGCTGTTCTTTCGGCCCGGTCCTGGCTGCAGTCTTTGCCGGTGCGGCCTGATTTGCTTGTGGTGTTGCTTTTTCAGCTGCCGTCACGAGACCTGTGAACAAGAATAGAGCGGTAACGGTGAAGACGAAGACCAGGTGCAATGGAATTCTTTTCATTTAAATCCTCCTTTGTCTGCACAATGATAGTATTTACCTCATATATATTTGATTATGGTGCTTATCTCTTCCGCATCTTCCATATGTAGAACAAGTTTTGTCAAGGTGTTTAGTTTCCTTAGTGTTAACGGGCCGACGGCATATTTCGCGCAGTTAAAGAATTTGGCAAGGATTGTTTCCTCGTTTGCGTATATCCCCATGAGTTTTGCGGGATAACCTGTCGACGTACCATGAGCCTGGTCTGAGATCCTGAGTATTCCGACACAGCGAGGGGGTAAGTTTCCCGCACGAACCGGATTATACAGTGAAGCAAAGAAAAACAAAGGACAGCTGATATTCTATTCTCTATCTTATTCATGGCAATAATTCCTCGAAAACATTGCTGTACCCCATGCATTCAATGAAATTCGTTTACTGGTACGATTTACACATCCTGATGGATCAGCACTTCGTCGCCGTCCCATTCAAATCGCACCTTCAATTCTGCCTCGGCAGAGATTCTTTTCATATATTCAAAAATCTTTTCTCCGCGCTCGTCATGTTTCAGTATCTCCGGCTGTCCTATTTTATTAATGAGGCAGGGCAGGTAGGTCACCTTTTTTATTTTTCCGTCTTCAATAACGCATTTGGCTATGATGGTCTGTTTTGAATCAGGGTGGAAAGGATAGTTGGGATTTTCAGAATCAGGCTCAAAATTGTAGAGCCGCTTTCTCTTTTGCGCCCAGCTTTTTTTGTCCTGATTTGGCTTGGGAGCAAGACCGGGAAGTATCGCCACGAGCTGATTCAATCCGTGAAAGATCACCTTGCCTTTATATACTTCTATACCCTTCAGTATATGCGCATGATGTCCAAGGATAAGGTCCGCACCGGCGTCAATAGCGGCGCGGGACAGGTCAAGTTCATATCGCGCAAGTGTGGCGGGCGTATGGATAATACCCTTATGGAGAGAAACGACGAGAACATCGCAGCGGGATCGCAGGTTTCTGATGTCATCAAGCATGGCATCAAGTGTTTCAGGATCGCTGAAGGTGTAGACGATGGGTGTTCCACCCGGAACGGCGTGGTCGAGTTCATAATGAGTGAGAACATTGACATAGGCGGACCCGGGTTTTGTGAGACTTGCCCAGGTCTCCCTGGGGCCGACACAGTTGTAACTGAGAATACCCACCTTTGTATTCTTTTTTTCGACGATAGCGGGACGGCGGGCTTCATCGATGTTCATTCCGGTGCCGACAGGAACAATATTGTGGTCTTTCAGCCACGCGATGGTGTCCTCGATACCCGGCACACCTGCATCCCACATATGATTTCCGGTGAGTGTTATAACATTAAATCCCGCGTAAGTGAGGCCTTTCATGCTCTCAGGATCCTCCGCGGACATTGTCTCTGTGGTCCTTGCCGGGCCGATTTGTGTAGGGTATTTCCCCCTGTCCTATGACGATATCACCTGTTTGAGTGTGGGCGCAACAAGATCAAAGTATGATTCCGGATCTTCGTTTCTGAGAATAATATCTCCGACAGCAAAGAGTGTAACTGTATTGTCGCTCATAGTCTCGTCTCCTTTTGATTACAATTACTTCATCCCGCCATATCAAGTTCGGTTCTGGCCACAATGTCGTTTTGGATCGCTTTTGTCAGCTGCACAAAGTAAGCACTGTACCCGGCTACCCGCACAATCAGGTCCCGATGGGCATTGGGGTTATCCTGGGCTTCTGTAAGCGTTTTCTTATCAACCACGTTAAACTGTATGTGCTTGCCCCCGGCGCTGAAATAGGTTTTAACGAGCATCGATAGCTTCTTTATATCTTCGGTTGTTTTCATCGCAGAGGGGTGAAATTTCATGTTCAGTAAGGTCGCCTGGTAGGGCACCTGATCAATCGCCATGGCACTTCTGATCAAGGCCGTCGGACCGTTCGTATCCTTGCCCTGACATGCGGACATGGTGCCGTCTGCCAGATTCTCGCCGGCATATCTCCCATCTGGTGTTGCGCCGGTAATCGCACCGCCCGGTCCATGTGATGTGATGGAGATACCGGATGGCTTCATCGTGCCGCCCCAGGCGGTTGGCATGGTCATCGTGACATCGGCCCAGAAGCGGTAGATATCCCTTGCGATGGAATCGACATATTCATTGCCGTTCCCGTATTTCGGTGCAGCAAGGAACATCTTTCGCATCTCCGGATATCCGTTTCCCTGCCAGTTTGTGTCAAGAGCATCTTTCAGATCTTTTTTGAGACTTTCTTTTCTTCGAAGACAAGCTTCTTGACCGCGGCAAGAGAATCGACGACGTTCATCACGCCCACGGGATTCAGGACCGCGCTATTCTCGAATGGCATCGTTCGGTCAAGTGCATCTCTCCCCACTTTGATTGCATCATGCATAAGTGATGAATAAACCGGATCAGGAAAGACCTCTGTTTGTTCCTCCAGCATTATGTTATGCTCCTCTGCTGCCAATCCCATGAAATAGGCGAGTTGTTCCTTAAAAGCATTGAGAAAATCCTCATAGCTCTCAAAATTATCAAACTCGCCGGTTTTCGGTCCGAGTTGTATCTTTAAGCGCGGGTCAAAACCGTTGTTCATGGTGATTTCAAGGACCCTGGGAACTACAAACATCCCAATTGCACTGGTCCGGGATTTGCCGGGAATATTACCATCGAGGCATCCTGTCAAAGCATAATCGCGAGCATCAGCCAGAGACACTCCGTTTCCTGTAAAATATCCAATGTAGGAATTATCCCCGATAAAAGCAGGCATACCGATCCCCGTCTTCACCACTTCAAAAGCCTTTAGCATGAGAGCTTCCGGAGTATTTTCGTGAACTCGTACGGTAAGTGTATGCTGGGGGACCTGACAGTCTCTTGCTGCTTCAAGAAGAAGGTAGGACAGCTCATTCGTGGCATCTTCTCCCTCCGGCGTCACACCACCAATCATGAAATTGTGCCATCTGGCCGCTCCGGCCCATTTTTCCCGTGCAATCTTACCGCCCCACACACTGTTCACCTGCATAGTTTTGATTCTGAGGAGCTCAAGCAGCTCCAATACACCTTCATCAGTGATCCGCCCTTCTTCCTTGTCTTTTTTGTAGAACGGGTGCATGAACTGGTCAAACCTGCCTCCGGGGGCAGTTCCAGTGGCAAGAACCAACCAGATGAACCAGAATGACTGCATCGCTTCATAGAAGGTGCGGGCGGGCTCGCCAGGTACCCTGCGACAGGTCTCGGCGATCCTCTCAAGCTCTTTCTTCCGTACCTGGCTATTTTCCTTCGTGGCCATATCAGCCGCGAGGTCGCCGAATCGCTGCGCAATCCTGACAATTGCTGAATCGGCAATAATCACCGCCCGGAGAAAATCCGCCTTTTTCACCGCACCGGCATTAATATAGCGGAGATTTCTTAGCTCTTCCTCAGCTTCTTTGATGAGCGAATTGAGACCACCATAGAGTACCTTTGTATAGTCTACCAGAATGAGAGTCGTGCCTATGCCGAGACCCCAACCAGCACCCGCCGACCCGTGTCCCTTGCCGGCTTCCTTGCTTGTCCAGGGGGGCAGGAGGATACCGGACTGAATGAAAGGCCACAGGCGATCATCATCAAAGTAATGCCCCATTCTTTCAAACAACGTACGACCTTTACCGACCCAGTATTCGTCGAGGAACCTCAGTTTTGACTCGTCTTCCAGTGAAATCTCGTAACCACCTTTGCGCAAGTCCTCCATGTCTTCATGAGACCAGGTGGGGCCGCGAGTTCCCCCTTCAAGTCCCATGGGCTTACTTGCCACATTCCCAACAATCAGTTCATCGTCCTCAATGAAGATCGTTCTATGGTCCAGGTAATTAGCGAAAGCCTTGGCGTTTCGCACCACCATCGGTTCACCCTCCGTCTGCCTGTAGGATTCCACAACAAGCGTTGGTTTTTCGACACAGATCGGATAAGTATCAACCTGTAAACGGTTTTTTAGCTTCTGCACCCTATTGTTCATTTGTTATCTCCCTTTCAATATTAAAACCATTGTTAGTATACTCCGTATTCTCTGGTGAAATCGAACATGGCCCTTACGTTCTCGGTTTTTGCGTCGTCAAGGCCGGCTGATGAATCCAGAATATAGCCGCCATCCCTGCCCACGTAGTCGATGAGCTTCTTGCAGCAGGCCCGGACATCATCCGGTGTTCCCGTCGCGAGGACGGATATGGGCACATTGCCGCGGATACAAATACGATCCCCCAGAATGTCTTTGGCTTTAAAAATATCTGTCGCCTCGAATGAATAGACCGCCTTGCCTGCCGGTATGTCCTTGATGATTTCAAGCCTCGATGTGGCATCTCCCTCCCAAAAAACCCAGGGGTTCAAGCCTTCATTGATAAGTCCCATCATAAGTTCTTTAAGGGTAGGCCAGTAAAAACGATTGAACTGGTCAGGTGACATAAATCCGTCAAGCCCTTTATGGAGTGGGATGAAGATACGTGGATTGCCTGATCTTTTTGCGCCGTTTACCGCGGCCTCAAGAATCATAGGTAAAAGCTTCTCACAGGTCTTGAGGACCATATCAGGCCGGCGGTACATGTCGAGCATGAGGCCCTTTGTGCCCCGGAAAAAGTCACCGAGTACGTCAAAGGGGGCTGACGCGCCACCTCCCCCCTGGAGAGGGAACCCTTCCTCTTTAAGCTTCTCATTAAAACGCCGGGCATATGATGCGACTCGTGCCGACTCTTCACCTGCTTTTTTCAGCGCATCAAGCGCTTCCTGCACTTCAGGAAGGCTGAATGCCGCAAAAGCGGGCATTGCCCGGGAATAGCTGAAAACATTACGGAAAGGAGGAAGTTTTTCGAGGCCCTTCAGAGCCCCTGAAATCCTGGGCCAGTATTTTCGCAGCACAAAATCACTCATATCCGACAGGAAATAATCGTACTCATCGGCTTTCATGTACTCGCCTTCGACAAACTGATACGGGACATCATCATCAAGTTGACGTCCCGCCCACTGCATTTGCCTGAAGTCGAGTATGTCAAGAAAGGCGCCAACCATCCTGCCTCCGAACACATCCTGCGCCATATCAGGCTGGAAGTCGAGGGTTGTCTTCAACTGGGCCTCCCAGGCTTTGTCAGGATCGTACATCATTTCTTTGATGGTAATTCCACAGTACCGCGCGGAAAAAAAAGAAAAGTGGGAAGTAATGGGTACACGGTCAGGTATCTTTAACGCTACCGCATCCGTAACACGCTTCTCCCGTTCCTGGTAAAGGTCATGTTTTGTTTTTTCTGAATGATTCATCTGCATTTTTCTCCGATATGAGTACCTCATCATCATGAACATTGATGCTCCACTTATGGTGTTTCCATCCATGCTTCTTCCGGTGTCCACCACCCTGTATTGGGTGTCCCGAGAAACCCATGATTATGAAGGGAAGGCTTACTCGCTGAAAAATCTGATGAGCAATGGAGTGTGATCTGGAGACAATATTTGTCAATCATCAGCTTCATTACTTCCCTGGTCCATTTCTGTTTTTCGTTGAAATTAGGGGCCGCAATCGCTTTATTGATGGCCGCACTATAATCTTCCGGCACTAACATTTGACTGTAGAACTTACCACCGCCATTAAGTCTGGTGGCTAATATTGCAGCGGTATCCGGGTTGGGTGTCAAAGGACCAGGTATCATCCCTTCCCATTTGACACCCTCATAAGAGATCTGATTTAAACGGCCTGTCTGTACAGGTTCTAACTGCACATCTATACCGATTTCTTTGAGGTAAGCCTGTACTGCAGCATAAACCCGATCGGTGTCAGGATTAGCCCGATAGGTTATTTTAGTCGAGAACCCCTTCGGGTATCCTGCGTCGACGAGCAATTTCTTTGCTTTATTAAGATCATAGGAGTAACTGCGCACGGCCGGATTATACGCCCAATGCCCTTTGTATGCCCATTGGGTGGCCGGCTCGCTTTCAGCATTCCAGACCTTCAGAGCGATAGCATTATTGTCAATAGCGTGTTGAACGGCCTGACGGACTTTCAGATTCGCGAAGGGAGAGCTGGGATTGGCAGAATCAGGAATAAGGGAGCCGATACCGGAACCAGGTCTTCTGCGAGTTATCACGAAACCATCTTTCTCCAGACCGGGCAGGTCTTTCCCCGGAACGGTAAGTGCCAGATTTACTTCTCCCTTTCTAAGACTTAATACACGGGTAAGCGGATCAGCGATAGGTGTCCACACTATTTCATCGAGATAGGGTTTTCCTTTCTGCCAGTAGCCGTTAAACTTCTTATAAACTGTACGGACGTCTTTTTCCCAGCTCACAAACTGGAAAGGGCCTGTGCCCACCGGATGGTTTGCACATAAATCTACTCCATTATTTTTACATGCCGTTGGTGAAATGACCATGCCTATGGTCTGGGCGAGGCTGGTCAGGACGGTATTATCCCACTCAGTGAGGCTTATACGAACGGTGAATGTATCTATAACATCGACGGATTTGAACTTCTCTGAGCCGGGAGTTTTCTCGGACATACACTGGTCGAGGTTCCACTTTACCGCCTCGGCGTTGAAATCTGTGCCATCATGAAATTTGACACCCTTCCTGAGCGTGAGGGTAATTGTTTTTGCTTTTGCGTCTTCTTTACTCGCTGTGGCGAGCCAGGGAACAGGTTTGGCTGATTGATCAGTACGGAAGAGTGTCTCCACGGCGGGAGCAACCTGGCGATTCGCGTATACCCTGAGTAATTTTGGCGGGTAACCGATCATTGTTCCATCGGTCATGTCCGCTATTCTCATGGTCCCACCATAACGTGGCAAAGGCGCCTTGGCCGTCGGCGCTACCTTCGATTGAGCAGTTTTTTTGGCTTCTGCAGCGCCGATCTGCTGCGCACAGATAACAAGTGCAAATACGGCCAAGAACAATATTGTTACTACTGCTAAACTTCCCCTTCTTAGCCCCTTCATGCAAACCTCCTCCATGGTAAAATATATGACATTTAAAAACCTTACACCAAAAGAAAAATAATTTTTCTAATTTTACGCACAAATATGGTTTCCTTGTTTATGTTATTCGGGCGTATTCAGTATGACTGATGATTTTCCCTGCACTGTCCACCCGATTGAATAAAATAAGCGCTGTAACCTGTAAACCTTACCGTATTAAAAAGATCTGCTGAAGATTGCATGAAGCTTTTGTTGATTATATAAAATGTAATGCAATACGTCATAAGTGAAGACAGATGAAACCTCGCTTTCATTTATCATCCTCTGGGATAATATATCGTGGATGTTTGTTATAGACCTTATAAAAAGGGGTATCCCAGCCGACAGCTTCAACAGGCGTAAGTCTCCTGAAACGGCCTTCAGATTCCGCCTTTTCCAATTCTTTCATGAACATTGTCTTGGCTCGCTCAATTTCAATGTTTGCGGCAGTTTCATAATCAGCTTCAATGGCACCCGTGGGGCAGATCAATTCGCAGAAATAACATGAGGGGCACTTTTCAGGAAAGACCGGCGGTGATACGGAAAGATCGATGATCTTCAGTCGGCAGTTATCAACACAAAGGCGACATTCCGGGTAGAGACATTTTTCCATATTGATAAATTTCGATGTCAATGGCCGGGACAATGTCCGTGGCGGAGGCATGGAGGGTATCGGAGGTATTAGTCCGTTCTCTCCTGCCGATACCCTTCTGCTGATTTCTACCATTTTCCGCCCGAACTCCTCGGCCTCCTTTAGATCGATAGTGTCGGGGTGTCCGTCGGTGAGGTATGGTTTCGGGATGAGGGGGTGATAGACGCTGCAGAACCAGTCACGTGATCCAATGACTACCATTCCTTTTTCAGTGAGAAGCTTGACGATGTTAGGAAGAAACCTGAACCCCATTACACCGTGGGTGCAGAAGGTAAAGGCGTGTTTACCGGGCAGGGGTGATATATCGGTGAGTATTCGCTCAACATGAAAAGGTACACCATCCCAACAGGGGCTTCCTATTCCAATCAGGTCATAATCTGCCAGTTCTTTTATGTCAATTTTGTCGAGGCGGCCAATATCACACTGTTCCACGAAAGGTTTTATACCATTACCAATGGAGTAGGCCATTTTCTTTGTGTTTCCGGATTGCGAAAAATAGAGAACAAAGCATTTCATAGGTCCGCCGTAGGTCTCGTTACTATCAGTTATTTTGCAGGTGCGGCCGGTGGAGCACTCTGCAAAATAGCTTTGATAAGAGAAACCTTTTTTGGGATTTGTTCCATAACCATCTTTCCCGGAACAAAACTAACCCTAAAATAGTTTTTCGCCAGATCATTCACATAGTTGGGATCTTTGGAAACCTTTTCCATAGCTGACTCTAATGTCTGAACGATCTCCGGAGGAGTTTTTGCCGGTACCGCCAGATAGACTGCTATTGGGATATCAGGCACATCCTTTCCAAATACCTTCGCAAAGTCGGGGATTGAAGGATCAAGACCAAAATCCCTGGCAGGATCAAAACTGAAGAGTATCCTTGTTCTACCGGCTTCTGCAAGGCCTTTTGCAGCGGCAGCGGCTGTGAGTCCTATAGGCGCAGTTTTCCCAAGCACTGCAGTTGCCACGTCGGGGACCGGAAGACCGATGAGCTTGAGATTCGCCTGTTTGCTTAAGTTCTCTGTTCTCATTGTGGCCATCGATGTAGGGCTCGGATTAGCATACTTTACACCCGGATTCTTTTTCGCGTAATCCAGAAAGTCCTGGAAGGTTTTCCACGGAGAATCTGCGGTTACTATGAACACTGCTCCGTTGAGGCCCACCTGGGCGGCAACACGCAAATCCTCAATAGCATAGCCTGCCTGTCCGGTGAGGACAGGGATGATGTAATCGCCTGTGTTGATAACCGTGTAGCCGTCGGGACGGGCAGCGGCAGCGGCGGTAATTGCCACGACACCACCTCCACCCGGTTTGTTAATGGGCATTACTGTGACGCCAAGCTGTTTTTCAAGATACTGCGCCAGAATACGATTAAGGATATCCGGGCCTGTTCCCGGAGGATAACCGCAGACAAGTTCTATCGGCCGTGACGGATATTTCTCTGCCGCGTGAACAATGCTAAGTAAAGAGAAAACGACTACAAAAATTGTAAATATACCCAAAGCACTTTTTTGTCTCATGAATGATCTCCTCTCCTGTCGTCTCTACAATCAGCCTGATATCTTGTCCAGTCCGGACTGTAAAGTATTTATTATTGCGCTCTTATTTGCCCCCTCTTACTCCCGATTACATTATAGAATTTATCTCGGGAGGGGCGGGGAAAGACGCCTTATTTGGGTTTGTCAAAGTCTGAAAAATAGAGCGCTTCTTTCCCCGTTGTTATCACATACACATTTGTTCTTCAGCCTAATTCGTCTTTGGTTGATCGGCCACAATGCCCCTCATGAGTTCCATCTTTTTCTTTGCCTTTTCCATGGCTACTTTGCCGGGAACAAATTTTGCGACGGTATTCATTTTCTGCATATCTGCGATAAATTCAGGGTCCTTAGACATCTTTTCAAAGGTGTTTTCAAGTATCTGCAAGATGTAATCAGGGGTTTTCGCAGGGGCAAAGAGATAAACCGATACCTCGATGTCAGGGAAATCTTTACCATACACACTGACAAGATCAGGAATTGACGCGGGAAGGCCGAATTCCCTGGAGGGATCCAGACTCAGGAGGGCCCTCAGTTTGCCGGCTTCTATCTGTGGTTTGGCAACAGCGGTAGCGATATTGGCAATAGGGATATGTTTTCCAAGAAGACGGGCGACGGATTCCGCGTCACCCTGGCTGGGAAGACTGATCATTTTCAGACCGAGCTGTCTGTTCAGATTTTCTGCCCGATAATAGGCCATAATACCCAAACCGGGATGACCATACTTGACGCCGGGGTTTTTTTTCGCGTAGTCGACAAATTCCTGCCATGTCTTCCATGGAGCGTCAGCGGCCACACAGAGGACATTTCCGTTTTGCATAACCTGGGCTACTATCTTAAGGTCGTCCATTTTGTATGGCGCCGTCCCTGCTAAAATGGCAGGAATAATGTCTCCTGCATTGAGCGTTGTATATCCGTCAGGACGTGCATTGACTACATAAGAAATCCCGATTACTCCTCCTCCTCCCGGTTTGGCAAGATTGACAATAGGCTGACCCAGTATTTTTTCCATATATTTTCCCCAGGTGCGCACGGTTATTTCAGAAACGCCTCCCGGTGGGAAAGTAGTGACAATCTCAATGGGACGGGTTGGATATTTCTCCTGTGCGCGAATTTCGGAAAAAAGACCAAGAACGATTGCAACACATGCGAATAGTATTACCAAAGACAATGTTTTTTTCATAATCCCTCCTTACTTTTTTTGTTTAATTCTTTTTTTGACGCTATAGCTGTCGGAAAAGGGCTTTCTGTCACCTCCTTTGTTTATTTTCATTCTATTCAGACTATACCTATTCATCATCGCTTCCCGCTTCCTCAATAATCCTTGTTTTGGTTTTCCGATAGGTCGAGAACCCTGTGGAAAGGAGAAGAAGCCCCGCTATAATCAAAACCACCGCGGAAATGGGCCTCTGAAAAAAGATGCCGAAACCTCCATCGGACATTGTGAGGGAACTGCGGAAATTGCTTTCAATCATGGGACCGAGTACGAGTGCCATAATTAAGGGGGCCAGTTCGTAGCCGAGTTTCCTCAATACGTATCCTGCAATACCGAAGGTGACCATGATAATTACGTCTGCAGAGTTGTTGTTGGCCGCGTAAGAACCGATAAGACAGCAGAGAAGAATCACGGGCAGAAGGATGTGAGGAGGGACTTTTAATACCTTTACCCACATGCCGATGAGAGGAAGATTAAGAAGGACCAGCATAATGTTCCCAACATACATGCTCGCGATGACCCCCCAGAAAATGTCGGGATGCTGGGTAATCAACAGCGGTCCGGCGCTGACGCCATGGATCATCAACGAACCGAGAAGAATCCCCATGATCGGGTTTGGAGGGATGCCAAGGGCAAGCATGGGTACAAAAGCGCCGCCTGCTGCAGCGTTATTGGCGGTCTCAGGTCCCGCGACACCGGCTATGGCACCTTTCCCGAATTCTTCCGGGTGCTTGGAAAGCTTTTTCTCTATCGTATAAGAAAGAAAGGTGGACATAACTGCGCCAGCCCCGGGCAGTATGCCGCAGAGAAATCCAACGAAAGAACCTCGTGCGATCGGTCCTGCCGACTCCTTCCAGTCCTGGCGGTTCGGGAGGATGTTCTTAATCTTTGTTTGCAAAATGCTTCTCGGAACGAGACTCTCAAGACCGGTAAGGACTTCGGCGACACCAAAAAGGCCCATGGCCACCGGTACAAGTCCCACGCCGTCGAGGAGCGAGGCAAGGCCAAAGTGAAAACGGGGCATCCCGGAAATGGGGTCCATACCAACGGTCCCCAGGATAAGGCCGAGGAGTACCATCAGAATTGCGTTAAGAACAGATCCCCGCGCCAGATAGGTCAATATGGTCATACCGAGAAACATGAGGGCGAAAAACTCCGGAGGACCGAATTTTAACGCCGCGTCAGCAAGGGGAAAAACGAGAAACATGAGGGCGATAATGCTGAAGGTGCCCCCGATAAAGGAACCCAGAGCCGATATACCCAGAGCGGGCCCCGCTCTGCCCCTGCGCGCCATCTGGTAGCCGTCGAGACAGGTAATGACAGAGGCAGCTTCACCGGGGATATTGACGAGGATTGATGTCGTTGAGCCGCCATACATGGCGCCGTAATAAATGCCTGCCAGCATGATAACAGAGGCCGCGGGGGGAAGGCCGAAGGTAGATGGAAGCAGGATGGACATGGCGCCGATTGGTCCGATACCCGGCAGTACACCGACTAATGTCCCGACGAATACTCCAACAAAACAGTATATAAGAATTGATGGATGAAGGATGCTCTGAAATCCTGAGATGAGCCCTGAAAACATATCCATATCTTCTACCCCCTAATTCAATCCCAGGGCCCTTAATACACCCGGGGGAAACCTGACGCCAAGATAAGTAAAGAGAAAATAAGTGATCAGTACGACACCTGCCGAATAGGCAACTGCAAGACTCCACCGTTTGAAGCCGGCACTTCGAAAAAGGAGTGTCATGGTGAAGAATGTGGTGAGAATAAATCCCAGGGGTTCAATCAGGATAGCATAGGCAAAGAGTGCCACGACTACCAGAATCACTTTCTTATAAATGGTTCCCTGCTGGTCCGTTTCTTCCCTTTCTTTTGGTTTTTCTTCTGACTCTCCATGTCGAAGTATTCTTGTCACAAGTTTATAGAGGGCAAGGAGACCGAAAAGAACACCCAGAATAAAAGGCATGAGACCGGAACCCGGGGCGCTGAATTTTCCGATACCCAGTTTCACGTAGGCGTAGACAGACACAAAAGCCCCTAAAACTACCCAGAATATTGTATCGTAAAGACCGTCCTTTCTCATTTTGTATCTGGCCTCCAAATCTTATTGTGGAACGGTCATGTGGTTTTTATTACATGCCCGTACTTTTGTTAAATCTCTTTAAGAGAGAATTGGCAATAGTGTTTTTCTGGATTTCTTTTGTGCCTCCGTAAATCTCTGTTATTCTTGCGTCACGATAGAACCTTTCCACTTCGTACTCAAGCATATAGCCGTATCCTCCATGAAGCTGGAGGGCTTCGTCGGCGACTTCAACGGCAACCCGACCCGCGTATACTTTGGCCATGGAGGTCAGTCGGGGATCAATCGTGCCCTGATCGAAATTCCATGCCGCTTTATAGACAATCAGTCTTGCTGTTTCAATTTTCATGAGCATATCTGCCAGTTTGTGACGGGTGATCTGAAATTCCTCCAGTCTCTTTCCGAACTGTTTGCGTTCTTTCACGTGCGCAAGGGCCCGGTCAAAAGCCCCTTGCGCGATCCCGAGGGCCTGGGCCGCTACCTCTATCCGTATCTCTTCGAATAACTCCATGGCCTGATAGAAACCGTTATTTTCCTGTCCAACCAGATTCGAGAGCGGCACTCTTACATCATTGAAAGAGAGTTCTCCTGTCGGCACCATTTTGTTACCCATCTTTTCGCCGATATCCGACGCTGTGAATCCCGGTGTTTTCGCATCGACAATGATAGCGGACTGACCTCGGTATGCGGGAGTTGACGCGGGATTTGTCTGACAGAGGACAATGACAAAGGTGCTTATGGGACCGTTGGTTATAAATGTTTTTGATCCGTTAATGATGAATTCATTTCCATCTTTGACGGCAGTTGTACTGAGACTTGTAATATCGCTGCCGTGGTCTGGCTCGGTAAAGGCACCGCTGGAAATAGCTTCGCCCCCTGCGACGGGTGTAAGGTATTTTTCTTTTTGCTCTTTACTTCCGTGTCGCAGGATCATCTCTGCCGAAGAATCGGCGTTACTTAAAGCAATACCCAGCCCCGAATCCTGTCGACAAAAAGCCTCCACTACAAGGGTGTTTTCCAGAACCCCATATTCCTGGCCGCCATACTCTTCAGGATAATGAATACCTACAAAACCCAGTTCGCAGGCCTTTTTCCATATTTCGTAAGGAAATGAATGGGCCTTTTCGTGCTCAAGGGCGACCTCCTTGTCGAACTCTCCCCTGGCAAATTCCTCAGCCGCCTTCTGTATTGCCTCCTGTTCGTAACTCAGCTTGAAATCCATTTTATCGTTTCACCTCTTATTATGAGCGTTTCGTGTTCAACGCCCAGTGAAAACAGAAAATGTTCTCTCCATTATACTCCAGACTATGCGCTCCACGCCATACAATTTACTATGCCACCAAGAGCTTTATTATTTTGTTTACGTTATCAACTTCCTCTATTCTTTCAATGAGAGCGAGGACCTTTTCGGCCTTCTCCATAGAAATCGTTTGAGAAAAGGCAACATTATCAAAATATTTTGTTCTCATATCAGCCGCTGTGAGGGGAGTGAATATGCCGTTTCCCTTGGGCATATCAACTCGTTTTTCATATTCGTTTCCCTGTTTCATCTTGATTTTTACCCGTGCCCCAAGAGGCTTGTCCAGCGGCATTGTCGGGGTAAGCCTTATCTTGTTGATCAGATCAATAATCTTCGGGTCTCTGACAAACTCTTCTGTGAAATGCTCCAGTTTGACGCTTTTTCTCAAGAGGGCGCTTGCGACAGTATATTGAAGATTAAAGGCTGCGTCGATCTGAGGGACTTCTCTGATTTTAAAAGGCTGACCCACGGCAAATTCAAGGGCTGTGGGGGTGATGTCCACGACGATTTCATCGATATCTTCAGGTCTTATAGTATTGGTACTGGTGAGGTCCAGAACACAATCGATGGCAGCGTGGTTGGACCGGCAGCATGGATAGGGCTTGCAGGTATAATCCGCATAAAACTTCTTTCCCAGATCTTTTGTGAGTATTTCGAGCTGATACGTTTTACAGTAAAGAGAAAAATATCCGTATTTACTGAGCAGGGGATCTTTCACGCCGGTGAATCCTTTTTCGGCAAGGGCCACAGAAAATATTGCGGCGCGGGCAGCAAGCCCCTGAGGCAGTTTGAAAGAATGAGCGCCGTCGAAAATATTCTGGAACGAACCGGCAAGCTGGTTGAGCACAATCCCGAAGGCGTTCAGCATCTGATGTTCGTTCAGTCCCCAGAGCCTGCCGGCTATAGCGGTGGCGCCAAAGGCATTGACGGTACCCGTGCAATCAAATCCCGAATCGATATTCAACTGAGATGCCGCGGTTATTCGTGAGGCGAGATCATCGCCGAGGATAAGGGCGGTGAGGAGTTCTTTCCCGCTGGCAGCCTTCTGTTCCGCAACGGTAATCGCAGTCGGGCCTGTTGTGCCGCTCAGGTGGGCAGGGGTGCTTTTACCTTCTACGTAGGCGCCGGTTGGCTCAAAATCATAGGACCTGGCCATAACGCAGTTTACCAGGGCGGCGTTGTGAGCTGGTACTTTGCCTCCATGGACGAGGATTGTGCTTTCTTTCTTGCCGCCCCATTCCCGGACAAGATCAACCATCATGGAACAACCGGACGCATTGGCCCCGCCTATGAGACAGCCGACGACGTCAATGATTCGATCTCGGGCCCTATTAAGAGTAGGTTGATCGAAGGCTTCAAAAGGGGTTTCCAATACGTTCTTTATCAATTCGGCAATAATACTCATACATTCCCTCCTAAGCCATGGACTATTGATAGCACCTTATGACCTGGTTTCTTGAGATCTTTTTCCATTGAGTCCGCTCTCGCTTTTTTCAGTACGCTGCTACTCATCCAATACTTCGCCGATAAGGAGTCCCTTGCTTATTGCCGCCAGGTCCTCGACCACTGTCTGATAGTCTGCCTTTCTTCCCTGTAACTTTTCTCTTTTTTCTATCTTTTCCCGATGAAATTCAATGATGTCTTTGTTGAAGGGGAGGTTACCGTGGTCCAAATATCGAATGGCCCCTTTGTCATCCCTTGCGCCAATAACTTTGCACTGGACCGCACGGTGACTGCTGTATGGATTATCAAGAACACCCTGTTCTACAGCTTTTATGGTCCCCACCATCACGTCGCCATTGCCGAGATCGAGGACCGTATCAAAAATGGACCGCGCCTCCAACTCAATCATCTGTGCTTCCTCGGTAACAAGGGCTCGATCAACCTCAACCTTCTGGTCCCTGAAGAGATTAGCGGCCATCTTCCCTGCTTTGAAAGTAACAAATATGTCCTGCGCGGTGGGAATGGTTTTCGCTTCTGAAATGGTCCTTACATCTACGATCTGGGCATCGCAAAGGCGCGCCAGCAGGCAGTTAAAGGCAACGACTACAAAGGAACCGCCTGCGTCGTCGGGATATTTGGCGAGGGCGAGACCGGCATTCGTGTTGAACCTCATATCTTTGTAGCCAAATGTATCCAGATAGTAATTCGCGAGTTTATAGAAGGTCTGCACACCGGCCATGTCCTGAGCCAGATTTCCATGGGCATGGTGATGAAAGACTATTTCCCTTACCCCCTGTTCCGCCATCATGAGTACCTGTGTCAACTGGGCGGCGATATTCAGACTGGGCGGCACTCCGCACCCATACATGCCGAGGACTGAAGCGCTGATCGGCGCTCCTCTTTCCTCGTAAATACCGATGAGTCTGTGCAGATATTGATGATTTGCCAGTATTGTTTCAAGAGGGTCTTTGGAATTCATGTTCCAGAAATTGTACAGTCCATCGCCGGAGGCCGCTGTATATCCGGCGGCATAGGCGATCTCATTGATGATCCTCATATCGGGGGCGCCATATCGGAGCTGAATCGGTTTAGATATGGCATCAATGACCCTTCGCACTCCCGTGACGCCGTGATTGACAATGGGGAACCCGTTGAGAGTTGAAATTCCCGATTGCCTGGTTTTCTCGATTTCTCTGGCGATCATGTCCAAACTGATGGGCCCTCGTGAGGCTGTCAGGTGATGTTCCCAGAATATCCGCGACGGGCTCAACGGTCTGGAGGAGCTTTATCTGCTGTTCTATCGTTGTATGGCCCATGCCTGTTATGAGGAGTGTTTCACCGGCCTCTTTTGCCTTTTTCAAACGATATGACCATACTTTGCCGGGTGGCATCGATTTGTGGAACGCGATGGCCTCATCGAGATCGACTTCCTGGCCGGTTGGCCACTCAGCCAGGACTTCTTTTCTCTGGTCCCAGAATTGGTCGCCTAATTTCTTGTTAGTTATCAATGCGCTGTCTCCCAGATATTTAGTGAAATAATATACGTGGTGTAGATAGCCGCCTCCAATATATATATTCTTTCGATACCATACCCCTATGGTACAACCAATAATCCCCTATTTATGGTTGTTGCCGAGTCTCATTTTTCTTACTTCTACGGCCACTCCTCCCGGCTTCACAGTCAACTTCAAGGTCTTCTATCACCTGAGAAAGCCGGACGTCAGAAGGGTAGACCCGGTTAAACCCCATGTCCGTGAATATCTTTACGGAGTCCTCCCATTTCATATCACCGATGATCAACTGGCCGCCAAGATAAAGGAGTATGTTTTTTAAACCGGCTTCGTCACATTTTTCCCGTAATCCCGGAACAAGGATACCGGCGTGGCCGCCCAGGGATGAAACGAGAATAGCGTCAGCATTTGTTTCTATGGCAGCTTCTATGTATTGTTCCTGAGACACCTGGGCGCCCAGGGAGACGATCCTGAATCCCGCTGCTCTCAGGGCATGCTCTACAATGCGAATACCCATGATGTGTACATCCTCACCTATGACTCCGGTGACCAGTGTTCCTTTTGAGTCAGCCATATCATTCATAAACCTTCCCTTATACTGCTGTTTTCCTTTTGTTTTGAGGACAATGGAAGAATTCGCCGTTCTTCAGTGTCTCAATGCACTTATTGCAGGAAATACATTGTGGCCGGCCGGAAATCACCTTTCTGCCAGACATTAACGATACCCGGTTCCCTTATGAAAGGCCGGCATAAGGGAAACAAAGTCAGCCTCATTCTTTTTCGATCATCGTCTGCCATAAGCGCGGGAGTTCTGATACCACCGACCATCATGACAGGCACATTGCCACGATCTTTTTCACCTCTGCTGCCCCATGACCGGAAATATGCCTCGCCGGTCAGGTCCATCGATGCCTGTGCGAAACTCTGTTCCTTCAAACGGTTTTCCTCTCAGACCCTGGCTGATTTCAAGGGCGTCAAAACCCGTTTCCGCAAGTATTTGCCGGCTCTCTTTTTCCTTCCGAGAAAGTGAGTCCGCCCGGAAAACCGTCTTCTACTCCCAGTTTTATGAGGACAGGGTAGTCTTACCCACCTTTTTCTGATGGCTCTGTAAATCTCTGTATGGAAGACGCAACCTGTTTTCAAGGCAGCCGCCCCATTCATCACTTCGGTGATTTGTGTGGGGTGAAAGGAATTGCGCAAGCAGGAAAGCATGGGCGCCATGGATCTGGACCGCATCAAAGTCCGGCCTCTCTGGCCCGTGTCGGCCGCCCTGCCGAATGCTTCGATAATTTCCTGGATCTCCTCCCGCGGTCATAGCACGGTATTTCTTTGTCTCACAATACGGATCGTTTTCAGCATGAAAGATGGCGCCGATGGCCAGATCATCTGCCATTCGAGAAACTTACCCTCTTTCCCTTCCCATGTGGGCAAGTTGTATTGCTATCTTTGCCCCTCTTTTATGGACAGGACGCGTGAGTTCTTTTATAGGCGGGGATATAGTCGTCATCGGACATATCGATTCTGGGAGGGCCGGATATAGTCCGACGGGTGTACGGCGGTCATTCCTGTGATGATCAATCCCGACACCGCCGCTCGCAAGGTCTGTGAAGATCTATCAGCTGTTCTGGATACATACCCTGTTTCTCCCCGTTATCAACTGTGGCCGAGCGCACAAAACGGTTTCGGACGTAATCATATTCGTATTCTGACTGGATCCAAACAGAACTTCGTATCTTTCATTATTCCTTCTTTCATTCAAGTGTTTTTAACTTGTTGATGAAATGCGGGCAATATCACTTTCCAGTCGCCGACAACACCGAATTGCGCCTGTTTGAAAATAGCCGCCGCCGGATCTTTGTTGATCGCCACAATTTTTTTAGACCGCGAACAGCCAGACATATGTTGGCTGGCCCCGGAAATACCCACAGCGAGATAGAGTTGTGGGGCCACAATTTTGCCTGTAATGCCAACCTGACTGGTCGTCGGCATCCATCCGTTATCACAGGCAACGCGCGAAGCTCCGACAGCGCCCTTTGAGGAATTTAGCAGCATCTCCCAGTTGTTTGAAACCTTCAGGATCTCCGATCCCCCGCCCGCCGGACACAATTACTCCGGCATCTTCAAGCTTTATGCCAGCTACCTCCTCGATTACTTTTTCAAGAATAGTAACTGACGATGTTGAAACATCAAAATCCGCAGTAAGAGGGATAAACTCACCCTTTCTCTCATCATTTTTTTCAGCAGGCGTAAGAGACTTGGGCCTCACTGTTGCCATCTGGGGAAAATCATCACTGGTATAAGTGGCCATGGCGAGGCCACCATATACCGGTTTTGTCCGCAGCAACTGTTTTGTATCACGTTCCACAGATAATTCAACACAATCTGTCGCGATGGCAGTATTGAGTCTAAAGGCGAGGCGGGGGCCAAGATCAGCGCCCATATCGGTATGGCCAAAGAGGAGGAATCTCGGGTTTTCATTTTCAATGACGCCCTTTGCCCCCGCCATGTAGAATTCTGTGTGGTACTGCTTAAGGCTCGGATTATTGATGACGTAGACCTTATCCGCTCCAAAGGCAATGGCTTCGAGGGCAGGCTCAGATATATCATCGCCGATGAAAAATATCCGGAGTTCTTCACCCAGTTCATCAGCCAGTTTTCGTGCTCCACCCAGGAGTTCTTTTGTAATAGCCGCAATTCTTCCGTCTGTGATCTCGCCATAAATCATTACATGTTTATAATCGGCCATGGTTATCACCAACCTTTTTGTACTTTAAAGTATTTTTTCTTTTCTCAGTGTCAGGGCCAGATTTTCGGCCATCTCCTGAGGTGTTTCCCCTTGCATGATCTCGCAGGTTCCTTCAGTTATCGGCTGGAACAGTTTGAGGATTTTCAGACGCCTTCCTTTACTGCCGACCGTGGAAGGATCAAGACCGATATCAGAGGGCTTCCAGATAACCGGCTGGATCTTGTTGGCAACCCTGATGTTCTGAATAGCCGGATAACGTGCCTGACCAATCTCATTACTGACCGTAATGACGGCAGGCAATCTGACCTCAACGGTTTCGTATCCGTCGGCAGTTACTCTTTCTACTTTTGCTTTTCCATCCGTTATTTCGATCTTTCTTGCCACTGTCACACTGGGCAGTCCCAGGACCTCGGCTATTCCTGAACCGATCTGGCCGGCGTTCCAGTCAGCGGCCTGTCTTCCACAGAGGATTAGATCATAGTCACCGATTTTCCTGATGGCTGCCGCAAGGGCATTGACTGTTGACCAACTGTCTCCATCGGCGAAGGCGTCATCTTCAAGAAGAATAAGTTCGTCGGCGCCCATAAAAAGGGGTTTTTTTACCACCACACGGTCAAGTCCCTTTGCCGAGGGCAAGTGCCGTAACCTTGGCGCCTATTGTATCCTTGATACGCAGCGCTGCTTCAACGGCCTGTTCATCAAAAGGATTGATGACTCTAAGGACCTTTGGCGAGCACGCGAGTATCTTCTTTCTCAGGATCGAGTCTGAAGGAGTCAGCCGGCGCTTCAGGGTCTGCTATCTCTTTTATACATACGATTATATTCATGTTCAGTCTCCTAAAAACACAGACTCTAAAGAAACCAGGTTCCAGGGAAACAACCTTTAAACGGTTGTTCCCCTGGAAGGACTGTTACGTTAAAAAGGCATCAAGACTCATAGAGGGCATCGGTGTTCTCGTTGACTTACTGGTTTGCCACGGCCCTGGTTTTGCCATGATATTTGCCGCCTTTACCAGACTCAGGCCTCCCGTTGATCCGCCGTGCATGATGCTCAGATGGACGCGGACCCAGTGCTCGAAGGTAAGTTCTTTCTGCGGGGCCATACCGCCATAAATCTCAAAGCCGGCTTCGATGATCCGCATGAGCACCCTTTTTAATGTACCAGTTGATGTGGTACCATCCGAGGACGTCTCTCATTTGGCCCTGGCCTACGTTATGCCATTCCCATGCATCTTGATAGAGCAGAAGCCTTGCGAGTCCGAACAGACAATCCGTCTCCGCTATGCAGCATTCCGACATTGCTGTGCTGAATGATCGGTTTACCGCCCTGTACCCTTGCCAGAGCGTATTCCTTCATATCTTCCCAGGCACTCTCCGCCCAGCCGAGGACTGCAAACATGTGGAGGGACTTTCCGGCAAGACGGGATTTCATGACTGCAAATGCGCCGTTGACAGGGCTTACTCTGTATTTATCATGGACCCGGAAGTTTTCAAAATGCATCTGGACATTCGAAACGAGTTCATTCCCCATCATGTCGTTGACACGGGCGATGGA
The DNA here is from genome assembly GCA_963783625.1 of uncultured delta proteobacterium. Classification (GTDB taxonomy): domain Bacteria; phylum Desulfobacterota; class Syntrophorhabdia; order Syntrophorhabdales; family Syntrophorhabdaceae; genus PNOF01. Next base: position 36,191 of record CAWAOG010000004.1, on the reverse strand, counting down.
CCACCCTGGTTTTCTTGTGTCGATGACAAACTGGGTCACACTTTTTGTGATAGGCCCTTTCGGTTCTGTCCTCACCATAATGGTAAGATAGTTTGAGACGCCGCCGGCGGTGCAGAACATCTTATCGCCGTTGAAAACCCATTCATCTCCTTCGAGGTGGGCAAAATACTGTCCTGTAGCACCCGGCTCATCGTAGGGCATGAGCATATCGCTTCCGCTGTTTGGCTCGGTAATAGAAGCGCCCATCATGGTTTTTCTGTCTTTCATAAAATCATCGAGGACTTCTTTCGCAATGTCCTTTGGCGCATACGCGAAGGCCGAAAGTTGTTTCCAGGTGATGGTCATGAGCCTGCCGAACTGGCCGCCCATATACCCTGCCATCTCAGCCATTGCCCCCTGGGCGAGATGATCTTCTTCGTAGCCGCCGCCGCCATATTCCACCGGGGCCGTAATCTGTCTCAGTCCGGCATCATGAGCTTTACTGACCAGGTCCCAGGGCATTCTGGCCCTTAAATCAGCGCTGGTTGCGTTCGGCGGGATCGTCTGGTCGGCCATCTCATTGAGGGCCTTGAGATCGACCTCTCTTTCACAGAATTCTTTCATGAGCATGGCCAGACTTTTCTGTTCATCATTTAAATAGGGTAAATTAAAATCTATCATTACTGAATTCCTCCCTTCTTCGAATTTTATAGATTAAAAAGCAAGAAACATGCCAGTTTAATAGATTGTAACGAATATGACACTGAAAGCATTTTTGCTTACACTAAACATTTTTCAATTATCTGAAATGACAAGGTAAATATAAATTATAAATATTTATAAAGATTTGGAATTGTCACAATTTGTAATATACTTTGATGATAAAGAGAGAAAAGATAATAACGATATATCGCAATTAATCACGATATATCACTTTAATTATTTTTATTATTATAGTAAAATTATTTAAACACAAGGTCCATGAAAGAGATGCGATTATGAAGAAGAAACGTGATTATGGCAGTTCCTTCACAGAAGAAAAAAAACTTTTGCTCTGCCTTGCCGCCATGTTTGAGAGCGAGTTTTCGCTGGATTGGCTTGAAGAGTTGACAGGAATGAAGGCTTCACAGATCCTTTCTGTTCTGGAGGAAGCGGTCCAGCATGGGCTTCTTACCAGAAAAAAACCGGCAGTGTATCTTTTCAAAAATAACGGGCAAAGAGAAGGGTGGCTCGGAAGATTAGGCCCGGATGAAAGAGAGAAATACCATCGAAGAATGGCGGACATCCTCATTCGTGAACTTCCTGATGATAATTCCAAAGCCCTGGAGATTGCACAGCATCTGCTTCACGTTCCAAATGATTGGAAAGAATGTCAATGGCTTGCAAGGGCAGGGGAGATCTATGCCAGGTCATTCAACGCCGACAAGGCGATTACCTGTCTTTCGAAAGTACTCAATGAGCTTTCCAGCCAGAGGGGGGATAATGAAGATTGGCTTTTTATAAAGGCGGCCATAGAACATTCCAACATATTCGCGGCAAGAAGCGATACCGAAGTAAGCCTCTCCTTTTTGAAAGAAGCAAGGGAACGGGCGAGGAGATTACACAAAAAATCCTATGAACTCCTTCTGGAAATGCACATCGCCAAATATGAACGGCTTGGTTCGGAATTCAATAACGCTCTGGGACGTTTTGAACACGCGCTTTCCCAGGTTGAGCAGATGGATGATCCCGAGCTGACTTCCGCTACCGCTATGTTCAATACATATTTTCTTTTCTGGCAGGGCCGTTTTCGTGACGTTATCGAAGTTTATGAGAGGTCTGTGCCGGACGTTGAGAAATATCCCATAGGTCATTTTCCCGATCATTGCCGCAATGATGGTGGGTCACTGTTATACCATGGTGGGTCAGTTTACCCAGGGGCTCGGAATGCTGGATGCTATTCGTGACTACTGTTTGAAAAAAGGCGACCGATATTTATCGGCACATGCCGGATCGGTCATAGCTATAGCAATGTTGTCCGTTAACCGTCTCGAAGACGCTTTACGTTATCTGAAGCTTACGTTAAGGGAAGCCGAGGAGAGCAGCAATTACTGGGTTGGAGTTATTGCTGCTCTGGTCCTCGCCCATGTCCATTATCTCATGGGCAACAAGAAAGATGCTCTTCAATATCTTCGCAGATTTCTCAAAAACAGCAAGGGGATGCAGGCCAACATGCTCTTATACCCCTATTTAATGGAAATTTGCTGGGCCATTGAAAAGGGAGAACTTCCTTCCATGCCTGGTCTTTCACTTGAACATGAAATTGACCGGATGCTCAAATTGAAAAACATCTTTATGAAAGGAATCGCCTATAGATATCAGGCCCTGCTTGGGAAATTGAAAGGCTGGCCCAATCAAAAGGTTGTCCAGTTACTGACCCTGTCGGCGAAATGGCTTAAGGATTCCGGATACCAGATTGAACTGGCAAAGACCCAACTGGAACTGACACGCTACTACGTTTCAGTGAGGAACGAAAAGAAGGCGAAGGCAACAATACGGATAGCTTCCGGGATATTTTCTTCCATGAATACGGAAATGGTCCCTGATGACCTGCGGACCCTTGTCGGCAATGAGAAACTCGAAGGGGGCGTCTTCGATGAAATGATCTATCTGGTCACAGAAATGGCGTCCCGCGATGACAACAGGAAACTGCTCCAACAGATCGTTGCTACAGCCAATAGAATCACAGGGGCCGAAAGAGGGGCCCTCCTTCTCCTGGATGATGATACTAATTATCAGAAACTTCAGTTAAGGGCTTCAAAAAATCTTACGATAGAACAGATTTATGATCCGGGATTCACTTCTTCCAGAAAGATGATAGAAGAAGTAATTGTTGCGGGTAAAGGGCGTATATTTGAAACAAACCCCGTCGAAGATGCCGTGCCTGATTCAAAAGATGCCGTCTATTCCAGTATCTGTGTGCCGGTAATCCTTCATGAAAAAATCATCGGGGCCCTTTATCATGAGAACCGTCTTCTTTGTAATGTCTTCAAGGAATCAGACCTGAAGCTCCTTGCTTATTTCGCGGCTTTAGCCGCCATTGATCTTGATAACGCCAGGACGCATCAAGATGAAAACGAGAAAGAGGAGAAGGTGTCGATTGAAGAAAAGAGCGTACAGGCACATCATGTTGAGGGCATTATCGGCACGAGCCCCGCAATGCAACAGATCCTTTCGCAGATAAGTCAGGTGGCGCAAACCGATACGGCCGTGCTTATTCTCGGGGAAACGGGTGTGGGAAAGAATATAATAGCAGGGGCCATTCATCGCCAGAGCCGGCGGCGTGATAACCCCTTCATAACCGTTCAATGCAGTGCTCTCACGGAAAGTCTTATTACAAGCGAACTGTTCGGTCATGAGAAAGGCGCTTTTACAGGTGCAACAAACAGGAGAATCGGAAGATTTGAATTGGCGCACAGGGGGACACTTTTTCTTGATGAAATCGGCGACCTTTCCCTGGAGGTGCAGGCACGGTTACTGCGTGTCTTGCAGAGCAAAGAGTTCGAGAGGGTAGGGGGCGGAAAAGATATTCTCACATCCGATTTCAGACTCGTTGCCGCGACAAACCGAAACCTGGAAGAAGAGGTGAAGGAGAAGAAGTTTCGCGAAGACCTTTACTACAGAATCAACATATTTCCCCTTTATATACCCCCCTTAAGAGAAAGAAGAGAGGACATCCCCTTGCTCGCCCACCATTTTTTTACATTGTACACCGCGAGGCATGGAAAGAGTTTCGATAAAATTCCGCAGGATGTGATGGAAAGATTGGTTCGCCATGATTGGCCGGGCAATATACGCGAGCTGGAAAACATTATCCAGAGAAGTGTAATTTCAAGTCAGGGGCCGAAATTTCATCTGTCTTCTCTGGAGATTATACAGCCTCAAGGCGGTCAAGGCAGATACATTCAGTACACTTGAAGAAAACGAGCGACGGCATATTCTGGAAGCCCTTGAAAGATCTGGATGGAAGATCCATGGCGCTGGAGGGGCGGCAGATATACTGAAAATACACCCTTCAACACTCTCCTCACGGATAAAAAAGCTTGGAATCAGGAAACAGCCGCGAAGTTATCAAGACAGATTGACAAAATAATAAGGATAAAATCAATAGGCCTGTTTTCCCTTCCTGCGTAAAAACTTTCTTGATTGTTTTTTCTATGGCGTGACAGAGTTTTATGTGTATCGAAGAATAAACAAAGCCCGGTGTGCTGACTTATTTCTTTATTAAATGGCCGTCTTGTAGTATTATTTTGTGTTTTAAAAATCTCTTTGGAGAGAAGACCAAACGTGAAACAGGGACCCGCAATAGATTTCAATATCGTCCAGTCTATCCTCGATTTTCTTCCTATGGGTGTTTATGTGCTCAACCGGGAACGGAAGGTGCAATGGGTAAATCGGCGCATCATGCATCGTCTCCAGAAGGAAAACGTTTCACAGTATCCGGCAAAATATTGTTATAAAGAGATCTTTAAGCGAAAAGAACCATGCAATGACTGTCCCGCGTTGAAAACATTCGAAACCGGCCTCATGGAACATACGGAGATCAAAAGTGATTACAGGGGAGAGATAAGACATTACCTGATTACCACATCACCCCTCAGAAAAGGTCAGAAAGAGAAAAAAGAGGCATTTATTATCGAAACAGTCCAGGACATTACCTATCAGAAAAAGGCTGACGAAGAACTACGCCGTCTCAACGATTTTAATGCGGCTATTATCAATAACGCGCCTGTAGCCATTTTTACTATTGATAAGACGGGAGAGTTTATGAGCGTAAATCCTGCTTTAGCTACCATTTCCGATTTAGGACCAGAGGCTGAAGGAAAACTTTTGGGTTTCAACTGGATCGAAAATCCCTACACGATCAGGTGCGGCCTTGCCGAACATATAAAGAAAGGACTCACGGGTGAGCCTTTCGAACTGGTCGATTTCCCCTTCATTAACTATCGTGGCGATAAAGGCCAGTATGTGAACCTCAGAGGAGTTCCTTTAAAGGGTAAAGATGGAAAGGTTGAAGGACTTTTGTGTATTATAGAGGACAACACGGAGAAAGTTACAGCGCAAATCCAGTCCATTCAGGATGCTAAAATGTCAGTTATCGGCAGACTCATGACAGGTGTTGCCCATGAGTTGAATAATCCCCTCGCAACTATCGCTGCCAATTCCGAACTTGCCTGCGAACTGTTTCAGGGTTTCAAGGATGGTCATGTTGACAGTGAGGAGATGAAAGAACTCCATGAGTACCTGGACGTTGTGCAGGAGCAGGCGTTCCGTTGTAAAAACATAATCAAGGATATGATCGATCTAACAAGGAAAAAAGGATTTGAAGTCCAGGACATAGACCTGAAGGAATGCTTAAAGGATATTCTCCCGTCAATAAATTTCAAAAAGGCGAATATCCTTCTTGTGCAGGATATTGCCGTTGGTGTGCCTTATGTCAGGGGTGATTTAAACGCCATGAAACAATGTCTTATGAATATCCTCCATAATGCTGTCGACGCTCTGGAGGCAAGGGAAGGCGGGATAGTGCGGCTTGTAGTCCGCCATGTCGATAAAAACGTAAAGATTGAGATAGAAGACAATGGTGTAGGTATTCATGACAGCATGCTTGATAAGATATTCGAACCATTTTTTTCAACAAAAGACACAGGGAAAGGGGTTGGTCTTGGTCTTACCCTCTGCTATGAGTTTTTGAACAGAATGGGGGGAAACATTGAAGTGGAGAGCACGCTTGGAAAAGGCAGCATCTTTAAGATTACCCTGCCAGCGCACACAAAAGATAAGAAAGGAAACCACGACCGATGATCCGTGTACTGATTGTTGATGACGAACACCAGCTTGTTGAGGCATTCAAGAAGAAACTTGCCAAGGAAGGCCTTGAAGTTTTTACTGCCTTAAACGGGAGAGAAGCAATTACCATCATGAAGGACAACGAACTGGACATCGGACTCTTTGACATCAAGCTTCCGGACATGGACGGTGTTGAGCTTTTAGGACGATTACGGGAGATGCAGCCCACCTCGGAAGTGATTATGCTGACGGGTTATGCTTCGGTGGATACGGCCATACGGTCTATGAAACTTGGCGCCTATGATTATCTGACAAAGCCCTGTAAACTTTCAGAACTGCACAATGTAATACTAAAGGCCTACGAAAAGAAGCAGTTGAAGGAAAAGACGATAGTTCTTGAGGAACATCTTCAACGAGTTGAGATCCACGACAACTTTATTGGAGAAAGCAAGGGGGCCAGAGAGGTCAAGAAGTTCGTTTCCATGGTGAGCACTTCAGATGTGCCCGTTCTGGTTCTTGGGGAGACGGGCACCGGAAAAGAGCTTGTGGCGAGGGCCATTCATGGGCAATCCAGACGTTTCACGAACCCTTTTGTTGTTATTAATGCCAGTTGTTTGCAGGAAAATATCCTTGAAAGTGAACTTTTCGGATACAAAAAAGGTGCCTTCACAGGTGCCCAGACTGACAAGGTAGGGCTCCTTGAGATAGCAAATAAAGGCACCTTTTTTGTTGATGAAGTGGGCGACATGAGTCAGGCAATACAGGCCAAACTGCTCAGGGTCCTTGAAACCTCGGTATTTAGAAAACTTGGCGACACGAAAGAGATCAAAGTCGATGTTCGTTTTATTTTTGCCACCAATAAAAGCATTGAGGAAGAAGTGGAGACGAACAGGTTCCGGAAAGACCTTTTTTACCGGCTGAATACTTTTATTATTACCATACCTCCTCTTCGGGACAGAAAGGATGATATTACCATGCTGGCAGAATATTTTATGGAAAAATTCGCCAGAGGAAGCGAGAAAAAGGCAATCTCTAAAGCGGCCATGGACCTCCTGATCGAGTATCAATGGCCAGGGAATGTGAGAGAACTGGCAAACGTGCTTGAGAGGGCCATACTGATCTCCGGAAAAAGGGGAGAAATAGTAAGTGATGATTTCCCCCGGAATGTAGCTCACAGTCTGCCAACTATTGCGGGCCGTCTAAAGCACAAAGCAGGCCAGGATACGTTGCGACTGGATACTATGGAAAAGGAACATATCGAGAAGGTGCTCAAGTTCGCCGAAGGCAATAAAAGCAAAGCGGCCAGACTCCTTGGCATCAGCCGGAAAAAGCTTTACCAGAAAATCGAGGAGGATTCATAATAACACCCCATAACCCTCTCCTGACAGACCGGATGTTCTGGCCGGCGCAAATTAATTTGTAAAAAGTACCCATTTTTTTCGAAAAACACTTTGCTCCGTTCATCACAACACCGTATCCATAGGCTACAACCATGTATCAAATAGACACAGTTAAAATAAATGTTTTTTTTGTAGCACTATAAATTTATTAGTTTTATAATGTGGCATTAGGTTTGCTATAAGAAATACAAATACATTTTAAGGGGGCAGTCTATGAAGAGATTTTGCTGTATCGGGTTTTTCTTGGTTCTGTTTTGTATCGGCACGTTAGTAGTATCCGCACCGGGTTTTGCAGCAGAGGAAAAGATCACGCTCAGGTTTGCTAATTTCTTCCCTCCCACCCACAAGCATGCAATTCTTATGGATGACTGGTGCAAAGAAGTGACGAAGAGAACAAACGGCAGGGTTGAAGCTAAGCACTATCCGGGAGGAACACTCTCGCCGGCACCCCAGATATATGATGCCGTGGCAAAGGGCGTAGTGGACGTCGGTGAAACGGTCCTCGGTTACACCATGGGAAAATTCCCGCTTACCGAAGTGCTTGATTATCCTGTCGGACATTACAGCGCCGCAGTTTCAACCAGGATGGTAAACGCGTATTTTGAAAAATTCAAACCGAAAGAGTTTGATGACGTGAAAGTCATGTTCTTTCATGCGCAGACCCCCGGCATCATTCATTCCCGGAACCCGATCGCTAAGCTGGAAGATCTAAAAGGGCAGAAACTGCGGACTTTTGGAACAAACGCAGATGTTGCGAGACTTCTCGGAGCCATACCTGTAGCTATGACAATGGGTGAAGCGTATGATGCTATCGCAAAAGGCGTTGCCGATGGTTTCCTTTCTCCCTATGAAGCTCTCGAAGGATGGAAAACCGGCGAAGTAATCAAATACAGCGTAGAAAATTATGGATCCGCGTACTGCGCAATGTTCATTATCGCAATGAACAAGGCTAAATGGGCATCAATTTCGCCTGCCGATCAGAAAATCATCGAAGACATCAATAAGGAATTCCTGGAGAAACAGATCAAAGTCTGGGAAGAGATTGATATTTCAGGGAAGCAGTTCTCTCTGAACAGAGGCAACAAGGTGATAACGCTCAGTCCGCAGGAAGACGCAAGATGGGCAAAGGCCGTCGAGCCAATGTTTGCCAGATACGTCAACGATATGAAGATAAAAGGCCTGCCCGGCGCCGAAGTATTGAAGTTCTGCCGTGACTATATCGCGAATTCGAAGAAAGCGTCAGCTCCTAAGACAGCAGCTCCAGCGAAAGCACCAGCAAAAGCACCAGCAGCACCAAAGAAATAGTCAATTTATAAGGAAATGCCGGGGACAACACAATTGTCCCCGGTACTCTATTCAGGAGGACGCATGAAAGCGTTTGTTGCAGCGTGTAAGAGGTTCTTCAAATGGATGAATACCGTAGCGGAAGCCGCCCTCTTCATAATGATGATGCTTACCGTCATCGATGTCATATTGAGGAGGTTTTTCGGCAGTCCTGTTGTAGGGGTATACGATCTTGTAACCATGATGGGCGCAATAGTCGTAGGGTTTTCTCTTTCCCAGACGTCATGGGACAGAGGACACGTTTTTGTTGATTTTTTGATCGAAAACCGTTCAAAAGCAGTAAAAAACGGTTTTTTTATTGTCACAAGAATAGTGGGGATTATCTTGTTTGCTCTTGTCTCCTACAATCTTGTAAAGAAAGGCATAGGCTTTTACGGCACCGGTGAGACTTCAATGACTCTCCGTGTCCCCATGTTTCCGGTTGTCATCGCGTTAGCGTTCTGCTTTTTTGTACAGTGTTTTTCTTTTATTACTGATATTTTCAGAATATTTGATACTGGAGAAACGACATGAGTGATATCAGCTACGGTATTATCGGAGTTATCATTTTGTTAGGATTGTTCCTCACCGGCATGGAGATGATGGTTGCCATGGGAATCATCGGTTTTATCGGATACGCGCTCATCGTATCACCCTCTGCCGCCATGACTATGCTGGCCAATGATTTTTATGATCAACTTGCAAGCTATTCACTCACCGTGGTGCCGCTTTTTGTGTTGATGGGCCAGCTCGCCTTCAACGCGGGTATAGCGAGACGTCTCTACGACAGCGCCCATAAATTCCTGGGTCATATACCAGCAGGATTGGCACTGGCGACTGTTGTTGGAGCAACGATCTTTAAGGCAATATGCGGATCCATTGTCGCCACAAGCGCGACATTTGCCAGTGTGGCTGTGCCTGAGATGGACAGGTTCGGCTACGCCAAGAAATTGTCTACCGGTATTGTCGCTACCGTCGGGACCCTTGGTGTTCTTATCCCTCCCAGTGTGGTGCTCATTCTCCTTGGCATCATTACGCAGCAATCCATCGGGAGGCTCTTTCTTGCCGGTATTATTCCGGGTCTCATGCTCGCTGCATCTTTTGTAGGCGTTATTCTTGGATGGGGTCAGATAAATCCTGCGATAGGCCCTGCGTGCGCGAGATTCACATGGAAGGAGCGGATAACTTCCCTTCCTGCCGTTATCTGGCCCATAGTGATCTTTCTGGTTGTAATCGGCGGGTTGATGTATGGGTTTTTTACCCCTACTGAAGCAGGTAGCGTCGGTACCTTTGCTGTCCTCCTTTTATGTGTTATAAAAAGGGACATCAATTATACAGGAGTCAGGAAGTCTCTTCAGGAAGCACTGAGGACTGCATGTATGGTCCTTATGCTTGTTGCCGCTTCCGCAGTCCTGGGCCATTTTATCACAGTCACAGACATACCGAACAATGTGGCTACCTGGGTGGGTACATTGCCTCTGAATCGCCATGTTATCATGTCCGTTATATTTCTCATTTATCTGTTTGGCGGATCAGTTATTGACGACCTTGCCTTTATGATTCTTGCCACGCCCATCTTTTTTCCTGCAATTTTGAAGCTGGGATATGACCCGATCTGGGCTTGCATTATGGTCTCCATGACTGTCTGCGTGGGTTCCGTAATCCCTCCTGTGGCAATGCCTGTTTTTGTCGTGAAGAACATAACAAAAGTGCCCATGAGTGTGATCTACAGCGGTGTCTATCCATTTCTTGTCGGTTTATTTGTTTGTATTATATTGATGTTCATATTTCCCAGTCTGATAACGTATCTTCCTTCAGTATTAATGAAGTAGATATTTCTCCTCTCTGTCCTGTCCCTGATTTGCTATCTTTGAATAAACATTAAGGGACAGGACAGAGAGGTTAACAACGCTCTTATCTCGGGGTATAAAAAATCAGCGTTCAATGAAACGTAAGTAATTTTATGCTATAAAATTGTTCTGATTGGCGCCAGGTGTTTCCTGGTTATACGATAAAGATAAAAAAGTAAAGCACACGTTTTCGCAACATGCATAATTTAATGGCAGTATATATGGTGTCTCATGGTATATGAATTGCAAAAAGAAATATAAATGAAGAAAGGATCTGCTGTGACGGTTTTTTTAAATGTTAATATTAATTCAGGAAATTTACTGATCGAGGAGGAATAAAGACATGCCACTTTTTGAGGAAAGTAAGGAACACAGTGATTTTAGAAAGGTAGTGAAAAAATTTGTTGCAAAAGAAATTACTCCCCACCGTGAGGAATGGGACAAAGCAGGAATAGTTCCACGGGAACTATTCCTGAAGATGGGGAAACAGGGCTATTTGTGTCCATGGTTACCCGAGGAGTATGGCGGGATGGATGTTGATGCCAGGTATTCTCTTGTTATAGTGAATGAGGAACTCGCGTGGGGAGATGGTTTCAGCGTCGGTGCACCACTCCATAGCGATGTTGCTGCGCCATATCTGTTCTCATACGGGACGGAGGAGTTAAAGCGGAGAGTCCTGCCAAAGGCAGCGTCAGGAGAAGCCATATTGGCAATTGGTCTTACTGAGCCGGATGCGGGATCGGACCTTGCGTCGATTCGCACAAAGGCAGTGAAAGATGGTGACCACTATATCATTAATGGACAGAAGACGTTCATAACAAACGGCATAAACTCGGATGTTATTATTACTGCCTGTAAAATAGAATCTCCCACCGGGCAGAAGGGCATAAGTATGATAGTGGTTGACGGCGAAACGCCCGGCCTGTCTCGTCGCAAGCTTCATAAAATGGGACAGGATGCTCAGGATACAGCGGAACTTGCTTACGAAGATTGCCGAGTCCCGGCCAGTAACCTTCTCGGTGAAGAAGGAAAGGGTTTCACGTATATGATGGAGAAGCTCGCCAGAGAAAGGCTTGAGGTCTGCGTAAAATGTCAGGCTATGGCGGAACTTGCTTTTAAGGAGGGGCTCGAATATGCGAAAGTGAGGGAAGCCTTCAAGAAACCTATCGGGGATTTCCAGCATAACGCCTTCAAAATTGCCGAGATGGCTACCGATGTTGAAATAGGCCGTAATTTTCTGGAGACACTTGTTGCTGAATATATAAGAGGCGAAAACATCGATCCTAAAAGAATTTCCATGGCAAAGGCATATCTTGGTGAAATGGTGAACCGTGTTGCCTATCATTCGCTTCAACTTCATGGAGGTTATGGATATATGGAGGAATACAAGATCAGCCGTATCTACCGGGATGTCCGCGCTCTCTCAATTCTTGCCGGCACAACGGAGATCATGAAACTCATTATCGCCCGCAACCTCGGATTCAATCCTCAATAAACATATGTGAATCAAACTACTGACCATCAGATAAAACAAATTCTGATGGTCAGTAATATTTAGGAACGCCATCGCAGAAGTGATGCTCCGCACAGGCTCTGCATTCTCTACATTGTCATTATATTACAGCCTGGAATAATAATTGTATCTTAATAGAAATAAAATATGTGAAGAAAATTTGGGGTTAACCGTATTAAAAAAGGGTCAGGTTATGCCGGATCAGACATTCTGTTTAAAAAAATCAGGTGTGAATTTTCCGAAAACATTCTGAAAGATAAGGTCTATGGCGGCATCCGATATTTCATGGATTCTGCTTTTCCGGTTGTAGTGAAGCCAGAAGGGGATCCATGCTATCATCCCCAAAATCAATAGAGCAATAGTGGATGGTTTTGAGGTGGTCTGTAGTTTTTTGTCCGCTATAAGCTGTGAGATTGTATCACGAAGAAGGAGATAATGCTTTTTCCACATTTGCCGTACACCTTTAAAATATTGATCTCGAATACTTTGCGTTTCGTTAATAAGACAGCGAAGTTCCGGGTGCAGACAGACTATCTCAGTAAGGTCTCTGATCATGAATATAAGCCGTTCAGATGGATTAGATATAGATGAAGATTTTTCCATATGGGGTTTAAGAATTGTTTCGATTGCCTCCATGTGCAGCAAATAGAAAAGGTGTCTCTTGCTTTTAGCGTAATAGTATAGAGTGGGTTTTGTTATCTGAGCCGCGGCGCAGATGTCATATGTGGTTGTAGCTGAGTAGCCTTTTTCGAGAAATAGTTGCATGGCTACTTTGAAAATTACTTTTCTATTATCCGGTCTGTTCTCTTCCTTCTTTGGTCTCATGATCCTCAGATATTGGAAATATTAACATTACAAATTCAAATTTATTATAGCGGAAATAAAATCTCATTGAAAGGCAAAAACAATTCTCATTAAATTATTAATGAAATATTCCGGTCGAACAAATGGCTATATATGAATATCCAATAAAAAGAATTATTGCCTTTCTATAAATGCTATTAGAGATAAAGAGAAAGCGTTTAAACAGAGAAGATCCCTATTGCAAAAGGAAGCATTAAATATTTTGAAATAATAATAATTCGAAAAGATAAAACACAAAATGTTCTTAAACATAAAAACAATGTGTAATATTATGATGTTAAAAATCCATTAGAAAAACAATAAAAAACCTTGACAAGGTGAATCGAGATATGGTCATAATATACCAGATAGTATATTAAGGTTGACTGATAGCGATTAGAACTAAACTTATCTGCTGAACTGTCTTTGTATGGTGTGAAATGTCCGTGATATAACGAGTGAGACATGGATAAAATGTGTCTTGTTTTTACCGAATCTGTTAATGAAATGAACGATTGATATTGAATTTGATATTGTTTTTTGTAGAAACTTCATTCAATGTAGCATCCGGTAATCGCGGAATAGACAAGGCGATAAAGGACAAGGAGGAATATAAATGACCGTAGGAGAGATGCTGATAAGAAGTGCTCACAAGTTTCCCGCGAAAACAGCCTTAGTGTCGGAAGATATTTCCCTTGATTTCATAACTCTTAACGAACGGGTAAACCGCCTTGCAAACGCGCTCATTAAAAAAGGGTTGAAAAAAGGCGACCGGATTGGGGTCCTCGTCCATAATTGCCATCAATTTTTAGAAATCTATTTTGCTGCTGCAAAAACAGGCGGTATTTTTTGCCCCTACAATAATCACTTGAAGCAATTGGAAATAAAAGATATCGTTATTTACTCAACTCCAAGATTTCTTTTTGTGGATCCTGACTTCAATCAGATGATAAGCAACATGAAACCTGAACTGACGTCAGTAGAGACCTTCATATGTCTTAAGAAGCCGGATCTGCCCTTTATGGAAGATTATGAAGCAATAATTGCGCGGGGAGAGATTGACGAACCAAAGACCCAGGTTCTTGAAGATGATATTCAGAGCATTATTTTTACCGCGGGAACTACGGGAAAGCCAAAAGGCGCAATGAGGACGCACAGACATTTATTATCCGACGCCATAGCATCAGCAATTGACTTGAAGGTTGGCTATGATGAAAAAGTTCTCATCACTTTTCCCATGTATCATGTTGCCTGTGAAGATAACATCGTGCGTCATTCATTCCTGCCGAATACAATCTATATTAAGAAGGAAGGTGGATTTAATCCGGCAGAAGTCCTTGAATACATCGCAAAAGAACGGATATCGCGAGCGCAGTTTGTTCCCACTATGATACACAGCCTCATCCAGGTACCCGATGTCGGTAAATATGACCTGAGCAGCTTGAAGCTCATCCTCTACGCGGGGTCTTCCATGCCTGTTGAACTTCTGAAGCAGGCCATTACAGTTTTTCCCTGCGGATTTGCGCAAATGTACGGTCAGACAGAAAGCGGGCCTTTTACAACCTTCTTAGGACCTGAAGACCACATCCTGGATGGTACGGAGAAGAGTATCGCGCGGCTTGCCTCATCGGGAAAACCTGCCCTTAATTATGAGATCAGGATTGTGGACGAAAATGACAACGATGTTCCTCTCGGTGAAGTTGGCGAGATAATCGGAAGAAGTGAGGCTATGACTATTGGATACTGGCAGATGCCTGAAGCGACCGCAGAGAAACTGAAAAACGGATGGCTTCATACCGGTGATCTGGGAAAATTTGATGAAGACGGCTATATCTATATTGTGGAGAGGAAGAACGACATGATTATTTCAGGTGGTGTCAATGTGTATCCTCGTGAGATTGAGGAAATCCTCTATAAACACCCTGCCGTCTTCGAAGCATCAGTAATAGGATTGCCGGATGAACACTGGGGGGAGGTCGTCAAAGCTGTGATTGTTCTGAAAAAGGGCACTTCCGCGACGGAAAAGGAAATTATTGAGTTTTGCGGTAAACATCTTGCTGGTTTTAAGAAACCAAAATCAGTCGATTTCTGGGAGGAACTCCCAAAAAGCTCAACAGGAAAACTACTGAAGAAAGATATACGCAATCATTACGAAAAAGGATAAGAAATGTTTTTTATGCAAGACGAATGCAGATGTGATTAATCGGATACCAATTGGGATCTTAATAATGCTCTCTGAAAACAATAGACTTTATGCAAGCCTTCTTGATAACGATACACGGACTGCTGTATATATATGAGAATAGTTTAAAGAATTGTACTAAGGAGAACAGCGATGTTTGAATTGACTGTGGAACAGAGAGATATAAGGAAGGCGGCAAGAGAATTTGCCGAGAAGGAGTTTACGGACATCGCCAGAGAACTGGATGCCGGTGAACGGTTCGAAGATAAACTCTGGAAAAAGGCAGCTGAACTGGGATTCCTCGCTATGTTTGTTGAAGAAGAGTACGGCGGAGCAGGAATGGGTCATCTTGACCAGTGCATTGTTATCGAGGAGTTTGCCCGAGTCGACACGGGCATTGCCCAGTGCATGGTAGCGTCCTATTTCGGGACCCAGCTCATAAAGCTCTTTGGAACAGAGGAGCAAAAGAAAATGTATCTTCCGGCTGTCTGTTCAGGGAAATGGAGGTGCGGCATGGCCTCCACAGAGCCCGACGCAGGCAGCGATGTAGTCGCCATAACGACAACAGCCGTTAAGGACGGTGATGATTATGTGATTTCAGGAAACAAAATGTTTATTACCAACGGAACCATCGCCGATTTCCTTTTGGTTTTGTGCGTGACCAACCCTGAAGCGAAAAGGAAGCATGAGCGGTTGAGTACGATTATCGTCGAAACGAACAGAGAGGGCTATGAGGCCAACAAGCTTCACGGAAAGCTCTCTATCAGATGTTCTGATACCTGTGAGGTGGCTTTTAAGGACGTCCGTGTTCCCCGGAGTAACCTCGTAGGTAAGGAAGGAAAAGGCTTTTATCAATTAATGGAGTTTTTTAATCGGGCCCGCCTTGAAGGTGGCGCCGGCCTTGCCATAGGCACTGCTCAAGGTGCTCTCGAAAAAGCCATCAGCCATGTGAAGAAAAGAAAGGCATTTGGAGGAACTCTGGCGGCAATGCCGGTGGTCCAGACAAAGATTGCCGAAATGGCTACGATGCTCGAAGCTGGCCGGAGCCTCCTCTATCGCGCAGCCGCTAAGCGTCGACTCGGGTAACGTTGACCACACACTGGTGGCCATGGCAAAGTGGTTTACCTGTGAGATGGCGGTAAAAGTTGCCGACGAAGCCATACAACTGCACGGTGGATATGGTATCTTGGAAGAGTATAATGTTGCCCACTACTGGCGGGATGCAAAGGTGCTCGAGATATTTGAAGGCACAAAAGAAGTTGAAAAGATACTTATCGGGAAAAATATACTGGGTTAATACTGAGGATAGACGCTATTTATGCTCTCTTTGCCACCATGCCATAGAGAATGATATCACGATAGGTCCTGGCAAGTTTTGGTCCGTCTATTTCTTTTTGGTTCATATACCATTGCAGTAATATGCCGTTATGGATGGCGATAATGATATGGGCGTTTAAGGGTACGTTATGTGCATCCTTGAAAAGTCCTTCATGTTTTCCAATCGTCAGGAGCGATTCGATAAAATCGTGATATTTCTTATAGACCCATTTGATTTTCTTTTCTGATAGCGTGTTGCTTCCCGCTGTCTCAGCCGCCAGAGTAACAAAGAGGACACAAAATTCACCATTATCACGGGCATATTCGTTGATATATTTGTGATATTCCTTGAATTTTGCGAGAAAGTTCCCGTCAATATTTTTCATATGGGCATAAAGTTTTTCGAGAAATTCAGCATCATATTTTTCTATAATAGTTTCAAGAAGCTCATCTTTGCTCTTAAAATGCCAGTAGAAAGCACCCTTCGTGATGCCGAGGGTATCAGTGATGTGTTGGATGGAGGTGCCTTTGTAGCTTGTTTTAAGGAATAACCGAATACTTTCCCTGACAATACGTTCTTTCATGGTTTCTGTAAGTTTTGTTTTCAATCTTTTCCTTATTTTATCAGTTATTAATATATTATACTAATCGTTCAGTATATTACATATTATCAGAGAGGCGGGAAATGTCAATAATAATCTAAAGAGGAAATTCAATATATAGTAATAACTGTTCATAATCCTGATATTATGGATTATAAAGGAAATTATACTTCGGTAAAGCTACTGATAAAAAAAGTGAAAGTATATTATTGACAGACATAAATATATTAGATATACTAAACGTTTAGTTAGGTAATGATGAGAGGATTGTATGAACCCTAATCTCACGAGAGTCCTTACCTGTATGCAATGCGGAAAATGTACCGGCAGTTGTCCCGAGGCAGGCAAAACCCCTTTTAATGTCCGGATGATCATGCGGAAGAAGCAGTTTCAGACCGGTATAGACGAAGCGATCCCCTGGTATTGCACATCCTGCGGGGCTTGCACGATACGCTGCCCCCGCGACGTGAAACCTTCTGAAGTGATTATCGATATACGGTCAGCCCTTGTCGAGGATGGACAGGTGCCCGTATCGATCCAGAAAGCCCTTGAAAACACGGATGTTCAGAAGAATCCCTGGGGACGTTCACGGGCGAAAAGAGGGGAATGGTCTGAAAAGCTTGACTTCGAAATCCCCCATGTCAGTGAAACAACTTCAAAACGGCTTTTATTCACCTGCTGTATCCAGGCCTATGATCCCCGATGTATGGTGATACCGGTAAATGTTGCACAAATACTCCATAAGGGCGGTTATGAAATCGGTGTCCTCGGTGAAGAAGAAGCATGCTGCGGCAATGAGATACGCAGGATCGGCGAGACCGGTCTTTTTGAGGTGCTTCAGGAAGAGAACATGGCCGCCTTTCAGGAATATGGTGTAAAGGAAATTATCGCGCTTTCTCCTCATTGCATGAATACCCTGAAAAAAGAATACGGCGATCATGGGATTAAGATATCTCACTATACGGAAATTGTTTCAAAGATGATACAGGAAGGGACGATCAAACCGCGCTTACCTTACCCGAAGAAGGTCATCTATCACGATCCCTGTTTTCTGGGCAAACAGAATAATATTTTTGATGAACCGAGAAATATACTCAGCTCTATAGAAGGTCTTGAACTTCTGGAATTCTCAAGATCACGGGAGACATCCCTCTGCTGTGAAGGCGGAGGCGGAAGGATGTTCTACGAAACGGAAGGCACGTACAAGAGGAATAGCGAGACACGAGTCGAAGAGGCTATTGAGAAAGGGGCAGATCTTATTGTGACGAGCTGTCCTTTCTGCCTTATGACCCTTGAAGATCCGGCAAAAGAGAAAGAGCTGCCTGTAAAAGAATTATCAGAAATACTTATGGAGGTTTTATAAGATGAACCTGTTAGTATTCACGAAAAGGGTACCGGCGACCCAGGAAGAGGAACTGCGTATTGTCGATGAAGGGAAGAAAGTCGATCTCTCTAAAGTTCCATTTAAGGTGAATGACTGGGACAATTACGCAGTCGAAGAAGCGGTGCGGATTGCCGAAAAGACATCGGGGAGCGTGACGGCAATCTCTATCGGCAATGCCGAATCAGATGAAGTCTTGAGAAGGGCCATTGCCATGGGCGGAAAAGAGGGCTTTCTCATCGAAACGGCCACGGTCTATGATGACCCGAACGCGAGGGCGACACTGGCATGTAATTTTCTGAAGAAGGAGGCCCCGGCCTTTGACGCGATCTTTACCGGTGTGCAATCCGAAGACGATCAGTTTGCCGCCGTGGGCGGTATACTTGCCGCCAAAATGGGTCTTCCCTATGTGTCGATGGTGATCGGCATCGATACAGTTGAAAAAGACCATATGATAGTCAGGAGAGAACTTGGAGGGCGGCCTTCAGGAACGGGTCAAGGTGACGCTTCCCGCGGTCTTTTCCATACAGAGCGGTATCAACGAGCCCAGATATGTATCCATCATGGGCGTAAGAAAGGCATCCAAGGTGGAGCGCAAAGTTTTTAAGGGCGCCGATTACGAAGGCGACATGAAGAGCATGATCGAGGTTAACCAATGGGTGTATCCGCCGAAAAAAGCCGGCGCCAAAATGCTTGCCGGTGAACTGGATGATGTCTGTAAAGAGCTTCTGGGAATTTTGAAGGAGAAGGGGGTCTATCAATGAGCTACACACTGATTATCTCTGAGGTGAGACGCGGCCAGTTTGAGGAGAGAAACCTTGATTCAATCGGTCTCAGTGTTCTTCTGGAAAAAGACAGCGTTCTTCTTATCCCTGAAGGTGATTACGCTGTCAATGAAAAACTTGTTCACACAGTACTGAAAACCGGCGTTGAAGAAACACTATTTCTCAACCCCATGGCGATGATACATATTCTGCAAAAGGTAATGGACCTGAAGGGAAAACCGGATGTGATCATTTTTACTTCTTCGTCTTCAGGAAACGAATGCGCCTCCTATGCCGCGGGATATTTTAATCTGCCCCTTGTCACCGATGTGAGCGGTTATGATAAAGAAAAAGGTGTTTTTTATAAAAGTTATTATTCCGATAAAATCTTCGGTGAATTCAAACCCATCAGAAGAGAAACCCTGCATTATCACGGTTCGAAGCGGGAGCTTCAAAGCCAGTGCGTCGAAAAGAGCAACGCCGGCAGTCGTTGAGACCATTGAGCAACGTATCGCCGCGCGGAAGGACGCAGTTTTGTTGAATATGTGGAAGAAGAAAAAACCGATATCGATATCACGAAGGCTGATTTTCTCCTCTCCGTCGGGCGGGGGATTGGAAGTCAGGATGAAATACCGAATTATGAAGAACTTGCAAATCTGCTGAAAGCGGTCATTTCCGGATCACGGCCGGTCATCGATAAACAGTGGCTTCCAAAGCCGCGTCAGGTGGGTACATCGGGAAAAACAGTGAAGCCGAAAGTCTATTTCGCCATGGGTATAAGCGGAGCATTTCAGCATATAGCAGGTATGAAGGATTCGGACTGTATTATTGCGGTCAATAAAGATCCGGAAGCGCCAATATTTCAATATGCTCATTTCGGGATTGTCGCGGATATACATAAAGTACGGGACAAGTTGAAAGCCGTTATTAAAGGCACGTAAGACGTCCGGTCGCTACGCTTCCTGGGACGTAGGACGTGAAAGATAAAGATTGTAAAACGTGGAAAGTAGGAAGTAGGACGTAGAAAAATCGAAAGAGTGAAAATAAAAGCAGTTACGTCCTAACGAGCGAAGCGAGTGAACGTCCAAGTGAAAGCGGACGTCCCACGTCCCACGGTTATATTGGAGATACATTGACTGAAAATCACGTGTTAGTAGTCGGTGGAGGTATCGGCGGTATTACTGCCGCTCTTGAACTGGCCGCCTGCGGCGTCAATGTGACACTGCTCGAAGAAGGTCCCTCAATAGGGGGCCGGATGATCCAGCTCGACAAGACATTCCCCACACTCGATTGTTCTACCTGCACTCTTTCACCCAAGATGGTTGAGGTGGCGCTCCAGAAAAAGATAGAGCTTCTCTCCTGGGCGAAACCAATGGCAGTCAAGAAAGAGGGAAAAGGATTTACGGTCACCATTTTAAAGAAGGCACGGTATGTAGACATTAATAAATGTAATGCCTGCGGCAGTTGTTCGCCGGGCTGTCCTGTGGTGATGAAGAGCGAATTCAATATGGGGACCGGTCCGAGAAAGGCCATCTATATCCCTTTTCCTCAGGCCATACCGAACAAGGCAAGCATCGACAAACGAGAGGACCGTCCCTGCAAAGCTGCATGCATGGATGCCTGTCCTATTCATACGAATGTGCTCGGGATATCTGAAACACATAAGCGAGGGTAGATTTCAGGACGCTTATATGCTCATCAGGGAGACAAATCCCTTTCCTTCGGTATGCGGCAGGGTCTGCTACGCCCCATGCGAAGATGTGTGCAACAGAGGACAGATGGACGATCCTCTTGCAATTCGCGACCTGAAGCGTTTTGCCGTTGATTCCTTTGATATTGATTCCCTTGAACCACCGCAGGTAGCGAAGACAGACAAAAAAGTGGCCGTCATCGGGGCAGGACCGGCAGGGCTTGCCTGCGCACATGATGTTGCCCTGGAAGGCCATGATGTAACTGTCTTTGAAGCGCTTCCCGAACCAGGCGGAATGCTCAGGTATGCCATACCGGAATACCGGCTGCCCAAAGCAGAATTGAAAAGAGAGATCGATTATATCGAAAACTTGGGGTAACCATCAAATGCGGTGTTGAGATCGGCAAGGATATAACCCTTGATACAATAAAAGCTGAATATGATGCCATCTTTATCGGTACCGGCGCGCCGAAAGGACTGCCACTGGGGGTGGAGGGAGAGAATCTCTCCGGCGTAACAGACGGTATAGACTTTCTTCGTTCCATCAATAGTGGTGAAGCGATTACTACAGGAAAACAGGTTGCTGTCATAGGCGGCGGTAATACGGCCGTTGACTGCGCGAGAACAGCGAAAAGACTGGGCAGCGATGTGAAGCTCATCTATCGACGTACCCGTGAATGAAATGCCTGCCGCCGATGAAGAAATAGAAGCCCTTCTGCATGAAGGGGTAAAGATAGAGTTCCTCACTACTCCGGTGCGTTTTTATGGTGAGAATAGCAAGCTCTCTAAAATGGAATGTATTCGCATGGAACTTGGCGAGCCCGATGCGAGCGGCCGCAGACGTCCCGTCCCTGTTCAGGGTTCCGAATGGAGTTTACCTGTTGATACGGTCATTACTGCCCTCGGTCAGGCAACGGAGACTTCATTCACGGGTACCCTCGGAGTTTCTTTGGGGAAAGGTGAGACGATCACCGTAGAACCTGTCACGGGGACGACCAATATCGAAGGTGTCTTTGCCGGTGGCGATGTTACCACTGGACCGGCGTATGTGGTTGATGCCATAGCCGCCGGTAAAAGAGCTGCCCGTTCCATAAGTAAATACCTTCGCGGAGAATCGATCATCGAGGATGCTGCGGAGTCAGTGCCTGAAAAACTGAACGAGGCAGAACTGGCCGCGTTGTCAAAGAGAATCGAGAAGGCCGCGCGTATCCATATGTCCGAGGAACCCATAGAAGAGAGAATCACCAATTTTCGTGAGGTAGCTATCGGATATACACCGGAAGATGCAATGAGCGAGGCCTCACGGTGTCTTGCCGGGCAGATCGAGGGGTGTATCCAGTGCGGAGAATGTGAGAGACGGTGTGAGGTGAAGGCCATTGATCATGCCATGAAGGATGAAATTGTGGATATGCGACTTTGATAGCGTTGTGCTTGCGCCCGGTTTTGATCTTTATGATCCCACGGAAAAGAAGGAATTTGGTTACGGTACCCTTGAGGGGGTTATCACAGGAATAGAATTTGAACGTATCTGCTCGGTCACAGGACCAACAGGCGGTGACATCATCATAAACGGGAAAACGCCGAAGCGTTTTTTCTTTATCCAGTGTGTCGGTTCGAGAGACCGTCAGAGCGGCGCGCGATTCTGTTCCAGAGTATGCTGTATGTATACGGCAAAGCATGCGAGTATTACCAAGGACAGAATACCGGATGCCCGGATTTATGTCTCCTATATCGATGTGAGGGCCTACGGCAAGAATTATGAAGAGTTCTACAAGAGCACTCAGGAAAGCGGTGCCTTATACATAAGGGGTATTCCGGGTGAAGTGACAAAAGGTAAGAACGGACTTCTCGTAAGGGTCGAGGATATGTTGAGCGGCGAACTGCGAGAGATTGAAGTAGACCTTGTGGTTCTCGCGACAGGGGTAAGGCCCCGCAAGCAGACAGAGGAACTCTGCAGCATCATGTCTATAGAAAGAGACGAATATGGTTTTATCAAAGCCGGATCAGTAGCCCCCTCAAAGACAAATGTGGACGGTATCTTTGTCTGCGGAATGGCATCAGGACCGAAGGATGTACCCGATACAGTAGCGTCAGGCGGAGAAGCCGCTTCGAGATGCATGGAATATATAACAACCGGAAATCGTGAATCGTGAATGGTGAAAAATGAAGGCAGAGGGCAAAGAGCATGGTGCATAGTGGTAGGAAATCGTCAATGAGATGTAAGATAGTGAATTTGACGATTTACGATTTACGAGTCATAGCAAGAAATCGAATTTTACTCCTGGTTCTGGACCCGCAACCCGCAACCCGCAACCCGCAATGCACGGCGAGGCTTTGCGTATGAAGACCGGTATCTTCATCTGTCATTGCGGTCACAACATCAAGCACACCGTCGATGTGAAAAAAGTGAGTCAATACTTCAAGATGTTCCCTAATGTCATTGTTTCTGAAGACTATCCCTTTGTGTGCTCCGAGCCCGGCCAGGACATGATCGAAGAAAGCATCAAAAAGCATGGCCTCGATCATGTGATCATTGCTTCCTGCACCCCATCTCTCCACGGAGAACTGTTTAAGGATGTCCTGAAAAAGTCGGACCTGAATCCTTTTCTTCTCAGAAGGGTAGGTATACGGGAACACTGTTCCTGGGTGGGAGATGATGTCGAGAAGAATACGGAAAAAGCGATCAAGCTGATCAAGGCGGGCATCTATTCATCATCACATTACGTGCCTCTCGAAGAAAAACGGGTGGATGTGGTTAAATCTGCCCTTATTATAGGCGGCGGCGTATCAGGCTTAAGCGCGGCCATCTTTCTCTCCAAGATGGGGATGAAGGTTTATCTGGTTGAAAAAGAGGCGGAACTTGGCGGTCACGTGAGGACCCTTAAGGATGTCTGGCCTGCAAGACAGGACGGTAAAGCAATTATAGATGAGATGGTAAATGAGCTCAAAACCAAAGAGAACGTGGAGATATTCACCTCAACTACTATCACCGGCTTTGAAGGCTTCTTCGGCAACTATCAGGCATCACTTGATACCCCGGCAGGCGAACAAAAGATCATCGCAGGCGGAGTGATAGTGGCTATCGGTTTTACGCCTTTTGATCCCGTGATAAAGCCTGAACTCGGCTACGGGAAAGATGAAAGGATTATGACCACGGTTGATTTTGAGGCCGGAAAAGATACCCTCAACCTGCCCGATAATCCGCGGATCGCCATACTCCACTGCATCGGTTCCAGGGATGAGCAGATAGGCAAACCTTACTGTTCCAGAGTATGCTGTATCAATGCTCTCCGAGTGGGGGACGCGATAAAAGATAAGTATAAAGATTCGTATGTTGAGTCTTTCTATATGGATGTGAGGGCCCATCCCAAGGGTGGAGAAGAATTTTTTGAGGATACCCAGGAAAAGGGTGTGCTCTTTACGCGGAGCAATATCCCTGAGATTATCCCCGGCCCGAAGGGATTGCTGGTGCGGGGTGAAGATACCCTCTTTGGAGAACCCTTTGAGAGGGAATTTGACCTTGCCGTACTTTCCATCGGCATGTCGCCCCCTGTGGACAACAAAAACATCGCGTCGCTCCTCAAGATCACCCTTGATAAGGATAAATTCTTCCTTGAGGCGCATATCAAGTTGAGACCCTTTGATACGGCGGTGAAAGGAATTTTCATCTCAGGGTCATGTTCCGGGCCAAAGGATATGGAAGAATCGATCAACCACGGCAGGGCATCGGCACTGAAACTCTATGGTTTCTTGAATCTCGGCTATGCCTTTGTTGATCCCTTTATCTCCTGGGTTGATCCGAAAAGATGCAGCGGGTGCAGGATGTGCGAAAAGGCATGCGTTGCGAAGGCAATTAAATATGATGAAGAAAAAAGAATCGTCCACGTCGAAGAAGCGGCCTGCATGGGATGCGGACTCTGCAATGCCACATGCCCTTCATCCTCAATAAGTCTCAAGGGATATGTGGACAGTGCAATCGATGACGAAATAGGCGCGCTGGTTGAAGCCGTGTGAGAAACGTAGGACGTAGGACGTGGGACGTAAGAGATAGTAGGACGTGAGAGGCAAATGAAAGAAGAAAACAACAAGCTAAGGCTGGCGAAGAGGGTGCAGGATCTTGAAGTGTATAAACTGGCTTTTGAAACTGCTATGAAAATATTTGAAATTACTAAATCATTTCCGCGTGAGGAGAAGTATTCTCTCATCGACCAGATAAGGCGTTCGTCACGATCAGTTTGCACAAATCTGGCAGAAGGATGGCGAAAACGTAAATATATAGCAGTTTTTGTTAATAAACTCCTTGACGCTGCCCAAGAGGCTGCCGAAACACAAACATGGCTCGAATTTGCTCTGAAATGCAACTATATAACGACGGAAGTCTACGAAGAATTATACGAAAGATATGAACATATTTTCGCAATGCTCAAAACAATGGAGAACAAGGCAGATGCATTCTGTAATGGAAAGTAGTTACGTCCTACGTCCAAGCAAAGCGGACGTCCTACGTCCTACGTAAACCAGGCGGAGGTAAAAATGGCTGAAGAGACAAAAAACAAAGACCCCGAGATAGTCGGCTTTGCCTGCTCGTTCTGTACATTTAAGGCGTCGGAGATGGCGGGAAGTCTGAGGATGAAATATCCCGACGGGGTGAAGATTATTCAGGTGCCCTGTTCGAGCAGGGTAGACCCTGCCTTTGTAATCAAGTCGATTCTCGACGGGGCAGATGGCGTATTCGTGGCGGGGTGCCATCCGGGAGATTGCCATTTTATTAAAGGAAATTACTTTACACGGAGAAAGATTGCTGCCCTGAAAGAGATGCTTGACGCCTTTGGGATGAAGGACAAACTCCGGCTCTTCTGGGTCAGTGCGGCTGAAGCGCGGCGCTTTGTGGACAAGGTATCAGGTATGTATAACGAGATAAAGGAAAAGAAAAATGCAGGGAAAACAAATTAATAGCGGTACTATCGAAAACGCTCTCAATCAGTTCTTGCAGGATGAGCACCATCTGGTGCTGGGATTTGAAAAGGGTAAAGACGGCGTAAATCATAAAATATTCAAAAACAGTCTTCAGCATTTTTCACTTTTCAATCCTGTCTTCAGTATCAATGGGGCGCTTTATTTACGTCGATTATTCTCCAAGGCATCACAGATTATTCTCATGCTGCGGCCCTGTGAGATAAGGGCCTACAGTGAATTGACCAAGCTGACCCAGATCGAGCGTGAAGGCATAACTGCTGTCTCCATTGATTGTTTCGGTGCAGTCTCCTCAAAAGAAAAAACTGAAGGCATACCCACAGAGATGGACCAGTTAAAGGATTATTTTAAGGATTCAAGCAAAATGCGCTGGGCCTGTCAGGTATGCAGAGAAAGAAGAGGGGTTGTGGGAGATGCCGGGGTCAGGATCGACAAGAACGGCAAACCTCTGGACTCTTCCTTATACGGAAAAGGGTGAGGCACTGCTTTCGCTCATGGAAGGCATCCCTGAAGAAGCGCCAACAGAAATGCTCATTGGTGAAGCCAGACAGGCGGAGAAATTCCAGACTGATATGGCAAATTTTGCAAAGGACTTTTCAAAGTGTATCATGTGCAAGAACTGCAGGGACATGTGCCCTGTCTGCTACTGTATCGACTGCGTTTTTAACGGCGACGAATATCTCCCCAAGGGCGACGCGCTCTTAAACAAGATCTTCCGGACAGACTCCGGAGAGATGCCACAGGGAAAGGAGCTGTTCCATTTAATCAGGATGTTTCATGTATCGCAGACCTGTGTTGGCTGCGGGGCATGCGAGGAAGCCTGTCCCCAGGGTATTCCCCTCACAAAGTATTTCAAGGGCACGTCAGAGAGACTCCAGGGCATGTTTTCCTATATGGCCGGCAGGAGCTTCGATGAAGAGATACCCTATCTTACATTTCTTGAGGACGAGTTAAAAGATGCGGAAGACTGAGAAAACCGTAGGACGTGGAAAACCGTGGGACGTAGGACGTCCGCTGTGCTGGGACGAGGGACGTAAAAGACTGTAGGACGTAAGACGTGGGACGTAGGACGTGGGACGAAAGAATGAAAAGCGCGGATGAGAGCAGCGATGATGCAGAAAGAACGAGAGCAGTTACGTCCGAACGAACGGAGCGAGTGAACGTCCGAGCGCAGCGGACGTCCAAGCGAATACCAGCGGTATGAGCGAACGTCCTACGGGAATACAGCAGGATACCGCTGTATTCCGTCTTACCGGCTACCGCCGGGAAGACTTTTCGGTCTGTCTTGGATGCAAGATTTGCGCGTCCGTCTGCACTGTTAACGATCTTGAGCAGAATGTCAATCCACAGGAACTCCTCATGAAGCTCTCTGTCGGAGATAAAATAGGGAAAGATGATCCTCTTGTTCGTTACTGCACGAGTTGTTATCGCTGTACAGCGGCCTGTCCCTGGCAGATCAGGATACCTGAAGTGGTGCGGGCGCTCAAGGAGACCCTCGGTATGGAGGCCCTCTTTGAAAAGGCATTCAAGAAGTCCCTCAACATCTGGGGCAGGGTGTATGAGCCCTTCGTGGTCATCATGGCTGCGCCTGATCTCTTGAAAGGCGGATACATAAAGTACATGACAAAATGGATGGAGTATGCGGGGTTTCACCTCCCCCATAAGGTGAAGCGTTTATCCCCTGTCGGGGACAGGCGCCGTTCAAACCGTTTAAACAGTTCAAGCGATTCTGAAGGATCCGGAGGACAGGTCATAATGGAATACGGATATTATCCGGGATGTTCTCTTACCGGTTCAGCAAAAAAACTCGACCGCGGTGTGAGACAGGTTTGTAAAAACTCGGTCATAGTCTCACGGAGATACCGGACTGGAATTGTTGTGGTGCTTTGGAATACGGGGACAGAAAAGAACTGCTGAGACATTTCCGGAGAGAACCTGACAAAGGCCCAGGGTATGTGTAAAGAGATTGTCGTACCATGCCCTGCCTGTTACAAGAACCTGAAAGACGCCGATTCGGAAAAGGCTTTCAATATCTTAAGTCCTCTGGAACTCCTGAACGCCGGAAACCTGTCGCAGATAGAACAGAAAAGGGACCTCAAGGGCCAAGTCTTCTTTCCCTATTACGGGTGTCTCCTCATGAGACCGGAAGCCAGCGCCATCAAAAACAAAAACATCATGGAAGATGTCATCAGCACCTTCGGCGGAGAGATCGACGGTGAGAAGGTGAAGGACCGCTGCTGCGGAGGCAACCAGCTTTTCCTCAACAAATGGGCCACCGAGAAACTTTCAACGCTGATCCTCGACAAATCCAAAGGGACCATTGTCGTCTTCTGCCCCTTCTGCCACATGGCAATGAAAACTTTTGCCGCAGGCAGGAAGGTTATCTATCTGACGGACCTGCTGCTTTACGTTATGGGAGAAAACAAATCCTTATGAATATACTGGTCATCGGCGGCGGCATAAGCGGAATATCGGCAGCAAAGGTTGCCTTGCAGGAAAACAATACTGTGACGATCCTCGAATCGGCCCAGGACCTGGGCGGTACCATGGCGCAAATTGCCAACTGCAGGGTAGGGTTCAAAACATTTTTTGATGAGATCAGGGACAATCCTCGTCTGACCGTTATACGCGAAAGCAAAGTTGTGACGGTAAACAGGGATGATAACGGCTCTTTCATTGTAAGGCTTGCTGATGGGCGTTCTTTAAACGCCGACAGAGTAATTGTCTCGACAGGACTTACCCCCTATGATCCTGTTGAATATAAAGGCAAAAGGGTGCTTACCAGCCTGGAATACGACGCCATGATTGATCAACGCCAGGGTGAATTGCCTGAAGATTTCAATAAGATTGCCTTTGTACTTTGTGTTGGTTCCAGATCAAAGGAGTATCCGCTGTGCTCATCCGTTTGTTGTTCATATACATTAAGAGAAGTAAAGTGGACTCTTCAAAGGGCCAAACCGGAACTGACAATTTTCTATAACGACCTGAGATTCTTTGGCCAGGAATTTTATCTTGAAAAGCTTTACCGTGATGCAGGTGTTCGTTTCGTGAGGGCGAATTCAAGGTATTTTGAAGAGGATGAATCCGGTGTTACCATTCGATATTATGTAGACGGACAATTGAAAGAAGAACGGTTTAATTATGTTGTGCTTGCAATCGGACTGCGACCTAATCCGCAACTGGACCCGTTAAGCAGGATTTTCGGTTTTTCGCTCAATGACCATGGCTTTGTAATTGAACAGGAGCCATTAACAACGAATGTTGAAGGTGTCTATGTTTCCGGCGGAGCCCTTGAACCCATGAACATTAAAGATTCGATCCTCACCGGTTTCGGCGCGGGCATGCTGGCCTTGAGAGGACCGGACTTTCCCGCTGAGGTAGTAAGGAATCACGAAAAGCTCTACAAAGAAGAATGGCCTGAAATTACAATGCCTGATGGTGATTTCGCGTCCTGTCTCTTCTATCTGGGGACCGAAGATGTGGGAGCAAGAATATTCTATGAGTTCATGTCAGCGCGATTTATTGCCCTTGCGAGGGAGATGAAAAAGGCAGAAAAGACCGTTTATGTAGTGACGCAGAATATGGTCACACCTTCATACAGTGAGTTGCTTTACGAAGAGGCGCGGCGGGAAGGTGTTGTTTTTATACATCTCGAAGAAGGTGAAACGATTACATTTGACGATGGTAAAGCCCGTATCGCGGGTTTGAAGAAAGAATTGACCTTAAATGCAGAGAGGATTATTCGTTTTGATGATTATGGTCATCTCTTCAAGGACAAAGAATTTCTTTCCCTTTATCGGTCTGAGCCGCAACTCAGGTGGTCGCCCACAAAATGGGGAAGAAAGAAATATCATGTGGGGTTTATCAGACATCCGAGGGATGAGAGATGGGAACCCAGAGAGGTCCTCGGCGCCCTCGGTGAAATGCTCCTCGATGTGGAAGAGGAGAGGGTACTGCCCGAAGTGAATGAGGAGCGCTGCAGCGGCTGCGGTTCCTGCAAAGATGCCTGTCCGCACAGCGCCATGGAAATGGTTATCAAGGAAAAAACGCTCGCCATTTTCGGCCCGCAGACGACGAGCGGTGTGCCGATAGCACATGTAAAAGAGGACACTTGCGTAGGATGCGGGCTGTGCGCGTCGACATGCCCTTCAGACGTCATTACTCTTCCGGAAAAAAGATAACGTTTTGTAAGTGATTTTGTCGACCGGACGATGGTTTGGAGCGCAAGCACATCTGCGGCGGTCTGTTTCGCCTTGCGCTGTCTTCCGATGTACGCATCAAGCGTACCGCCTGCCATCCGCAAAGCCTCACTCGCCAATCATCCATCGAATCTGCCTCTTCCACTCCAAACCATTTCATTCCACCCGCGGCCCTCAGCTATCCTGCTGAGTCCGCGGATATTGCATCTGAATTATCAATTGGTTTTGCGCTTCGCTTCTCGCCCATCTGTATAAGTCGTTATTTGCATCTAACCTTTTACCTATTACCTTATCCAGTCTTATCGACCCGATGACTCAATGACTCAAAGAATCTTTCTGAGACGAGCCAAGAGCTATGAGCTTCCTTTCCGCTATGCCCTTTGCGCCATGCCGCTTGCTTATTCCCTTGCATTCCGCCTTTGTGTTTGATAACAATAAATAGCCTTTCTTGCTTTTAGACGCATCCTTTGGTAATATTGTAAATACAAAAAAAGGTAACTTATTTTCCCCATTCCCCATTTTTCGAGGAGTCACGATATGGTGAAGAAAAATATGCCCGACCTCCCAAACAAGAGTGAATTCCTGCTCTACCAAACAGAAGACGGAAAAACTCGTATCGAAATACGATTGGATGGCGAAACACTTTGGATGACCCAGGCGGCAATGGCGGAACTGTTCCAAACAACTATTTCGAATATCAATATTCACCTGAAGAATATTTATGATGAAGGCGAGCTTACGGAAGGAGTAACTATTAAGGATTACTTAATAGTTCGCCCTGAGGGAGTAAGACAGGTCCAGCGCTCTGTCCGCCACTACAATCTGGAGGCCATTATTGCTGTAGGTTATCGCGTGAAGTCACACCGTGGTACCCAGTTCCGCATCTGGGCTACGGAACGTCTGAATGAGTATCTCGTAAAGGGCTTTACCATGGACGATAAGCGTCTCAAAGCCGGTAGGAACATCGGCTCGGATTACTTTGATGAGATGCTTGAACGAATTCGGGATATCCGGTCCAGCGAGAAGCGGTTCTATCAGAAAATTCGTGATATCTACAAACTGGCTGCAGACTATGATCCTCAGGCAGAGGAGACACTGGAGTTCTTTCGTATTGTCCAGAATAAATTGCACTTTGCCATTTCCGGTAAAACGGCGGCGGAGTTAATCGCCGAGCGGGCTGATGCGACAAAACCCAACATGGGTCTCACGTCATGGAAGGGAACAAAAGTGCGTAAGGGTGATGTAACGATTGCGAAGAACTATCTGAACGAAGAGGAGGTTGCCGGACTTAACCGTATTGTCAGTATGTACCTGGATTATGCCGAAGATCAGGCAAAACGGCACAAACAGGTCTTTATGAAGGATTGGCGGGAAAAACTGAATGCATTCTTGCGCTTTAACGAACGGGAGATCCTTGAAAAT
Organism: uncultured delta proteobacterium; assembly: GCA_963783625.1. Lineage (GTDB taxonomy): Bacteria > Desulfobacterota > Syntrophorhabdia > Syntrophorhabdales > Syntrophorhabdaceae > PNOF01. Next base: position 4,923 of record CAWAOG010000004.1, on the reverse strand, counting down.
GCCGGGAAAATTTCTAAGGAAGTCGCCGACACGCTGGCGATGAGGCAATATGAAGCATTCAATCACCATCGTCTCACCATTGAGACTGAATCTGAGACCCTTTCTGATGATGAAACATTGAAAGAACTGGAAAAAGTCATGAAAAAGAAGAGGCGTAAAGATACCTAAGCCGACAAGAAACCGGGGACCGAGACACCGGTCGAGTGCCTTGGCGGTGGCCCAGGAGCACCGTGGAAGAAAAGAAGGTAATAATCGAGAAAGAGGGTAAAAGAAAGGGTAATGTCTTATATCACGGACATTGAGGTGAAGATATGAAAGTTTCTGAATTGATAGAGCAGTTGCAGTCATATGGCCAAGATGCCCGAATTGTTGTATCGGGATATGAAGACGGCTATGATGACGTTGCTGTTATAAAGGAGATATCTATCAAACCCTGCGCTGATCCCAAATGGTATTACGGTCGCTACGAAAAGGCCCATCCAGAAACAATAGAACAGAATGAAAAGGCGATACTGCTCTTTGGCAAAGATAGGAATGAATGGTAGGGCCTTACCCTTAACGCTTTTCTGCATTTACTTACAAAACGCATAGTGCTGTCTTTAGCATTTTCAACGTCCATCGTCCTACGTTCTTGGGCTATTTCCGGTCTGTGCCATGCCGTATCCCCGACCCAACGACCCTATGACTCAATGACCCTATAGCCATTGCCTGTCATGAGAGCTTGCATAAGTGGACTGATATGCACTATACTTATAGTACCTGAATAAGTTACCGAAGGAGGTATCTATATGAATACCATTGCCGCGCAGGATATAAAGAGACGGTGTGATTTATTGAAATAGCCGTGGACGAGATTATCGATGAAGGTCCTGTCCATGTCATTAAGAACAACTAGGCCACAGTATCGTGATTCTTTCAGAAGAGCTTTTAGTCAACGAGTTGGTAGAAGAACACAGTGCTCGCGTATGTCGCAGCGGGTGCTCGGATCCCTCACCTTGAGGATGTGAAGGAAGCGGGTGCGTGATTTCAAAAAGGCTGAAGAACTGCGGGCGATTGAAAAGGAAGACTGAGCATGTATGTTATTCCAGCAAGCTGATCAGTATCTCAGCAATTTCTCCGTCAGGCAAAGAAGTTCTTTAAGAAACATCCCGATCTCATCAATACGTTTCGGGAATATGGTTACCTTGATTCTTAGCCAGAGATCCCTTTCAACCAGCTCTTGAACTGCATCCTTTGAGCGGAAAACTCGAAGAGCATCTGGGCCGCCAGCCTTACTTATAGGTATCGTGTTACTTTGACGCTCATGATTACAGAAAAAGAGATCATTCTTCTTGATATAGGAACTCATGATGAGGTTTACAATAAAAAGTAATGTTTGATGGAAAAGTCCAAAGCCTGTCGGTGTGAACCCTCGGGCCTTTCGCTTCGTGTCATGCACTATGCTCCATCCCCGTGTGTGCTCTTTGTTCATTTCCTTTCACGTATTCGTCCGTTCGGTTATTTCCGCTCTGCGCCATGCCCTGCGCTCTATGCTGGTTTCCCGACCCAATGACCCTATGACTCAAAGACTGTCTCTTCACCCCATGAGCTATCAGCTATGAGCTACGAGTTGTGAGCTTCCTTTCCGCCAAACTCCTTGCCCTATGCGCTCTCGTCCATCGTCCCAAGTCCCAGTCCCACATCTCACGGGACGGTCGTCCCACGGTCTTCCATGTCATTTTAGATTTTACGATCTATTTGTCTCTCTGCGCCATGCCGCTTGCTTATTCCCTTGCATTCCCCCTTTGTGTTTGATACCATTAGGAAAAGCAATACTTGTAATGGGAAGAGATTAATAGAATAATTGATAATTTAAGACCTCATCATATAGACATTATCTTGATTATTTTCATTGTATTTTATAGTTTGCATCTTCTTCTGTATAAAACGTTGAAACGCTAGTAAGAAAATATACCATGAAACGTGCATATTACGATGACTCTATTGCGAATTTCCTGAACTACTTCCCCCTGAAGAAATAATTGGGAAAATAGCGCTGAAAAACGAATTTTCTTTGGAACAAACGCAGAAAGATGCTTGGCTGGCGGAAATCATCATTTTGAAAGAAGTCTTACCTCCATATCAAGGTTCAATTTATTTTGAATATTCAATCCCTCGCATGGGGCAACGTATTGATGTTGTGCTTCTAATTGGGGCAGTTATCTTTATTCTTGAATTCAAAATAGGTGAAAAAGAATATAACTCCAATGCAATAGATCAGGTTATGGACTATGCTTTGGATTTAAAGAACTTTCACGAATCAAGTCACGAACAATTTATTGCCCCAATTCTAATCGCAACAAAAGCGAATAACATATATTCGATAGTCGAAACAACCCCACAAAACGACAAACTGCTTCTGCCTATCAAAAGTAATATAGGATTGTTGGGCAAAATAATGGAAGACGTATTGTGCTTTAGTGAAGGAAACGAAATTGACCGAACCCAATGGGAGCAAGGTCGATATTGTCCAACACCAACAATCATTGAGGCAGCAATGGCCCTTTACAACAATCACTCTGTCGAGGACATTGCCCGTAGAGATGCCAGCGATATAAATCTCACTCAAACGTCAAATGCAGTATCTGCCATTATTCGTTCTTCAAAAGAGAATTCTAGAAAATCCGTTTGTTTCGTAACCGGTGTTCCCGGTGCTGGCAAAACATTGGTCGGACTCCATATAGCAACTACACACATTGATAAATCCAACGATCTCTATAGCGTTTTTCTTTCTGGTAATGGCCCTCTTGTAGCAATTTTGCGCGAAGCATTGGCTCGCGATAAAGTTAAACGAGAGAATCAACCAGGGCTTCTCGAACCAGGAGATCGCCGATCGGTTGTTCCTGGCGTTCAGCACCGTCAAGGGCTACACCCGCACCCTCTTCGACAAGCTCCAGGTCCAGCGGCGCACCGAGGCCGTGGGCGCGCGCCCGCGAACTGGGCCGGCTGTAATCCCCCGAACCATACTCGCCACCATACTTTAGTAGCTACCCGACAATACCTGCTTTCCGGTATATTACCTGTGCACTGAGCAAGAGGCACAGGGTCATGTCACAAACACCAGATTCCACTATCCCTTCGTCGACGAACCATTCGTCTACGAGATTCGCATTGCCGGCCACCTGCCCGCCCGGTGGAGTGCCTGGTTCGAGGGTCTCGCCGTCACCCCGGAACCCGATGGTACGACACGGCTCAGCGGCCCGGTAGTCGATCAGGCAGCGCTGTACGGCCTGCTCAAAAGAGTGCGCGACACAGGCCTGACGCTGATCGCCGTCAATCAAATTCCGTCACAGCAGGAGCAAACATGAGCACCCCCCAACTGATGAAAGCCATCGTGATCAACGACTACGGTTCGCCGGATGTTATCGAACTCAAGGAAGTCGCCGTGCCAACGATCAAAGACCATGAAGTATTGGTACGCGTTCACGCCGCCTCGCTCAATGCCGGCGATGTCTTTGCGCTGCGCGGCAGCCCGTGGCTCATTCGTTTGAGCGTGGGCCTTCGCAGGCCAAAGGACTACATCCTCGGCTGGGACCGCCGGCCGCGTCGAGGCGGTCGGCAGCCGGTGACGCGCTTCAAACCGGGCGACGCCGTGTTCGGCGCGTGCAGTGGCACGCTGGCCGAATATGCGCGCATCGCTGAAGACAAGCTGGCGCCGGAACCCAGAACCTCGCCTTTGAACAGGCCGCGGCCGTGCCGACGGCCGCCTTGAGCGCCCTCATGGGATTGCGCGATGCGGGAAAGATCCAGCCGGGGCAAAAGGTGCTGATCAACGGCGCGTCCGGTGGCGTGGGGACCTTTGCGGTGCAAATTGCCGCAGCGTTCGGCGCGGAAGTCACGGGCGTGTGCAGCACGCGCAATGTGGATCTGGTGCGATCGATGCGCCGACCATGTGGTCGATTACACCCGCGAGGACTTCACGCGCAACGGGCAGCGCTACGACCTCATCCTGGACAATGTCGCCAGCCGCTCCTTCTCCGATCTGCGGCGAGCGCTGGCCCCGGAGGGCAAGATCATCCCCAACAGCGGACACGCAGGGATGGGCTATGTGTTCAAGGCGTTCGGGTTGTCGCTGGTCAAACGCGAGCACGGGAGCATGTACGTGGCTAATCCCGACAGCCGTAACCTGGCGCCACTGGGGGATCTCATCGAAACCGGCAAGGTCACGCCGGTGATCGACAGGACGTACCCGCTGAGCGAAACGCCCGCCGCGTTCCGGTACCTGGTGGAAGAACATGCGCGTGGCAAAGTGGTGATCACGGTGGCTGCATGAAGGAGAGGACAATGCTGGACACGAGAATCATCCTTTCGGCAACCTGGGTGGTCGTCACGCTTATTTATCTATATGGCGATGTCCTGCGCATCTACCACGGCGGCGAGATGGCAAAAGCGTTGGCTGACATGAAATTAAACCAGTTCGTTTGGCTGGGGATTGCAGTTCTGATGCTACGCCAATCCTGATGGTCTTCCTGACATTGGTGTTGCCGCAGCCCGTGAGTCGCTGGACGAACATCATCGTGGCCGTCTTCGTTTTCCTGTTCAACCTGGTCGGATTCCACCTATCCACCGTTATTCGACAAATTCCTGCTGGCGGTCAGCCTCGGCTTCAACGTGATAACGGTGTGGACGGCACGGAACTGGAGTGATGCCTTTTGAATTTGCGAGGGCTGTTCTATAATGTCGCCATGCCTGCTCCCATCCTCGCCACCAAGCTGTACATCCCGCCGCCGCGGCCCAGGGTCGTTCACCGGCGCGCTTGATCGATCGCTTGCAGGCCGGCCTGCAACGCGCGCCGGGCGTCATCCTCATCTCTGCGTCCGCCGGTTTCGGCAAGACCACGCTGGTCAGCGAGTGGGTCTCTGGAAGGATGAAGGATGAAGGCGG
>CAWAOG010000003.1:0-82004 GCA_963783625.1 uncultured delta proteobacterium | reverse complement strand
CTGGCGCTTCTGCTGATAATCCAAGGTTCTTATCAATCTGTCTTAGAGGTGGGGTTATATTTTCGAGATTACTTCGATACTACTGCCCAATTTTTGTCTCGATTCGAAGAGTTTGGATTCCATTACGGCCAAGGCTGGCTGTCATCCCTTTGGTTCTATATACCGAGAGGGTTTTATCAGGATAAGCCATATGAATATGGATTTACCTTGATACACAAGGTGCTTTTCCCGGGGCCGCTGAGACTGGCAATACGCCTGGGCTATTGGAGTGGTCACTAGCATATATGGATTTTGGGGTAGTAGGAGTTTTTGTGTATGGATTAATTGTTGGCATGTGGAAAAAAATATCATATGAATATTTTCTGAAAAATAAACAGAAATTCTTCGCATTTGTTCTTTGTCTGCAAATTGCAATTTGGCCTATTTGGCCTTTTGCACCTATGATCTTTGTGGCTATGCTTAGCATTATCTTATCGATTTTCCTAAGACTGGTCTGGCAACGAATAAGCTGAAACCAATAAGACATTAACACTCAATGAAGATTTCTATAATAACAGTTGTTAAAAACAACAAATTAGACATAAATGATTGCATCAATAGCGTTCTGCGACAAACACACAGCAATGTTGAATATATAATTATTGATGGTGGTTCCACGGATGGAACGGTTGATATCATCAAAAAATATGAAAGTAGGATCGCCAAATGGATTAGCGAAACCGACCATGGGATCTATGATGCCATGAACAAAGGCATAAGAATGGCCACCGGGGATTTAATTGGATTTTTGAATGCTGATGATGTTTACTGTGACTCCGGCGTACTAAAGAATATAGCGTTGGTAATGGTCGATCAGGATGTTGATGCGTGTTATTCTGATTTGGTTTATGTGGATAGACATGATCTAAATAAGGTAGTGCGATACTGGCGTTCCCGTGGATTCAACAGTGGATCCTTTAAAAAAGGTTGGGTTCCGGCACTCACCCTTTTTTGTGAAAAAAAATATATGACCAATATGGAGGTTTTGACTTGGATTTCAGACTTGCCGCCGACTTTGAATTGATGGCAAGATTAATTGAACATCACAGGATACGAGTAAACTATATTCCAAAAACCTTCGTAAAAATGCGTACTGGTGGAGCTACAAATAAATCATTTACAAATATCGTCAGGCAAAATCTTGAGATATTGTTGGCATGCAGGAAAAATAATATTAGAATATCACCTGTTTCATATGTTTTCCATAAATCTATTATTCGTTTTCAACAATTCTATCAAAAATCGCTAAAATGAATTCGGGACGTGTTTTGATAACCGGGGCTGCGGGTTTTTTGGGTTCGGCGATAGTTGATCTCGCGGCTAAATCTGGCTTAGCAGTCATAGCCACAGACCGCGCCATCAGAAATCAGCCCCCACATGTATGTTTTGTTCAAGCAGATGTTCTTGATCCGACGAGCTTGCCCAAGATTTTCAACGGTGTGGATTGTGTGTGTCATGTGGCAGGATTAGCACATGTTTTTGATAAGGCTGAAGTATTAAGAGCCCACTTCCACGCAGTGAATGTGACAGGCACGAATAATGTGGCCCGCGCTGCGGTTCGGGCAGGGATAAATCATTTCATATTTGTCAGTTCCGTATCCGTTTATGGTGGTGAGGCGCGTGGCAAAAATGAAGATTCGCCATGTCAACCTGAAGGCTCGTATGCCAAAAGTAAGTTTGATGCCGAGCGCTGTCTTATTGATCTTTGTCAAAAAGAAAGAATGAATCTCACAATTCTCCGTTTGACAACACTCTATGGCGAAGGAGATGCCGGAAATGTGGCTCGGCTTATCGGAATCATAAATAGACAACGATTTATCTGGGTAGGGAAGGGGAAAAACCTAAAAAGCCTTCTTCATCGCAAGGATGCCGCCAGGGCATGTATCGCAGCAATAAACAAGACGGCGACAGGAATAAACATCTATAATGTATCTGCACCTCCCGTTAGAATGAGCGATATTGTGGAAGCCATTTTTGTTGCATCGGGAAAGGCTGTTTCTGCGTGGCATATACCCGCGTCCCTCGGATTGATTTCTGCTATGATCCTAAAGAAGCTTTCATTCAACCAAGGACCGCTCGCCAATATACATGGTACGTTGCAGAAGTGGTTGGCCGATGATTATTATAATATTGATAAATTTTGTGAAACGTTCAATTATCAGACAAAGTAAGTCTGGAAGGAGGGTATTCAAAGGGAAGTTGAGTGGTATAAGGCTGGAAGCTGCAAAATTTGATCACATGAAATTCAGATCTGTATTGATGATATATTTTTTGGATGCAGTTTCTTCTTATGAAAAGATTATTCAATTTTATTGTGGGGGGTCATGTCTCTGGCCGTAGGGTTTTTCTGAATCATGATGGACCGGGGAGATGATTATAGATGTTTTTTCTGTGGCCGATCTTTACTACGAGGATCACAAGGATATCAGCATGAATTTCATAAATGATGCGGTAGTCTCCCACTCTTATTTTGTGAAAACTGTTGTTTCCTTTCATTTTTGTTATAACCGGCTCCGGCAGATCTTCAGCGAGGGCTTCAATTTTGCTCTTTATTCGTATCAATTCCTTCCGGGGAAGAGTTCTTAGGTCCTTTTCGACAGAGGGCCTGAACTTTATTGTGTATGCCATTTCAAAGACCCAGTTTTTTCCAGAACTGCTCGGCCGGGATATCTTCACCCTGTTCTTTAATCGCCTTCGCGGCATCGGCAATATCTATGCGGTCTTCTAATTCCTGAAGCAGTCGGAGTTCATCGATTGCAACCAGGGCGGCAATCTCCTCACCTCTTCTGGTCAGAATGATCGACTCTTTCCCAAAGGATACTCGGTTAACAATATTGGAAAAGTGCTTTCTGGCATCTGCCGTGGATATTTTTGTGGTCATTGTAGAACCTCCTGTGTACATTATAGACAAATTGTACAATAGAGCAGGAAACGTGTCAAGTTGTAATTGAGAAGAATAGGGGATCAGAGAAAAACGGTAAATAGCCTCGACTCTATTGACACAGTAAAGCGACCATGATAATATGACCATAGTCATTATGGTTTTGAGAGGTGGTGCCCCGTGAAACGTTATGTATCAAAGTCTAAGTTCAAGCCCCGGTCACTTGAATATTTCCGTGAGGTGGAGTCATCGGGTGAGCCGCTTATTATTACAGATCGGGGACGACCTGTATTGACCATTGTCCCTTTCGGGAAGGCTGTTGAGGAGAAGTTTGTGAAATTGAGGAACGTCGTTATGAAATATGATTGCCCTCATGAGCCTGTTGCCGAAGATGAGTGGGAATCGCTGAAGTGATAGTGCTTGATACTCACGTGTGGCTATGGTGGCTGAGTAATCCCGAGAAACTCTCGAAAAGTGCTGCGAAGCGCATCGAAGGGGAGACGAGCGATGGTCGAATATGTATCTCATCAATCAGCGTCTGGGAAACCGCTATGCTTGTGGCGAAAGGCCGGCTCGAACTGTCTATTGATCTCAATGACTGGTTAGCGATCTCTGAGTCACTTCCCTTTGTCGAATTTATTCCAGTCAGTAACCGGATTGCCCTTCAATCAGTTCATTTGCAGGAGTTACACAATGATCCTGCCGACCGTATAATCGTTGCTACGGCAATTGAGTTGAGTGCGCCCGTAGTAAGTGCCGATAGTAAGATTATTGCCTACCCATTCGTCAAAACCATCTGGTAATGTTCCTATATTGATAGAATTGAACTGGTTAGCCATCCATGGGGAAACAGAGAAACTATAAGTTCGGTTTTTGACATGATTGATAAGCGGAGATTTATTGAGGGAAGCAATTTTAAGGCTTTGTTTTATATGAGAAATCTTGATTCCTGCGCGCGCGGGAATGACAAGGGTAGCTAAAAACAGTGCGCTGGACAGGGCAATAGGGCAGATACATGTTTATTTTATGCTTGACGCGTATTATTACTTAAATTTTTACTGGAGAATCCTCCTAAATACCTTACGCCATTTGGGCAGCGCTTACGGAAATTCAGCCTTGATGAGTGACTCGGCTTGTAAGTTATAATCAAATAAAGGGATTGATAATTTTGAGGTTCTCAATTTTTTGATCATGTTGCAAATCTTCCGTGTAGAGTATGCGACAATCTGCAGAAGCTGCGGAAGCAATAATAAGAGAATCATAGAAAGAATATTGCCAGCGCTCGATAATCTCCAATGCCTTTCTGTATAAATTTGTAGTGCTGAATATTTCACAGAGAGGTTCGAGAACCATGGTAAGGTAACCCTCAGCGTCATTGGCGGATAGAGAAGCTGCGAATTTTCGTGTGGAAACATTGAGAAATTCTTGTACAACCTGATAACTGGTACAGCCGTTCCCGTCTTCCAGAGCTTTTCCGATAAGTTCTTTGGCGCATTTTTGTTTATCGGGATATCGCGTATCAAATGAATAGACAAATATGTTGGTGTCAAGAAAATATTTAGCGCTCATTCGTCTCCTCACGGGTAAAGTGTCTGCCTGGTTGCGCATACTGAAGCCTCTCCATGATGCCATCATACTCCGTAGCTCTCGTCCCGGCTTTTGTGTACCTCGCAAGCCACCGACGAAATGTTTCGTTAAGCGTTGTTTTTTCTTGCCTTGCTTTATCTCGTGCTCGTCTGATAAGTTCAGCATCTGCGCTGAGGGTAATATTTTTAAGCATTATGATTTCTCCTCCTCAGTATAGTGTACACTGTTCTTGTGTAATGATATTATCATACCTTTAAAAGCTAAAAGCTGCAAGTGTATTTTTTGTGTTATGTGAATCCAGATCAACATCCACACGTTTGAAAAATAGGGATATCGCCATATTTCTATTTCATTCCAAGACTCGTCTCGTATGATAAGCCTTCGGGCAAGCCGGCAGAACAAAAGTCGATGTTTATAGATGTCTTTTTTGTAGCCGATCTTTGCTAACAGGATCACAAGGGTATCCAGCTTTTTGATAGTAAAAAAGTGGACAGTTTTTGTGACTACGGAAGATATAGCGGTAGAGAGTACCCGCATACAAAAGGAATCAGGTTTTGTGCCAAAGTATGATTTGAACAAAGGATGGCCGGAAACAATCCAGGAAATGCGTGAACGAGGTATTTTATAGAATTATGAAACGAGTACTCGATGTTATTTCTGCTGGTATCTTAATATTATTGTTATGTGTGCCTATGGTGGTCATTGCTCTACTGGTAAAGTTGACTTCTCAAGGACCGGTCTTGCATTGGTCTCGAAGGGTAGGTAAGGGAAATATGATCTTTGAGATGCCTAAATTCCGTACTATGCATATTAATGCGCCCGCAATTGCCACACATTTACTGGAAAATCCTCTTAAATATCTCACACCATTTGGACGTTTCTTGCGGAGATTCAGCCTTGATGAACTCCCGCAGTTGTGGAGTGTATTGAAGGGAGATATGAGCTTTTGTGGGGCCGAGACCTGCCCTGTATAATCAGGATGATTTGATTGAACTTCGAACAAGAAAAGGATTACATAAGCTAATGCCGGGAATTACCGGTTGGGCGCAGGTGAACGGCAGGGACAATCTAACCGTTTATCAAAAAGTTGAATACGATGAATTTTATATGAAGAACAAATCCTTTTTTCTCGATCTCAAGATACTATATATAACTTTTTTTAAAGTAATCAAATCCGATGGGGTAAAGCACTGAAGATGTACTTTTATAGGGAGTGTACAAAGATAAAAAGAAGGCCAGACTTGATATGTTATTGCATGACTGTTATCATATTATTGTGAAGTGTAATCACTGACAGGAGGTTTTTATGGTAAGAACACAGATACAGTTGTCTGAAGAACAGGTGGCTATGTTGAAAAAAATGGCCTTAGTCCAGCATAAATCAATGGCCGAGATTATTAGGCAGGCTGTTGATTTCTTTGCCAAGGCTAAGCTTGGGGTGGGAGATAAGGAGCGTCGGAGAAGGGCAATGGTGGCTGCCGGTAACTTCAGGTCAGGCATTAAGGACCTGGCAGTTTCTCATGATTCTTATCTAACAGAGATCTTCGGCGAATGAGTATCTTTATCGATACGTCGGGATTCATTGCGGTCCTGGACAAAGACGACGCGAGTCATACCGAAGCAGCAAAAACCTGGATGGATATTTTGACATCCGAGGAAGACCTTGTAACAACAAACTATGTTCTTGTGGAAACCTGTGCACTCGTGCAGAACCGGTTAGGAATGGCTGCGATAAAGGTGTTTCAGGAAGATATTGTTCCTGTCCTCCGGATTGAATGGATTGACAAAGCTGTGCATTATGCTGCAACGGGGATTTTACTTGCCGCTGTGAGGAAAAAGCTGAGTCTTGTTGATTGCGTAAGTTTTGAAACCATGCGGCTCCTGGGGATTACAACTGCTTTTACCCTTGACAAGCATTTTAAAGAACAAGGATTCACAAGCCTTCCCGACTGATACACAAGGATGCACAGCAACAAGGCAATCCAATGAGCAGAAAATTTGACAATAAAAAATGAACCGGTTTGCGCTAAGCATCACGTGTGTCTTGGGAAGAAAGATAATTTGCGGATAGATGATTAACCATGATACCTTGTATATATTTCCGAAATGAGATTATGGACGGACCCGGTTACGGAGCGGTTTTGTTTCGCAAAAATAGGTAAAACAAAAGGCAGGCAATAAGTGACGCATTTATTGAGAAGAATAGTGAAACCTTCACCATTTAAGCGTTTTATTTTTTTCTGCATTGCTGATATTGTACTTTTTGTTTTCTCTCTTTTTATATCGTTTCTATTCCATTTTGAATTGAGCATGAATATAGACTACTTCGATCTTGTGATTGAAGTAGCGCTGTTTTTCATTATTATCAAAATCGCAGCTCTTGCGGTATTCAGAGTCTATGGTATGTCCTGGCGATATGCGAGTATCAATGATCTGCTGAACATTGTACTTGCTTTAATGCTTTCCGAACTGCTCCTTGTTTTTATGAGTTTACCCAACTCGTTTCTGCCCCCCATGTCGATCACGGGTTTTCCGAAAAGAATATTCTTTGTTGATGGAATCATTTCTCTGTGCCTTATCGCGGGTCTGCGGATTTCCAAAAGATTATATCTCGAAGTGTTGCGGAAAAGAGGTTTTGCCAAAAAAGGAAAACGGGCTATCATTCTCGGCGCAGGTAATACGGGCGAGATGATCATCAGGGACATGGCCCGGCTGGGCTATAGTGAATTTTATCCTGTCGGTATGCTTGATGATGATCCGCTCAAAGTCGGGACCTATATACACGGAGTAAAAGTGCGAGGAAACATAGAAAATCTCGGAGAAATGATCGTAAAGGAAGGAATCGAAGCGGTTATTATTGCTATTCCGACGTTGAACCATAAGAAATTAAAAGATATCTATAATGTGGCAATACAGGAAAAAGTCCAGACGATCAAAATAGTTCCACGTATATATGGTTTTGATACGCCGGACCTGAAGCTCAAATCTCTCGAAGATATACGTGTTGAAGATCTTATCGGGCGTCAGGTGGTGAAAATAGATTATGGTGTCATCGGGGAATTCTTAAAGGATAAAACCGTCCTTATTACAGGAGCGGGTGGTTCCATCGGGTCTGAACTCGTCATGCAGATATGCGCTTTCCGGCCGGGCAGGGTGGTTCTTTTCGATATCGATGATACCGATCTCCATACTATGACTCTCAGGGTCAACAAGCATTATCCTCATCTGATGGACAGGACCTCTTTCGTTATCGGTGATGTAAAGGATGAACAAAGGGTACGGGAGGTTTTCCAGGAATTCAGACCACAAATTGTTTTTCATGCTGCAGCCTTTAAACATGTGCCGATGATGGAGCATAATCCCAAAGAGGCGGTAAAAGTAAATATCTTTGGGACCTATATACTTGCAAAAACTGCTCTCGACTGTAAAGTCGAACGATTTATTATGATCTCAACAGATAAAGCAGTGAGACCGACAAGTATTATGGGTGCGACGAAAAGGATCGCGGAATATATATGCCAGGCGATGAATAGCGCAGAGGGCAGAGAGCGAGATACGGGCATCGAGGCATCGAGTCATCGAGTCATCGAGTCATCGAGTCGTGGAGACATGCAGAATCGGGCAAGAGATGCGGGGACCAGTTAGGAAGTAATGAACCGCGAACCTCACATGCTCGGAAATCGTGATCGGCGAATCAGTAGACCCAGACGACCCAACGACCCAACGACTCAACGACCCAACGACCTGGAACAAAGTTTATCTCCGTGCGGTTTGGTAATGTATTGGGGAGCAGGGGAAGTGTTATCCCCCTCTTTCTTGAACAATTAAAGAATGGCGGACCTCTTACCGTCACCCATAAAGATATGGTGAGATACTTTATGACCATACCGGAAGCAGTTTCCCTCATATTGCAGGCATCAACAATGGGAGAAGGAGGGGAAGTTTTTGTTCTCGACATGGGAGAACCTGTAAGAATTGTTGAGCTTGCAGAGGAGCTGATCACTATTCAGGGGCTGAGACCCTACAAGGATATCGATATTGAATTTACGGGAATAAGACCTGGAGAGAAAATATTCGAGGAAATATTGACGGCAGAAGAAGGGACTGTGGCGAGTAAACACGAGAAGGTTTTTGTAGCCCGTAACGGCGTAAAATATTCCCTGTCTCAGGTGGATGAAATTCTGAAAGAATTTAAAACTCTTACGGCAGATCCTTCAATAAACGCAGAAAAAGGAGTTAAGGATTTACTGAAAAAATATGTGAGACATTATGAAGAACAATGATATCCACAAGTTGTTTTTATGCTTACAAGGGAGTATAATTGATACGTAATAAAAGAGTATCGTAAAAGGAGGTAAAATATGGGGAAGACCGCCAGAAAACTAAATTTTCTCATTGAAGAAAGTATTTGCAAAGACCTGGAGGTTTTGGTTCCCTCCGGAAAGAGAAGTAAAGTTGCAAATGATGCCCTACGAAGGGAGTTGGAGCGAATTAGCCGGAAAGATACTGTGGATAAAATTCTTTCTATGGGAACAAAAGGTAAGAAATTTTCTAACCGTCAAATCATCGAAACGCTGTCAAAGGACCGTGGAATACATTGATCAGAGAATACGTGTTAGACGCCTCAGTAATTCTCAAGTGGGTCCTTGGCAGCCGGCATGAACCTGATCAAGATAAAAAGGCGAATATGGGACTTCTAAACTGCCTGGGCAGCCGGATATGGCCTATATAGAACGTCGGATTGTCTGAGCATCGTTGTCTTATGGTGCAGATAAAGGTACTTTTTAGATGCACTATCTGGTGGATGAAATAAAAGTACTGGTACGGCCGAGAGATTTGTAAGAAAATTGGCAAAGTTGACAATCTTTGTCTTTTAAGATATAGAACCGTGATAAAAACAAGGCAACAGGCTAAAGCATATAGAAGAATGAATCGTGCATTTGAGACAGTGTCAATAAACACGTGCACGCGCTTAATAGTTGACTGATAAGGGATAAATATAATATGGCGCAATACTGGTATATGATAATCGCGGACATTCTGTTGACGTTGGTTTCAATCATCTTCGGGCTTATGCTTCGTCTGGAGATATTTAATCCCGGTAATTCAATGTTTAATCATTATTTTCGGTCTCTGTGGCCATTTACAGTCCTTGCAATTATCATCAGACCTGCCTTTCTGTATTACGCCGGTATATACCGTCGTATCTGGCGATATGCGACAACCCGTGATTTTGCAATGCTGATTGGTTCTGTCGCGGCCGGTTCGATAGTACTTTTTATTGTGACGAAGTTTATTTTAACTCCCTCTCCGATCCCTGTTTTCCCCAGATCGTTATATGTTATGGAAGGGATTCTCAGTCTTCTCCTGCTTGGTGGTCTTAGAGGGCTTATAAAAGTATCACAACGTTACCCGGGGGATATTGACTGGGAAAAGACCGGCGTTGTCACACATAAACGGGCCCTTATCATTGGAGCGGGAAATTCAGGTATTAATATCGCCAGAGAATTGAAGAGCAATCCGCATCTGGGACTTAAGCCTGTTGTCTTTCTTGATGACGATCCGAAAAAGATAGGGATGAAAACACAGGGACTCCATATCTTGGGACCTGTTATTAAACTTGCCGATATTGTGAAAGAGCAGAATATCGATGAAGTCATTATCGCCATGCCGAGCGCCCCTGAACAGACAACCAGGAACATTCAATACATATGTCAGGATATCTCCATAGGCTGTACAACCTTGCCTTCTCTGAGTACCTTCATGGAGAATAATGAGGAACCAGGGAGCTTGCCGTCTTCATCGCTCAAACTTCCCATGTCGTTGCCTGATATCACTGCAGAAGAAATCCAAGCTGTTGTCAGAGTCATGCAGTCGAGGAACCTCAGTATTGGTTCGCAAACCCTTGAATTTGAGCGACTGGTCGCATCCCAGGCAAAGGCAAAACATGCTATAGCAGTAACGAATGGAACATCGGCCCTGCACCTCTGTATAGTAGCCGCGGACATCGGCCCCCATGATGAGGTAATCACCACACCGTTCAGTTTCATATCCTCGGCGAACTGCATCCTCTTCGAGAGAGCCACACCGGTTTTCGTCGATATTGATCCAATAAGCCTCAATATGGATCCTCAAAAGATAGAAGCCGCGATTACGGGGCAAACAAAAGCCATTCTTGTTGTGCACATTTTCGGTCAGCCTGTTGATATGGATCCCATCCTTGAGATTGCCGCCAGACATAATCTCATTATTATTGAGGATGCCTGTGAAGCCATCGGGGCCGAATACAAAGGCAGGCGTGTTGGTGCCATTGGGAAAGCGGGTGCCTTTGCTTTTTATCCGAACAAACAGATGACGACCGGTGAAGGGGCAGCTCTCGTTACCAATGACGATGAGTGGGCCCATCTTTTCAGAAGCCTCAGAAATCAGGGCAGGGATAAATTTGACGGATGGCTCAATCATTCACGACTTGGGTACAATTATCGAATGTCCGAGTTGAATGCCTCAGTGGGTGTTGTCCAGTTGAAAAGACTCGACGAGCTTTTGAGAAAAAGGAATGAGGTGGCAAAGCAGTATAGTGCAATGCTGTCATCCCTTGAGGACGCCATGCCTCTTACGATTATTCCCACAACGACAAGGATGAGTTGGTTTGTATATATTGTCCGGTTTGCTCAGGGTATCGATAGAGACCGTGTTATCAATGACATGGCACAAGCCGGCATTCCAACAAGACCATATTTTACGCCCATTCACCTTCAGCCGTTCTATCGGGAGAGGTTCGGGTTTAAACCGGGAGATTTTCCCGAAGCTGAGGCTGCAGGCCAATCCATCATTGCGCTCCCTTTTCACACGAACATGAAGGTGGAGGAGATTGAGGTTGTCCATAAAACATTGAAAGATGTTCTGGTCCGCGCGAAGGACCGGGGATAGGGAGGGATTATATGACTCAGGCACAAAAAACAATATCGATAGTCTCTTCACTGTTTCTCTTTTTTACAATGACGGTGAGCAGTCTCTATGCTATAGATTCCGAACTTACCAGACGGACGCTGCTTGGCCTCAAAGGTGTTTCCGTCGCTGTCGAGAACCCTCAACCAAATATTCAGAAATACGCGCAGCGTTTCGGCCTTACAAAAGATCAGTTGCAGAAAGATATTGAACAAAGGTTTACCAAAGCGGGTATCACTGTGTTGAATCAGGAAAAATGGCTGCAAACACCCGGCAGACCTGTCCTGTATGTTATTGTCAATACCCATGAGTATGAGAAGTACTGGTATGCCTACACGATCGTTGTTGATCTCATGCAGATAACAACGCTTGAGACAAACCCCGATATAAAAACGCTTGCGAGCACGTGGTCGATAAATATGGCAGGTATAGCCAATATAGGGACCCTCAACACCATCAAGGACAGACGTGAATACACTGGTAGACAGGTTTATCGACGCGTACCTGTCGGCAAATCGGAAAGAGCCGAAATCGGTGAAATAAGCACAGGGCTATGGGGCTTAGGGCAGAGGGTGTAGGGCAGAGGGCATAGCGAAAAAGACCGAAGGACGTCCGCTTTGCTGGGACGTAGGACGAGGGACGATAGAAGATAGAAGAAAATCGTAAATCGTGAATCGTGTGGAATAGTGAATGGAGCAGAGAGCTGTAGAGCAAAAGATTTCTTTAACAGAAGCGGTTGAGCATAGCTGAAGGATAGAAAGGCAGGAAGAATGGAAGAGCAGACAGAAATATACAGCGATGAAATAAATCTGCTGGATTATGTGAAAGTGATCGTAAAAAGCAAAATGCTGATTTGCGCTATCGTCGGCATTGTGGTTGTAGCGACAATCATTGTTTCCTTACTGACGACTCCTGTTTACGAAGCAAAGGCGGTTATCGCGCCTGCTGTGAAATCCGGTGAGGCTTCCGGGGCCAGCCTGCTTGCGGCCCAGTTCGGGATTTCAGCTCCTTCTTCCTCAACCATGTCGGAAATAGTGAATCTCCTTAAAAGTAATGTTTTAAAGGAGGAGATCATTAAGAAACATAACCTCCTCCCTGTCTTTTTTCAGGAAAAAAGTCTTAAAGGTAAGTCAGAGGGTCAAAAAATATGGAAAGGTATGCGATATTTACAGAATACTTTAAAAGTAAGCCCGAATCAAAAGGATAACAGTATCCAGGTGTCCATGCAGTATAAGGACCCGAAATTGGCAGCCGATATTGTAAATTACACATTGCTTGAATTGACGGATCACATGAGTAATGAGGCCCGAAGGGTTGCTGACACCAATAAAAAATACCTTGAGTCACAGATAGATAAAACCTCGGACCCTTTTATAAAAACGAAGATTTATACCCTGATAGCCCAGCAGATAGAGACTGCCATGATGGCAGAGGTTAAAGGAAAACTTTGCCTTTAAAATTCTTGATCCGCCGCGGACGCCAGACAAAAAAACAAAACCGAAGCTGATTCAAATGGCAATAATAGCTTTTGTAGTATCGATATTCCTGGGGATATTTGTCGCCTTTGGCAGAGAGTATTGGAGAAACCACAGGGAAGAGCTGAAGAGTCTGAAAGACCAGGGCGGTAGGGGTTAACAAGTGAGTCTTACCTGCGAGACAACAGCATATTTTTGTTTTGAAATCATCATGGAGGGAAAACTGTGATTAAGAGAACCATCATTATAACCAGTCTGATGCTTTCATTCATATCCACGGCAGGATATCCGCAACAATTACCTGACTGTTCAACAGTTCCGTTAGGCACCCCCTGCAGGAACACAGGTAACGCGCCTGCTAACCTTACCGGGCCGCAACTAACACCGTCTCAGACGGAGACATTCCAGAAACTGACGGCTGAACAGAGAAAGGCCGTTGAAGATGCCATTCAACAGAAAGAGGGCACCTTGACGCCCGACGCGATTGAGGCGTTGAAAACGAGGCCTGAATTTCAAGGTTTGACAGCCCAGGATATACTGCAAGGCAAAGAGATGCTGGAGAAAAAGGAGGCTGAGAAGAAGGAACTGGAAAAGAAGGAGCGAGAACGTAAAGAAGCCGAAAAAAAATCCCTGGATGCTGTTTCAGAGCGCAAAATGCCTGGTGAACAGGGAGATAAGTCAGTCTTTGAAAGGGTGAGGAACATTGGTAAATATCAGGAGATTTCAACAGCCCTTAAGCCTTTCGGCTATGATTTTTTTCAGGAATCGGCGGTAAAGGTTGTAACGGACAGAAAGGATATACCTGTTCCGGGTGACTATACTATCGGACCGGGTGACGAGGTAAAGATACTTCTCTGGGGGCGGGTAAACGCGAACTACAGTCTTGTTGTCGACAGAAACGGCAACATTACTATCCCGCAAGTGGGGCCAATTCCGGTAGCGGGGCTGACCTTTGAACAGATGTCAAAACACCTCATTAAACAGTCTGAACAATTTGTCGGGGCCAATATCGATGTGACCATGGGTGCCCTGAAAAGCATGCAGATATTTGTTCTTGGCGATGTCAAAAGGCCCGGCGCTTATACGATAGGCTCCTTTGCTACTATTACGGATGCCTTGTTGATTGCCGGCGGGCCTGCCGGTATTGGAACAATGAGAAATATTCAGTTGAGGAGAAAAGACAAGGTTATAACGACCTTCGATCTCTATGATCTGCTCCTGAAGGGGGACAAATCAAAAGATACCATTCTGCAGGCGGGAGATGTTGTTTTTGTGCCCGTAGCAGGTCCTATTGTCGGTATCGCCGGGCAACGTGAAAAGACCGGCCATCTACGAGCTTAAAGGAGAAGTATGATCTCAATACCCTTTTTGAACTCGCGGGCGGTATTATTCCGACAGCATACACTCAGCAGATTCAGGTCGAAAGGATTGTGAAGAACGAGAAACAGGTTGTTGTCGATATAGATGATAAACAGCTCGTAAAGGCAAAAGATTTCCATCTTCAGGATGTTGATCTGGTAAAGATATTCAACATTACCGAAAAAGAAACAAACGTGGTTTTCGTTAACGGCAACGTCAAGCGGCCCGGGAAATATGAGTATAAACCGGGGATGCGGATCAGAGATCTGTTTAAGAGCCAGAGCGATTTACTGGACGAAACATTTCTCGACTATGCCCTGCTCATAAGACTTGAACCGCCAAATTTTGAGAAGCGACACATACCTTTCAGCCTCACAACTGTTTTATCGTCAGGAGAACGTAATGATAATTTTGAACTTCAGCCAAGAGATACGATTTACGTGTTTTCTAAATGGTTTTTTAGGGACAAGCCATACGTTATTGTAGAAGGCGAAGTCAGAGACGCACAGAACCAGCGCAGTCAGAATACAGAACGAAAAGATGAAACATGGCAGGCCGTCACGTGCGCACGGGATGACCTTATGCAGCAGGGTATTCGCGAAAACGATATTGCAGGCCGGGACGGACAGTTGAGAGATGGTTTTGATCAAACGCAAAGGGTGAGAGCCACAGATGACCCCGGTCGTGCCATGCGGGTGAAAGTGAGCCTGAGTCAGAATATGAGAGTCAGGGATGCTATCCTCATAGCGGGCGATTTGACGAAGAATGCCTATCTGGAGAAGGGTGAGATATACCGGACGGGTAAAAAAAGAGAGACTATTACAATCTATTTTAATGTAGGCCGTGCCCTCGAAGGAGACCCGGAAAATAACCTCGCTCTTCAGGATGAGGACAGGATAGTGGTCCACTCTCTTTTTGAGTATGAGTACAAAAAAACTGTCTCAGTCGATGGCGATGTGCTGAAGCCCGGGAATTACCAGTTCGCGCAGGGTGCTACCGTAAAAGACCTCATATTTGCGTCGGGAAATATACTCGAATCGGCCTATCTCGACGAAGCGGAGATTACGTCCCAGATTGTAGAGGGTGACAAGACGGTGAGGCTGGAGCACAGGAACATCAACCTGCGAAGGGCCCTGCAAGGGGAGCCCGCGGACAATGTGGTTTTGAAGCCTTATGACAGACTGACCGTGAAGAGACTCCAGGACTGGAGGAAAGAAAAATTTGTCACCATGAACGGAGAGGTGAGATATCCCGGACGGTACATCATAAAAAAGAATGAAAGGCTTTCTTCTTTAATCGAGCGTGCAGGCGGCTATTCCGATGACGCATACCTCAGGGGGGCATTTTTTACACGGGCGAGGGTGAAAGACCTCCAGCAGAAAACTCTTGACGAGATAGTCACGAGAATGGAGCGCGAGTTGCTCGCGGAAGGGGCTACCATCAAGGAATCCTCTGCTGAAGGAGTCCAGGCCAGACAGGTTGAATTGCAGCAGCGGCAGAAATTTGTTGAAACGTTAAAGAAAAGTCCATCCACAGGCAGGATGACAATCTATCTCGCGCATCTGAGGCTGCTGAAAGGAAGTGCCTACGATATTGAGATGGAAGAAGGTGACAGCCTTTATATTCCCACAAAAAACAGTGTTGTCAATGTGGCTGGGGCGGTGATGTTCAACGGAAGTTTTGTTTATGTTGATGGAATTGGATACGAAGAATATATCAGGATGGCCGGCGGTTATTCGCGTTACGCGGACACGGGTAATATCTTTGTCATGAAGGTTGACGGCAGCGCGAAGAAATTACCCGGGGCTGTAAACTGGAATCCCTTTCAAAAGAGATGGGAAATGGGTGGATTTGGTGAAACGAGAAGTGTTATCGAGGCAGGGGACAGCATTGTGGTACCGGAGAAACTTGAGACGGACAGCCTGGCTGCGGGACCTCAAGGATATAACACAAATATTTGCCAACGCTGGTTTGGCGGCTGCTTCGATTGCACTGCTTTATGAAACGCTTAAATAGTTACCGGGATGAAGGATATGATACTATCAACCAATGTGCCTTATAAAATGATCAGGGACAATATCCAGCGTATAGTCGATCTGCAGATCGGTATTGAGGTCTATTTTAATAATGATGCCATTGATGGTGTTGGTCGCCGATGATGTAAGGGAAGTGAGCGCAATCCTCAAGGATGCCGGAATAGCCTGTACGGTCCACGCGCCTTTTATGGATTTGAGTCCCGGCGGTGTTGACCGGACGGTACGGTCTGTCACGAAGGACAAACTGAAGAAGTCTGTTGAAATGGCAAATATATTGAATGCCCGGGGGATTGTCTGTCATGGCGGATACAATAAATGGTACTTTGACGGGCACAAACAGGTATGGCTTGACGCGAGTCTTGATACCTGGCAGGAAATACTGCAGGCGGCCGGTAAGGACCTGCCAGTCATGATAGAAAACATCTTTGAGGAAGAACCTTCCACGCTCATTGAACTTTTCGGACATTTCAGGGACAAGGAACTCTATTACTGTTTTGATTCCGGTCATTTCAATCTCTTTTCTACAGTATCCCTTGAAGAATGGCTTACTCCTCTCAAGGGAAAAATAAGGGAAATGCATCTTCACGATAATCATGGAACATCGGATGAACATCTGCCCATAGGTATGGGGACCTTTCCTTTTCGCGAACTGAAAACATTTATCAAAGGACTCGGTGATGTGATATACACATCAGAGATTCACGGTGAAGCCCGCGCAGTTGAGGGTATAAAAAAATTAAAGGAGTTTCTGTCATAATATGGTCCATAGAATAGAAGTCTCATACAGAGAACTGGCAAAAGATGTGCAGGCGCTGAAAACTGGAGAAAAGAATAAAAACAGATTTCGGCATCGATGTTGAGGAAGCACACGTTGTTGATGTCTACACCATTGATTCTGAACTGAATGAACATACGCTGGAGATACTGAAAGGCGATGCCTTTGTCGATCCTGTTATTCAAAAGAGCATCAGTGACGGTTTTACCGTCTTTGATGCCCATTGGGTCATAGAAGTCGGTTTTAAACCGGGCGTTACCGACAATGTAGGGAGGACCGCGAAAGAGGTCATCGAAGCCATTCGAGGTACCTCATTTCGGGATGGAGAGGCGGTCTATACGTCGAAAATGTATTTTTTGAAGGGGGCCTTATCAGAAGCCGATCTCGTGAGAATCGCCGAAGGGATGCTGGCGAACACGCTTATCAACAGGTATCGATATAAAACAATGGAGCAATATAAGCAGGACGGCGGTATGGGTATCTTTGTCCCCAGGGTGACTCTTACGGCAGAGCCTGCAGTCGAAACCTATAATATTAATATTGATATGGAGGAACTTCTCAAAATCAACAGAGAGAAGACATGGGCTCTCTCGCGGGAAGAGCTTTCAGCGATCAAAGAATACTTTCAACAGGTCTGCAACAATGGAAGAGAGAAAAAAAGCAGGGCTTGGCGAAGCAGCCCACAGATGTGGAAATCGAGGCCCTGGCACAGACCTGGTCCGAGCATTGTAAGCATAAGATATTCAATGCTTCCATCGAGTATGAAGAGGATGGAAAGATATCCCAGATAGAGAGCCTTTTTAAAACGTATATTGTCGGTTCAACGGATGCTATCAGAAAAAAGAAAGGAAAGAAAGATTTCTGTCTTTCTGTGTTCAAAGATAATGCCGGAGTGATAAAATTTAACAAGACAATACAATCTTGCCTTTAAAGTGGAAACCCATAATACGCCTTCGGCCCTTGATCCCTATGGCGGGGCGCTGACCGGGATTGTCGGGGTAAACAGGGACCCCTTTGGAACAGGGATGGGCGCGAAACTGATATTCAATACCGATGTCTTCTGTTTCGAAGCGCCCGATTATAAAGGCGCAATACCGCCGAGGCTTCTTCATCCCAAGAGGGTCCTCAATGGAGTGAGGGAAGGGGTGGAACATGGCGGCAATAAGAGCGGCATCCCCACCATTAACGGTTCCCTTGTTTTTGACGGCGGGTATCTCGGTAAACCCCTTGTTTTTTGCGGCACCTGCGGTATTATGCCGGTTACGCTCCAGGGAGAGCCGTCGTATCTGAAAAAGGCGCGGAAAGGCGACCTGATTGTCATGGTCGGTGGGCGTATCGGTAAAGACGGAATCCATGGCGCCACCTTTTCGTCGGAAGAGCTTTCCGAGGCATCGCCGACAAGCGCTGTCCAGATAGGTGACCCTATTACCCAGAAAAGGATGACCGATTTTCTTTTAATCGCCAGAGACCGCGGCCTGTATACATCTATTACCGATAACGGAGCAGGAGGCCTCTCATCTTCCATCGGTGAGATGGCGACTGATACCAATGGCTGTATCGTGCATCTTGACAGGGCGCCGCTTAAGTACCACGGACTGTCCCCCTGGGAGATACTTTTATCAGAGGCCCAGGAAAGGATGAATGTGGCAGTCAGTCCTGAAAAAATAGGCGCGTTTCTTGCTCTTTCCAAAAAGATGAATGTGGAATCAACAGTGCTCGGCGAATTTACTGATACAGGTAAATTCCATATGCTCTATAATGGCAAAACAGCCGCTTATATTGATATGGAATTTCTCCATGAAGGGCATCCGAAGATGAATCTAAAGGCGAAGTGGCAACGCAGGTTAGCTGACGAAGAACCTCTTGCGGAACCGGTGAATTACCTTGATACCCTCCGTGGCGTACTGAGCAGGTGGAATGTGTGCAGTAAAGAATACGTCGTGAGGCAGTACGATCATGAAGTCCAGGGTGGGAGCGTGGTGAAGCCCCTCACAGGGAAGAAGAACGACGGACCCAGCGACGCCGGTATTATGAGGCCTGACCTCAATACATTTAATGGTGTGGCGGTGAGTCACGGTATATGCCCTAAATACAGCAGATTCGATACATACCATATGGTTGCCTGTGCCATCGATGAAGCCATAAGGAACAATATCGCTTCAGGTGGTTCTCTGAAGAGAATGGCACTTCTTGACAATTTCTGCTGGTCTGACCCTGTGGCATCGGAAAAGAATCCCGAAGGGCCCTATAAACTTGCCCAGCTTGTGAGGGCCAATAGAGCACTCTATGATTATACGACCTTTTTTGGAACACCCTGTATATCAGGGAAAGACAGCATGAAAAACGATTATATGTTTAATGACATAAAGATCTCAGTTCCCCAGACAGTGCTTATATCGGCAATATCCGTTGTTGATGACGTAAGAAAGGCCGTTACGATGGATGTAAAAGAGGGTGGGGATATTGTTATTGTTCTTGGAATGACCTATCCGGAACTGGGCGGTTCTGAGTATTTTTCGCTTTCTGACCGTTTTGGAAACCTCCCCCCCAGGGTAAGGGCCCCGCAAGCAAAAAAATGCTTTCTACGCCTTGAGAAAGCGATCAAAACAGGTATTATACGGTCATGTCACGACATCTCTGATGGTGGTATTGCCTGCAGTCTTGCCGAGAGTGCTTTTGCCGGAGGTCTCGGCATTGAAGTCGATCTTTCCCGCATACCTCAGAGAAGCATCTACCGTGATGATTTTCTTCTCTTTTCAGAGTCGCAAAGCAGATTTGTTGTAACAGTCCGCGAAAAGGATTTACCTGCATTTGAGAAGACCTTCAAGGGTGTCCCCTATGGTGTGGCCGGCAAAGTGAGAAATGATGAAAGGTTTATGATACGCGGCATCAACGGCAGGATGATTATCGATACAGAGATCAATATCCTGAAAGATGCCTGGCAGGCGCCCTTTAAAGAATTGTTTCAGTGATAAAAACGGTTTAACCGCTTCAACGCAGTTCAAACGGATTAAACGGTTTGAACGTTCTCTTATTTACCCGGCAGCCTGCAGACGCGGCGCGTCTTTAATTCTATTCTGGCTGTCCACATATACTTTGGCAGGTTTGAACGATTCAAGTTCATTCTCTGCAAAATTAGCATAGGTGACAATGATAATCATGTCACCTTTTTTTGCTTTATGGGCCGCGGCGCCATTGATGCAGATCACGCCCGAGTCTTTTTCACCTTTTATGGCATAGGTGGTAAAACGTTCGCCTGATGTAACATTATAGATGTCTACCTGCTCATAGGGAAGGATGTTTGCTTTTTCCATCAGGCGGGAATCAATGGTGATGCTGCCTTCATAATCAAGGTTACTTTCCGTGACAATCGCCCTGTGTATTTTTGATTTCATCATCCTTCTTTCCATGTTAAGCCTCCGTTAAAATGGTATTATCTATGAGCCGTGTTTTGCCGATACGACAGGCAATAGCGAGAACAGCCCTGTTTTTTATTATCTCAAGGTCTTCAAAATTATGAGAATCACAGATTTCTATATACTCAATGTTGATCCCATCTTTTTGACGTAACACACCCTCCACCGCTTTCTTCAGAATAGCGGTATTTCTCTCACCTTCCATGAACAATTTCTCTGCTTTTCTTAAAGATTTACTGATGAGGAGCGCCTTTTCCCGTTCGCTCTTGCTGAGATAGGTATTTCGTGAACTCATGGCGAGGCCGTCCTGTTCTCTCACCGTCGGGTGGCCAATGATCTTGATGTCCATATTCAGGTCTCGCACCATCTTCTCAATAACAACGAGCTGCTGAAAGTCTTTTTGCCCGAAGACCGCGAAATGGGGTTTGACGATATTAAAAAGCTTCGTAACAACAGTTGCGACACCGACAAAGTGGCCCGTCCTTGTTTTCCCGCACAGAAAATCTTCAAGTCTCTTTACCTCCACATAAGTTGAATAGTCATGAGAGTACATGTCTTCTGTGAAGGGATGGAAGATAATGTCGGTTTTTTCTTTTCTGAGGAGGGCCGCGTCTCTTTTGAAATCACGAGGATATTTTGCAAGGTCTTCCTGGGGGCCGAATTGTATGGGATTTACAAAGATGCTGGCTACAACTATATCGCCTAATTCTTTTGCTTTTCTGATAAGCGACATGTGGCCTTCGTGGAGGTAACCCATGGTTGGGACAAAACCGATCCTTTTTGTTTTTCTCAACTCATCGGACAGTTTCTGCATCTCGCTTATGCTATTGACTATTTTCATATTAGTGATATGAGTGGGCATCGTCAGGGAAGACACCCGTTTTTACCTCCTCTATGAATATCTTTATTGCACTGTCTATCTCTTTCTGAAGATTAATATAGGTTTTAACAAATTTCGGCCTTAAATCCCCGGCCAGTCCCAATAAATCGTGGATTACGAGGACCTGTCCGTCACAATCCGGGCCTGCCCCGATACCGATAGTAGGTATGGAGAGCGTATCAGTTATCTCCTTTCCAAGTCCTCTCGGTATGCCTTCAAGGACAATCATAAATGCCCCCGCTTCTTCAACTGCACGTGCGTCTTCGAGTAATTTTGCTGCCGTGTCTCCTTTACCCTGGACTTTATGACCGCCCATACGGTGGATTGATTGAGGGGTGAGACCAATATGGCCTACGACGGGTATATCGATATCGACTATTGCCCGGATGATTTCCTTCATGTTCGATCCGCCTTCCAGCTTGACTGCTTCGGCGCCGCTTTCCTTTATCATCCTGCCGGCGTTTCTTTTTGCCTCTTCAATGCTTTCCTGATATGACATAAAGGGCATGTCAATGATAACAAAGGCGCTTTTTACAGCTTTGACAACGGCTTTTGTGTGATAGATCATTTCATCAACAGTGACAGGCATTGTGTTGGGATAGCCGAGCATAACGGGTCCGACGGAATCTCCGACGAGTATGGTATGTATACCCGCGTTGTCAACTATTTTTGCGGTGGGGAAATCGTAAGCTGTGAGCATGGCAATCTTTTCTTTGTGTTTCATGCCTGTAAGAACAGGTACTGTTATCTTATCCATGCCTTACCCCCTTTCATAAAAAAAGCCTTCTGAACGTTTTCAGAAGGCGTAAATTTTATCATCCTTCCGTCTCGGTCCAGTTGGATCCAAGCGGTATATGAGAATATAAAACATCTTATTATATAAAAAGTCAATATTAAAATATTCTTATTAAGATATTCTTATTTTCGAGGATATTTATGTACTAAATTCCACGGTTTTTATATTCTCCGTAGTCCATTGTATGAATAAATGTTTCATCGTCATCGAGGAACTCGTCATATGTCAATTCCTTAATGACCATGCTGCTGCCACAGTTTGGGCAAAAAAGCTCTTTATGGGGAACTTCGCCCTCAAGAAAACCATAGCCGCACAAGTTACAGGTATATTCATCGGGTATCCGCACATTTCCTCCTTATTTCCTTAACAGGCAACACGTATGTTGCCCATACAAGATAATAGTCCAATATATTATGTCTCTTGTCAAGAGCGAGGAAAAAAATTTCTTAAGAAAAAGTCTCCATCGCTCAAAATTGCGTTGCGTCTCTTTATCATACTCATGGAAAGGCCGCGATTCTACGTAAAATATGTCAAAAATTTCATTTCGCTTCTTTAATGCTGAATGCTTCAATATCTATCTCTTCTCTTATAATCTCATGTATCTTTGGTGATCCATTGTTTGACTCTATTTTTATTGTTGCCGCAGTGTGCTTGCCATAAAAGGCCATAATACTTGCCGCTATTTTAATGGTTTCTTCTGTAATGGGCCCTCTGAGGACCCCCGTGGGTCCTCTAAAATCGACTGGGAATAGGAGTGTGTAGGGGGCTTGCCAGAGAGATTCGAGTCGTTCATTTTCTTCCTGGTTTCTTCCGAGGAAAAGCATTGTGTCCTTGTCGAGCCTGAAGTACCGCCCCAATGTCAGGAATTCAATATCTCTGAGCGTAAAATCCGGGTCTGTTGACATGAAGTCTTTTAATTTGCGGCCAAATATAGGGTCCGTAAGCAGACAGCCGCCTCCGGGACGGGCGAATTCTTTCATGTTATGGAATGCGACGAGGTTGTACTGGGTTTCGCGTGATCTGCCGGACAGGTTAAGCAGTTTTTCCCGGTCAATGATACCTTCCTGCTCCGGTCTGGTAGGAGGGAAAAGCTTTCCTGAAAGAGGTCTTACAATGAGACCGCTGAGGCCGCTCCTTCTTTCGATCAATTCAATGGTATGTTTTTTCTGCGACATGGGCCGCTGGCCTACGACCTCGCCTGTTATTAAAAACCCTGCCCCTTCATCAGTCATAATTGCCTCTGTTTTCTGAAGCATGAATATTCGGCAATCAATGCATGGGTTCATGTTTTTCCCATAACCGTAGCGTGGTTTTTTTATGATCTCAAGGTATTCAGGACCTTTATCTTTCACAATAAGACGGATTCCCAGCTCGTTGGCTGTTTTCACCGCCTGCAGACCCCTTTCTTTATCGCTTTTGCTGGCAAAGTGGGAAGTAAAGTGAAGGCCTACTACTTCAATACCCTGATCGAGAATGAGCTTTGTGGCAAGGGTGCTGTCGAGGCCCCCCGAGAGGAGTGATATGGCTTTTTTATTCATAATAAAACAGGCTATAGGTTATAGGCGACAGGTCATAGGTAAAACCAAATAACTAGCAGCCCTTTGCCCTTTGCTCATTGCCTATTATCTTTCCTCCAGCGTATTCATCGTGATGCCGGCATCGATGCCGGGAAGAGGCGCCACAGGACTTGAAAGAAGAAACTCGCCTGTATTGATCCATTCCTTCAGGATAGAGGCAATTTCCTGTGCTTTTGAATAGCTCGATATGGGGTATGCAAGCACAGTTTTGCCGTTGACCTTGATTTTTCCCGATTTTAACTGCGCGTATGTCACTTCGCAGAGGCTTTTTGCTATTCTTTCGGGATAGTCGTGTGAATAGTCCACAACCTGCGCGTAAAAATCCTCATCGCTTCTGGAGGTAAAGTATGCCATCTCTTCGTCGAGAACAGGTATGGGAATGCCCAGCCCCACGAACATTGTCGCTCCATATCCCACAAAACTGGAGCCTTTTAAATAAAGAGCACTCATTTTTTTCGCGTCACCCGTAACCGCGAGTGTCCCTGCTCCCGCCCTCGGAAGACCGTCAGGGCTTCTCAGCGCGGACGGATTGTGCTGGGTCCCGTTCCACGCGACGTATCCCACTGCGCCGCCCAGAAAAATCCGTGTTCCGATCCCGATTGTTCGATATTTAGGGTCCTTGAGCAGAGGAGAGAGCTGCCCGGCGCTGCAATAATTAGCGCTGTTCAGGTTCGGTTTCAACACTCCCATATAGGTATGGATCATCTTGTTTGAAACATTAACGGCCACGTTGTAGTTTTGATAACTGTTTCTCGGGTTATAAAGATATGCCTCGTTTACCGTATCTTTATTGATGTATGTTTCAATCTTTTTTCGCGGATAACAATCTGTCCCATAGGCAGTTGCCGTAAGTTTTATATCCTTTCCGCTGACGAAATCTTCAATAACGTGTCCTCCGCCATATTTAAAGGCGCCGGGATATACAGTGTTGCGAGGGTCATCGTCAGGGGAAGCGGTAGCTCCAATATAAAGGTCAACAGCAGCAATACCGCAATAGGCGGGCACATCGTTGAGGTAACATTTACCGCCGCCAAGCTTTATTCTCGGTTTTGAATGCCCGACGTTTATGAACATGCCGCTTGAGCACATAGGCCCAAAAGTGCCAGTCGTTACGACATCAACATACTGCGCTGCTTTTTTTGTTCCTTTTTTCTTTGTTATATCGATCATTTCTTCGGCAGTGACTACTACAACCTTGCCTTTTTTTATTTTTTCATTAATCTCTTCTATTGTTTTCAATAGTTCCTCCTAACGGGTCGGTTATCCGTGTATATTGGCTGCAACAGGAATGACCGGAAGTAAATTATACAACAATTCGTGATTTTATTCGACTGTTACGTTGAATTTGATTTCTGCTTCAGATTTTCTTCCGTAGATGAGTTTTGTGTCATATTCCACAGAATTATTTATGATGCCGATCCCTGTTTTTATCAATGCGCCAGCAGTTACTGTCTGATAGGCGTTTTCTTCGATTGTTACACCTTCTGTCCCATGCAGGAACGGTTCACATGCGGTAATGCCTGTACCGAAGCATATGCAGGGTTTTTGAACAATCTCAGAAACCTTTTCCGGTTTGACCGCACGGTAATCGGTGAGCTTTTTCAATTTTCCTTTTGACGCGTAATAGAGCGAAAGGAAAACCTCGCTTTTTTTCGCGTCGATGATGGGGCAGAGGAAATAACCATCCATGTGCGACAGGGATTGTGCCAGGACATCGAGCGTTGGCACGCCGATGAGAGGAATATTTTTTGCCGAACTAATGCCCTTACAGAAGGCAAGGGCCACCCGGATACCCGTAAAGGAACCAGGGCCAAGGGTCACGAAGATAGCCTTTATATCGGCGATGCTTCGGTCCGCATCGGCAAGAGCCCCGGAGAGGACAGTTGCGATTATTTCTGACGGAGTCAGTGAATTATTTATATTACGTTCTGCCAGAATTTTTTCGTCATCAGCCACGATGACGTTGAGAAGATCAATGGAGTTATCGATGGCGACGATAAGCATGATGTACCTGCCGGATTATGGAGACGATTTGGGGAAGAAAAACTTGTAACCAGGTATTTTTTCCAGAAAGCCTGTCTGGACGAGGCGCATGATGTCATTATAGAAGGCAAATGCCATAAGCATGATGAGCAATGTCAGGCCTACCTTCTGCGCGATATCGATTGTTTTCTCTGATACTTTCCTTCTCGTAATGATTTCAATAAAATTGAAAAGGATGTGACCTCCGTCGAGAACAGGTATGGGGAGAAGGTTGAGAATGCCAAGATTTATACTGATGAAAGCGACAAAGATAAGAAGGCTCCACATACCACGTTTAGCCTGTGTCCCGGTGAGTTGCAGTATGGCGATAGGTCCGCCGATTTCCTTTGTGGAGATATCGCCGATGATCATATGATAGATACCGCGCAGCATGGTATGTGTCATCCTGTATATGTTTTCGATTGATTTAGGTATAGCACTGATGGGATTTTCTTTTTTCCAGATAATCTCCTTGCCCCCTTCGACACCTATTTTCTTTCTTTTTGTTATGTTCCCCAGTTCTCCCTTTTCTTCCACTTCCACTGGAGTGATGGTGGTATCGTATGTCGTGTCACCCCTCTGAAAAAGAAATTTCATAGGAGCAATATCAGTAAAAGCTACTTCACGTGTGAGATCTGGCCAGTCATTGATTTTTATGCCATTAATTTCAAGAATCCTGTCGCCGGCCTTGACACCTGCGGCATGAGCGGGATAGCCTTCCATTACCCTGTCAATTTTAGCTGGAATCGTACTATAACCATTAAATATAAGGGAAAAATAGATGATGAGCAGCGCAAAGACGAGATTGAAAAACGGTCCGGCGAAGACAATGAGGAACCGCTGGAAGGGTGTTTTGTTTGTAAAGGACCGTTCTTTTTCATTTTCCGGCACTTCTTCGTCAGGTGACTCGCCGAGAAGCTTTACATATCCGCCAAAAGGCATAGCGGAAACAGCGTATTCTGTTTCCCCTTTTTTCCAGTGAAGGAGTTTTTTGCCGAAACCAAGCGAGAAGGTAATGACCTTGACATTGACGAGACGGGCAGTAATAAAATGGCCGAACTCATGGACAATGATAAGAACGCTCAGGGCGATGATTGCATAGATGAAACCTGTCATAACTTACCTCTTGTTTTTTTCTTCAGAAGGGATTCTGTGTAGGTTTTAGCTTCGTGGTGTATATACCATAATTCTTCCATATTTTCTATAATGGGTTGTTCCCGGTGGTGCTCAAGGGCCTTACCAACTATGCTGGGAATGTCGGTAAATCCGATTCTTCCAGAGAAAAACGCTTCCGAAGCAACTTCGTTTGCCGTATTTAAAACAATAAGCGCGCTGTCGCCCGACGCGAGGGCGTCATATGCGAGTCTAAGCGAGGGGAATTTGTCCAAATCAGGCGGATAGAAGGAGAGGGTGCCAATTTCTTCAAGGCGGAGTCTCTTAACGGGAAGCGGCAGTCTTTGTGAACTGTTGAGAGCATAAGCAATAGGGACCTTCATGTCGGGACATGCCATGTATGCCATAAGTGAGCTATCAGCCAATTCAATGATACCATGGAGTATACTCTCCGGGTGGATAAGTACTTTTATGTTTGACGGATCCACATTGAAGAGCCACCGCGCCTCGATCACCTCAAGACCTTTATTCATAAGAGTTGCCGAATCAAGGGTGATTTTTTGTCCCATTTTCCAGGTTGGATGATTGAGCGCCTCTTCAGGCTTTACTTTTTTTAGATCATCTTTTCTGCGGTTCCTGAAGGGCCCTCCTGACGCGGTGATAATCATTGTTTTCAGTTCATTTCTCGGAATTGTCTTTAAAAGCTGATGAAGCGCGGAATGTTCACTGTCGACAGGAATAAGCTTCTCCGGGTTCTTTTTCAGGAGCTTTGTAATGATTCTTCCAGCCATGACGAGGCTTTCTTTATTGGCGAGGGCGATCGTTTTTTGGCATTTTAATGCTTCTATTGTAGGCGTGAGGCCGATGCTCCCGGGCAGGGCGTTTACGACGATATCGAAGTCCATGCCTGTCATTTCCTTCATGCCTTCGATGCCGGTCAATAACTTTGTTTTATTGAACGTTACCCTGTTTTTCTGTGATTCTTCATATACGCAGACATATTTGGGCTTGAATTTTTGTATCTGATTGTTGAGGAGGTCCACGTTATTTTTGCAGGCAAGACCGAAAACCTCCAGATTCTCTTTTTCGTGTTCTATGACCTCAAGGGTGGCCCGCCCGATTGAACCGGTAGAGCCCAGAATAAGGACCTTTTTTTTCATGTTTGTTATACCTTCCAGATCGTGCAGATGCACATTAAAAAAGGCGCCGTAAAAATAAAACTGTCGATCCGGTCAAGGATTCCCCCATGTCCGGGAATGAGTGAGGATGAATCTTTTATGCCCGATACCCGTTTCGCCGCGGACTCCAGCAGGTCGCCTGCCTGGCCAAAAACGCCAATAGCGATCCCTGTAATGAGGGATTTCACGATACCAAAGCCAAAAAGTGTCTGTGACGAGACGATAATAATTGTACTTCCCAGGACTGCCCCTATGAAGCCTTCGTATGTTTTTTTTGGACTTATGAGAGGCGCAAAAGGCCGTTTTCCGAAGGTTTTTCCTGCTACGAAAGCGCAGATATCGCTTGCCCACACTGCCATAAGGAGGATAAGCGGAAACCAATTATTGACTTCCTTAAGCGTGTAGAATGAAAAAAGAGGGATAATGATGAAAACCCCGCCGAAGACTATGACGATAGCCCCTTTTATGATTTCCTTATTTATATCTACCTCTTTTTCGTTTCTCTGGAAAAATTTCCACAGAAGATAGAGAAGTGGAGATGCGAGAAGCCAGAGAATGTAAAGAAGGAACTCTTTGAAATAGAGAGGCGATAAACCGATGAGTGTCAGGAAGACGAGTATATATTTCTCCCTTATGTGAGCCATTGCGGCTATCTCGTAGAGCGCAACGAAGGCAACTATGGCGAGAAAAATAAAAAACCAGTGAGGCGGTAAAAAGAAAAAACATGCGGCAACGACAGGGGCGAGGAAGCTGCCGGCTATTACTCTTTTTTGGAGTTCTCCCAATCAGCCTTCCTTTACTTTTCCAAATCTTCTTTCTCTTCGCGTAAATTCCCGCAGGGCTTTCAGATAAGCCTTTTTCCTGAAATCAGGCCAGAGTGTCTCTGTTACATATATTTCCGTATAGGCAACCTGCCACAAGAGAAAATTGCTGAGTCTCATTTCTCCGCTTGTTCTGATCAGCAGATCAGGGTCAGGGGTATCGCTCGTGTAGAGGTATTTTGTAAAAAGATTTTCATCTATTCTTTTAATAATCCCTTTTTTTGTGTCTTCCACAATTGTTTTTACCGCGTGGACAATCTCTCTTCGGCCGCTATAACTGAGGGCAAGATTGAGATGAAGATTTCTATTACGTGCTGTTTTTTGAATAACGTCTGCCATTTGATGCTGGAGTTTTTTTGGAAAGTCCTTTATTTCTCCCATGATATTTAAGCGTATGCCCTTGTCCAGCATGAGCGGCAGTTCTTTTTCAAGGTAGACGCTTAAAAGCATCATGAGGGTTTTTACTTCATCTTCCGGTCGCGCCCAGTTTTCTTTTGAGAAGGCATAAAGGGTGAGATAAGGTATTCTTAGCTCGCAGGTTGCGGTAACGATCTCGCGTACCGATTCCATGCCGATCCGGTGTCCTTCGGCCCGTTTCATTTTTTTTTGCTTTGCCCACCGTCCGTTGCCATCCATGATTATCGCGACATGGGTGGGAAGCTTATCGAGTTTTGTTTTATCCATTGAATGGTTGTTGTCAGATCGCCATGATCTCTTTTTCTTTTTCTGAATATGTTTTATCTGCCATCTCGATATGTTTATCGGTTGTTTTCTGCACTTCGTCCTGATGTTTTCTGAGATCATCCTGAGAGAGGACTTTGTCTTTTTCCATTTTCTTTAATTTTTCATTAATGTCTCTTCGGACATTTCTCATGGCGATCTTTGTGTTTTCGAGCATCTTACTGCCGACTTTGGTCAATTCACGTCTTCGCTCTTCAGTCAGTTTTGGAAAAGAAAGCCTGATGATTTTTCCATCAGACGCGGGGTTTACGCCGAGATCAGATTTCTGTATGGCTTTTTCTATCTCATTGATGACGGTATTGTCCCATGGCTGGATTGTAATAGTCCTGCTGTCGGGTACGCCAATGGCTGCCACCTGGTTGAGTGGTGTCGGTTGATTATAATAATCGATTTTGATGTCTTCGAGAAGGGAAACAGAAGCAATGCCTGTTCTCAGTTTTGAAAGGTCTTTTTTAAGAGCAACAAGAGACTTCTTGAGTTTGTCCTCCAGTTCTTCAGCGATCTCATGATTCATATCTACCTCCTTACAATAGTCCCGATGTGTTCTCCAAGGACTGCTTTTTTCAGGTTCCCTTTTTTTCTCATGTTAAATACGGCAAGGGGAAGTTGATTTTCTTTGCAAAGGGTAATAGCTGTTAAATCCATGACCTGAAGGTCTTTCTTGAGAACATCGCTGTAGGAAATCTCGGAGTAAAATTTCGCGTTCTTGTGGAGCTCCGGATCCTTATCGTATACCCCGTCTACTTTTGTTGCTTTGAAAAGGATGTCCGCTTTTATCTCAATGGCCCGAAGGGCCGCTGCTGTGTCTGTTGTAAAATATGGATTGCCTGTGCCGCAGGCGAAGATGACAACGACACCTTTTTTGAGACAGGCGAGGGCGTTTTTGCGTGTATACGGCTCAGCTATTTTCTCAATCTCAAGGGCGGTCTGGACACTCGCTTCGAGCCCCAGGCTCTCAAGAACGTTCTGGAGCGCGAGGGCATTCATGACTGTTGCCAGCATGCCCATATAGTCGCCGGTTACCCTGTCCATTCCTGCTTTTTCACCTTTTTTACCACGATATATATTGCCTCCGCCAAGAACTATAGCAATCTCTACACCGAGTTTGCGGAGGTCTTTGATCTGTCCGGCAATCTCAATGACGGCATTCTGATCGATGCCGTATCCCTCATTGCCGGAAAGGGCTTCACCGCTTAATTTAATGAGTATTCTCTTGTATTGTATCCTACTCTTCAATCGTCTCCCCTAACTGAAAACGCACAAACCGGTTAATAAGAATTTTCTCACCCATTTTTACAATAAGCTCTTCCATAAGTTCTTTAACGGTTATATCGGGATTTTTAATATACGATTGCTCGACAAGACAGATTTCCTGATAGAATTTTTCAAGCTTTCCTTCGGCGATCTTATCGAGTATTTTTTCAGGTTTTCCTGATTCAAGGGCCTGTTTTTTGTATATTTCTTTTTCTTTTTCTACCACGTCCCGGGACACGTCTTCCCGTTTCACATAAAGCGGATTTGACGCCGTTATCTGCATTGCGATGTCTCTGACAAACTCCTGAAATTCTTTTGTGTTGGCAACGAAATCAGTTTCACAGTTGACTTCAACCATGGCGCCTATTTTGCCGCCCGTATGAATGTAAGAAACGATTGACCCTTCCGACGCTACTTTTCCCATACGTTTCTGCAGTTTTGCCAGCCCTTTTTCCCGTAAGTAATCCATTGCTTTTTCCATATTGCCGTCAGACTGTTTCAGGGCTTCTTTGCAATCCATAAGCCCAACGCCTGTTTTTTCTCTTAATTTCTTTACAGCATCTGCGCTGATGTCCATGAATGTCCTCCTCAAGAATTGGTGTCTAAAACATCGTCATTGTCTTCAAATATGCTCTCGTCGATAAAAGGTTTGAGGTCTTCCGCGGGCCTCTCTTCCTTAGCCTGGAATTCTTCCACATAGAGGGCCTTCCCTTCGAGAATGGCATCGGATATTTTCATCGTAATGAGTTTAATTGCCCTGATAGCATCATCGTTACCGGGGATGATAAAGTCTATATCATCGGGATCACAGTTTGTGTCGACAATCCCCACTGTGGGTATACCAAGTTTTTTTGCTTCCTTTACCGCTATGTACTCTTTTTTGGGATCGACAACATAGAGTGCTCCGGGGAGACGTTCCATCCCTTTGATGCCGCCTATGTTCTTCTCCAGTTTATCAATTTCCTTTTCGATGCCGATGGCTTCTTTTTTGGGAAGTACTTTATAAATGTCGCCTTCTTTCAGTTCTTCATATTTTTTCAACCGATCGAGACTTTTTTCAATAGTCTGAAAGTTTGTCATTGTACCGCCGAGCCATCTGTTGTTGACATAGAAAGCGCCACAGCGTTTTGCTTCCTCGGCTATTGATTCCTGGGCCTGTTTTTTAGTTCCCACAAAAAGTATATAATCGTTGTGGGAAGAGACTTCTTTTATGAAATTGTAAGCTTCTTTGAACATTTTCAAGGTTTTTTGCAGGTCAATAATGTATATACCGTTTCGTGCCCCGAAGATATACGGTTTCATCTTTGGGTTCCATCTTTTCGTCTGGTGTCCGAAATGCACACCTGCTTCGAGTAATTGTTTAATGGTGAGATTTGACATTGGGCCTCCTGGTTTTATCTTCCGCCCTTCGCGCTTTGATAACAGACAGTTGCCTGTACCCTGTTAGCAATTGAAAGGCGTGCATATTTGATACGGTAGTATAAATAGCATATATCATTCAGTATTTCAAGCATTTTGCGATAGTTTTGAAGAAAAACGAGAGAAAAGCTCTGCTATGTTTTTATAACATGGCAATATCCGGTATTAAAGGCGCTTTTTAATCAAAAGAAAATCATTTCTTTATAGATAACCGGACAGAGCCTCCCACAACTTTGGCATCATAAAAGAATGCCCTTGTTTTTTGTGATTTCCTCCGGCGCCATGTCTATATTCATCGCAGGTCTGTATATAGCAGCGAGAGGCCATCGATTAAACGACATCACAGACAGTAATAATGAAAAATAATTGCAGCATCTTTTATCATACTATGAAATCATTTTTAACTATTCGTATTTGTTATGGTAGTATAACCTGCAGATTAAAGCCCGTATGTATTGAAAACATTGAGGTTATGTGGTATGTTGAAGAAAAAGGAGGAATAAATGCCGTCAAACACGAAAAAAACTGAACTTCGCAGGAAGAAAAAGAAAGCAAGTCAGGCAAAAAAAAGAAAAAAAGTCATGTCAAAAATGTCCACACCGGTTTTTGACATTCATGTAAGCAGGAATGAGTAGCAAATCGCTAAGATATGAAATAGGCCCCATCAGGCCGCCAAATGAAGCATATAGTCTTCTCATAAGGTTTACCCGGAATTGCCCCTGGAACAAGTGCGCATTCTGTCATATCTATAAAGAGAGAAAGTTCGAGAAGAGAAAGCTCGAAGAAATTACAGGCGACATTGATACAATAAAGGCCATCTGCGATGATATCGTACAGACATCCATAGAAAAGGGCTATGGCGGCAGGATCACTGAATCCTTTGTAGAGGATATTTTTTCAAGCTACATTATTAACGAATGTTACAAAAGCGTAGCTGTCTGGATGTACTTTGGCAGCAAAAATGTTTTTATTCAGGACGCCAATTCCCTTGCCATGAACCCCGGGACTTTCATCGAAGCCCTTACCTATCTTAAGAAAATGTTCCCGACAATTAATAGAGTGACCTCATACGCGCGTTCAGGGACGATAGCGAAAAAATTATCTCTTGATGATTTGAAAAATATGAAAGATGCAGGACTCACGCGGCTTCATATTGGTCTTGAATCAGGAAGCGATATGCTGATGCGCTATATGAATAAAGGTGTTACGAAAGATGAGCATATCGAATGTGGCAGAAAAATTAAAGAAGCGGGGATTGAGCTTTCTGAATATGTGGTGCTTGGACTGGGCGGAAAGCAATGGTGGAGAGAACACGCCATAGAGACTGCCGATGCCTTGAATAAGATCGATCCTGATTTTATCCGTTTCCGGACCCTTAAGATTTTAAAGAATATGCCCCTTTATGAAAAACTGACAAATGGCGATTTTATCATCCCTACAGAAGAAGACATTCTTCAGGAAGAACGTTTTTTGATTGAAAGCCTGGATGGTATTACGAGCTGGATTAAAAGTGACCACGTGCTTAACCTCCTTGAGGAAGTTGACGGTAAGCTGCCAGGTGACAAAGAAAAGATGCTCAAGATAATTGATCGATACTTTGCTTTGAGCGACGAGGAGAGATTTGTCTATCGATTCGGCAGAAGATCGGGTATCTATCGAAGCACTGATGATCTTCAGGATGAGCTTACGTACTTTAAGATGAAGAAGACTATAAAAGAAATGGAATCAAAAGAACCCGGCAGTGTTGAAAAGACTATTTCACTTCTGCTTGAAAATTATATTTAATCCCCAGAACGTTCCTTCATAAAATATGTTTCCATGGCTTCAATAAGTCCCGGAATATCGTATTGCGCGGCTTCGATATGAATGGGAATGTTGTGCCTTCGCAGTGTTTCGCTGGTAATGGGTCCGATTGACGCGACGAGTGTCTTTTTCAATATTTTATTGCCGTAAATGGCAATAAAATTATCGACCGTTGAAGAGCTTGTAAAAGTAATAACATCGGGTTGTTCGCTAAGGGCTGCCCCTTTCTTTGGAAGGGTGGTCTTGTATATAGGGATGACTTCGCATATGCCGCCATGATTATTGATAAACTCTGCGAGCACATCACGCCCCCCCTCAGCTCTTGGTAAAAGAAACCTGTTTCCCTTTATCTTCAATTTCTTTATTATTTCCAATATACCCTCTGAAGTATAGCTTTCGGGAATAAAATCTGCCGCGATGCCTTTCATTTCAAGAACTGTTGCTGTTGCCTGCCCGATAGGGATGATCTTTATGTCCCGAAGCACGCGGGTATCTTTACCGGCTTCCATGAGATTGTTGAAAAAGATTGAAACGCTGTTTACACTCGTAAAAATAATAACATAATAATCGGAAATATGAGTGATGGCTTTTTGCAGTTTTCTGTTTGGTTCAATAGCATTTATTTCAATGGTAGGTATATAAAGGACCCGGCCGCCTTTTTCAGTGAGTATTTCACCAAATTTTTTTGATTGTTTGGCCGCCCGTGTGATCACAATAGTTTTACCAAAGAAAGGTTTTTGTTCATACCAGGCGAGTTTCTCCCTGAGACGAACAACATCTCCCACGATGAGAATTCCCGGTGGTTTTATGTTCTCTTGCTTTGCGATAGCGTCGATTTTTTCAAGGGTACCCGTTACAACCCTTTGCTCCGGCAATGTCCCTGATGTGATAATACAGGCCGGGGTATGTGGATTTTTCCCCTCCTTAATCAGTCTTTCTTTGATGGTCCTCAGGTTTTTGATGCCCATGAGAAATACAAGGGTATCGGGTCCAGTCGAGAGCTCATGCCACTTGATTGTTGATTTCTTTTTATTCTCGTCTTCATGGCCCGTGATAAAGGCTACTGTTGAAGCATAGTCTCTGTGCGTGAGAGGTATACCGGCATATGCCGGGACTGATATGGCAGAGGTGACACCGGGGACAACTTCGAAATCAACACTATGTTCGATCAGGTGTTCCGCTTCTTCTCCGCCCCTGCCGAAAATGAACGGATCTCCTCCTTTGAGCCTTACAATTACATTTTTTTCCTTTCCTTTTTGAGCGAGAAGGGCATTGATATCGCCTTGGGACAGAGCGTGCCGCCCAGCCTCTTTTCCGACATAGATGATTTCTGCACCTTTTCTGGCGAAAAGCAGGAGGTTTTTATTAATGAGGTTATCATAAATGATAGTATCGGCGGCCTGAATGCATTCGAGTCCCTTCAGGGTTATCAGTTTTAAGTCACCCGGTCCCGCGCCGACGAGAAATACTTTGCCCATACAAATGATTATACGTTTTGTATTGAATGGATTCAAATGAAAAAGCTCATTAAAGGAAAAAAGTATCAGGTTGAAAGAGAAGAACGGGTTCTATATATATGAGAAATAGACTCTCCACTGATGTAGTCAGGGAAGCGACGATTTAACTTGACACGTTTTTTAAATAGTCATAATATAGCAATTAAGCCGAAAAAGCTTAATTAATTTCAACGAAAGGAGCTTAGTGGTATGCCAGTAGGTAAAGTAAAATGGTTCAATGATTCAAAGGGGTATGGGTTTCTTGAGCAGGAAAATGGAGAAGATGTATTTGTGCATTTTTCAGCGGTCCAGCAGGACGGATTCAAGTCCTTAAAAACGGGTGAAAAGGTCGAATTTGAGATCGTACAAGGACCGAAGGGCCCCCAGGCGTCAAATGTCGTAAAGGCAGAATAAAAAGAGGGGTTAAGTCCCCTGTTTTTCTCTATATTTTATATCGTTCCAAAGTGTATCCATCGTTTCAAGCGATGCGTTTCTGATGTCTGTATTTTTTTCTATGTAAGAAAACCGACGTAAAAATTTATCTATCGTGAAACGAAGCGCGTCTTCGGGGTCTGTCTTAAGAAAGCGCGAGATGTTGACAATTGTAAAGAGAAGATCGCCTATCTCTTCTTTGATGGACGCTGCGTTCTCTGTCGGTTTGTGCTTTTTTCAGCTCCTCAATTTCTTCAAACATTTTGTCATAAACATCTTCGATTTTTTTCCAGTCAAAGCCGACTCCTGCGGCTCGTTTTGTCACGGCATATGCCCGAAGAAGAGCGGGCATGTTTATTGGGATGTTGGACAGGGGCGAATAATCTTTCTTCTCTTCTTTTTTAATTTCCTCCCATCTTTTTTCAATGGGTATGTGAGAAGGTTCTTTCCGGAAAACATGGGGATGCCTGTTGTACATTTTTTGATAGACGCCATTTATAACGTCTTTAATTTCAAAGAGGTGTTGCTCCTTACATATCTGGGCAATAAAGACGATGTGGAAGAGAAGGTCGCCCAGTTCTTCCTGGAGCATTTTGTCGTCCTGTTTTTCTATGGCGTCAACTACCTCGTAAACCTCCTCAAGCAAAAATGTCTTGAAGGAGTCAGTGGTCTGTTTTTTGTCCCACGAGCACCCTTCATCACTCCGTAAGGTTTCCATAAGTTTTACCAGTCGTGTGAATTCTTCCACGGGGCCTCCTTTTATGCTATATCCCGGTTAGCAGGGTAATTAATGATTGGTATTAATGGCAGCCACAATGAGTTCAACTGTTTTTTCCATGGCCTGTTGTTCCTCTTCCATAACAAACCGCGCGTTTCCACCCATCTCCTGAAGGAGCTTGTTATCGTTGAGGAGCATTGTTATCTTCTTTGTGAGTTCATCTGCGTTGTGTACCATCATGCCGGCTCTATGTTCGATTACCCTTTGGGATATATCTTTAAAGTTTTCTATAAATGGTCCGAAAAGCACAGGGGTTGCGAAAAAAAGCGGTTCCAGAATATTTTGTCCGCCATAAGGCGCCAGGCTGCCGCCCACGAAAGCGACCCTGCTTTGCTTGTAGATGTGCAATAAATCCCCGATAGTATCGACGATGACGATATCGGCGGCATCCGGATCCGCCCCATTTCTCAATGTAGAATAGCGTGTGACGGAAAATGACGACGAAAGGTCTTTTTCGATAGTACTTGTTAAATGCAGTTCTCTTGGCGCGATAAAGATTGTGTAATCCGGAAAACGTTTTTTTATATCCTCTATTGTTTTATAGACAGAGGTGAGTTCTTTTTCTTTAACACTTCCGAATGTTACTATTTTTTTCTTCTCGGTTGCATCTTTGATGTGTTCCAATTCACGAAAATATTTTATATTGCCCGTCGCGATTACCCTCGCGGGGTCCATTCCGATCCTGATGAAGCGTTCCCTGTGTTCTTCTGACTGTGCAAGAACCATATCAACATGGGAGAGAACACTTTTCATAAAAAATGAAAATGTGAGGTAGTTTTTGAAGGTTCTGTCGGAAATACGTCCGTTGACGATGATGACAGGCATGGCCCGTTTTTTTGCCTGCCAGATAAGATTTGGCCATATTTCGGTTTCTATAATGAGAAGACCCTTCGGCGTTCCCTGTTTGAGAAAACGTTTTACACAGAAAAGGAAGTCAAAGGGGAGGGCGTATGTTTGTATGTGTGCCTCTGTTTTTTTCAGCAAAAGTTCCCTGGTATAGTATGTATTGGTGGTAATGAGGAATGTATCTGTTTGTCCTTCTTTGATCATGTATTTTATGAGATTATCCGCTATGATGGCCTCGCCGATTGACGCGGCATGGATCCAAAGAGCATTGTCGATATCACTTTTCTCTATGGATGGGAATAGTCTTTCCAGGAGGTTTTTTCTTATTTTTTGTCTGGTAAGGCCATACAAAACGAAAAATGGCAAACAGAGGGTGATGAGTATGTTATATATTATTTGCCACATGCCATTTTATCCGCTTTATCTGTGAGGGAAATGAGAGCTGCTTCCAGTTCGGTCTTTTTCTTTTCGCTGTCTTCGGGGCTTAGGTCACGAGGGATAAAGAGAGGTTCTCCCCAGAGGAAAACAATTTTCGAAAAAGGGTAGGGGAGAATGAACCTGTCCCATGAATGAAAAGTTTTTTTTTACCCGCACCGTAGGTTACAGGGACGATGGTTTTTCCGGAGAGGCGCGCGAGATCGATGATGCCGTTTTTTACCGTGTATCGGGGGCCTTTTGGTCCATCGGGTGTTATGGCAATGTCGATGCCTGTTTTGAGATTAACCAATGATCTCTCTGAGCGAAGAAATGCTCATCTTCTTATAGGAACCCCGGATGGTCCCTACATTGAAGAATTGTATCACCCGCGCGATGAATTCACCATCTCTGTGGCGGCTGATGAGGACCTTTATGGGGCCCCATTTTTTCGCGAAGGGCATCATGAGGAGTCTTGCTATGCCAGAAACAGACGATAAAACCGGAGCCCTTTGATGAAGCATCGTCAAGGGGGGACTTATTGATATACTCCACACGAAGAGTCAATCTCAGAAGCAAAAGAAATATATACAGGAAGGGCGGGAGGACCTTTGACATGAGAAAAAATTGCATTTTCTTAAGCATGGCTATTTTCTCCCGATTTTGACAATTTTCTGAGGGCTCTCTTTAAACTGCAGTTCGTATAGTTTCTTATAGGGTCCATCAGTCTCGATAAGGGTATTGTGAGTGCCTTCCTGAACAATCATGCC
The DNA here is from genome assembly GCA_963783625.1 of uncultured delta proteobacterium. Lineage (GTDB taxonomy): Bacteria > Desulfobacterota > Syntrophorhabdia > Syntrophorhabdales > Syntrophorhabdaceae > PNOF01. The sequence continues at coordinate 43,148 of CAWAOG010000003.1, read as the reverse complement.
TTTTTCAAGGACGATGATCCTGTTTGCGTTCATGATGGTCGAGAGCCTATGGGCAATGATGATTGTTGTTCTTCCCTTCATAAGGTTTTCCAGCGCTCTTTGCACTTCAATTTCCGATACGGCATCAAGTGAGCTTGTCGCTTCATCGAGAATGAGAATGGGCGCGTCTTTATAGAGTGCCCGCGCGATAGCAATTCTTTGTTTCTGTCCGCCGGAAAGTCTTACACCTTTTTCGCCGACTATTGTGTCATAACCTTTCGCGAACTTAATGATGAATTCATGGGCAAAGGCCATCGTCGCCGCGTACTCAAGCTTCTTTTGATCAGGTGTCACACCGTAGGCGATATTATTTCTGATGGAATCATTAAAGAGGATAACGTCCTGAGTGACAAGAGCAATATTTTTTCTGAGAGAACTGAGTGTCGTATTCCGGACCTCAATGCCATCAATTTCGAGTCGGCCTTCTGAAATGTCATAGAACCTTGGTATAAGGTTCGCCAGCGTTGATTTACCAACACCGCTTTCTCCCACAAGGGCGATAACCTCGTTTTTTTCTATCCTCAAATTTATATTTTTAAGGACCATTTTTTCATCATATTTGAAGAAGACATTTTTAAATTCGATCACACCTTCAACCTTTTCGAGCTCAACAGCTTCCGGTTTGTCCTCTATTTCCGGTTTTCTGTCGATAATTTCAAAAACCCTCTGGGCTGCCGCAAGCCCCTGTTGGATGCTGTGGTTCTCTTTGTTTAATCTTTTAATGGGTTCGTAAAGAAGACCGAGGGCCATGGTAAAGGAGAAAAAGTTACCCGGTGTTAAACGGCCCGAAATAACCTCACTGCCTCCGTACCAGATCACAACGGCAATGGCGATACCGCCGATGATTTCCATGACTGAATGAGAGAGTCGCCCGGATCTTTGTCCGTTTCATCATGATGCGGAACATCTCTTCATTTTCTCCCTCAAACCTCTTGTTCTCATAGGGTTCCATGGAAAATGCCTTCACAATCCGCTGACCTGTGATCGTTTCATGGAGAAAGCTTGTGAGGCGGGCTGCCGATTTCTGTGTGTTGAGCCCTACTTTTCTCAATTTTTTACCGAATGATACGATAGGATATATAGCGAAGGGAAGCACGATAAAAGAAATTGTAGCCAGCCTCCAGTCCCGGTAAAAAACGACGGCGACGAGACCGATGATGCTTGAAGACATCTATGAGAATGGCTGTAACGGAATCCGATACGGTGCTCTGGATGAGTGTCACGTCGTTCATAATCCGTGAAATGCTTTGGCCTGTTGGTGTTTTATCAAAGAAGGAAAGGGGCTGTTTTTGCAGGCTGGCGAAAACGAGATTTCTGATATCGGTAACAACTCTCTGCCCGACATAACCCATGAAATATGCCTGAAGATAATAAGAAGATTCCGCTTAACAAGAAAGAGAAGAAAGATCCCGGGGGGTATGAGATAGAGCATTGTTACATCTTTTTTTACAAAAATGTCATCTACGACATATTTTACTATGGAGGCGAGGATGGGCTTTGTGTCGCCGACACTATGGACATACAGATCATGGCAATGGCAAGCTTTGTCCAGTAAGGTTTGAGAAATGCGAGTAATCTACGATAGAGCGCCATATCTCTTCTCTAAAAATCCGATAACGGCATCTCTTGCAGATTCGTATGAGTTGTAATGACCGAGTTTTTCAATAATTTCATTTATATCCTTTTGTATCTCTTGTTTTCCATTATGTACCATATATAGCGCCTTTTCCGCAATCTTTTCAGGGTCCAAGTCCTGGATGAACTCCGGGAAGACTGCTTTTTCCGCGATAATATTTGGAAGACTTATATAATTTATTTTGACGAGTATCTTTGCCAAAATGTATGAGAGGGCAGAGATCTGATAGATGACGATTGTGGGGGTTCTCAGTATGGCAGCTTCCAGGGTCACACTCCCTGATGCCACGATGGCAGCATCACAGTAAGCTAATGCGTCGTAAGCATGTTTTTTGATAATTACCGTATCGCTAAGGGAATCTTTGAAGGGGCCAAGTATATTTTCTTCTATATTGTCTGCGAGAGGCAGGACGACAACTATTCCGGAGATACTTTTTTTCATAATGGTGATGGTTTTAAGTAAAACAGGCATGTGTTTTATGATCTCGTTTTCTCTGCTTCCCGGCATGATGGCAATGATTAGCTGCTTGCTGTCTGCCTGTATTTGTTTTAAGAATTCCTCTCTTGAAAGGGATGGTTTTACTGTGTTGACAAAAGGATGGCCGACATAGACCGCGTCAATTCCGTATGAGTCATAGAGCTTTTTTTCAAAGGGAAGTATACAAATCACCCGGTCAATGTAACGTTTTATTATGTGGATGCGATTTTTTCTCCATGCCCAGACTTGAGGAGCTATGAAATAGAGTACAGGGATACCCAGTTTTTTCGAAAAGCGGGCTATTCTCAGATTAAAACCAGGGAAATCGACGAGGATAACAAGGCCCGGCCTCGTTTCTCTGATATATTTTTTTACCGTCTTCATTGCGCTCGTAGATATGGACTATTTTAGATAAGAGTTCGCTGATGCCTGTGAGGGAGATTTTACGGTAATCGAAAATAATTTCAGCACCCGCTTCCGCAAGTCCCCTGCTGCCTACGGCGCGAATTCAAAATGGAAACGGTCTTTGAGAGATTTAACAAGATGAGCAGCATGCATTTCACCGGAAAGCTCGCCAGTGATAATGAATATTTTATTATTGAATGTTCGAGACACGCTGTTTTTCTGCAATGTATTCTTTAATTTTGGTAGCGAGCATAAGGGCCTTTAAGCCGTCAACACCTGTGACACTGGGGGCCTTTTTGCCTTTTATGGAGTCGATGAATTCTGACAATTCATCTTGTACCGGATCGATCTTAGTTGCGGCGTATTCTGATGTATCCACGTTCCCGCTGCTATTTTTGATGATGCTGACGAGCTTACCCTGAAGGAGATCAATGGAAAGGGATTTGTCATTTTCGTAAATTGTCAGTGAGCGTACTTTATTCGGTGAGATCCTGCTTGCCGTAAGGTTTGCCACGCAACCGCCGGTAAATTCAATTCTGGCGCTCACAGCGTCGAGCTTATCTGTCATGAAACAGATGCCTTGCGCACTCAGGTTCTGGATTTCTGCGTTGACCAGGGAAAGTACAAGATCAAGATCATGTATCATGAGATCAAGGACAACATCAACATCAATGGACCTTCCCGTAAAGGGGCTTATTCTGCTTGCTTCTATGAGGAGTGGTTTTTGGATAAATTGTAATGCCCGGGAGAATGCGGGGTTAAAACGTTCCAGGTGGCCTATCTGAAAAACAAGTTTCTTCCTGTCTGCTATATTAATAAGTTCCTGTGCTTCTTCGGGATGTACGGTGATAGGTTTTTCCAGGAAGACATGCTTCCCTGCCTCGAGGAAAGCTTTACCGACGGTATAGTGTGTTTCAGTTGGTGACGCGATGATAGCGCCATCGCATAGCTGAATCGCTTCACGATAGTCTTCGCAGGTTTTTACACCTGTTTTGTGCGACAGCTCTTGCACACAGGCCATATCCACATCAGCAGCCGCAGAAACCTCTACGTCGTCAAAGGTAAGTAGTTTATTAAGGTGAATTTTCCCCATGTGGCCGAGGCCGATAACAGCTATTTTTAACGACATATACCCCTTTTTGATGATTTGATAAAATCGATGAGTGTTTGAACATGTTCGCTTTGAATCTCTTCCTGAATGATTTTCAGAGAAGTATTCAGGGGAAGGGCTGACCTGAAAAGAAGTTTATAAGCTTTCTTCAGTTTTGAAATGTCTTCTTTTGTAAAACCATGGCGTTCAAGACCGACAACATTGAGTCCGAAGAGTTTGGCACGGATGCCGGAACTTGCGGCGGCCATTACAAAGGGCGGCACATCGTTCGGAACACCTGTCATGCCGCTCACAAAGGCGTACTGTCCGATTCTGCAAAACTGATGTATTGCACATAAAGCGGCGATAGTAGCGAAGTCTGCGACCTCCACATGACCCCCCAGGGTGGCGCCGTTTGTCAAAATGACATTGTTTCCCAGAATACAGTCGTGGGCTACATGAGCGTATGCCATGATGAAATCACGATCTCCCACTCTTGTTATGCCGCCACCATGTTCTGTACCTCTGTTTATTGTGACATATTCCATGATCCTGGTATTGTTACCGATGATGACTTGTGTGTCTTCTCCCTTATAAGTAATGTCCTGGGGTGCGCCGCCGAGGGAGGCAAAGGGGCTGATAGTGCAGTTTTCCCCGATAGTTGTCCGGCCCTGAACTACAACATGGCTGATGAGCTTTGTGCCTTTCGAGATTTTAACCGGACCATCTATTGTGCAGTAAGGTCCTATTTCAACACTTTTATCAATCTTTGCTTTTTTATGTATGACTGCAGTAGGATGTATCACCTTATTACTCCTTATTCATTTTCAGCATGGCCATAATCCGTGCCTCAGCAACAACGTCATCATCGACAAGGGCTTTTCCATCAAAAACCCATATTTCCCGCCTGTGTCTTACCACTTCTACAACGAGTTTCAACTGATCACCGGGAATGACGGGTTTTCTGAAGCGTGCATCGTCGATGCCGGTGAAAAAAACAGAGCCTTCCATACCGGGAAAGGATTTAAAAGCCAGCACGCCGCCTGTCTGGGCCATGGCTTCGAGGATGAGTACTCCCGGCATAATAGGTTTTTCAGGAAAATGACCGGTAAAAAAGGGTTCATTGAAAGTAACGTTTTTTATCCCCACGATCCTTTTTGACAATTCAAGCTCCACAATTCTGTCTACAAGAAGAAAGGGGTATCTGTGCGGAAGGAGCTTTCTTATTTCATCGATATCAACCATTGCTATCCTCCAGATGGAGTGTTTTTTCAATTTTTTTCATCTTCTCAAAAAGAAGAGGCAATTTTTTCAAATAAATGTGTCAGTTTCAGCCATTCTTTATGAGGCATATGGGGGGTGCCGGAAATCAGTGAATTAGGAGGCACGTCACCTGTAATGCCCGCGCGTCCGCCTGCCATGACATTGTCACCGATAGTAACGTGGTCAGCGAACCCCTGTTTGTCCGGCGAGAACAACGTTTTTACCGATTGTGACACTGCCTGAGATGCCAACCTGTGAAACGATGATCGAATTTTCACCGATTGAAACATTATGGGCAATCTGTACGAGGTTGTCTATTTTTGTACCTCTTTTGATAATAGTCTGACCCAGCGATCCCCGGTCTATGGTTACATTTGCTCCGATTTCCACGTTGTCTTCTATGGTGACCTTTCCTATATGAGGTATTTTCGCGTGTTTTTCGCCGTCCCACATATATCCGAAGCCATCACTGCCAATGACGGTGCCGCTATGAATGATAACGTTTTTTCCAATGGTCACGTTATTATAGATGGTTACGTGGGGATAGATGGTACTTCCCTCGTCGATTGCAACATTTTCACCTATGTATACAAAGGGATAAATCGTTACGCCTGATTTAATGGCAACCTTTTTGTCAATAACAGACATAGGGGGCTATCGAGGCATCTTTCGCAATCCTTGATTGCTTTGACACCAGGGCCAGTTTGCTTGATCCTGCCTTTCTTTTTCTGGCTTTTGTAAAGAGTTGAAAAGTCTTGATATAGGCGGCAACGGGTTGTTCGGAGACAATGATATGCATATTCTTTAATGTATCAACAGGAAAATCTTTCCCGACGATAATTGCCGATGCCCTGCAATCCTGAAGATATTTTTTGTAACGGGGATGCGAAAGAAAGGTGATTTCACCTTCCTTTGCATCCTTTATGCTTGCGATACTGCTAATCTTTGCGTTTTCATCGCCAATTAAATGACCATTAATGTGAGAAACTATTTTCTTTAATGGGATCATTTTTTGACCGCAGGAGCAGGAGCTGCGGGTGTTTTCTTCTTGGTAGCTTCATTAAAGGCCGCGATAATCTTGTCAGTTATATCTATCGCAGGCGTTGAATAGAGTATTCCACCCTGACTTTTTTCCAGTATAATAAGATATTTTTCTTTTTCACCTACAGCTTTAATAATACCCTCAAGTTCAGCTAAGATTTTTTGCATGTATTCAGAATCTTTCTGCTGTAACTCTGTTTGATAATCACCACCCAATCTTTGATAATCTTTCAGTTTGCTCTGATATTGTTTTTCTTTTTCCGCTCGTGCTTCCGGAGTTATTGTTGCACCCTGTTTTTCAATGGCGTCTTTCAGCTTTTGCAGTTCATCCTGTTTTGCGTCAAGGGTTTTTTTAAGCCGTTCAGCTTCATCTGTAAGGACTTTCTGAATTTGTTTTCCCTGGTCCGATTCAATGACGACCTTCTTGAGGTCCACACAGGCTATATTCATAGATTGGGCTTTTGAGATTTGCGGTGCCAATAAAGTTGCGAAAATAAAAAAAGATGTGATAATATACTTCATGTTTCCTCCTCGTTAATATTGAGTGCCAATGGCGAATTCGAATGCGTTTGCTCTCTCCCAAGGCTTGGGATTTAGATTAAAACCCCACTCGAGCCTGAGGGGACCGAGCGGTGAATTCCATCTGATACCAAAACCCGCAGTTGTTTTTAAAGTAAAATCATTTATTTTGTCAAAACCATGCCCGGCATCGAAAAATAAGACACCTTTCAGGCCTGCCGGCTTAAAAATAGGGAAAATCCATTCAAAATTGAAGAAAAGCTGATTTAAGCTTCCCAACGGTTCGCCGTTTATGTCCAAGGGGCCCGCTTCACCATATTCGAAGCCTCGTATAGAGTTAAGACCACCGACATAGATATTTTTCGTAAATTGGTACTTCTTTCCCGCCGTAAGACCGGATCGCGCCGGCAGTACCCTTGACAAAGAAGGCGCTTTCCAGGAATTTCACAGGGAAATATCGCCCGTAGGATCCTGTTAAGCTATAGAAATTATTGTCACCTGATAAAGGACCTCCCGCAAATTCCATGGTAATATTGGTGTTTATGCCCCGTGTGGGATTCATGATATCATCGATGGTATTTTTTGACAGGGAGAGGGAGATGGCGCTCGTCACGTTAGATCCTTCTTGCGCTTTAATGGTAGGGGTTGCGTAATCACGAATGTTCAGGACATCCACCCTTTCCAATCTGTAGCGTGACGCAATATTTACAAAGTTCGTGAGGGGTCGGGTTAAAGTGACGCTGCCGCCCACTCTTTCATAATCATAGGTGTCCAATTCCCTGGCATAATTGAAAATGCTAAACCCCGCGGCGAGGTTTTTGTCAAAAATGTATGGTTCGACAAATGTTAATTTATATGATTGTGTAACGGCGCTCACTGCAGCATCCAGCAAAAGTTTTCTGCCTGTTCCCAGGAAGTTTTCCTGCGCAACAGCGCCTGAAAGCATCAATTGTTCTTCGGTGCTGTATCCAACACCAAGGTTAATGGATCCGGTGGGTCTTTCTTCAACGGCAAGATCGACATTGACCTTGTTGGGGTCTTCTGTTTTTATGATTTTCATATCGATCTGTTTGAAAAATGTAGTATTCGTCAATCTTCTCTTGCTTTCCTTGAGATTTGATGCCGAGAAACGGTCGCCTTCGCCGAACCTTAACTCTCTCCGCACGACCTTATCTCTTGTTCTTGTATTTCCTAAAATATTAATTCTGTTGAAATACACTTCTTGCCCTTTTGTCAAATTATATTTGATATTCACAATCTTGGAATCGTCATCAACGAGAGTAAGGGGAGCTATATCGCAGAAGGCATATCCGCGATCCTGATATAAATCTGTTATTGTCAATACATCTTCATGGTACAAGGTTGATTTGAAGGTATTGCCTGTTTTTGTTTTAAGCTGTTGCACCAGATAATCTTTATCGAATATGATATCACCCGCAAAGTCTATTGTGCCAACTTTGTACATACTGCCCTCTTCGATCGGTATGGTAATGGAAATGGCTTTACCGTCTTTAGAGATGGCAACATCAGGCACACCTATGTTAACCCTTACATAGCCATTATCGTTATAGAAGCCTTCAAGATTTTTCCGGTCTTCTTCAAGCGCATCTTCATCGAGAACGCCGGAACCGGTAAACCATGAGAACATCCCCCTCTCCTTTGTGCGCATATAATCTTTTAATGTGCTTGCCTTAAACACCTTATTTCCGGTAAAGTCTATACTTTTTATATGTGCCTTACTGGTTTCATCAATATTGATAGTCACCGTTACGTTATATTCCTCTCCGTAATCAATTTCGTAGTTTATTTTTGTTCCGTAATATCCTTCAGAAGCATAGTATTTTTTTAGTTCATCAATACTTTCTTTGATTTTGTCGGTATTTAAAACGGTATTAGACCGTATTTTCAATTTTTCAACGAGACTGGCAGTCTTTATTTTGTCGTTTCCCGTTATATAAATGGTCTTTATAGGCGGTCTCTCGACAATAACAAAAGTGACTACTTTGCCTTTATCGGCATCTTTAACGTCAATCTGCACATCGCTGAAGAAGCCGGTTTTGTAAATGTTCTTCATGTCCTCTCTGATTTTATCGAGATTGTAGGGTGTGTTTTCTTTTGATTTTATCACATTTACGATAAAACCGGTGTCAATTCTCTCGTTTCCGGTGACTTCAATTTTCAGTATTGTTTCCGCATCGCTCGCTATAAGAGATAAGGGCAAGGCGATAAAGAGCAGAATGAAAAGAATAATTTTCGATTTTCCCATACGATTAGGAAAATTAACAGAAAAAGCACCCAATTGTAAAGGTAAAAAATGATTTGTAAAATGAATATGCTATTATCGGAGGTATATTATGGCTTATGTCATATCAATGGTCCTGTATCCCTTGAGGGTATTTATTAGGGCGAAAAAATGAAACGCAAAATTACGAACAGTTTATCTATGTTTACCAACCCCTGCCTTCTTGCATATCCGTGATAGTTCGCAGGTGCTGCAAAGAGGAGATATGGGTTTGCAGACGCGCTTCCCGAAGGTAACGAGCAGAGCGTTGTATATGATCCAGTAGTGTTTGGGAAGGACCTTTCGCAATGATTCTTCAGTTTCGTGAGGATTTTTTGTTGAAACAATACCCAGCCTGTTCGATATTCGGTGAACATGGGTATCAACGCAGATGCCAGGTTGACCAAAGCCTTCAGTAATAACGAGATTTGCGGTCTTCCTTCCGACACCCTTTATAGTTAATAGCTCATCGATTGAATCTGGGACCTGGCCGTCATATTTATCGATAATAATTCCCGAAACATCTCTCAAAGTGCGAGCTTTAATTCTGTAGAACCCGACAGGATAAATGAGCTCTTGAAGCTCCTCTTCAGGAATTCTCAATAATTCTTGTGGTGTTTTTGCTTTTTTTGTCAGTTTCTCCATGGCCTTCTCGGTCATTTCGTCTTTTGTCCTGAGACTCAAAAGGGTACCGATAAGCACAAGATAGGGGTCGCTTTTTTCTTTTTGAGAGATTTTTGTTATGGCCGGAACATCATCAGGAAAGAGCGCCTGCAATGTTTCAATCATTTTGTGAAAAGGAAAACTCATAATTTCACCCGACTATTTTTGGATTTTTAAAACCTTGGTCCATTTTTTCATCTGCTCTGCATGTGTACCTTCCCAGTAAACCTTCTTACAGGATGGGCATACTTTAAATTCTTCATGGTGGTGGTAGATATATTCGGGAACGCGAGCTTCTATATCTGTTTTTTCAGCAGACTCAAGAAGCGTGTTGCATCCAATACAGCGCGTCATAAAATTATCACTGTTGATATATGGTTTGATGCTGTTTTTTATTTCTTTGATTTGTTCCTGAATCCGGTTTGACTGAATGAAGATTGCCGGCTGGTATGAGATTGTTTTCATCCTTTTTGTGAAGAGAAGAGGAGGGTCGTCCTGATTTTTGTATCTGTTCAGCATATTAAGATCATTTATGGAGATAGTATCAAAACCGAGTATCCTTAAATATTTTGTTAATTTTCCAAGGGTATTGTCGCAGATGAATCTCATCGCGCGACAAGGGCCCTTGCGACCCGACCAGCTTTGCTCATAATCTCTTCTTCGCCGGGCACGTATCTTCCCTCCATGAGTATCCTTCCCATACAGATGACAGTATCGACAGCGTGGCCGTTTGATGCGTAGACAATGTCCGAATGGATATCAAAGTTGGGCACAAATTCGGGCCTTGCGAGATCAATGAGAATAATATCCGGACGATTACCGACCTTTATCTCCCATGCGTCGAGACGAAATATTTCCGCCGCTGTTTTTGTAGCCAGATCGAAGGTTTCCCGCGCGGGCAGCATGGTGGGATCATGGGAGAAGAATTTCGCGAGAAGAGAGGCGAATTTCATTGTCTCTATAATATCGAGATGATTATTCGACGCGCACCCGTCAGTGCCGAAACAGTAAGGAATATCATTTGTTTTCATGAGGGAGTGGGGGAAGACTTTATCTACTGACAGTTTCAGATTTGAGACAGGGACGTGTACGAGTTTTACCTTTTCTTCCTTGAGAATATTACTGTCAGCTTCGTCGAGCATACACCCGTGGCAACCAATGTAGCGCTGTGAAAGAAGGCCCACGGAATGGAGAAACTCAACAGGGGTGAGGCCATATTTTTCTGTTGAGAAATCTATTTCGTTCTGGGTTTCCGCCAGATGCATATGGATGAGAAGATTTTCTTTCTCCGAGAAGTCCCGCATCCATTCCAGGCTCTTTCGCGAAACAGTATAAATTGCGTGAGGACCGAAGGTAAAGGTGACATGGGGTTTATATTTTTCGGATAGTTCGAAAAGCTTTATATTCTCCTCGATCTGCTCGTCGCTTTTTTTCGGATCGAACATATCGATAAAGACGGCGCTTATAAATCCCCTGAGGCCCATATCACATGTCGCACGTGCCGTTGCCTCCCAGTGCCAGTACATATCGTTGAATACAGTGACGCCATTCTTGATCATCTCAAGGCAGGCAAGCTTTGCCCCCCAATAGACATCTTCTTCAGACAGTTTTGCCTCCAGGGGCCATATTTTCTCTTCAAGCCAGTTTTTCAAAGGCATATCATCAGCGTATCCCCTGAAAAGGGTCATGGCAGCGTGGGTGTGACCGTTAATAAAGGAGGGAAGGGCGGCCTTGTTCCTGCCGTTTATGATCTTATCGGCTAGGCGGCCACACTGCGGTGTGATTTCTTCAATAACACCATTCTCCATGAAAATATCTGTTGTGTGTCCATCGAGGAGAACGTCTTTTATGAGTATTTTCATGGAATACCTCTGGTGATAAGCATTTCGATTACCCCTTCAATAATTTTGATGTTTTTTGCAATGTTATCTGTTATTTCTTGCATTGTCAGCGGAACTTTTACAAGCCCGTTGCAATAATTATCAATGGAGCAGAGGCTTGCGTAAGGAATACCGTATTCCATAGACAGTGTTGCTTCCGATGCCATGGTCATGCCGATGACATGGCCGTAGTCCTTGAGCATCCTGATCTCCGCTTTTGTTTCAAGCCTTGGTCCTGTGGTCTGGATATAGGTTCCTCCAAAGCGCAGATGCGCTATATGTTCTTTGCATCTGTCATAAAGTGATTTGCCGAGTTTTCTATCCATTTCAGGCACAATGAATTTCATGTCATTGTCGAAGAAAGTCGATATCTGCCAGAGAGATATGAAATCATCAGGGATTATGAAAGTGCCAGGTTTGAGCGCTGTCTTTAAACTCCCGACGGAATTGACAGCGATGATGTTCACTGCTCCGAGGTCTTTCATGGCCTGGATATTTGCTTTGTGGTTGATCATGTGGGGAGGAACCGAAGTCTTCCCATGCCTCTGGAGAAAGACTGATTTTCCATCTGTTTTGTACTGTACGGCACCATAGGCTGTTTTTATCTGCTGCGTTTTCCAGGAAGAAAAAATCCTGGAATTCATCAATGAAGTACCGCCGATAAGGGCGGTAACGGGAGTTTTCAGTTCCTGTTTTTTCATATATTTTCCTTTAATAATGCAAGAAATTCTTCTTCATTAATGATTTTAATACCCAGTGTTTTTGCTTTATCCAGTTTTGAACCTGCTTCTTCTCCGGCGACAACATAATTAACTTTCTTACTTATTGAAGGAGCTGTTTGAGCCCCCAGGTCTTCCACTTTTTTTCGGGCTTCATCCCGTGACAGGCTTTTTAAAGAGCCTGTAAAAACAAAGGTGAGGCCATTGAGTGTTTGAGCGCCTTTTTTGTCATACTCGATAATAACACCTGCTGTCATCATTCTTTCAATTGTTTCTCTATTTTTTGTGTCCTTGAAAAATGAAACAATACTGCTTGCCACCTCAGGTCCTATCTCGTTGATTGAAAGAAGCGTTTCCTTGTCTGCTTCCATGAGGGCATAGATGTCCGCATAACGCGCGGAGAGGAGGCCTGATATATGTTCGCCCACGTTTCTGATGCCCAGGGCATAAATGAACCGGTTGAAGGATCGTTTCTTTGAAAGATAGATGGCATCGAGAATATTCTGTGCCGATTTATCGGCCATTCTTTCAAGGCCGCTTAATGCTTCTTTTTTGAAATAAAACAGGTCTGATACATCCTTGATGACCTTTTTATCGACCAGTTGTTCCACAAGTTTTGTGCCCAGACCATCAATGTCCATTGCCCTTTTTGAAGCAAAGTGCTCGATACTGCCTTTTATCTGGGCAGGACAGTTTATATTGATGCAACGTCTGATGGCTTCGCCTTCCGGTCTTATAACAGCCTCATTGCAGACGGGACAGACATCAGGCATGACGAATGGCTTCTCTTTCCCGGACCGTTTTTCCTCAATGACCCGCACTACTTCGGGGATAACATCACCGGCCCTGGTGACGACAACGGTATCACCGATCATGATACCCTTTCGTCTTATTTCGTCTTCATTGTGGAGTGTTGCCCTGGATACCTCCACTCCACCGATTGCTACAGGTGTGAGGACCGCAACAGGCGTCAGCGCGCCTGTCCTTCCCACGCTGACAATCAATATCTTCTACGGTGGTGACCTCTTCGCGGGCAGCGAATTTAAAGGCGATGGCCCAACGTGGAGACCGGGAGACAGCGCCGAGCCGGTTTTGCAACGCGATATGGTTTACTTTGATGACAGTACCGTCGATCTCATAGGGGATTTCATCCCGGATGCTTTCGATATATTTATAGTAATGAATGACCTCATCGATGCCCCGACAGAGTTTTGTTAAGGGATTTACGCGGAAACCCCATGTTTTTAAATACTGCAGGAACTGCTCGTGGGTCGCGAAGGTCAATCCCTGTTATTTGACCTGCGGCATAACAGAAGATGTTCAGTTTTCTGCCGGCCGTAATTTTTGGGTCCAACTGCCGGATAGACCCGCTTGCCGCGTTTCTTGGATTCGCGAAAAGCGGTTCGCCGGAGAGTTCCCTTGCTTCATTAAGGGCAAGAAATTCTTTTTTTCCCATATATACTTCTCCCCTGACCTCAAGTCTTTCAGGAATCGATATTCGTACCGTTCTTTCAAAAGATTCATGGGGATTGAACGTATTGTCTTCAGGTTCTGTGTCACATCTTCGCCGATGTATCCATCACCCCTTGTGGAACCCAGCGTGAAAATACCGTTGACTATAAACGAGTTCAACGGCGAGACCGTCAATCTTTACCTCAATGACGTACTCGACATTGTCGATATTGAGCAGTTTTTTTATCCGTTTGTCAAAATCTCTTATTTCTTCGATGGACATGGCGTTCTGGAGGCTCAACATGGGTATTGTGTGTGAAACAGTTGAAAAGGCTTCGAGAGGTTTGGCCCCGACCCTCTGGGTTGGAGAGTTGTTGTCGAAAAACTCAGGGTAGCCTGTTTCAAGTTCGGAAAGCTCTCTCATGAGCCTGTCGTATTCCGCGTCGGAAATCTCAGGGTCATCAAGCACATAATATCGGTGGTTGTGGTATTCTATGCTTTTTCGAGGTTTTCTATTGTTATTTTTGCCTGGTCTCGATCCATAATATATGTTCTGATAAGTGGTGTTTATGCTAAAATGTATCATATACCATACAATATTTTGTAGTCCAGAGAATTAAATTCTACATCACCGAAAGAGATTTTTCTTGACAAATAGCCCATAAGAATATATTTTTGCTATGTTTTGCCTAATTCATACAATGAGGTTAAAGAGTGTTTAAGTCCATAAAGTTGAGATTTATTCTTATAGCCGTTTTTCTTGTCATCTCCATTGTTTACTGTCTGCCCAATGTTTACGAGCTTAAGGGTGACATAAAAAAGTATCTTCCTTCCGATAAAGTCCGTCTCGGGCTTGATTTGAAGGGTGGTATGCACCTGCTCCTTGAGCTGGACACGGTTAAGCTTATGGAGAATATGGTAGAGAGAAGGTTTAACGCTTTGAAAGACGCCATGATTAGCGATGGCATCCGTTTTCTCGGACTTGATAAGAAAGAATATTCCGTGCTTGTTACTGTGCGGTCGGAACAGAAAGAAAAACTATATAATATTGTGGGAAACAGATTTCCGGAATTAAAAGCAGGGGCTTCAAAGGTTGAAGGGGATACGGTGCAGCTTGAATTTCTCCTCCCTGAAAAAGAATTAACTGCAATCAAGGACAATGCAGTGGATCAGGCCCTTGAAACGATACGGAACAGAATAGATCAATTTGGAGTATCCGAACCGGTTATTGTTAAGCAGGGGGAGAACCAGATACTTGTCCAGTTGCCCGGTATAAAGGACCCCAAAAGAGCCCGGGAACTGATAGGGAAAACAGCACAGCTTGAATTCAAGCTCGTTGACGAAGAAAACACCGCAAGCGCTCAGGCAAGCGGTATAGCGCCCGAGGGAAGCGAGCTCCTGACGATGAAGGTGAGAAACCGGGAGACAGGCATCACCACGACATCGCCCATTCTTCTCAAGAAGCAGAGCGTTTTAACCGGCGAACTGCTTACCGATGCGCAGGTAAGGTTTGGCGGTGATTTTGGAAATGAACCTTATGTGGCAATAGAATTCAACAGTGAAGGCGCGAAGTTATTTGATCAGATTACCGCGGCAAATGTAGAGAAAAGACTTGCCATTATTCTCGATAATACCGTATATTCCGCGCCTGCCATCAGGGAGAGAATTTCCGGCGGAAAAGCATCGATCACCGGTGGATTCACAAACGATGAGGCGAAAGACCTTTCCATTGTGCTCAAAGCCGGAGCCCTTCCCGCGCCGGTAAAGATTATCCAGGATAATGTCGTAGGGCCGACGCTTGGTCAGGACTCTATCAGAAGTGGTATACAGGCATCAATCATCGGAGCCTTCCTCGTTATTATTTTTATGATCTATTACTACAAGCTATCAGGCGTTGTTGCCAATATCGCTCTTTTTTTGAACGTTATTTATCTCCTCGGGGCTTTCAGCATCTTTAAATTCACCATGACCCTGCCGGGTATAGCAGGTATTATCCTCACTATGGGCATCGGCGTCGATACCAATGTTATTATTTTTGAACGAATAAGAGATGAACTGCGTCTCGGAAAAACTGTTCGAGCTGCTGTAGACAGCGGTTATACAAGAGCATGGCTTACTGTTATTGATGCCCACGTGACCACGCTGACTACCGCGGCAGCGCTCTTTATTTTCGGCACGGGACCGATCAGGGGTTTTGCCGTCACGCTGAGTATAGGTATTATTATAAACCTCATTACCGCTGTCTTCGGATCGAAGGTGATCTTTGACTGGATTATCACAAAATACAAGCCAAGGAGTCTGAGCATTTGATGAAGTTTCGCGAAATCATAAAAAAAACAAATATCGATTTTATTGGTATGAGAAACAAGAGCTTCGCATTCTCTGCCGTTCTGATCCTTCTTGGTTTTATTGCGATTGCAATGATTTCCATGGGTAAGGCGAATCTCAGCGTCGATTTTACCGGCGGCACCAACCTGCGTCTTCGGTTTCAGGAAAAGGTGAGCATCGGGGATTTGCGTAATGCTCTTACGGGAAACGGCATGCATGACGTACAAATCCAGGAAGTAAGCGGCACAAAAGACTTTTTGGTGAAAACAAAGATCGTTGACTCTGAAAAAGAAAAGGTTGGGGACAAAGTACAAGATATTCTATCAACCAGTTTGCAGGGTAAGAAATATGAGGTGCTGGAAAGCAACATGGTGGGTCCCATGGTGGGAGAGACGCTAAAAAATAATGCCATTATCGCCATCATCGTCTCGTTCATAGGCATTATTGTCTATATCTGGATCAGATTTAATCTTGTCTTCGGTATTACCGCTATAATAGCTACCTTCCATGACGTTATTTCCATGCTTGGCATTTTCATACTATTGGGCAGAGAGATGAACATGCTTTTTGTCACCGCTCTGTTAACCATTGCCGGGTACTCCCTTACCGATACTGTTGTCATTTTCGACAGGATACGGGAAAATATGGCAAAAATGAAGAATAAAGACGAATTCGGCGCGACCATCAATCAAAGTATAAACGAGGTCTTGAGCAGGTCGATTGTCACCTCTATCAGTACGTTTCTGGTCGTCGTTGTCCTCCTTTTTGCCGGTGGCGTTGTCCTTTTTGATTTTTCACTGGCTTTGTTGCTCGGAGTCTTAATAGGAAGCTATTCATCCATTTTTGTCGCAAGTCCAATTATTTTTCTCTTGAGGAAAAAAATTCGTTGAGTGATTCTCCGGTATGC
Source organism: uncultured delta proteobacterium (assembly GCA_963783625.1). Taxonomy (GTDB): domain Bacteria; phylum Desulfobacterota; class Syntrophorhabdia; order Syntrophorhabdales; family Syntrophorhabdaceae; genus PNOF01. Next base: position 26,448 of record CAWAOG010000003.1, on the reverse strand, counting down.
CTTTGACATAAAATCCTCCCCTGAACCAAATTCCGACAGTCTTATATGAAAGCAAAGCTTGAAGATGTCCTGAAAGAAAAAGAAAGAGAACTCAAATTGCATCAGAGGTTTTTGAACCTGAAAACCTTTTGTGAAGAGAAGATTTTCCCCGGTCTTGATCTGCCCCTCCAACCCCATATCGAAACTGTAAAAAGTCTCATTGAAAGAATAATCCCGGATCCGAAAGATCGAACGGAAGAGATGTTTTCAGGAGAAATATTCGCGCTTCTCGGAACGATTTATCTGCATGATATTAAATATGCGAAAAACTTTGAATGGAGTGTTAACAGGGAGATCCTCAGTGCCGTAGATGGCGACGGTAAAGAGATTTTTACAAATTATGAAATTGGGAAGAGATTGGATATCCCGGAGAGTGCTATTGAGATTATCAATTATTTGGGGTTTTCAAACATTGTCAAAAAAATACCCGTTGAATGGGAAATCGTTGATAACGGAGCAAAAGCAATTATCCGCAATACAAAGACCTTCGAGCATATATTTAACTTTGCGCACCTTCTTGTTGATTTATTTTGTACAGACCTCCGGTCATTACCTCTTAAGAGATACAAAGACCCGCAGATTATATTGAGGCCAAATGAAGCAACCATCGATATTGACAGCAGGGAAGGTATTATCGAAATTAAATATAACACTAAGTTCCCCTATGAGCAGCACGCTATGGAGAGCGCGAAGCGTTATGTCGAAAATATGTTCACCCGTTTTAAGAACAACGTGAATGGAAGGCTGGGTTTCCAGTACAAGGAGATTGTATGGAACATAACCAGTGATTTTTCCTATAACAGAGATATCTTTGAAATACCTGAGGTTTTACCCTACAATGAATTTGAAGGTCCTTCTTTTGAACGATGGGATGAAGCGGAACACATCCTGGATAAGCTCTTTGATTACGGATATGCAGTAGTTGTAGGCGGTAATTCGACGGGAAAGACGAAGGTTTTAAAATCTTTTATCATACCCCAGCTTCTTGAATTAACTTCCAATGTCTTTTATTGTGAAACATGGTCTCATCCGACGAGCGAAATAAGGGATGTAATAAATCGTAAACTGAACATTTCCGGTCCTGCTGATTTTGATGTAATCTCTCTCTGCAAAAAGCTTGTGGAAGAGGTGCCCTGTTTTTTCATTATTGATTCAATAGAAAAAATACTAGGTGTTGACGCGGCAGAGAGAGAAAAATTTGAACGGTTCTTTGACTTCTGCAAGGGAGAGAAAAATATCTATCTCATTATCTGTGGCGATCAGGAGACCTTTTTCGAATGGTATCCTGTGCTTCACGGAATAAACACTGCCGCCCTCTATCGATTAAGACCCGTAGCGAGCAATAAGGCATACGATGATCCGCATTATAAACCCATAGAAGTTGAGCTGTTACAAACGAACCGCAACCTTGAAAAAATACTTGAAGATGCGCTGTCTGACCTGAAAGACCTCTATGAATTCAGATCGATGATGGCATTTTTTGTAGACAGACATGAAAAGGCGGCCAGAAGGCATACCGTAGATGAAATTTATGATGAGACCCTGCTTCCCGATGAAACTATAGCTGCTTTTGTCACCTCACTCAAAGAAAAGGATATTCTCAAAGAGACGACATCTCGGGGGATCTCCTATTATTCACTGATGAGCAGACATCTGAGAGGGCCGCTCTATAATGTATTGAAACTTGGTGATTTTGAGTCGAGAAGAAAAGTACGGACTGTCTTCAAAAATTGTATTGTCAATGAAACATTCCTTGATAATGAATCATTGATGCTCGTCGATATATGGAAAGACCAGATGATTTTCAATAAATACGAAATGGGCCTTGTTCTTGGAAGCCTTATCGCCTGTGGTAAAGAGTATGGACATTTATTTGAAAAGGCGAAAAAAGACGGCAGGGGTATTGACATTCAACCCATCCTGAAATTGATCTCTGTCGGGGATGTTGGTATAAGGGCAAAAGCGATAAAACTCCTTATTGACATCCAGGACAAGGATATGATCAATCCGCTTCTTCTCCATCTGAAAGAGGAAGATGTTTTTGAAATCAAGGACCTTATTGTGAAGGGTATAGGGCTTACCGGAAAAAAGAAAGCAATTATTGCCATTATGAACACACTGAGAGAACTTGGCGACAAACAAATGAGGCTTGATGCCATTGAATTCTTTCATTCCCTTTTTGGTGATGACTCGCGTCAAATACTCATCGATATAAGAGAAACCGAGAAAGATCAGTCAATAGTCAGAAGAATAAACCAGTTATCCCGGATACGTTGTAATAAGTATGGAAAATCCGGGTTTATCTAAGCCGGTGGAATCCGCGTAATTCCATGCATATAGGGTCTTAAGACTTCAGGCACTGTTATGAAACCTTCTTTGGTCTGGAAGTTTTCCATGATTGCCATGACGGTCCTTCCTATTGCAAGTCCTGACCCATTGAGAGTATGAAGAAACTCTATTTTGCCGCCTGATTTTCTATATCTGATTTTTGCCCTTCGCGCCTGGAAGGATTCGAAGTTGCTGCAGGAGGATATCTCCCGGTAAATATTCTGTCCCGGCAGCCATACTTCAATGTCGTATGTTTTGGCTGAGGAAAAACCGATATCGCCGGTACATAAGAGGGAGACTCTGTAATGAATGTTTAATCTTTTAAGAACGTCTTCGGCATCGAGGAGCAGTCCTTCGAGTTCGTTATAGGAATTATCGGGATGGGCAAACTTAACCAGCTCTACCTTGTTGAACTGATGCTGACGTGTTAATCCCCTCGTGTCTTTGCCGTGCGCGCCTGCTTCTTTTCTAAAACAGGGGGTATAGGCGACAAACTTTACAGGAAGCTCCTCTTCCTTCAAAATTTCGTTACTGTAAATATTGGTAACGGGGACTTCCGCCGTAGGGATAAGGAAGTAATCGAGACCTTCGAGGCGGAAGAGTTCTTCTTCGAATTTCGGCAACTGCCCTGTTCCTGTCATTGTTTCCCGATTGACCATGAAGGGAGGCAGGACCTCTGTGTATCCGTGTTCTCTGGTGTGGAGGTCAAGCATGAAATTGATGAGGGAACGTTCAAGGAGCGCTCCGTATGATTTGTAGAGGGTAAACCGTGATCCTGTAATCTTAGCGGCCCTTTTAAAATCGAGAATATCGAGTTTTTCGCCAATGTCCCAGTGTGCCATGGGCTCAAAATCAAAGGACGGTTTTTCTCCCCAGCTTTTAACAACTTTATTGTCTTCGTCAGTAGTGCCCACGGGGACCGATTCATGGGGGAGATTGGGTATGACGAGGAGAATGTCTTCCCATTCTTTTTCAATGCGCTTCAGGTCATCTTCGACGCTGCTGATTTCTTTACCCAGGGACTTCAAATGCTCTATCTTCTCTGGAGGAGTTACACCTGTCTTCCTCGTTTTGGCTATTTCATCGGACAAGGCGTTTTTTTCATTTTTCATCTTCTCCGATTCCTGAATGAGCCTCCTTCTTTTTTCGCCGATTTCTGCCAACTTTCCCGTATCGAAAATCGCGCCTCGTTTCTTAAGTCCTTCTTCCAGGATTTCAATCTGTTCTCTGACCAGTTTCGGATCTATCATTTAATCCTCCAGCAAATCTTGGTTAAATTCTAAAGGCTTATAGGTATAAACTGTACCGTTTAAAGTGTAGACAGGTTGCCCTTCAATGAGGAACTGGACCTTGTTTGTGTTTCTGAAGCTTCCCAGAAAGGAATTTACAATTGAAAATGTTCTCAAAATTTCTGTCATCGATGTTGTCTTTTTTTCTGAAATATTTTTTGAAAAATTAAGATACAAAACACCGTCGGAGTCAACGACAAGATCATTCAGCGTCAGTTCTTCAGGGATACTCTTAAACGTTTTCAGGTTTCTGATGATGAAGTTCCCTTTTTCTTTATCACTGAGATTACTCATAATATCAATTTTCTTTTCAACAAGTTTACCCTGGCCTGTAGGAAAATAGATCGAAACGGTTTCTTTCTGGACTATGGTGACCAACTGCTGTGGTTTTTTAATCCACATGTCCCTGTAAATATATGCCATGGCTCCTGCGGCAAGGACAATAATGACAGCAAGGACAATGACAAAAGGTTTTCGCACCAGTGAAGGTTTTTCTTTAAATTCCTGATATTGACGAATGTAGATATTAGGCATCTTTTTTTTACGCATTTTTGCAATCTCCAACTTCTTTCAGGAAATCTGCTGTCTTCATAACCCGTAAAATAGGATAAACAGCAGAGCGTCTATACGGGTCAAGACAATTTTCATGAATCTCTTTTTTATAGGCGGCGCTTAAATCCTCCAGAATGATTGTGGCAAAATCATTGCAGAAGGCGTCAAAAGCCGTGGCGAGGACACAGAAATGAGTGTTGATACCGCAGACGGCCACAGTATCTATTTCTAAAGTCCTCAGGGTTTGGTCCAGATCTGTTTTGAAAAATGCGCTGAATCTGCGTTTCTCCAGGATAATATCAGTTGTTTCCGGCTCCAGATCGGAAAGAGGTTTTGTGCCTTCCGTGCCTCGTATGGCGTGGGGTTTCATCCTGCCCTTGAAGATAAAATCATTTTCCATGAAACTGTCGCAGGCGAATATAACCGGTATTGAAAGACTGCGGCATTGTTTCAGGAAATCTCTCACCAGCAGGAACAATCTTCTCCTCTTCTCTGTCCGCGTTTCTTTCTTTGCCATAGTTTCCTTCCAGCATATCGACGATGATGATGGCCGGTTTCATAATCCCTTCCGCTGCTACGTTCTCTAAAAAAAGTTTTGGAAATTATCGCACATGGCAGAGGCGAGTTCCTCTTTATCTTTGCCTCTGATCTGTGCCATCTTTTCGATGGTGAGTTTCACAAAATAGGGGACATTCCGTTTTCCTCTGTGGGGATGGGGCGTCAGGAAAGGGGCGTCGGTTTCGGCCAGTATTCTATCATCGGGAACATACTCCACGACTTTCGTAAGCTCTTCGTTATTTTTGTAAGTGATTGTCCCGGGATGGATATGTAAAAACCCATATCAAGAAACTTTTTCGCGTAGTCGAGGTCGTAGGAATAACAGTGAATGACCCCGCCATTGCCATTGCGATAAGATTCTTTAAGTATGCTGAGAGTCTCTTCCCTGGCATTCCGGGAATGGACAATAATTGGCAGATGGAGTTCTTTTGCCAGTTCCAACTGTTCCCTGAAAGCCTTGATCTGAGCTTCTCTTGGAGCATAGTTCTTGAAGAAATCAAGGCCTATTTCTCCATAGCCCACTATTTTGCGATGCTTCGCGCAGAGCCGAATCTTATCGGCAACAACGGGTGTAAACTCATTGCTGTTATGAGGATGTACGCCCAATGCGCCGTAAACCGCCGGGTATTTGTCGATGATCTCGATGACCGTATTAAAATGCTTCTCTTCCGTACCGACGGTGAGCATATACTGAAGACCTTCCTGTATGGATTTTTCAATGACTGTGTTTCGATCATCATCGTAAGTATCCATTTCAAGATGGCAGTGGGAATCAACGTACATGGTGTTTTTATAACACATTATTCATAACCAGTTCAATGTTCAAGGTTAGGGGTTCAAGGTTGAGAGAGGCCGTAAATCGTGAATGGTAAATCGTAAATCGGAAAAGTGATTGCAAGGAACAAGTGATGCGGTTTTCTCTACGCCTCTTGCCATCCGCAATTTACGGTTTTTACGCGCTATGCCCTTTGCGCCATGCTCTATGCGGTGTCGAAGGATTTATTCCACAAATGGCACCGGGGCGGGGGTTTTGATAACCGCCGATTTTTTCCATCTTCCAGAAAAGTAGTAGGCAAGACTTACTATCATTGTCACGAAAAAGCTGCACGCTATCGAAATCCAAATCCCTGCGATTCCAAGGCTTGTTTTTGATAGAAACCATGCTAGAGGCACCCGTATGAGCCATAGCGACAGCAATGTAAAAACCATGGTGATGATGGTATGACCGGCGCCATTGATAACGCCATTTGATATAAACATAATGGCGAAAAAGATGTAACAGGAACCGGCGATACGAAGATAGGAGATCCCTATCTCCATCACCTTCGCGTCATCACCGAGACCGAACATGATGAGGATAAATTTCGAAAATACGACGACAATGAAAGATATGAGAATGGTAATGGAAGAGGTCATCATGACGCCGGATTTGAATACGCGTTTTACCCTTTCAGGCCTGCCGGCTCCGAGGTTCTGTCCGGTGAGTGTCGCCACTGCCATGCTCATCGACATTGCGGGCATGAAAGCGAACATGTCGATTGTCAAGACCGCGCCAAAGGCGTTTGCTGCCGAGGCCCCGAAGGAGTTGACAAAGGTCTGCACAAACATGCCACTGATGGAAATAAGGGATTGCTGAATGATTGACGGAAATCCTATTTTGAAAAGCAGGAAGGTAATGTGTTTATCCAGTATGAGTCTCCTTGGATTAAAGGCAACAAAATGGCCTTTTCGATTGAGGTACACAATACTGATACCCACTGCTATGACTTGTGATATCAAGGTCGCGTAAGCAGCCCCGTTGAGCCCATGGCTTGCGAAGGGCCCCCATCCTCCGATAAAAAAGGGATCGAGGACCGCGTTTATTCCGATTCCTATGGACATAAACACAAGCGGTGTCACGGCATCGCCGATACCCCGAAGAATGGAGTTTATGAGAAATCCCAGGTAGAAGAGAATAAAACCGGCAAGGGTTATCTTGAGATAGCTCGATGCCATGGCAAAATTCTCCAGAGGTGTATCCATAAGTCTTAAGAGAAAATCGCTTGATAGTATGGCCGCAATGGTCAGGATGGTCCCAACTATGAGTGCCAAAGAAAATGAGTTGCCGACGACCCTTTCAACCATTGCATGCTTTTTTGCCCCGTAGTACTGGGCGATAAGTATGGTAGAGGCCATGGATATGCCCATTGACAGACCTAAGAGTGTAAAAAAGATAGGAAAACTTACCCCTATTGCTCCAACCGCATTTTCCCCAATCAAGTTTCCCACCCATATTCTATTAACAATGCTGTAACCTATTTGTATCAGGTTCCCTATAAGCATGGGGATTGAAAAACGCAGAAGATGCTTGGGGATGCTCCCTACAGACATATCTGTTCCAAATTTATTATCCATTCATTCTCCTCAAGACTATGGACAAAATACTATATTGCCGCGGAAATTCAAAGACCTTTTTGCATCTTTGATTGCTGACATTTATCGTTTCTATTGCTTTGTTGACCGGACATAACAGGTGAACAAGGATGGCGACCATTGATGTTTCGGAAAAGGCCGCCCCCGTTCCTGAGCATGAGAGAGGTGAATAAGTTCGAAAAATCGGTGCCGTCTTTATCTCTTGAATTTCCTCTTTCTGTTTGTTAGTATAAAATCAAGTAATAAAAGGGAAAGATCAAAATGATGAAACACCAAAGTTCAATTCAGGATTACTTTTCGAAGCGGGTCAGGTGTTATAAAGAGGCCTATTCAGGAAAGAAATCAATAAATCTGCGCAACATTATTTATCAGATCGGGTGGTTTCCTTTGCGCCTCATTTTCAGATATACGATGGAGTATCTTGCCAGAGTTAAACCGCAGAGTGTCCTTGATATCGGATGCGGTACCGGCATCTATTCAGTGGAACTCGCGAACCGTGGAATTGCCGTTACAGGTCTGGATTCCTGCAAAGAAATGATAGATGCTACAGAAAACCTTCTTGCGCAGTCCGGACTGAGCGATCGGGTCCAGACTGTTCTTGCCGATTATCTCGATTGGTCAAGACAAACCGGACAGGAGTATGATCTCGCTCTTGCCATCGGGGTCCTGGATTTGTAGATGTAAATGATGCCGGTATCTACCTGGCTTCATTCAGGCGTGTCGCGCAAGAGGCTATTGTGACATTTCCCTCAAAACACATGTTTTCCTTTATGGCCGGTTTCAACTACCGTCAACATGGAGTTCGCGGATATTTTTACACGCAACAACAAATCCAGGATCTTCTTCGCGAGGTCGGACTTGAGATCGTCCATTTCAAGAAAATATTTCCCAGTACATACTGGGTTCACGCACGCCGCGTGGCAATATAACAGCCGAGCGTACCTGTGCCCCTAAAAGGAGTATTTTGCACCTTGCTTTGAGAAACACGGCCCTTCGCCATGTTTTCAGGAAAGGTATGGAGCGCGATTATGATTGCCTGTCGCTCCGGTTCTCATGCTTTTTCAACATGCTGATAGATGCCCGTGTGTTCCAGGTTTTGCGTTTCGCGCAATCCATCAAGGTCCATCCCGGCCTGAAATATGCCCATTCTTTCTCTATTCATGTTTGTGAACTTAGTCAGCGGTGTTCTTGATTATCCGAAGCAGCGCTGAGTATTCAGCGGACTTTTATACTTCGCATATGTGTTGTCTGTATTTTGTATGGCTTACCCGTATCTTCCGGTAACATTGTTTTTGTTTGTCGTATATATACAGAAATCTCTATTCTTTTCCTTTCTTTAGCTATTGTCGTGGAGGACAAGGTACTGGTTTAGAAAAGTCAGGAACCGGATTACCATTTTCCATGATCATACTTCCATTCTGATCAGTTTGAGGCACATAACATTGGTTTGGTGGCATCGTTGCTGGTAGAGGTTCTTGGGAATATGCGGTAGTGGCTTCACTTGGAGGAACTTCTATTACATATGACGGAGCAGAATAGGAAAATCGGTAGTACGGGTCATAATAGGCTGGAGGTACCGGTATGTAGTAATAAGGCCACCAGAATGGAGTATATAGACCTCCAACAGCTACCCCACCAAGAAAAAACCCGAAGGCTGCTCCATAGGGGGCATATCCTCTATAATAGTATCTGCTATACCCTCCATAATGTCCTCCGGAATAATAGTGTCCTCCATAGTAATGTCCCGCAACGTAACCTCCACGAGATCCCCCGCTGAAACCACTTCTATATTCGCCCCCACTCCTCGGTAAAGGCCTAACGCTGCTGGCTGATGAATGTTGGCTCGGTCCTCCACCACTAAATCCTCGATTACTTCTATATTCGCCGCCACTCCTCGGTAAAGGCCTAATGCTGCCGGTTGATGAACGTTGGCTCGGTCCTCCACTACTAAATCCTCGATTACTACCAGAGAATCCACTACCATGTCCTCCAGAGAACCCTCCAAAATTTCCACCTCCTCCACGTCCCCCCCCGCCACTTTGGCCACCACCGCCACGAGCTGCTGCCGGAGTTGTAAAAAGAACTGTGACTAAAAACAACGCTAAAACCAAGATTTTAATCTTCTTCATCGCATTTACCGTCTTTCTATTTCCCATGAAACCCGATTCTGGGAGCTTATACCGGCTATTTCGCCTATTGTGTACCCAATGTCATGCCATCCGCAACACCCTTATGGATAAGTATACCACTTCCTCGAGAACCTGCCCAGATCTATAGTTTATTCAGCAATATTCATTCCAAGGGGTACTTAATCCAAATAGATTGAAATCATTGGGTAACACATACGTGAAACCAAACGCCACCAACATTTTTGTCGTTTTTAAGAAAAATATTCGACATCAATGTCGAAAAGTGCTCTTACTAACAGATAATCTGCTCCATCTGTTGTACCATCTCCACGGTGAGTTACTCCATTAAGGGATTTGCCATTTGAAATCTTGCACATCGGAAAAGTGTGATAAAAACAACAGCACAGGAAGTTGTCAATCATTTGTCTCCAAGGCCTTCACACGAGGAGTCAACTCTTCATTCAACAACTTCCCGTTCAAACCGTGTGACTGTTCGGACAAACCGCTGCAACCGAGGCGGGTAATACGCTTGACGGACACAACTCCTTGACAATCTGAGTAACTTAATATAATAAAATTGTATGGGTAGTTCATGCAAAGCAGTAGGTGAGGAAATCTGATACTGAAGAAAAGGCAATTTATCCAGATAACCTTCTCACCGAGATTGGCAGACACCCTAAAGTTGCAAAGAAGTCTTCAGCTGAACTTGGATAATTTTATCTGCTCTTTGCCTTTCCGGCATAGAGAGGCCCCAGATGCGGGCAGTTAATAAGTCTGAGGCACTGTTGCCGGGAATCACGGTTGCAGTTGAAACCCTGTCGTGAGTGCGTTACAGTTGAAGTGGAGCCGTAAGGTGCCAGAATATTGTGGTTGTTCAGAGAGGAGCAGAGGATGAGGAGAGATATAGAAATGCTGCTGTTCACGGCCTGCCTGGTCGCCATTTGTGTCTGTGCTGTTGGTCCCTTGCGCTTACGGGGAAGATGGAGGAACCCGTTGGGGCATCTCCCTTCTGGGAGGATGGGGGGCCAACGCTGAACCCGAACTGACCCATACTGCCCTGCTGCCCAGCGTCGAGTTTCCGATAAGCAAATTATGGAGCGTCAATGTGGAGGGCAATCTCTCACACTATGCAATCTCCGGTAGAAAGGATATTGACCTTCTCGGTGCAAACGTCTATCTCCTTGTAAGACCCATATCATGGGGCCGGGGTTCGTGGTTCGCTCTCGCAGGGGGAGGCTTAGGCTATGCCACCACAAACAGAGAAACCGACAACCTTGTGCGCAGAGAATTCGCAGCGCTTATTGAGACAGGAACAGGAATTGAACATCAGCTGACCAAGACATTTTCTCTGAGGGTGGAATATCGCTTCGTACACATCTCCTCCCCTTATGTACATGATCGCGGCATCAATACCCACAACTTCGTGATGGGGGTAACCTGGCCCTGAGGGAATTGATGATATAGAGATTTGCTGATTTCCCTGACCTGCTCTTCTACTGAACGCGAAACCGCGCTTCTCGCTACCACATAAGATCAAATCCAATGCCGAATCCATGTTGACGGGAGTTGTTTTCATCCTGTCTCTTCTGATATCCGACAGTATGATAATAAGGTCGATCGGGTCGTAGGGATGTAACCCCAGGAGCGGCTAATCGAACATTCGACTTGATACCCAGTGATCTATCAACCAGACTGTTCGCTGCGCCCAGCGGATCGGTCAGGATGAGGAGTAGATGATCAAACCATCTAAGTTCTGTTTTGGACTTGATACTTGCCCTGATGGGTTCGAAGATAAATTTGCCGATCAGTGCTCCTGCCACGGGAGTGACGATCAGATCCTGATACGATGGTTGCTCAAAAAAAGCCTCAATTCCATATTCATACAGCGCGGAGAGAAACGCTGAGTACAAGAATGAGCCAAACTCCCCGAAACCGCGCTCCCTGGCCCGGATGTAATAGGTAGCACCCCAATACGGGTGAGCCAGGTAGTTGATCCATGCCTGGTCTTATCCCATGTTGCGCTTTGCACGTTTTCTGCCCATTTGTTTGCCGTGGTCCTTTTTTGTTCGTCAGTCCAATTTGTCACACTCTCTGGCAGAAGATAAAGGGCTCCAGCAACAACAGCCTGATACCCCATGAAATATGAGGCGTCCCGCCCAATTCCTTTCCAGTCTCGATACTGATCGATGAGCACCTGTTGTTCCTGATCCGAAAAAGCTTTTTCTTCAGACGGTGAGGTTGATGCTCTATCGGAACCTGTCTTTTCAAAGGAGGTATCGTTGGAGGAGAGAGAAAATGTTTTGTCATCCTCGATTAGACTGATTTCTTTGGACAGGAGCATCCTTGGGTAGATAGGCTCACCAAATGCGAAGGAGAGATCCCGGCGACTGTCATTAATATGTGGCATGTTTCTATTCAACAAATCTTGTTGTTTTGGAGAACCTCCGTCCGAAATGGTTTGGCTGTTTGTAGCGCAGCACGTCAAAAAAAACAGAATGGGGACTCCAAGGAGCACAAATAGGACCCCCTTAAGTCCAACCCCCGAGGAATTTAGTCTGTAGGAAGACGCACACATGTTTTTGGTCACTGTTGTCTCTTAAGGATATTGAGGGTGGCCGGCATTCTGCGATCATGATGTCTGTCGCCTTACGCCAATCGTCCCTCGGCGTTCTTCATAAATCATTATCCATAATAAGGACGATCTTGTCAATAGACAGGACTTATTAGCAGGGGAAAATGGTCGATGTTAAAGAATAATCATAGCCATAGGCTAATGGTGTGCATATTAGGTAGGTAGGAAACATGGCCAGTCCCCGGTTGAATAAGTGACAGCACGGAGTGGAATTTTCAGAGCCTATGCGTCTGTGAGGTTTACAAGCACGAAGTATAATTTCTTTCCAACATAGACCTTTGGATAACTTCAAAAATATCTACACATGACAGAGATTTTTGAAGGCGCAGTCTGGGCAATGGTTAGTATCGAAGGACGTGAAGGGCTTTGATGGATCGAGGAGTTCTTTTAGGACAGTAGTGACACCCTCCATATACAGTGCGAAATCGGCTTCCTTCTCATCTGACGTGCGATTGTTGAATAGCACTTCCTCATCGTTATTCCGCAGTAGTATGAGTTTCGCGTTGGTGTTCGCGAGAGAGATGCTGAAGTGGTTCATGAAGAGGTGGATATAGATGGGAAGCTGAAAAGAGTTGATATACTTATGGACCTCTTCCATTGAGCGAAAATCAACCCGCTTCAAGGCGCCCCGCGGGTATTGTTTTGTTCCACCTGTTTTATAATCGATAATCATGTACTCGTTATTATGGGGGAAGTAATCAACCCGATCGATTCTGCCTTTTATTTTTACCCGTTGTCCATCGATATCGATTGTATTTTCAATTCTTGTTTCAAGATATTTGAGAACGAAAGGATTTTCGTTTTCTTCAATAGTTCTTCTCAGAAAGCTTTCCAGTTTAAAGGCGCTTAGTTTTTTGAAAAGATAATATTCGCCGCTTGTCTCTCTTGTTTCAAAGTGTTTTGCCATGACTCCGCGCATTTTTAAAAGTATTTCTTTATACAATGATGGCGTGATTTCCCTGTTGATGGAGCCGTCAAAGGTGTCATGGAGAATGCTGTGGATGATCTTTCCTCTATCAACAGCTTCAATCTCCTCGCTTACACCTCTTGCTTCCTCAAGCTTGAGTATCTGTTTATAATAAAAGAGAACAGGGCAGGTGACGTAATCATCGATTGCTGACGGTGAGAATATTTTTTCACGTATTATATTTAAAACCTTTTCTGTCTTCTCGATAGCCGGCAGTGCGCTCTGGAGATGCACATTGATTTTGTATGTTTTTTTGTCGACCTTTATCGCGTTTATGGTTTGTGTGACCCGTTCCTGTTCCCATATAAGCTGTTCAATGTATCTGCTTCGTGGTTTTTCTTCTGAGTCGATATAGAGAAGATGGACATCGCGGGCCGATCTCACGAGACGATAAAAATAGTACCGGAATATCTCTTCATTGTATTCGGGTGAAGGAATGCCGAGGATATCATAGATACCGAGCGGTATGAGAGGATTGATCTTTTTTGCCTGCGGCATTATACCTTCATTGACGTCCAGCATAATGACGGTATCAAAACTTATGTTCCTTGATTCGAGGACACCGATGATTTCAAGATCTTCAACAGGTTTTGTTTCAAAGGGAAGTTTCTTCGATTTCAGATACTCTCTAATAAAATCACAGATGACTCGTCTGTTTTCGGTTTCAATTTCATGGAGTGTTGACTTGCCGAATTGAGTATTTTTTAGGTTTTCAAGGGCCTCATAGAATTCCCGAAATATTTCTCCGGAGAGGACGTAAGAGCGAACAGCGGTATGATGAAGAATGAATTCGAGGAGGTCGCCAAGTAATTCCGTGTATTCGTAGAGGGTGTTCGCCTTTTCGAAATTCTGGAAGAAGATGTCATGGATTTTTTTAAAGTTTGTATCCACCCGCTCTTTGAAAAGGACCGCTTCTATCTCCGTAAGGGTGATGAAGGGTTTGTTCACAACCGTGTTTTCTAAGACATCCTCTGAGAAGAGTTTTTCCAGGGTTGCCAGAATGGGCCGTATGTTTCCTTCCATATCGAGATTTTTTACAAAAGGGTGGAGCATGATTGACAGGTATTCCGCTGTCGGGTATTGTTCATACCTTCGCTTCTGTGCCTGGGCATTAAGAACATGGTTGATGAGGTCAAAAAGAGATGTCCTCGAAAGGGGGTAGCCCAGAGATATGTTGTATGGTGAATCGATTCTGTCGATGGCAAAACTCAAAAGAGGAAAAAGGGCCTCCGGCGAGGGAAGCACGACAGCAACCCTTCCGGGCGACGTATCTTTCAGGATGTCATATGTTGTGAGGATTTCCGAATGGGTATCGATGCCCGCGTGGATCGTAATCTTTTGGGGCGGAGTGTTGCAGGGGATAACCTGTACTTCGGCATTGAGAAAGGAGAGCAAGTTGGTAAGGATGGGCCATTCTGATGGATCGCCCTCAAGAACAATGTCACCCTTGCCTGCACTCCAGATACGTTGAATAATGGTTTTTTCAGTGCCGGTGAAGGCGAAGAGACCCGCGAAATATATCTTTTCGAAATCATCCGGGACGGATTCGCTCATACATCGCAGGGCACAGAGGTTTTTGTAGCCCTTCGTAAAAAACCTTTTTTCATGAAGCGCCCCGTGAAAGGCGTCCCGTAAAAGGGTGACATGAGTGAGAAGCTCGTTGGTGCTTTCAGGGACGTCATATCCTAGTTCGGCATTCTTCTCCAGAGAACGAAGTTTTTCATTATCGATGTTTTCGGTGTCCAGTTGATTGATAAACTCAAGGAGGTATCTGCCCCACCAGAAGAAATCACCGAACCCTTTTTCCCTGAAAGGGTGGCCCGCAAAAGACGGGAGCGATTGAACACATTGATAGAGGAGCCAGACCGCGTCAGCATATTCAATATCAATGAAATCGGGATATTGCTTTCGTGCGATGAAGTCGATAAACTCTTCCACGGAAAAAAACTGCGGTGAATAGATGGGTATTTCAGCCCCTTTGCTGAAGAGTTTCTTCAGGTAGAGTGAGGGTCTTTTACCCGCGAAGACAATGGCCAGGCGAGAGGGCTCTTTCCCGTCCTCCATAATAAACCGATGAAGAGCGTCGAGAAAATCAGCGCCGAATGGGATTGAAAAGACCTTTTTCATAGAGTAACGACCTTATCCTCCTCAATGTACAAAAGGTGCCGACGAACATCCCGGCCGGGATACATTCTTCTTACAAGCTGACCGTAACGGTTTATCTGGTCTCTATGTTTTTCGATCTGACTTTCGCCTGATTTGAAATCGATGATGTCGATGGTATTATCTTTGTGAACAATCATTCTGTCTATTTTATGGACAGCACCCTTTTCGTCGATGATTTCTTTTTCGGTAAATACAATGTCGTCTTCATGAGGTATAAAAAATTGCAGGAATTGAGCATTCGAAAAGAAACCGGTGATGATTTTTTTTATCGATTCCGTGAAGGCCGAGAAATGATATTTCGCGATCCCGGCGCGGACGCATGTATCGAGGAGGGTTTTATGTTCATCGGGTAGCGTGTTGACCAGTGACAGTATGTAGTGAATAACATCACCCTTTTTCTTCGCGTAGATCTGTTGTCGTGATATAAGCGCGGCTTCTTCAAATTTTGGCTTGATCTTTGTAAGCCATTCGATATCGTTGCCGAGATCATCCCCGGTTAAGCTTGATGATTTCCTGTAATTTGCAACAGGTACAACATTATCCCTCCCTTCGAGGGAGGGGAGCTGCGGATAACCCGCTGCTTGGTCCGCCTCCTCCGCTGCATCCTTGTCTTGTGGTCCTTCATCAGTTGCGAGCTGTTGCCACGGCGTGCCTGTTTCAATAAGGTCACCGTGAATGTGGTTTCTCAGAAAATCCAGGCTGAAAAGATAATCAATGAGGTAATTCTTTTTGTATCCCTTTGAGTCTGTCAGAAAGATGTATAATTCTTTTTCAGCCCGCGTGCAGGCAACATAGGTGTTGTTCAGTTCATCGAGGAGGTAGGCTGCTTCACGTTCACGATACATGGCATTCAGCTTCGAAGAGATATCTATGAAATCCTTCTTGATGTAAAGAAGCTTTAATGTGTCGCCGTCGGCCCTGAAGAATTTTGTTTTGTCTCTCTCGTCAGAAGCGCTGAAGGAGTTCAGTTTCATGAAAGGGAGTATGACAACAGGAAACTCCAGGCCTTTTGCTTTGTGAATTGTCAAGACCTTCACTGCATTGGCGGCCTCCGAGGTTTTCAGCAGGAAGGGCTTCTCCGAGTCCGATGTGTTGGCGAAGGAAGTCTTGCCATTGCCATCGATGGACCGTAAAAAAGCGCTCAAATTGTTTTCTTCCGAGGCCTCGTTATTCTTGATCAGTTCACAGATATGGAGGAAATAAGGCGCCTCATCGGGAAAAATATTGAAGAGAGACCATTTCTTCAAAAAAAGGACAACGAATTCATATAAAGGGAGGTAGCCGGCTTTTTTAAAAAAATCCTCAAAACAATCATCCCAGACTTTGGGATAGTCTGCGCGAAAAGCGCTGTAGAGGCGTTGTGTATTGTCTGTTGTTCTTTTTTCTGTAAGCCATTCAATAATTTCATTTGCGCTTATGCCTGTTTTTTTATGGAAGATCGTTCCGCTTATGAAGGCCGCAAAAGAGAGGTCATCGTCAGGGGTGTTAATAAAACGAAGGAAGCTGATCAACTCCCTTACGAGGGGGTTATTTTTTACATTAACCGTTAGCTCCGATTCCACATTGATACCCAGTTCGAGGAGGGCTCTGACGATGAGCTGCGCTTCGTCTTTTCTCCTGACAAGAATGGCGATGTCTTTATCCTGAAAAACGCCCCTGCCGCGTATACGGCTGATGAGCGTTTTAAATTTCTCTGTTACGATTTCGCTCCGCTCTGTTTTGGTAAAGACGTCTTTAATATCGCCGTCCTCTTCTTCGGCGATGACTTTCTCAACATAAACATAGCCCCGGTCTTTCCTGTCATCCCGAGGCTGCTGTTTTGAATCACGGTATGTCCTGAGGACCTTTTCTTTTAAATCACCTGGGTCTTCTTTGAGTATGGCATCGACAAGCGTGGTCAGATTCTCAGCACTGAAAACGGCATTATTGAAAGAAACGATCTCTTCATCGCTCCGGTAGTTTGTGGTGAGCTTCTGTTCGTCTATACGGTAGGCGCTGTAATGTTTCACCACTTCATCAACAAGCTCTGATTTGCCGCCGCGCCAACGATAGATGGCCTGTTTTTTATCACCCACAAGAAATAGCGTGCCGCCCCGCGCGATGGTTTCTTCTGTGAGGACCTCGATGTTTTTCCACTGAAGATGGTTGGTGTCCTGGAATTCATCGATGAGAAAATGAGTGTATCGTTCGGAGAGGGCGTAATATATTTCCGGAATAAAATGTGTTTTTCGCATAACATCCTGGAGCAGTCTGTTCAATTGCTCGATGAGAATGAGTCTTTTTCTGTATGTGACCTCTGTGGTGAGCATATCTTTAAAAAGGTCATACATCTCGATGTAAGAAGTGAATTTTGACTCGGAAACAGCCTCCACAAAAGAGACCCGCAGTTTTAACAAGTCCTGCCAGAGGGTTTCCTGGGAAGCATCTGCCGAAGCAGCTCTTTTTTTTGAAACATGCGTTTAAGGACTGTTTTTGAAAAGAGGCCCCTCTGCCCGGCTCGTTTCCTGTTATATTAATACAGGCGTCAAGGGCTTTGAGAAAATCGCTTCGGGGAAGTATGTCCTGATTTTCTGTAATGGTCTCTTTTAGCCTTTGCGCTGTTTCTTCAATCGTTTTTCGAAGATCGCCTACGAGCACCCTCGAATGTCTGTTGACGATAAAATCTTTGTTTTCCTTCAGTTCTTCATTCCAGAGACTGGAAATAATGTTTTTCAAAAGGTCCGTTGGCAACCAACTCACATTATTGCCTTCGGTCTCGATATAGTTATCGATAAAGCGGTCAAATGTTGCCCGCACCGCGGTATCTTCCGATATTTTTTGGAGGCATTCCCTGAGCACGAGGTCGATCATTGAAGAAGACTCAAGAGAAATGTCAAAATCGGGAGGGAGGTTTAATTTAAAGGCAGAGGCCTTCAGGATGAGGTTCACGAAGCTGTCAATGGTGCTCACATTGAAGCTGTAATAATTCTTTAAAAGATCGTCAAAATTATTTGCTATTGTCTCCCGGACAGTATCTCTCAAGAATTCCGGTTTGTTCCTCAACCACTCGTTGTCCATGATTTCATCAAGCGATGTCCGTGAGGAGTTTTCGAAAGGCACATCAAAGATGATCCTCTTCATCCATTCAATGATACGCCCCCGCATTTCCTGGGCCGCTTTATTGGTGAACGTAATAGCGACAAGGTTGGCAATATGGTTTTTAGCCGGTTTTCCGCTCAGGGTATCAAGGAGAAGCAGGGCGATATAATGCTGTGTGAGCTTGTAGGTTTTACCTGACCCCGCTGATGATTTTACCGTAAAAATCTGTGGAAGTTGTGGTTTTGTTTCCATGGTATTTTCCTATAAACCATTATCATAATAAATTATTTGACGAATGAATCTGTGGAAGTTGTGGTTTTGTTTCCATGGTATTTCCTATAGACCATTATCTTAATAAATTATTAGACGAATGTACATGAATGATAACAAGCCGGGCATACGACAACTTTGAACATGGCGCACATCCTGAGCAGAAAAGCTATCTGACTTTGTTATAGCCGACAACCATCAGAGGGATTGACGGCAGATATTGATCCTCAAACGCATCTTCATAATAGTGATTCGTACAATTGTTTTAGCAAGACCAAAGAACTTTTGATGACCGGGCGGGCCGACGGAAACCAATGTTATAGAACTGCAAATCAAACTATTGCGTGAATAAGTGTTATCATGATATTTGTATTTAACGAACCGACTAGCAGGCTGTTGTACCAGAGCTGACCTGCCCAAATTACACATGTGAGGAGGAACTATGAAACGCAACACGATTATCCTCGGTATTATGATCATTTTTCAGTTAGCAGGATGCGGCGGTATGGGGGTTATGGCAGGAGATAGGACTGAGCCGGCCCCAACACAAGCGGTCCCTGCGAAAGCCGTAACAGCATGTACTGATCTCAACAAGGTTTTCAATTACGCGAATACTGTCCTTACTTCAGTCGCCAGTCGTTCCTGCGGGAACTCTGCGTATTCCCGGTATTGCCGATCCCATGCCGGAACACTGTCTGGTCAAAGGCAAGATGAACGAACGCAAAAGCCCCGTGGATGGCAAGACATACGCCATCGGTTTTGAGATGCGTCTACCGATATCCTGGAATGGCCGGTTCTTCTATCAGGGCAATGGAGGAACGGATGGCATGGTTACCAATGCCTATGGTGATATTCTGGGCGGAGGTCCCACCTCCAACGGGATCCTCAAGGGATTCGCCGTCATCAGTTCAGACGCGGGCCATCAGATGGAGCAAGGCCCTATCGGGGGCGGTGTCTTTGGAATTGATCCGCAGGCGCGGATTGACTATGGCTACAACGCAGTGGCCCAGTTAACACCTATGGCCAAGAACCTCATCAAAGCCTACTATGGCAAGATGCCGGACAAGTCGTACATCGTGGGTACCTCTAACGGCGGTCGTCATGCCATGGTGGCTGCCGCCCGGTTTGCCGATCAGTATGACGGCTATCTTGCGGGTTCACCGGGCTTCAACCTGCCCAAAGCAGCCGTCGCGCAACTCTGGGGTGTGCAGCAGTATGCCAAAATCTCGAAAGTGACCCCTGCCACAGGCAGGCCTGATGTAACGACAAGTTTTTCCGCTGCTGATCTTCAAATGGTCGGTGAGAGGATCCTGAAGAAGTGTGATGCCCTTGATGGTTTGGCCGATAATATGGTCAATGATATCAAGAAATGCCAGGCCGATTTCAGTATCGACAACGATGTTCCCACCTGCTCCGGGTCTCCAAACGGTACCTGTCTGACTAAGGCTCAGAAGACGGTGCTTGCAGCGGTCCATGCAGGCGTAAAGAACACAGCCGGGCAACCGCTTTATACGAATTTCCCCTGGGACCCGGGTATTAACAGCCCCGGCTGGCGCACCTGGAAGTTTGCCAACAGTACCGGCCCCCGTGACCCCCTGGCGGTCGGTTTCATTTTCTCGACACCACCGGTATCGCCCACAGTCCTCAGTGGCGCCGGCAATTCCCTCATTGATTTTGTTCTTGGGTTCAACATTGATACTGATGCTCCGAAGATTTACGCGACCAACAGCACCTATACCGAATCGGCCATGTCCTTTATGACTCCTCCTGATGCGACTGTCCTTTCAAGATTTGTCGGTAACAAAAGAAAGATGATCGTGGTCCATGGAGCAGCCGATCCTGTCTTTTCGGTCAGCGACACAATCAACTGGTACGAAGGTTTTCAGTCGTGGTATGCAAAGGATGCTTCGAATATGGTTCGCCTCTTTGTTGTTCCCGGGATGAGCCACAGCAGAGGCGGCCCGGCAACCGATCAGTTTGACCTCGTCGATGCTCTGGTGAACTGGGTCGAGAAAGGAATTGCTCCCAACGCCGTTATAGCCAAAGCGCGAGGTAAGGGCGCCGTGGCTCCCGAAGTGGTGAGCCCCGAAGTACCGGCATCCTGGGCACCGGGCCGCACCCGGCCTTTGTGTATATATCCTGAAATAGCCAAGTATAAAGGCAGCGGCGATCCTGAATCAGCATCGAGTTTTCTCTGCGCTATTCCCTGATTGGTCAGGGGCAGGAATAGAAATCTTCCTGCCCCTTTTCTCCTTTCATGTTTTTAATGATTTATTCCAGATTGAGTCCTGAACACTTTCTGTAATAGAGTATTGAGTATATACGTATAGCAAATGTTAATGATGTTTGCCTCACCGTCAAAGGACAGAAGATTGCAGAGAATTGTGAACCCTTTTTTGCTAAACACGAATGACGATTGATCTCCTCATTATAGGGGTCATCACAGAATTCGGACTATAAAGTACGTTAAGCCATTTTTTGCGTAAGGACCAAGAGTAACAATTTGTGTGAATACAAAGCGTTTCTTTCATCCTCCTGTGTCGGTTTAGAGTATACCCAAACTTGACGTCAAATAATTACGGTAAATATGTCAGGATAGGGTTGTTTTATTAATTTATTGACACAAATCTCTTCACATCTCAGAATCTACCTTGACCCTTTTAGGGGAGGAATCAATGAAAGGGCACAAGAAAGGTTATATCAGGGTAAGCACTTTTGAACAGATGCGGATCGTCAACTCCTGTGTTACATTATACACAAATCGCTACATAAAGATACCTTTTGTATGGGGATGTGGTTGGGGTGAGTCTTAGATAAAAAGATTAAGAACTACTTCGTAATCATCGAAATGGATTTCGTAACTAAATGTGATTAGTAACCGCGGAGGGATTGTAGGTTAGTCCCGAACCCTTTGTCCTAAAGTGGATAGTTGGCACCGGTCCTATTGTTGTGGGAAGTTCTGGTCAACTATCCAGTGCTTCCAAGAAATCTGCGAAATAAATCCAGCAAAAAATATTTCACAAAAACACTTGACATGCTATTATCTGACATGATATACGATATTATAATACGATATGCCACTATATAAGACATCATAAGGAGGTCATTATGCATATAAATACCCCACTCAGATTCGTGGCAACACTTAGAATCCAGAGAGGTGAGATACTTTACAGGAGGCGAATTGCATGCTGAGTTCAGAGAGCTATCGAGTTGCAATTGACATCGGCGGTACGTTCACAGACATCGTTTTGATCGGAAGCGATGGGTCTGTGAGTACCAAGAAAGTCTCGTCGACCCCAGATGATTACGGAAGGGGAATTATCATGGCACTGCAGGAAATCTTCAAAGAAACCGGAGTTGCACCGCTAACCATAGAGGGCGTGGCCCACGCCACGACGGTAGCAACCAATGCCATCCTTGAGGGAAAGGGCACCAAGACCGCTCTGATTACAACGAAGGGTTTTCGAGATGTTCTTGAGATAAGACGGTTACGAGTTCCTAAGCTCTATGCTCTTGATTATCAACGACCTGCTCCACTGGTTCCTCGTAACTGGCGTTTCGAGGTAGAAGAGCGGATGGGTCCCGCTGGTGAACCCTGGATGCCACTGAATGAGTAACGTCAAAGGTGTCGCAGTCAAAATTCGCGACGCAGGTATCGAGGCCGTTGCGATCTGTCTTCTTCATTCCTACATTAATCCTGATCACGAACGACGAGTCGCTGAAATCATCCGTGGTGTTTTGGGCAGCAAAGTGTACGTCACATGTTCGTATGAGATCTTGCACGAGATCCGTGAGTATGAACGCACGAGCACTACCGTGGTCAACGCGTACCTTTGGCCCAATCATCGAACATTACGTAGGTTCTCTGGAGAGCAAATTGCGTGAAATAGGCGTGAAGGCTCCTCTCCACATCATGCAGTCAAATGGAGGGATGATAGGCGCGAATTCGGCGATCAAAAAGCCAGCCTATACCGTCGAGTCGGGGCCGGCAGCCGGGGTGATCGCTGCAGCCCGAGTCGCGAAGATGATTGGCCATAGCGATATCATAAGTCTCGATATGGGGGGTACAACCGCAAAGGCCGCGCTCATTGAGGGGGGCGAGCCGGTTAAGACGACTGAGTACGAGGTTGGCGCAGGCATCAACCTCAGCAGTAAGCTGGTCAAGGGCGCCGGCTACGCCGTGAAGCAGCGCGCATCGACTTATCCGAGATTGGCGCGGGAGGTGGCAGCATTGCCTACCTGGATAAGGGCGGCTTGTTACACGTAGGTTCACTCAGAGCGCAGGAGCGGTTCCAGGTCCTGTGTGCTATGACCTGGGCGGTGAACAGCCAACTGTGACCGACGTACTCGTTGCCTTGGGATACATCAATCCAAACTACCTGGTTGGTGGTGCGTTGCGCCTCAATGCCGAAAAGAGCAGGCATGTACTTGAAGAGAAGCTGGCCAAGCCTATTGGTAAACCGCTCCTTGAAACTGCCTACGGCACTTGGCTTGTCGCCGCCTCTACCATGACACGAGCGGTAAAGACGGTCTCCACTTATCGGGGGCGCGACCCTCGGGACTTCGCCCTCTTCGCTTTTGGGGGCAACGGTCCAATCGCGGCCGCGGAGATCGCGAGGCAGCTCGAAATGAAGCTGGTGTTAGTTCCCCCGCATCCTGGTGTTTTTAGTGCCGTCGGTTTGCTTTTCTCAGACATCGAGCATGAATTGCTTCAAGGCTTTTATCGCAAAGTTGAGAATTTAATGCCTGCAGAGCTGGAGGCCGCCTATGCCAAGCTGGAAGACAAAGCGCGAGAGGAGATGAAAGAGGAAGGTTTTAGCGTTGACCAAATCGTTCTTAACCGCTTAGCTGACATGCGATATTGCGGCCAGGCGTACGAACTGACCGTGCCGATTGAAAGGGGCAACGGAGCACCTGATTTTGAGTAAGATTGTTGATGCCTTTGTCGCCGAGCACGAGAAAACATACGGCCACAGCGTGAAAAATGACCCTGTTGAGTTCATGAACGTCAAGGTGGTCGTCCGGGCGGTGCCATCCAAACCTAAGACCTCGATGGGTCTCCTTGATGCGAGCTCCGGTTATCAGTTGAAGGAGGCCACCAAACGAATGGCCTACTTTGGACCATCCTTCGGCCTCTTGGAGACACCGGTTTTAGCGCGCCACGACCTTCTTAATCGTAGCATTAAGGGACCGCTGATTGTCGAGGAGTATGACGCCACATGTGTTATACCACCTGCTTGCGAAGCGACCGTAGACAAATTTGGAAATATAGAAATTCGGTTGGAGGTTTGATTATGAAGACTGCTATTGATCCAATTACGTTGGAAATTATAAAGAATGCCTTAAACGCTACTGCCGATGAGATGGCACTGGTTGTCATGCGTACTGCCTATTCACAACTCGTGCGCGATACGATGGACTATTCAACGGCATTATTCGACAGGAAGGGGCGCATGTTGGCTCAGGAGGTGACACTTGCAATTCACCTCGGTTCATTTCCAAGTGCCATGAAACTGCTAACAGAAAAGTATTCCAAGGACGCACGGCCGGGTGATGTATTCATCTTCAATGATCCATACGGTTCAGGAGGCATGCACCTGCCTGACATCTACATCATTAAGCCCTTCTTCGTTGATGGCGTCATCGAAGGCTATGGTGGCGCCATTGCCCATCACTCCGACGTAGGTGGCAACGCTCCTGGGAGTCATGCCATACACTCGACGGAGGTGTATGGAGAAAGGGCCTACGACTACCTACAATGAAACTCTACAACGAAGGTGTCCTGAACGACAGCGTGTTCCGGATCATCAGGAGAGCGAACACAAGGATGCCCAATAAACTTGTGGGTGACATCAGGGCACAGATTGCTGCCTGCAATTCGGCTGAGAGGGACTATCTGCATCTTATTTCAAGATATGGAAAGGATGCGTTCATCGGGTACACAGAGGCCCTTCAAGAGTATGCAGAGAGGCAAATGCGAGCAGAAATCGCTGAGTTGCCTGACGGAGTTTACACCTATACGGATCGGCTTGACGGCCTGGGCAAAGATCCTGA
This sequence comes from uncultured delta proteobacterium, assembly GCA_963783625.1. Lineage (GTDB taxonomy): Bacteria > Desulfobacterota > Syntrophorhabdia > Syntrophorhabdales > Syntrophorhabdaceae > PNOF01. Next base: position 1,971 of record CAWAOG010000003.1, on the reverse strand, counting down.
GCCGATCGTTTTAAATGTTACTGTAACGATCGCTGGTGATGAGATAATCATCGATTGGACTGGGGACCTCGCCACAAGTGAAGGGAGCGATCAATGCGCCAGTCCCGGCCACTCATTCTATGTCCTACATGGTTGTTCGGTCTGTAACCGGTGCAGACATTCCAAACTGCCAGGGCTTCATGGAACCGATCAAGACAATCGCACCACCAGGCTGTGTCGTTAACCCCACTTTTCCGGCGGCGTGCGCAGCCCGGGGAGTTACTGTCTCTAGGATGGTGGACACATTGCTCGGAGCCTTCGCCAAGGCGGTTCCGGAAAGGGTTCCCGCTGCAGGGGAGGGTAGTTCCTTAGGCATCATAGTGAGCGGCATGCATAGGGATAAGGCGTTTGTGACTATCCAGACCATTCTTGGGTCGTGGGGTGGGCAAGATAGTTGTGATGGTTACGAGGGGGTGTCTCCTTATGCAGGAAACGTTAGCAACGAACCGATTGAGCTCTCGGAGGCTGAATTTCCAATCCAGATCATGCAATACGGATTGGTACAGAACTCGGGCGGTGCTGGACGGTCTCGCGGCGGCATGGCTTTTGTGCGTGAGGTCAAGCTGCTTGCCGAGGAAGGCGCGTTTAATATTCGGTCTGACCGCCGCAAATTTCCGCCGTATGGCTTGAATGGCGGCTTAGTGGGCTCGCCATCATTAAACATATATAAAACGAAAAACGGACATAAAATCTTACCGGTCATGCCTATGGAGGTGGCAGCTCTCAAGCAGGGTGAGGCTATATGCCACATCACTGCAAGCGGCGGCGGATTCGGCGATCCACTGGAACGGTCACCTGAAAAGGTACAGGAAGACACACGACAGGAACGAATCACTATTGACTACGCCCGAGATGTGTATGGTGTGATCATCGACGCCAATACAATGGCCATCGATGAGGCAGCCACTCGGCGCCAGCGCAAAGAACTTGCAAAGAAGCCACCTCAGGCATTACAGGACTCCGCGCTTAGACATTTTCTGCACACGGTCGGTGTCACGGCATCGGAATTAGCAGGCACAAAAGAGTCTTGACGATCATGACCCGTGGTGTAGAGGGACCGCGATGAAGCTAATCAGGACAAACGAATTCGGACGAATGCCTAATCCTTCTCCCGGTGCGCCATTTTGGGCGGAAATCCTGACGGCTCAGCATCAGGCTAAGGAACTCGGAGGTATATTCGGTCTCCTACCCCCATCGGGAGAGATGAGGTGCCACTATCACAGGAATCGCGAATCTATCATCGTCGTGTGGAGTGGAGAAGCAACGGTGATTGTTGAGGGCGAGGAATTCTTAATGAGGCCGGGCGACATTCTTCACATTGCCGTGGGGGAACGACACGGAAGTGTGAATCGATCAGATGAGGATTTCCGATTCTTTGAGTTTTTCACCTATCCTCCTCTTGCATCAGATTTCGTAGAGGTGTCGTGAATATGCGTATTGCATCTGCTGCGTGTTATTATACATTACAACCAAGGAGGTTGCCATGTCTATTCAGCTTTCTGATCTGATGCCCGGAGTAATGAACTGCGCGACAAATGTCGCCCGGATAAAACCAGGCGAAGATGTCTTGATCATCTCCGACACTACCTCCGACAAGGATGTGGTCGATGCTTACAAGATTGCCTACGAGATTGCCGGAGGGCACGTAAGTGTTCTCACTCTCAAGTCTGCAGGCGCAGGCGGCAGTTCCGACGAGATTACGAGGAAGTCCCTTTAATGGATTTTGGCCCAAGATAGCCTTTCATGCACTGATCGGTGCTGACCTGTGCATTAACCTGACAAGCTTTACCGATATACATGGGATATTTGGAGCGGGCAATTCATCTTATGGTTTGACAGTTCTCGATATATTCGAGAAACGCAAGACCAGGATGCTGAGTGTCGCTATAGCGAACAAAGAAGGACTGGCGAGCGACTGGGCGACTTACCCAC
>CAWAOG010000002.1:0-37310 GCA_963783625.1 uncultured delta proteobacterium | reverse complement strand
AAATACGACAGGAAGCTTCCAATGCAACCGCACGAGGAATACTTGGAGCGCTTAGGGGAGCAAATAGCATAATATTTGCTAACCGTAACTTAACAAATAATAATACCATTTATACCATGGCAGACGTTGTAACCGGCGCACAGATACAGGGTATAGAAACTGCTACAGTTGCTAATCCTAATTATACTATTACATTTGCTGGTCGTAGTTATACATTTACATTGACCGCACCAGTTCTCCCAACGACTCCGGGAATAGTCACATGTACCGCGGCAACCCCTGCCGTTGACCCGGACCCCCCTGGATGTACCAACTGGTAATTATTCTGTATTGACCGTGTAAGATAATATAACGAATATAGAAATTATTTATTGAATCGTATCTTAACTATTCTCAGCAAATCATAATATAAAGCGCTATATCCCTACATGAATGGCATAGAGATCACCGATGAATTGTTAAAGATTCAGAAAATCAAGGAGGTCTACTCTGTTTTATTTGGATATTGTAATTTGGTATTTGGTTATTATCACTATGGTTATTCATATAGATATTCCACCAGCATCCAGTCCGATATGCGCAGTCTGTGGCTCATCATCTGGGCCAGTTTTGAATAGAGGGAAACGCCGAGTTTCGGGTTATCAATGAGGATCAATTCAAATTTTTCTTTTGTGAGGACAAGCGCTGTTGTCTCTTCTGCGGCCACCGCTGACGCTGAACGGGGCAGTCCGTCAATAATGCTCATCTCTCCGAAGGTCCTTCCGGCGCCGATCTCGCAGATTGTTTTAATGTTCTTTTTAGAGTCGCCTTTCGCGATCCTTACGAGGCCATCGGCGATAAAGCACATATAGGGTTCTATGGCGCCTTCGTTAAATATGGGTTCATCCTTGGCTGCTTTTGCCACGTAGAGGTACTGCGCGAACTTTTCCAGTTCTTCCTGGCTGAGACCGGTCCCCCAAGTCGATTTCTGAAGCATCGCTATCCGTTCCTGGACAGATGATATGACATTGTGGAGCATGCCGTTCCTCCTTAAAGACCTTCTTTTGCAAAAATTGTTCTACCCATCTTATACCTTACTTACGCGATTTTTTTCAATTTTTTTAGTGCCGCATTGGCCGCAATGAGGATCGGGTCCCAAACAGTTGCAAAAGGAGGCGCGTAGGCGAGGTCCAATCGAGCCACATCCTGAATGGTCATTTTATTATAAAGGCATGTGGCAAGCGTATCAATCCTGTGTGCCACACCCTCAACACCTGCCATTTGAGCGCCGAGAAGCCTTCCGGTGCCATATTCGACAATATACGTGATGGTTATCGGTTTTCCTGCCGGATAGGCGCTGCTTCTCGATCTTCCTTCGATTGTGGAAACGAAATACTGATAACCTCCACGGTCTGCTTCAAGGGGAGAAAGCCCCGTACGTGCTACTTCCAGATCAAAAATCTTTGTCACGGCGGTACCTACAATACCTTCGAAGACGTTATTCATCCCGGCCGCGTTTTCACCGGCAATTCTACCCTGTTTATTGGCTGTTGTGCCGAGAGGTATATAGACTTTCTCGCCTGTCACAAGCTGGGTTGCTTCCGCGCAATCGCCGGCAGCGAAAATGTCCGCCACATTTGTCCGCAGATACTCATCGATTTGAATAGCGCCGTTCGCCCCGAGTTCAATACCGGTTTCCTGGGCCAGTTTTACATTGGGTTTTGCGCCGATGGCGAGAAGAGCAAGATCGACGTCAAAGACACCTTCATCGGTAATGACCTTTGTAAGTGTTCCATTGGTACCTTTGAACCCCTCCACGGAAACCCCCTTATAGAGCTTTACCCCTTCCGATACGATCTTTTTTTCGACGATGTCAGTAATACTGGTGTCCATATTGCCGAGAACGCGGTCCATTTTTTCAATGACCATCACATCAAGACCCCGTTTTTTTAAAGACTCGCTCATTTCCATACCAATATAGCCGCCTCCTACAATGACGGCCCTCATGGGCCTTCTTTCAATACCAAAGCGGTTCCTGTGGGTGCACACGGGTCCCACACAGACATCAAAGATGGCCCACTGGTCAAGATAATTCTTTATCTCTATACCATCTATAAGCGTCCTGATGGTGAAGACATGCTTTAAATCGATACCGGGTAAGGGCGGTTTGATTGGCAACCCTCCGGTAGCGATAACAAGTTTGTCATAGGGGATAATCATATCTTCACTTTTTTCCAGGTCCTTTGCGTGGACCTCTTTTTTCTTCGTATCGATACGGGTAGCTTCATAGCGCACATGGACGGTAATACCGCGGTCTTCAGTTGCTGTTTCCGGGGAAAGAGAGATGAGATTGTTAAAATCTTTCACATCATCTGAGATATAGTAGGGGAGACTACACGCTCCATAGGATATGAAATAATCTTTTTCGAGAACGATTACTTTAGCATCGGGCTTTATCCGTTTAAAGCTGCTCGCGGCGCTCATCCCTGCCGCCACGCCGCCTATAACCACAAGACGTTCTTTATTGCCCATGATTGCCTACCCCCTTTTGTATTGTTTACGCTCACATATCAACAAATACCTGGAAGCAAAGATGCTGTTATCTGCACAATATAGCTACAGTATAATGATTATTCCGGTCTTCTTGCAAGGAGTTTTATCCCTGTAGACCTCTAAAGGCGCTCAACGCCAGCGCTGCGCTAATGCAAAATTAATAATGTAGAATTGTTACGGATTCAGAAAATCAAGAAAAGTCATTCCGTGCGGGGTCCTTTGAAATGGGGCCGCTTTTCTGCTACAATATGGGGTTTAGAGCGGAATTTGCAGAAGATGAAGGTTAATGGACAGACTCTTTATAAAAGGCGCCAGGGAACATAACCTCAAGAATATCGACGTTACTATCCCACGAAATAAAATGGTTGTTATCACGGGCCCCAGCGGTTCCGGGAAGTCAACCCTTGCTTTCGACACGATCTATGCCGAGGGACAGAGGCGGTATGTGGAATCACTCTCCTCTTATGCACGACAGTTCCTTGAGCTTATGGACAAGCCCGATGTTGACTATATTGAAGGGTTGTCACCGGCGATCAGCATTGAACAGAAGAGCATCAGTAAAAACCCTCGAAGCACTGTTGGCACTGTAACGGAAATATATGATTATCTGCGGCTTCTCTTCGCCCGGATCGGACACGTCTATTGTTATGGCTGTGGAAAAGAGATCACAAGCCAGCATGCCCCGCAGATTGTCGATGCTGTTCAGTCCCTTGGCGTTGGCATGAATATTACTATTCTCGCGCCCATTGTGCGGGGACGGAAAGGGGAATATCGCAAAGAGATTGAAGAACTGAGGAAACAGGGCTTTACGAAGATCAAGCTGAACGGAAAAATAGTCGATCTTTCAGAGGATATCGAGCTTGACAAGCACAAGAAGCATGAAATAGATGTCATCATTGACAGGATTACCCTGAGAGAGGGTATAGAAAGGCGGCTTTTTGAAGCAGTGGAGCTTGCCCTCGCCAAAGCGAACGGTATTATCAAGGTAGAAACAAAGGAACAGACATATACCTTCAGCGAGAAGTTTGCCTGTCCCGATTGCGGTATCAGCTATCCTGAGATCGCGCCGAGGATGTTCTCCTTTAATAATCCCTATGGGGCATGCCCATCCTGTTTCGGTCTCGGGGTCAAGGAATATTTTGATCCTGAACTCATTGTTCCTAATCCCGATCTTTCACTCAGGGACGGCGCCATCCTTCCCTGGGAAGAAAAGCCCCCGGCACACTTCCTGCCTTTTCTTGAAGCTCTTGTAAAACATTACAAGATAGACATTCGAAAGCCATTCAAAGAGCTTCCAAAAGACGTCCAGGATGCCATCCTCTATGGTTCAAAGGGTGAGCAAATCGAGTTCTTTATCGATCATGGTCCTAAGAGAGAATTTATAAAAAAACCCTTTGAAGGAGTCATCGCGAAGCTTGAGCACGACAAAGAACGGGCAGAATTCTGGGAAAAGGAGCGATTTGAAAAATACATAAATCTCATCCCCTGTCCTGAGTGTAATGGCGCGCGACTCAAAAAAGAGATGCTCTGGGTGAAGATAAACGATCTCAATATCTATGAAGTAAGCGTGAAGACCATTGAAGAATGCAGAACGTTCTTCGAAAGAATCACCCTTTCCGATAAGGAGCAGGAGATAGCGAAAATAATCCTCAAGGAGATCATCGCGCGATTGACGTTCCTCATCGATGTGGGTCTTGATTATGTGAGCCTGAGTCGTAATTCCGCCACACTTTCTTCAGGGGAATCTCAGAGAATACGCCTTGCCACGCAGATAGGCTCAGGTCTGACAGGTGTGCTCTATGTACTTGATGAGCCGAGCATCGGCCTCCATCAGCGTGATAATGAGAGACTTCTGGGGACCTTAAAAAGACTGCGCGATCTCGATAATACGGTCATCGTTGTCGAGCATGATCATGATGCCATTATAGAATCCGATTACGTGGTTGATTTAGGGCCAGGCGCAGGTGAAAATGGCGGTTATCTTGTTTTCCAGGGGACCCCCGAAGCGCTCCAGAAACATCCCGATTCTCTCACGGGGCTCTTCCTGTCGAAAAGGCGGGAGATAAAGGTCCCGGAAAAGAGGAGAAAAGCAAGGGGGTTTCTTACCATCAAAGGTGCCAGCGCGCATAATTTGAAGCATATTAGTGTGAAGGTACCCTTTGGAATATTTACCGCTGTAACCGGCGTTTCCGGTTCGGGTAAAAGCACCCTCGTTGTGGACACCCTCTATCCGCTCCTGAAGCAGAAGCTCTACAAATCTAAAGACCGGGCAGGACAGACAGAAGGAGTGAACGGATATGAAGCTATCGACAGGGTCATCGATATCGATCAGTCTCCCATCGGAAGAACGCCCAGGTCAAACCCCGCCACATATACGGGTATTTTTACCTATATCAGAGGACTTTTTACAAAACTGCCTGAGTCACGCATGCGGGGATACAAGGAAGGCCGGTTCAGTTTCAATGTCAAGGGCGGCAGGTGTGAAACATGCGCCGGTGAAGGGTATGTCAAGATAGAAATGCAGTTTCTCCCTGATGTCTATATTGTCTGTGATGTTTGCAAAGGCAAGCGATATAACCGCGATACCCTTGAGGTGCGCTATAAAGAGAAAAGTATTGCCGATGTCCTTGAGATGACGGTTACACAGGCAACGGAATTCTTTGATGCCATGCCCCACATTAAGACCAAGCTCAGAATGTTAAACGAAGTGGGTCTCGGCTATATCAGGCTGGGACAGGCAGCGACGACACTTTCCGGCGGGGAGGCCCAGAGGATCAAACTTTCCCGGGAACTTTCCAAAAGGGACACAGGAAACACCCTCTTTATCCTTGATGAACCGACGACAGGACTCCATTTTGCCGATGTCGAAAAACTTCTCCACGTGCTTTTCGAACTCGTTGAACGTGGTAACACCGTGATTGTCATCGAACACAATCTGGATGTTATCAAGTGTGCCGACCACATTATCGACCTTGGTCCTGAAGGAGGTGACAAGGGCGGCAGGGTGATTGCCACAGGAACACCGGAAGAAATTATGAGCGTTCCCGAAAGCTACACAGGCCTTTTTCTCAAGAAATACCTCAATGGCGATATCCTCACCAATCGGGTAAAAAATAAAGTTTCCACACGAAAAGTGCGATAAATACATATAAGATGGTCCTTTCGCAAAGAACAGGAAAATGGATGTTCGCTCTTTTGTGTTTTGCTCTTTTTGTAATGGAGCCTGCTTTTTCTTTCCGGCATCGGGTAGCTGGAAGAAGGTGGCTGTCACAGAGCAGAAAGATGCTCTGGTATGTTGAACAGATCCTTGGATTTTCATCGAAAGGATCTGTGTGTGCTGCCCGCGCCCGATTGAAATTCGTCGCCGGCAAAGAAAGTGTTATTGGACAGAATGTGAAAAAAAGACTCCTGAGCGACGGTGTGAATGCCGACACATTTCACTACTTCGTTGAATCTGTCGAGGTAGACTGCAAGAAGAAGTTATTTACTATTTCGAGGATAGATTTTTTTGATGCTGAGGATGCAAAAATATTCGGGCAGACATTTGCTGAACCGAAACAATATCCATCACGCCGGGGAGCGCTTTCGAGACTATCTCCTGGGATTTATGTCAAAACAAGCCCTCTCTTATCGCCTTAACTATTAAGGACACCCTCAAGAGCAAGAAGCCTTTTCTTTATTTCTATCCCCAGGGAGAAACCGCCAAGTGACCCGTCTTCCCGTATGACCCTGTGGCAGGGGATGATAATCGGTATGGGGTTTCTTTTTACCGCCTGGCCCACGGCTCTGGCCGCCATTTTGTGACCCACTCGTTTTCCTATCCACAGATAACTCCGCACTTTTCCGTAAGGTATTTTTAAGAGTTCCCGCAAGACCCTCTGCGTAAAGGGGCTTTCTCCTGATATATCGATATCTACATCGAAATCAACCTTCTCTCCCTTTAAGTATCTATCGAGGAGGAGTTTTATTGTCTTGAACGATTGTTCCGATTCTATTCCGTCGGGGTAGAGGGTTGAAAGGCTTTTTTTCACTTCGTAGATGTTTTTTGAATGAATGTCGAGGGCGATTATTTTTTTGTTTCTGGAAGCAAGGGCGATAGTGCCGATTGTGATTCGAAAAACGCATATTCTATCAAATCCAATTTGACATACCTCTCAGGGTCTTTTACAATGAAAGCTACCATAAGGAGAGAGAAAATGGAAGGATTTATCAAGTTTTTCGGAACAGGCGGAGCACGTTTTGTTGCCTCCAGACAATTGCGGGCGACAGGAGGGCTCTGGCTCAAATATAAAGAAACAAACCTCTACATCGACCCCGGACCGGGGGCCATTGTGAAGATACGGGAATCGCAGGAGCGCTTTGAGCCTGCCGACCTTGACGGTATTGTCCTTACCCACAAACACATGGACCACAGTAACGATGTGAATATCCTCATAGAATCCATGGCAGAGGGTGGTTTCAAGAAGAGGGGGACCCTCTTTGCCCCTGAGGACGCCATTGGAGAAGACCCTGTTGTCCACCGGTTTGTCAGGAATTATCTCGATGATATTATACTCCTGAAAGAAAAGGGGCGATATTCAATCAAAGATATCTCTTTCAATACTCCGGTGCGGCACCGCCACCCTGTCGAAACATACGGGCTTATCTTCCATTTGAATGTGACGATTGGGCTCATCGCCGATACGCGGTTTTTCGATAAACTGCCTGATTATTATCCGGTGGATTATCTCATTATCAACGTGCTTCGCTCGCAGCCCATTGAGAACCACGAGATTATTGAGCACCTTGCCGTCAATGACGCGAGGACAATCATCGCCCGTGTCAAACCGAAAGCGGCCATCCTGACCCATTTCGGTTTCAAGATGATTCAGGAGGGACCGGATGTGATTGCAGAGCGGCTGAGTGATGAGACAGGAGTTAACGTAATTGCGGCGCAGGATGGCATGAAATGGGAATTTTGATAAATGCCAATCCGGCTGCCTTCATATAGCAACGTTGCCCATCGGCCCGTGATACTTCGACGTACTTCACAGTACGCCTGCGTATCCCGGGCCTCGGTCGCCTACCTCTATTCCGGCATCCAGATTGGCATGAATTACCTCTTTTACCTACCTATTGTATTCGGCGTGTCGTGAGGAACTGCGGATTACTGGGTGGAATGTACTTAGTCCTGAACGACGAGGACACAGTTCTGTGTGCCGAACACGTTCGGGCGACGCACCATATTAGCGGGATCATCGCACCACACTCCATCGACGACAAATCGGTATTCGTGTTCTCCTGGTTCTATAGCCAAACTGCAACTCCACATGCCCTCGTCATCCCGCTCCAGTGAGTTGGCTATGGGATCCCATTCATTGAAGCACCCTACGATAAAGACTTGTGTTGCTTGTGGTGCTTCCAGTCTAAAGATTGTTTCAGCCTTTGCCTTGGCTCGGATCGGCTTCTTTTGGGCCGTCTTTTTCTTTTGTGTTTTTGCCGGAGCTTTCGTCCGGGCCGCCTTTGTTTTCACTGCTTCCCCGGGCTTGCTGACTTTCGTAGCTTTCCTAACCTTCTTTTTTGCTTCATCCTTTTTTGCCATTTTTAACTCCTTTCTCTGAAGTTTAGCTTTTCAGATTTGCATAGTTTATTGTCAATAACGAAAGGAGTCAAGAATAAACTATGCTCTTTTATCTCCATATTCATCTTTGTGTCGTTCTCTCCGGGCCTACTTCTTTATAGTAAGCTTGATGATGCTCGCGGTAAATATTTTAACCCACAAGGTGTCCTGCTCAGATTTTCTAGTATCCCTTTTTTCTATCTATTACGTTGCGTAGTTCTTTCCCATCGAGGTAGCGATGGATATTATCACAAAAAAGCTCTGTAGCTTGACTCATGTATTCCTCCATGCCGCCGGAAACATGGGGGCTTAGAATTACATTATCCATGTCCCAGAGCCGACTGTCTTTAGGGAGGGGTTCTATAGCAGTAACATCCAACCCAGCCCCGGCAATCTTTTTTTCATCGAGTGCGCGTATCAGGGCCTCCTCGTCGATAAGGCCCCCCCTCCCTACATTGATGATATATGCGCTCGGCTTCATTGACTTGAGTTCTGCTTCGCCGATAATATGACGGGTTTCGGGGGTCAGCGGCACAGACAGCACGATGTAATCGCTTTTACGTAACATTTCTTTCATCTGCGCCTGTGGTAACAGCAAGATCAACATTTTTGGCTTTACCGGCTTGTTTTGCCGATCTTCTCGTAGCGATTACTTTCATACCAAAAGACTTGGAAAGACGCGCTACCTCACTACCGATATGTCCCAGTCCCACTATACCCACTGTCTTATCACGTAACAGTGGGGTGTATACCGATGCCATTCATGTTTCTGCTTCATCTGAAAGCATAGCGGCATATTCTTAGCGAACATGAGCATAAACCCTAGTACGAATTCGCCGATTGGGCTGGCATGGATACCGCTTACTCCGGTCACAATCACTTTGCTTTGCCAGATTTCTGTGTCTCTGATTCGGTCGACTCCGGCGGACATTAGCTGTAACCATTTAAGCTTTGGTGCGCGTGAGAGAAGGTCCTTTGGCAATATCAGGCCAGAACCGAAAATAACATCGGCTTGTGGCGAGCATATTGTCCAGCTTCTCTTTTTCCGAGTTGTTCCCTCGGAATCCGGCCTATCATCATGGCAGACGCATCCTTAACTCTTATTTTAGGGCTGACCTCAGTGATGCGGCGTATGTTCTTCATTATCGGCGTGAGGCAACGATTTATCAAAAGCAGGTGTCACAACCACTACATTAAGCGAATCCATATTAGCTGTTCTCCTGTTTAATTTTATATTCCTTTCTCGCCTGAGAATAATATACAGCTATTCATGGTCTGTTACAATCCATTGTATCGAGAAAGGATAATTGATTACTGAAATGCAGCAACCCCAGAATATAAGGCAAAAGTGAGGAATACAGTTATCCGGTGAATTTTGTGGGACGACTATCTCTTCATCATTCCCTTATGTCCGTTCCATCATTGTACTATTCCTGCTGAACTTTCTGACTGGCAATAACAGCAATAGTGACTGCAAGGAGCTTAATGCGGCCAGGATAAATGCCAAGCGGTAATAAAATAGGAAGAAAAAATGACTCCAGCCTCGGTTTGCGAAATTGCGAGCGTAGACAGCATGTAGGGCAGAACTAGTCCATAGGAATATCTGATTGAAAACGCGATGAAGACTGTAAGAAAACCAGAAACAACGATACCTGCGGCACGCTTTGTCATTCTACCCAATCTTTGCGACGATATTATAACAATCTAATGTTTGACAATATTTATTATCAAACTATTGCTATCACACAAGGCGCATTAAAAAATGGCAATGAAAAATAAATAATAATCACAATCATAAACGTTGTGTAATTCCGACTGAATGGTATAAATGCTCTGCAATATATATGAATAACTGAGAATTACTAAATGAAATATAACTACATATGCGCGTCAACTGGAAGTACTAACGGTCTGCTTCGAAACCTTGATTTCGTGAAGTTTATCAGGTTAGATTGAAGCGTGGAATTTCATAATGAGATGAAGGGCAAGGCATTCCTGTTTCTTCTTTTTCTCTGGTGCCTCTGGTTTATTCACTTTTCGCTTAGGACAATATTCGGGCCTATCCTTCCTCTTATAGAGGATGAATTTGTCATAAGTCATGCCAAGGCAAGTAGCATCTTCATGTTCCAATCCGCTGGTTTTGGGATATCGGTGTTGCTTTCGGGTTTCTATTCCGGAAAGTTCGGCTACAAAAAGACGATTCTCGGTTCACTTCTTATTGCCTCATCGGCATTGTTTCTCATTCAGTTTGTTAAGATTTTTTTGTTATTTTATATTTTCGCGTTTGTCAGTGGTTTTGCGATGGGCCTCTATCTGCCATCCGCCATTTCGCTGATCACGGAATACTTTGTGGAAAGGGACTGGGGTAAATCCATATCAATCCATGATTCGGCGGCCTCGATAGCTATATTCAGTACTCCCTTCGTCACGCTTTTTTTGCTCCATTTCCTTAAGTGGAGAGGAATTCTTGTTGTATTTGCTGTTCTTTCTCTCATCGGTGCCGTGATTTTCTATTTCATTAGTGATGAGGTAAAGATTGTCCATGCTAAGGAAAAGACTCTCTACGGAGATCTCATCAAGAACAAGGCTCTCTGGACAATCGGGATCATCACTATCCTCAGTGCCGGGGCCAATACGGGTATTTACCTTATAACTCCTCTCTATCTCACGAAGGAATTGTTATTGAGCATCGACTATGCAAACACCATATTGGGGATATCAAGATTTGGAGGCATTGGTGTTGCCATTTTATGCGGATTTCTTGCGGACAAGATAAACCTAAAGAAAATCATGTTTATGATGGTGCTTGGTGCGGGTATTCTCACAATTCTCATAGGAATAGCTCCTGTGAGGTTTACCGGCATTGTCTTTTTCCTTCAAGCACTATTTGTGACAGGACTTTTCCCCTTGATATTTGTGTTAATCGCAAGGATTTTTAGTAGGGAAAGAAGGAGTATGGCTACAAGTATTATTTTGACTATCGGCAGTGGACTCGGGAACGGGATAATACCTTATCTACTGGGGCTATCCGGTGATCTGCTCAGCTTCAGGGTCGGCATTAGCATATTGGGGATACTGGTCACAATGGCAAGCTGGCTCATCCTCTCTCTGAGGAACCTTGGAAGTGGACACTCTTAAGCAAGGGAAAGCCGACAGTGGCCATTACCGTTTGAAATACAGTAGATCGACGACAAACAACAAAACCAACATTTCAGGAAGCAGTTAAGCAGTTAAGGTATGCAGCAAGAACATCATATTTAGTAGAGGTCAAAAGCTAGATTCAATCGCCCGCACATGTGATGTCAAATAGGTTCCGACATGTTCTTTTATTTCACCGTGGGACACGATTACCCGACTTAGCGGATTCGACCCTCAAAACCGCTAACGTTATTTGCGATTTCAGTTGCTCTGGTCAACATCTTTCTGTGAATTGACGAAGCCGCTCAGAAGGACCTTACCCCTAAAGGTTTCGACACTTATCTGAAATGCCTTGAGGAGGCTATCTCCCTCGATCTGAGATTTAATCTTTGTTGTAAAGACTGAATCATCGATAAATTCACCGGTGTTTTCCAGTATGGGTTTAGTCGCGCAAGCCGTTCAGACAGTAGCGAAGATGACAAGAATAAGGCACCTGACAAAAATGTTCCTCTTTTTCATGATTACCCCTTCTGATAGTGTAATGACCAAGTATCTACTGTGATATAACACTTAAAACCTGAAACATAAAACTGCCTTTTCCTCATTCTCCCGTAATCACAACCTGATTTCAAGAAGAATAATTTCCAATGTGACATATATCATTGGTTTTAATGAAACAAAGTGTTTATCATATAGGCGTGAAAACGATATACCGAAGGAAAGACAACGAAGCGAATCATCCGGTTTGTGGGAAAAAACAGAATCCATTGTATTGAATACGGAGGGATTATGACGATATTTTTTGCTTTCTTAGCAGGGTTTTATGTAGGCGTATTCGTAATTTCACTGTTGGTCGTCGCGGGCCGCAGGAAGGAAAAAGAAAAAGGGGAAATTCATTTGCTGGAACAGCCCCAAATGCGACAAATGGCCCTTTTTTAGAACTTGCATTAAAGACCTTCAGGCTGTAACAGAATACGACTGTATCTGTCTTAATAAACCAGAAAATATATCTTTGAAAATAACATCTCAAGGAATTATCTGAGTGTTATGCGGCCGCTGTTCCAATGACCTCGCTGAAACTATTGATCGTCCATAACGTCCGGATTGGCAAGGGAGAAGAGGAGCGTGAAAGTGCTTCCTTCACCTTTCTGCGTTATAACCTCGATCCTGCCATTATTTGCCTCAACGAGCCTTTTGCTGAGTGAGAGACCGAGGCCTGTTCCCTCACCTTTCGGTTTTGTCGTAAAAAAAGGTTCAAAAATCTTATCCAGAATTTCCGCGGCGATGCCTTCACCTTCGTCGGTTATGGCGATGTAACCATAGCTGTTTTTGATGCCTGATCTGATGTGGATGGTCCCGCCCTGAGGCATTGCCTGTGCCGCGTTGTTGATGAGATTTACGAGTACCTGCTGGATATGGATTCTGTCAATCTCGACGGAGGCCGGTTTTTTGTCTCTCTCCACACTGACGCCGACATTTTTGAAGCGCGTGAGATGGTGTTCCATAAAAAGGACCGTGTCATCGACGATTTCTCCGACATCAACCCGTTCCTTTTTGGGTTCATCCATTCGCGAAAAATCAAGAAGCTTCATGAGAACATTCGTAAGTCTGCCGGATTCCTGATCGATGAGTTTCGCGTAATTCTCTATTTTACCGGGGTCGTTTGTTTTCTCTATCCTTTTCGCGAAACCCTGTATAGATATGAGAGGGTTCTTGATTTCATGGGCGATGGAACCCGCAAGCTCACCCAGGGCCGAAAGCTTGTTTGCCCTCACCAGTTCGGCCTCAAAACCCTTGATCCTTTCATCTTTGCTGCGCAGTGATTTCAACTTTTCATTGAGGACAATGTAGATATCGTCCAGTTCTTTGATATTGGCTTCGAGAAGGGCACTTCTCGCTTTGGAGAGGCTTTTCTCTTCTTCGAGAGTTATCTCAAGTTCCCGCAGTTTATTTTCGTTGAGGTCTTTTTTTTCGCTCATAGTATTTAATAGAGAAATACCTCGAATTCACAGTAATTATAGCCCACAGACCAGCTTTTTGTTTGCGTTGATTTTGCCTTTTTCTTGTATATGGTTTCAAGGAGCCCCGCGATAATGCCGCTTTCCATGTCGCAGAACATTTCTCCGGTATAGATAAATCCGGCACAGGTAATACACTCATAGAGTTTGACAGTCAAATGATCTTCGTCGACAACTTCGACCTCCGGTATGCCGATTTTGAGTTCCTGTATTTGTGAGCGAAAATCGTCGAGGTCTTTCGCTCCGATCATATTACCAACATGCTTTCCCATCATATAGAGCGTTGCGCCCGAACTCTCACCGAGGATCTGCCTGATACCGATGATCCTGAGGATCCTGAAGAGGACCAGAGGAACTTCATCTCCCAGTCTGGGCCTTACGATAGTTTTTATATCTTCAACCGAGTATTCTTTCATAATTGCGCCTCCGGTTATTGTGCCGAATGTTTATTATTTGAGAACTTTTACCATTGCTCGATGAATGAGGCCATTAGAAGCGATGATATTGTCTTTGTAGACAGCAAATTTTCTCCCGGCCAGATTCGTTACGCGTCCTCCCGCTTCCTCAACGATCAGCACCCCGGCAGCCATGTCCCAGGGGTTCAGCTTCATTTCCCAGAACCCGTCAAACCTCCCGCATGCCGTATAGCAAAGGTTTAATGCCGCTGAACCGTCCCTGCGAACCGCCTGGGCCTCATGGAGGAAATTGACAAAATGATTGATATTGTTTTGCGCGCTTGTTGCAATATCATAAGGGAAGCCTGTACAGAGAAGTGATTCTTTGAGGTCGGAAATGACCGATACATGGATCTTCCTGCCGTTCAGATACGCGCCATGGCCTTTTCGCGCGACAAAAAGTTCTTTAAAGATCGGATTATAAACTACACCAAGCAGGATATTGCCCTGTACCTCATAAGCAATGGAGGTACAGAAAAAAGGATAGCCATGTGCGTAATTTGTTGTGCCGTCAAGCGGGTCGATGATCCATCTGTTTGCTTTTCCGTCAAAGCGGTTCAATTGCTCTTCGCTGATGATGTTGTCCTTTGGAAACTTTTTTTGTATCAGTTCTATAATCCGTTTTTGACAGGCAAAGTCCACATCTGTTACGAGATTGATTTCCCCTTTATGATGAATTGCAAACTGTTTTTCATAATGCCTGCGCTGGATTCTGCCAGATTCGCGAGCGCAGTGAACGGCAAATTCGAGAAGATTGTCCATAGATTTCATTCTAATAATATATAGATGGATTTGCAAGAGCAGATTCCCGAATGACCGAAGGACGTAGGACGAGGAACGTAGGACGAGGACGTGCAGTTGCTTAGCTCCTTAGGACGAAGGACGAGAAAAAGTAATCTACCTCAAAGAAAGACAAAATTAGATATCAAACAGGGGGGTCTCTAAGGATTCCTCGCTACGATTATTTATAAAATAGCTTTTGCGTCCAAGCGCCTGTCCTCAGGTGTAGTGGCTGGGGAAAGCGGTCGTCCTAGCGTAAGCGGACGTCCTTCGGATGACCGGATTATTGCAGAGGAAGCGATGAGCCCCTCTGATGATTGACAGGAGATTCTTTCTGGTCTATGATAGAAAAATGGCCGAATTAAGAAGAGATCCGCTTTCCGGTGACTGGGTGGTTGTAGGATATGGGGCCACAAAAACCGGTGAAGTTGGTTTGTGCCCCTTTTGCCCTGGTAATGAATCTCTTACCCCGACAGCGATCAGAGAATATAAAGGCCCCGATAACAATTGGCTTCTTCGCTGTTTTCCTGCCACCAACCCTATATTCGTGATAGAAGTTGCAGAAAACAAGCGGGCCGAAGGCATGTACGATAAAATGGGCAATGTGGGGGCCCATGAGATCATTGTTGAGAGCAGGTCGCATACAAAAACAATGTCCATGTATACCGAGCAGGAATTTTTGTTATTGATAGACATGTATCAGGAACGAATGACCGATTTGAGAAAAGACAAAAGGTTCAAATATGTCCAGGTATTTAAAAACCATGGAGAGCTAGCCGGTTCCTACATCTTCCATCCACACTCGCACATACTTGCAACCCCGATAGTCTCTTCACGGATTGCCGGAGAAGCCGCAAATAGCCGGACGCATTACCTGCAGAAAGAACGATGTCTTGTGTGCGATATCGTCAATCAGGAGATACGCCAGGGCAAAAGGGTAGTCAGCATGAACAGACATTTTGTCGCCTTTTGTCCCTTTGCGTCCCGATTTCCTTATGAGACCTGGGTGCTGCCGAGGTTTCATGAAGCTTTTTTTGAAAACACCGGAGATCAAAACGTAAAGCACGATTTCGCGGCCATCGTCCTTGATCTCATGAAGAGGATTGAAGAGCTTACAAACGCTTACACAATGGAAATCCACACATGCCCGACGATCTTTTTTGGGGATGCCCGCGAGGAGGATGTCCAAGGATCTGATTATTACCACTGGCATCTGGAGATACTTCCCAGGGACTTCAGGTCTTCAAAATACAAAAGACAGAACGAATTCCATGTGATTTCCATTACTCCTGAAGAAGCGGCCCAGGCGCTAAAAACGCAGAAGGGATAGGAGAGGATTGTTTTCTTCTACGGTTGCCGAAACAATGAGAAAGCTTTTGAAGAAATAATTCTATCTTTAGAATAATCAAAGATTTTCAATAGTAACAATACATAAAAATAATTTAAAAAATTTCTTGACAAAAGTAGCGCCGGGCAGTTAAATAACTACATGTAGTATGGATATTTAGTAATCATACTACATGTAGTGGTGGGTGGGTCTATTATCAAGGCTGGTGGGTGCGGGATGTTATTGTCAGTTTCTTAAGTAATACACAAATTGTTGACCACATTTTAATCAAGGGGGTTTCATGGAAACAACAGATCTAAATCTTTTTGTAAGGACGTCTGAAGAAAACATATCGGATTGGGACCGGTCAAAAATAACCGACGCCCTTATACGTGAGACCCTCATTGACAGGGACACCGCAAGCGAGATCAGTAAAGAAGTCGAAAATATGATGCGTAAATCCGGTATCCAGGTCATTACGGCGCCCCTCATCAGGGAGCTTGTCAACGCGCGGCTCATCGAAAAGGGGCTTGAAAGTGCCAGAAAGATGCATACAAGGCTTGGGACACCTCTCTATGATGTGGACAACCTTATCCTTCATCCCAACAAAGAAAATGCCAATGTGCCCCACGGCCCGGAAGCGACGAACCTTACCCTCGCGGAAGGGATCAAAAAGGAATATGCCCTCCTTTCCGTCTTTTCTCAGGATATTGCCGATGCCCACATGAACGGCGATATCCACCTCCATGACCTTGGATTTATCGACAGGCCCTATTGCAGCGGCCAGTCGCTTGAATATATCAAGAAATTCGGACTCGATTTGCCCCATTCGCTCTCAATGGCGAAGCCTGCCAAACACCCGGAGGTACTGCTCGCGCATCTTGTTAAATTCGCGGCAGCGCTGCAGAGCAATTTTGCCGGCGCCATCGGGTGGGACGCCGTTAATCTCTTTTTTGCCCCCTATATCGAAGGCATGAGTGACGATGAAGTAAAACAGCTTTCGCAGATGCTTATCTTTGAATTCTCGCAGCAGGCCGTTGCCCGTGGTGGACAGGCAATCTTTACCGATATTAATATCTATTGGGAAGTGCCGAAACATTTTGTCAATGTTCCCGCAATCGGCCCCGGCGGTAAATTTACCGGCAAGACCTACGGTGAGTACGAAAAAGACGCACAGCGCTTTGCCTGGAGCCTCTTCGAGGTTTTTAAAGAAGGTGATGGTGCGGGCAGACCTTTCTTCTTCCCGAAACCTATCGTCCATATCACCGAGAAATTTTTCCATACCGATGGATATATGGATTTTCTTAACCTTATTTGTGATGTGGCCTCCGATAAGGGCAACACGTATTTTGTCTTTGACAGAGGTGAGACGGCAAAAATATCGGAATGCTGCCGCTTGAGTTTTAAACTTGAGGAAAGGGACCTCCTGGACGCGAAAGAACCCTGGAGAATGCGTTACTGCGCGCTGCAGAACGTCTCTCTGAACCTGCCGAGGTTGGCATATATGGCGAAGAATGACGATACAAAGCTCCTCAATCTGGTAACTGAACGGTTTCTTCTCATGGTAAAAGCCCACAAGCAAAAGAGGGCCTTTATGGAGAAGCTCCTTGCTCTTGGTGAAAACGGACCTCTTGCCCTTCTCACGATGAATCGTGACGGTGCGCCCTATCTCAGGTTCAACCTTGCCGCGCACCTTATCGGTATGGTGGGTCTCAACGAGATGGTCCAGATCCATACCGGTGAAGAGATGCATGAATCGAAAAAGGCCCTCAAGTTCGGTCTCAAGGTCCTGGCCCACATGAATCTCCTCACGGACAAGATGCGAAGACAGGAAAACATGAAGATCGTTCTTGAGCAGACCCCCGCGGAGAGCACGAGCTACAGGTTCGCGCGGCTTGATCTGAGGTATTTCTCGCCCGCGTCAGGGAGGGTCGTGAAAGGTGATATCGCCTCCGGTGAGGTTTACTATACCAATTCAACACATCTGAATGTCAAAAATGCCATGAACCCTATTGAGAGAGTGACAACGGAAGGGCTCTTCCATCCTCTCATTGAAGCAGGTTCTATTTCCCACGTATGGCTCGGTGAGTCGCAGCCGTCTAAAGAAGCCATTGCGGATTTTGTGATAAAAACCTTTAGACATACGACAAGCGACCAGATTGCCTTCTCTCCTGAGTTTACTACCTGCAACAAATGTCATCGCACATCGAGAGGCATTGCGGATACCTGTTCGTACTGCGGTTCAGCCGATGTGGATGGCATCACAAGGATTACGGGATATTTCACGAAGGTTTCGAGCTGGAACAAAGGCAAACTGGGTGAATTGAAAGACCGGTACAGAAACAATGAATATTTCTCTTCAGCGGAGAAAAGAAAAGTGGTCAACGAATAAAGCAATGAACAATAATTTTGTATCGTTACACGGGTCATTCTGCATATAAAACGAGGAGGGGTTATGGGTATAGTAAAAATTTTCTACAAAGATGATTGTCCGATGTGTCCTATGGCAAAGAGACTGCGAGACACACTCCAGGAACAAAACGTTGCCGTAAACGACTTTAATGTCGGCACCACAGATGGCCTTGCCGAGGCGACATTCTACAGCGTCATGGCACTACCCACGATTCTCATTGAAGATGAAGCGGAAAATTCCCTTCAGGAATGGCGCGGGAGCGTGCCCCACATTGATGAGGTCCTCAATGTTGTCCACGGCGCTTAATCCGCCCGTTAAGGGTTTTATCGAGACAAGTTTTCTCGACTGGAAGGAATGTCTTTCATCGGTTATTTTTCTTGGCGGGTGTAACTTCAGGTGCCCTTACTGCCACAACAAGGAACTTGTACTTAATCACGTGGCCATGGAAGATATACCGATGGAATATATTATTGCTTCCCTCAGGAAATACAAAAAATGGATAGATCGAGTCGTTATAACCGGTGGTGAACCGACGATCAGTATGAGTCTTTTCGGCCTTATAGGCCAGTTGAAAAGCGAAAAGATGCTCATAAAGCTTGATACAAACGGA
This sequence comes from uncultured delta proteobacterium, assembly GCA_963783625.1. Lineage (GTDB taxonomy): Bacteria > Desulfobacterota > Syntrophorhabdia > Syntrophorhabdales > Syntrophorhabdaceae > PNOF01. Next base: position 18,438 of record CAWAOG010000002.1, on the reverse strand, counting down.
TCGAACCCACAGGTATTGAAAGGCCTTGTCAAAGATGGTCTTATCGACTATGTTGCCATGGATGTGAAGGGGCCTGTTGACCGGTATTCGAGATGGTGTGGCGTCAATGTGGATACCAAACGGATACAGGAAAGCATTGAGTTTCTGCTGGAAGGGAATATCGATTATGAGTTCCGGATGACCGTTGTGCCCTTTCTCCATCGGGAAGACGACATTTATGAGGCTGCTTCCTTTGTCCAAAAAGCGAAGAAGTTTTTTATCCAGGAATTCAGGCCTGACTGCACGTTAAGCCCGGCATACGCCCGTATACAACCTTTCCTACCGGATAAGATAGAAAGGATCCGGGCAACTGTTGCCGAAATTATGACAATCAATGATCCGGTTTGTGAAACTCCAAAACAGAAATTTGGAGCAGTGAGCCGAACACGGCGACATGAACGCCCTTGATCAGCCTTAAACAATACCTTTTTGATTTTTGAAGAAGTTCGGTAGGAAAAACGAACCGCGGCAAATGCTTTAAGTGTTCAGTCTTAGGTTTTAGACATAGCCAAAAAAGAAAACCCTGGTTTTGCCAGGGGTTGTGTAAATCAAGGTTTCTCTTAACACTTAAAACATAAAACTTGCAACGATTATTACTATTATTCCAGGAAACTGTCGAGCCGTTTCCGCCGGGAAGGGTGTTTCAATTTCCTCAGCGCTTTTGCCTCAATCTGTCTGATACGCTCGCGGGTAAGTCCGAAGACTTCACCCACCTCTTCGAGAGTATAGTCCGTCTTTTCTCCAATACCAAGGCGCATTCTGATGACCTTTTCCTCTCTTGGAGTGAGTGTTGAGAGGACCTTGTCGATCTCTTCCTTCAGGGAAATACCGACGAGTTCGCTAAAAGGAGAAGGCGATTTTGGATCGGCAATGAAATCGCCAAGCTTGGATTCGTCATCGCCGATAGGCGTCTCAATCGATATGGGCTCATTGGAGACTTTCATGATCTTCCGTACTTTTTCGAGAGGAAGACCTGCTTTTAATGATATTTCTTCAAGGTTAGGCTCCCTTCCCAGTTCCTGAAAGAGGGAGATTGTCACCTTCGTGATCTTGTTCATCGTCTCCAGGACGTGGACGGGGACCCGTATTGTCCGCGCGTAGTCAGCGATTGCCCGCGTAATGGCCTGGCGTATCCACCAGGTTGAATACGTAGAAAATTTGTAACCCTTCTGGTAGTCGTACTTTTCCGCTGCCTTCATGAGGCCCATATTGCCTTCCTGGATAAGGTCAAGGAAGGAGAGCCCTCTGTTCAGATATTTTTTCGCGATATTAATAACGAGGCGGAGATTTGCCTGGATCAGCCTGTTTTTAACGGTTTTGAGCCCATTTTCGATCTGGCCGATCTCCATGAGTCTTTTCTTGACCTTTTTGAGGTCTTTATCGTCCATGAATTTAAGCTGTTTCCCTATTTTTCTGATTATCTCTTCAAGGACCTTTTTATTGAGGTTCAGGTTGACGAGGGATTCCTCGATCTTCTGTTCAGTCTCTTTCAGTTTCTTTTCATGCAGTTTTTTGGTTTTTAAGCTAATTCTACCTGTCAAACTTTTCTGTATCTCTTGTTTCTTTTCGTAATGGTTTTTGATAGTGTTAATAAGGGTAACGGTTTTCTTCTTGTATTTTTCTTCATCTTTCTTTGTGTAATTCATCTCGTCGATATTTTTTATAACATCGATAATATTGACGGTATCTTTCTTCAGGTGCGATGAAATCTCCTGAAGTTCATGGATGGCATGGGACAGGTCAAAAAGCAGGTTCCTGATCTTCCGTTCGCCTTCTTCAATCTTTTTGGCGATCGTATATTCTTCATCAGAGGTAAGAAGGGACACCCTGCCGATATCTTTGAGATATGCCCATATGATGTTATCTGTTCTCTCGGAGGGAAAGCGCTCGGCTTCTCCCCACTCCTGGGTCTCTTCTTCCGGTGTTTCAACCTTTTCCTTAATAGTTTCAACAATATCGATATTCGATTCTGTCAAAAAATCGAAGATGTCCTCTATATCTTCCGCTGAGAAAATGTTCTGCGGTAAGAAATCGTTGATTTCATCGGGGGTGAGATACCCCTTTTCTAATCCCATGTCGATGAGATGTTTAATCTCGCTGTGGTTTTTTATGCTCATACATTCTCCGGGCAGTAAAAAAATGCCCTAATCTTTTGATTAAAGGGCATTTTCCTATTTTTTCTGCGATATCTATAAAGTAAATATAGCAATTGACCGGTATTTTTGTCAAGCTGGTTTTTTTAAGGAGGTCCATATAGTTCTCCATATCGATCAGTCTATGATTGACTCACCATGCCCGGCACATTATAATATCGGTTATTATGCCGGTTACCTTAGAAGAATTTTTGCTGGAAGATACAGGGACAGAAGATGTTACCACCAACGCGGTTGTGCCTGAAGACCACAGGTCGAAGGCAAGCATTATCGCTAAGGCCGATGGTATCATAGCGGGAAACATATTCGCTTCCCAGGTTTTTAAGACCCTTGACAGTGGGATCTGCTATAGTGAATTGAAAAAAGATGGAGAACAGGTACAGAGTGGTGATATAATTGCCGTTATCGAAGGGAGAACACGGGCAATTCTCACCGGTGAGAGGGTGGCGCTTAATATTCTCCAGAGATTGTCCGGTATCGCGACCCTTACGGCGTGTTTTGCAGGTGCTGTTCGGGGTACGGACACGAGAATTCTCGACACCAGAAAAACAACACCGGGACTGAGGGAAATGGAAAAATATGCCGTCCGTATGGGTGGCGGATCCAATCACCGGAGTAACCTGACGGAGATGGCGCTCATCAAAGAAAACCATATTTCGGCGGCAGGCTCCATTAAAAAAGCGGTAACGCAGGTGCGGGCAAGAACGAAAGTCCCCGTTGAAGTGGAAGTAAAAAACATGGATGAGCTGAAAGAAACGATAAAGCTTAATGTGGACAGGATAATGCTTGATAACTGGGACCTTGAATCAACCCGCGAGGCCGTTTTGTTTGTCAATAAAAAAGTCCCTCTTGAGGCTTCAGGCAATATGACCATTGAACGGGTGCGTGCTGTCGCGCAAACAGGCGTTGATTTTATCTCTGTAGGTGCCTTGACACATTCTTTCCAGGCCCTCGATATGAGCCTGCTCTGCGAAGAAACACGATGATGAAAGCTGATCGCAAGTCACATTCTACGGTACGATCATCGGCGGCAAATACCTGCAGAATAGTCGAATGCAGTTGCGAGCCCCAGAAATGGAGGCACGTCAATGAACGTTGATATGGAAAAACTCACAACCGAAGAGGTCCTGAAGAGGATCGAGACCGCGAAAGCCAGACTCGGTGGTGACCTCATTATTCTTGCCCATTTCTATCAGCATGATGATATTGTGCGGTATGCTGATTTCGTTGGAGATTCACTGCAACTCGCGCGGACCGCGTCGAAACGGCAGGACGTGAAATACATCGTCTTCTGCGCTGTTTCATTCATGGCGGAAATGGCACGGATACTCTGTTTGCCGGAGCAACAGGTTTTTCACCCGGAGCCGCAGGCCCTTTGTCCACTTGCCGAGATGGCTGCGGTGAGCGAGGTGGAGGCGGCCTGGGGCGTGCTCAAAAAGACAGGTAAAAAGATCATCCCTGTTGTCTATGTCAATTCAAGAGCGGATCTGAAGGCTTTTTGCGGAAGGAACAATGGTTTTGTCTGTACATCTTCAAACGCGAAAAAGGCCATGGAATATATTTTCTCACAGGACGCGATACCCTTCTTTTTCCCTGATGAAAATCTGGGGAGAAATACAGCGCATTCGATGGGCATAGCTGATGAGGATATGTTTCTCTGGAAACCGGATAAAGCGCCATCAGAGAAAGATATAGAGAATATCGGGGACATGAAAGTTATCCTCTGGAAAGGTTTCTGCTATGTTCATATGGCTTTTCAGGTCTCCCATGCGGAAGCGTTGAGAAAAGCCTATGGAAATGATATGAAGATCATTGTTCATCCGGAATGCACGCCCGAAGTTGTGAGGCTTTCAGATTATGTGGGGTCAACGAGTTTTATACAAGACACTGTCGCGAAAGCGCCCTCAGGTTCTCGGTGGGCCATCGGGACGGAAATTCATTTTGTGGACAGGATCAGGAGGGACAATCCGGACAAGCTTATTCTTCCTCTCAGGGATTGGGCATGCCGCGAAATGGCGAAAGTTACGCCCATGAAACTCCTCGCTGTTCTTGAGGACCTTGTTGATGGAAAACCATTGCCTGGTGTGACTGTTGATCCTGAGACGGCGGTATATGCCAGGGTAGCCCTCGATAGAATGCTGGAGATAAGCTGATATGAATAAAGACGGCAGACATTACTGTGATGTTCTCGTAATCGGGTCGGGTATCGCCGGACTTTCCGCGGCCATCGTTGCTTCGGAACAGGGGCTCGATGTCATTGTCGTGACAAAGAACTCTATCGAGGAGTCGAATACGTTTTACGCGCAGGGGGGGATTGTCTCCCGTGGTATCGATGATTCTCCTGACATGCTTATCGAGGATATTATGCAGGCAGGAGATGGAATTTCCAACATTGAGGCCGTCAAGCTTGTTGCCGACGAAGGACCGCTCCTGGTGGAAGATTTTCTCATCAAGAAAGTCAATGTGCCTTTTACCCGTTCTCCGGAAAATGAATTTGTATTTGCCAGAGAAGGCGGTCATTCCCGTCGAAGGATCCTCTATTGCATGGATTCCACAGGCAAGGCAATAGAAGAGAGCCTTGTCAGTAAGCTGAAGGAACAGAAGGGTGTCAGGGTCTTGAGCGATTATACCGCTATTGATCTTATGACCATACCTCACCACTCTATGAGTCCTCTTGCTCTTTATATGGAACCGCAGTGCGTCGGGGTGTATATGCTCAACAACAGGACCGAAGAGGTGGAGAGAGTATTTTCATCATATACAATTCTTGCCACAGGCGGACTGGGAAGGATTTATCAGCATACGACAAATCCACTGGGGGCAACCGGTGACGGGTTTGCTATGGCTGACCGGGCCGGGGCGCGGCTCATCAACATGGAATATATTCAGTTTCATCCAACGACCCTTTTTCATAAAGACGCCGATGGATTTCTTATTTCAGAGGCCTTGCGTGGAGAAGGGGCAAAACTGAAAACAAAAGACAATGTCCCTTTTATGGAAAAGTATTCTTCGCTGGGGGACCTCGCGCCGAGGGATGAAGTGTGCAGGGCCATGTATGAGGAGATGATCAGGAGAGGCGACGCGTATGTCTACCTTGATCTCGCGTCCTATACTGATATAAATATCAAAAAACGTTTTCCTATGATTTACAAAAAATGTTTGGCCCTTGACATCGATATACAGAAAGTACCCATACCTGTTGTCCCGGCGGCCCACTATAGCTGTGGAGGCGTTCAGGTCGACCTCTGGGGCAGGACATCGCTGAACAACCTCTATGCTGTGGGTGAGGTGGCCGCCACAGGTCTTCATGGTGCCAACAGGCTTGCGTCGACGTCGCTCCTTGAAGGACTTGTCTGGGGTATCAGGTCCGCGCAGCACATCGTTGAGCATTTTAAAGATAAAAAGATCTATAAAGAATCCGAAATTCCGCCCTGGCGTTTTCCTGAAAAGGAAGAGGAATTTGACCCGGCGCTTGTTCAGCAGGATTGGGTAAGCATCAGATCAACAATGTGGAACTATGTGGGCATTATCCGCACCGTCAAAAGATTGGAACGGGCCCAGGCAGACCTTGACTATCTGAAAAACAGGATCGATGATTTTTATAGAAGGGTACACCTTGTTCCTATGGTGATTAATCTCAGAAACGGCATAAGGACAGCCCGTATCGTCGCTGAATCGGCCTTTAAAAACAGGGTGAGCAGAGGCGCTCATTTCGTACGATAAAAAAGTTTCTGAACAATGAAAGGAGAAAGAGAAAGATGGCAGATACAGACGAAATCAAAGAAGCCAAGATGTTTCATACGGACAAGCCGCAAAAAACAGAGGGATTTTTCCTCAAAGGTTCAAATTCGCTGGATTGGGGAATAAAAAACAGGCTCGCGCGGATATTTAATCCGGTCTCCGGCCGGACAGTAATGTTGGCCATCGACCACGGATATTTTCAGGGGCCCACCACAGGTCTGGAAAGGGTAGATATCAATATTCTGCCTTTGGAGCCTTACGCGGATACCCTGATGCTGACCAGGGGAATTTTGCGCTCTATTGTACCACCCACGACTTCCAAATCGATTGTCCTCAGGGTTTCCGGAGGGGCCAGCATTCTGAAGGAATTGTCCAATGAGGATATTGCCGTTGATATTGAAGAATCCATACGTTTGAACGTATGCGCCATGGCTGTTCAGGTTTTTATCGGCGGTGAATATGAAAGACAGTCAATCATCAATATGACGCGGATGGTTGATATCGGCAATCGTTATGGCATTCCGACCATGGCCGTAACCGCTGTAGGCAAGGACATGGCCCGCGACGCCAAGTACTTCCGGCTGGCTTGCCGGATTTGCGCGGAGCTTGGCGCCCATTACATCAAGAGCTACTACGTCGAAAAAGATTTTGAAACTGTTACCGCATCCTGTCCGGTGCCCATCGTAATGGCCGGCGGCAAGAAGATACCCGAACTGGACGCCCTGACTATGGCCTATAACGCGGTACAGCAAGGCGCTGCCGGTGTGGATATGGGACGTAACATTTTCCAGTCTGAATCGCCGATTGCCATGATTAAAGCCGTCAGGGCTGTTGTACACGACAACGAGACACCGGCCAGGGCTTTTGATCTGTATAATACCTTAAAAAACCAGGGCTGACAGTCCGCAGGCCTGAAAATAAGGGAGAGGGAATATAAAAGTTTCCTACTGGTACAATAATCAGGACATCAGGATCGAGGAAGTGCCAACGCCGACGCCCGGCCCGAAAGAGATGCTGGTGAAGGTCATATCATGCGGCATCTGTGGAAGCGACATTGTGGAATGGTACCGTTTACCGCGGGCACCCCTCGTGCAGGGCCATGAAATCGGCGCCGAAATTACGGCAGTCGGCAGTTCAGTCAAAAAATATAAACCGGGTGACCGGGTATTTATTCCGCCGAAGATACCCTGCGGGAAATGCACTTATTGTGCAAGCGGGCACTATCCGCAGTGCACGGAAATCAAGGAACGGCTGCCCGGCGGTTTTGCCGAATATATTCTCGTCCCGGAAATATTTGTAGAAAACGGAACATACCTGCTGCCGGAAAACATTACCTACGATCAAAGCACATTCATTGAACCTCTTGCCTGTTCTGTTCGGGCGGGGCGGCTGGCCGGAATAAAAACGGGTGATTCTGTATTGGTGATCGGCTGCGGAATGTCCGGTTTGCTTCATGTGAAACTGGCCAAAGCAAAAGGTTGTAAAGTAATCGCTGTCGATATTAATAAAAAGAAACTGGAAATTGCCGCCCGCATGGGCGCCGATGTCGTTATTGATTCCGGTGATGATGTGGCCGCGCGACTGATTGCTGAAAACGGCAAAAAGGCAGATACGGTTCTCGTGTGTTCAGGAGCGGAGGCGGCCCTGGAACAAGCATGGAAGTGTGTGGACAAAGGCGGCAGAGTTGTGTTGTTTGCCGTTCCCGGGCCGGACAAGAAGGTTGTTGTTCCAATCAACGATTTCTGGATGAAAGAGATTACTATCCTTACTTCCTACTACTGCGGGCCTCCGGATATTATTGAGGCAATGGAATTGATTGAATCCGGTAACATCGTCGTTGATGATTTGATTACGCACCAGCTTCCGCTTGCTGATATCGCTTACGGGTTTAAACTGGTGTCTGACGGACAGGAGTCGATCAAAGTAATCATCAAGCCGCATCAATAAGGAATTAAGAAATTATTATTCTTCGAATTCGTTCGGGAATGCTATTCCCTGAAGTTTTGTGACGAGCTGGTCCTCGCCGATTTCAGGGAGAAAATCATTGAGCGGTCTTTTAAGCGTGGGAAGAATGAAATTCGGGTCTATTTCAAGACAGGGCATAAGCGCGAACTTTCGTTTGTGAAGCTCTTTGTGAGGGATTGTCAGAGAAGGATTCATCAATGACCGTATTACCAAAAATCAGTATATCAAGATCAATAATTCTTGGACCATCCTTGATCTCTCTTGTTCTTCCCATGCTGTTTTCAATGTCCATGAGGAATTTCAGAAGTTCATTCGGTGTGTCTTCCCAGCTTACGAGGACCGCGCAATTGATAAAGTCATCCTGCTTGATTTCTGAGACAGGGGAGGTGGTATAGAATGAGGAGATCGATTTCAAATCAATCCTTTTATCGCTGGAAATGCTTTTTATTGCAATCATGCAGTTCTTGATACCGTTGCCGATATTAGAACCGATGCCTATAAAAACTTTTTCGCCCACAATTTATTCAGGCCCGTTTCCCATTGTGTCGTCACGCGGACGGGAATCGGGATTTTCTTTGTCGGATTCTTTCATAACCTTTTTAAAATCTTTTATTCCCTTACCCACTGAACCCATGATTTCCGGCAGTTTACCGGCGCCGAAGATAAGGAGTACAATGACCAATATAATAATTATTTCGGGAAACCCGAGACCGAACATAATTAACCATATCACTTTCAAAACAAGAGAGTCAACAATTATTGGGGCTCAGCGCCCCCTCTACCAGCAAAGCTGTCAGAGACTTCCCCCTCTCGCGGCAGAAGCCGCTTTTTTAACAAGTAATGAGTCCATTCACCCGCTACGATCAGGCTCAGCGCCCCCTCTACCAGCAAAGCTGTCAGAGACTTCCCCCTCTCGCCCAAGAATGGGCTGAGGGCTTCGCCCATGTCGCTAGGTTCTTAACCTTCAAAATGAGCAAGTCTGTTTTGTTTCACGGGATAGACATGCTAAATGAGAATGTGCTTGATCAAGAGGGCCTTTGCGGTATAAAAACATTCTGTGTAAACAAAAATATGAAAGGATACTGTTAATGGAACGTTTGAATATGATGCCGGTAAATCAAAAGGCAAAAGAGGTCCTTTGGGAAATTGATGAAGAACCCCTCGGCGACTCTCTCTATTGCATACAGCTCATTGTCTCTGTACTGAACAGGGGCCAAATAGAGGCGGAAGAAGACCTGGTCCAGACCCTAAAAGCCATGATGTCCTGGAAGCCGCAGCGGATTATGAATTTTCTTATGATTACTCCCGGCACAGAGTACGATCCAGATGGATGGCAAAACGCGGAAGATTATCAGGAGTTGGCAAAAATTATTCTCGACGATATCGAAAAAAAAATGGTGAGACATTTTCCATGGTATCGAAGCGGGGAATGACGGGATCAGGGTCAGGGATCGGGGATCAGGGGGATCGGGGCCATGGACCAGGGGCAGGTCAGGGTAGAAAAGCAAGATGGAAGGTCAGGTTTCACGCCACTACACCGGAGGGCAGGCGATGGAAGAGGGAAGCAAAGGGCAAGACATTGCGGTAAATCAAAAATAGCCAATCGCCGATGTTTTAACCTTGAACATTGAACTTTGAACTTAGAGAGCTGGTTTTTTCCAAGTGAAAGATTGACTCTCTTCGCAATATGATTTAAAAAATATAGATGGCTATTCTTGAGATCAAAACAGTCCCTGATCCGGTATTGAGAAAAATTGCCGCCCCGATAGACAATATTAATGGTGATATTATCAAGCTTTCCGAAAATATGGTTGATACGATGGTGGCCGCCCGCGGCGCGGGGCTTGCGGCGAACCAGGTTGGCGTGCCTGTTCGGCTTGTTATTATTGAGGCCTCGCTGAACCCCAAAGGAAAAAAACACCTTATCATCCTTAATCCTGTTATTGTCGAATCTGTTCAGGAAGAAGTCGCAGAAGAAGGATGCTTAAGTGTGCCGGGATTTTATGAGTTTGTGAAAAGGGCCGGAAAAGTCCGCGCGCGGGGTATTGACCTTAAGGGCAAAACAATCGAGTTGGAATGCGAAGGGCAATTCGCGCGCGCCATGCAGCATGAGATAGACCATCTCAATGGAGTACTCTTCGTCGATTATTTAAGTCCTGTTAAAAAAAATATCTTTAAAAAGAAGTTTACCGGGCAAAAGAAATGAGGACCATATTTTTCGGTTCTTCGGGTTTTTCCGTACCCATCCTCAAATCAATTGCACGACATACGATTTGTGTCGTCACGAAGAAGGCAAGACCAAAAGGCAGAGGCTACTCGCTTGATGACAACGAGGTAAAAAAGGCTGCCGAAGCATTGGACATCCCGCTCATAGAAATCAACTCCTTTAAGGATGATATTGTAAAGACCCTGCCGGATTACAGGCCGGACCTTTTCGTTGTTGCTTCCTTCGGGCTTATTGTGCCTAAATGGGTACTTGATATACCTGCGGTGGGGCCCATCAATGTCCATCCATCACTGCTTCCCCTCTATCGCGGTCCGTCGCCCATACAATGGGCAATCCTTTCCGGCGATGAGATGACGGGTATTACCCTCATCAGGATGAATGAAAAAATGGACGAAGGTGATGTAATCTATCAGGAGCAGATCATGATCGGGAAGGGGGAAAACTTTATTGACCTTTCCGAAAGGCTCTCGGCGAGGGTTGCCGGGATATTGCCCGATGTTTTTGACTATATTGAAATTCAGGGGATGATGAAAGGGACTGAACAACGCCATGAAACAGCAACCTATACGCCAATTATCACGAAGGAAATGGGCGTAATAGACTGGAGAAAAAGCGCTGTCGAGATAGACAGACAGGTACGGGCCTTTGTCTCCTGGCCTACCACTTATACGCTTCTTGATGGGAAGATGATGAAAATATTTGAAGCAGTTGTCGAAGAAAATTATGAAGCAGTGGACCCCGGACAAATAAGGAGAGTCACCAGGGAAGGTATGCTCGTCGATACCGGCAGCGGTGTCTTGAAGATACAAGAGATACAAATGGAAAACAAAAAGCGGATGCGGGCCTATGATTTCGCGCAGGGTTATAGAGACCTCGTCGGCAAAATGCTGACATGAATCAAGAGGACACCCCGATAAGAACACTATAATTCTGTGACAACCTATATAAATACATGAAGAAAAGAAATAATGTCTTGTAATTCAATGAGTTGCTCCATCATGACGATGTATGATCTTACAGTATCGTTGTTTCTATTAGAAATAAAAACACATTATTTTGTTGACATGAAAGAGCTTAGCCTTTATTATCAAGGTAATGGACAGGGTGTGGTATGATAATTGCTTATTAAGACAGGGTATGAAGAAATGTTTTCTTCTCCTTATCTGTGTATTGTTTTTAGCCGGTTGCGCGTCAAATGGTCGGGCTTCAAGCAATCAGACCTACCCCGGACAGGTTCTCACGGTATCCAGAACTACCGAGACAGAAAGATCAACAGAGATATATCTTCCAATTGATGAGTCTTCACTGAAGAGCCAGGAACAGCTTGTTGAAAACGATGATGATATTGAGCCCCTTATCGGAAGCACAGATATTCAAAATTTTGACATACCCATTGTGTTTAATGATGCAGTAAAATATTACCTTCGATACTTCACCAATGAAAAGAAAAAGGTATTCGCAAACTGGTTGAGACGGTCCAGACGGTATGTGCCTATTATTACGGAAATACTGAGAAAAAATAATATGCCCGAGGACCTTGTTTATCTTGCTATGATTGAAAGCGGTTTTAACCCCAAAGCATATTCTCCTGCTAATGCGTGTGGCCCCTGGCAGTTCATTTATGCTACCGGTGGAAGATATGGGCTCAAAGTAAACTACTGGATTGATGAACGCAGAGATCCCGAAAAATCGACCGTTGCCGCCGCTAAGTATCTCCGCGATCTCTTCAAACAGTTCGGTCATTGGTACCTTGCGGCAGCGGGCTATAATGCGGGAGAGGGAAGGATAGAGAGGGCCATCGAAAAACATAATACAAACGATTTCTGGGAGCTCTACAAGTACAATACACTGCCGAGGGAGACGAAGAATTATATTCCACAACTGATAGCCGCGGCAGTTATCGCGAAAGAGCCTGAAAAATACGGTTTTGGAAGTATTACCTTTGAAGACCCCATACGGTTTGTTGAAATCAGTGTCCCCCCCGCGACACCGCTGACAGCGATCGCAAAGGCTTCATCGCTTGATCTGGACGCGGTACGATCTTACAACCCTGAGCTTGTTCGAGGTATCACGCCGCCGGGCACTGTTGATTATGAGATAAAGCTGCCCTATCCGATGGATACACTTCAGTTTGCCGAAAGACTCGAAAATGCCCTCGAAAACGAACGAAAAGTCAAAAGTGTCATCACACATAAAGTGAAAAAAAGTGACACACTTCCGAAAATCGCGAAAAAATATGGTGTAAAAAGCGAAGATATTCAACTTGTTAATAACTGTGCGGACGAACTGAAAATAAAGCCAGGTATGGTTATTGCCATCCCGAAGTTTAGCGGTCCGGCAAAGACAGTTGTAGCAATGAATTTAAATAAAGAAAGTGAACCCGCATCAAAGGAACGTGGAAAGAAAGAAAAAGAAAATACACAGATAAAATCGGAGAAAACAAAGACCCACCATATCGTTAAAAAAGGCGAGACCCTTACGTCAATATCTGATAAATATGGTGTTGATATTGCCGATCTCAAGTCGATAAATGAATTGAAAAATGGCAAAGTCTACCCGAATATGAAGTTGGCACTTGCCAGTCATGCGAAGAAGAAAAGCGAAGCAAAAGTCAAATATCATATTGTCAAAAGAGGCGAGACTCTTAACTCCATATCAGATAAATATGGTGTTGGGATAGAAACCATCAAATCGGCAAACCGCCTGAAAACCAACAAAATACAAGCGAATATGAAGCTTAAGATTGTAGTAGCTGAAGGATAATCCCCGCCTCAGAAACAGTGAATAGCGAATGACCGATGGATGACCGTCCAGTTCAGGTAGCGTGACTATGACGAGGGACGAGAAAGGTGCGCTGCATGGGGCATGGGGCATAGCGCAGAGTGCTCAGAGCAAAGAGTTTCTCACTTTGGACATTGAACCTTGAACAGCTCACTGGACGCGAGGGGGCGCTGAGCCCAAGATTATGCATGGAGCAAAGCGAAATGGAAGCGAACTTCTGTGAGCGAGGGAGGAGTCTCTGCCGGCTTTGCCGGAGAGGGCGCTGAGCCCAAGATTATGCATGGAGCAAAGCGAAATGGAAGCGAACTTCTGTGAGCGAGGGAGGAGTCTCTGCCGGCTTTGCCGGTAGAGGGGGCGCTGAGCCCCTGTAACTGTACTATACTTTAAGGACAAGGTTGATCATGTCGCCTCTGGAGAACCCCATGGCGTGGAAAAATTGCAGGAGGTCCCAGTCGTTCCAGTTTACCAGTGTGTAAATGGTATCAACCCCGTGTTGTTTGATATTTGCTATTAAGGCCATGGCAAGGACTTTCGCGATACCTCTGTTTTGATAATCGGGGTCTATGCCGATCGTGTCGATCCATCCGATGTTGTTGGGGACCTTAAATTCCCAACCGCTGACCTCTCCGAGGATGAAGCCTGCGACCTTGCCGTCGATTTCAGCAACGAGAGAAGCATCGGGGGGTCTTGTATCGGCTTCTTTGATGATCTTTACAACCCAGTAGTCTTTCCTTGTTTCGCCGAGGACCCTTGTGTCGATGTCAACAATGGAGTCCAGGTCTTCTTTTACCATCTGTCTGACGCTGAGTTTATCGAGAAAATTACCCACTATTTTATACCTAGCTTGTTATTTTTTTAACATACTTTCCAATTTCTTTCAATATAAACTTTTCAGCTTGAGAAATTTCCAACAAGCTATACTTTGCTTTCCAGGAAGACGGAAAGAATATAGAAATTGATGTCAGATATGAAGAATATTTTTTGACCGGCGGGGATTGTAAGGTCCGTTATGTCTGCTCGATGTTTTACATTTGTATTGCCTCACGGAATGCTTACATACAGGGCATAACATGCCCAGATCGTCCGGTTCGGCAGTAAAAATAGTCTCGCAGAGATAACATATTTCCTGGTTTCCCTTCCTTTTGGGATAATCGGGATATAACCTGTAAAGACAGGTCGGTTTTGTGCACAAAAGAACTTTTACTTTGTTTGTGATGTCATCTTCGGGCCACATTGTTGAACCACATTGGGGGCATTTTATAGCATCGTTGTCAGGTTTACCCATATAGAATTCCTTTCATTGTTATTATCGACAGATTGGTCAAAGTATTAAGAATGTTTTTGATCTGCCGGAGAATCAAATGTGATCGAAAATATTTAGACCTTTTTCATTTAGACCTTTTCCATTTGATGTTGTTAGTGATACAATTAGGAGCATGTCAGAAATCAAAGATGAGAAGCAGAAAGATATATCAACAGAATACATAATGAAGTTCTTTCATGAGGATGCGAGGATGTCCGGTTTCATGTACGGGAAAATCCTACGCATCAGAAACATAATGAAAGCCTGGAAAACAGAGAGCACGAAACAGGACAAGGACAACCCTGAAGAAGAAGTAAACCGCTGATAACACGAATTTTATTTTCTATTGCCTGCATCACACAGTCGCGCAGATAATGAACATGCGCCCCGTAAGAATGGAACTTCCTTTGGAATAAAGTCCATCCATCAATATGCACAGGACTAGCCATTTCGGACCGGGCATGTTGATGCGGCGGTTGATACTCCGCTTTTTGTCCTATCGGACTGTTTTCGAAAATCAGGAGGATATCCGTACCAAATTTCCGGGTATACAATTTGTTCTACACTTTAGCATGTTGGTTTTAAACCCAAACCATTGAGCACTTGCTGAAGAGCCGCATCGGTTACCTTGTCGATATCTTCTTTTCTGCTATAATCAAACCAGTAAGTCACCCAGGTCATCATGCCAAGCACTAAAAGTGCTGCCAAAGAAGGTTTGACGCTGGTGCATATAACGCCCGTTGATTTTAGCTCTTTTATCGTGTTGCGAAGAAGGGTATAGTGTTTTTTCCACTCTCCTTTGACCTCTCGAAAATATTTATCCCTGGTTGTAAGCGTATCATGGATAATGACCCTCAATTCCGGATGAAGACAAATGTCGTTTACAAATGTACGCACCATATACATCAACCGTTTCAATGGATCATCTATGACGGCAGCCTTAGTAATCAGGGGTTTGAGATCCCGTTCAATAGTTTCCATATGAACAGCGAGAAGAAGGTTCCTCTTGCTTCCAAAATAGTGGTAAAGTGTTGGCCTGGTGATTTTTGCTGCAGCGCAGATATCCGTCGTTGAAGTGAGGCTTCCTTTTTTCAGGAGGAGATGAATTGTAGCCTGTATGATTTTGTTCCGTTTTTTCCGGGATGTCTTTTCTCTCTTGCCTAGCGCCATTCCTTTATCTCTTTGAAACACAAAGTGAAATCTACCAAATTCGATTTGTAGAAATATTGTATATCAGTGGAAGCTATAATTGTCAACAACTATATCACGTGCCTGCATCCAGGTGCACCGTATGTCAAGCATTGACAGAGGACAAGGACAAAAAGATTTCCTTGACACCCCTGTAAAGATTATTTATAGATATTACGGTATTTGTATACAGACTTGTATATATCATTAAAAAAAGGAGTCGATTATGGGCATATTTTACCGACGATTACCACGGTTCGACTACATTGTGCCAAAAACACTCGACGAGGCATTGAAAACTCTCAATAAATATAAGGGCGTTTCAAGACTCCTCGCCGGAGGGACCGACCTGATCCCCCAGTTGAAAAAGCGAGAGATAGATGCGCCGCAGTGGGTTGTCGATCTCAAGGAGATAGATGGTCTTGATGCCATCACCTATGATGGGGATGGTCTGAGAATAGGTCCTCTTGCGACGATCAATGCCATAGCGCAGTCCCCGGCAGTCAAGGAACACTACCCGATACTTGCTCAGGCAGCGCTGAGCATGGCTTCACCGCAAGTGCGCAACAGAGGGACTTTTGCCGGTAATATCTGCAGCGCCGTCCCCTCCGCGGACAGCGCACCGTCATTGCTTGCCTTGTCAGCCTCTGTGAAAATCAGAGGTCTTAAAAAGGAAAGGATAGTTCCAATGGAAAAATTCTTTACTGGACCCCGTAGTACCGTCCTCAAAGCAAACGAGATGGTTCTTGAAATAATTGTTCCGAAACCCATTCCCGCGAGCCGTGGCGTTTATCTGAAACTATCTCCGCGTCATTCCATGGACCTTGCTATTGTGGGTGTTGCGGCGGTGGGAGTGTGCAAGAACGGTATCTGCAAGGACATCAAGATTGCCCTTGGGGCAGTGGCGCCGACACCTGTTCGCGCGCCAATAGCTGAAGCCATGCTTCAGGGTAAACCGGTAACTCCGGCACTGATCAATGAAGCGGCAAAGAATGCTGTTACACAGTGCAGCCCCATAGACGATCATCGGGCATCACAGGAATACCGGTGCGACATGATCTATGTTCTGACAAAACGGGCGCTGAACCAGATATTACTACCGCAGGAGGCATGACCATGAAGGATATAACACTCAATGTCAACAATAATGAATATACGCTTCAGGTTAAACCATCGGCCACACTTCTTGATGTTATCAGAGAAGACCTTGGGCTGATCGGTACCAAAGAAGGTTGTGGCGAGGGTGAATGCGGTGCCTGCACTGTCCTCATGGACGGTCTGGCAGTTAACGCTTGCCTCATACTGGCGGCGGAAGCAAATGGCAAACACATAATAACCATTGAAGGTCTGGCGGATGGTGAAAAACTCCACCCCATACAGCAGGCTTTTGTCGATATCGGCGGCATGCAGTGCGGATTTTGTACACCGGGTATGATACTCTCGGCAAAAGTCCTTCTGGAAACGAACCAGAACCCTACCGATGAAGAAATCAAGAAAGGGCTTGAAGGAAACTTCTGTCGCTGCACAGGCTACACAAAGATTATACAGTCGGTAAAGGCTGCTGCCCAAATGCTGAAGGAAGGGAGGTAGTGGAGATGGAAAAGTATTCTGTTATAGGCAAACGGGTACCGAGGATTGACGCAAAAGAAAAGGTAATGGGTCAGGCAAAATATGCCGCCGATTATTCCCTTCCCGACATGCTCTGGAGCAAGGTAGCGCGAGCGCCCTTTGCCCACGCGAAGATACTTAATATCGATACGAGCAAAGCTGAGAGACTCCCCGGCGTAAAGGCCGTTATAACGGGAAAGGACTTCGGCGGATGGACTTGGGGTTTCATGGCAACCACACGGGACGAACCACCTCTTGCTGTAGATAAAGTACGCTACCTTCACGAAGGAGTGGCGGCAGTAGCGGCTATCGATGAAGATATCGCCGAGGAAGCATGTGAGCTTATCAAGGTCGACTACGAGGAACTCCCTGGCGTCTTCGATCCTGAAGTGGCTATGAAGCCGGGTGCTCCTGTCATCCATGACTACCGGCCCAATAATGTGAGCGTCGAGTACCACTGGGAATTTGGAGATGTCGAGAAGGCCTTCGCAGAATCATATCTCGTGAGGGAAGACCGGTTCGAGACAGGAAGGGTGTTGACCGGTTTTCTGGAACCCCCGGCATCTCTCGCTCACTACGATCCATCAGGATATATCACAGTCTGGCCTGCCAAGCAGAGCCCTTATTTTCACTATCGGCATCTCGCCGGTTGTTTTAAACTTCCCTTGAGCAAAATCAGAGTAATCCAGCCCTATATTGGCGGCGGCTTCGGCGGCACGAAGAATGATTCCGTTGCCGGCGATTTCTGTGCAGTCATGCTTTCCAAAAAAACAGGGAGGCCTGTAAAGTTTGTCTATACCATGGAGGAAGTGCTCACCACCTGCCGAAGACGGCACAACATGACCGTCTACAACAAGATGGGCATGACGAAAGATGGAATCCTCACCGCTGTTGAGAGCAGAGTTATCGGTCATGGAGGAGCCTACACTGCCATTGGGCCATTGACAATGTTCCTGACAGGCTACGGCACACCGGTTCCTTACAGACTTCCAAACTACAAGTACGACTGCTGGCGTGTTTTCACTAACAACCCCGTCTCGGCCGCAATGCGTGGTCACGGGTTTACCCACACCCGTTTTGCCTGTGACATGCAGATGGGGATGATGGCGGAGGAACTTGGGATAGATCCCGTGGAGATCAAGATGCGTAATGCCATCGATAATCTCAAACCCGGTGAGGTATATAAAGCTGTCACCGGTTTTAAGCTGAAGACGTGCGGCATTAAAGAAGCTCTGAAGGCGGTTACCGAAGAAACCGTTTGGGCGGATAGAAACAAAATGCCCAAACAAGATGGTCCTGTATCGTTCGGGGTCGGATTATCGGGAACTGCCTATCACGGCGGCGCCCGTCAGCTTGGCCACCAGTCCTGCGCTGCCATGATCAGGATATGTGGGGACGGCACAGTGAATCTCCTTACGGGAGCGACAGACTGC
>CAWAOG010000001.1:0-99071 GCA_963783625.1 uncultured delta proteobacterium | reverse complement strand
TTATGCATGCGGGGATATTGTCGGTCCATACCAGCTTGCCTCTACAGCGGAGTACCAGGGCATGATCGCCGGGGCCAATGCTGTACTGCCTGTAAAAAGGCGTGTCGATTATGGGAATAATGTTTACGTTGTATTTACTGAACCCCAGATCGGTTATCTCGGCCTCACCGAAGAAGAAGCGCGCCGTAAATACAGCCACAAGCTGAAAGTATACAGATTTTACTATAAGAACATGCGCCGTGCCATGGTGGACGGCACCGAGAGAGGCATAGCCAAATTCCTCTGTGATGGCAAGGGAAGGCTGGTGGGTGCCCATATCCTGGGAGAAGGGGGCGCCGAAGTCATTCACGAGGCTCAGGTGATCAAGGCATTAAAAAAACCTCTCCACAAACTCTATTCACTGACTCATGCCTATCCTACCTATTCTCAAGCCCTTCTTGGACGGGCAAGCCAGCTTGCCTATCTCGAACGCATGGGTGATAATTTCTTTGCCAATAAAGCATTGGCACTCTTTCCGGGTTTGGAAAACCGCCTCCATCTTGCCCGTATCCGCCTGGCAGAAACTGAGCCGCCGCCACCTGCCTCAAATCCCATAGAACCCATGGCGGCCATTCATGTGGACACATATAAGGAGGGTGAAGTTTCGGTTATTCGTCTTCCCGAAGACCTCACGAACTATGACGAGGAACCCATATTTACAGCCATTTCCTCGAAGGAATTTCAGAATACCCCTTCTCTGGTCCTTGACTTCGGCAACGTGGAGAAAATAAACGGACTTGGCGCTGACATGCTTATTAAGCTCTGCGCTCGGGCTGCTCTGAAAAACCAGGCTGTCCTCGCCTGCAATGTCTCTATTGAATTAAAGGCTATATTGAAGGTCACCGAACTCGATCAAACCATGATAATCTATGAAACCGCATTGGAGGCCCTCACTGCCTCAGGTGTCTCCTCTGTAAATACAACCGGAGAGAATGGCCGTGGACCCTCGCCCTCTCTGAATGCCAGCTTCTGGGCCAAACCGGTACCCACGCTTTCCATCGTTAACAGGATTAAAGGGAAGCGAAACCTCAATGTTGCAGGCCGTCGTGCAGTTGGCCCTGTAAATGGTTTCGGTCCTTTATGGCAGAAGATTTTCCGTCTTTCCATAGACAATTCAACAATCACGCCGGAAGAAGCCATAGCAGCATTGAAACAAAACTTCCCTGCATTCCAGCCCACTTTCAATCGTTTTTCTCCCTCTCCTGCCGGTATTGCCCCCGGAGAGATCGTCCTCATCGATGCCATGACACCAGGAGGTCCTGTGGCGACAGGGGTTCTGGTGCTCTATGCCGACGAAAGATCTTTCACCTTTGCCACTCCCCAGGGACATCCCGAATCGGGATTTGTCACCTTCAGCGCCCACAAGCAGAGCGGGGGAATTGTTGTTCAGATACTGGGTCTCGCCCGCGCCAACGACCCACTCTATGAAAGCGCCTTCCGTGTCGTAGGATCGCAAGTGCAAAGCAGGATATGGACCCACGTATTGTCTTCTCTGGCCGCCTACCTTGGAGTGCCTGCCCGCATCAGCGTTGACGCTCTTTGTGTTGATGAAAAACTCCGGTGGTCCCAGGCAAAAAATATCTGGTACAATGCCCAGGTGAGAACGTTATTATGGGAACCGGTCTATTTGATGAAGAAACTCTTCGGCGCCGGCAACAAGGAGGCGAATCCTGCCTAAGTCTCAATACGATGCTGTTGTGGTAGGCTCCGGCCCGAACGGCCTTGCGGCAGCAATAACCATAGCGAGAGAAAACCGATCGGTGTTGCTCCTCGAAGCCGGAGAAACCATTGGCGGAGGCACCAGGACAAAGGATCTGACACTGCCCGGTTTCCACCATGATGTCTGTGCGGCTATACACCCTCTCGCCCTCGCCTCGCCATTTTTCCGTTCCCTCGATCTTTCTTCCTACGGTCTTGAATGGATAGACCCCCCGGTTCCCCTGGCCCATCCATTGGATAACGAAAAAGCTATCCTTTTGCATCGATCTTTGGAGACAACCGCAGAAGGCCTTGGTCGTGACGGGAACTCCTATGGTCGTCTCCTCGAACCTTTTATTCAACACTGGGAAGGGCTTGTAGGAGATCTCTTAAGGCCGCTGAGCCTTCCCGCACATCCCGGGACCTTCATCAGGTTTTCTCTGAAAGGGCTTCAGTCAGCCCGGTCCGTCGCAGAGCAATGGTTCCAAGACAGAAGGGCTAAGGCCCTCTTTGCCGGAAATGCCTGCCATTCTATTCTTCCTCTCGAAAGCATGTCGAGCGGGGCTTTCGGGCTTATGCTCAGTATGTTGGGTCATGCGGTAGGGTGGCCTATGGCAAAAGGCGGTTCTCAGGCTATCGCAGACGCTCTTGCATCCCACTTTCTATCACTGGGTGGTGAAATTGCGGTCAATACACCGGTGTTATCTCTCAGTGATCTGCCTAAGGCCCGAGCCACACTTTTTGATATTTCGCCCCGGCAGCTTGAACAGATCGCGGGCAACCTTTTTCCTGCCCATTATCGTGAACAACTCAAAACACACCGTCACGGACCAGGTGTCTTCAAGGTGGATTGGGCCCTGCAAGGACCCATACCCTGGAAGGACCCCGATTGCCTGCAGGCAGGGACACTCCATCTTGGTGGGACCTTCGAAGAGGTAGCAGCTTCAGAACGGTTGGTCTGGCAAGGAGTTGTTCCTGAAAGACCATTCGTGCTTCTTTCGCAGCCGAGTCTCTTCGATCCCACTCGCGCACCCTTCGGCATGCATACGGCCTGGGCATACTGTCATGTTCCCAATAGCTGTACCGTTGATATGACAGACGCCATCGAAGATCAGGTCGAACGTTTTGCCCCGGGTTTCCGGGATCGGATCAAAGCGAAACACTCAATGTCGCCGGCACATATGGAAGAATACAACGCAAATTACATCGGTGGTGATATAGTAGGGGGCATACAGAGCTTTCGCGAACTTTTTCTTCGGCCTCTGGGAAGATGGCAGGCCTATACAACACCGGTAAAGGGTACCTACATCTGTTCCGCCTCAATGCCTCCAGGAGGCGGAGTCCACGGCATGTGCGGCCATCTTGCGGCAAAACAGGCGCTAATAAAAGTATTAGGTTTTAAATAGTGAGCAAGAAGAAAAAGAGAGAAACATGGCCAAGGCTATCCTTAATTATTTAGATAACGTTACATCGCCTTGGTATCAAAATCGTGACCCCAAAGGAATTCCTTGCATTGCAGACTCCCATGAGCGGCATTTAATCTCTGCCGAAGATATTCTCCTTGAAATCTACCAAATACTTAAGGGAAAATTAAATCATGGGTGGGGAAATCAAGAAAGTTATGGAAGTTATCAACGTCTCTGATTTGGCAATCCAAGCGGTAAGTACTTGATAACCTCATGAAACAAAACATCCAGTGTTCTTGATAAGCCTGTACCATTTCAATCAGCATTAATCAAAAACTGCTGAACTCTAATGTAATATGTGGTATAAATCATAATACTGGTCAATGTAAAAAAGGAGTTCAAAACCAGAGTTCAGAGCCATTTTTCGATAGGAGAAAAGGCATGGGCAATAAAGAAAAAGAGAAAATAGGGCAATTCCTGATAATTCTGACGATGCTGGCTCTCACCACCATTGTCAATATCTTTCTGAAATATTTCATCCAACCATCTTCTTTGGTCTTTGTTTACCTTGTCCCAGCGATTGCAGGCGCAATATATTTTGGGGTATGGGCTTCCGTATTGTCTTTTGTTGCCGGTTTCTTTATATTCAATTTTGGTTTTGTCGAACCATATTATTCACTTCATATTTCCAACCCTCAAGACATCTATAATGTTATCGTCTATTTCACCGTTGCCGGTCTTATTACCTATCTCATCAATGTTGTACGCCGTCAGAATGCATTTCTAAAGAGCAGATTGGAGCACGTTTCATTCATCGAAGATATGAGCAGAGATCTTCTTCTGCTCATGCCTCTTGAGCAGAGTTCTTCCACTCAAAATCTTACTGACCCTCAGCGAACAAGAATATTCAGCCAGTTGGGACAGCTTGCCTTAAAATATACAAAAACGATTTTGAATGTACCGGCTCTCATCTTTTTCCGGGAAGAGGATGGTAGTCTCAAGGTTTGGGCAAAAAGCAATGTTGAACTGGAAATTACCAAAGAAGATAACGCTGCTGCGATTTTTGCTTTAAGCAATGGGGACGTTTGCGGTGCTGGAACATATACCCATTCGGATAGTCAATTCTATTTTATTCCTTTGAAATCTCTGGTGGAGACCATTGGGGTACTGGGAATCTCATATAATTCCAAAGATCTTTTTCCGGAACAACGCCGCCTTTTGGGAGCTATCTCCAATTTAACAACGATGGTCGCAGCAAGTTGGATGCATCTAAAATTCAAGAGAGGTTGATGATTCGGATTCTTTGACTATGTCCGTTGTCTTGTGCTTCAGTTCTTTAATTCCCGCGAAGCGCACGGCAAGCCTGCCTGAAAAGTGATACTTTAGTGTAGCCAATTTTAGAAAATGCGTCAACGAAAAATAAGTTCCAGTAAAAGATTGCAACCACATTTGATCTCTGCCAGAAATATTCTCCTTGAAATATGCTAATGTTAAGGAGAAACAAATTTATGGAAGAAATCAGGAATTTAAGCAATGTAGGTACATCCCTAACTTCGCCCAAGCGGTAAGTACTCAATAGCTTCCTGGTACTGTTGTTTTTGCCGTTTGTCGTCGATATACCACATTGCAAACAGTAATCAAACGTCTGTTTAACCCTTGACAAATACCTGTAGCTCGTGTATTTGATAAAATATGGCTTGAAAAGCATTTCCCTATGAAAACCAAGAACGTAGTGGCCATTTCCGTTACCCGCTTTTGTGTCACCCGCCTTGTCTGATGGGCAATGGGCGTGAAAGGAGGAACATATGTCTCACGATTTAATCGGGGTTCTCTCGAAAGCAAGACTTTTTGACCTCGTAAACCCTTTGGTAGGTGGAAAGAAATCCGGCATGGTAGTGATCGAGGGAACGGGACCTGCGGAGCTGTACGTCGAGGGGGGCAACATCGTCCACGCCAAGACTGACACCCGAGCCGGGGAAGAAGCTATCCTTGCTATTATGGACTTGGATAATGGTCGAGTCAGGTTCGACTGGCAGGTCTCTCCCGAGAAGCGGACAGTGACCATGGCTACCGAGCAATTGATGTCAAACTGGGCCGAGCGAGAGGCGGAATGGAGGAAGATCAAGACGATGGTGCCCTCCTCCGACGCTATGTTTTCCATAGTTGTGGGTAACGGCGGAGGCGACAAAACTATCCTGGAAAAACAGTGGGGTGTGCTCGCACTGTGCAACGGGATGCTCAGCGTCTCCGAAGTTGCGGGCCAGCTTGGGCGGAGTATTTTTGACGTGTCACAAACGATCTGTGAGCTACTGAGGCTAGCCATTCTTAAAGAAGCGGAGATCACCGGAATTCCAAAAGCGCGGCCCAAGGAGACCATCGACGAGATCTTCTTCGCGACTGTAGAAACAGAGCTGAAGAAGGTGATGGGTCCAATCGCCCGCGTCATTATGAGCGATACGCTAGCTGCGTTTGAAGAATCCCGAGATGCGTTCCCGAAGGACCGGGTAGAGAGTTTTATAGGGACAGTATGTGACCAAATTGTGGAAGACCAGAAATGCGAAAAGTTTGCTAAGGCTGCGTACGTCGCTTGGCTCTCATCACGCGAAAACGGTTGAACAACTGGTAAACAGGAGGATTTGTACATGACAGACAAAGAGAATCGCTGGGTAAGGCACATTGACAAAATCAGAGCATCGGTCAGGCAGCGAATGAACAAACTGGGTTTACAGGGAAAGCTGATGGTCGGGATATTCGTTCCCATCGTTTTTGCTTTTCTTATCATCGGCGGTATGCTCTTCATAAGTGTGGGCCCTCTGGTTAGTATACGGTCTCTCGGATCCAACAGCCTGAATGAATTGGGCTCGGCGAGCGTGAAGGAATCCACCACCTTTCTTAATAAACTGGGAGAACAGATTATCCAGGAAAAAGCCGAGAGTGTGGCAAGACAGATTGAGATCTATCTCGAAGCACACCCAGGTCTATCGGGTGCGTCCCTCTCCAACGATCCTCGCCTCCAGGAGATCGCAGTCCAGAGAGTGGGACAAACTGGTTACACGGCGGTTCATAACAATAAAGGCATCAACTATTTTCATGTCAATCCAAAGATCGTAGGAATCAACCTGCACAGCCTTGCCGATAAATTACCTGACTTCGTTAAAGTCATGGACGCGGGGTTGCGTGGAGTAGCGGGTGGCTACTATGACTGGAAGGACGTCGATGAGACCATTCGTCCGAAGTATATGTACACCACTCCTGTAGAGGGCTCGAACTTGGTCGTGGCCGCCACAACCTATATCGACGAATTCGGGAAACCTGCAAGCGCCATCCTGGGCAAGGTGAGCCAAATGCAGGGTACGTATGCGGCGCGGTACAAAAACCGGTTTCTGTTATTCCTTGCCGTCGTTCTTATTGTCTTCATCGTGCTGCTCGGTATCATCTACAGATATTCGTCATCGATAGTTAAACCCATCCGTCATCTGTCGGAGGTGGCCGACCGGATCAGTATGGGCGACCTAGAAGCCACAGTCGATGTGGAAGGTGAAGGTGAAGTGGCTATACTGGGCGAATCTTATCGAGAGGATGAGGACAAGCGTGAAAACAGCTATGGAGCGATTAGAAAACAAAGAACCTATTATCGTCCGTAAGTGAAAGGAGGAAGGTTATGGAACGACTCAACGGGCCGGTGGTGAGCCATTCCCGTGCTCTGTCTGGTTGTCTTCTTTCTTTATTGCCGACAACCAGGTTTCGGGTCAGGGAACCTTACAAAGCACGCCAAATACCCAGCAAGACCCTGGAACCCGCGGACTAGCCGCCATCCGCTGCTCAGGCAGCTGTCTACGATACCGCAGTATATCCTAGCAATCACAAAAACAGGGAATGGACAAGGTAGAGTAACAAGCAGTCCCGCAGGGGCGCTCTTCAAGAAAGGGACACTGGTGACTCTTCATGCAGTTCCCGACTCCAATTCGGGATTCAAGGCCTGGAGTGGAAACTGCTCAGGATCCTCACCCGACCTGTTCAGTCAATATGACTGCTGACAGAGCTGTCACGGCATCCTTTTATTTAAGAACTTACACGATACGCGTGCGCTCCCCGGTGAACGGGGTCATCCATCCTTTCGGGGCGATAAAAGTGACTCACGGGGAGAAAAGAAGGTTCCAGATTATCCCGCTTCCGGGATACCGTGTCTCCGAGGTCCTGGTGGACAGAACATCGGTGGGTGCGATAAATTCCTACACTTTCAACAATGTCACAGACGATCATAGTATAGAGGTAATTTTCGTGAAAGAGTAAAAGATATGATGTTCCATACCGCCTTCGACCTAATTCTATACGATTCAAAATTTTTTGCAATTTTTGAACCTGCCCAAGGCGGAGGGTTCACAGAGCGTCTTTTCAATCAAGGGAATCTCAAGTAATGAAGGCTCTAGTTGTGTGCTCACCTGGGACTGAAAGAAATCGAGCACCGGTTAGCTCAGAGTTATGCTCTCTTTCATGTGGTAATCGGTTTTCTGCAGTATCTACAAGGCTATTTGTTTGTGTACTTCTCGTATATGTCTCAGATTAATTTGGATTTTTAAGTATTTCAGGCCGAAGCTATTTTCGATGGATAATGGCGACAACGAGGGCTTGTCAACCGAGGCGCGGCAGGCGCTCAATGTGTGACGATTGCACGACCCAGCAGGTGGCGTCGTTAGCCGCGAAATACCCCCTCGGGGCCTGTCCTCGTGTAACGGGGGCACAGGCGAGCTTCGGCCTCCCCACACAACTAAATTTGTTGAGGCTAACTGTCCCTTGCGCTATACTTACTAACAAGATAATATATTGAGGTAACCTATGAGGAAAAAAACATTTACCATGCGCACTTCCGCCAAACCCAAATGGAAAGAGAATGGTAAATCTGTCGAAGAGATCGTCACAAAACTGCAGAAAAGCGTTCCGCAAAGCCCTTACAGAGAACAGTCACTCCGTATCCACGGCCTCATCTGCGCGAAGTGCGCCCGTGAATTTGATTATACAGACAGACACCTCCTCACTGTCCACCATAGAGACGGTAATCACAACAACAATCCCCCAGACGGTTCCAACTGGGAAAATCTCTGTATCTACTGCCATGATGACGAACACCAGAAGGGTATGCTTGGTGACTATTTCAGCGAAGGTGAGAAGAATTAACTACATATACTGCAATTGTTGTGTCCGGCCTACTTCTGATGGGAAACCCAGGATTATTTCCTTGACACAAAGTAAGGTGAACGTATATTCTGGAAAATAGGCGATTTTTCCAATTTAATTATTTATTTTGAATTTAATGAAAAACAAAAGGAGGAAGTTATGTTGAATATTCGTAAACCGCTTTTCATGGTATTCATTCTCATGGTACTGGCCGTCCCGATGAACGTCGGGGCACAGCACAGTACACAGCCGGTGGATACATTTTACATCGTGCCATCACAAGCGGCGCTCAGTCACGTCATTCAGCCGCCGCCATCGGCTGGATCGCAGGCGTTGAAGGACGACCTCAAGGCGGTGCAGACCGCGCACGAGAACCGCACGGAAGCACAAGTCAAAAGCGCTCAGGCCGATAATGCTCTGACTATCTTTGATTTTGTGAGTGACGTGCTGGGACCAAATTTCAGTAAGGAAAAACTTAAAATCACTAGTACCTTTTATCGATCGTGTGTTATCGCCGACCAGATCGAAGCATGTCTAGAGGTCAAGGAACACTTCAACCGTCAACGTCCTTTTGTACTTGATCCGGAGATCAAACCAGTTGTACCAGCAACCGGCGAATGCCTCTTATCCCAGCGGCCACGCAACAACCGGTTATGTATACACTATCATCCTGTCGATGATGGTGCCCGAGAAGACCCAGGTACTATACGATCGGGCAGCGGTTTATGGGCGCAATCGCGTCATTGCAGGTGTGCATTTCCCTACCGACGTCGAGGCCGGCAAGATCTCGGCAGCTGTGATCGTGAATATGCTGATACAGCAACCGCTTTTTATGCGCGATCTCGAACGGGCTAAAAAAGAATTACGGCAGGTTCTTGAACTGAAATAGTGATCTGAGAGGGGAAATAATACACCAGAAAATAGTCACACAGCAATCAAACCGAGGTCAATAAAAACCCTCCACGGGATTAGAGGTCCCGTGGAGGTCAAACGTCTCTAATTCTAACACAAGAATGTCGTTGCAGTCTTACACTACTTTATTTGACTTCCACCCACGCATCTTCAGGAGTCCACTGCCCGGTGGTTGGCGTCTCGGCAATACCGTGATTGTGAAGGGCCGATCTGCTTATAGCAAAATCTCGACGAGCCAGGAGAAAGATTTGAAGACGGTATTTGTCAGCCATCAGTTTCAGTGCCTCCTGCGCCCACTTTTGCTTGGTTTTAAAATCAGACGCAGTGATCGCTTTCTGGATTGCTGAAACATAATCGTCAGGCACAAGCATTTGGGTGAAGTATTTGCCGCCTCCGGAGTAACTTTGCGCCAGAGCGGCGGTCAAGGTCCGGGTTCGGCGAGACCGCGTCACAGAGCAAACCGTCCCATTTACCCCCTTGAAAAGCAATCTGATCATACCTTCCCGTCTGAACAGGGTCCAGTTCGGCATCGATTCCTACAGCCTTCAGATAACCCTGAACAGCCGCAAAGGTCTGGTCCCACTCGACGCTCGTCCGGTATGTCAGCTTTGTCTTGAACCCATCCGGGTAGCCGGCTTCCGCGAGGAGTTGTTTCGCCTTGGCAGGATTATAGGGATATCCTTTGATTGAAGAATTATACCCCCAATGTCCTTTGTAGATCCACTGGTTGGCAACTTCCCATTCACCATAAAAAACATCTTTGACTATAGCCTCGCTGTTAATGGCATACTGAGCTGCCTGGCGCACCCTTATGTCGGCAAAGGGGATTTCGGATTAGCAGAGTCGGGGACGAGGGAAGTGGCGCCTGATCCGATGAATTGACGTTTAACTGCAAACCCCTCTTTCTCCAGGCTTGCAATATCCTTTGGGGACACGCTTAAAATCAGGTCTAATTCTCCTTTTCTCAGGCTGAGTACACGTATGAGGGAATCAGCTATAGGTGTCCACACGATTTCGTCCAGATAAGGTTTACCTTTTTGCCAATAACCGGGAAACTTCTTATAAACGGTGCGTGTATCCTTTTCCCAACTGACAAACAGAAACGGGCCAGTGCCTGTAGGGTGACTTGCAGCCCAATCTATGCCATTCTTCTTAACTGCCGCCGGAGATATGATCATACCGAGAGTCTGGGACAGGTTATTGGTAACGGTACTATCCCACTGGCTAAGATTGATGCGAATGGTATATTCATTGACAACATCAATCGACTGGAACTTCTCTGTTCCCGGTCCTTTTACGGCCATATGCTGTTCCAGGTTCCATTTAACGGCCTCAGCGTTGAAATCCGTATTGTCGTGGAATTTGACACCCTTTCTCAGCGTAAGGGTAATGGTCTTAGCTGCCGCATTCTCTTTCACTGCCGTAGCAAGCCACGGTACTGGCTTGCCTGTCTTGTCGGTGCGCAAAAGCGTTTCAATGGCCGGAGCTACCTGTCTGTTCGCAAAAAGACGGACAATTTTTGGAGGATATCCTATTGATGTCCCATCGAGAACGTCTGACATTCTCATCATTCCGCCATATCTGGGCTTAGGCTCAGCGGCGCTCAACGGTGTAACTGAAGCCCCTGTCAATAATAATACGGTCAGCAGATAAGCGCCCAAAATAACAAGACTTCCCTTTACATCTCTTTTCATAAACCCTCCTTTCTGTCTATTTTTGACACATATTCCCATGATTCCGAAACCAGCTCGTTCGTATTTCATACGTCGCGCATCCATATTCTGAGAAACGCAGACGGAGACTGGAGGAACTCCAAAACACAAAGATGATCGCCTGCCTGATTATATAACAACAAATGAGATGGGCCCCCGATGGCCGGAAAACGGCTGCGCGGGGGCCCATTCATATAGTGAAAAAGTTTTCATGTCTTCCGGTTCGCCTCAATTGACGGGATATCGACGACAACAGGGCGGTGGAAGCTAACATGGCAATTCTACTTTTTGTATTTCTGGATCAGATTCTGTGCCTCCTGATACATCTTCGTTCCAGGCATCCCTCTGGCATCAAGCGCTTTAGCTTCCTTTGCGGCAAGCTCTTTCACCGGGGCATAGAACTTCTCCATTTCATCCTTAGGGAGATCGATGAACTCCACACCAAGTTTTTTAGCGATCTCTTTTCCTTCTACGTCAGCTTTTATGAACGCTTTGTCTGTCTCAAGGCCCCACCATTCGATATTATCTTCAAACACTTTCTGGATATCTTTGGGAAGCTTGTTCCAAGCACCTATATTCATCACCTTGCCGCCGCTGTGGGGCCGGTATATGTCCATTGTAGTCGCGTATTTAGCGACCTCACCAAGTTTCATACTCTTGAAGGCCTCAAAAGGTGACAGAGTTCCATCAGCTATCCCTTTCTGCAGGTTCACATATATTTCAGGAGTGGGCATATTCATCCCTTCTACACCTAGTGAAGCAAGTACCGTTGTGAGGTCGGCAATTGTCTTGATCCTCATACCTTTCATATCAGCGAGCTTACGGACAGGTTTTCTGGAAATAAGCTGATAATCAGTCCCCGAGCTCCATGACAACACTTTGAGACCTTTATATTCCGCTTCAATTTCCGGAAATTTCGTAAGCATCTCTTTAAAAACGCGACGACCGATTTCCTGGTTGGCGCCATAGAAAAATACGAAGCAAGATCTTGTGAAAAAATAGCCGCCCTTGGCATACCCCGGAGATATGAAACCTATATCGGCAACACCCTGAACCATCTCATCAACGGCGTCCCTGCTCCCTACAAGAGTGCCTCCCCAGAATGGCTTGATCTTCACGCGGCCGTTGGTCTCTTTTTCGATCTTCTCCATCCATTTCCTGTCGACTACGCTGAAGGTATGGTCGGGACCAACAGGTGAAGCGTAGGTCAACTCGATAACCTTCCCCTGCTGACCCACAGATATGCCGGGTAACACAACCGTCATAATACATACCAAAGCAGATACTAAACCGAAACATAGAGTCTTCTTCATTTCCTTTTCCTCCCTCTTTACGGATTTATTTTGCAGCATAAAAACCATTTCATTTACATCCTTCCCATCACACGTGGCAGCCAGAGACTGATCGCCGGAATGAAAAGAAAAAGCGGCATCGTGATGAGTTCCATGTAAATGTAGGGCATAACACCCCTGTATACATCCTGAAGCGATATTTCCCCCTTCAGCATGCCTGTTACAACAAAACAGACCATACCCACAGGAGGAGCAATAACACCAATCTCAAGAAGCCGTGCCTGTATCACGCCAAACCAGATTGGGTCATAACCAAGAACATTAACTACAAGAGGATAAAATATGGGGATGGTGAGTACCTGGATTGAAGGCTCATCCATAAGCGCACCCATGATGAGGTAAATAATCGTAACTATACAGATGATGACCCAGGAAGGAACAGGCAGCCCACCGGCCCAGGCGCCAACTACTTGGGGAATCGTTGATTTCGCGCAGAAATAATTGAATATAAAGGCGCCGATAAGGATGCCGTAAATGAACCCGGTAGTCCTTAAGGTGTTTCTGAATGCTTCGGCGAATTTGGCAAAAGTAAGCCTTCTTCGCGCAACGGCAAGCAACACTGATCCTGTCGCACCAACAGCGCCTGCTTCCGTAGCGGTGAACCATCCCACAACCATTCCCCCGAAGATAAAGCAGGCAAGAAGAATAATTTCCCAACAGTCTTTTAATGACACAATCCGTTCCAGGAGAGGCGCCTTTTCAGTCCGGGGACCCAGTTCCGGTCGCCTGAGGCATTGTATATAAATAGTGATCAGATAGGAAATGGTGGTAAGTATTGCAGGGATGAGAGCGGCCACAAAGAGAGTACCTATGGAATTTTCCGTGAGAATCCCATACATGATGAATACCGCACTGGGGGGGAGCAAGGCGCCTATGGTGCCCCCGGCACATACGGAACCTACGGAAAACTTCTGATCATATCCCCGGGTTTTCATCTCCGGCAGGGCCACAAGGGTCATTGTTGCCGAGGTAGCCATGGCGGAGCCGGTACAGGCAGCAAAACCCGCCGCCGCGATAATGGTTGCCATGGCCAGACCTCCCCTGTAATGGCCAAACCATTTTGCAGCCACCCTGAAAAGATCGGCCCCGAACCCGGCTACAAGGATGATATTGGCCATGAGGAGGAAGAGAGGAAGGACAGCAAGAGAATAACTCGACATGATATCGAAAGGAACAGTCGCCATCTTGATAAAAGCGGCGGAAAACGGAAAAAGCAGACACATGCCGAGAAAGCCCACGAGGCCCATACAGAAACCTATGGGCATACCGAGCGTGAGGAGAAGAAAGAGAACGATAAAACCAAGTAAACCGATTTCTACAGGCGTCATTTCTTTTCACCTCCCTTGATGAGCGCCGATACATGATGAATAAGCTTGAAAATAAGAAGAAGAACCATTATGATCAGAGCAAAAACCCAGACGCCCCGGAAGGGAACCACAGGAACTTTAAGCACGTCCGTCGTCTCCTCCCCCTCCCATTTGTGCCACATCATGACAACAGCCGCACAGAGAAGCATGGCCCAGTAAACAAGGTTAAGGATTCCAAGAAAACTCTCGACTGCGGACCGGATCCGCCCCTTAAGACGTTCTATGGCGATGTCGGCCCTCAGATGGCGGTCTTCCAACTGGCCATAGACCAGCGCAAAAGCAATTGCTACCACCACGAGGGTCTCCACAAGATCAAATGTCCCAGGCAGGGCAATATGAAAAGCACGACATATAACCGATGTTGTGATAAGCAGGGCAATGGCTGAAAGGAAGACAGCGGCCGCGACAGTGCCCCAGTTGCTTATTTTACTGATTAACCTCTCAAAAGATCCCATGAGGTATCGACCTCCACAGTTATTTTACACCCCAAAGCACATCGGCGCACTCTATTTCTGTGCCCAGTGTTTCTTTCCAACAGGGAAACGGCAATCAGGGACCGTGCAGTGTTCGCAATCGACAGCATGTGCTTTCGGCAATTTTGCCCCTTTTGATTGTTCCACATATTTAATAACTCGTTTCACCTGATCTCTGTCGCCCTCTATGGCGAGCACTATTCCCCCTTCAGCTCCGCCCAACCCGCCGGCAGCATTAGGGACGGCCCTGGCTCCACCACTGAGTATCTTTATTGCCTCCAACTCCGTAATGGTCATGCCTCCTTTTACAGGCATGAGGCCACAGGGCATTCCCATGCCATATTCAAAATCTGTCCTGCGTGCCGCCTTGGCGGCCTGCATTATGGTAACAGGAATGAGTTTTTCAAGGCCCACAGGCAGGATGATTTTGAACCCCTTTTTTCTCTGGGAAGCCATGACATAACCGATTGTCCCTCCGCCCGAGTGGCCGAACAGCACACCGGCGTTGCCTTTGATATCCAAGGCATTACAACCTTTGATGTATACGTCTTCAGGGGTCATTTCATCCATTATCTGCCCCAAGGGGAATTCCCGATCTCAGTTCACCGTTTCTGATCACCCATTTGAACGGGAAATCTGATACCAGTTGCTTCATGTCCTTTACATGGTCCAAATGAGCTCCTAATTTGTAATGCTTTCCCTTTTTTCCGGCGGCACGGCAGAGCCCTTGTGAGAGCACAGCACCCAACACCCAGTGTTCTGTCTTCGGTTCACTACCTGTGATTTCCTTAACCAGAAAATATGTGGTGCTGCTGGGATGAATTACAACGGTTCCTTTAGATAATGCATGTTTCACAATATCCATCCTGGCTATTGCCTTGGAAATAAGCATCTTTGATTCTGCCGGAGTAAGAACTACCTGTGCCCTCATATTTCCATTACCTCCTCATAGAAGATTGCAGCATCAACTGCACAAACCAAATAATACTAATTATCTAAACAAATCATGCAGCGCAACATATGCTTTACAATGGCTTATAACCCAAAGTATCCCTATATTTTTGTTCAACCTCTTCTTTGGGGAGAAACTTCTCTTCCAAGGCCTTCATTTCAGGGAAACCGGCAAAATCATGAAACTCCTCGAGAGGGTGCCCCTTCATTCCTCTAAGATAGTCAATCTGGGCATCCATCCCCCGATTCTTAAGATCATGGGCATAATCCCACATAGCCTTTGTCGCGGCCCATTGAGCATTGCCAAAACCAATGATGCAGACGCCTAAATCAATCAGTCGCGGAATTGGTATAATAGGTGAAATGCCGATCATGTTGTATACTATTGGCCCACTCACTCTTTCCGCCGTCTCCCCGATTTCTTCTTCAGAGACTAGTCCTTCCACAAATGCCACGTCGGCCCCAACGTCCAGATATGCGTTAGCCCGATTGATCGCCTCTTCGAGGCTGCCTCCCAGAGCTCCCCTTGCATCAGTACGGGCAACAATAACAAAATCGGGATCGAGTTCATTTCTCACCTCTACTGCCGCTCTGTATTTCCCTATCGCTTCCCCGATGGGAATGACCTGTTTTCCGGCCATGTGACCGCACCTTTTCGGTGCAAGCTGGTCTTCGAGGAGCATTGCGGCCGCTCCAGTACCAATGATTTCTCTTGTAGTACGCAACACATTCAAAGCGTTACCGAAACCCGTATCGGCATCAGCTATGACGGGTGCATTGACGGCATTAACAACATGCCGGGTTATCATCGTCAGTTCGGGCAGGGAGACAAAACCCATATCGGGAAGTCCCAGGAGGCTCATAGAAATACCGTATCCCGAAACAGCTATAAGATCAGCTCCGGCTCTATCGAAAATCCTGGCAGATACACAGTCATAACAGAGGGGATTCCAGAGACCTTTTTCTGTCTTGATGCGCTTTTTCAGCAGTGTTGTTTTTTTCTCCATCATCTATATCTTTCTCCTTTTTTCACATCACGTCTCTCATATCGTCGCGAGATGTCAACAGTCAGATTTGTTCTGCTCCTTCTGCTCTCCGCGTGATCTCATGAATAGGCGCCTGACTTCACTTGTGTCGCCAATTGTTTATAAAGACCACCTGCCTCAATAATTTCGATGAGAAAATCCGGATAAGGAACGAAGACAAGGGTCCTGCCGTTTGTAAGGTTGTGTATCGTACCCTTTGCGAGATCGACCTCCAGTTCATCGCCCGTACTGGTACCGCTCATAATACCCTTTGCCTCAACAACAGCGAGGCCATGATGAATAGCGTTACGCATGAAGTTACTGTTTGAAGACTCGCAAACCACAGCGGCGACCCCAGCCCCTCTTATGGACATACAGGCGTGGTCGTGATCATGACCATAGCCAAACCCTTCATCTCCAACGATTATATCACCGGATTTAACCTTTTTAGGAAAATCCGGATCGACTGTGGTCATACAGTGAATTCCGAGTTCAGCAAGGCGTTGCTCATATGTCTTATTGGGGTCTTCCCGGAATGCCTGCAGATGTTCCACGGGGCATATCTCCCAGTCTGTATCCATAAGTCCTTCAAAGCGCCAACTTTTCCCCCTTAAAACACTACTCATAATATCTCCTCCCTCTCCCGGTTAGATATATCTCCATTCTCCATATCCGTTCGCATTTTTTCATAAATACCTCCGGAATCCAGAATCTCAAGGATAAACTCAGGATAGGTTACGAACTGTTCCACAATACCCTTCGACAAATTCCTGAAAACTACCGGTGTTGAGATCGATCTCCAGTTCATCGCCAGTTCTAACTTTTGAAA
The DNA here is from genome assembly GCA_963783625.1 of uncultured delta proteobacterium. Lineage (GTDB taxonomy): Bacteria > Desulfobacterota > Syntrophorhabdia > Syntrophorhabdales > Syntrophorhabdaceae > PNOF01. Next base: position 82,132 of record CAWAOG010000001.1, on the reverse strand, counting down.
ATATTCCTGGTATCTCGATGAGTGGAAGCCCGTGATTAATACAATTTCTTTTGAAATTTGCACCCGTCGTTTCACAGAGAATAGCGCCAATGCCGGTTGCTTTCAAAGCAAAAACTGCATGATCATGACCATGGCCCCAGCCAACTCCCTTATGCCCGACCAGTATGTTTCCTTTTTTTATTTTGACGGAAAACTGAGGGTCTCTTCTGGCAAGGCAATTGAGAGCGAGACGTTTCAATTGCTCTTCGTGATCGATGCCAAGCGCTACGCCATCCCGAATGAAAAACATATCTTCTATGGGTGATATATCCCAGTCAACATCGAGAACTCCGTCAATACAGTAAGCCTGAGACCTTATTTGTCTTGGCATAGTCTCCTCAATTACAACCGATTTCTCGGGTCAGTAACATAGCCCGCTACTGCCGATGCGGCAATCGTTGCCGGAGAACACAGGTATATCTCTGAGTTGTAGCTTCCCATGCGTCCGGGATAGTTGCAGGTGCCGGAAGAGAGGCAGATGTCGCCGTCACCGAGGGGACTATTGGCGCCGGCGACACACATGCCACAAGCGGGTGGAGGGAGGAAAACGCCTGCTTCTACAAATACATCCAGAATACCTTCTTTAAGACATTGTTTATATATTAGCGTTGAACCAGGCGTAATATTGAGGATGACATCGGGATGTACTTTCTGTCCTCTGAGAATCTGGGCCGCTATTCTCATGTCTTCCATGCGTCCATTGGCACAGGTGCCGATGAAACCATGACTAAATTTCTTACCTTCATAGACAGAAACAGGATGCACGTGGGTCCTTTCCGGGGGCGGCACAATCTGCGGCTCTATTTCGGAAACATCAAATACACGGTGCTGAGCATATTCCGCGTCAGGATCACTATAGAGAGGTATGAAGGAATCTTTTGTACGGGTCCTCACATAGTCCATAGTCGTCTGGTCCGGCTCGATAATGGCGGTCCACGCCGATGAAAAAAGAGCATTGGCGCATAACGCGAACCGCTCATCCATATTAAGATTATCGACATATGTGCCGTCCCATTTGATGACCTGGCCCGGTGTTCCCGTGGGTCCTATCTGGCCAAGTACATATTCATAGACATCACGTGCAGCAACACCTTTTTTAGTTTCTCCGTTCAATGTAAACCGGGCCACTTCAGGCACCTGTATCCAGCTATAGCCTTTTACGAGATAGGCGCCTGACTCATAAGAAAGGGTAACGGCAAAACCGCCAAGAGCACCCAAAGAAGTCGTATGGCCGTTTGCAACTGAAAAATAGACTTCCCCCGGAAGCGCCCAGCATTGCTCACCGGCAACGATATGTTCGACCCCTGCTCGCCAAGATCGAAAATATTCTCTCGCGGTATATCCATCTTTTCAGCCCATTCGCGAAACTGCTTTCGCAGTGTGCCGAGGACTGCATTGCCTCCGGCGCCGATATGCCCTACAACAATTTTAATCATCTTCGGATCAAAGACCTTCTGCGCGCCGGTCTGCATCATTTGTGACGGGCCCCGGGCCATCGTGTCTCCACCCAAAGTTACCGGCCTGGGAGAACGTACGACCACATATTCGCCAGTAGTAACCTCATCCTTCCCTGCTGCGTGCGCCAGAATTTTTTGTATTACGTTTTTCTTTGCCACATTATGCCTCCTACCTCAGACATTCACCTCAATCTCATTGTTCCAGGTATAAAATCTCCAACCTTCTTTTAGAACTTATCCCGGAAAAACAGCAGGTCCGCAGGTATTGCGGTTTCGTTTGAATCCGCCCAAGAGAATTCTGTACGAAGCTTTTCATGCATCCTGATATCTATCATTGTATCCATTATTGTATACAATTTGTGATTTGTCAAGAAGAAATCCGGCCAGTCCGTAGATTCGATTGTCGAATATTGTCTCTTGAATTTACTTAATCAACGTATAGAAGATCTTTCTTTTTGTGGAGAAAATTGAGAATGGTATCTTTGGAATGTCTTATATGCCCCCGCGTGGCAGTCACGGCTTCTTCCACCCTGCCCTGCTTCAACAACTTAACAATCTCGATGTGCTCCCTATGGGAAGCCCCCCCGCGGTCCGTATGGAATAAATCCATCCGTTGGAACCTGTTGATTTTGTCTGAAACCATATTATATATCTGTCTCAAAGTTTCCTTCCCACTGATCCGGATGATTTCTTCATGAAATTTGTGGGCCTCATCGAAATCAGGAATTTGAAGTTCTTCTGAATGTTCATTATTTTGCCTGGCCTCAATGTGTAGGATTTGCTCAAAGTGTATCCAGTCATTTTTATGGTACACTTTTGCAGCAGCTCTCAGAGCCATCACTTCAAGGGCTTCCCTAATTTCGTACAGCTCCTCTATTTCCCTGGCGGTGACATCCGACACGGCGTACCCTCTTTTGGGAAGGGACTTAATCAGACCTTCCTGTTCCAATCTGCTGAGGGCTTCACGAATCGGCGTTCGACTGACACCAAGATTTTCGGCTATTTCAGTTTCAAAAAATCTTTCTCCAGGTTTCAGTTCAAAGCAGAGTATCCTTTTTCTCATTGCGGAATAGACTTTTTCTCTTAATTTTTCCTTTTTTTGTATTACCATATCCCGTCTACCTTCAATTGGTTTGCAGTGACATCAGTCTTCGACGATTACCCGCTCTATTACTTCCTCCAACTCCTCCATCTTGTATGGTTTCGCGATGACATCCCTGAAACCGTACTGTTTGTAGTCGCTCATAATGGGATCGCTCGAATAGCCGCTTGATACAATGACCTTCACATAGGGATTTATCAAAAGAAGCTCTTTCATTGTCTCTTTACCTCCCATGCCTCCCGGTATCGTAAGATCGAGAATGACCACATCGTAGACATTATCCCGATACAGTGCAATTGCTTCTTCACCGTTTCTCGCGAAATCAACAACGTACCCGTAAGAACTGAGGATATCGTCCATCATATCCCGTATGGTATCTTCATCATCCATGACAAGTATCTTCCCGCCGGAAGCTGAAAATGTTCCTTCTTCCACACTTTTCCGGTCATACTGATGACCCTCGAAAACAGGTATATAAATATGGAACGTCGTGCCGACACCTAACGTCGATTCCACCCTGATATGACCCTTGTGGTTCTTAATAACAGAATAGCAAACAGCAAGTCCCAGACCGCTGCCTTTTTGTTTTGTAGTAAAATAAGGGTCGAATATTTTACTCAGATACTCATCAGGGATGCCCTTTCCCTCATCGGTAATGGAAATCTTTATATATTTTCCAGCCGGGAGATTGTCCGTCGGAAACATCGACAATCGAGTTCTCCGCCTTTATAAGAATCGTTCCACCCTCAGACATCGCCTGATGCGCGTTAATGATGATATGCCCTATGGTCTGGGTCATCTGTCCCTCGTCCACTTCAACCGGCAAAAGATCATGATCAAGATCAAATCTGCAGATAACCGGCGTTCCGGTGAGGGAAAATTGACAGACATCTTTCAGAAAACTATCGATATTGACAACCTTTTTAATGGGAGCGCCACCCTTGGAAAAAGTGAGAAGCCGCTGTGTCAGGTCCTTTGCTCTCATGATAGCTTGTTCGGCATTGATGAGTTTTTCCCTTGTTTTTTCAGGTGCTTTCTCCATGTACATCTTTGCCAGGGAAGTATTACCGAGGATCATGGTAAGAATATTATTGAAATCGTGCGCGATGCCTCCGGCAAGGACCCCCAGTGACTCCAGTTTCCCCATTCTGGCCTGTTCCTTTTCGGCATTTTTCCGATCTGTAATATCGGTAACCGTCACAATAAATGTGGAATCATCAATTCGCGAACATTGAAGAAGGACTTCAATCAGAGAACCATCTTTTGTTCTGTGCTGTGTCTCGCAGAGTTTGCCTGTGTTGTAAATCAGGCTCGCTCTCTCATATTCGGTATCGTTTTCAAAAAGAAAACGGGACGTTTTCCCCGTAAATTCTTCAAAGGAATAGCCCATCATCCGGCTCATGGCATCATTGACCCATTCGAAAACCCTTTTTTTAAGACGACAAATACCGATAGGTGAAGCAGACAGGATAGCCCTTAAAGATGTCTCCGATTCTTCAAGCTTTTCTTCTGCATTTTTTCTTTCCGTAATATCGTGGATGATAGAGTAGAGAAGGTCTCGTCCCTCTATCCGAACAGGACCGGAATAGACCTCGACATCCCTGATTTCATTGTTGGCCAGGCGGTGCTGGAAATGAAAATAATTTTTGTTTTCCAGCTTTGCCTGTCGCATGGCTTCAAATACCCTGTCTTTCGGAAGTGTGTTGATATCATGCATCTTCATCTTTATCAAAGTTTCATAGCTGTATTGATAGAAAGAACAGGCTGCCGGATTTGCATCAACAATGTCCGCTGAATCAGGATGAATAAGGAGCATTACGGCATGGTTATTTTGAAAAAGAGCACTGTAGAATTCTTCGCTCTCCCGGGTACTCTTTCGCGGACCGCCGCGCGCCTCAAAGCCAGTTCCCAGGTCTCCCTGTACCCCTGTTTTTTGTTCTTCGCTCATGGAATCCACCTCGCCACCACTATCGTATCATAAGATGATCATCTGCTTAGCTCATTCCGGTTTGTCACAACTCTCAGGGTTTAAATCCCCTTATAACTTTTATATTTTTAGACAGTATAGCGTATTCGAAACCATCAAGGAGCGCCAGGAATGAAGCCATGTTGATGTTTTTCGAACTGGCAACAACACTCCAGACAGTATCTTCATCGGCAAAGATAATATTGACTTCGACTTTGGCGGCGGTCCCTGATCTTGAATCGTGTATCCTCGATGAGAAATCAACGAGCTTCACGTTCTGAATGACCGGGAATACAGAGGAAAGGGATTTTTTGAGTACATTGGCAAGGGCATCTACGGGACCCACGCCGGTCGATGCCTCGTGCATCTGTTTTTTCTCTGTCTCGATGATCACCGTCGCTTCCGGCCTCAGCCCATCATCGATAAGCCGGTACGTCCCTACCGCCCTGAAGGGGCTTTTGTATCCTTTCCGGGAACGCATGATTTCCAGTTTCTTTGTCGCGTCGATAATATCGTGAAGCTTCTTCACTTTTTATTTTCCTCTTCAATGAGCAATTTGTAATCGATACTATCCACAAGCGCCCTCCAGCTCGCCTCGATGATATTCTCCGAAACACCCACCGTTCCCCAGGTATGTTTTCCGTCACTGCTCTCGATGAGTACCCGTGTGGGTGCCCCGGTACCGTCTTTCGTTGAAAGAACTCGTACCTTATAGTCCACAAGATCCATTTCTTTTAATTCAGGATAGAATTTGTGCAATGCCTTTCTCAAAGCATTGTCAAGGGCATTCACGGGGCCTTTACCCAGGGCTGCCGTGTGTTCAATCTTGTCGCCAACTTTTACCATAATTGTCGCTTCCGTTACAGGATGGGCCTTTTCTTTCTTCTCGACAATGATTCTGAAACCGATAAGATCGAAATAAGATTTGTGGATACCGAGGGCCTTTTTGATGAGAAGCTCCAGAGACCCTTCGGCGGCCTCAAACTGATACCCGCGCATCTCGAGGTTTTTGATTTTATGCACCACATCTTTAACAACCTTTCGGTCTTTTTCGATGTCGATATTGAATTCTTTCGCCTTGTAGAGGATGTTGCTCTCACCGGAGAGATCAGAGATAAGGACCCGTTGCGTATTGCCGACATATTCAGGTTTCATATGCTCGTATGTCTCAGGATTTCTCCGTATGGCGCTCACATGAATACCGCCCTTATGCGCGAAAGCACTTTCGCCGACATAGGGCCTGTGTTTATCAGGAATGAAATTGGCCAGCTCATCAATGAAAATACTGAGTTCGCGCAGCTTCCGGAGTTTTTCTTGCCGGATCCCGCTGTGGCCCATTTTGAGGACCACGTTGGGAATAATGGAACAGAGGTTCGCGTTTCCGCAACGTTCGCCGTAGCCGTTCACTGTTCCCTGGACATGGGTGCATCCGGCCCGCACAGCCATGAGTGTATTTGCCACACCGAGTTCGGTGTCGTTGTGGGTATGAATGCCGAGTTCTCCTTTGAGGACGGCGCGTACTCTGGCGACAATATCATAGACCTCATAGGGCATACTGCCGCCGTTCGTGTCACACAAAACAATCGCGTCCGCTCCGGCGTCATAGGCCGTTTCGATGACACGCAGAGCATAATCCTCGTTTTTTTTATACCCGTCAAAGAAATGCTCCGCGTCAAAAAAGACCTTCTTTCCTGATTTCTTCAAATAGGCTAATCGTTTTGTCGATCATCTTGAGGTTCGTATCGAGGCTCACCCTCAGGGCGTCTTTTACGTGGAGGTCCCAGCTCTTGCCTACAATGGTGATATATTCCGTGTGGGCGTCCATGAGGGCCTGAATGATCTCGTCGTTCTCAGGGGTCGTATTTGCTTTCATGGTGCTGCTGAAGGCGACGATTTTCGCGTTTTTAAGGCGCAGTTTTTTGACCTCTTTAAAATACTGAAGGTCTTTCGGGTTCGAGCCGGGCCAGCCTCCCTCTATGTAGTGCATGCCGAATTCATCAAGCTTCTCCGTGATGCGGAGCTTATCGGTGAGCGTAAAGGCTATGTCCTCTGATTGCGCGCCGTCTCTGAGCGTGGTGTCGTAAAACTCGACCCTCACGTCTCCTCCTTGATTTCTTCGGCATCGAGGCCGAAATTCTTATGGAGCGCCCGCACCGCAAGCTCTCCGTATTTGCTTTCAATGACACAGGAAACTTTGATCTCCGATGTGCTGATCAGTTCGATGTTGATCCCTTCGTTGCCAAGGATGGTGAACATCTTTGCCGCAATGCCCGCGTGAGACCTCATGCCGAGTCCCACAATGGAGACCTTCGCGATATCTTCATCGATGGCCACGGTCACTCCCCCGATTCCGCCCGCTATCTCCTGGGTAATCTTCATGGCCTTCTTCCCGTCAGCTTTTACGACCGTGAAGGTGATGTCGTTAAAGTTTTCGTGGCTCACATTCTGGACGATCATATCGACAACAACATTCGCGTCGGCAAGGGCACTGAATATCTTTGAAGCGATACCGGGTTTGTCGGGCACCCTGCTGACGGTAATCTTCACTTCATTCTTATTATAGGTAACTCCTGAAATAACTACTTTTTCCATCATGACCATATCCTCCTTACATACGAGTGTCCCCTTCCCCTCAACCAGAGATGATTTTACGAGAATCGGCACATTATATTTCTGGGCAAGCTCCACAGAACGTATCTGCAAGACCTTCGCGCCGAGGCTTGCCATTTCGAGCATTTCATCATACGATATCCGGTCAAGTCTTCGTGCCCGCTCGCAGATATTCGGGTCTGTCGTGTACACACCATCCACATCGGTATAAATCTCACAGACGTCTGCCTTCAGCGCCGCGGCAAGGGCCACAGCGGTCGTGTCAGAGCCGCCCCTGCCCAGTGTCGTGATATCGCCTTCTTCGGTGATGCCCTGGAAACCGGGCACTACAACAATCTTTCCCGCCTTCAGCTCGGCAAGTATATTTTCTTCTTCGATACGAGCTATGCGTGCCGAGCCATAACTGGAATCGCTGACAATCGGTATCTGGTCCGCCTGGAGCGAAATGGCATCCTGCCCCATCTCTTTCAGGGTAATCGCGAGAAGGGCCGAGGTCACCTGTTCCCCTGTTGAAATAAGCACATCAAGCTCCCGTTCATCAGGAAATTTGGCAATCTCGTTGGCAAGATTGATCAGTTTGTCCGTCTCTCCTGACATGGCGGAAACAACAACAATGACATCCATGCCCCTTTCCTTGTAGGCCACAGCTTTGTTTGCCACATTCCGTATACGTTCAATATTTTTTACTGATGTTCCACCGTATTTCTGTACAACAAGCATTTTCCTTTACCTCCATTATTGCGTCTAATGTGTCATGTCCGTTCATCGGTTCGTTGAGTCTGCAACGCTAGGTTAACGGCATTTTGTGACCTACATCTGAGGAGCTTTTCGACCGCTACGACCCAATGACTCAACGACTCTAATTCTTCATTGCCTTTCTACGGTCTGATAATAACAATTTTTCGTTCCTTTTCTCCAGTATTTTCTACACGGACCTCAATGTTGTCATTCCACCAATCTCCTCTCTCGGCCCATTCAACAACAACAATGCCTTTTTGAAGAAACTCTTCAAGGTTCAAGTCATCGACCTCGGTGCCTTCGATCCGGTACAGATCAACGTGGCAGAGCGATAAATCCCCTTCATAGATGTTCATAATAGTAAAAGAAGGACTGACCACATATTCCCAGTCTGCCACACCGATACCACGGGCAATGCCTTTCACCAATTGTGTTTTGCCGGCCCCGAGTTCTCCATACAAGGCATAGAGGTCGCCCGGTCTTGCCTGCTTTCCGATATACTCACCGATGTCCCATGTATCAGAGGGACTTTTCGATATAAATTCTTTCTTCTCCACGTTCTATTTCCTTCATTGCCCTGCCCACACCGCTCAAAAGATCACCCGCCAGAAGATCTATATTGCTTCCGGTATCATCACACCACGTATCGGCAATATATCCGTGAAGATAGGCGCCGATAATGCCGATTGGGCAAGCGTATACCCCTGTGCCGCCAGTCCCCCGATAAAACCTGTCAGGATATCGCCGCTCCCGCCTTTTGCCAGCGCCGGATTGCCGGTGGGATTGATGAATACTCCTCCATCCGTCGTAAAGAGGATACTACGGGCCCCTTTCAGGAGAAGATTTACACCATACTTTTCAACAAACTTCTGCGCCGATACCTAATCTATCGGCATTGACGTCCTGCGGCGTCATTCCCATAATACGGGCAAGCTCTCCGGGATGCGGCGTTAATACCACCTCTTCTTTTGCCTTTCTGAGAAGGTTGAGATGTCCCTGAAAGGCATTGATACCATCGGCATCAATGACAAAAGGTTTTTTCACTTCAGTAAACAGTTTTCTCACCATCTCCATGGTCTCGCTAAATTGGGAAAGACCGGGACCGATAATAATGACGTCCTTATCTTCAACAAATCCGACAAGTTTTTTCAATGAGGAAAGTGTAAAACATCCCTTTCCCTTATCTTCCACAGGATATGTCATGACTTCCGTGAGCTTCACTTCCATAATGGCGTTAAGGCTCTCCGGTATGGCAAGCGTCACGAGTCCGGCGCCGATCTTCAAAGCGGCAAGGGACGCCATGTGGGCAGCACCGGTCTTACCGACAGAACCGGCGATGACTGCGGCATGGCCGTATGTACCCTTATGCGATGAGGACTGTCTCGGCTTCAAAAACCCGCGGACCATATCGCCATCGACAACATGGCCGTCTATGCCGATCTCATTCTCCGCAAAGGCGGGGATCGAGATATCGATGACAGTCAGTTTACCCGTATGGTCCGCTCCGGGATAGATGATCTGGCCCGGTTTCGGATAACCATATGTAAAGGTGTGCATGGCCTTTACGGCCGCTCCGAGGGGGACCCCTCTTGTTCCGTCGATGCCGGAAGGTATATCAACGGCAATGACCGGTTTCCCTGAACGGTTGATTTCTTCGATAGTGATCCTTTCCTTTCCCTTGACCTCTTTGGAGAGTCCTGTGCCGAAAATCGCGTCGACAACAATATCGGCGTCTTTCAAACCTTCCTTCACGATTTTAGGGTTATTGTCGCACTCGATAATCTCCCCTCCCAGTGATCTGAATACAACTTCATGTTGAGCGCGGCATCACCTTTCAAATCTTCGCCTCTGCACAAAAGGTAGACCTTTGTTTTGTGACCATCAGCCAGAGCGTAACGGGCGATGACAAACCCGTCACCCCCGTTGTTGCCTCTTCCGCAAATGATGGCGATCTGTCTTTTACTGTCGAGATATTTTTCTTTCATGAGACGGTAGGTGTTTCGTCCGGCGTTCTCCATAAGCACCGCCGAGGGGATACCCCATGTCTTGATGGCATATGCATCGTATCGGGCCATCCTTTCCGGTGAAAGCATTTTCATACGTTAACCTCCTCCATAATCAGCGCAAAAGGTTTTGATCGCATTCTTCTATCATTATAACCTATTACGATCATATTATCGCTAATTTTCTCTCTGCTCAACCTTCCTGAGTTTTGCAGATCCGCCCCATTTAATCAAGCCGCAGAAATCATCTTTGATTCTATGTTCAGCAGTGCCTCTCGCAAGAGTTGGCAGCAACTGACAGGGATAGCTCCACTGCGTTCATGCGTAACTCTTCAAGCTGTTCAGCAAGAAGTTCTCCCTGATATATGGCAGTGTGCGTCCCATGATGTACCTTCTTAATGGGAATCCACAATTTCTACGTTCATCGGCCCCCTGTGTTCCTTCAGATCTTCTCAAGATCCTTTAAGGAGAGGGCAAACCAACTTATTAGGGTCAATAATATCCCGAGGACTGTGATGCCAAACCTGAAACTGAACAGGTCCCCCGAGAGACCGAGAAGGTAAGGAATTAACCCCATTCCAAACAGAGTGCCCAAGGGCACAATGAAACCGACAGCCATGCTCATCGTCTCTCTATCAAAAAGTCTTGCCATGCATACAAATCCTATGGGCATGAGACCGGTTATGAAAATTGCCTGAAATAAGAGTATTATTCCTATGACAGCGGTAGAAGCCAGGCCCAAAAGAATTGTGAGAACACCGGAAACGATCAGCATGATAAACATGATTTTTCTGAGGTCAAACCGATCGATGAGAAAACCACAGAGGATTGCCACGCCAACCCCACCCAACCGTGATATTCCCAACAAGCCGTTGGCATATCCGATACCGAGCAATAATTCTTTCGTGAGATAAAGGGGCAGGATACTATAGACTCCCATATTGGCTCCCTGAACAACCGCCATAATCGTCGCCATCACCCAGAGAGACTTTCTTGTGATGAGGCTTTTGAAAACTCTCTTGCGAGGCTGGAAAATCTTCAGTTCGTCGCCGATAAAAGAGAAGAGTACGGCGATCATGAGAAGCGCAACTCCAACTATGCCGAAAATATCTCTCCAGTGGAAGTAATGGAGAAGAAAAAGCACGAGGAAGGGAACCGCGAATATGCTGATAGGTGCGGCAGAGTCATGGATTGAGATTGTCTTGCCCCAATCTTTTTCGGCAAAACATTCTCTTATTAGTGGCATAATCGCCGGGATATAGATGCCTGCACAAATACCGGCAACAAACATGATAAGGTAGAAGGCTGAAAATACCTTCGTAAAAGGGATAGAAAAGCACACACAAGCCAATACCGCAAATGAGAACACAATGGTTCTTTTAAAACCAACTCTCCCCGCGTACAAACCGGAGACGATCGTCGCGAAAGCATGTCCTATTGATTGAAAGGTAAAAAATACTGGTTACTCGGGCATGAGTGAGCATGAATTCATCTTCTATGAGCGGCAACAGCGGAGAAAATATCAATCTGCCACTAACATTGAGAAACCAGAGAACCCAGAGCAAGAAGAGGAATCCGAGCGCCTCGCCTTTCAGTTCGGAATAATGCCGCATAATAGTTATCTATCCTCTGGTTGCAAATCTCAAAATATGTACTTATCAACTTTCATCTTTCGGTATGTTTCAAATTTTTTGTCAAAACAGCGATTGAGGATTTGCTCCAGAACAATATGCAAAATATCCGGTTCATCAATTAATAGTCTATTGTGGATCAACGTTGATTCAGTCAGCTATTTCTCTTTTCATCTTTGTTATTTCTTCTTATAGGTCCGAAGACATATTTAGACTTTTAACATATCTTCAAATCACACGCCCTGTTCTTGATATGGTAGTTCACTTCCTAACCCTTGCTTTGAAATTATGCGCTTACCAACGAATAGATCATTGCGCGTCCTTTCATGTGTTTCTGTATTTGCCTTTTTCTTCGAGGTATTTTAGGTGAGCCATGGCTTCGCCTGTTGCAAAAAGCTTTTGTAGCGCCGGGACAGTATCCCAACCATCACATTCAGCAATACTCCAGGTAATCTGTGATGCCACTTCATACGCAGTTTTACCGTTTCTAGCGAGTGCAGCAATAACTTCATTTTCTCTGTTCTTATGGTGGGCCTTTAACTGTTCGATTCTCTCGAAATTAGTGAAGTTCGAACGATGGCCAGGCAAAACAAGGTCCACTGCCAGTGGGGCCAAAGTCTCAAAGGTATTAAGGTAAGCCTGAAGCGGGTTTTCGATGTCATTTCTAAGCTGGATTGAGGGAGTGATATCACCCAAAGATGGTCGCCCGAGACAAGGAATTTCTTATCGGGCTCATAGAGGCACATGTGGCCATTGGTATGGCCTGGTGTATGTAAACAAATCAATCGGAACTCTCCAATAACTAACTCATCGCCATCAGTGACAAGACGCAAAGAACAAGAATGGGCATACGATAATTATCCTCAACGTCAGAAGGCATTAATTTACGAGGCTCGTGATCGGGAAAATCAGTGATGGCCAGGAAATGCTTCAACTCGTCTAAGGCTGCATGAGACCCAATTTTTTCTATTGCTAAAACATCCGATCTATGGATGTAAACCACTGATCCATCACTCACTAAATCTGAGAAAAGGCCAAAATGGTCAGCATGATGATGGGTTATGAAAAAATCGGTATTTCGGAGATTGACACCGAGCTTGTCCAGACTATCAAACATGACTTTCCTGCATTTGTCGACATGCAGTCCCGTATCTATTAAAAGATTCCGATCAGATCCTTTAACAAGATAGACATTAACAGATCCGAGCAACGCAGCCGGCAAAGGAAGTATGATTTTAAAAACATTTCTCACAACTTCTTGAATCTTCGGGTTTTCATCATACCGCTTGCGGTTCATAACTTTTGACTGTCAGCCTCTTTGATTATTTTAGTATTCATATTATCAATCCGATGAAGGTATCGTTTTCGGTTCCTGGATGGTCATTTCCTTGTCGCAGCAGGTGAGCGTGCCTTCACCGGGTTTTGTGGAGAGGGCCTCTGTTCCGCAGACTTCGCATTTGTATCGTTTTCCAAGTTTACTGGGCATAGCCAAACCTCCTTACTTTTTGAGTTCCATGGGTTGGTTACAGCACGTAACGGTCCCGTTTCCACCTCGGGTGATGATTACTTCCGCTCCACATTTGGCACATATGTATCGTTTTCCGACTGTGTTGGCCATTGGTACAACCTCCTTATATGTTCGTTACAGCTCGATCTCTTTGAGATCAGGTGCGATGATCAGTTTCGGTTCAGTGACAGACTGGATGTCCTCAGGGGTGAGACCCGGATAGATCTCCTTCAAGAGGAGTCCTTCGGGGGTCACTTCGATAACAGCAAGATCGGTGAATATCTTTTGGACCTTCTTTTTTGCTGTTGCTGGGTAGGTGAGCTTACTCACCAGTTTGGGTTCTCCTTTATTCGTCGTATGCTCCATAGGAGTCGATGAGTTTCTTGATCTGCTTGCCTGCCACGAGTTCATCCAGTTCCCGGTAGACCCCAAGGAGCGGACCGGAACCGCTGCAGATCGTTAAATCCTTTGTGCCTTTCTTGATGAGCCCCTGGATGAGGGTCCTCGGGACACCTGCGGCAAAGAACCCTCCAATGCCGATTACGGAACCATTCCTGATATCCGCTATTGCTTCTTCTACGGTTTTGAATGTTTTGTTCATATTGTCTCCACCGATTGTCTATGTGTTCTTTGTTCTTCATAGAATCATTGATAGGGACTGAGTGTGTCATCATAGCTCTCATTGTCTGCTATGTTTCTTTGGGAATCCGTTAGTACCATCCTAACGTCTTCCAGTCGATAGATTTAAAGTCTTCAGTGTAAAGCTCCTCATGTCTTTCTGCAAGCCGTTTCCATAGTGATTTGCGATCATATCGCAAAGCATCTTCAAGAAAAGGCACTATCTGGCCAAGTTTGTCCTTTGGCAAATAAGACATCGCCCCCATAGCATGAGATTTCAGAAAACTTTTGGCGTTCAGGGCATGAGCTGTGAGCATTACGACTTTGAGTTTTCCGCTACGGCGATGTCGAGAAGATCAAAGCCACGAACACCCATGATGTCAAGAATAACGAGATCATAGTCTCTCGATTTGAGGAGCTCGGAGGCACTTTCAAAATTGTTGCTTTGTCGATTTTGGAATTTGGGCATGAGTTCAGAATTTCTTCCTCAAGGATTCTTAGGATATCTGGTTCATCGTCAACCATGAGCAATTTCTTGTGACTTAGGGTTGTTTTTTTCATTTTGTCACCTCATAATGTTTGTTTCACCGATCAATAAAATAGATTTCCCTATGACAAAACCAGTACAGTAGCAACACCTGTATTGATAATCTACAACTGATTCATGGTCTCACGAATGCTTCAATACGAGTTCGGAAAAACTCATACTCCGCATTGTCATAATCTGACAGCAGCCTGATAAAAGGAAGGCCCTTTTGTTCCACCATACGCCCGAAATGGATGCCCTCTATTCGTATACTTCCCTATACATCAGGGAATACCAGACTATACCATTTACCCGATAATCATAGGCTGTATTGAGAAGTCCTGGATCCTCTCTCCCTTGCAGGCCTGAAAAATGCCGGCAAAGGCGTTCGATCTCTGAAATAGGCCTCAGCCAAAGCGGTAAGGGGTTCTCCCTCATCTCACATCCTGCCAATATGGCCTCATGCCTTCCGAAAAATCCTCCATAACCACCTGGGCTCCGGCGCTCTTCCAGAAGATCATAACCTTGTAGTCTCCCTCCGCGAGAGAGACCGATACAAGACCCTGGGCCAGTTTTCCCTCCACCTCTCCATTTTCATCAGAACAGTTTCCAGGTACTCCACCATCGCTTTCCTATCAAGAATGAAGCTTGCATGGTGCAGCTTAACAAAGTCACTACCCGTTATGGGCATTATCTTTCCTTTCCTGCTTCACTTATCATCTTTAAAAGCGTTCTCGTCCTGTTACCCAGTCTATTTCCTCCTTCAGCCTATCACCAACAATCTCCCGACCAGTAAGCTTTTCCAGCTCCTTTTTCAGGAGTTGCAGGCCTGCAACATAATAGTGAAAGGCGTGGCGGGTAAGATTGTTGTGAGGAATGCCGAACCGGAACAATTTAGTGTCAGTCCACATTTCCCAGCAATCAGCAATTGCCGCTACGTTTTTGTCGGTGCACGGCACTACGACCATGTCAACCATTCTATACAAAGGTTCTCCCTTTGCCCAATAACCGATCTGGGAGCGAGAATATGTATCGAAGAACCTTGGTATAAACTCAAGCGATTTAAGGACCGCATCCGGATCCCCTCCTCGGTTCAATGCGACAGGAATTGCTCCGGAGGCCCATATTAGTTCTTCCGGCACAAAACCTCCAGGAACGTAGCCAACAATCTTTCGGTTCCCTGTTTGTGAAGTCTTTCAAGTTCGACTCGTCTCTCCCTTTACCATCTCAGACAAATCATCTACTGTGTTCATTATTTCCTCCTCTTTTATGTCTCACGTTTCGGTTAGGGCGGTATTTCTAGCAATCAAATGCAGCCCCTAATGCACAGGTAATTTCAGGTTCCTGCGGAACCATAATCTGTGTCTTGAATTCATCTTCTAAGAATTTCTTTATCGCTACATTTTGACTAACCCCGCCAGTAAAGACTATGCGTTCTTCATACGCTACTGTCCTGACCTTAATGCCGCTGTTCTAGAACATACGGATTTATGAATACCGTGCAGAATGTCTTCTCGCTTTTTTCCCTTTGAAAGAAGGGAAATCACTTCAGTTTCGGCAAAAACAGCACAGGTACTACTTATCTGGCAAGGATCAGTGCTTTTAAAGAGCAAAACTTCCCATTTCAGCCATTTTGACATCCAGAGTTTTCGCCATGATATCGGTAGAAATTTCCCCGTACCTGCCGCACATTTATCGTTCATAACAAAATTGTTTGTAATTCCCAGATTGTTAATCCTTAATAGCTTTCGTGTCTTGGGCTCCAATGTCAATTATGGTCCGGACTTCCGGGATGAGAAAGCTCACTCCCTTGGCTTGACAAAGTATTTCCGTAAACACTTTTGTTGCGAACGGAACAGCATTTCTTCCCCATCCGGTTGTTACTATGCTCTTAAGCTCATCTATCGAACAGTTCGCTTCAAAAACATGCCTTCTCCAACGCCTCCGAAGCTGCTTTAAACATGTCGTGCCCTGTCGGGATAACAGATGCGCCTGCAACCTCGCTACCCCGTAAGATAACCGCTTTGCTGTTTCCAGCCCCAATATCAATACCTGCAACGAGCATCGCATTCCCCTCCTTCAATTTAAGACTCCGGATCTCTATTTTGAAGCAGATTTTGCCGTCTTGATTTCCTTTAGCATTTCCGCAAATGGTTCAACTCTACTAGCTATTACTTCAGCTGTCCACAGGCGGGTTTCCACATGGTCAAAATCAATTAAAAGGCAAGGAATTCCTAATTCTTTTCTGACAATCTCCTGGACTTTCATTGGTCCCACACACTGGTCCCTGCATCCAACTGGGTAATTTAGAATTAAACCGTCCAAATCAAGATCTCTGAACAATTCCACTTGCCGAGCAGGACATCCAACACCCATTCTCATAAAGAGCTCAAATCCACGCCAAAAATCTGTATATTCGCTGCTATAGTTCTCTTGCTTGGGAGCTATGATACCGGTATTGTCTGCAACCACAGCCAAGCCAGCTTTCTCGATGCAATGTATAATCACAGGGTCACAACATACCTTAAGCACAGCTACTCTTGGGGTTCCCTTTGGCAATAGGGCCCTGCCCCTTCGCCACCCTGTCTTTTAACTCCTCATAACAAAGATCCAGAATCTCTTCCACTTGACCATAAGTGCTAGGATTAACAAGCCAATTGGCCGCCCGAAACAATGCGGCGATATTGTTAAAACCTGTAGGCGGAGGATCTGCCTTAAAATAGAGTTCGGCTATCACCTTACAACGGAGGCGAAGCTCTCTTGCTCGAAGATTGGCCTTTTCAAGCATATCGTCAGTCACTGTGAAGCCTGTGATTTCCTCAAACTGTTTCAATGCGTTTTTTGCTTCCTGTAGAAGATACTCCATCCTTCGCTCGTATCCCTCCGTCCATCTTCCCCGCTCCTCGTCCAATATACCATCGATATAAATTACAGGAATATTGTATCTCTCGTTAATAATTTCATCCACTTTGGGCGTCTGATCACAAACAAAGCCACTTGCCACCATAACATCCGGTAAGGGAAGAATGCCCTCAGAGATAGCGGCCAGATTGGCTTTGATACCCCCACAGTAGGCTGACGCCAATGGAAGCAAATCCCTCTCCGCGACCTTCATTATTGGAGCAAGTCTGCCAAAAATTGCTCCGTGCTGTGTAAGAAAGCAAAATGTCAGGAGCAGTTACGTACAATTCGGTTGATGCCATCGTCATGGCATTTTGCAGTAAAACCAGCGGAGGCATCATGGTATAGACCAACTTTTTCCCTTCTTCTCGAGCTAAAACCACGTCTATTAAACTTCTAAACCACAAACCCAACATTTTCCTCATGCTGATCAAATCAACATCAAAATACTCTCTCATTCTTTGTTCTGCTCTCTCAAAATCATCCGGTCGAAACCTAAGTTTCTCAATTGCCCTCTCTATTCTCTTTTCTTGGGCTTTAACTTCGTCCTTTTCGTATCCGCATAACTCCAAAAATACTTCATAGCTCATGCTAACCTCCAAAAGATTTGGGATGAAATTGCCTTAACCTTAAGTACATAGAATCTGGTGGTGTTTGCCTCTTCAGTTTTTTGAAGAAAGCAGTTCTCATATGTCAATAGTTACCTTGTCCACATAATTTTTCTCTTCCTGGATTTTCACTTTCAGTCACATTTCCTATTCTGCAGGAACTTCAAGACCACCGAGTTAAACCTCTCCGGCAACTCTATGAACGATACGTGCCCGCAGGGTAGCACAGTAAATTGCAGATGAGGCAGAACTTCCTGCATACATGCCGCCTCCCGGGCACTGATGTAAGGATCGCTTTCGCCCAGTATAAGCATTACAGAACATGCAAGCCTGGCAACATCCAGAGGTTCATCCTTACATTTCAGTAATTTCATAAGGCCAACAGGGTTGTTGCTTAATTTGATCTTAAGATACCTTTGAAATTCTCCAGGATTAACAAGTCCGAAATCCGGGGGGAAACTGCTTTCGGCCATAGCTTCAGCAACCTTTTCGATGCTACCCTGTTCGAGTAACCCAAGGATTCTCCCGACCCGATTCCCGGATACGGGAATGGTGTGAAGTCAAGATAGGAATACTGTTAGCCAAGATCAAACCCTTCACCACCTCAGGATGATCTACAGCCAGCCTGCAGGCTACACGCCCGCCAAGTGAATGCCCAAGTACATATACTCCTTTTACCCCCGCATTCTTTAGCAAGTGATAAGCATCATTGGCCAAAGATCCAATAGAAGACTCTTCCACGGATATATCGCTTTCACCTGATCCCATCAAATCATATCCGATGACACGAAAGTTTTTCGAAAAAACAGGCAGCTGATGGTACCACACATTCAAGTTATCGCCAAATCCGTGAATCAACAGCAGATCCTCACCTGATCCATCGATTCGATAATTTAATACTCTTCCTTCAATTCCGAGCTTCAATAGGTTTTATCCCCAGATTCAGATAATTTTCTTTACGCGATAAACGTTCTCGCATTCTTTCAAAAAGGTCTATTTCAAATTCTCTTTCTTACAGAATTATCCCGGCATCTTTCAGCGCTCCGATATCTTCCCAGTTGTAGCCTGCTGACAATAGAATATCCTCGGTATTTTCGCCAAACTCCGGCGCTTTACTTTTAATTTTACACGGCGTTTCGCTAAACCATACTGGATACCCCACCAATTTTACATTGTCAAAAACCGGATGTTCATATTCAACAACGTATTCATTTGCAAGCACTTGAGGATCTTCCAGGACTTCGGCCAATTCCAAAATTTTTGCGAAAGCCATCTTAGGTACTTTCTCCTTTAAAATTTCTATCCATTCATCTCTCGGTTTCATTGCAAAAACTTTGTCAAGGATTTCGATACACTCCTGACAGTTTTCGCTTCTTGAACGGGTGTCTGCAAACCGCGGGTCTTCCGCCAACTCGGGCGCACCGATGGCCTGACAAAAATCTTTCCAATATCTTCTCGACTGCGGATCCGCCAGGATGATCCATTTACCGTCTTCGCACTTATAATGGTTCCCCAGCGGGTTCCTGGCTTTTGTCCTGCTGTGTCTGGCGACCGCCCTTCCCAATATGGACACTTGGTTAACTGTCTGAGCTTGAAGGTGAATGGCACTTCCCAGCAGTGAGGCCTCAACCTGTTGACCAACGCCCAAGCGCTCCCTTGCTAGTAAAGCACTAATAATACCGAAAGCCAACATGGTCGCCCCCAATTGATCGAAAACTCCGGCTACTGCTATAACCGGCGGCCCTTCTCTTTCTCCCGTCTGCATCATAAAACCGGATCGTGCCTGCGCGGCAGTGTCAAAGGTGCGAGATTCCGGTTCTGGACCTCTTGATCCGTAACCCGACGCTCTTCCATAGATCAGTTTAGGATTATATTTCCGAAGATTTCGTAAGAACACCCCAGTTTTTCACATACCTGAGGACTATAATTCGTAAAAAAAACATCCGACTTAGAAACAAGTTGGTATAGTACCTCTCTGCCCTTTTCTTTTTTCAAGTCTAATGTTATTCCCTTCTTGCTACGGTTTGGAGTCTCGAAAAAGGTGTTCACCCCTTTGTGCGCAAACCAGACGTCTCCATATGCCTCAAAACCGCGCGACATGTCTCCACTTCCTGGATCTTCTATTTTGATAACTTCAGCACCCATATCTCCAAGGATGTAACCGCACGCCGGGCCGTTTTGCATTGCTGCCAATTCCAACGCTTTGATCCCCGTTAATGGTCCTTCCATTGTTTACCTCCCATATCAGTAATTAAATTGCCCTTACTCAAATGCACCGTGAAGTAAGTAACTGACAAACTTTTCGTCACTCATTCCCAGTATTTCACGGCACACGAGTTCCGTGTGTTCTCCTAAACAGGGAGCCGCCTTTAGGTCTGCTGGTACTCTTGACATCCGGAATGCATGATTGCGAGCCGAATAACTGCCTAATTCAGGATGTTCGAGTTTCACAAAATGGTTTCTGTGTTGTAATTGCAGGTCACAAAACATGTCTTCAACATTTTCGACAACCCCGGCGGGTATGCCGGCCGTTTGCAACAATGCCATTACTTCCTCGGGGCTTTTTGTCACCGTCCACTCTTCTACGAATCGGTCCAGTGCGTCTTCATTTTCCTTCCGAACCGCTAAAGTACTGAATCTTTTTTCCTTACTCCAAACCGGATTCCCGATCACTTCACGGAAGCTTTTGCCACTGACGTTCCGTGAAATTGCAATGGCACACCACCTGTCAGCGCCCTTACATCGGTATACACCATGTGGCGCTGCATCCGACGACCTGTTACCCATTCTGTTCAGGATATGACCATTCACCTGATAATCGAGAAAAAGGGGCAGGAGATATAGGACTGAGCACTCAAGCTGTGAAAATTCCATGTATTGACCTTTGCCGGTTCGACGCCGATAAAGCAGTGCAAAATGTACATGCGGCAGCCAGCAGTGGAGGGTATTGATCACAAATTGCACCGAAAGGAGGAGCAGGTGCACGATCAGGCCAGCCTGTTACATATGTAAAGCCGGCCAAAGATTGTAAAGTTCCCCCTGTTCCTCTCTGCCCGCTGTATGGTCCCGGATGACCCATGTTCGACAACCTTATCAAAATAACCTGAGGATTTATTTTCTCGCATCGCCTCATATGTGAACCCCCATTTCTCAAAAACACCAGGTCTGAAGTTCTCTATAACTACGTCAGCCCATTTCACTAGTTCCCTGGCCACCTTGATGCTTCCGGATGGTTCAAATTGAGCGCCATGCTTAATTTGCTCGTATTTTGATTTGCCCAAAAGAAACTCCGGTTTACACCGGCCTTTCTATCTTTGTACGCTGGAAACAGCCTTGTTGGGTCTGGTCGATCGACTGACTCAACCCTGATGACTCTCGCTCCAAAATCAGCAAGTAATTTACCCGCCAGAGGTCCTATCCCGAAAATGGTAAACTCAACTACTTTAATATCCTTAAAAACACTGTTATTCATAATCTGATTATTAATCTAAATCACCCCCTGTTTCTTCAAGTGGTGAATTTCTTCTTCCGAATAGTTCAGTAGTTCCGAATAAATCTCATCGTTATGCTGACCCATTTGAGGCGCAGGGCCACTCGCCAGACCATCTACTTCAGTGGAGGAGAAAAAGGGACCCGTATGTTTCAAACTCATTCCCAATTCGGGATGATCAGCTGTAACCCAGTAATTGCGCTCCTTCAGTTGAATAAAATCAAGCAAATCAGGTGCGGTCCACACCGGGCATAGATTTATACCCCTTTCCATGCACCCTTCGAAGAGCTCAGTCTTTGTGTGCCTTTTAAAAAAGTTTCCAATACACTCCTCTATCTTGGCCACAACCTCATCCGATACTTTTGCCATGTCCAAATTGTACCAGTCTAAACTCTTCACATCTTGGGCTGCTAAACCCTCGCTATCCAACCAATCCATCAATGCTTTATTCATTCTGCCCCCGAATTCACCTCCATAAATTGAAAAGGCAACCCATCCATCTTTGCATTCCCATGTGTCCCGAATACTCACGGAACCGCCTCCCCGGGACTGTCCAGCGCGTCGAGGAATTGTTTTCATCGCCTCCCAGAATGTCGGCGCCATAAGAGTAAATTCTGTCATGGCTTCTTGAGCCGCTACATCAACATGTTGTCCCACTCCTGACGCCTCGCGTTCGTAAAGGGCAACAAGAGCAGCTGCAGCAGCATTCGTAGCAGCATAACCATATGACAAGGGATACGTAACCCGCACGGGCGCCCGATCGGTATCTCCGCAGAGGTACAGATAACCGCTTAATGCCGTGACCACCAGGTCAGGTCCTTCATACGCGCTGTATGGCCCTGTCTGCCCGAACGGTGTAATCGAAACCAGAACTACCCCTTTATTCAATGCACTTAATACTGAATACCCTAACCCGCTGTTTTCCAAATATCCGGGACGGAACGATTCCGAAAACAACATCTGCCTTCTGTACTAATTTTTTTAGGATCTCTTTACCATCGTCGCTTTCCAGGTTCAAAGTCACTCCTTTTTTGCCCCTATTAAAAGCAGACCAGAAAAGGCTTTCGCTAGGCCCCTCAGCTCCTCCGGCAAAGGGACCCTTTTTTCGTTCATTTCCACCTTGCGGGGATTCGACCTTTATTACTTCTGCGCCTAATTGCGCTAATATGAACCCACAGACGGTACCCTTCTCGTCACTCAGGTCCAGAACTCGATAAGGACTTAGCAACCCCTCTTTACTCCATGTCTGCGTCATCCGCTTCTCCGGTTTCATTTTCTATCTTCGTCAGTCCAAGACCCTTTGCCAAGAATTCATCAAACTGCTTGCGGACAAGGTTCTGATCAAATTGACGCATATCCCCGAGTATTGAGTAGAACAGCATATTTGGAATGCCCAATTTGTCTGCCAACAGTTTAGTTTCCGGGCCGTAATGCATCTGTTGCCAGCAGTCCAGGTTTGCACTCAGAATCATCCCATCACACTTCCAGTCTCGAGCCATTCTTATGGGATACTCAACGGTTTTTTCAATGTTCCAGTTTTGAACCCCATGGTGATTCACATCTCTGCCCGCAAGCCACAACCACGCTAAGGCGTTCAAAGCGTCTTCCCTTATCTTTAAGTTCGCACAGATTTCGTCCGCCTCTTTTCTTGGTACCCATTCTCCATTCTCGCCCTCCTCAAACTGTGCGTTTAGGAATAGATGATCTCCGGCAACCACTGCAGCTCCGTAGAACTCGGGATACTTGAAGAACTCCGGATAAGGCCACGGGAAGCTTTCCATCGACAGCCGCATTTTCTCTACAGCCGATCCCGCTATCCCTTTCTGAGCGCGGAGTTTAACCTCATCCAGCAACTCCTTGTAAAAACTTGACTGACTCTTTCGTATGGGCACCCTTTGTTGCAACCAGATTGAGAGAAGCCAATTGTCGTCCGTGCAGCGGAGCAGGTATGTTCTTATTCATCATACATATCTCAGACACCAGCTTATATGTCTGTATCTCATATCGGGTACCTTCGATGAGTTTTTCATCGTCATATCTTCTGTTTGTAATTTTTTCGGCCTGCTCAATCGCATCAGAAAGTTGGCTGGCCGTGTACTTCCTCGTTTCCTCTACAGGCCCTGCAGAGGGAGATTCGGCGTATACGTAAGGAACTCCCAACTCTTGGGATATGTGATAGGCCAGCTTGGAGACTTGCGGGCAAAAATTATTTTGCCATCTAAAATCTTGGCAGCATCTTTTCACCCTTAGGGCTTATTACTGCCGTTCCCTTAAAGTACTGATACAAATGGATCCTCAACGCCCCGCATACTTGTCTTCCATAACCTCTGGACTCAATATCTTCAAGAACGTCGAGAAGTTGGGTTTTGTCGCGCTTTATCCCTGTCCAGTAAGGGCTCAGAGACATGGCCGCATAATCGCCAAACCCCGCCCAAAGTGCTTTCATACCCATGTGCATTCCCATGATTACAAGATCGCCCCGTTTCCGCGCTTCCCAATTGTTACGAAAGCGTGCACGGCGCAATTCTTTCATCTTATTCCAGCATTCTATTGGTTTGGTCTCGTATTGTGTCTCATTCATAATACATTTCCTCCATTTACTCTGTTATTGTTTCACCTGGCTCAAAAATGCTTCTATCTGAGGCCGAACCTTGCCCTTGATTATGGTTCGCCCGCGTTTCAGCTTGAGAACCGGAATACCCATGCTTTCGAACATGCTCAGTCCTTCCGGAATGATCCACTGCCAGGTTCCGCAGAATGCCTGTGCGAGCCATACCACCGCATCAACACTGTAATCTGTCACCAGATTCTTCAAACGTAACTTGGTTTCGTCACCCATCCACTCCTGATAAACACACTTGGCCCTTCTATTGCGGTAGTAGGTAATGATAGCTTCCTCGGGATTCTCATGATCCCCATGTGCGTTCCCTGCTCTTTATCCCAGAAGTAGCGGGGCCCGAGGCAATGATCCTCGACAACTACCTCAGCCCCCATGTTTTCCAGCAGTTCCATAAAATCCATCGGACTCACCCCGGAGCCTACAATCATGACCCGGACCGGTTCGTCCTTTCTATTTCCTTCTTCCTTAACGTTTTCTGCCTGTTTCAGAACCTGTCGAAGCAATTCATTATGTTCCTTTTTGTCCATTACCATACTTGCAAGGACTATCTGTTGGGCTTCTGATCCCTTAATCAAGGGGGGATGTTTCTTTCTCAGTTCATAGAGTTTTGACAGTAAAACACGATTTTCTTTGTAAACGGATACCGCTTTCCCCAGGGCTTCATCTGAAATAGAAATACCACACCAGTTTTCGATAGCTGCCTTGTAGTCTTGATGTAACTCTGATAAAGACTTTCTGCTGAAGGTATTTCTCGCCAGGGACCAAACATTTTATAGTGCCAGGCCGTAGGAACGTGCATAGCCCACGATGAATAAACCAAAGATTGAGCAATACATGTCTGTATGTAAACTAATCCATCAAGATAGTCGTAACTCCCACGCAAACCCTCTTCCAAGCTTCCATGGCAACATGCACACCGGTTAGCTTGGATATGACTAGATGCCAGAGTCGGTGTTCTTGTTGGGATCCGGAAGAATCTTAACGGGGAGAATATTTGCCGCGTAAAGATATTCCTCGGGCACCATGTTGCTCAAGAAACCACAAACTTTGCCCTTCGTCGCTGCCTTCCAGTTTTTGGCATATTCGTGCCTATTTTCCACAATCTGTCTGAAGCCCTCTATCAATTTTGTGTCATTGGATACCATTATTTTCTCCTTTCTTTTTTAGATTCTGATCTTCGTTCCAGTCTCTATTCTATCAAGATGCTCATCGCAGCTTACGTAAGCAGCGGTTCTGGCCAATACATTTGCTGGCCAGAAATGAGACAAAGACATTGTTTTGCGTAACACCATAATCCGTATCCTCTACATGAGTTTGCCAGGTAGCCATAAAACTATTTGCGGGACAAAGGTAATCAAAACTATGAGAAGGCTAATTATACCCATAAAAGGTAATATGCCCATGTTCACATCTCTCAAGGTTGTCCCCTCGGGAGCAACTCTTAGTATAGCAAAGATGCTCATACCAACCGGCGGACTTAGGGTTGCTACTTCGCAAGCCAAAACCATAAAGATCCCGAACCATACCAAGTCATACCCCAACGCGGTTGCGAGAGGCGCGAAAATGGGAGTACAAATCATCAATATGGCGGGGGGCTCCAGTGGACCACCAAGTATAAACATGACCATCCACATGAAAATAATTATGGCCCATCCCGGAAGGTGCAAACTTAGAGTGTATTTAGCGATTAACTCGCTGGTACCAGATACATAGAAAAGAAATGAAAACAGATTTGCGCTGATTTGCAACATGTAAAGCATCCCAAAGACCTTGACAGTATCCATAGCTGCTGCTTGTATCGTTTTCCATGAAACATGGCTGTAGATGAGCGAAACTATGAGTGCTGCTGCGGTAGCAACCCCCCCAGCCTCGATAGGTGTCCACAAACCAGAGTATAAACCACCTATAACACAAATGAAGATTACTGCTACCGGAACAATGCCGCCCAAGCTCCTAATTCTGTCCTTCCACGAGAAGGTTTCACCGGGAGGAGCCAGGGCAGGGTTCAGTGTTGCTCTTATTATAACGTACAGAGAAATCATTCCGGTAAGGACAAAACCAGGTATAATTCCTGCCAAAAACATCTCACCTAACGAAGCTTCTGTCAAAACACAATACAGGATCATGAGAACGCTCGGTGGGATCAAAGCAGCTAAACCACCACTTGTAGCCAACGTGCCCAATGCAAGCCTGAGATCATATTTTCTTTTAAGCATTTCCGGCAAACAAACTCCACCGACGGTAACGACGCCTGCAGTGCCCGAACCGCAGACAAACCCGAAAAGGGCAGAAAATAAAGCTGCCGATATTCCCAGTCCTCCTGGAACAAATCCAATCCAACGGTATACGGTGGTGAAAAGACTTTCACCCAATTTATGATGCACAACCAAAAACCCCATAAAAACAAACAGGGGAATTGCCACAAAAGACCAGCTATATCCAGAATCGAAGGCTATAATACTAAAATTTGATAGCAAGCCAAAGTTTCCGGAAAGAATAATGCCAACTATTGCTCCTAACCCCATTGTAACAAAAATGGGCAAACCAAGGACAAGCAATACAAGGAATACAGCGATCCAATCATACAGGCCATGAGGTGGTGATATCCTTCTCAAACCTCCTTTATCATTTGCTTTTCTAACTGGACAGATCAACTGTTGATACGTGATCCTCAACAGCGCGGTAGTACATCCAAGCATCAGCAATAAATTGAGCCCCAAGAAGCGTAAAACCAATTAATGTTGGCATTTTAACCACAGACATTGGCCACTCCAGCATAAGTGTAACTTCGCCCGTGCGTACACTATGCATAACCATAATCCAAGACTCGTAAGCCATAAAACCGCAATAAAGAGCCCCCATGAGCGATCCCAACATCAGCGTTACCTTTTTCGTTCTCGGTTTTAAGTAATCCAGGAGATCCTCCATGTTTAGGTGAGCTTTCGTCGATTGTACATAGCCAGCACACATAAACCCAAGGTAAATCTGGATAGTTCTTCCGAGCTCCACAGTAATGCTGATAGGGTGGTTGAAAACAGACCTCATAAACACTTCATTCACCACGACAGCGGCCAAGAATAGCAGACAACCTACGCCAAGCCACCGTAAGCTATGATTAAGCTTTTTGACACACCAAAAAATCTTATCAATTTTATCACCCATACCCTCCCTCCTTGATATTCCTACAATCTTTTACTCGTTTCCTACTACCAACATGCATAAGAAACCTTTCCAAACTTCCCGTAGTCTCTGCGACCAAATATCGGTGCGCTTGTGCAAATAAATGCATCACTCATGAATGTCATAGATATATTTTTTTTGGTTATAGTCTTTCTTTTTCCTTTCCCCAATGACCTGGTTACCTAATGAGTAGACATATGATGTATGTTATATTCCATCTGTGTATACTTTAATGTATATTTTTTAGAACATTATTGTCAAGCGATAAGTTAAGTTTTCGTCGATAATTGTCGTTTGTAATGCCTGGCTTATATTCGAATATTCGGGACAGTAGCCGCCCACAGGAATGGCTCCATCAGTGGTTGCGGCATTTCAGATACCGCAGAGTCTTCTAAACTATTGGCGCTGTATTATGTTTTTTCCTCACATAGAACTGAAAATAGCAAAGGTTAATGAGGCATATAAGCGCCAGACTGAGAAACATGATCCGGTATCCCGTAAGCGGAACGATGAAGCCCATAACCACAGGTCCAAGACCTAGTCCTAAATCTTGGGACGCACGGAAAGTCCCCACAGCCGGGCCAGCCGAAGAACCGGCATACTCAAAGGCATATGTCATGGACACCGGCACAAAGAATGCGGCACCCATCCCCCAGAGTGCTCCCACAACAATGAACATGGGAAGAGTTTTTGAAAAAGAAAGTATTATCAAAACAACTGATATTGCAGGAAGGAAGGCCACAATGAACTTTTCTTTATTGCAGGTGTCCATAATGCTTCCTCCAAATGCCCGGCCCCCAATCATCATTATGGACATAGCAGTGAAGAAGTGTCCCGGATTTGCCACACCGCACTGAATTGCATAGAGAGGGAAGAAAGCTGAGATGGCTCCCCAGACAAAAAGTTGGAGGAAACTGGTGATAGCAGGTGCAATAATCTTCAAATTATAATAAGCAGTAGGGCGAACGGGAGCGGCCTTGTCGGGGATGAAAACTCTCTGTCCCTTAATCCCCCATGACATGAGGAAGGCACAGAAGGAGAGACCTGCGCCGGAAAGAAAAAGGACGGTGAAGCTATATTGATTTACAAGAAACATGCTGAGAGGGGCAGCAACAGCCATAGCCAGACTGGGGGCCAACATTAAATAGCCCAGTGCCCGTGTCCGATATTCCAGAGGGATGACACCCATAATAGCTGCAAGGACAGCTGTATCTATGCACGCCAATGTGACCCCCTGAAGAAACCTGATCATGAAAAAGGGCCAGAATGGGCGAAATATGATAGAGGCAAGGAAGGTAATGGCAGATAGTAAAGCGCCAAACATCATGACGTTCCTTTCGCGGTACTTGATCAGGGCTCCCCCCACGAAAAGTCTGGAGACCAAGGCTGCAACGGCAAAAATCCCGATGAGCATACCTACTTCTCTCTCATTCGAGCCTAATCTCGTAAGGTAGATGGGAAGGGTAGGAGTAAGGGAATGAATGGCAGATGAAGAAAAGAATAGTGTAAAAAACGCGAGAATGAAATCATGGGTGAATAAACCCTTTTTTGTATGTTCAGAAATACTTTCTTCACTCTGCATGGCGCGTTGATGTTCCATGCTTACTATTCAATCAATGTATAAGACGTCTCTCTTTCTATTAAGAAGAGTGAGGATGTTATCTCTCGAGCGCCGTATATGTTGCCGTGTTGCAACTATTGCGTCTTCTACTTTGCCATTTTTCAAATAGTTTAGGATTTCTAAATGCTCATTACGGGACTGTTCCGCACGGTCTTTAAAGAAAATGTTCATCCATCGAAATCTGTTAACTTTACCGGTTATCAAATCAACCATCTTTTGTAGAGTCGCTTTTCCACTGAGTCGGGCAATTTCTCGATCGAATTCTTGTGCTGTATCAGAATACAGTTCATACTCTTTCCTTGAAAATTCTTGCTGGGGAGCTACCTGCTTCAAAAGTTTCTTTTCAAGACGAATCCAATCCTGTTTTTGCGCTTTCTTGGCTGCGGCGGTGAGAGCAATTATTTCCAGGGCTTCCCGTAATTCATAGAGTTCTTCGATCTCTGAAGCAGAAATATCGACAACTGAATAACCCCTATTGGGGAGTCTGTTAATCAAACCCTCTTGTTCGAGTTTACGCAGCGCTTCTCGAATTGGTGTTCGGCTTACACCAAGTTTTCTTGAAATATCCGTTTCGAAGAATACTTGTTTCGGCTTTAATTCGAAATTGAATATTTGCTTTTTTACCGTGTTATAAGCTTTTTCGTTTAGTTTTATTTTGGCTGCCATACTTTTTCAACACCCTCAAGTAATTTGCACTGCATGCATCAATTTCCCGGAATAACTCTCTTGAGTGTCATTCCGGCAGCTTAAATATACAATTTATATATTATATATAGTCCACATCCACCTGGTCAAACTATTTTTTCCAAGCTCCCGGTTTTGTCGGGGAAAGGCTCCGGGAATACACTTCACAAGCCGGCACTGCCGTGGAACCCAAGTACCGGCGCTGACGGTATGTATGTCAGTCCGCTTTTTTCGATCATTTCAGTAAGACGCCGTTCTATTTCCTCATCGGAACATCCGCCGAGAGGACGCGATTCTTGCCAACTACTGTGCTGATAGAGTTCTTTTATTAAACCTACTTTCTCGTATAAATCAATGAACTTGCCCAGCCTCTGTGCAGAAACATCACCGTCGTGCACCGCTTCGGCCGCAACTTCGCCTGCACAGCGGCCCGAAACGATAGAGACTGTTGTTCCGCGCCAATTAGCAGCACTTCCGGTAAGTATTAAACCATCTTTGACAATTTCAGGAAATCTTACTCCCAGGTTGGAGGTGTGTTTCCATGCGTCCATTCGGATGGGAACAGCGTTTTTTAGTATTCTCAGAGAGGAAATAGTCCCCTTCCATAACCCGTTTATATTCTGCAAGAGTCATAAATTGTACCACACAAGATTCGGGACCAGAAGGCGCCACACCAAACCAGCCCTTTGATAGATAAGCCCCGGTAAATAAACCCGCAATCGATCACAGTCCTTCACTCCTGTCAGCTCCATTGTAATACCAGTAACATAGGTTTGGCCGGCTTTGTCAATTCTTCCCATTTTGCAACGCCTCTCACTCCGCCGGCAATGCCATCGGCTGCTATAACTACCTTGCCAAACACCTTCGGTAGTGCACGCGAGGCTGTGGTTACGCCAACAATCTTTTCGTCATGCTTTATTAAGCCCGTGGCCCGGGTACTCAAGTACGAGTTTTACGCCTGCTCTGATAGCCTGTTTGGCTAATTCCTGGTCAAATACCGCTCTGTCAACCAAATATCGGTCAGAAGGCCAGGGGTTTGATTGCAGCAATCTACCATTCGGTGCAAAAACATGCGTTTTGGAGTAATCTCCGGGCTTCCGTATTACGACACGTTTGTCCATTGTTCCCAAAATCTCTTCTATAATATCTGGCCTTTCACTTGAGTGTAGTCCCCCGGTACAATGACTTGGAATTCCAATTCTAGGGTGCTCTTCTAAAAGGATGGCCTTCGCACCTCCATCAGCAGCTGCTTTTGCGGCGGCCGAACCAGCAGGCCCGGCACCGATGACTATGACGTCATACGTATTATCAGCTAAACGATTTACATGATCCAAATCTGCCCTCCCTATTAAATGGGATTATCAAGCATATTGACCGCGGTCTGAAAACGCTTCTCCTCATCGCAGCTTCCTGACCTTTTGTAAGTGACTTTTTATTCAATTTGAAAATTCCGGATCTGCGACAGGTGCACCTACCGGACAGACTTCTGCGCATTTCTGGATTTCGAACAGCCCCACACATTCTGTACATTTGTTTGGATCAATAACATATCCGTCTTCACCTGCGCTTATTGCAAAGTTCCTGCACTCTGCTTCACAGGTGCCACAGCATGTACAGCGATCAATCAAAACCTTGTAAGCCATCTTGTTTACCTCCTAAGAAAACTGTGCCCTCCGGAAAACAATTTTGTAATAACCCTTAAGGGGCAATGAGAGATCCTATCTGCCCCACATCATCCACATTCTCCATGTTTTCTATCATGCTAATAACCGCTTTTTGATTTTGTTCAGAAATAGGCTTTACGGAATACGCGCAACAATTTTTGAATTTCTGGGCAATGAATTCGAAGGACACCGTATTCTTAGAACTACCGATAAGTTCATCGGGGGTAGCTCCTGCCACGTATGTACGTTCACTGTTTGTGGTTATCTCTACCCTTACGGGCGTGGTCCTCGGTGCTGCGGACGACATCTGGTCCCTCGAGAATTCTAGTTTTGGTAAACAGCTAATCTTTGATATTGTTTCACGAACCGTGCGATCTTGAAGAGCTTCTTCGGTAAAATTCCTTATACCTATCTCCCCGTATGTAATTGCATTGGCAATACTCCAATAGAGACTAAATTGTGTTTCGATTAAATTGGAAGGATTTCGTTTCCTGTCTTCAGGCATGGCTAGCGTTTCAAAATCAGCTATATTAACATAAACGTCTATGTTCTTTATGTCTTCAGTTTTGAGATTATATTTTTTTACAAGATTCAGTGCTGCCTTAATAGCTACATGCTGGCCATGGCAACATGGATATTCCTTTGGACTTGTTGTCAATCCCATGAAAGTTTTCCCGAGATCCAGAGTTATTAACGGAGGTGCATACACCCCATGGAAGAATACATCGTAGAAATTACCCCTCCTTGCCGGATCAAGAAAGTCCCACGTCGTTGAAAAACCGTTTTTCGCGAGAAGGGCACTCATTATTCCAGCCCTGCATGCAAAGCCATTGCTCATTCCCTTCAGAGAACCAAGGTCAGCCGATCCACCAATACTTGCGCCGCATATCTGGTGAAAGGCAAGGGTCAAGCAAGCTGCCATTTCTTTTTCGTCAAGTCTCAGAATCTTTCCCGTAACGGCAGCCGCCCCGAAGAAGTTGTAAACCATATACCACGATGTAGCCCCTCTGCCGCTCGCCGCGATTCTGCATTCGAGATCGTGAGCCAACGCGACCGCTGTCAAAAAACGTTTTCCGCTCACTTTGCCCTCTCGTTCTGCAATGGCAAGGGCCGTCGGAATTATCGAACGCGAGGTATGACCGCCACCATAGAACAGCTGTGTGTCGTCATAGTCACGACGAGCGCACAAAACCCCGTTCACAAGGGCAGCACTTGGCGCGGGGATCTTCCCCCCAAAGCCGGTTATGGAACTCTCTTCTGAACCTCCCATCGAAGTAGTGAATTTAACAAACCGCTCAAGTTCGCCAGAGATGCTCGCTGTTGTTCCTGCCACCATTGCGGCTACTGTGTCCAGGATTTGCAGTCTCGTGGCTTCTATTACGGTTTTGGGCAGATCTTCATAATCGACCTTAACCAAATGATCGACAAGTTTATTCAGTATTTCCATAGATTCCCCGGTAATTCAGTATTTGGTTGCCTCTACAGCTTCACTTCTAATAGACGTCCAAGCATCAGTTAGAATTCTTTTTTTCATTTAGGCTGCTATTAGCACTTCTTTACCATCGATCTTGAGATTGGGATGAAAACCTGCGTCCTGACTTATTAAGGCTATATAGTCTATCATTTGTTGGAATTGTTCATCAGTTGGAGGTATGATCTCCGGCTGACTCTGCCTATTAATTATTGCCGGTAAAAATGACACTCTGGTTATTGACCCGTTTGACACAAGGCATTTTGTAACTACTGTTTTTCTGGAATCAGGGGGAAAAGGGTATGAGGGATAGTCCTGATATGGAGGGTGCCAATTCGGATTAAGAGCTCTCTCAATTCCTTTACCATCGGCACGATTAGCCCACTCTTTTGTCATAAAATGCACTTCCAAGGCAAAGTTACCAAGACCATAAAAAATTGCCTTACCACGATATACATCTATCCCTTTTAAGATATGAGCATGATGCTGAATTATTAAGTCGGCCCCGGCATCAATGGCAGCATGCGCAATATCGATTTGATACTCGGCCACAACTGCACGCGCAATATGCACTCCACAATGCATCGAAACTATGACAACGTCTGCCTGGGACTTTGCTTTTTGGATGTCTGCTATCATTGAAGCAATATCTTCTCTATAGGGAAATGTGTGTATACGGACTGGCGTGCCGGGCTGAGTAGGCGCAATAGGCTCGTAAACGTCCACACCCTGAGCGGCACGCAACCAGGTTTGTTGTCCTGAACCCAGGATTCGGAGATTCCTACCGAGTTGTATGCGAGGATTGCTATCCTGTTCCCCTTGCACTCAATAATGGCTGGTTCCCTGGCTTCTCTGGTATTCCTTCCGCAACCTATAACATGACAACCCGCTGACCTCAGGGAATCAATTGTTTCCAGAAAAGCCTCCATCCCATCTTCCATGCAGTGATTACTGGCAAAAGACACAACATTAAAACCTGCTTCTTTTATTGCTGATGCAACCAGTTTTGGATCATGGGCTTTATCTTTTTTGGACTCCGAAGGAACTGTCGTGTGTGAAAGGGGACTCTCAAGTTGGCAAAATGTTATGTCAGCTCTTGCAAAACATGAGTCACTTTGGAAAAAATAGATGCTGGGTCGGGTCTATCCGAATAAATATCACCTGCTGCATAAATTAAAACCGCATTTTGGTTATCCATGAATAATGTCTCCTTTTTGAATTGAGCGTCTTCCTTCGTTTTACATCTTCTTTCAGTCTCCACCCCGAAGAAAACCGCAAATCCGAACAGTCAAATTCTTCTTCTCATGCTCTATAACTTACGCTGGCAAACAGCATTAAATGTCCTAATTCTGTTGTCAGCTTTAATTTTTTATTCTTTTGGACTGACGTAATTTATATTTATTGAGTATTATATTTCTCCCACAGTTTTGACTAATTTCTTTTTGATACCATTTTTATGATAAGGAACTATTCTGATATCATTCATTGTACTTCTTGATAATACTAATAACCTGTTTTCCCTTATCTCCATCAGTTTTTAAATAATTCTCTTCAATCGGTGCCAGTTTCTCTTCCCATTTTTTGAGCTGTTCTTTTGTTGGATAAACCACTTCCTTTAATTTGGTTACATTTTTGCAAGATAACTCTGTTCCATAGTGGCTGTAGCAAACGTTTCCTCGAGCAATCGTCTTTCCGCCACATAAAGCACAATATTCCGATCAACCTCAGATAACTTGGCCAGACCCTTTCGGAGGCCAACACAGCAACCATCGCTGTGCCAAGCGGAACCATGGTCAAATAGTCTCCTGGTTCATACATTTTTCGTCCATACATGCCACCAATGTTTGATATTATACCATTTACAACACCCCTTGACAAAGCTTCGTAGCTTTCGGTGCTTGGCATTGCTACCGGGGTACCCCCAATAGTTTCACAACTTCTATATCTCCTTTCGCAGGACATGCTATCTTTAAGCCTTTTAAGTCATTTGGAACAGCAACTCGTTTACCTTTTGTCATCAGAACGGTCATTCCAGGGGTAAAAGGTATTCCTACAATTTGCACCTTCAGTCCAAGGGAATGGATGTCTTTCTGCACCATATCCGTTAATCCATCCTTAAACGCAGGTGCTCCCCCAAAATCTTTGATAAGACCTGGAATTAGAGTAGCATTAATCCATGGGACCTGCCCAGCCATATAGTTCAGGGGATAAAAGGCCAAATCTGCAATCCCCTTATCCAAGGCGTTAACGGTCTCACGGGCCGGAAAAAGGCTTTCAGAGTGATACACCTCTACTTTGACGCGACCTTCGGTCAGTTTCTCAACCATGGGAAATTTTTCCTGGGCAATGATTGTTCCCAAGTGTTGGGGTGGGGCATAGCTAGCGTATTTGAGAACCACCTGTTTAACTTCTGCCGCTGACACAACGGTTATAAAACTAATAACCAACGTTAGCAACATAATCCCAGCAAGAAATGGTTTGAACAGTTGAATAAACATTTTTTTGTTCATGACAAAACCCCCTTGTTAAAGTTTTTTTTGGAAATCACTTAATAAATAATTGACTTCCTTCTCTTGGCACAAAATATCCAAGTAATATCGTCAGGAGATATGTAATGTGTTTTATATATCATCCAACTTTGTATACGTAATTGTATTATATTATGAACACTCATGTCAAGACTTAAATTTCGACTGATGTCTCATCCGTTACATTTTTACATTTCTTATTAATTTGACTTTCGAGTTTTCGTCGTCATGATAGTAACTCATTACTAAATATGGCATAGTTGGATTCGTTTAATCAATCTCAAATATAAATCGAGTGTATTTGCGACAATGCCCATGTTCAATGGATATGGTTGTGACGTCCATTTGGTGGTTACCATCTGAAATCTTTATAGTTTCGAAAAGCTTGCCAGTTATCATATTATCACTAATTTTCTGTGTCTGTTTCACGTTAGGAGCATTCATTTCACTTCGACTCCGCTGGAATACAAAGCCTGTACGATTTGGGACAGACCTGCCCGTGAAGGAGACAACAATATTATTCTTGACAAATATATCGTAGATGAGAGAATAGGATACAAGCTCGGAGAGTGTTTGAGCCTCTCCTCTCGCGCCTGACTAATCTGTGCTATGGGAACCGGGAGAAAATTAAGAGAGAAAACATTAAGAGAAACAACAAATCGGGAGGAGGTAAGAAATATGAAACTCTTGTTATCAGGGTCACCTGCCAAAACCATCATAGCGCTATTGACAACTTTATTTACGGTCTTGTTCTTCTCTGCTGCGTCAAGCGCTGCGGTTTACGATGATTTCAACAACCCCGGCATCGATTCAAACAAATGGATTGTCGCCGGAACCGGATTCACTCAACCCGGTGACGGCTATTTGTATTACAGCGGCACCACCCCTGTTAACGAGAAACTCATATCAACAGCAGTTTTTACATCAGGTATCTTTACAATGCCTTTCGCCGATTATTCAAGTGATAACGATGCATCGCCGGGATTAGGCCTGGGGTCTGTCGTGGCTCTCGGTCTCGGCTCCAGAAATAACGGCTCCTGGGTACGGATTGAACGCGGTCAGGTCCTGGGCACCAGCATTGGACAATACATCGAGGTAAACTGGGCCTTTCAGATCAACGGCGACCAATGGAGCAATATGTATGTAAATTACGTCCAGTCAGACATTACATCAGGCGAACTTCAGTTACGATATGACGGCACAGATGTGACGTTCTTTTATCGCGCCGCCAAGACCGATCCGTGGACCCAGATGGTAATAACCGGCCAGGGTGGACAGCCTGTGCTTGATGCCAATGGACAAGTCCAACCGCTCGTTATTACCCCCGGTTGGACAACGGCTGTCCCCATGTTTATCCAGGCAATTCCTGGTGGGGCTATCGGTACTCCTTCTTACACCCTGAGTTTTAAAGTCGACAACGTAAGGGTCAGAAACATCACAGTGGCTCATATAGGTAAAAATCTCCGTGATATAATCATGATAATTAATGATCTTGAAACAGATTATTTTAAAAACGCGAACCAGCAGAATACCCTGGCAAACAGATTACGTACAGTAGCGCGAATGGTAAATCATGGGGCCTACACTAACGCTCTTGACAAGCTACAAAACGATGTCCTGCAAAAAACCGACGGATGCAACATGAAGGGCAGGCCGGACAAAAATGACTGGATCACGGATTGCGACGGGCAGGATGATGTATACCCTGGCATTACTGAAATAATTTCATTATTGCAAGGGATGATTTAGGTTAATGTTTTTATGTTTTGACCAGGCTATTTTTATCCTGCAGCGTCGGAGAAATACGCCTGTACATTATTTATGCTTGCAATCCCCATGATATTGGTGGAAAATATATCAACAAAGAGGTCTTGGAACAATCCTCCTCGTTTCGTTGTTATATGTAAGAAGTAAAATGAGCGATACGCAGGAGAGATAAGAAAGGGGAAAAATAATGGGAAAAGATTCTAAAACAGAGACAAATGGCTACAAATACGAAGGGGACTTTGTGGACGGTAAATTTCATGGCAAAGGAACTTTTACATTCACAAGCGGCAACAAGTACGAAGGGGACTTTGTCGAAGGCAAATTTCACGGCAAAGGAACTTTTACAGATGTAGACGGCAACAAGTACGAAGGGAGCTTTGTGGACGGTAAATTTCATGGCAAAGGAACCACCACATGGGCAAATGGCAATAAATATACCGGAGATTTTGCCGACGGCAAACGCTCAGGCAAAGGAACTCTGATATTCACCAGCGGCAACAAATACGAAGGGGACTTTGTGGACGGCAAATTTCATGGCAAAGGGACCTTTACATTCACCAGCGGCAACAAATACGAAGGGGACTTTGTGGACGGCAAATTTCATGGCAAAGGGACCCTCCTGTCTCAATAGCAGATAATTGTTTGGCCCAATGAGTAAAATTATTTCACCCATTGGGCCAAATCTTTTTACTCACTTTCCTTCCATAAATTCTGTTACTTCCTTCCACAATGACTCCTGTGCATATACTTGTGGAGATCCAAATCTTACCAATATTGCTTTTCTTGACACAATAAGATGTCCAACATAAAAAGCGATATGGAATTATTAAAGCGGTTAAGTTAGATTGTTCTAATGGAACGATATTCGAATCTCCGGGGCAAGGCCCTTATATTTCTGCTTTTTCTCTGGTTTCTCTGGTTTGCCAACTTCTCGCTTCGCGTAGTGTTTTCACCGATCCTACCGATTATAGAAGATGAGTTTATGGTTAATCATGCATGGGCGAGCAGCATCTTCATATTCCTTTCTGTCGGATATAGTCTCGCGATGATTGTTTCCGGACTCTTTTCCAGCAAATTTGGTTATAAAAAAACTATTATCTTCTCTCTGACGCTTCTGAGTCTGGTAGCTTTTCTCATCCCCCTTGTTCAGAAGTTCTTCTTATTGTTTCTCTTTGCTTTTTTACTCGGCTTTTCCGTCGGACTATATCTGCCTTCCGCAATTTCCCTGATCACCGAATACTATGCCGAGAAAGACTGGGGTAAGGCAATCGCTATTCACGATACCGGGGCTTCAATGCGCGATCTTTGCAATCCCCTTTGTTGCTCTCGGTCTTCTCTGCCTTGTTCCATGGCGCGGAATATTTATTGTCTTTGCGATCATCTTTCTGGTCTGTCTGATCATTTTTTGCTTTGTAAGCACTGAGGTAAAGATAGCCAATCCTCCCAAAACAATGTTGAAACAAATTATTAAAATTCGTTCCCTCTGGCTCATGGCCATAATCTGGTTTTTCGGCGCCGGCGCAAATCTCGGCATTTATTCAATTATTCCTCTTTACCTGACAAAGGAGCTGCATTTGAACATAAGCTATGCCAATACCATATTAGGCATATCAAGGTTGGGGTCAGTTGGTGTCGCAATCGCATGCGGTTTTTTTATTGACAGGTTTAACTTGAGGAAATTCATGTTTTTTGTGTTGATCATTGCGGGCATTTTCACGGTTCTTTTGGGCCTGATTTCTGTTAAATATATAGGGATCATCCTTTTCCTGCAGGCATCTTTTGTGACAGGTTTCTTCCCGGTAGGGCTTGTAGCAATCGCGAAGACCTTCAGTCGTGAGATGAGGAGCATGGCTACAGGCATCATTCTCGCCATAAGTATGGCCTTTGGAGGAGGGCTCATACCCTATTTACTGGGCATCTCAGGAGACCTTTACAGTTTCAGATCAGGCATTACAATTCTCGGCATATTAGTAATAATGGCCAGCGTACTGTCTTTCCGTCTGAAGGAGCTTGAATAAGGGGCAACCACAAGCGTTAAAAGTCGGCAAGCTAACCGATATATTTAGTATGGAGCCCCGCATTCTTTGCGGCTTTCACCTGTCTTCTATCAGCGCTGACAAAAAGTTCTGCTTGCCACTCCATCGCGCAAGCAATATGCAGAGCGTCTATTGCACGTAAGACATTATTCTCCAAGAGCTTTACTGTCCGAGAGATGGCAGCAGGAGTAATCTGTAAATGTAATGGCTTTCATATCACGGCCCCCTGCACTGTACACCTAAATGTACACTCAGATGGTCCTTTCCTTCGTGCCTTCAGCCGTTCTTTAAAATAAGGGGGATATTCTCAATCGTGTTTCATTCATTGTATGTCATTGATATTCACAACAGAGACTGCATATGCTACGTTCATGGGAGATGCTGACCCCATCATAGCGTTTATTCTGAAAACGGATGAAGGGCTTGCCTTCTTCGTGATGCACTTCAATATCTTTCCAGGGCAGGCTCCTGCCCATTGCCTTTATAAAGGCCTCTTTCGCGGCAAAATGTCCAGCCAGTGTTTCTCCGGCCCTTCGTTTTCCCTTCGCGTATCTGATTTCATTGGCAGTAAATATCTTCTCAAGAAAATGGTCGCCGTATCTCTCTATTGCTCTTGTTATCCTCGCAATGTCAACAATATCAATACCAATCATTCCGCTGCTCTCATCAGCTCCAGCATGTCCCGTATTGCCCGGTCAAGGCCGACAAAAACCGCCCTGGCTATGATGCTGTGGCCGATGCTCAATTCGTCTATTTCTTTCAGCGCGGCAATCTCTTGCACGTTATGATAATGGAGGCCATGACCGGCATTGACACCAAGGCCGAGTTTCTTGCCCATGTTCGCTGAGGCTACCACCTTTTTAAACTCCTTTTCCCGGACCCTGTCAGATTTGGCATCGCTGTAGGCACCGGTATGAATCTCAATCATGTCGGTATTCATTTTATGCGCAGCCTCTAATCTGCGCCTCCACAGGATCAATAAAGAGGCTTACTTTAATGCCCTTCCCATGGACTTTTTCAATGACCTTTTTCAGTTTGTCGGAGAACTTCACCACATCGAGGCCGCCTTCTGTCGTAAGCTCTTTTCGCTTCTCCGGTACGAGGGTAATCATGTCAGGTTTTATATCGCAGGCAATCTCAGTCATTTCAGGCGTGGCGGCCATTTCAAGATTCAATTTCGTCCTCACCACATCCCGTAAAATCCGGACATCCCTGTCCTTGATATGCCGTCTGTCTTCCCGCAAATGGACAATGATACCCGACGCGCCAGCCATTTCTGCAATCCCCGCGGCATAGACCGGGTCGGGATAATTGATACCGCGGGCTTCTCTGAGCGTCGCGACGTGATCGATATTCACCATGAGTCGTGCCATATTATTCCTCCGAAAGATGTTTTTTTCGCGCTATCAGCCCTAAAGAGGTTTCTTCCCGCTATGCCTCTTGAGGACAACCTTCACCTTATCAGGCTTTATTGCGCTTGCCTGCAAACCCTCCATATCGAGAGAAACAGTAACTGTTTCCTCGGTGTGTTTCAGTTCGTCGCTGACCGGAAGGGTCTCGATAAATGTCTTCTTTTCCCATATTCTCTTTGGACCCTCGACCGTTACATAATCAGGGGACCATGATTTAACCTCATATACGCCCATCCATCGCCTGTCCAATATTACTGTAGTCTTCACCTTTTTCTCTATAATCCTGTCAACGTCTATTTTTGTGGAACTCGGTCTCATATCGCCGATCTGGACGCCTCTCGGTATCTGGACGTTGCTTTTCGTTATATTAAAAACATTCTCCCCTTCCTGTACATTCGATGCGATCAGAGAGACCTTGACATCGCTTTCTTTTATGTCTTTCAACACCGACACCCGTCCGGTGAGCGTAATATCAACCTTCTCGATATCCATTTTCATGACAACATAGCCTTTGTTGAGATTGACAAGAGAGACAGGCACGCTTATCTCTTTCTTGGTCTCGCCCATTAAAAAAACAACAAACCATAACACGCTAGCGAGGGCAACAGAGAGCAGCTTCAACTTCCAGTTTTCCAGAATATATTTTTTAAAGTTCATCACACAACTCTCAACCTAAAAATTCTTTGAGCGCTTTCTTCAGATTGTCGGCGCTGACTTCGACAGACACCTCACCCCGGTAAGCATAGGAGATAATACCCCTTTCCTCGGAGACGATAATGGAAATGGCATCAGTGACTTCCGTAATACCCAGTCCCGCCCTGTGCCGGGTGCCAAAATGCTTGTCCACTTCATCGTTTGTCGTAAGGGGCAGCACACACCCTGCCGCCCTGATCCGTCCTTCCCTGATTATCATGGCCCCATCATGCAGCGGTGAAGCATATTGAAAAATACTGACGATCAACTCGGTATTGACTTCGGCATCAAGCCGCACGCCGATTTCCATGAATTCTTCCAGTCCGACCTCCCGTTCAATAACAATAAGGGCCCCCGTCTTTCTCTTTGCCATGACAACACAGGCATTGACCAGTTCATCGTAAAAGAGCGTTTCCTGCACATAGGTAATCTTCTTGAAGAAAGGGCTCCTGCCGAGGGCAATGAGCAATCTGCGTATGTCGTTCTGGAATATGACGACGATAACAAATACAATGGAACCAACGAAATTATTAAAAATCCATCCAACGGTGAAGAGTCCGAATCTATCTGCCAGGGAAAAAACAAAGATAAGAATAACAAGGCCCAGTATAAGCTGTATGGCCCTTGTTCCTTTTATAAGCAGAAAAGTTTTATAGATAATGAAAGAGACAATCAGTATATCAATAATGTCTTTCAGTATATTCGCAATATCCTGCCATCCCAGATCAGGTATCATGATTGCATAATCGCGCGTACAAGTTTGACTACTTTTCGCGTCTTTTTCACATCATGTACGCGAAGGATATCGGCCCCGTTCATAACCGACACAACAGTACTCGCGAGGCTGCCTTCAGACCTCTCTTCAACAGGAGAATCGGTTACGTTTCCTATGAAGCTCTTCATGGATGTACCGATAAGGAGAGGTCGCCCAAGTTTCTTGAATTCACCGAGCAGTTTAAGAATCTTGAGATTATCCTCAACCCTTTTTCCGAAACCGATACCGGGGTCAAGAATCATGTGGTCTTCGGCAACGCCTGATTGCCTCGCGACTTCCATCTGACCGCGAAAAAAATCACTTATTTCAGAAATCACATCATCGTAATAGGGGTCTTTCTGCATGTCCTTTGGTGTCCCCTTGATGTGCATAATGATAACGTATGTGCCAAGCCTGCCGGCGAGAGGGGCCATATCTTTATCGAAGGTAAGGCCGCTGATATCATTAATGATGTCGGCGCCTGCCGAACATCCTTCCTGGGCGACCCTTGCTTTATAAGTATCAATGGAAATAAACACATCGGAACGTGCACGGATTTTCTCAATAACGGGGATGACCCTTTTCAACTCTTCATCAAGAGCTGACCGGCTCAGCGTTGGGCCGTGTCGATTCACCGCCCACATCGATGATGTCGGCGCCTTCTTCAATCATCTTCATGGCGTGTTCTATGGCCTGTTCTTCGTTGTTGTGTTGCCCGCCGTCATAAAAAGAATCGGGAGTTACGTTGAGAATGCCCATGATGAGGGGCCGGTTTTTACAGAGAAGCTTCCTTGTCATTGCCGCTGTCCTTGATAATGATATCAATCTCCGGTCCATCAAGGGTCTCTTTCTCCAGAAGTCCATTAGCAATGGCATGGAGAGTATCTATATTGGCTGAAAGCAATTCCTTCGCCCTTTCATAGCAGCCATGCACAAGATTTTTCAGTTCTTCATCAATATCCTGGGCAGTCTTTTCGCTGAAATCCCTGTGTTTGGCTATCTCTCTTCCGAGGAAGATATGTTCTTCGTCTTTACCATAGTTGACAGGTCCCATTCTATCGCTCATGCCCCATTCGCAGATCATTTTCCGGGCAAGTTTTGTTGCACGCTCGATATCGTTTCCCGCCCCTGTTGTCTCATGGACGAGGACAAGCTGCTCGGCGGCCCTGCCGCCAAGTAAAATCGTGATACTGTTAACAAGATATTCTTTCGGATATGTATGGCGTTCATCGATGGGGAGTTGTTGGGTAAGGCCAAGCGCCCTGCCCCTGGGGATAATGGTAACTTTATGGATCGGATCAGAACCGGGAATCAATTTCGCTACGAGGGCGTGACCTGCTTCATGATAGGCGGTATTTTTGCGTTCTTCGAGACTGATTATCATGCTCCTTCTCTCGACACCCATGAGCACTTTGTCCTTGGCATGCTCAAAGTCGCTCATGTCAATGGCCTTTTTACCGTGCCTTGCAGCAACGAGGGCAGCTTCATTGACAAGGTTTTCCAGATCAGCGCCGGAAAATCCCGGTGTGCCTCTCGCGATGATCGAAAGGTCAACCGTTTCATCAACAACGGTCTTGCGCGCGTGTACTTTTAAAATCGCTTCCCTTCCCTTTACATCCGGGATTGATACAACGATCTGTCTGTCAAACCTGCCCGGCCTCAAAAGAGCCGGATCGAGGACATCGGGTCTGTTTGTTGCCGACATGACGATGACCCCTTCGTTGGATTCAAAACCATCCATTTCAACAAGAAGCTGGTTCAGCGTCTGTTCTCTCTCATCATGGCCGCCGCCAAGTCCCGCGCCTCTGTGCCTGCCCACAGCGTCAATCTCATCGATAAAAATGATGCAGGGCGCGTTCTTTTTGCCCTGGGTAAAAAGATCTCTCACCCGTGAGGCGCCAACGCCGACGAACATCTCCACAAAATCGGAACCGCTGATGCTGAAAAAAGGCACATTCGCTTCCCCCGCGATTGCACGCGCGAGAAGAGTTTTTCCTGTACCCGGTGAACCGACGAGGAGAACGCCTTTCGGAATCCGTCCGCCGAGTTTGGTAAATTTCTTGGGGTCCGTCAAAAACTCGATAATTTCCTGGAGCTCTTCTTTTGCCTCGTCAATTCCGGCCACATCCTGGAACGTGACCTTGTTATCCTTACCCGCAAAGAGCCTCGCCTTGCTCTTTCCGAAGGACATGGCCTTGCCGCCGCCCGCCTGCATCTGACGCATAAAGAAAATCCACACACCGATTAAAAGGAGCATGGGAACCCATG
The DNA here is from genome assembly GCA_963783625.1 of uncultured delta proteobacterium. Classification (GTDB taxonomy): domain Bacteria; phylum Desulfobacterota; class Syntrophorhabdia; order Syntrophorhabdales; family Syntrophorhabdaceae; genus PNOF01. The sequence continues at coordinate 38,238 of CAWAOG010000001.1, read as the reverse complement.
AAACGAGTATGGACTGCCAAAATCCTGGTTCATCATCAGGTTTGGCAGTTATTTTCACATTTTGCGCACGGAGCATCTTCATGAGCTCCGGGTCCTCCGGCGCATAGCTCTTGAAATCCTTACCTTCTTTATAGGCGCCAATAATATTTTTCCCTTGAATTGTGACAGAGGCAATCTTTCCTGCCTGGACCGCGCTTACAAAGTCACTGAAAATAACATTTTCGTATTCTTTCTTTGATTTAGGATAAAGGTTAAAAATAAAAAAACCGAGGATCACTATTAAAAGAATAATGAAAACGCTCTTATTATTGGGGCTCGGATTTGAAGTTTTTGGAGGCATTGATTGTAATTTACCATAGAACTCCTTTGTATATCAATAATTATTGAGTCTCTTCTCCATGCAACGATGAAATCCTTGAAATCATCATGGCACTGATTTTTCATTGCATTTCATTACTACTGTGAGATATAAAAGTTGATATGAATGAAAAATCACCGGTAACAGAGAACGCTCCAGCAAAGACGAGGAACATTCTCGGTCTTGTGGCATCACCCCGCCAATTCGGCAACTGTGAACTTTTTACAAAAGAGATTTCCCGGCATATTGAAGGTGAATACACGCTGAAGCTCATACGGCTTACCTCCCTCAACATCAAGCCCTGCAAAGGATGTTACGCCTGTATTATCGACAAACCATGTCCAAATGAGGACAATATGAAATTTCTCCTCCATGAGATCGCCGCTGCAGATGCTGTCATCATCGCCTCGCCTGTATATTATCTCGGCGCAAACAGCATCATTAAAAAAATCCTCGACAGGGGTTTTCTTTTCTTTACTGTCCTGCGCCAGACATACGGCAAACCCTGCATCCTCATCAATTTTTACGGTATAAAAGACCGGATCGGCGCCGCTTCCCAAATGCTCGAAACCATGGCAGTCATGCTCGGTCTCGATATCAAGGCAAGCCTGAGTATTCAAGCGGCGCTTCCCGGTGAGGTGGTAATGAGCACAGTCAACATAAACAAAGCGAAAAAACTGGCAAGAATGCTCTTCTCGTCAAAAACAGTGAAGAAGAAAACCGGCTGCCCCTTCTGCGGATGTGAGATCATCCGTATTGTAAGGAGCGGTTTTATCTGCACGCTCTGCCACGGCACCTTCAGAACCGACACAAAAGGGGCCTTTGTAAAAATAAAAGAAGGCGGGGTGCTTGGGTCGCTGGAACATCTGCTTCGTCACAAAACATGGTTAGGCAGTATGAAAAATAAATTTCTTGCAAAGAGAAAAGAGATTATGAGAACCATCGTCCCTTACAAAGATATGGGTCAATGGATTGAACCAACCACTAAAAATAAGGAATAAAAAAAGCGCCACGTTCCCGTAGCGCTTTCACAGCCCTGTTAGCCGGGCCAGTTTTCATACACTAACTATTTTTTCTCAATATACTGTTTTTTTACTTCCCGCTTGAGGATTTTACCTGCCGGGCTTTTCGGCAGTTCGCTGACTACCACATATTCTTTGGGAACTTTAAAAGGCGCCAAACGGGTCTTAAGGAAGGCTTTTACCTTGTCAGGTGCGACAGTCTGCCCCGGCTTCGGAATAATAAAAGCGGCAACACGTTCACCCCATTCTTTGTCGGGGAGACCGACGACAGCACACTCCTCCACTTCCGGCACTGTATAAAGGACTTCTTCCACTTCTCGAGGCGACACATTCTCACCACCGGTTATGATAAGGTCCTTCAGCCTGTCCACGATATAGAGGAAACCTTTATTGTCGATATATCCAATATCTCCTGTTCTGAGCCATCCTCCCTCCCAGAAGGTCTCTTTCGTCGCCTCAGGGTTGTTGAGATAACCTTTCATGACATTCCTGCCCCGGACACATATCTCACCTTCCTGACCCTGTTCCATAATATGCCCCGATGTGTGTCTGATCTGGACTTCCATTCCGGGCACAGGGTGGCCCACCGCTCCGACAACATGATGTTCCGGGTAAAAATGATTAAATACAATGGGCATACACTCTGTCATCCCAAGAGACTCGGCAATAGTTATCCCTGTGCGTTCCTTCCATTGTTTGACGATCTCCTGGGCCATGCTGGCGCCAGCAGAGAAACAGTAACGAATCTTACCCAATCTTTTTTTCAGGTCAGGCATACCAAGAAGCCGCACATATACGGTAGGAACAGAAAAGAATTTCGTTACCCGCCCTGTCTCGGTCAATGTCAGCACCTTCTCCATATCCAGGGTTGGAAGCAGTTCAAGACAACCGGAGCTGTAAATTGTCGAATTCATAATATGTATCTGACCGAAAACATGGTTAAAAGGAAGAAAGCAGAGCGCAAAATCGTCCGGCGTGGAATGTTCGCAATAAGCTATGGCGTGGGCGGAAAGGCTGATTCCTTCGTGGGTCAGCATAACACCTTTCGGTATACCCGTGGTCCCTCCGGTAAAAAGGACGGCAACCGTGTCATCACGTTCCCGGTCAACCGCACTGAAGGTGGGTGATCCCATTTCCATAATCTCCTTGAGGGTCAAATCACAATCAGACAGACAGATGACTTTTTCGAGCATCCCCGGTGCCTTGAGATGTTTCAATGCCGGTATTCTGTCGGGAGTTGTAAAGAGTATCCTCGGTTTTGCATGGTTGAGAAGGTTTGTCAATTCATCAGGAGAGCTGGCGTTGGCAATCGTCACCGCGACAGCCCCTGTCTTGATAACACCAAAGTAGAAAATAATCCAATCAGCCGAATTGGGTGCACAGATGCCGACAAGTTCTCCCGGCTTGACCCCTGTCTTCATGAGACCTGTAGCGACTCTATTGACCTCTTCGTTCAGTTGCGCATAGGTAAGCTCCCGGGCGCCTTCACGAATAGCCGGTTTATTCGGAAAAAATTGTGCCGATAATTCTAAATTCCTTGCAAGATTCATTGGAAGTCTCCTTGAAAATGTTTCCGGTTCAATTGATATTCTTTAGAATTACATCCGGTTTTGATGTATCAACTGTGATTAGTCAATACATTGAATATCTATGTACATATCTATCACAGTCGGGTATTGAAGTCAAAAGAATTTAACTCTTTTTGTAGTTGTTTTTTCATATTTTGCGCTGTTGCAAAACGATACATCAGCGATTCATCAATAAATACAATACATTGATATTTTGTATATTGACAATTATTTTTTGTTATGATTATTTATATACTAAACTGTTTACATTAGAAGGCCCTGGAACCCCGGCGCGTTGATTTAATCAGCCTGCTGCCTGCAATAACCAGCGGTCATATATAGAGAGAAAGGAGGTTTCTCAATGAGTAAAACAGCACAGGAACTTTACAAGGAAAGGGAAAAACGAGTAACAGATGTAATTGCATTGAAAAAACCTGACCGGGTACCCGTGACAGCTTCTTTTTCCTTCTTTCCCGCACGTTATTGCGGATATACCTTCGCGGACATGATGTACGATCCGGACAAGATCTGGGAGGCAAATCTGAAAGCCACCCTTGATTTCGCACCTGATCAGGCAATGAATCCCTTCGGCTCCAGCTTCAAAGGGACACTTCTCGAAATTCTTGACTTCAAACAGCTCCAATGGCCGGGACGGCAGCTTGATCCCAATGTATCCTTCCAATTCGTGGAAGGTGAGTATATGAAGGCCGACGAGTATGATCATTTCCTGTCTGATATGACAGACTTTATGATGCGCAGGTATTGGCCCAGAGTATTCGGTTCACTAAAAGGATTTGAAAAACTCCCTCCTTTGCGAAATATGATTACCTATTACATGGGTTTAGGTACTCTTGTCTCCTTTACCCAGCCTGAAATACAGGAAGCCCTTGCGAGTTTGAAGAAGGCAGGCGATGAGATGCTCAGGATCGGTGCGTATTCCAGGCGTTTCAGCGAGAAACTGAAAGAAGAAGGTTACCCGCCTCAGTCCGGCGCTGGCACCCAGGCCCCTTTTGATACGCTCGGCGATTTTTTCCGGGGCACAAAAGGTCTCATGCTCGACATGTACCGGAGGCCCGATAAAGTAATTGCCGCCTGCGAAAAATTATTACCAATCATGATCGAACTGGCAATTAGCGGCGCTAAAGCTTCCGGTGTCCCACGGGTTGGTATTCCTCTCCACAAAGGACTCGACGGCTTTATGTCTCTGGAACAGTTCAAGAAATTCTACTGGCCCACCTTGAGAGAGCTTATGGTCGCCTTGATCGACGCGGGACTCCACCCCACTCCGTTCTGGGAAGGTGATTGTACCTCCCGTCTTGAAATTATCAAAGACATCCCCGCCGGAAAAGCAATGTATGCCTTTGAAGCGACTGACCTCATGAAAGCAAAAGATATCCTCGGTGATACGGTTTCTATAAAAGGCGGAGTGCCCATTTCTATTCTCGCCACAGGCACTCCGGAAGATACAAAGGCCTGCTGCAAAAAGATCATTGATTACGTGGGCAGGGACGGCGGTTTTCTCATGAGTCCATCGAGCAATATTGAAGACGCGAAAGTGGAGAATATCCGTGCTTTCTTCGACTTCACGAAAGAATATGGCGTGTATTAACCGGGCACCTACTATCGCTCGAAATACTTCATGTCAATGAGAAACAATGCGCCGGGAAATCAGCATTCATTCCATTTTTACAAACCGGTTGACAATTATAGTATAATACGTAAGCTATCGCTCGATCATGAGGAGGCTTTCGTGAATCAGTCAGATCAGAAAAAAACCATTAACCGGCGTGATTTTTTGAAGCTGGGCCTTGTATCGGCTGCCACAGCGGCAGTGGGATTCGGCGGTCTTCGCGGAGCGCTGGAAGCCGCGGAGCAGAAGGGGGTTGTGCCCGTCTATCGCACTCTCGGCAGGACCGGCCTCAAGGTGACCGTTGTCAGCTTCGGCGCCATGCTGACGCCTGAGCACGAGGTCATGCGGGCCGCTTTCGACCTCGGCATAAACTACGTCGACACCGCCCGGAGCTATATGGGCGGCAGGAATGAAGAGATTGTCGGGAGGGCCATCAAGGGGATCAGGGACAAGTTATACATAGCAACCAAAACACACTCGAATTCAAAAAGCAAAATTATTAATGATGTGGAGACAAGCCTCATGAAGCTGGGCACAGACCATGTTGATGTAATCCAACTCCACAGCTTGAGCAGGGGAGAATCAGCCTTTTTGCCTGAGCCGCGCGAAGCCCTTATTGAACTTCGCAAGCAGGGGAAAGTCCGGTTTTTTGGAGTTACTACCCATACAAATCAGGCCGAAGTCCTCAATGCCATTGCTGATGATAAGGACAAGTTTTTCGATACGGTCCTCGTAGCACATAATTTTAAAAGTCCTCCAGAGTTGAAAAAGGCCATCGCCCGCGCGGCACAGGCCGGCCTCGGTGTCATTGCCATGAAAACGCAAACCGGTGGATACAAAACTGATGAGCTGGGAACAGTAAGTCCCCATCAGGCCGCCCTCAAATGGGTACTTCAGGATACCAATATAAGCTGTGCTATCCCCGGCATGAGGGACACGCAGATGTTGAATGACGATATTGCCGTCATGGGGATGAAGCTGACCCGTGCCGATGAACGAATCCTTGACCGGTATGGAGCCGCAATCGATCCTTATTATTGTTACCTCTGCGGGCAGTGTGAACCTACCTGTCCCAATGGTGTTGCCATTAGTATTATCAACCGTTCCCTCATGTATGCCGAGGGTTACCGCAATAGAGAGCTTGCGCGGGAGACATACCGTGAGATTCCTGCACGGGCGTCACTTTCCGGGTGCCTTGATTGTGATGAATGCGTTGCGCGTTGCGCAAATGGCCTCAATATTGCCGGCAAGATGGAAAAAGCCCTGGGGATTCTCGCATGACCATCGCGCGTACCACAGGTTGTAAAAAGATTTCACAATCGTTGCCGTTGCTGTTGTTGTCTTTCTTCAGATCTTTTTATTCTTTCATTTGACCGTGTTTGCCTCAGACGAATCTCTTGAAATAATGCTCCCCTCAGCGGGTTTTTCAAAAGGCTGGGCACTGGATGGAAAAGTAACGGCATATACGAAAGATACGCTCTATACCTACATTAACGGAGAAGCCGAACTTTATATGCCCTATGGCTTTTCTACCCTTGTTTCGGCCCTCTACACGAAGCAGGGAGACTCGGGAGCTGCTCTGGTTGTTGACATCTTTCAAATGGGTTCGATCATTGACGCTTTTGGCATATATTCCTACTATCGCGAGCACCGACATGGAGAAGATCAAGATCGGCAGCGACGGTTTTATTGATGAATCGCAGCTCATGTTTTACAAAGACCGTTATTTTGTGAAATTATCCGCCTCGGGCGACAATCCTGAACGAGATGTTTTTATATCCTGCGCCGAGGCTATCGCGAAAAAGATCCCCGGCAAGTCAGCCCCGCCTGATGAACTGGCCCTCATCAAAGTCCCCGGTCTCGTCCCCGGCACTGAGAAATATACCGCCCAGAGTGTTCTGGGATATGCCTTTTTCAAAAAAGGGTTGACCGCCGATGGCGCCCTTTCCGGCAAGCCCGTAAAGGCCTTTGTCATCCTCGACAAATCCGCGAAGGACGCGACAAATACCTTCAACAAGTATTTCGCCTATCTGAAAGAAAAAGGGGGTAAACCCCAATTGAATAAAAGTACCAGCGGTACGGTGACGCTCGCAGGCAGGGACCCGCTCTATAAGGGCGTTCTCGTCAGACGGTCGGGGCAGTATGTCTTTGGCATCACCAATCTAAACACTCCTTAAGGCCGAGGCGCTTCTGCGCCTGCGGGCTGTTCGACTGCGAGATTCGTCAAATCCTCAATGTAGCGCTGCTACGACATCCGGTGCAATCGCTCTTGTCGTCGTGTCATGATCAGAATTCGCTTCGGCCTTAATTATTGCATCAATCAAGGTTCTTCTCGAAAATTTGCTCAATTATCCTCTTATATTGCTGTTACGCTTTTCTCGTTCCTGTAAAAATGCATTCCGTATTTCTTCATTCTATCAAAGGTCGGATATTTTAGCGTATGAAATATGATCGCAACATCTGGTTCGTCTTCAAGTATTTCAATTGCCTCTTATGTAAGTCGGGTGTACTTAGTGTAGCTGTCAAGCCCTCCTTAACGCCTTGGCATTATATCAGCTGAGAAGTCCAGAAGCGTTTCATACTGTTCTTCGGGAAATAGCTACCCTAAGAAGCTAGCAGTGCTAGAAGGATCAGACTGACAGGTTTGTAACGTATAGGACTACAGCATCCTGTCAATAATACACAGACTACGAGTGACCACTAAAACCTGGAAGCCCTGGGCAACGATGACTCTACGAGAACATCTAAGAGATGTATATAACGTTACAGACAATTTCATTTCATGACAGCCAAGAACAACCTTCATTTTCATCATCTCCGATATTGCAAAGGTTAGGAAAGATTTTCTTCGATCATTCCTCGTCCTACGGTTCTTCCATCTTCCTTCTTTCTCTGTTTTTTCGTCCCTCGTCCTAGCGCCTGCCCCCAGGTGTATTAGCTGGAGGGAAGCGGACGTCCTGCGTCCCACGTGTGTAAACCAGGGACGTTTTTTATTCATTCAATATCTATCGAATTCAGCAATTGAAGAGAGGTTTTTTTGCACCTTCAAGCTTGCCCAGATATTTTTCCAGTTTTATTATGCAGCGATCAACGGTTTTTGTTTTCTTCCGTATCTCTTCATAGATGTCTTTCAATTCCCCGGGCAGATACGTGTGGGCTATCTTGCCTCTCAACTCTCTCGCTTCAAACCAGAAATTAATATCATCTACTATACGAAGCTTTTGCATGAACAACAGGCGGTCCCTTAAGGTCTCGCTTTCTTTGGCATCAACGTATCGTTCAAGGCTCCGGAAGAAACCCAGCGCAAGATCGATGGTTTTCATAAATCTGAATGACAACGCATCGTATATTTCCAATTCATCTGATGTGTATATTTTCCCAACCCTGAAAGGTTTGTTCTGATATTTTGTCACGGATTGTTTTAAAAGCCCGATCTCTTTCTTGAGATCATCAAAGCTCTGTTGTATCGATACGTTTTGCACTTTTTATAATCTCCCTGCAAAATGGGTTTTTATCGTCGTAGATAACAACATCAAGCTTCTGCTCACATTGAGAAAAATACCGGGCCTGCACTTTCAGGGCTGTCTTGAGCGATGAGGTTTTCTTGTCAGGGATTAACAGCAGATCAATGTCGCCACCACGTTTTTTCATATTCACACGGGAGCCAAAGAGATATACGTCCCCTCTAAATTCACCGAGTGCGTATTTTAACGCCTTTCTTTCCACCACATCGAGTCTCATGATATCTAAGAGTATAACGAAGAAGATAAAATGTAAATGAAAAATTCCCTGCCACGCATCTCAAGTAAACGTCACCCGTCCCACGCCTTTCATTTTCCCACTTCCATCTTCCATCTATCTTTTCCGTCCCTCGTCCCACGGTCTTTCGCACCCCACGTCCCCCGGTCTTCCCCCTCTGCCTCACACGATTTCACGATTTACGATTTCCGATTTACCTGTCATCCGGTGCTTTAGCGGAGGGCGATTTCCGGCCTCTCTGCTCCATGCTCCATTCCCTCTGCACTATTCGCACTATGCTCCATGCTCTCTGCGCCTCTCACTTCAAAAACGCCGCAACGGAAGGTTTTTCGATTCCCAGTTTTTTCATACGGGAGATCAGTGTTGTTGGTTTTAGTCCGAGGATCGATGCCGCTCCGTTGGGGCCGCTGACTTTCCAGTGTGTGGCGTTGAGGATTTTTTCAATGTATCCCCGTTCCATGTCGGCAAGGGGCGTTACAGGAAGACCTTCACCGGCAATACGGGGGTCTAAGGAATCGTCAAGACCGGAAAGATGTATCCTTCCATCGTCGGAGAGTATGATGGCCCTTTCAATAAAATGTTCCAGTTCCCGCACGTTTCCGGGCCAGGCATATTCCGTGAGCATCTTGAAGGTTTCATTGGTAGTTTTTCCAATCTTCTTGCCCATTTTTTTACTGAATATATCGATAAAGTGGTGCGCAAGATAGGGAATATCCTCTTTTCGCTCCCGTAAAGGGGGTACGGAGACAGGAAAAACGTTTAAACGATAATAGAGGTCTTGCCGGAAAGTGCCCTTTTCAACTTCTCTGTGGAGGTCTTTGTTGGTGGCCGCGATGACCCTGAAATCCGACTTGATCTGTTTCGCGTTGCCGAGGCGCTCGAAGGACCCTTCCTGAAGAACACGCAGGAGTTTGACCTGCACGCTGAGGGGCAGGTCTCCAATCTCATCGAGAAAAATTGTGCCGCCATGGGCAAGCTCAAACCGGCCTTTATGCTTTTCGTGGGCGCCTGTAAAAGCGCCCTTTTCGTGGCCAAAGAGTTCACTGGCAACAAGGTCCTGAGGCAGCGCCGCGAGATTGACGGGAATAAAAGGGCCATCTTTGCGCTTGCTGAGGTTATGAATTGCCTTGGCGATCAGTTCCTTGCCGACCCCTGTTTCACCCATAACCAATACCGAACTGTCTGTCGGGGCTACCTGTCGTATCTGTTCTATGACGTTCCGTATCTCTTCTGATTTTCCGATGATCATTTCCGTGGGGGCGACAATACCCATTTCCCGCTTGTAAAATATCGCCTCTTCCTCGAAACGGTCTTTCAGTTCCTTCATCTCATCATATATTTTTATATTGGAAAGACCAACGGCTATCTGACTGCAGAGCAGCCTCACATAGGGGAGTTGATTATCGGGAAAGGGTTTTCCACTCAGGCTATTATCAAGATAGAGGCATCCATGCGTGTATTCGCCCAATTTTGCGGGCATACAGATCAGTGAATGAATGCCTGCATTCTGCAAGGACTTATCGGAAATAGCACCATCGTCTTTCAATCCAGGCATAACAAGCTCTATACCTTCGCGGGCCGTAGCGATAACAATATCTCTGATCCATTTGAACTGTTCCGCTTTGAGCAGCATGGGATCAAGGTTCCGGCTCGCGACGATCCTGGGCCCGCTGTCAGGCTCTACGACGAAAAAAGCCCCTCGCATGGCCATCGTAAAGTCCATGGTAACATTGATGACCCGTTCAAGAAATAAGGGCTTGTTTCGCGCCGTTCCCAGAGATTCATTGATGTCAACGATCCGGTCAAGCATGACCTCGACCTTCTGTTCCTGGGGCATCATGATGACGAGAAGATCTTTTGGAAAAAGGTCCTTGTCAATCTTCGAAAAGAGCGCCCATGCCTTTTCCAGATAAGACAGGGCGACATTTATTTCTCCTTCTTTGAGATAGGCATCTCCAAGAGCGATTCTTGTCCGCGCGAGTTCAATTTCCGCTCCGGCTGTTTTGAGGTTTTTCTCGCTGGCCCTCAGGTCAAGAAAGGCCCGGCCCTTGGACTGTCGCGTCTTGATATTCCTGAGTGCCCGGTATCGGAGAGCGACACCTTTCATGTATATGTCATCTCCGGCGAGCATCTTTTTAATTTCAGTGTCACAATTCATTTCCGTGTGATAGAAACCCCTTTTTTCAAGCTCAACCATAGATTCAAATATGTGGAACCCCCGGTGTCGGACAAAACCAAGGATACGCGAATGCTCTATTGCTTTTTTCTGATACTCGAAAGCATTTTCATATTCCTCTTTCTCGCAACAGATGTATGCCATTGAGCCATTGGCAGCCCATGAGACATAATGATCGAGGTCCTCTTCGGATTGAGACAGGATTTGTGTTAAAAAGAATTCCGCCTCGGCAAGCTTTCGTATTTCAATAAGAGAGAGGGCGCTCATTAAGTCAGCATAGGTGACAACGTCCTGAAGTGTTAACGAACGCGCCTTTGATCTTACCGCGTCGATCATGCCAACGCCGCGGGATATTCTGCCGCAAATTACATAACACCAGCCCAGCATAGCGCTTGCTTTCAGGGTAGCAGCGTCATCACCAAATTCTTCGAGATTACCCACCACTTCTTCATACCGGCGCACGGCTTCGGAAACCCGGCCTTCCCAGAAAAGAAAATCGCTGATGGAAAGCGCGGCGCTTCTCAGCATGGATTGATCGCCAATTTTTTTAGCAAGTTTCCAGATATCGTTGAAATGCCGTGATGCCTCCTCGTGTTTGCCTGCTTCTTTAAAAATCTGTACCAGAATAAGTTTTATTTTCGCGACAAAATCCCATTTTTCATACTCCTTCGCGACATCCTGGGCTGCAGTTAAAAGAGCGATCTGTTTTTCAACGGTCAGGAGATGGCCGGCTATGGAGAGTTTCGCCAGGGTGCTGTCGAGAAAATCTCCCGCGTTTTCCTCTGTTAATCCCTTTTCTGTGAAGTTATTAAGAAGATATCCATAATAAGCAGCGGCTTTCTCCTTTTCTCCTGAACGGGAAAGAATATCAGCAGCGTTTTTTATATAAAGCAATCCCTCCCCTGTGCCGCCAAGCTTGTGATATATCTCGGCAAGGATAAGTGTTTTCTCGGGTCCCTCATCGAGCGACTGGTTGTAAAAATCAAGAATATTTTTCAATATCTTATGCTTTTCTTCTTCTGTTTATCTGTTTCCGGATAAAATCCCTCACAGCCATATTGTTAAGAAAATAAAGACCTTTTCCATACCCTTTCTTTTCAACGACAATCTTTTTCTTTTTCAACTTCTCCATGACATTGAGGATTTTCACGGCAGGGACCTTCGCGAGGACACTCAAGGCATCAATGGAAACCGGCGGGGTCGCGTATACAAGATACAGGACCAGCGTTTGTTCGCTTTCATCAAAGGCCTGCCATAATTTCTTCAGTTCTGTCTCTGATTTATCAATATCTGACATACGGATGTTTATATCCTCTGTTTCATAATAGCATAGAAATACATTTTGCCATAATAATTATTACGAAATGTCGTAATAATTTACCATATGTGGTATAGTTGCATACAAATATACATAATCGCTATCTCCATTAATTATTTATAATATCAGCACTTATGCATGTTGGCACAATTCTTGTATTACTATAAAATACGAGGAGCAAGACTGTATAAACTTTTATCGATGCTTTCATAATACAAAATAAACAAGGAGGCGCAGCAATGAACGACAAACTCATCAATCTGTATGGCAGATCTTATGGAAGACGAGACTATTGCTTTGGTAAAGGAACTCGTTGCAAAAGGAACGAACCCCATGGACATTCTCGATGACGCCAGCAGCGCTATGGCAATTGTGGGAAAAAGGTTTGAGACAGCAGAGTACTTCATCCCCGATCTCATGATGGCAGGAGAAATCCTGAAAGGCATATCGGATATTGTCAAACCGCTCCTTGAAAAGGAAGGGCCTGCCCAGAAGAAAGGGAAAGGTCCTTATTGGTACCGTTGCGGGAGACATTCATGATATCGGCACCGATATCGTCCAGTTCATGCTCGATGTGTCAGGCTATGACGTTCTCAACATTGGTATCGATGTCCCTGTCCCCACATTCGTGGAAAAGATCAAAGAATTCAAACCTGCTGTTGTAGGACTCTCAGGATTTCTTACCCTCGCCTTCGACTCCATGAAAAAGACCGTTGAGGCCATTGAAGAAGCCGGTTTACGCAAAGACATCAAGATCATGATCGGAGGCGGTCAGATGGATGATGAGATCCGCAAGTATGTGAAAGCCGATGCCTACGGTAAGGACGCCATGGCAGCAGTGACGCTCTGCAACGGATGGATAGGAGCATAATCATGAAAACACCGGAAGAACTCTACGCGGAACGGGAAAAAAGGGTACTCGACGCGATAGCACTCAAGAAACCTGACAGGGTACCAATTATGGTTATGTTCGGTTTTTTTCCGGCACGATACCTGGGCATGACTGTCGAAGATGTCATGTATGATCCTGAAAAGCTCTGGAAGGCCCAATGGAAAACTATGGTGGAGTTCCAGCAGGACATGGAACAGAATCCTTTCGGGCTGCGTTTCCTCGGCCCCATACTGGAGACCCTTGATTTCAAACAGTTGAAGTGGTGCGGACATGGTGTCGGTCCTGATTACTCCTATCAGTTTGTCGAAGGCGAATACATGAAGGCCGACGAATATGACCACTTCCTCTTCGATCCTACAGATTTCATGATGAGAAAATATTGGCCGCGTATATTCGGTTCCCTGAAAGGATTTGAGAAACTTACTCCCATGCGCGACATCATTACCTATTCCATCGGGACCCCTTTTGGTTTCAGTGTATACAGTTCACCTGAAGTATCTGAAGCGCTGGAGATGCTGAAAAAAGCCGGTGAAAAATCGGCCCAGATTTCATCATACAGCAGGAAATTTTCCGGCGAGGTAAAAGAAGCGGGCTTCCCCATGCAGACAGGCGGATTCAGCCAAGCCCCATTCGACACCCTCGGAGACTATTTCAGAGGAACCAGAGGCCTCATGCTTGATATGTACCGCAGACCTGACAAGGTCATCGCGGCATGTGAAAAACTGCTTCCCATCATGCTTGAAATGGCCGTAGCCGCCGCGAAAAATTCCGGGAACCCGCGCGTATTCATCCCCATTCACAAAGGGATTGACGGCTTCATGTCGGAAGACCAGTTTAAGAAATTCTTCTGGCCGACTTTGAGGGAACTGTTCATCGCCCTTATTAACGAAGGCTTAGTACCCTGCCCTTTATGGGAAGGAAACTGCACTTCACGTTTGGAGCTGATAAAAGATATTCCAGCCGGTAAGGCATGCTACGCTTTTGAGTCAAGCGATATCTTCAAGGCAAAAGAAATCCTTGGCGATACGGCCTGCATCAGAGGCAATGTCCCTCTTTCTTTGATGGCAACAGGGACGCCTGATGATGTAAAAGCGTACTGTAAAAAATTGATAGATATCGTCGGTAAGGATGGAGGATACATTATGGATGCTTCAGCGGCACTCGACGACGCTAAACCGGAAAACGTGAAGATGCTCTTTGAATTTACAAAAGAATATGGGGTCTATTGAGCCCTTGGAAAAAGGGGACTGAAGTCGTAATGCTTAAGGTCCTGCTGATCCCCGACCCCTGATCCCCTATTATTCGTTAAGGAGGTTTATTTTATGTCTTACGATGCAACAAAAATGGCAGACTGGCAAATATCTGAAGCCGCGGAAGCACACATGAAAAGCGTGTGGCAGCTTCAGGATGAGATTGGACTTACAAAAGATGAGATTATTCCCTATGGAAGAATAGGACGGGTTAATTTTGCCGCTATAATGGAGCGGCTTCAGAACAAACCTAACGGCAAATATATTGAAGTAACCGCCATTACCCCGACCCCTCTCGGAGAAGGAAAAACAACAACATCGATGGGCCTTATAGAAGGTCTTGGAAAGAGGGGAAAAAATGTGGGCGGCGCTATCCGGCAGCCATCAGGCGGACCGACAATGAACGTAAAAGGGAGCGCCGCCGGAGGCGGAAACGCCCAGGCGATCCCCTTAACAGAATTCTCATTGGGGCTCACCGGTGACATCAACAATATCATCAATGCCCATAATCTTGCCATGGTCGCCCTCACATCACGGATGCAGCACGAAAGAAACTACAACGATCAGGAGCTTGGGAAAAGAAATCTGCGGCGTCTCAGGATAGACGCGAGTAATGTGCAGATGGGATGGGTAATGGACTTCTGCGCGCAGGCATTGCGGAACATTGTCATCGGTCTTGGCGGGAGAATGAACGGATTTACCATGCAATCCCGTTTTGACATAGCCGTAAGCTCTGAAGTGATGGCGATCCTCTCCATTGCCCGGGACCTGAAAGACCTGCGGAGCATGATAGGCAAAATCACCGTGGCATACGATTATAAAGGAAATCCCGTTACCACCGAGGACCTTGAAGTCGCCGGAGCCATGACGGCCTTCATGCGGGAAAGCATCAATCCAACCCTGCTCCAGACAGTAGAAGGGCAACCGGTATTGGTCCACGCGGGTCCATTCGCCAATATCGCCATCGGCCAGTCATCCATTATCGCTGATCGTGTCGGTCTCAAGCTCTTCGATTACCACGTAACGGAAAGCGGCTTTGCCGCCGATATCGGCTTCGAAAAATTCTGGAATGTGAAATGCCGGATCAGCGGGCTTACACCGAACGTCTCTGTCATCACCGCAACAATCAGGGCGTTAAAAATGCACGGCGGAGGCCCCCGTGTTGCACCCGGTATAGCTCTGGCGCCTGAATACACAAAAGAAAATCTCGCGCTTCTGGAAAAAGGTATAGCAAACCTTGTGCACCATATCCGCACGGTGAAACTATCGGGCATGCATCCCGTTGTCTGCATCAACCATTTTTCCACAGACACCAAAGAAGAGATTGCCCTTGTTCGCAGATACGCTGAGGCTGAGGGCGCCCGTGTTGCCGTTTCCCAGCACTGGTTAAAGGGAGGAGACGGGGCCCTGGAACTCGCCGATGCTGTTATTGACGCCTGTGAAGAGAAGTCAGATTTTAAGTTCCTCTACCCTCTTGAGATGTCACTGAAAGACAGAGTTGAACTGATCGCGAAAAAAGTCTATGGCGCGGGCTCGGTTCTCTGGATTCCCGAAGCTGAGGCAAAGCTTGAAAAACTTGAGGCTGATCCGGAAATGAGAAATTACTATACCATGATGGTCAAAACACACCTGAGCCTCTCACACGATCCTGATTTGAAAGGCGTACCCGAAGGCTGGAGACTCCCTGTGAGAGACATACTTGTCTTCTCCGGCGCAAAGTTCCTTTGTCCTGTTACTGGAGCGATCAGTCTCATGCCCGGAACCGGTTCAGACCCCTCCTTCCGAAGGATAGACGTGAATACAGAGACAGGAAGGGTTACAGGATTATTCTAAAAAAAGGCAAGTTTATGTTAAGATATAGTAGAAAAAGGAGTAGCCTATGACAGCGAAAATAATACGAGGGACTGAGATTGGTCCTGTTATACGGGAAGAGATCAGAGAAGAGACAGTACGTCTGAAAGAACAACATGGCATTGTACCGGGACTGGTGACCATCATTGTCGGCAATAACCCGGCATCAGTCAGTTATGTCACGGGAAAACAAAAAACCGCCAAAGAACTCGGTTTCTATTCCGTGCAGGAAGATGTAGCCGAAGACGTCTCTGAATCGACGCTCCTTGAACTTGTCGATAAATATAACAAAGACCCTAAAATTCACGGCATCCTTGTGCAGTTGCCGCTCCCCAAACACATTAACGAAACGAAGATACTCTATGCCATCGACCCGGACAAGGATGTTGATGGCTTCCATCCTGTCAATATAGGGAGGCTCATGATCGGGGAGGCAAAATTCTATCCCTGCACGCCCTATGGCATCCAGCAGATGCTTATCAAAAGTGATATTCCCACTGACGGCGCGGAGGTGGTTGTCGTGGGCAGAAGTAATATCGTGGGAAAGCCTATCTCTATGATGCTTGTTCAGAAAGCGAAGGGCGCCAACGCGACAGTCACCATGTGCCACACCGGCACAAAAGACCTTGCCTCACATACACGAAGGGCCGACATTCTCATTGTCGCCGCAGGAAGACCAAAGGCCATAACAGCCGATATGGTGAAAGAAGGCGCTGTCGTCATAGATGTGGGCGTAAACCGGATTGGAATGACACCGGAAGGCAAGGCGAAACTCTGCGGTGATGTCGATTTTGAGGCAATAAAAGAAAAGGCATCAGCCATTACGCCCGTTCCCGGCGGTGTGGGACCCATGACAATCACCATGCTCATGCTTAATACACTGCGGGCGGCACAGTATTCGGTACAAAAGAAACCGTGAATCGGAAATGGTAAATCGCGAATCGCAGAGGGCATGGCGCATGGGGCATAGCGGTTAAGGCGGGAAATGGTAAATGGTAAAGGAGAGAATTGAGGGAAGATGGAAGAGAGATTAAATCGGAAATCGTGAATTCGTATAACGTAAAGATCAAATGTTTTTCTTGTGTGACAACGATATTCGATATTCGATTTCACGATTTTTTGCAACATTGAACCTTGAACCTCGAACATTGAACAACCCCGCAAGAGGAGGAACATATATGGAAACACGTGTAATAAGCGCTAAAGGCAAAGAAGTCATTATTGGAGATAATCTACCCGCTGTACTCATCGGAGAACGGATAAATCCCTTCGGCAAAGGCCCCATCAAGGAGGGGATGGTGACGGGCAATATGGAACCCATCGCGAAGATGGCAATACAGCAGGTACAGGACGGCGCCGATATTCTTATTATCAGCGTGGCCGCTTTTGGTGTCGATGAGAATGTGATCCTCCCGAAAGCCGCGGCAGCAGTCATGGAAGCTGTCGACGTACCCCTCTGTCTGGAGAGCAGAAATCCCGTTGCCCTTGAAGCAGCGTTAAAGCTGGGATGCGGAAAACCGATCATCAGCTCTGTCACCGGTGAAGAAGCCCATCTGAACGATCTTCTGCCTCTCGTTCAAAAATATGATACCTCGCTGGAGATTATAGCCTCCGACGCGTCGGGTATTCCGAATAACGCCGCGAAGAGGCTGGAGATTCTCGTGCACATCGCCGAGAGGGCTAAAGAAATGGGCATCGGTCCTGAAAAACTGATCGCCGACTGCATCGCAGAGTCAAGCGCGGTAAACAGCTCAGCGGCGCTCCTTACCATGGAAACAATGAAATTGACCAAACATGTCCTTGGCATCAATCTTGTCCTGGGAGCCAGCAATGTGTCCTTCGGTCTTCCCGAAAGACCTGTTATCAACGCTGTCTTTCTTTCGCTGGCAATCCAGGCAGGCCTCAACTGCGCTATTGTCAACGCGGCAAAAATGAAGCCTTATATTATGGCTACCGATCTGCTGCTGGGACGTGATGCCAAAGCGCGACGCTACACTGCATATTGCAGAAAGCTCAAAAGTGCAGCGGCCCGTTGAAGCTGTCATTAATGCCCTGAACCACAGGCATATGGATTTTTTACCCCGTGGAGAACTCTTCATCGGGAGCGATTTTCTTGACCATTACTTCCCCGGCCACAAAGGGGAACCGATAAAACAGTTGCAGCAGGCAGCACCATCTCTGGGACTTTCCCTCGTTGGGGTTGAACTCAATTCGGAAAAGTCCCGCCTCCTTTTATCAGACAACTCTTACAAAGAACTTCAGGAATATTTTATCGCGGGATATGTGAACGGCCCCATATCACGTCTCATCGAAAAGCATGGTTTCAAGAAGGCCATGCTGAGCACGCGAAATGATCCTTCCCTTTTCTCCGGCATATCCACAGAACTTACAAAAGAAATGGAGAACACTGCCCGCCTGGCACGGGCCAATGGATTCAGCGCAATTGTGCTGGCTGATGACATTGCCGGCAAGAATGGTCTCCTCTTCTCTTCGCGTTATTTTATTGATACAGTCCTGCCGGTATACCGCCAAATAGCCGGAACTATCAAAGCAGAGGGTCTTTACGCCTTTATCCATTCAGACGGCGACATGAGGAAGGTTATTGACCTCATCGCTGAAGCAGGATATGATTGTCTTCATCCTGTCGACGCGCAGGCGGGCCTTGATTTACCTGCCTTGCAAAAAGAGTTCGGAGAAAAGATCAACTTCATGGGACACATAGATATACTCGGCTGGAACGAAACACGGATCAGCAGTGAAATCAAATTCGCAGAAGAGAATTCCGTCAATGGCGGTCTCATACTGGGATCAACAGGGGGCCTTTCAATGGGTATATCAGAAGATAAACTCTGTCTGCTCTATCCGCGATGGAAAGAAAGAGAACACCAGAGATGAAGAAATATCGCGTTGTTTTTGCTCCATCACAGAGAGAAGTCGTCGTCGATGAAGGAAAGACACTTCTCCATGCCGCGCGTGAAGCGGGCGTCTATATCGATTCCCAGTGTAACGGAAAGGGCAAATGCGGCAAATGCAGGGTCCGCGTGGCAGAAGGCGAAGCCACCCCTTTTACCGCTCTGGAAAGCGAATTCATCGGGAGCTCAGACAAGGAACTCGGTTACAGGCTCGCCTGTATGGCCCGTATTACCGGAGATGTCACGCTCCTCCTGAGAGGCGAAAATATTCTTACATCGGCGGCGGCAAAAAAGGTCTTTTCAAAAAGATCGGAGATACTCAACCCTGCTGTGAAAAGCTATATTGTAGATCTGACGAAAAAGGGAAACCCTCTCAAGACCTCTTTTGAAGATATTACAAAACTCCTCGCTGAACAGCATGGGATCAGGAATCTCACTGGTGACAAGGAATGCGCAAAGGACATTTCAGAAGACGTGAACCGGATAACAGTCTTTGTCTGGATGGATAAAGAAATCATCGCGGTCCGTCCCGGAGAAGATGAAACTACCCTTGGTCTTGCCCTCGATATCGGAACAACAACGGTTGCGCTCTACGTGTGCGATCTGCGAAACGGAAATATTCTTGTAAGTGGCTCCATTACCAATCCCCAGGTACTCTTCGGCACGGACATCATGTCGCGTATCGCTTATTCTGTTGATCATCCTGTTGTCGGCGTCAAAAGAATGCGTGATGAACTCATCCTTGCCGTCA
The DNA here is from genome assembly GCA_963783625.1 of uncultured delta proteobacterium. Taxonomy (GTDB): domain Bacteria; phylum Desulfobacterota; class Syntrophorhabdia; order Syntrophorhabdales; family Syntrophorhabdaceae; genus PNOF01. Next base: position 18,751 of record CAWAOG010000001.1, on the reverse strand, counting down.
ATACAGTCATCGAACAGATGGCGGCACAAAACAGCTTCTCACCTCATCAGATCATGGATGTGACTGTTGTGGGTAACACCGTCATGCACCATATCTTTCTCGGTCTCGCCCCCGACCATATGGGACTCTGGCCCTTTCAACCTACTGTCACCGGCTCAGTGAACGTAAATGCCCGCGATACGGGGCTTCTCCATGAATCCCTTTTCTTATGTCCATGTACTCCCAGTAGAAGCAGGTTTTGTAGGGGCTGACAACGTCGGAGTGCTCCTCTCGGAAGAACCCTATAATCAAGATGAACTATCTCTCATCATAGATCTCGGCACCAATGGCGAACTTGTTCTCGGTAATAAAGAACGCCTTATGTCGTGCTCCTGCGCTACAGGCCCGGCTTTTGAGGGTGCCCAGATATCGTCAGGGATGAGAGCAACAGCTGGGGCCATAGAAAAGATACGCATCGACCCGGCAACACATGAAGTTGATTATGCGGTGATCGGTAAAAAAGGATGGGCCAGTCAACATACTCCTGGGAAGCTCAAACCTATAGGCATATGCGGCTCAGCCATCCTTGACGCAGTGGCTCAACTGTTCAAAGCAGGGATCATAAAAAAAAACGGGGCCTTTACGAAGAAACTCAAATATACCGGGACTCAGGAGAGGCGAAACAGGCGATAAAGGAATTCCTTTTCGTTCCCGGACTGCTGAAACAGGGATAGGCCGTGATATTGTTCTCACCCAGAAGGACATACGACAGATCCAGCTCGCGAAAGCCGCCCTGCAGGCCGGTTGCAAAATACTCATGAACCATTTCAAGATAGATTCCATAAACCGGATCGTCATTGCCGGTGCCTTCGGCCTGCATATCGACAAGGAAAATGCCCTCACCATAGGGCTCTTCCCTTACTGCCCGACTGAAAATATTATCGTCGTAGGAAACGCGGCAGGACACGGGGCCTATCTGGCGTTGGTGAACAAAGATAAAAGTGAAGAAGCAGATAGGGTTGCACGGACAGTGGAGCATGTTGAGTTGGCGGTGGAGGAAGAATTCCAAAAAGAATTTATGAAGGCACTCTCCCTCCCTCAGGCGAGTAGAGGTCTCGATAGCCTGTGCCCCAAAGGGGTATTTCGCGTCTAATACCGCCACCTGCGGGGTCGCACAATACTCAACGTAGCGCTGCTACGCCTCCGTTTGACAGCCCTTTGTTGTCGGCGTTATGCATCGAAAATCTCTTCGGCCCAAGAAAAACCGTGCGCACGTGGGATATTCGCTCGTTTCACTCGCTCGGACGCAAAATAATCGTTTCATTTCTATTTAACACTACTTATTGACATAGGTGATAGTAAATACTAATATTTCGGAAATTGCTGCTTACAGTAGATTAATTGCTAGGTTGACAAATAATGTGATCCTGTTATGGCCCCTCTTGATCCTTTCCATCATGCCCTTAAAGTAGAGACTGTTTTTTGCACTTCTATCGATCAGGGAAGAATTTTCTTTACCCGCCCTACTTCTCCGCTTTCCAGACGGACTTTTATTCCATGCGGATGTTGTGCTGATCCGGTCAGAATATCCTTAACCGTCCCGTTGGTCAGGACACCTGAGCGCTGGTCTTTTTTTAAGACAATTGCCACTTTTATTCCCCGTTGAATATCAGATCGTATTGTTCCGTCCATATCACCTTATTCCAAAACATATCACGTGGGCAGGATTTCTTCAAAGGCCAATAAAGTCCTTTTAGTAATATAGCAAATGTGCCAGTCAATAGCGACCTCTATGTTTACCGTCAAATCAAGGAAAGGGTACTTGTTTCTTCCGAAGCAAATTATGCAGTTTTTGTTTTTCGATGGTGATAATAACGAAGCGGAATCACGATTACGAAAAAGGGAATCATATACATTGCGGCTACCAGGGGCTCTACGGGGCCGAAAAATTCGGATGAAAAAACAATCACGAGCACATTATTGAGATTACCCAGTATGACCGCACCGGCCAATTGATTTTCCACTGGTCCTTTGCGGAAGAATAATATACCAACGACACAGTAAATTGCCGCCAGGACAAAGGCCACAACTGTTGCCATGATAATCACAGAGGGTTCTTTTTTGAAAAAAGGCGCGTAGCGGTAGAAAACCCCCAGGTTGATCAGCGCGAACAGAAAAAGCGAGACGGGAAACTGGATTTTCAGAATCGGCACAACAAGCCTGGGCAGCAGGTATCGGATGATTTCAACAATGATAATGGGAATAAAAACCACCGTGGCCAACATCCGCAGCATGGACAGAAAGGAAATTGCCACCTCTTTTGCGGCAACCATCTTGATGAGCGCCGGCAATGTAAAAGGAGCGAGCGCCGAGGTAATCACCACCACAACCAGAACCAGTGCGCTGTTACCCCGCACCATGTTCGAAATCATCGGCGCAACAACGCCCGCGGAAACTCCCGTCAAGAGCAGGGCGGAAAGAGCGTAATCCGGCGCGATGAAATAGAAGACAAAATAAATGATGACGGGCAGAATGGCCAGCTTCATCACCGTAAATACAAGAATCTGTGCGCTGTGACCCTTAAGCGTCTTCCAGACGGACGCAAGATCAATTGACAGGTAACTGAGAAAAAAAATGATCATCAGACAATAAAAAGGCAGGACCTTGAATCGGGAACCGAAGTCGGGGAAAATAATGGCTGCGGCCATGGAAGAGATGACCACAAAAACCAGCAGAATATCCTTGAGACGAATTGACGCCTGCATGGATATGAAATACCAGAAAATGCTCATCTTATCAACATCTTTCATATTTAGACGTCATTATTAAAGAAGGAGGGAGAGGGATCAGCGCTTAACAAGGGACAGACGGGATGGTCAGGGGAGTTTAAATCCACTTACCGCTTGTTCCAGCACTACGGAAAGTTTCGCCAGCTCGCCTGCAGCCTGGGCCGTCTGTTCAGAGCTTGCCGATGTCTCTTTTGAAACGCTCGCAATCTGCTCAATGTCACTATTAATTTCTTCAGAGGTGGCGCTCATCTGCTCTGTCGCTGAAGCGATCTGCTGCACCATGACCTGGAGTTCATTCACAGAGTCTACAATATCGTTCAAAGACTTGCCCCCCTGCATGGAAAGCGCAACCCCGGTCTCAACTTTCTTTGTGGCAATCTCCATGGCGTTGATGGCACTTTTTACGCCCTCCTGAATAGCCCCAATCATAGAGCCGATCTCAGACGTGGCATTGGCAGTCCTTTCCGCAAGTTTTCTCACTTCATCGGCCACTACAGCAAACCCTCTGCCCGCCTCACCGGCACGAGCGGCTTCAATGGCGGCGTTAAGAGCAAGAAGATTTGTCTGGTCGGCAATTTCGTTAATGACATTGACTATCTCACCTATCTGACTGGAACGGTCTCCAAGGGTCTTCACAAAAGCCGAAGTTTCATCAACCGTCTCGGCGATCTTTTTTACTTCTTCCGCTGAACTGACAACGATCTCCTGTCCGTTTTTGGCTACTTTCACTGTTTTCGACGCCGATTCGGCAATATTCCCCGTGTTGCGCGCTATTTCCATAATGGTCTGGGACATCTCTTCCGATGAAGCGGCAACCTGCGATGTTCTTTCCGTCTGGGTATTAGCGCCATGGGACATCTGTTCCGCGCTGGCACTCAACTGGCTTCCGGCTGATGATATATTGGCCGCGACGGATTTCACGTTTCCGATGAGTTCCCTCCATCGTTCGATGAGGCCCTTAATTTCTACCATATCCTTGCCCAGTTCATCTTTTCTGTTTACCTTGACATTTATGGTCAGATCACCCTTGGACAACAAATGGTGTACCTGGTTCAGTCTGCTGATAGGCACTGTAATACTGCCAGACAAAAGAAGAGAAATAGCGACACCTGCAGCAATCCATGCGGCCGCGAGTATCAATAACAACGACCACATTGGTCATACTTGAATCTGACGTAATCCCTTTTTCGATGGTCCCCAGACTCATAACACCTGAAATACATAAAACGATTGTCAGCAACATAAAAATACTGAATCCACCGATCAGCCTGGTCCCTATCTTAATGTTTTTCAGCTTTATCATAAATAATCCCCTCAATGATTACGATTCATTTTATTTTATCGCCTTATCCTTTCCCTTCTTAAGGCTTTCATTACATTTATTGTACTTAATTTCATCATATTATGCCGCACTCTTGATTAATATAACCTGCCTAAAGCTTTTCTGACGAGAAGGAGCAACTCACCTGGAGCGAGCGGTTTCTGGATAAAAGCGTATTCTCTTTCCACAATCCCTTTGTTAATAATCACATCTCCGGTATATCCGCTCATAAAAATTACCCTTATATCAGGCTTTATCTGCTTTATCTCATCGTAGGTCTCTTTTCCGTTCATTTTGGGCATAACCACGTCAAGGAGAAGGAGTTCCACCGTATCGCTATGCTCACCAAATTTCTCAATTGCATCCACTCCATCAATTGCTTCAATAACAACATATCCCGCATCATTGAGGATCTCTACAGTAAGAGCCCTCACTTGTTCGTCATCCTCGGCAACAAGAATTGTCTCTGAACCACCTTCCAAAGCGGGAGATATCACTTCTGTTTCTTCAATAACCATTTTTACTATGGGAAAATAGATATTAAAAACCGTTCCGCACTGCGGCTTACTGTCAACGGTGATATATCCGTGGTGCTGATCAACGATACCATGCACTATGGAAAGACCAAGCCCTGTGCCTTTGCCTACTTCTTTTGTCGTGAAAAATGGTTCAAAAATCTTGTTCCGGGTCTTTTCGCTTATACCGGTACCCGTATCAGCCACAGAGATGAAAGCATATCGTCCTGACTCGATATAATCATAACCATCGACAAATATATTTTTCAGTTCAATCTCTTTAACCTCGATAGTCAGCATACCGCCTCTGGGCATAGCATCGTTGGCGTTTGAGGCAAGGTTAAGCAATATCTGTTCTATCTGGGATATATCTGCCATTATGGTTATGTCATCATCAGGCACTATTGTGTTCAATTCGATATCTTCCATGAGTAGACTTTTGAGAAGCCTTTCCATCCCCTTTAAAATCTTACCGACTGCAACCGGCCTCAACTCAACGATCTGCTTGCGGCTGAAAGTCAAAAGGTTTCTCGTGAGGTTTGCCGCCTTTTCAGACGAGGAGAGCATGTGCGCAACATATCCCCTGAGCGGGTCAGCCTCGGCCATTCTCATTTGCAACAGCTTGCCATATCCGATAATGGCTGTGAGGATATTATTAAAATCATGAGCAATTCCGCCTGCCAGCGTCCCGATGGCTTCCATCTTCTGGGCCTGCTGGAGCTGTGATTCCAAGCTCCTTTCTCTTGTGATGTCAATAATCGTTCCCGCGATGGCCGGGCGTCCGTTATAAAGCAATGGACTGCTCAGCCCTTTTACGATAATGACTTGTCCATCTTTTCTTATCCCCTTATATACAGATCCTTCATAATCTATTTCACCAGCCAATCGTTTTATTATGACTCCTGCGACAAATTCCTTATCATCATCATGGATAAGGTCCACAGGGTTTATTGATCCATTCACAAGTTCATCATAGGAGTACCCTAACAACTCGCAAAACCTGCCGTTGACAAAACAGAAATGATAATCCTGGATAATGTAGTACCCGATAATAAGATGATCGACAACGTTACGGTATTTTGCTTCCGATTCCTGAAGCGCTTCTTCTGCGTTCTTACGGTTCGTGATGTCCGTAATGGTGCCTTCATAATAGACGGTCGCCCCGCTCTCATCATGGACAACCCGGGCGTTGACGGAGGCCCATATCTTTTTTCCATCTTTCCGCAGCAGTTGTGTTTCAAAACCTTCTGTTGAACCGTAGGTTTCCATGAGGTCTATCAAAACCTGGTAATCTTCCGGATTCACGTAGGGCGATTTAATAGAGGCAGAATTCTTCAATAATTTTTCAGGCGAATCAAAACCGAATATTCGGGCAAGGGCGGGGTTGGCACTGAGTAATTGTCCTTCAGGAGTTGCCTGAAAGATACCTTCAACGGCATTCTCGAAAATGTTGCGGAATTTTTCCTCACTCTTTTTCAGCGCGCCTTCGGCGTTTTTTCGCTCGGTAACATCAATGATTGCGCCTATTGTCGCGGGCTTACCCTGAAATATTGTACGGGTGCCGTAAATTTCAACGTGTTTAGCTTTCCCTGTTTTTGTAACGATTCTGAACTCATTGTGGAGAGATCTGGCTTCGCCTGATGCTCTTGTCAGAACACTTTCTTCGACAGACTGCAAATCCTCCGGGAAGATCATCTCTCCAGTGCCTTTTCTATTGATGATCTCTTCAATGGTGTATCCGTGTATTTCCGCGAACCGGGCGTTGACATATTTGAAGACATTGCCCTGAATGATATAGATGCCGACAAAGGACTTCTCAGTCAGATCTCTGAATTTATTCTCTGATTCGCGGAGCCCTTCTTCCGCCAATTTACGTTCGGTAATGTCATGAAAATTTGCCACCAGTGAATGCACGCTCGGTTCATTAAACAGATTCCGCATTGTCGTTTCAACCCAACGCCAGCTCCCGTCTTTATGGCGGAGCCGGTTTACAAAAGTCACGGCTTCACCAGGACTTGCCAGTATACGTGACCGTGCAGCATTGACCGCGACAGTATCATCAGGATGCGTAAATTCTCCCATACCAAATGAAAGGAACTCCTCGACAGTGTAGCCAAGTATCCTGGTTACGGGTGGCGATACATATATGCGTTTGGAATTTTCGTTAGTAAGAAAAATCACCTCCGACGATTTCTCTATCAAAGTCCGGAAACGATCTTCGCTTGCCTTGAGCGCCTCTTCGGCTTGTTTCCGCTCGGTAACATCGATGACAGTTCCTATGGTCGCTGGTTTTCCCCGATATGTTGTATGAGTACCGTATGTTTCAACGTATCTGGTTCCCCCTGTTTTTGTGACGATTCTGAAATAGCGGCGCAGAGATTTGGCCTGGCCCGACATCCTTTTCTGAAGGTTTTCCGCTACTATTGGAATATCTTCCGGTAAAATCATATTCCACGGCCCCTTCTTATCGATAAGCTCCTCGATTTCGTAACCGTGTATCTGCGCGCACTGCGCGTTGACGTACTTGAAAACTTTATCCTGAACAACATAAATGCCGACAATGGACTTCTCTGCCATATCTCTGAATTTATTTTCAGATTCGCGAAGCTCTTCTTCGGCTCTTTTCCGTTCGGTAATATCCCTCAGATAGCCAAGTGTAATTGTTTCACCCTGGTAGACAATTTGCACGACAGATATCTCGATAAAGAGTGTTGTGCCATCCTTTCTGATCCCCTTATACTCGAAGTGAGTCGGAGCGGATTCCCCTTGTCGCCTCCTTCTGGTATAATCCGCTATTCTTTGCTTATCGTCAGTCATGCACAAAAATGGAAGACGATTCTCCTATGATATCTTCAGCTTTATCAAATCCAAATATTTCTAACAATCTTTGATTCACATAAGTGAGCTTACCGTTTTTGACGAGGGTTATCCCGTCGTGGGAATTTTCGATGACACTTTTGTATCGTTCCTCTGATTCTACGAGCCTTGCTTCCGCCTCTTTCTGTTCCGTGACGTCTGTTACTATACAGACAGCGCCTGCCGGGAGATCATCGGGGCCGACAGGGGCCACACTTAAGTGAACATGACGAATTTTCCCGTCTTTACGGACCCATGTCGCATCTGTCTCCGCAACATTACCCCCTCTGACTTTTTCGCTGATAAGTTTTGTTATACGAGCATATTCTTCGTCATTTGCGTAAAAAATTCTTGGATCTTCGTTTTTAATATCTTCCAGCCTGTATCCCGTAATTGAGGTCATCTTATCGTTTATCAAACTGATTTTTCTGTCAGGAGCAACGAACATAATGCCCGCCTGAAATGCCGAAAATATGGACCTCAGCATTGCTTCATTTATCGGGAAGGTTTTGTTTGTTTTGGTCGTTTTAGGTTTTGCTTTTTGCGGCGTTTTCTTTTTGAGGGCCCTCTTTGTTTTACCGGGGCCGGCTTGCGACAGACCCTTCTTCCGAGCCGGAGAACTGCGACTGTCTTTTTTTGATTTCACTGGTCAACCTTTGTTGCAGGGATGGTCACACATAATGATACACTCCTTCCCCAAGTGATAATGTATATTGTACATAATATTATAGAAAGTAAAGATTTTTTTCGGTTTGCCTTTACCGTTGAAGAGACCCCTTGACATGCCGGGTCCTATCCCGCATACTTAAATACCAAGTTGCATTCAAAAATAGCACCCAGAGGGTACCCGGGCGACGAGGAGGCAACGAAGCTATATGAATGAAGGCGACTTGGTATAAGGCCCGTGAAACGATATACAATCCATAGAGACACTACCACTCCGACGCCTTTTATCGATTACGCGAAGGAGCTGAATGAGGAACAGCTCAAGGTTGTCCTCAGCGAATATGGCCCCATTCTCGTCATCGCCGGTGCGGGCAGCGGCAAGACCCGCGTTGTTACCTACCGGGTCGCCAGACTCCTTGAAAAAGGGGTGCCCGCGAACGCTATTCTCCTTCTTACCTTCACCAACAAGGCTGCCAGAGAAATGCTTCACCGGGTGGAACACCTCGTCAAGATAGACACACGCTACATCTGGGGCGGCACCTTTCACCATATCGGCAATATCATTCTGAGACAGCAGAGCGAACGTGTGGGCTACAAGCGGAACTTTACGATCCTCGATAACGAAGATTCCAAGGACATGATCGATGTCGTCCTGAAAGCATCTAAAATCGACACAAAGGCAAGGATGTTCCCCAAAAGCACAGTGCTCAAGGGCATATTCAGTTACGCCGTCAATACTATGAGCACCATTGAAGAAGCGGTCAATGAAAGAACACCTTTCTTTTACGACATCATCGAAGAGATCACCACGTTATACAATCTCTACACGGAAAAAAAGAAGACGGCCAATGCCATGGATTTCGATGACCTCCTTTTTTACTGGCATAAAGTCCTTCTTGAAAACGAGGACCTCCGCGGAATATACGCGACAACCTTCTCCCAGATCCTCGTTGACGAATACCAGGACACAAACAGAATCCAGTCTGAAATCGTCGATTTTATGGGTTTTCTCAACAGAAATGTCATGGTTGTCGGCGACGATGCCCAGAGCATATACTCCTTCAGAGGTGCCAATTTCGAAAACATTCTTGAATTTCCAAAAAAATATAAAGAAGCGCAGGTCTTCAAACTGGAGACAAACTATCGCAGTACCCCGGAAATACTGGGACTGGCGAACAATTCAATCTCTCATAACAAATATCAGTTTGAAAAAACACTGAAGAGTATCAAACCCGGCGGTATCATCCCTGTGCTGGCACCTTCACGGGACGTCATCCAGCAGGCGGAATTCGTCGCCCAGCGGATCATGGAACTCCAGGACGAGGAAGGGATACCCTTCAATCAGATTGCAGTCCTCTATCGGGCCCATTACCACTCCATGGAAGTGCAGATGGAGCTTACCCGCAGAGGAATACCTTTTGAAATCAGGAGCGGTCTTCGCTTCTTTGAGCAGGCCCACATCAAAGACGTGGTCTCCTTTTTACGTGTCATCGATAATCCCCATGATGAAATATCCTGGAAGAGGATGCTCAAGATATTTCCGAAGATAGGCAACAAGACTGCTGACCGTATTTTCGAATATATCAAGGGATGCGAAGACCCATTCGAGGCGCTGATCTCAAAAAAAATAGCCGAATCATTTAAGAATCTCCTTAAGGAAAACGTTGAAACATGGTCAAGACTCTTCGGGGAGTTAAGAGACCTCTATGCGCGGGAAGCACCCTCGGACATGATCTCGGCAGTATTGAAGCAGGGTTACATGGATTACCTGAAGTTCGCCTACCCCAATTACGAGACACGGCTTGAGGACCTGAACCAGTTGATCAATTTCTCGACAAAGTATCAATCGCTGGAGACTTTTCTGAGCGAGCTGTCGCTCATGAGCGGCCTGGCCGGTGAAGAGGTCATATCGGCCGCTGATGATAATAATGAGCGGGTAGTTTTGAGCACCATTCACCAGGCAAAGGGGCTTGAATGGAAGGTGGTCTTTGTTATCTGGTGCGCTGAAGGGCGGTTTCCTAATCCAAAGGCCTTGGATGACGGCAGTCTCGAAGAAGAGAGGAGATTGTTCTATGTGGCATCTACCCGCGCCATGGATGAGTTGTATCTTTGTTATCCCCTGCTCGTCTTCGACAGACAGGCCGGTCACGTCATCCTGCGCCCCTCACGTTTCCTCACGGAACTGAGCGGGGTACATTACGAAGAATGGTCAATCGGCGACTATTAAAATCGGGTTCAGGGCTCGGGTTTCAGGGGTCAGGGCACAAGTCGTCAAGCCGCAAGTCACAGGTCGCAAAGCTCAGGAATGAAATACCCCGAAGCAAGCTACGGGGTATTGTTAGATCCAATATTCATGGTGTGCATCATACACATCATTTCCGATTTACGATTTACAATTCACAGACTCTAAGCGATTCACGATTTCCGACTCTTCGCTCTTTACGCTCTAAGCTCCTTGCGTTTTAACCTTGCGTCCTGCAACTTGGACCCTGCAACTGACAACAGGCGTTATTTACTTATGAGAGCTCTTACCATGACCGTGGCCTCCATGGTCAGGTGGTCCTGGAGGTTTGTGAGATCCACGAGGTGGCGGCGGTCCTGCGTGTCCAAAATCTCTTCCATGTACTTCGTGTCGGCTTTCCCGCCATCTTGCGTCATATTCCCAATATCTTTCCCGTTCCCATCTTCCCCAATTATTTTTGAAGTGTCCATAGGGTATTTTCTGATGCCCCGGCGGTAACCAGTGATGATAATCCGGCGGCAAGTCATAGATTACGCCGGGGATTCTGTGCGAGTCAAGATAGGCCCAGGGCCCGTTATATGATTTGCTCCTGAACCAATGCTCTTCGTGGGGTCTATACCAGTAACCCTGATAAAAGAAAATCTCTACGTTAATGTCCGGGACAGCATAAACATACGTTCCCGGTATAACAACCATAGGAGGAGGAGCGTGGAGCCGGAATACAGGAGGTGGTGGAATCGATATTCCGACGTTTATATTAACCGCCGCAATGCTTTCAACCGGTAACCCCATGAGAACCAGCAAAATAATTCCGAAGAAAAAAACAGCCGCTTTTTTCATCAGCATTGAACGCCTCCTTGAAAACGTTTTACTATATCCATTATGATACTCTCCGTGTCATGAATTATCCATCATTTGTATTGTATAATCCATGACCTGCATCACATACCATCCTGATTGAAACCAATAGATCGTAACTTCAGGATAGGAATGAAACGCAATTACTTAATAAACCTGTCATGCATATAATGAAGTGTACCTGTGCCCCTCTGCGAGAGGACAAGCCTTATAACAAATCCATGATTAGTTTATGAAAACCTTCTTATATTTTGCCATATCTTCGACTGCCCTGCCGCAACCCATTGTTACCGAGACAAGAGGATCTTCGGCAACTAAAACAGTAATCCCTGTTTCGTTCTCGATGCGCTGGTCGAGCCCTTTGAGGAGGGCGCCGCCTCCGGTGAGTACTATGCCTGTTTCGTTGAGATCAGCAACAAATTCAGGGGGCAGTTTCTCGAGTGCCCTTCTTATGGCATCAATAATGGCTGTAACGGGTTCTTCGATGGCCTCTCTTACCTCTTCTTTCGCTATTTTGATACCCTTGGGAATGCTTGTAAGGAGGTCCTTTCCCACAACATTGATAGTATCACTCAATGAATCGATAGGAAATGCCGAAGCGCCCTCAATTTTTATCTTCTCTGCCGCGATTATGCCGATTGAGAGTTGGTGTTTTTTCTGAAGATATCTCACGATGGACTCGTCGAGCTCATCTCCTGCCACGCGAAGCGACTCGCTATAAGCAACGGCCGAAAGGCTTATAATCGCAACCTCTGTTGTACCGCCGCCGATGTCTATAATCATATTTCCTCTCGGGAGTTCTATGGGCATTCCCGCGCCAAGCGCCGCTGCCATTGGCTCTTCGATGAGATAGACATCCCGGATACCTACCTGAAAACAGGCGTCTATGACAGCTTTCTTTTCAACCTGGGTTATACCTGACGGCACTCCCACAACCATTTTTGGTTTTGATATTTTCCGCTCACTGCTGACTACTTTTAAGAAATATTTTATCATCGCCTTGGCAACATCAAAATCGGCAATAACACCATCCTTGAGCGGCCTGATGGCGCTGATATTGGGAGGCGTCCGGCCTATATATTCTTTCGCTTCCTTTCCCACGGCAATCACTCTGCCCGAATTGTTATCGATGGCAACGACCGAAGGCTGGTTAAGGACGATCCCTTCTCCCTTCATATATATGAGAGTATTCGCGGTCCCAAGATCCATGGCAAGATGCGTGGAAAACATACCAAAAAACTTCATTAAACCCATTTCCCCCTTCCTCCTTAATCACTATATTTTTTTCGCTTTCTTTTCTTCCTTTGTTTCAAAAAGTTTCCAGAAGTCCCCTGTGTCCCCCGGAAAACTCATCATAGTTGATTCTACCACATTCCCTGTGCCTGATGAAAGCCCCTCTTCAGAAAGACTTTTACTGATGGCATGTTGAAGAAGCTTTACCGTGTTTCTCGTCTCAAAGGTTTCGCTTCCCTTCAAGGCTATATAAAAATGTCCACCGCCCTTTCGTGTAATAAAGGACTGGCTGCCGGCATAATATTTCACTACCTGAAAGACTTTCCGTATAATATTATTGGTCGCTTCAACCCCCATTTTCCTGTTATAGGCTGATACGTTGGTCAACTTCACCGAGACAAGGGAAAACCTGTCCTGTCTTTTTGCCATCTTTTCGATAAGGGCGAGAAAGGCCGGGAATTGAATGGCCCCGGTTATGGGATCAAAATCTTTCAGTCTTTCGGCATTCTCCTTCATCCATAATGAAGTGTAATAAAGCGCAAGCAGTGAAGTAAGGTTTCGTAACGTCCCGATAGCGCTCTCTCGCAAATGAGGTTCATATAAAGCGACAAAACCGATAACACCAAAAGGCACATCGTCGGCAATCAGAGGGAACCCGAAGAACTGTCGTGCCTTGAGAGGTTCGCCCGGAAAAAAGAGCGGTTTTTCTCTCAAATATCCGCTGCTATGGGGAAGAAACATTTCTCTCCCGCCTTCCATGACCATTGACGCGATGCTCTCTCCCGGATGACATTCTTTTTTGATCTCTTCATATTCTCCGGGACCGGCCACATCCTGAATAGTCAACCTGCCCCGTTTCTCCATGCCGATAAAACAAAAATCTCCGCCTGAAAGATGGAGCATTTCCCGCAATATTTCCAGGAGAGAAATTTTCGACAGGCTTAACTCATTAAAGAGACCGAGAATACGTTTTTCAGCATAGAGTTCCTCAAGGGCCTCGTCCCGTTCAACGGACTTCTTCTCTCGTTCAAGCTCTTCGTGGATCATGGACACAATGGAGCTCAAATGCTTTTTTTCCTTATCGGTAAAAACATATTTTTTCTTGCTGTCGACAATGATGACGCCATTATCTTCCATGGGATATCCCATGAAGGACTTTATCCCCTCGTCAGCCCCGTAATAGCCAAGGGCGTCTGCGTCACGATCAAAATTGGGAATAATAAGGGCCTCATTGTGCTTCATGACCCATCCGGGCAGCGTCCCTTCGATGGGGATGCTTTTATGTTTATCAAAACTTTTCGCGAAAGTCATCGACGAAACACAGTTCAACCTGTCATTCTCTTTCACATAGAAAGCAACGGTGAACGCTTCGTAGAAGTTGAAGATGAGTTGCGAGAGACCATCGATTATTGCCATAGTGAAATTATGTCATTACCCCCTGCCCGCTGTCAATGGAATACGGACCGTACTCATCGAATTTCACATCATTTTGAATGCCATATTTTTCAAGTGTCCAGCAAAAGATGACACTTTTCGGTGTATGAGGGGTAACCGCAGTTGACGCAGTATTTTGTTTCTCTCGTGTCTTCACCGGCAACCTCTCACCGGCTTTCCCCACATCTTTCAGGGTTTTCAGATAGCCTTTCACAAACATCAGTTTCGTGCCCGGTGACGTTTCTTCCAGTGTATTGAGCATCCCCTTGTAGGTGATGGATTTCGCCTTCATTGAAAAAGGACATTCCTCATAGACATAGTCGATGTTGTTCATGATGGCGTATGCCGCCGATTCACGCTCGGAACACAAAAAGAGGGGCTTTACCTTTTTTGAAAGATGGCCTTCTTTTGCCTCCAGCGAGATGTCCTTTTTCCAGAGATATTCTTTTTTCCAGTAGAGGACATTGCCGAGAAGCGCCGACGCTTCGTCATCGAGGTTGTGGCCCGTGACGAGGACGTTGTATCCCTTGTCCATGCAGACCTTGTTCATGATGTAGCGCTTGACCATGCCGCAGGCGGAACAGGGCATCCGCCTCATCGCTTTCGCGAGGCCGTCTACGCCGCAATCGAGAACGCTCCTGATGCGGAAGACGTAGACTTTTCTTTTGAGGATTTCGGCGACTTTTTTTATTTTGTCGAGGGATGTGTCAGAGTAACCTTCGATGCCGAGGTCGATATAGATGCCGTCGCAGGCGATGCCGAGCTTGTTCATGAGGTGCCAGAGGGCGAGGGAGTCTTTGCCGCCGGAGACGGCGACGATGGGAGTATCGCCTTCGACGATGAGGTTGTATTTATTGATGGTTGTCTGTACTCTTTTTTCGAAGAAAGCGATGAAGTCGCGTATCGCAGAGCGCGGTCTTATATGATCGGAGGTTGATGCTGGCCGGTTGTCCGCAAACTCTGCATTTCATCCGCCTGAGATTACCCGTATGACCCGGACGTCGTCGGTGGCGTCGAGTTTGTGGTCTTCGGTGACGAGTTTGCCGTTGGCGACGACGAGGTGGGCCTCCTTGCTGAGTGAAAGTTCTTCAAGGAGCCGGTGAACGACCATCGGTTTTTCGAACTCATACTTCTTCCCGTCCCAATCGACTTTCATGGCTATTTATTAGCATAACGCAACGAGCGTTGTCCAGTTTCCTTGATGTAAAAAAGTGTTATTTATTTTGTGTTGTGATCGGACGATGGCGTGGTCGAAAGCCCCATCTGCGGCGTTTTGCGAGCCTTGCGCTGCACTATTACTGGGACTCACGTCGTCCCCTCCAACAGCAAAGCTATCGGAGCCTCCCCTTCTCGCCCAAGAATGGGCTGCTATACTTAGCCAGCAAGGCTCACAAACCATCCACATCTGGAACTTCCGCTCCACGCCATCGTCCGGTTACACGCCGCGGCCCTCAGCTATCCTGCTGAGTCCGCGGATATTGCATCTGAATTATCAGTTGGCTTTGCGCTTCGCTGAGACGACAGACAAATCAATAATGAAGTCCAATGGGTGGGAGTCAAGGCTTTTTTAGTCTTCAATTCTGTGCTTCTCAATGTAAAGAATTAAGATTGGCCCCATTTGTTCTTCCAAGCCGTAGCGCTTCCAACTTAATATTCGTCGTGTCCACATGAGTTTAAAACAAAGGTGAGGATTAATCCAGATCAATTCTATTCGGATGGTTTTTTATGATGGCGGAATCTTAAATGCAAGAATTGGAATTCGACCATACTTACAATGAAGGGTCGAGTCAGATCGGGTATTGAGTGCACCTACAACTCCTGCATAGAGGGTGCTCGGTCAAGATAACGATTACCAACAGAAACATACATCGTTCTTGTCAAGGGAAATCGGGAGGGAAAATCGAACCGTCTTCAGGAAAACATGGACGATTTCCCTCTTCCCAAATACTTATGACTCACGGTCTGTTACCTTTCGTTGCCCGGCAACAGACTCAAAACACGGGCTTTAGAAACCTACTGCCATGTCCTCCGGGTTCTCAGGAGCAAGGAAAGACCATGCGGTACCATCATGTTTCCAGATACCGTAGGCTCCGAGGTCTGCATAGAGTGTGGAGCCTGAAGCTACGAGGTTCTCTGGGTTCTCAGGAGCAAGGAAAGACCATGGAGTGCCGTCGTGTTTCCAGATACCGTAGGTTCCGAGGTCTGCATAGAGGGTGGAGCCTGAAGCTACGAGTTCTCCGGGTTCTCCGGTGCAAGGAAAGACCATGCGGTACCATCATGTTTCCAGATACCGTAGGCTCCGAGGTCTGCATAGAGGTGGAGCCTGAAGCTACAAGGTTCTCCGGGTTCTCAGGAGCAAGGAAAGACCATGAAGTGCCGTCATGTTTCCAGATACCGTAGGCTCCGAGGTCTGCATAGAGTGTGGAGCCTGAAGCTACAAGGTTCTCCGGGTTCTCAGGAGCAAGGAAAGACCATGCGGTGCCATCGTGTTTCCAGATACCGTAGGCTCCGAGGTCTGCATAGAGTGTCGAACCTGAAGCTACGATGTGTTCAGGGTTCTCAGGGGCAAGGAAAGACCAGTAAGTACCGTCTGTTTCCAGATACCATAAGAACCGAGGTCGGCATAGAGGGTTGGGCCGGACACAGCAAGATGTTCTGGATTCTCTGGAGCAAGGCTAGACCAAGCACCGTTGTACTTCCAGATACCGGACGCGCCGAAGTCTGCGTAGAGGATTAAAGATGATGTGGTGGTTACGGTAAACGACGCTGCAGTTCCTCCAATATTGAGCGCGGCAGTCGTGGAGACACCTGGATTGGAGCTCGACATCAGGCGGACACGAACAGTTTGTCCGTTGGTCACAAACCCGGGACTTGAAGTATATCCCCCACCGTCAATGTTGTATTCTCCCCCCGCAATGGAAATAGCGGCAGGTGCACTTATGCCTGAAACGACAATTGAATCCGAGACAATGACAGTTCCTTTATCAACACCTATCCGTGAAGGGAAGTTGAAGGCTTCCGGCGTAAAGTTTGCATCTGTCAGTACATACGTGTTCGAACCGAAGATTTGCTTCACCACTCCTATGTTTTCAGCTACCCAGAGCGTCTGAGTAACCGACCCGCTAACATATTCAGAACCGATGTATCCCGTACACGTCAAGACCGTCTGTAACCTTCCTGCTTGGAAGGTTCCAAAAGGGACAACAACAGTCTCAATGGTTTGAAGTGTGGAACTTCCGGTGTAATTCAAGTAGTAGACTCCATATACACCGTAATCAAAAGTAGCTGTCCCTGAGCTTGGCACCGACTGGCCAATTGTCATCTCAGCTTCACTATATGCAAAAGCGGGACTGAGCGTCACCGTCACTGCAGGATTGCCGTTAAAAGCCGGCGCGTATTCACGATGTTCGTATATGCCCGAACCGTCACTTGTCATATACATTTGTGAACCGTCGGAACCTTGAACGAGGGTGGTCTCCACGCCATTAACAGGATAAGTACCACCTGCAACCGCTGTAGTATATGTATTTGAGCTACTCTCAATTCGGTACGTCCATGAATCGCCTGGAAGGAGAGGATATGCATTTGATGCGATAAGACTGTCAAGCTGATAAAGAATGGCCAGCCCGGTCTGGTAACCGACAACGATATCGTTTTTCCCGTCGTTGTTGATATCTCCCACCGCGAGAGCATGATTGCCATACCAGGTCGTATACGGGATACTGGAGCGTTGCTCAGAACTCAAAACTCCACTTTGATTTTGCCCATAAACACCTACCGCATTCCATCCATCGTGAAGTACGACAACGTCCTTTTTTCCATCGGAATTGATATCCGTAACAAGAACGGCACCGGGACAATCGTAGGAATCATACACCATCGCAGGGGACAAAGATCCGCTGCTGTCCTGATATAGGACAACGACCTTGGACGCCGGGCTGTTTCCTCCATGCGTGACAACAACATCATCTCTTCCGTCGCCATCTACATCACCGACTGCCATGCTGGCGCCGAAGAAACTAGTCCCGGTGGAGAACTGATTTGTTGTCTCAAGGCTACCGCTCGCATCCTGATATACGACAACAATTGTATGCTCTCCCTGATATCCGTCCGCAAGAAGAACAATATCAAGATATCCATCGCCATTCATGTCGCCTGTATCCATATTGGAATAGCTTGCCCAGCCAGAGGGGAGATCAATCGTTGTTTGCAGGTTAAGATAATCCGACTCATTTTGCAGAAAAATGTCTATTGAGGTTCCATCTGTGCTGTAAATAGATGAGCCACTCAGAGCAATTACGTCAAGGCGCCCATCCCCGTTGATGTCACGAATACGGACAACTGATGAGTTTGTTGATGCGTAATTGACCGGCGTCTCCAGACCTCCCGAGCCATTTTGCAGCATGACGCTGATACCGGAATCGGCCGTCATAACAACATCGTTTCTTCCATCGTGATTCACATCACCTATAGCCAAATGCTTCCGTTTACCTACAATATAAGCAACCACAGAATTGAGACTACCCGAGTCATTCTGCGAAAACACGTAGACTTCATTCATTGGATCATAATCGTCGTAATCCGGAAGTGCTACAATGTCGTTCCTACCATCCCCCGTCACATCGCCGATTGCGACTACGTGAATCCAGTCTACTGGAACAGAAACATATGGAGCAAAACTTACCGAGCCGGCCGGGTTGCTTGAACAAAGGATAATCATCACACACACAAAACAAATTTTCACTTTCATCATAACCTCCGTTCATGAAACACGCAAGCACCTTATTATACAATGCTTTGCGTGTCTGTGCGCAAGAATTAACTCGTCTGATCTCGTACGTGCCGGATGAGATACGAC